>BPGV01000001.1:795000-2268343 GCA_026003215.1 Bacteroidia bacterium | reverse complement strand
CCCCCATAGAATCTTCCTGAACATACCACTCACCATGGCCAATCGCCTCCATAGGATCCTCTTGAAAATACCACTTACCCTGGCTGTCGCCCTCGTAGAATCCTCCCCAAAATACAACTCATTTCCATTATCCCTCCCCGTAGAATCCTCTCTGGAATATATCTCATCCAGAGAATATGCAATAGCAAGCAGAGTGAAAAGAATAAACCCCATTATAACCTTAAAAAAGGCTTCTAAGCTGGGAAAATACTGCCTAAATGAAAGAGAACCTGAGTAATTCCACGCAATTAGGCCATAATTTGCCAAAAATACATAAAAAATCAGAACAAACACAGGTGTGATTATGAGTAGATACCTGTGCCACACAAGTATGAGAACCCAAAGAATATTGAAAAAAGAAATAGCTACACCAGCTCCCCAGTGGCCCTTAAACCGCTCCCAAGCGGTCTTCCAAAGCGTTACTAAATCACTGCTTTGCATACTGTAAAGTTAAGAGCAAACCTCAAGAAAAAACGAGACATAGGGAGATACCCTGAGAAGCAGGTGTGCATAAGCCTTATGGCGCCGTTCTGTGTAGAGCCTATGGGAGCCTGCCGAGAAAGAAGCACTGATTACCCCCAAAGCCCTCCCTCAACATCGGGGAGATTAGTACTTCACGGGAGTTACCCCACCCCCGGCGGCTATATCCAAGTCAACCGGGCTTTTATGCAGTTTTACGAGGGCCAGGCTGGCCGCCGAGCGTATGAGTAAGACCTTACGCGCCCTGCTTTCCTTGCGACGCAGCTTCCCCTATCAAGCCCTTATACAGCCCGGCAGTAGCTATCACCGTCATGGGCACAGTCACCAATAACCCTATTCCACAAGGGATAGCTCCTAAAATGTTGATACCCATTGCACTCAGCAAGAATACCACTATCTGCCCTATATTATTCATGCTCAGGCGAGCGGCTGCACCCAATCCCTCAAAAATCCCATAGCTTTTATCTATAATCCAAAGCGGATAAGTATAAAACAGTATTTGAGCTCCCACCAAAAGGATAAATCCCAAAACCAGAATAAACAAGCTTGTTCCTCCTATGCCTGTGTCAAAGTCCTCCGAGTAGCCATCACCTGATAATATTGGCATAATCATACTACCCAAACCTACTATGTACACGATAGCCCCCGGGAGACTAATAAGTATATTTCCTACTATGACCTTGAAAACAGCCCCCAAACTGGGAAAATACTGCCCAAATGGAAGGCTCTGGGAGGAGATCAACGCTCTGAGACCATAACTTATCAATACTGGACCAATAGCAAGACTAAAAATAGGCCCAATCAAAGGTATTATGCTTAGAATAATCCCTACAACAAGAATACCTATGCCCCCAACCCAGTGGACCTTAAACCGCTCCCAAGCGGTGCTCCAGAGCTGTCCTATACTAACGTTTTGCATATCACAAAGTTACGAACAAACTCTCAGAAAAATGCAAGCCTTAAGGAGATACTTTGAGGAGGAGATGCACCGAGTCCCCCTGGCGCTGTTCTACAAGGAGCCAATAGGCACCTACTGGAAGAGAGGAAAGCTCCCACCGTAAGGGGCTGTCTTTTTGCAAAGGAATACACTCCGCTACCTTTTGTCCTTTTGTATCGTAAAGTGTAGCTCGTTGCAAATCCGCTGCCCACACGTATAACGAAGTAGTAAAAGGATTAGGGCCTACCCGGGCTTTTTCCGGGAGCGGAGCTGCCTGACGCACCCCCCAAAAAGGCAAAAGCGTATCCGGGTCCAAGACCCATGCAAACACCCCCTCGGAGAAAGACTGCACCTGCGAAAGCGACAAAAGGTCTACGCCGCGCTCTTCCTCAAACGAAGATACATACCGCACTTTGCCAAGAACTCGCATAGGATAAGCTGTAAAGCTTTCTACTTGTGCGCTCTTACCGTCTATCCATGTAATGCGTAGGCGAGGAAAATGCGGCGTATATATCCAGCTCTCTACAAAGCTTTGAGCTATTCTTTCTGACAAAATAGGGGCCGTGGCTGTGATAAAATCTCCAGTTTTTGCAAACCCACGGGCATAGGTGTCCAAATACCTACGCAAGGCTCCCCAAAAGAGCGAATCGCCTACATACAGCCTCAGGGTATACAGGGCCAACGCGCCTTTCAGGTAAGTGGTCTCGTATAGAAAGATACGACGGAAATCGGAGGTGTCGTCGACCCATATGGTGTGGAGAGTGTCTTGCCAAGCGCGCAGAATAGCTCCTTTACGCCACACCGGCCACCATTGTGGAGCTACGGCTTCGTAAGCCAGTGCCCCTAAGTAAGTCGCAAAAGATTCATTGAGCCAGATATCGTGCCAGCTCCCACAGGTGACCCAGTCGCCAAACCACTGATGGGCCAGTTCATGCGCCCACAGCTCCAGCGTATAACGCCCAAAAAAAAGTCACCGTCTGGTGTTCCATCCCGCCCCCCCAGCCTATCTGAACCTGCTGATAATCCTCCGAGGCAAACGGATAAGGCCCTATGCGTTCTTCTAACCAAGATATGTACGGAATAAACTGCTGCGAAAGCTGCCGAGCAGCGGCCGTATCTTGTGGAAAAACATAGTTTCGCAGGGTAAAAGTATGATAAGGCGTCTGCACGGGAAACTCCTGCACTACGTAGTTAGAAGCAGCAAAAGCAATAAGATACACCGCGATAGGGTACCGATGTCGGAAGCTCCTATGGCGCCACCCCTGTACGTCTATGCTGTCTTGTATTAGTCGGCCGTTAGCTACTCCCAATAACTCCGCTGGCGTGCTGACAAGGATGTCTAAAGAATCTACTTTGTCGGAGAGGCCATCTCGGCAAAAGAGCCAATCGGGCGCGCCATAAGGTTGCGAGAGGGTCCAGAGGCACCAGCCTGTGGCGTGTTTCTGTACTTCGTAGGAACCGAAGCCGGAGCTGCGCGGCTCTCCGTGGTAGGTCACGCGTATCCAGGCCGGCTCGCCTTGCAAAGGCACCGAGAAGCGCACATATACCTTGCGGGCGGCGGTATCTCGCCAAAAGGTATCTACTCCCACGGAGGCGGCCAGCGTATCTATCTCTAAGCCGGGCCCCAAGTCCCAGGCCATCTCCTGCCCCTGGAAGTTTTGGAAGTGCCACTCTACTTGAGCGGCTAAGGTACGGGCCGGCGGCGCCACCCGAAACCGCAAATCCCCATAAAAAACCTCCTGCGCCCAGAGCCCGAAGAAGCTTATAAGGCCCCCTATTACCCACCCACTTTTGGCCATAAAGCAAAAATACACCTTCTCTCCAAGGGTGCGGGCCCCGGCGCTAACTTTGCAGCCCATGATACCGTTGCCTCGCTTGCGGGAAGCACCGGAGGAGGTTATCGCGGCTTTAGCCAAGAAAGGCATGGATGCGGGCCCGCTGGTGCAGCAGGTATTATTTTACGATGAGGAGCGGCGCCGCCTGCAAAAAGCCATAGACAACACCCGCGCCCAACTCAACCAGCTTGCCCGCGCTATCGGCGAAGCCATGCGTACCCAAAACCCCCACCCAGCCGAAGCCCTCAAAGCCCAAAGCGCTGCCCTCAAAGAAGAGCTCCAATCCACCGAACAAAAGCTCAAGGATGCCGAAGCTAAACTGGAAGAGATTCTCATACGCCTGCCTAATCCACCCCATCCCTCAGTACCAGAGGGGCGTTCAGCAGCAGATAATGTAGTCGTTTATCAAAATGACCGTCCGCCTTTGCCACCCGATGGGCGCCTGCCTCACTGGGAGCTGGCCGAAAAGCGCAGACTTATCGACTTTGAACGGGGCGCTAAGGTCACGGGGTCGGGCTTTCCCTTTTATGTAGGCGATGGCGCGAAGCTCCAACGCGCCCTCATTCAGTTTTTCTTGGAGGAAGCCGAAAAAGCCGGCTACATAGAGATGGAGGCCCCCTTCCTGGTGAATACCGATACTGCTTTTGGCACAGGACAGCTCCCCGACAAGGACGCCCAGATGTATTACATCCCCTTAGACGAACTTTACCTTATCCCCACCGCCGAAGTGCCCCTTACCAACTACTTCCGCGGGGAGATCCTGGAAGAAAGCCAACTCCCTATAAAGATTTGCGGGTACTCGCCGTGTTTTCGGCGCGAAGCGGGTTCGTATGGGAAGGACGTGCGGGGGCTCAACCGCCTGCATCAGTTTGACAAAGTGGAGATTGTGCAAATAGTCAAGCCCGAAGATTCGTACACCGTGCTGGAAGAAATGCGTCACTACGTACAAGGGCTGGTGGAAAAGTTAGAGCTTAGCTTTAGGACGGTGCTTTTATGTGGGGGGGATATGAGTTTTGCTTCGGCCAAGACGTATGATGTGGAGGTGTGGAGTCCTGCCCAGCAGCGCTGGCTGGAAGTGAGTTCTATCAGCAACTTTGAGACTTTCCAGTCTAACCGCATGAAACTTCGCTACCGCAAAGGTAAAAGTACCGAGCTGGTGCATACCCTCAATGGGAGTGCGCTGGCGCTGCCGCGCATCGTCGCGGCTATTTTAGAAACCCATCAACTGCCCGATGGACGCATTCGCGTGCCCGAAGTCTTACAACCCTACCTACGAAAAGCTTACCTATAACACACATTTATGGCCATAGACCTGACCAAACTGGCAGCCTTTGCTAAGGAGCAAGGCTTTATTTATCCCGGGAGTGAGCTTTACGAAGGGATAGGGGGCATCTACGACTATGGTCCCTTAGGCGTAGAACTAAAACGGCGAATCGCAGAACTGTGGTGGCGGGCGATGGTGCAGCTGCATGAAAATATCGTAGGCTTAGATGCCGCTATACTCATGCATCCGCGCGTATGGGAGGCTTCCGGCCATGTAGAAGCCTTTCATGACCCGCTTGTGGATAATAAAGTTTCCAAAAAGCGCTACCGGGTAGATACCCTTATAGAAGACTACGCCCAGCGATTAGAAGAGCGCGCGCGCAAGGAAGTAGAGAAGAAAGCCCGCAAAGCAGGCCTTCCCCCCGAGGCCATAGAAGAGCAGTTGCAGGCGCACAAAGATTATGTGCGCGCCCAGACCCTGCGCCAAAAACTCGCTGCGGCCCTTTCTGCGCGGGATTGGGCAGCCCTCACTACCCTGCTCCAAGAAGAAAAAATCCCTTGTCCCGAAAGCGGAGCCACCGAATGGACCCCTGTACGCCAGTTCAACCTCATGTTTTCCACGCAGCTGGGCGCCATCGCCGACGAAGCCTTAGAAATCTACCTAAGACCCGAGACCGCCCAAGGCATTTTCGTAGATTTCCCCCTGGTACTCAAAACGGCCCGGCAAAAAATACCCTTCGGGATTGCTCAGATAGGTAAGGCTTTTCGGAATGAGATTGTGGCGCGGCAGTTTATTTTTCGGATGCGGGAGTTTGAGCAGATGGAGATGCAGTTTTTCGTGCGGCCGGGCACCGAAGACGAATGGTACGCGTACTGGAAGGAAAAACGCATGCGCTGGCACCAGCACTTGGGCCTGCGCCCCGAAAACCTCCGTTTCAAAGACCACGAACACCTGGCCCATTATGCCCGCGCGGCTACCGATATTGAGTTTGCGTTTCCCTTCGGCTTCAAAGAGCTGGAAGGCATCCATTCCCGCACCAACTACGACCTCTCCCGCCACGCCCAATACAGCGGCAAAAAACTGGAGTACTACGACGAAGCCTTGGGCGAATCGTACATCCCCTATGTGATAGAGACCTCTGTGGGCTTGGATAGGTTGGTCCTGGCTCACTTAGCGCAAGGATATACCGAAGAGATGGCGCCCACCGCCGAAGGCGGCCAAGAACTGCGCACCGTACTGAAAATACACCCTATTTTGGCGCCGATTCCTGTGGCGATTTTCCCGCTGGTGCGTAAAGACGAGTTTATAGAAAAAGCCCGCAAGCTGTATGAAGAGCTGCGGTTTTACTTTATGGTAGCCTATGAAGAAAAAGACTCCATCGGGCGGCGGTATCGGCGCTATGATGCCAAGGGTACGCCTTTTTGCCTCACCATAGATGGCCAGACCCTTGAAGAGGAAACCGTGACGGTGCGAGACCGCGATACGCTGGAGCAGATTCGGCTTCCTATGAGCCAAGTGCGCTTCTATTTGGGGGAAAAGCTCAGCGTGCCTGAATGGCTGCGAGGCCTGTGAAAAAATAGCGGAAAAAATGGCACAAGATTTGTTGTACTATTGACATATGAGCCGCTACGAAAGGGCCTATCTCTCTCTGCTGGAGCGTCTCCTTAGCGCCCCCGTCCGCATGGATAGGACCGGCGTAGGTACCCGTGGGCTTTTTGGGGTACAGCTGGATGTGGATCTGTCGGAGGGATTTCCGCTTTTGACCACCAAGAAGGTGCATTTCAAGTCCATTTTGTTTGAGCTTTTTTGGTTTTTGCGGGGGGAAACGAATATTCGTTATCTTCATGAGCACCAGGTGACGATTTGGGATGAGTGGGCGGATGAAGCGGGGGAATTAGGGCCGATTTATGGGTATCAATGGCGGCGCTGGCCCGGCTACAAGGGCGAAGCCTACGACCAACTGGGTGCTGTGATTCGGAGCCTGCGCGAAAACCCCTACAGCCGCCGCCTCCTCGTCTCCGCATGGAACGTAGCCCAGCTGCCAGAGATGAAACTGCCCCCTTGTCATGTGCTCTTCCAGTTTTATGCTGAGCCAGACAGCCAGCGGCTATCTATCCAAGTGTATCA
Organism: Bacteroidia bacterium; assembly: GCA_026003215.1. Classification (GTDB taxonomy): domain Bacteria; phylum Bacteroidota; class Bacteroidia; order SpSt-205; family SpSt-205; genus SpSt-205. The sequence continues at coordinate 2,261,661 of BPGV01000001.1, read as the reverse complement.
ACGCAGCGCCGATGTGTTTTTGGGCCTACCGTTCAACGTGGCCTCGTATGCCCTCCTGCTTCATCTGGTAGCTCACTGTACAGGCTATACGCCGCATCGGGTGGTATTTGCCTTAGGGGATGTGCATTTGTACCGAAACCATGAGGAGCAGGCGCGCATTCAGCTTAGTCGCACACCGTATCCTCTCCCTCAAATCGCTCTAAATCCCTTCAAGCGAGAGCTGGATGATTTTACCCCGGAAGATGTTACCCTCCTGAACTACCAGCATCATCCGGCGCTACCTGCACCGGTGGCGGTGTAAAAGCCTTCAACCCCAAAAGCGGGAGCTCTTATCTACTCCGCTCCAAAGCTTCTATGCGCGCTTTGAGTTGCCGGATCTCCTCACGCTGGGCTTCGATAATCTGATATAGCTCCTGAATGGCGCCCGCTAATGGCGCTGTCAAGCTTCCGTGGTAGAGCACATAGGTATCCTCCACCTGCGAAACTACCTCCGGAAAAACGTCGGCTACCTCTTGCGCAATAAATCCCACTTGTCGTTGATGAGGTTCATTTTTCCACCGGAAATACACAGGACGCAAACGCATAACCCGCTCTAAGGCGCCAGAGAGGGGATGTACATCTGTCTTAAGACGACCATCCGAGGAATGTCCCCAGCCTGTGCTGGTGTAGGTCCCTATGGAGGATTGCCCATTTAGCCCTCTCAGAAAGTAAAAACCCTCTGTCGGAGGAGTGCTCGGGGAACAGGGGCCATCCCCATATAGGATACGCCCATCATGGTCATCTGAACGAAGGTTCTTAAAATCAATATAACCCCATACACCAGTACAAGGCAATGCACCCGAGTTTGGGTTACGCAGAAGCTCCACGGATCCGTCTCCAGTAATAGAAGCCGATTTTTGATTATAGTCAGGTGCGGAAGCCTCAATCACATCTACAACATGGAGCTTTACTTGGGGGGTATTGATTCCTATGCCTACAAGCCCTCCATTTTCTTGGAGAATAAGGTTTGCGGAGGAACCGCCATTCCTACCTTGTACAGAGCCATAGGTACCTGTGCCACTTATGTGGCCTATGTATACTCCTACGCCGCTCGCATTCAAGAAAGCTGCGGTAGGCTGAGAAGCAGGTGCATCCTTCCGCACGTGCAACGGCACCCCAGGCGAAGTCCCTATGCCCACATAACCCCCCGCAGTTACCCATACCAAGTCGGCATTGGACCACAGGCGAGCAGTACCGTCAGGATTATGCCAAGCGAATCTATCTCCAGGCTGAGGGGAAGTAGGCCAAGTGGTAAGAGTTCTCCTCACAAATGAAATCTCTGCTGCACTTCCTGTGGCTACGATCCGCCCCTCACTCTGGCCTATACCAAAGGGGCCTACGGTAAGGGTAGCATTCGTTCCTGCTACATGCAACCGGGAAACAGGTGTGCTCGTGCCGATACCTACATTCTGCGCCAAAAGATTACTTAGTACCAGAGCAAGTCTCAAAACCAAAATTTGTACCCTATTGGTCATAACTGGGACAAAGTTACGGTTTTCTCTAAACCTACTTTTTAAGAGAGGCGCTGCTGAACGCTCGTTGTAGCTTCTCTCGGAAGAAAATCTCTTCCGAGTCCCCTATCTCACGCACCGCATAGCTTACGGACCAAAGGTTCCCTTCATCCAGCAAGGCCGCATCCGTAAAGCCTATCGTTGCATACCGCGTTTTGAACTTACTGGCCGGCTGGAAAAAGCACACCACTCGCCCCTGCACATCGGTATAAGCGGGCATGCCGTACCATAGGCGCGGCCGAAAGGCGGGGGCTACCTGCTGCACCAGGGTATGTAGCTTCCATGCGAGCTGCTGGTCAGCAGGGGGCAAGGTTCGGATATACGACTCTACCGCCTCCTGGGCAGCAGCGGGATTTTTCTGCCAGTGGCGAGCCTGTCGGCGCTCTGCTATGGTCTCGCGCAAAGCCGCCTTCTCCTCGGGCGATAAGCCCTCAGGCTCTCTTCGTGCAGCGCCCATAGCCTCAGCGGAGAAGGGTTACGGTACCCGAACGGGTAAAGGTCTGGCCGTTCGGCAGCCTGGCAATAAGCTTGTAGGTATAGGCGCCCTCCGGGCAGTCGCCTCCGCCGCGCTTGCGCCCATCCCAGAGCCGGGTATTATCCCCCTCAAAGACTAAGTTGCCCCAGCGGTCATACACCCATACTTGATAGGATAGGGTGGCACGAATCTGCCATACATCGTTGATACCATCGCCGTTAGGGGTAAAGATATTCGGGATGAAGATATCCAGGCCGGGCTCTATGACGACGATACCTCGGGCCGTGTCAGGGCAACCTTGGGCCGAGTAGGCAATAAGCAGCACCGTATAAGTGCCTGGATTGGGGAAATCCACCGGCCCCGGCTGGGCTTCGGTGGTAGTCTGGCCATTCCCAAAGTCCCACAAGTACGAGGCAGCGCCTTGGGATTGGTTGGTAAAGGAGACTTGCGTATTGGGCTGGGTTTGGGTCACCTGCTGCGGCGAGAAAGCCGCCTGCGGCCGAGGACGTACCACCACCTGCGCCTGCGCCGTATCGCGGCAGCCTTCCGAGCTTACCGCTACCAGCTGCAGCGTAAAGGTACCACTCTGCGTATAGGTATGACTGGGCGCCGTAAGCGCAGAAACCGTATCCCGGCTGCCATCACCCCAGACCCAGATATAATACACGCCCGGCGCACCCGAGGGATTAGACGTATTTTCCGGCGTGACCGTAAAGGGAGGACACCCCTCCGTAGGAGAGAGGTTGAAACTGGCTTGGGGCTGGCGAGCTACTACTACCTGCGTCTGCACAGTGGTAGAACACACGCGGTTATGGCTCCACGCAGTAAGCGTCACGGTATAGGTACCCGAGGTAGCATACACATGCTGGGGGCCCGGGGCTGTACTGGTGGTTCCATCTCCAAAGTCCCACAGCCAGCTATATCCATCCGAACCGATATCGCCAAACTGCACGGGCTGGTTTTCACAAATAGCGCTTAGCACGCCAATCTGGGGGGAAGGGGTACGATACACTCGGATATAATGCACCTTTTCCACGGGGACCCAGGTAGCTCCGAAGCGGGCTTCCAGCCGCACGGTGTAGAAGCCTACCTGGGCGTAAGTATGCTGGACGGGATTTTGGGTAGTGGTAAGGGGTGGGGTGCCATCGCCAAAATCCCATCGGTATTCGTCTGCTGGGGGGGTAGCGGTGAAGGTAACCGTGAGCTGGTCACAGCCCTCCTGCCTGTCAGCAGTAAAGTCTGCCGTAGGAGGCGGGGCCGCAGAGATATTCACCGTGACCTGGCAAGAGGCCGAGCAGCCATTGGCGTCGGTCATGGTAATAGTAGCCGTATAAGTTCCTGCGCCTCCGTACGAAGCCGCAGCTGAGGCGGGCAAAGTAGCCGACTGACCTGTCACCGAAAAGCCATTACCTAAATCAATCTGGTAAGAGAAAGGCCCTTGGAGCTGCCCAGCATTGGAAGCATCAATAGTAAAGGTTACGGGTGCCCCCAAATACCCACTCAGGGGCGAGGTGCAAGCGAGCTGCGGACGAGGATGCACTACCACCGTAACCGTGTTAGTAGTGAGGGGGTTATTGCTGATACAGGCCAGGCTGGAAGTGACCTGGACTTCATATACATCGCCGTTTTGGGGGGCAGGGTCGGTGTAAGTGGGGGCATTAGGTGCGCCTGCAATGGGACTGCCGTTTTTACGCCATACGAAGGTAGGCGTAGCGCCAAGGTTTCCGCCTACTACCGTAAGGGTGATAGGCTCGCCTGCACATACGGCAGGCGGCGCGGCGATAAGCTGCGCCGTCATCGTCTGCGAAGGCACTACCTGAAAAGTGAGCGAATCGCGTAAGGACCACCCGCAGCACTCGGAGCGTACCCGCAAGTACAGGGTATAAGTACCTGTTTGGGTCAAAGCGGGCGTAGTATAAGTGGAAGCCGTCGCCGATGAAACATTATCCGAGACAGGGCCTGTAAGCTGCCAGTGGTATTCCAGAATGGAGCGGTTGGCGGGATTGGTGAGGTTAGCTTGGAAGGTAGCAGTAGCGCCTAAACACACGGGAAGACTGCCCACTGGTTGAATATCGGGAATAACCCCCGGTTGGAGCGGGGAGGCAAAAAGGGTGTATCGGAAGGGCACGGCATTCACGCGCAGCAGGATAGTATGAAAGCCGGCCGAAGTAAAAGCCGTAGTAGCGGTAGGACCATAGCCGAAGATGGGCTGCGCATTAGCGCCGAAGCCCCACTCATATTGAGTGAGAGGGTCGGCATTCTCCACAGTGAAGGTGACCTCCGAGTGGGTACAGACGAGGCCCGACACGGCAATAGGCGTTTCGGTGGGAACGAAGCTGTTGGTTTGGGTAGGGGGTTGGCCGGCAAGGTTTTGATAGAAGGGCTGAGCAATACCTGCAGCGCCATCGCCGCCTTTTCCGCCTTTGCCGCCGTTGCCGCCTTTTCCGCCGTTGCCGCCCCATCCCCCTTGGCAGCCGGCCCCACAGCTATTGTTGGGAAGGGGCGGCGAGCCACAGAAGCGGGTACAAGGTGAGCCAATCCATCCACCACCGCAGCCGCCGGCCCCTCCTTGTCCGCCTAAACCCCCCGGCGAGCCGGGGGCCCCTTGGCCGGGCTGGCCCACCGTGAGGGGACAGTCTCGGATGACCCCATTTGCGCCGTTATTCCAGAGGAAGAGCGCAAAAGCCCCACCGCCCCCACCGCCGCCTTTGCCCCCAGGGCCACCTTCCCCACCTTCCCCACCCCCACCACCGCCCCCACCGGAACTATTCGTGTAGCCATCGTCTATGCGAAAGCAGGCAATATCATAAGGGATTCCGCCGAGCGCACCCCCTCCCCCCCCCCCCCACCTCCACCCGCGCCATGCTCCCCAGGCTGGCCATCCTGCCCATTCCCAGGGATAAACCACCCTCCTGTAAAAGCGGGGCTACCGGGCTGACCATCCGCTCCGTCCCGGCCATTAGCCCCATCCGTGCCAGGCTGGCCCCCGCGCAACGGATCATCCGACGGACATCCCCCTAAGGCTCCGATAAAGCCCGCTGCATCAGTGAAGTTAGCACAGATATTTTGGCCTTGACCCGACCCGCCGCCCAGTCCTACGGGCTGCCCCATGACAGTGGTAGCACCGTTTTGGCCGGGCTGCCCATTAGGAGCTGAAGCGCCGTTACAAAAGTTAAGGTCAAAACACCCAGCAGGACCGCGTCCTGTACCAATGGGAGCACCATTACCGCCATTACCCCCCGCTTGGGCGCCCCCTGACCAGCTACTGCCGCCTCCCCCCCCGTCGTTATTGGGATCATCTACCCCAGGCTGGCACTGACGGCAGCCATCTTCACCCTTGGTGCCGGGAGCCCCATCGCGGCCATTAGGCACAGGATCGCCGGGCTTTCCATCCGTAGCATTCCCCGCATGAATCCGACACCGCACAATCTGATAGTTAGCGCAGCCATTCAAGTACAAGCCATAGGTAGAGCAGCTGGGCCCATCCGCCGTCGAGCTGGCATTTTCTACCTCTATATAGAGGTCATGGAGCTCAAAGCCAGTCTTGCTGACAGCTTGAACGGCTACAAGGCGGCAGGGGTTAGGCTCCGGCGTACCACTGAGCCTACGTAGGCGCGTGATGCCCCCACTGCGCTTGACCGGTTGGGCGGGATTGCTTAGGTCAAAGCCCCCCTCTAAAATAAGGTTATCCTCCAAGGAGAGCGGCGCAGTCAGCGGATAATCCCCTATCGCCAGCCGAATGTGCTTTATCGGACCTGCAGCTGCCTGGGCTATGGCCGCGGACAGCGAAAGCGGATCCGCCGGCGTACCCGCAGCCGTGGCTGTACCCATGGGAGACACATACAAATAGCCACAGGCCTGGCCATATACATATAACGAAGCCAGCCAGAAAGCGTATATTTTTGCCATAAGATTAGCCGAGTTTATGTACTTTGATTGTCCAAGGGCCTATCCGTAAAAAGTATAATCCCGTCGGCAGCTGCATGAAAGACAAAGCCTGCATGCCCCGGGACAACTGCCCTTCCCATATCAAGACCCCATGCGCATCGTACATCACGAGAGAGGCTTCCTCCGGTAAGCGCACATAGAGCTTGTCTGTGAAGGGATTAGGCCACACCTGCACGGCTTCTCGGGGGAACGTACCCAAAGCCGTAGGCGCTGGATTGGGGAGTTTTATAACGGCATCCGTCTTGACCAAAGTATCTTTACAGCCGTAGAGGTTGGTTACGATGAGGGTGACCGTATAGCTGCCCGGTTGTGCGTAAAAGTACGAGGGGTTCGGGTCGGTGGACGAGGCGTTAGGGTTAGCAGGGTCGCCAAAGAACCACAGCCAGCTACTTGCCCCTTGCGCCTGAGAGACAAAATAGGCAGTATCGGCTTCATAAAGTACGGGCGGGAATACCGAGAAATCTGCCACCGGTACGGGATAGACCACCACTTGATTTTGCACGGTGGCCGTATCGTTGTTTCCTGCCGAGATGGCGTATAAAGTAACCGTGTATTCGCCTGAGGTAGTGTAAGTATGCATGGGGTTAAGCTGAGTGGTAGTGGGAGAGCCATCGCCAAAGTCCCAGAGGTAAGCGTTTGCGTAGATGCTCTGGTTCGTGAAGGAGACCGTGAGGGGTGGGCAGCCCTGGAGAGGCGTGGCCGAGAAGGCCGCCACCGGCCGATAAGCAATCACCAAGGTAGTCTCGCAAGCAGCGGTATTACTGCTGGTACAGCCGTTGGCATCTACTACTGTAAGCCGCAAGCGGTAAGTACCCGCAGTAGGATACATGACGGTAGCGGGATTGCCTGTAGCGCCGCGCCCATCCCCTAAGTCCCAATAAAACTGATAGGGCACGCTCCCGCCCGAGACCGAAGCCGAGAGCGTAATCAGGTCTCCGGGCACAAGGTTCCCTGTGATTTGGAAGCAGCCCACTGCCAGCGGCTGAATAACAGGACGGGGATGGACAGTAAGGGTGATCGTATTAGACGAAATGGGCTGTCCTCGGGAACAGGCGGTATTGCCGATGGCGATGGCTTGCACTTGGTCGCCCGGCTGGGGATTGGTGAGGATAAAGGTCTGGCCCGTGCCTGCGGGGGGTACCATTCACCTGCCAAGTGATGGTCGGATTGGGCGCAAAGTTTTGGAGCTGAGCGGTAAAGATAACAGGCGTACCCTCGCACGTTTCCGTAGAACCCGTAGAGGTTTGTATAGTCAGCGTAGGAGCGGGCGTGGGCAAAACCACTATGGTATCCTGGTAGGGGTCAGACCAGCCGCAGCAGGGCGAATAGGTCTGGTGGGTCACCACAAAAGTACCTGGGGTATTGAAGGTCGGCTGGGCTATGTTATTGAGGGGGCCAGAGACAGGCGGGGCGCCTCCGCCGAAGTCCCAGAGGTAGTTAGCGGCACCAGCTAAGCTGCTGGTGAAGGTGACTTGCCCGCCTAAGCATACCGTATCGGCACTTTGCGTGAAGGTAGGATTAGTACCCGTCCCATCATCCCGAATGTCCAAAAACTCGTAATAGGTGTAGGTCTGGCCATTGACGATGAGGGAAAGGCTTTTACGGCCGAGGGTCGTATAGCGGGTAGTGACGGTATCGCCGATAGCTGTAGGGGGGGTACTCCCTGGCCCGAAGAACCAGACGATGTAGCCCGCCGCATCGGTCCAAAGTTTCACGGTACGCTCGGTGCAGCCAGTGTAACGCACAAAGATTTTAGGTTCGTCGGGACTGCGGAAGGACGAGAGGGTAGGCGCTGTGCTACCCGCAGAGATATAGACGTCTTGGGCGAGGCCGGCGACGCCTGGGCCGCCGTTGCCGCCGTTCCCCCCGTTGCCCCCACGGCCGCCGTTACCGCCATAGCCAATATCGCAAGCGTTAGGCTGGCCGGCGCAGCCGCGAGCGCCACCGCAGCCGCCACTGCCCCCTATGCCGCCGATGCCGCCAAATCCTCCTGGGGCGCCGGCTCCCGGCAAGCTGGATGCGGCTATTACATCCACAAAGAGGGCATTAGCGCCGTTATTCCAGAGGTAGATGCCGAAGGAGCCGCCGCCGCCCCCGCCGCCTTTGCCGCCTTTGCCCCCTTCGCCGCCTTCTCCACCGCCGCCGCCGCCGGCACCTGTCCCGTTAAGATTAGACGGAAAACATAGCAGATTACCTTGGCTACCGCCACCACCGCCGCCCCCGCCGCCGGAGCCATGCTGGCCATCTTGGCCGTCCTGCCCATCGCCTGGGCGAAAGAAGCCGCCGGCATGGGTAGGCGTACCGGGCCCCCCAGCAGCGCCATTGGTTCCATCTTGGCCAGGCTGTCCATCGGCGCCATTCTGAGCAGCGAAGTTGTCACACCCCAAAGAAATGATAGAGCTATTTCCTACGCCGCCAGCCCCTCCGGCGCCGCCTGCGGGTGCATACGGCTGGGGAGAGGGAGGGATACCTTGTTGGCCCGGCGCGCCATTATAAGCTTGGCCACCAGGGCCACAGGTGCCACGTTGGCCGCCGTCGCCGCCGCGGCCGCCGGCTACGAGACCGCCCGACCAGCTATTGCCGCCTGCGCCCCCGGCTCGGCAGCAGCCGGCATCTTCATCCCCTTGCTGGCCTATCTGTCCAGCCGCCCCATTGCGGCCTGCAGCGCCATTTTGACCAGGGTCGCCATTCGCCCCCGCCCCCGCCGAAAACCGACAGCGATTCACCACATAGTTGCTGCACCCATTCAAATAGAGGGCATAGGTAGTAGTACCTGCCCCCAAGGCCGTCGCATCCTCCACATACACCTCCAGGTCTTGTATGCGGAAGCCGTTCACATTTATACCCTCTATAGCCACGAGCCGGCTGGGGTTAGACTGGGGATTCACTGCTGCTCGGAAGAGGATAGTAGGGTAAAGGTTGGTTTTTACCCAGGCTTGGCTGGGGTCAAAGCCCCCTTCCAGTTGTAGACCGTTATGGAGGGGGAGGGGCTGCGTCAAGGTGTAAATCCCATAGCCCAGGTAGATGCGGCGGATAGTAGGCGTGAGGAGGTTAGCAATAGCATAGTTGAGCTCGGCGGGATTATCGCGGGTCCCGGCGCCAGGCCCGGTGGCACCATTCGGGGTGACATAAATGATATCGCATTCTTGTGCGAGTAGCCCGCCTATCCATAGCAGCCTTAGCAAAAGTCGGCCCATGAGGCAAATGTACAGGACTCAGGGGAATAGCTCAAGCGAAGGCGTACTGAGAGCCTTTTTTGCGGGTCTGAGGCGCGGTTCTGCCCACCTGAGTTGCAAAAGCCGCCGCAGAAGGTATCGCCAAGGATAGTACCAGCGGACTTTTTTCCCCGATTTCTCCACGTAGAGGAGAAATAAGCTTCGATCCACTAAGTCTATCACATAGGTAGGCAAGCTGGCAAGTGTGGGCTGACGCTGCACCCGACGATAGAGTCGGGCCCCTTGCAGGCGATAAAAAAATCTATCCGCAGCTAAATAATGGTATCCATACATCCGAAACGCCGCCACCCGTGTAAGGAGGAGCGCATCTTCTATGCGTAAGAAACCATCCGTAAGCTGAAAAGTGGGGATCTCCGCAAGAAAATCCATGCTATCTTTATAAGCAGCTAAGTAGTAGGGACGAAACCACCGCAAAAAGCGAGGCGTCTTAAAAGAACCCTCATAGATACGCCCACCGGCCCAAAAGCTACTTTGGTCCCGCCATTGGACGGAAGGCGCAAACCTTAGGGCTACCTGCCCCTGCCCTGAAAATCGCCCTCTCAAACGAAGCCTACGCAAGGTTTCTATGGTATCTAAACCAAAGTCCCGCAAAATATGGGCTATCTCTACCCCTTCTGGCTGGAGTCGGCCCACAAGCATATAGCAGGCCGTATCTTGCGCATCTAAGGTCCCTTGGGCTTGTATACGGCCCTCTGCATAGTTAAGCAGGAGCGTATCTACGGTGATAAGCCCTCCCTGGATCCCCCCCGTTAGATAAGCGTAGGGAAAGTTCAGCCCATATACATCTATGGAAGAGAGGCGGGCAGCAAGCTGGAGGTCCATCTGCTGAGGCAAGCGCACGCGCCGACGAGCACCTTTGGTTTCCACTTGTCGCCAAAAGGCGTCTAAGGGTAGCCCGTCAGCAGTCACTTGCAAGTGACCTTTCAGCCGATACCAATCGGTGTATAAGTAACTGAGGGTCCCTTGGAGGTGCCCAGAAGCATGGATTACCGTAGGGCCGATTTGAGCAGAGAGGGTTGCTACTCTGGTCTCTTCGGGGCTATACGTGAGCCGTAACGAAAGGTTTTCCAGGGGTAGGCCTATACGCGGGAAAAAACCCTTTATCTGGGTGAGGGTGGCCTCGCCTTCGGTGGGGTTATCCCACCGGAGGAGGGTATCCCACGAGCCTTGAGCGCACAGGTGTAAAGCTATTTTCCCTTGGGAAAGGGTAAGACCCTCCAGCGGGAGAAACTGCAAAAGCCATGGAAGGTCGATTTCGGCGGAGAGAGAGGCGTCAGCCCCCTGAAGGGAGAAAGCTCCCCTTACAGAGGCCCAATCCCCGCGAGGGGATTCCGCTACGCCCTGGTAGAGCCAAAGCCGTTTTTCTACTAAGGAACCTTCGCCTGCAACTGTCCATAAAATATCTGCCCACTTGCCTGTGCCACTGAGGCGGAGGCTATCTCCCTTCCACTCGCCAAAGGCATACCCCAGCTCATTTTCTGCAGCTACCCAGCCACGCTGCAAGCGTGAGGTAGTCCCTATGCGGAGAGCAAAAGGAGGAAAATCCCGATACCCTATCCTTCCCTCAGCCCAGAGAAGCGTATCCCTAAGCCAAAGCCGAACCTCCCGCGCAGCAGTGAGCGAGTCCCATATAAGTCGCTGGCAATGCGCCTCTATGGGCGGGGTGGGCCCTTTCCCTTCTACAAGAAATCTATACGAGGAGAACGCTTGCAGCAGAGTATCCTTCACGACAGTGTCTAAATAGAGGATAAGGCCCTTCGGTTTTTTCCAAGCCAGCTTGAACGGGATGCCTTTTATGTAGCCTGTCCCTCGCAGGCTGTCCACCGAACCCGATACCCATACAGCATCACCCGAAGCTGTACGAAGTCGCAGGCGCCCCGTTTGCTGTCGGAGGTTTATTAGGCCCTCTCCCCAGCCGGATAAGCCCTCATGGTGAAAAGCCCCGTCTACCGCAAACCAGGGGGGCTTGCCCCGGAAATGCACCTGGGCAAAAGACAGAGCAAGCCGCCCCTCTACCGCATGGAGGGTGGCTTCGTGGCCTTGGAGGCATATCTCATAGGGTCTTCCTTCCCAGCGGCCCCAAAGCATGCCTGCGTAAGAGCGTTCGTGGATCCATGCTGCGACTGAGACTTCGGATACTTTCGGAGAAAGAGACAGGGATTGAGCCACAGCTTGGGTCTGGGTGGAGTCTAAATGCGCGTAGAGCCAGCCGGTCGGCTTCTCCCAAGCAGCCAAGCTTCCTTCAAAAGCGAGAGAGGCCCCCTCTCCCTGCAGATAGAGTCGTAAGTCCTCCCATAAATCTTGGCCTTTTTTGTAAGCACCCTCCAAGCGCAGGGTTAGGTAATGAGGAAACGGCCACAGTTTGTCGCGCACACACAGCTCGCGGAGAGAGAGAGAGGCTTCTCCCTCGCTGATGCGCACCTGAGCCGTATCTACAAAGACACATCCTCGTACCTGAGATGCCTCCACCGAAAGTGACACCCTTGGCGGCAAGTTATCCAACCGAAGCTGGATTCCTTCGGCTTGTACCACAAAGGACTGGTGGGTTTGGCCTGTGCCCCTGCGCGGAAAAAAGCGAAAGTTTTTTTGACTCTTGCTAAGCCGTACAAAAGAGAGTGCAGCGCCCCGCACAAGCACCGTGTCTATGGCCTTTCCCTGGCCAACAAGGCGGAGTTCTGCTACGTAGGCAGCAGCCGCAGTGTCGCCGGGGAGGGAACTGGATAGTCGCACTCCCTGCAAGGAGACGCTCCAGCGTCCATCCCAGTGCCAGTTCCAGCCTTGGAGCGATTCTACCTTTACCAAGGTACCTGTAAAGAAACTCAACGCCTGCTCTGCAGCCCATCGTACAAGGGCTTTACGGTATAAGCTTATCCCCACCCCTACCCCTACCAAAATAGCTATTGCCAGCCCGAGTGCCTTTCGCATAAAAACCTACCTTTGTGGAGGTATGAATTCTGAAGCGCCCCAAGAAGGCAACGTCCTAAATGTGGAACTCACCGATGATGTAGCCAGCGGCACCTACTCAAACTTAGCGATAATTTCGCATACGCCCGCGGAGTTTGTGATTGACTTTCTCCAAGTTTTGCCGGGTCTGCCCAAGGCTAAGGTGCGTTCCCGCATCATCCTCTCTCCGTACCACTACAAGCGGCTTTTGCTGGCCATGCAGGACAACTTAGCCAAGTACGAGAGCCGTTTCGGGGAAATCTCGGCCCAAGATGATTGGCTTCCGCCTGTATCTTTGGGGGGCCCTGGCTTGGCTTAGCCTGTGGGGCCAGTCTCCCCCCAAAAAGGCCGGCCCAGCCGCTTCTCCCCCCCAAGACTCTTTACCCCCGATAGACAGCGCCATAACCCCCTTTGAAAGCCATCAACACACCATCCTCCGGCTAATAGCGTACCACCGTCCGACGCTGGATACCATAGAAGCTCTCCTCACAGCCTACCGTGACACCCTCAACCAGATGATGGAGATAGCGCGGTATCCGAAGCGGCTGCCTTTTTATGTGGATTCTTTTCGGGTGGTCACAGGTCGCATCCGAGCCGGCAGCGAAGCCACCCTCCAGCAGCTCAAAGACCTGCATTATGAATGGCTTCCGCACCAATACGCGCTTATGGCCGTCTACACCCGCTTTGGCGAGCTGAAAGTCGTACATAAGCTCACCCCTTCGGTGCGGGAGACGTTGGCCGCATACCGAAGCTACTTAGACCGCATGGTCGCCTTGACTCAAAAAATCAGCCAAATATGGACCGATTGCGATTACCTGCTTTTATCCAAGCTCAAATAATAGCTCTGTGCGTGTGGGGCGGGATAACCTACGCCCAACCCCCCCAGCCGCTCAAAAAACAAAACACCTTCAAACTGGAAGCTTTGACAAAAGAAGGTGAAGATGCGCTGAGCATACGCTATGAAATCCCCTTTGACGGGATGGTAGAACTGCGGCTTTTGGGGAAAGGGGATTCAGTGGTGTATTTTTTCCAGTGGCCCAGTCTGAATGGGAAGCGGGAGCGGCGTTTGCCTGGGGCAAAGGGGTTAGCGGGCAGCTATCGGTATCGGATAACGTATAAGGGGATAGACTACACGGGGCAAGTGCAGTTATAAAGGGGGCGGCGGCCGCTGCCTGTGGCAGCGGCCGCCGCGGGGCCGGGCGGGCCGCAGGCCCGCCCGGCCCCATACGGGGCGCCAGCGCCGCAGGCGCTGGCGCCCCTACTCACTCACGCACTACCACCCGCGTCCGCACTACCCCTTCGCCCTCTACCCGCAATAGATACGGCCCCACCGGCAAAGCCCGCATATCCACCGGCACCTCCACCCATCCCTTAGCCGCAGGCTCCACTACCTTTTCCCATACGCGCTGCCCCAGCGCATTCACCAGCGACAAATGCACCGGAGTCAGCTCACCTACCATAAAGCGCACCGTAAGTTCTCCCGTCGTAGGATTCGGGAAGGCTTCCAGACTTTGCAAGGGATTGATACTCCCCACTCCCCGCTGCAGCTCTATCACCGAACTCGCAAACTCGGCCCCTTCCACCGTGTAAATACGCAGCCGATAGAAGGAGCTGCCAAACGGCGGATTTTCCCGCACAGCTTGCCGTACTTCGGGGCCGAAGGTACGCCATGGAGAGAGTGCCTCCGGCGCAGCGCCTGTCTCTACCACAAAGCGAGAAACCCGCGTCTCCTCCGCCACCACATCCCACCGCAGCAGGTGCGACTCATCCGGCCGAACCTCCCCTTCCCAGCGGGTGAGATACACCGGCAGAGGGGTGAGGCTTTGTCCCGTACCAAAGTTAGAGAAGCCGCTCATGCCCGGCCGCTGAACCGTCGCTGCACTGGCATTGGCATAACAGCCCGGGTTTTGAATGAACCACCCAGCGCCCGTATTCTTCAATACCCCGAATTGTACAGCTCCCGCACACGCCGTATAGGCCGTATTGTAGAGCGTCATCGTGTAAGTACCACTGGAAGTCACCTGCGCAAAGCTGCTATTATAGGCATTGATAGTCCAGTAGCCGTTATTCAGCATGGGACAAGCGTGGTATTGAGCGCCGCACTCCGCAGTGGGATTAGGCGGGGTCGGCGGAGAAGGAGCCCAATCGTTGAACCACGCTAAGAGGTTATGTACCCCCGGTGCCGCAGTGAAGTTCACATTTGCCCGCTGGTACGAGGCAGTACCCACCGGAAAGTCATACCCGCCCATACCTCCAATATACCGCCGAAGGTATCCTCGCACATAGCTATTGGTGTTGCCGGGGGTCACAGCCGTAGTGGCGGTATTGGTTACCCGAACCTCATTTGTGCCCGTAACAATCACCCCCGAAGTGAGCGTAAGCTGATTCGTGATGTCCATGCGATTATTGAGTGTGAGGGTGGAGGGGGGATTTTGGTTCATCTCTACGGTATAGAAGGGGTCTATGCCGGGGTCGGTATAGGTCTGTGGGCCAGTGCCGTTGAAGACAACCCTACCATTGCCATGGGTAAAGGTCCCAGCTGCCCCCACATTTACGAAGTTCCCCCCTACGAATAAGGTATAGCTGTTGAGGTTCAGGGTGTTATTGGCGCTATTGTCTATTTGCACATGGCCACGCACTTGGACGTTGGTCATGAGGCGCACCGTCCCGGCGGCAGCACGGTTTATGCGCAGGTTGGGGATGTATTGGGTAGGCCCTGTGAGCACGCCGCGTATCTCCTGCACCGGGTAAGCAGCCCCCCCAACAAACACAATCCAGCCGGTGCCGTCCAGCTCCCCATTTACGGTGAGGTGACCGCAGACGTTGAGGGTGCCATTGACGGTGAGCTTAGCCCCAGCAGGAATGGTGATATTTTGTACCGTCCAGGTCTCTGCAGCAGCAATCACCGGCTGGTTAGCGGCGCCGCCGTAGATTACCACATCCTTGGCACAGTTATCTGGAAAGGCGCACCCACCCCAGTTGGCGTTGTTATTCCAGGCGGTGGTGCCGCCGCCGCCCGTCCACACCGCCGGTCCTGCACTCGCCGCTCCATAATCAATCGGCGATGTCCCAAAATCTACACTAAACCCGGGAAAGGTACTCGTGCTAAAGTTAGAAATCCCTAAAAGATACACCTCGCCGGCATTTACGGGTAGGCACTGCAGCCACCCTTGCCCGCTTGATCCTTCACAGGTGCCGGAAGCACACCCCGGCGTACCACACGCTACCCCTGTACCATAGGTGCCATCGCACGAGGTAGGCGCATCATAACTACACCTTACAGGCTGCAATGTGCCATTACGTATAGCTTGGCAGGGGTTAGACACATTATCTATACGGTACAAGGTCCAGTCGTAGTCTACATTTTGAGCGGGGGTGATGGCAAAGGAGAGGTTACCACTACTGGCAATCGGGAGGCGGAGCCAAACAATATTCCGTTCTCCACTGGTCAGGCAACTTCCTGGACAACCTGAGGCAGGATACGGCAGGTCACAGGTAAAACCAGACCCCAAAAAACCCGGTGCACCCACCGAAAAGGTAGAACTACATACGGGGAGCGGACCGGTGGCGGGGTTGCCCGATATCGCGTTACAGTCCTGCCCAAACTGCGAAGGAGGCTGCGCGGCCGTCTCCCATATCGCCAAGGTATAATCCCCACTGCCTGACGCCCCAAAAACTGCTATGTAGTAGGTCTGCCCCACGGTAAGCCCGGTAAGGTCTAAATGGGCATAGTAGGGAAAACTCTCACAGTCATTCCCCGTGTTGCTACCATCCTGCTGACAGGCTATCTCTGTGAAAGGCCCACCACACGAAGGCGCGCTGAATACAACCACGGCGGGGTCGGTAAGGGTGCCCGGCGCTACATGAATAGTCATATTGGAAGCCGTAGGGATAAACTGATACCACCGTCCGACAGCGCCACCCCCTCCACAGCTACCCCCTACGGCACAACTCGGCGAGACCCCCAACGGCGGCGCCCCAGCAGTCGTGCCCGTCGTAATCACCGGAAAGCTGGAGAGGACCGGCGACCCACAGGCTCCGCCTCCCCCACTCACTGGGGCAGAGATGGACAGATTGTCATACGAAGCGCAAGCAGGCGAGGCATAATGATCCAATACCACATAATAGGTCTTCCCCGCTGTGACATTTACATTAAAGGAATAAGGCCCACTACTACTTTCACAAGAGCCTACACATACCCCGCAACTGGAAGTACGCGGGCAGCCCTCATACACCTTCAGACCAAACCAGGGCGAGCTGGCATTACTGTGGGTCAGGGTAATCGTTACGGCGCCCGAGGTGGTAGGCGTGAAGACCCATACCCTATCCTCCCCGGTAAAGTAGCTGCTACTCCCACAGCTCCACGCGTTACTGGAGGTGATGTCATCCACAGCGCCACACGTAGTGCCGGCTCCGCTATTGTAGGGAAGCGCGGTGACGGTCGTCACGCCCGTACCCAAGCCTGTACAGGCTCCAGGGGCGTTGGCGCCGAAATAGTGAGATTCGTAATCGCACCGCACGTAGGAGAAGGCCAATAATCTACTTGCAGGTAGTAGGTCTGCCCGGGCTGAACACAGGCAGTGAGGGTAAGGTTACTGGCGGTGCTCGACCCCGAGTTTGCCTCGCCTACGCAGGTGGCCCCCGTGAGCCCGCCACACGGATTGAGCGTCCCCCCCTGATACAACTTAAGACCCGTATAGGTAGTAGAAGCATTCAGCGTAATCGTAACCATACCAGAGCTGTTCGGCGTGAAAACCCATACCATATCCTCCCCACCATAATAGGAAGTACTCCCGCAAGTAGGAGACACATTGCTGCTGGTGAGGTTATTCCCTTTCCCACAGGTATTATCAGCGCCGTGGCTGTAGGGGAGGGCAGAAACATTCACAATCCAGGGCGTAGGAGGCGGCGTAGCCGAACTGGTGATATGCACTTGATCTACGGCAGCGGGCGGCTGCGTGCCCGCCGATGCATCATTCCGCCAAGAAAATATCACCCGGTAGGTCTGCCCTCCTGTCCCACAAAAGCGCACTGTCCGCTGCACCCAACTACTCCCCAGTAGGTTATACCGCGCCAGCCGATAGGTGCTACTCACCTCAGTACCTGCCGCAGGCGTTACACTCGTCGGGGCCACCAAAACATCCAAATAATCATACTGAGTAGTAGTGCCTTCTCCCTCGACCTTTACATAAAACGAAATAGTCATGTAAGGCTCTCCTGCTGGCAGCGCCACATCCCGATAAAAATGTACAACGGAGGAAGAAGTTATAGTATACGAATTAGGAGGGGGGGGTAGCGCCACAGTTATTCGTGATATAGATAGCCCGGCTGCCATGCTGGGCCCCAGCGCCGGTATTGACAGCCCAGCGGTTGGTCTGCGTGCCATTAACGATGGTCCAGCCATCCACAGTATAAGAGTTACCAGTACAACCCGTGCCCCCTTCAAAGGAACCCGCACCTGTACCGTTCACTAAGATAGTCTGTGCCCATAGAAGCGAAGCAAGCCCATATATGCCTACGAGACGCATAGGTTATTCGGTTTTAGTAGGTTTTTCGGGTGGGGCAGGGAGGAGGCTTCGTACGGCTAAGCCGGTCCAACGGCACACTTCGTACAGGTCGGCCTGAGGAAAGTCTGGCGCTACGCTGATGCGGAAGGTTAGCTGGTCCCCCTCTGCCCGCACCAGCTGCACCGCATAAATGCCCACCTTCTGGAGCATACGCTGCCGTACCTGCGCAAAGTACGGCTCTACGGGTGCCCCCGGCTTACAGTCCTGGCAGATAGCTACGACTTCATAATGGGCAAGTTTCTCGGCCGGGGGAACGGCCGATTGCTGGGCCCATCCGACATTTACAAAGCAAGCTACGAAGAGAAAGGGTAGAGTGCGCATCATAGCGAAGTTAAAGAAAAGTTTCTTACAAAGAACTAAGGGAGCGGCGGCCGCTGCCTGCGGCAGCGGCCGCCGCTGGGCCGGCCGGGCCTGCGGCCCGCCCGGCCCCATACGGGGTGCCAGCGCCTACGGCGCTGGCACCCCCTCCCCCCCCACCCACACCTTCTCCACCCATAACCCTACCCCACTCCAAACCCGCAGGACATATACCCCTGGCCCTGGCACAGCCCACTTTAATTCCCCCACGCCGCTAAACCGCTGCAACCGCTCTCCCAAAAGCGTGTATACCTCCACTTCCAAAGGCGCATTGGCTACGAAGTGCAGCCCTGGCCCCTGCACAGACACGGCATAGGGTTTAGGCTGGGCAGCGGGGAGGACATTCGCCGTCGGCCCTCCTGGCGCAAGGGTAAAAGCTTGCACTCCACCGCGCAAGGTACCTACCAGTAAGAGTACCGAGTCAGGTGTCATCCATACGGTGGGGCTGGCCCGCTTGCCTCCGGCATAAGGTAGCTCTGCCACCTTAGGCCAAGGGGCTGTGGGAGTATTCCAGTCCGGGAGGTACACCCACAAAAAACCCGTCAGGTTCCCTACCAGTAGCTCTAAGGTGCCGTCCTTATTAAGGTCTATTAGGGCTGGCCGGGTAAAACCTAAGAAAGTACTGAGGGTATCATTCATGAAGATTTGGCCCAAGGAGTCGGTTATGTGGGTGAAGGTGCCGCCGGCTTCTTGCCGATAGAGGGAGAGGCGGCCGGGCCGTCCGCCTATGACGAGGTCCAGGTCGCCGTCTTGGTCGTAGTCATAGAGGAGCGGCGCCGCAAAGGCTGGCCCGCTAATCCCAGCGAAGTTCTGGGTAAGGAGCGAAAAGCTGGCGCTGCCCGGGCTGTTTTCTTCCCAGCGCCATAAAGCCCCCGTACTGGTACCCATCAAAAGGTCTGTACGCCCATTCGCGTCTATATCTCCGACCGTAAAAACAGGATTGCGCAAGGTGTAGGTAGGCAGGCTCAGCCAGTTAGAGTCGGCCAGCGTAAAGCCTGTGGCAGAACCCCAGAAAAGGTAGGCTCGCGCCTTTTGGCCGGTATCGGTGTAGAAGCCTTCGCAGCTTAGGAGCAGGTCGGGATACCCATCGCGATTGAGGTCCGCCAAAGTAGGATGAGCCGCTGTACCGATGTCTATCTGGCTGCGGTGGAGCCATCCCCCTATGGGCATAGCCCAGTGGGGGGAGTCAGCTCGCGCCGTATTGGGATACAGCCACACGCTCCAAGTGTCGCGTCCCGCCAACGGGCTGTTATTGGCGACTATTAGATCGGGCAAACCATCCCCTGTTCCATCTTCATAATAGGTGGCAGGAAAACTCGGCATATACGCCGGCGCCAAAGGCGGATACGGCGAGATAGCCGTAGCCGGGTCTATATGCGCGACTTGGAGCGAGCCGCTATTGAAGCCGGTAATCAAATAAGGCGGTCCATCATCCCCTACAATCAGGTCTTTTAGACCATCTTTATTAAGGTCTATGGCTAAAATGGTGCCTCCACTATGATAGGTACGGCCCTCGCCTGAGGTTCTTTGTCCCGCACCGCAGGTATACGAAACAAACGAAAACTGATTGGTGTTGTAGTCGTAGTTTTCAAACACATGGCCCCAGCAGCCCGACTGAAGCACGAAGATAAGGGTATCTGCCCGACCGAAAAGCTCTTGCGCTTGGTTACGGTGCCATTCTATCAGGCTCCCCAGTACCTCATAAACTAAGAGGTCTGTATCGCCGTCGTTATCTATGTCGGTGAGGGTGGGTATGTCTATGGAGCCGCAGTAGAGATAAGTAGAACTCCCATAATACACCGAGCTAAGGGTATCATAAGCCAGACGCCACCGGGGGGGAGCCCCGGCTGAAGCTATATTTTGGAACACTCGGATATTTGACCCTACCGCTGTAAAGAGGTCTTTATCTCCATCCCCGTCATAATCCCGCAGAAGCACCCAAGCGGAAAGCTTTTCGGTGGGGAAAAGGGTATCTCCCTGAGGCATCCATCGCCAGCCCTGAGGCGTAGCTTGGAAAAGAAAAGCTCGGTTATCGGCTCGGTCAAACACAAAGAGCTCTGCTATCCCATCCCCATCGCCATCTATAGTAGAAAACTGCGGTGCATTCCACCCGCCTGTCCAAGGATTAAGTAGGGTTTCCTGGGCCATTACGACCGGCGGAGCAATCCGCCGCAAGCCCACTTGTGCCCAGATTATCCCCAATCCCAGTAAAAGCAGCCGAGCCATACCAGACAAATCTACTTACTTTGTAGCATGCGCTGGCCATTACTTGTCCTAAGCCTTTTTCTGGGGATAAATCTCCTTCCAGCCCAGCAAAAAAAGAAAGGAGGCGACCCTCAGAAGCAGCTCAAAAAGGAGTGGAAGAAAAAAGCTAAAAGTTATGTAAAAAACCCCTTAGCTCTCAAGGCTCGGGAAGAAAGCTTCCAAAAACAAGTACAAGATAGAGACAGGCAAATAGAAGAACTCCAGCGACGCAATCGGGAGCTGGCCGAGCAGGTGGCCCAGTTAGAGGACCAACTGCGGGCTCGGCAGTATTCGTTTGACTCATTGCAAAGTGAAGTGCTACGGCTCAAAGCCGCCTATGAAGCGGAAAAAAAGCAAGCTCGCTTGGATGTGATGCCCGGGCTGGTGTTCAAAGTGCAGATAGGGGCTTTTCGCCTTTTTGACATGCGCAAGTACGCGCAGGATAACCCCTTCTTTGAGGCGGAAGCCTTAGGCGATATCAACCGCTATACGGTAGGCCGATTCCGCAGCTTAGAGCTGGCGGAAGCCTTCCAAAAAGATATCAAGCGCCTGGGTATCCGGGATGCGTGGATAGTGCCCTTCAAAGACGGCGTACGCATCACCATGAAAGAAGCCAAAGAAATGTTAGCTCGCGGCGAGGGAACTCAGTAATCCGTGCTCTTAGTAGCAACGTATCTTTGGCTACAAACCCTTTTTGCCGTAGGAGACGCCGGAGCCCTTACAGCTCGGCAAGTGCAGCTATATAAGCACTTCTGGCAGAAGCACGCACAAAAAGGGGATATCCTTCTCTTTTTAGGGGATAACCTTTATCCTGCAGGCTATCGTGGCCGAAAAAGAGATAAAAAACGCTGGGAAAGGCTCCTCCAAGTAGCGCATGCTTTTCCCGGTGAGGTGTGGGCCACGCCAGGTAACCACGACTGGAAGGCCGGCCTCACCGGACTTTCCTACCAAGCCGAAACCCTCCCTCACAAACCCCTGCCTGGGCGTGTGGGCCCAGATACCCTCTCCCGACCCGACTGGCTCCTCATTTTTTTAGACTCTGAACGGCTCATCCGAGACTCCGCCCGCGCGCAAGCTTTCCACTGGCGCCTCATAGACAGCCTGCTTTTAGACAAGCGTCTGTGCGTAATCATCCTACATCACCCCCCTAAAACCGCCGGCGCGCATGGAGGCTATTTTCCGCTAATAGCTCACCTTTTTCCCTTGCGGGTGCTGAGTAAATACCTGTGGATACCCCTTCCCGGCATAGGTACTCTCTTTATCGTAGCTCGGAAAGCCCGCAAGCACCCCACAGACTTAGCCTTTCCGGGGTATGCTCGCTTAGCGGATAGCTTACTTCGGCATGTAGAAGGGGCCCAGGGCCCCGTACTGCTCCTCTCTGGACATGACCATAACCTACAAATCCACCAGCTTGCCTCTAATAAGTGGGTGGTAGTGAGCGGCAGCGGCTGCAAAACCGAACCCGTCGCTCGGCGCAAGGCTACCTGGGCCCGAGCTGTAGTAGGATTGTGGAAAATCTCGCCGGCCGGCCAGCCGCAAGCCTACGCCCTATGCCGACCTACCTACCCCATTTGGAAGTTTCAAAAAGTCGCCGTACCTTAGTCTAAATTCGCGATACCTATGAGACGACAGACACTTATCCATTTGGCTTGCTGGGCAGGTGCGCTGCTCTGGGCACAACCGGACCTCTTTTTCAACCAAGGCGCACTGGTCTATGTCCAATCCGGTGCGCTGGTATATGTCCAGGGCGGCATGCAGACCAACGATAACGGAACCAATAACGGCGTCCTGGAAAACCTCGGCACCATCCGCTGCGTGGATGGAAGCGGCGGCTACCGCGGCCACTTCAAGATTGGACAAGGCGCCGAAGTCAACTCCCGCCCAAACTCGTGGATTTACCTCCAAGGCCATTACCACAATATCTCAGGTGCCCATCGCTCCACAGGCACATGGAATGCCAACGGGAATACTACCCTCGGGGGTACCATAGAGTTCAACGGGGCAAATGCCCCCCAGCTCGTTGCTATCCGGAATGGCTCGGGTAACTCACAAGATTGGACCTTTTATGATGTCCGCATCAACAATACCAATACCAATCTGGCTGGGCGCTTCGTCACGATTGATTGTGAGGGATCGGACTATGCGTCCGATGGGACATACACTGGTCCTGGTATCTGTACCATCCCCGTAGGAGAAACTTACATAGACATCTGGGTAGGAAATACCCTCACCTTTGTCAGTGGGCGCATTCATACCACAGGTGCTGGTCTTGGCACGCAGCTGGAAGTGCGCGTCCTCAACCCAGCTGCTAACGCCGTAGTCCGGACTCCATGGGCGCCTGCCCAGCCCGCTTCCTTTGCTACCTTGGACCCCGATAACCAAGACCGCTACGTATACGGCTACCTCCGGCGGAATGTAGCTGCGGCCACCGCCTATCCCTTTGCCGTAGGAGCAGCTCCCATAGGTACTCCCCCCAATGGCTATGGCCTGCAAGGCGTAGAAGTCACCCCAGCCGCAGCCCATTATGTGCGCGTACGGTTTGACCCTACCGTACAAGCTCCCTTCACTCAGCCTCCCTATTGCCGACCGGGCGACCCCGGCGCCTCCCGTCAATACAACCCTCTCAACAACGGACGCTGGGAAATCATGCCTTTTGCAGCCGTAGATGCGACAACTCCCTCTACTCCTTCCGGTCCCAGCAGCGTACGCATGTATAACCGCACCGTCACTAACGCCACCACTACTGGCAACTGCCCCGCCGCAGGCACCAGCACCGGCCTTCCCGGCGGCTCCGACCCCGTCTGGAACAACTACCCCACTAATCTTTGCTATGTAGGGTACAACCAAGCCCCAACTAGCGGCCTCCTTACCCCCCCCAATAACTGTGAGGGCAACTCCACCGGCTGGGATGTGACGCGTACCGGCTTCACCTCATACAACCAAAACGGTACCTACTTCTACGCCACGGTGATTGCTAATAATGCCCCCCTCCCCTCCGAGGATATACGATTAGCGGCTGCCCCTACCGGCGCGGCTATCGCCCTCACCTGGGAAGTCTCCCCCGAAAGACCCGAAATCTTAGGGTATGAACTCTACCGTAGTACAGACGGCGTAGCCTTCACCCGCATCGCCCAAGTAGATAAGCAAGGACGCACCCGCTATACCCACCGAGATGAATACGTGAAACCCCTCACCCGCTACTTCTACCGCGTAGAACAGCACGACATCTTCGGCAATATCCGCTATTCTAATACTGTGGAAGCGATGCTTCCCGGCGCAGGCGAAAGCTTCTCCGTAC
Source organism: Bacteroidia bacterium (assembly GCA_026003215.1). Classification (GTDB taxonomy): domain Bacteria; phylum Bacteroidota; class Bacteroidia; order SpSt-205; family SpSt-205; genus SpSt-205. The sequence goes on along the minus strand of BPGV01000001.1, from coordinate 2,238,043 downwards.
AGCTCCAACCGAACCCCGTGGTTACCGAAGCCCAACTGCTTGTCTCTCTCCCCGCCGAAGGCCCTATGTCCTTCCAGCTGTATGACGCCGCAGGTAAGCTGGTCGTAAAAAGTGACTATACCCTCGCCGCCGGTACACATACGCTGGATTTGAGCGGTATCCTAAGTCAAGTAGCGGCGGGCAACTATAATGCGGTGGTAAGCTATGGCGGAGAAGTCCGAACGATACGGCTCATCAAGGCGGACATGGCTCGATAAGGCGGCTGAGATTTTTTGGCTGACGGGGCGGGGCGGCCTACGGCCGCCCCGCCCCTTTTTTATGCGGGCGGCGGCGCCGCTGTGGCGGCGCCGCCGCCCGCCCCCCTACTTTTCCCTTCCCCGTTCCCACTCTGAAAGGGCCTCGGCGCACCGCTCCGCCCGTATTTCTACGGGCACATTTTTACGTGCTTTCTCTAACCACCGGGCTACTGCTTCTTGTTTCTTCAACTCGAGGGCTGCCTCCGCAAACCGCTCATAATCCAGCTCCAAGGAAGCTCTATGCGGCGGATAGCGCCGCTGAAGCCAAACAATCCGCACGCCTTTACGTCCATCCTTGGCTGTGAAAGCATGCGCCGGGGAGATATCCCCTGGTCGCAGGCCATCCACAATAAAATACAGCTCTGCATCCAGTTTATCCAGCGGCAGTCTATAACTGCCTGTTTCTTCATCCATGAGCCTACCCCCTGCCTGCTTGGTAGGAATATCCTCAGAAAACTCCACCACCGCCCGAGCGAAGGTGATACTATCTCGTAAAATACGCTCGCGCAGGTCCTCTAACTGGTGTCGAGCCGTCTCTACATCTGCCTCCGTAATCGCTGGTTGCAAGAGGATATGCCGAGCTTGCACTTTATTGCCTACCCGCTTCTCTACCAGGAGGATATGGAAGCCGTACGGCGTTTCAAACACGGGGGAGACCTCACCGATAGGCACAGAAAAAGCCATGCGTTCAAATTCGGGAACCATCTGGCCGCGGCTAAACTCGCCGAGGGCCCCGCCTTGCCGCGCCGAACCCACATCCTGCGAGAAAGCCCGCGCCGCAGAAGCAAAATCCATCTTACCAGCCACGATCTCTTGCCGAATCTGTTCTAACCGGCTCCGGGTAGCCTCCTTTTCAGCGGCGGAAGGCTTCGCCCATACCACAATCTGACTCAGCTCTACTTCTGCGGGCACGTACGGCAGGCTGTCCGGCGGAATACTGCGAAAGAAGTCCCGCACTTCTTGGGGGGTTACCTTCACCTCTTGGAGGATCTTTTGGCGCATTTCCTCAGCTAAAATCTGATTACGGACCTCAGCTCGTAGATCTTGTTTCAGGACAGGAAGTGGCCTTCCGTAAATTTCTACGATGGCTTCTGGGGAACCCAACTGCGCTGTAAGAATCTGCAAGCGCCGTTCTAACTCCCTTTCCACCTGTTCGTCAGAGACCTTAAGGCTGTCTAACCGGGCTCGTACCAGCAAAAGTTTTTGGACAATCAACTGCTCCAGTACCTCACAGTATAAGCCCCCATCATCGGCATGGCCCATCTGCTTAAGATAAGCATACTGCTGCGCTACTTGGGACTCTAAAATAATCTCATCCCCTACCACAGCGGCTATACCTTCTACGCGAATCTGGGCCAAGCTAATAGAGCCGCACATCAGGACGGGCCATAGCCCGCTGATAAACGGTATCTTCAAAAGCGGACAACCACGCATGTATTTTTTGTTGTAAGACAACATCTTGCACCTGATTATGGACAAGCTCCAAAGGGAGGACTTGCCCCGGTAAGATTAGCCCCGTAAGCTGAAACACCAACAGGTATGGCTGGCCGCCTTCCATGCGACTGGCCTGGGCTGCCCCTCGGATACTTAACCCTACCAATGAAGTAGAAAAAAATGCTTGCAGGCTATCTAATCGGTTACGAGGCACCCACTCCCGCACTACTTCCCCTACATATTTGTTTTCTTGCAGCCACGCTATCCAGACACTATCCGGCTGATACAGTTTCCGGGCTACTTCACGACGGTTAGTCCATGTGTCTGGCAGTTTCACCCACCGATATTGATAAAAAGGTTGCAAAGCACGAAAGGCCTCTGGCTGACGCATGTATTCAGCCTGTAATACGCTATCAGATATGTGCGCTTGTCCTACAATCTGTTCAGACAATAGCCGAGAAAGGTACGCAATTAAGAGCTTCGTGCGGTAGGCCTGTACTTGACTTTCTATATGAGACCGAAGCTGAGGTAAAAGCGCATACGCGGTATCTGCCAGCGCCTGCTGCCGTATCCATTCCCGCCCATACGCATGTAAAATAAGATGGGTATCTTCTCCTGCAGGTATCACCACGCGCGCCAGCGCCTCCGAACGTGTAAGGTACTTGTCTTTATACTGCGCTATAATCGGTTCGGCCGGCTGCTTTTTACACCCGATTACCAGACTAACGAAAGAGACGAGCAAAAACCTTTTCATTGACTTTTGCCGGATACTTGGCCCGCAAGCGCTCTAACCACTTGCGCTCAAGGTCTTCTTGATACTTCTGGATGAGTTCTACGCGTACTTCTTCAAAGGTTTTATATCCTGCGGGCAGGCGGCGCAGCACATACGCCCTGCGCCATTCTCGGCCCTTTCCTTCCAAAGGGGTCCAGCCCGGAGTCTGGCCGTTAGCGCCATACGCTCGGTAAAGCTCGGGGGCTTTATCTTTCTCCACAAACTGAGGTACTATCCGCCACCCATAGCGGCCAGCCCGATTGAGGGAGTCTATCGCTGCCAGCGAGACTTCCGGGAGACGCTTAGGCACCTCCGCCAGCGAGGCGGAGTCTGTACCCGTAATCTCTATCACCTCTAACCTTTCGCCCGCGGGAAACTGTGTCTTACGTTCTTCATAAAACTTCCGTAAGCCAGCCGTATCTTCCACTGCCTTTCGCCACACTTCCTGCTCGCTTATGTTGAAAAAAAGCACACCATAGTAATACTCCCTGCGCAAAAGCTCAAACTCTGGATACCGCTTAGGTAGCTCTGGTAGCTCTATGTCTAATACCTTTTCATGAGCAAAGCTGCGAAGGGCCTCGTCAAAAACCTCTGGGGTGAGTCTGCGGGCAAGGAGAAGCCCCCGGTTTCCACTCCAATAGGTGAGAAAGTCCCGCACCGCATACTTGCGCTTAGCCAGGGTAAAGAGCGTGCTGCCCAGCAGCGTTGGTGAAAGTTTTTCCAAAGCTACATCTATATTGGGATAGAGCGTATCCAGCGCTGCGTAAAGATTTTGGCGCATGACAGGGTTTTCTTGGAAAGCATAGTGGCGCAGGCGACGCTCAAAGTAGGCACGCTCGGCAGCCTTGTACCGTTCATCTCGTTGGAGGCGGGTTTTGAGTTCGCCGCGCATTTCCTCAAAAGAGCCCACTGGCTTAACCTCCAAGACTTTGAGGATATGCCATCCAAAGCGGGTACGGAAAGGCTCACTATAGGCACCTTCACGAAGGGTGCGCTTGACAGCTTCCATTTGGGGCATGAGGCGCATCCAGCCTAACTCCCCCCCTCGGCTGGCCGTCATTGGGTCATCCGAAAAATCCCGCGCCAGGTCTTCCCATTTTTCTCCCTTCGCTAAGCGGGCATACACCTCCCGAATGCGCCGCTCAGCTTCCACGCTGTCTTTAGCCGCATAGGTAGGCCCCCACCGCACCAAAATATGGGCGACCCTGCGGCGCCCAGCATTTGGCACCCGCTCGCGCACGTAGATAAGGTGGTACCCAAACCGCGTGAGGACCGGCTGCGAAACCGAACCCACCGGCGTAGCATACGCCGCATCTTCAAAGGGTGCTACCATGTCAAATGCGCTGAAGTACCCCAGGTCCCCTTCATTCTGAGAGGCACTGGGGTCATCCGAATACAGCCGAGCTATCTCCGCAAAACTTTTTCCGCCCTTGACCACCGAGTCCCGCAGCGCTAAGGCCCGCTCATAGGCTTTTACTGTATCCCCTTCCTTGATAGTGACCAAAATATGGGAGGCCCGAATCTCTTCCTTCATCCGACCATACAGCTGGCGGAGGAGGGTATCCAAGACTTCCTTCTCCAACAGATACGGTTTGGCCAGCTGTCGCAGATAGTTTTCGTATTCTTCCCGGAAGGTACGGGCGGTATCCAGCTTGCGGTCTAAGGCTTCGGCTACCTTCCGACGGAAATCTAAGTATGCCTCCAAGTACGCCCGATATTGGTCAGGCGTATGGGTAGCCGCTTGAGACCAGCCCCCATGAGCTTTGGCGTACGCATACTCAAACTCTGCTTGAGTGACTTTTACGCTCTTTCCTAAACGGGCCAGCTCGCCTTGTCGCTTGCTCCAATCCTGGGCCCATAGACTCACCACCCCCAGTAGTAGGGTTACTCCCCATCGCATGGGCACAAAGTTAGACATCTCTCAGGGCTGCTTGAAGGTGGTCCAAAAGCACCCGTAAAATCGGCGTGAGCTCGCCGTAGTGATTCTGGATGACCAGGTGCGCATACATCCGCAGCGGTTCCACAAACTGCCGATACGCAGGCAGGACCTGTGTCAAGTATTGGTGGATGATACTGTCTACCGTATACCCCCGCTCTCTTTGGTCCCGTTGAAGCCGGCGGATAAATCTATAGGGCTCATCCGCTTCTATGAATAAGCGCAGGTCAAAAAGCGCCCGAATATGCGGCCAGTAAAAGAGAAAGAGTCCCTCTACAATCACAAGCGGCGCCGGCTGAAAAGTCAGGAGCCGCGGTACTACCCCGGGCTGGTTGAAGGTGTATTCTCGCTGTGTTACGGCCTCTCCCCGCCGTAAAGCCAAAAGATGCTCATAAAATCTTTGGCTATCTATCGCATCTGGCAAGTCAAAGTTAACCTTACCCTCCGCATCTCGAGGTTGTAACTGCAAATCTTTATAATAATGGTCCATGGAGATGAAGGTAACTTTTTCTGAGGGGAGAGAGCGGCGCAGAGCTTCCAGCAAGAAGGTTTTTCCTGAGGCACTTCCCCCCGTAATCCCTACCCAGTAGGGCATAAAGCAAAGGTAGCTTGGAGCCCCTTACCACTGCCACCCCATCGCTACGCTCCACTCCGAACCCCGTACGTAGCGGAAGATTACATCTTCTTTTCGGCTAATACGCCCATTCAAGTCTGAGTCTTGCCTATACACAAAAGGGGTATTGAGGATATCTCGGGCCTGGAGTTGAATATAGAAAGCTTTACCCAGCTTATGGCGGAATGTCGCATCCCAAATGGGGCGAGGCATTTCATAGACGCTGGGGTTGAAGTTATCGCCCACCCACCAGAGACGAGGCCCTGTGAGCTGGCCTGCTGTACTAACTTCCCACCGTCCACTTCGGGAGGTGTAGGAAAGCAGGAGGTTACCGAGGAAAGGCGCCTGGCCTTGGAGGGGACGGAAACGCGCTTGACTGGCAGATTGCCCGCCACTGCTGCCATATACGGCTGAGCCCATATCTACCTGGCTCCATACATAGGCACCATTAGCTATTAAAGAGAGGGTCTGCGAAAGGCGCACCCGTAGCTCTATTTCAGCACCGACAAGCTGAGCCGAAGGCGCATTCCCAAACCGTATGGTAGGTTGATCTGCCCCACGCAAAATGTAGGTTTCAATAGGCTGGATAAGTTTTTTATAAAATAACCCAATAGCCAAAAGCTGCCCCAAGGATGGGCTAAGTTCATAACGTATATCTACATTGTGTAGGGTAGCGGGACGCAATGCAGGATTGCCGGCCTGCTGAACCTCTAAAGCGAAGTTATAGTAGAGGAAGGGGGCCAGCTCGCGCAGGGCTGGCCGGTTGAGCGTACGGCTATAAGCCCAACGGAGCTTTTGGGTAGGACTGAGCGCCCACCCTGCACTCACAAAAGGCATCAGCAAAGGAAAAGGGGGTTGGACAGAGAGGGCCTGCGTGGCCGTAGCCGATTGGAGGCGTTGCTCGCTGTATTCATACCGCAAGCCTGCCTGTATAGAAAAGCGCCCCATAGTCCGTTCTGCGGAAAAGAAAGCCGCAGCTACGGCTTGTTGCGCCTCATAGCGGTCCGTGGGATTAGTTCCCTCCCGCAAACGCAGCTGGGGTAGATACTCCTCAGAAAAGGCCTCTTCTATGGGCAAGGCCGTCCAAAAAGCTACGAAGCTTGGCGAGGCCGTGGAAGGTACGGTATAAGAAAACCACCGGGCTGAAAAAGTACGGGTGATAGCCCCGACCTGCATCCCCGTCACTATGCGCCAGCGCCATAGCTCTGTAAGTAGGGAGAGCTGGGCATCCGCCCCGTATTGACGCAACTGACTATAAAAACGCGCCGCATCAAAAGTTGTTGGCCCGGGCGGCAGGATTATCCGAAAAACGGAGTCGCCCGCCTCTCGTACAGTACGCACTCGGCGATAATCCGGCTCATCGCGTAAGGTAGCATGGCCGCCCACATCCCACCGAAGGGCTATCCCCTCAGACAAGCGATGCATCCCACCTATTTGCAGGAAAGACAAAGTACGCGCCAAATATTGCATGCTGTAGTTGCGAAAGAAAGCATCCGTACCCCTTTGATAGAAAGAATAGCCCTCTCGGAGGATAGTTTCATTTTCAGTAAGCCGTGCAGCAAAAAGATTTAGCTCTACCTGCTGGCCGGGCGCGGGTGCCCAAAGAAAGTTCGTAAAACCCATCAGCCGAACCATCTCTGTCGTCTGCCGGTCTATGTAAGAAAAAAGCTTAGGATTAGCGCCGGCTTGCAATACACGAACTTCATATCTATTTCGCTCTACGAGCAGGTTTTGAAAGCTGCGTCCATACGAGAGGCCGGATAAAAACCATAGTTTCTTAGTAAGCGGTACCCCATAGGTGAGAGACCCCTGGGTATTAGGTGGCAGCGCGCTTATAGAACGAAGACGAAAAGTATTGGGTAGCTTTTGAGCCCAAGCGCGGGCTTCAGCGGGGGAAAGGGCGTTAAGGTCTTCAGGAAACCCTCCAGGGAGGGCCCGAGAAACCACCCCGCTGCCCCATATATCCGCCGGATAAGAGACACTTGCCAGGCCAGGGCGGAAAGTAGTACCCACCAAATAGCCGCTACGCAGCTGAAGGTGAAAGGTAGGCGTCTCTTGGCTGCGCCGAGTAAGCACCTCTACCACTCCCCCCCCAAACTCCCCCGTTTGATAAGCTGCGGGCGTTTTATACACGCGTACTTGATCTATAATCCCCGCAGGTAAGATCTCCAGGTCAAAGGCGCGGGATTCCGGCTCTGTGCTAAACACGGGCAGTCTATTCAGGAGTACGGCATTGTAGCGCTCGTTCATGCCACGTATGACAAGGAAGCGGCCCTCGTTTACAGTCACCCCTGTTATACGCGTCAATACCGCAGCAGCGGTCCTATCGGGGGTACGCTGGATAGCTTGGGCAGAGAGGCCTGTGGCTATCTGGGGCATCTGCTGAAGCGCCGAGAGCAGGGCTACCTCTGTGCGTGTCTCCTGATGGGCCGTGATGACTACTTCCTGCTGCTGCACCCCCTCAGGCCATAAGCGTACCTCTACCCCAGGCGCTGAACGGGCTGTCAGGGCCACCTCCACTTTTTCATAGCCCATATAGCGCACTTCTACTTTGAGGGTATCGGAAAGAAAACGCACCGAGAGAGTGGCTACGCCGGTGCTGTCGGTAAGCACGCCCTTAGGCTCAGCCCCCAGCAGCACCACCGCAGCCCCCGCTAACGGCTCCTGCGTCTGTCCATCCATGACCAAGAAGCGAAAAGGTTGCTGCGCTGCCAATAACGCCACGCAGGCTAAACCATACCGAATCCCCATGTCAGGTCAAAGCTCTGCACCCGAGATAAACTGTATGTAAAAACTGTACCTTCCCAAGGCTTGTACTACCTTTGACTTATGGCAGAGGAGAAACTCGTCTTTTCCACCCGTTCCTCCCCAGCTAAGCCTCCTGAGGAGCTACCAACGCCCCCCCGCCAAAACTTACGGGTGCAGCGCCGCCGCATCGCCGGCACCCGAGAAGTGACCGAAATCACGGGCTTTGTGGGCCGAAAGGAAGACCTGGAAGCCTTCGCTAAACGCCTGCGTCAACTATGTGCCACAGGCGGCAGCATCCAAGAAAATACTATCCTGCTCCAAGGAAACTGTATAGATAAGGTGCTGGCTTTCCTCCAAAAAGAGGGACATATCGCCAAAAAAAGTGGTGGCTAAGTGGGTATTCGCCACAAAGAATAGCCATAAACTCGAAGAAGCTCTCCAAATATGTGAAGGCAAGCTTATTTTAGAGGGCTTGGCGGCAGACTTGCCTGAAGCACCAGAGCCCTACAACACCTTATACGAGAACGCGCTGGCGAAAGCTTCTTTTTATTACGGTAAGCTCCAAGAGCCAGTAATCGCCGAAGACAGTGGGCTTTTTGTGGTAGCCTTAAGGGGATCGCCGGGGGCAAAGGCAGCCCGATACGGCGGACCTGTACGCCTCCTCGAAACCCTCCAAGGCCAACACGAACGCCGAGCTTATTTTGCTGCGGTGATAGTAGCCTACTGGGGACCGAATGCGTATCGCTTTTATACGGGTTATTGCGCAGGGCATATCGCCTACGAACTGCGGGGTGAGGCCGGCTTTGGCTATGACCCCGTTTTTATTCCGCTGGGGGAAACCCGCACCTTAGCTGAGCTGGGTCCGACGTGGAAAAATAGCTATTCTCATCGCGCCCAAGCTTTTCAAAAGTTCCTCCAATCAGTTACACGTTTCACCAAAGCCCCTTGATACGAGGTATATCCCAGGTATTTTGGTACCACACCGCCCAACGCCCTTCTTTGAGCTGGCCCGATTCCCGCCGCCAGAAGTGTAAGCTCACTGCAGGATACAAATACCCGAACCGGTAACTGGGATGCGGAGGCTTGCACCCTCGTCGCCCCGCCCGACAGAGCCGCCCGGCCGCACAAACAGAATAGCGCGCCGGCAGTTGTTTTACCCAGTAAGCAGCTTTCTGGAGTAGCTGTTCCAGCATGTCTATGTACTTTTTTTCCTCCGGGCTATTCCGCTCACTAAGCAGCCCAGCAAGCCAGTGGTACCGAAATGCCACTCGCAGACGGGTTAGTTCCCAAGCGGCTCGGCACTCCTGCCACAAAATAGCCAAAGTCCTATCCTGAGGCTGGCACGTCGGCCATGAAGGCCAGCGTTCTAAAGCCGTTTTTTATCCCTTCTAACTTAGGCAGGAACATAGTCCGATGAGCCGCAGGCCGGCGATATATGTGCTAAGGGGGTATAGCCAAGCGGGGTTGGAAAGCCGGCAGCCACCTCCAACTTATTTCATCTATGGGCGTGGTAGGCGTTATATAGCTCAAAACATCCTTACCTACCAGGACACTGTCTTGGAAACGGACAAGCTGCCTCCACACCGCAGTATCCCCGCCACATAGCCTGAGCAAGCCTTCCTCCCGGCCTGTGTAAGCCGGCCGCCCATCGTGGTGGTAGCGCCCGCTCCAGCGCGCCGCACTCCAATCAAAAAGCCCATACCTAACATCCCAGCCTGAAGAGAAAGTAAGATGCCCTTCCACCAGGCTCTCCACTTCTTGCATATCTTCCCAGCGGCTGCACAAGTACGAAAGAAGCCACACCGGCACCCTATTATCAAAAGTCACCCAATACGCCGTCTCTGGATAACACCATACTTTCCGCCGCTGCCTTTCTACTCGGAGCGCTTGTACAAGATGCGAAAAATCTTTGCACCTATACACGGGTGCGAGCGTATCGCGCAGCCCATAACACATTACCGAATGCACACATAAGATAAGCGCTGGGGGCAGTTCTGCAGGCTGAAAGCGACCTACCGTATGCGCAGGCACTACATGCTGCCGAGACATTACAACAATCCCTAATGCCCGAGCGTACTGAGTCAGACTATCTATCCCCCCTCCCCAGTCTCTGCCTACAAACTCTGCGGCATTTAGGTTTACATTCAGCCGAGAAATACCCGTAGAAGCAAGAAGCATTAGCCGCTCTTTTAGCACCCGATTCTTCGCCCTTAAAGCATATCGGGGCAAGAGTGGGAAAGCGCGCTGCTGCTGCATGCGCAGGGAAAGGGCAAGCCCCCACTTCAACCCCCTCGAGCCCGAGCATACGCTACGATACGCCGAAAGTAAGGTAACCACCGCTGAATATCTACTGTCCGCAAGAGACAAAACGCAAAATAGTTTTGCCCGTTCCGAATAAGCCAATTTATATACGCTTGTACCCACCGCTCTCCCTCGGGAAAAGAAGGATCAGTAAAGGTTCGGTAAGCTCGATAGGGTGCTGCGTACGCAAATGCAATCCTCGCCAAGAGAAACGAGGGACCGCTTCCAGTACCCGCCAGCAGGGCAAATGATCCGTGCGCACCGTGACCTGCGGATGCATGAAGACAAAACCCCACTTCTCTTGCAGAAGGGCATACAAACCATATATCCACCCGAGGGTGTCGCCTGCAGAGAGAGTAACTCCGTTAGCAGTCTGCGCTAAACGATAGCCCTCTCACGGCTCCCATAAGGAGGTTATGGTATCCTTCAGCCCGGCGTGCCGCAGAAGCGAGTCGCAGTCTATGAGCGCCTACCGTAGCGGTAGGTAGGTATAGCGGGGGGCAACCTCTGAAGCCAGGGCGAGAGGGGTGCCCCAGAGTTGGAGCCAGAAAAAGGGGGACATGTTTGCCCAGGACAAGTTTAGTAAAAAGCAGGGGGCGGTGCAGCCGCCACAGGCGGCTGCACCGCCCCACAAAAAGGCCTGCCTAAGCAGGCCTCCACTCACCGACCACAAAAACGTTTCCAGTTCCGACACTTCCCTCGCCCCCCAAAATACGACTGCGCCAGCTTCGCCCGATAGTTCTTCCCCGGACCCACAGTCACCGTCACCCGTTCGTGCACCTTTTCTACTTCTACTTGCGCTTCGGCTTTCGCCAGCGCCACCCCCAGCAGGGGAACCACGACTAACGCTATCTTTTTCATACATTATTTATACGCACACGACACCTTGGCGGTTGCAGGGACCACTCTTTCGGAATCTTCTTACCTTTGTCCTGCGTTGGACCCAGTACCCCTTGTAGGCACAGTCGCTTTCCTTTTACTCTCAGCCACTTTCTCGGGATACGAGACGGCCTTTTTTAGCCTAAGTGGAGGAGACATACATAAGCTTCTCAGCTCCTACAAGCACCGCCCATGGGCCTATTGGGTCAGATACTTTGCAGAGCAGCCCGAGGTGCTCCTGAGTGTGCTCCTTGTAGGCAATACTTTAGCCAATCTCGGCCTTACCCTCCTCCTCTTTTATACGGCCCAAGCGTGGGGGCTTCCTTATGGCGAGGGGCTATCTGCGCTCATGGCGTTGGCAATTATTGTACTATTAGGAGAGATCCTCCCTAAAACGCTGGCCCTCACGCGGCCGAGGGTATTTCTTCGCTGGGGAACTCCGCTTGTGCAGCTCATTTTTTGGCTGGTATATCCTCTTACGCAAAAACTGACTACACTCCGCCACCAGATAGAACGCTACTGGAAGCCCACCTCTTCCCCAGAAAGCCTCTCCGACCTCGTAGAACTCCTTCCCACAGAGCTATCCCCTCCTATTGAAAAGAAAGTTCTTAAGAATCTCCTTCTCTTACGCCGCTTGCCGATAAAGTCTTTTATGATATCTCGCATGGACATGAAGGCTATCCCGATATCACTTTCTTGGCAAGAGCTCAAAGCTACCCTAAGCTCGCTTCCATACATACGCATCCCTATCTATCAAGAAAGTTTAGACGATATACGAGGCATATTAATGGTAAAGGATATCTTGCCGCACTGGCCAAAAGAAGAAGTTTCAAACTGGCAGGCGCTTATCAGGCCCGCCTATTTTGTGCCGGAAAATAAAAATGCCTACGAGCTTTTGATAGAACTCAAAAACCAGCGCCAGCATGTAGCTATTGTGGTGGATGAGTTTGGTTCTGTGGCGGGGATTATTTCACTCCAGCGCTTGTTAGAGGTAGTGTTTGGATACAGAGAAGAGGAACATCCTACCTCTTTCCTTTACGAGATCCAGTCCGAGGGTAGCGTATATTTTCAAGCGCATACTCCTTTGGTAATCGTTCAAGAAGTACTTCAGCTGCCATCAGACTTTTTCCAAGAAGAAGCCGCCAGAAACGCCGAAAACCTGGCTGAGTTTCTACTCTCGCTCGCAGAAGACATCCCGGAGAAAGGAGAAACCATATATTACCGCAACTATGCCTTTGAAGTGGTGGATAGAAGCCCTCATCGGATTGAGCGTATTCGGGCTTATCGGCTGCCAGAGTCAGCCGTTTCCTCGCCCCAAGACCTACCCCAGGCTCCTGCTACCTGATACCGGACGGTATGATACGCTCGCCTGTGAAATATGTCCTATACGCTTTGCTTACCCGGCTTATGCTCGCTTGCATTATGTGCCCAAAGACTCGTGCTGGTTTGATTTATACTTTCCTGATTTAGATGCTTACTGGCATATTACAGCCCATGATCTGGCCCAGCTCCATACTACCCCAGCCAAAGCCTTAGAAATCTACCGAAAGCTCATCTATAAACACGCCATTAGGGCCACCGATATCAGCGAAAAACCTGTCCGTAGCCAAACAGGTAAAGGGTTTTTCTACGAGCTCTATGGCGATGTACCTACCCATGCGCTTTTATTTTTTACCGACTCGACGCGCTATGCTGTGATGATAGCCTCTTACTTCAAAGTAGCTGGAGCCGAAGACTCTTTAGCCCCTATTATAGATAGAATGCGCTACGAACTCCACAAAATATATCCCACTATCACATGGAAGCCCGTCTCATTGACACGCACGCGCACTTGTTTCTGAAAGATTTTGCTGGTGAAGAAGAGGCCGTTACCCATCGTGCCCGCAGCATATGCGAGGCCGTGCTTTTGCCTAACTTAGACAGCCATACCCTGCCTGACTTGAAAAAACTCATACAGCTGGCCCCCGATTTTTACTTTGGCATGATAGGGCTACATCCTAACCACGTAAAAGAAAACTTTCCAGAAGAGCTGACCCTCTTAGAACAACACCTCTCTACGTATCCGTGGATAGCCATCGGGGAAATAGGCTTAGACCTTTACCATGAAACCTCCACCCGCGCCTGGCAAGAAGAAGCGCTTTTCCGTCAGGCCGAATGGGCCATCCAGTATAACTTGCCCGTTTCTATTCACTTTCGCAATGCGTTAGACGAATCCCTTGAGGTCCTTAGGCCTTTTATTGGGAGACTTAAAGGGGTATTCCACTGCTTCACCGGCTCGTACGAAGAAGGAAAAAAGATTATTGACCAAGGCTTTTACTTAGGAATCGGCGGCGTACTTACCTACAAAAAAGCCACGGCTTTACAAGAAGCTGTCAAGAAACTCCCGCTGGACCGCCTCCTTCTGGAGACGGACAGCCCCTACCTTACCCCTACCCCTTTCCGGGGCCGCCGCAATGAAAGTAGCTACCTGCTCTACACCGCCCGCACCTTAGCCGAACTCCGCCAACTCCCCCTCTCTACCCTCATAGAACGCACCACCGAGAATGCCCGGGCCCTCTTCGCCCTCCCTCACGGAAGGAACGGATCATAAATCCACTGCACATAATACAACGCCCCCAAGGTAGGTCCGCCCGGCACTTCTACATGCCGATTATTTAAGATATTTTGCCCGCCTATACGAAACTGGCTCTTTAGCTTAGGAAACTTATAACTTACCTGCGCATCTACCAGTTGATACGTCGGTATAACGCGCGAATGAAAAGACTCTTCAAAAAGATAAGCATTCATCCAGCGGTAACCCACCGTAAAGCTCAGACGTTTATTCTTGAGAAGCTCCCTGCCAGAGAAGTACGCCGAAGCTTTATATTTAGGGGTATTGAACTGCGCTATAAGTTTATCCAGTTTAGCTTCCTCACTAAGGATTATCTCTGCATAAGTGAAGTTACCACTTACAAAAAAGCTTCTGCTAATAGTATATTGTATTGTAGTAGCAAAATGGTGCGTAAAAACGACGGAAGAGGTGTTATAATAGCGGCGATACGGCGCGTATGCGCCCACGGCAGCGGAATCCGGCGTAAGGCGTCCTATATACCAAGTGCCATCTGGTTGCAAATACCGACGCGGGCCCACAAAATCTATGCTCCCTAAAAAGTCCGTAAAGCGCGAATACGCATAATCTAAGTCTATGTAAATCCTATTGGCAATCAGGTGGCGAGAACCCACTTCTATCGCGGCTACGCGTTCGGGTTTGACATTTTCAATAGGTAATACCCGCAAAAGGTCCGCATAATCGGCCGGATTAGACGAGCCCCGCGTCCGAGCCGCCAAGGAGTCCCGAAAGGCCTGCACCGACTCCCCCGAGTAGTTATTCCCAACAATCCCATAGTACTCATCTGACGAACGCAAACCGCCTATCAGCTTGAAAGGTCCTACATCCAAGTCTAAGTACTGCGCTTGTAGCGTAGGCATGCGAAAGCCTGTCTGATACGAAGCACGCAGATTATGATTCTTCTCTTTATCCACCGCTAAAATAAACCCTACCCTCGGCGTGAAGCGCCCTTGAAAGTTGACATTCTTATCGTAGCGCAGGGAGCCTAAGAGCTGGAGCCGTTCCTGCCATAGCGCTTTCTTCATTTGCGCGAAAGCGCCATATTCCCACACGCCTATCGGACCACTGGTATCCGAAAAAATGGTACCGCGTGAGTTCATCATATAATACCGAAAGTTACCGCCTACTAAGAGATTTACCCAGCGAATCCGCCTGGATAAATCATACTGACCCTCTGCGTGATAAAAAGAGCTCCTATCAAAAAACTTAGCGCCTCCTTGAGCAAAGTTAGGCTGACCTATCACCCTATCCAAGGCTTCCTTAAAGGCCGAGCTACCCGGCACCGGCCGAGCATCTCCGCCAAAAAGCGTCACTATCTGGTCCGGATACCCATATTGGCGAAGCACCTGCTGAATAGCCTTAGCCTTATCCGAGTCCGCAAATGCCCGCGCCGCCGCGTGATCCCCCCCAGCCGGCACACCATAATCAGCCGGATTTTCGCCTAATCCCTGCATCATCCGCCACAACTGCCCCGTATAAGCCAGGGTATATTGCACCATCCAGTTGGTATGGGGCTTGACACTATTCAGCAGGTTGAGCGCTGCAAAGCGGCTATCATAGCTATTGCCAGAGTTTTCTAAGGCTGCATACGCCCATACCCTAAAATCGGGGCCCGCTAACTCTACCTTATTCACGTTAAAGATAAACTCCCGCAAGCTGTACCGATTCACGCCTTGATATACTGTCGCCCCCGTGGAGACGAAACCTGTATAGCTTAGCTGTAATTTATCTGTGAGGCGATAATACGCGCTAAAATTGGCTTTGCCTACCCGAGCATTGTAGCGAATCACCTCGCGTTCCCAATACCCTGTGCGGGCTAAATAAAAACCCAGGTCATTGGTATCATTAGGCAATCCGCCGCCTAAGCTCGGACCCAGTCCTAAGGCAATATTCCTCACGGTAGTAGGGTCCACTCGCGCTTCATCACCATACACATTTACAGCATCGTAGCCGGGATTTTGGAGACCGGGTATAGCATACCGACCTACAGCTCCCGCATATACACCTCTATCGGTAGGGTCTTGCGCTATCCAGTCATGCGCATCAAACCAGTTAGCAAAAACCTTGATACCCAAACGGTTGTTCCAAGCTTTGGCATAGCGCACAGAAATATCATATAGGGGCTGCGGCGTAGTGTCTATCCTATCTAAATGATTCACCCCCAGCCGTACCGAAGCCGAAAGCCCCGGAAAACGGAAAGGATCCTTTGTATAGACATTCATTATCCCGCTAAAAGCATTAGGCCCATACAACGCTGATGCAGGCCCCGGCAAAAGTTCTACACTCTCTATATCTAAATCTCCTGTATTAGAAATAGCCCCGATAGGAAAGTTCAGCGCAGGAGCCTGCATCTCTATTCCATCCAAACGCTGTACAAAACGCACATTCGTAGTTGCATTAAATCCCCGGGTATTGACTACTTGAAAGGTTAGGCTGGAAGAGACCTGCTCTACGCCCTTGACAAAAGTGATATTTTGAAAAAGATTGACACCCGGGGCTTCCTGAATCTCCCGAGCGCTCATTTTGAGCACCGTGACAGGCGACTGCATTACGGTCTCACTCACGCGGCTGGCTGAGATAACCACCTCCTGCGCCCGTACCCCTGTCTCTTGAAGCGTAAAAGTTATCGGCTGACCCGCACGCGATAGCGGTATAGAGAGCCGAGCCGCCTCATACCCTACAAAAGACGCCTCCAACTCAATAGGGTCACTCGGCGAAAGCAACACCAGCTTGAAGGTCCCCTCTATTCCAGCGACAGAACCCTGTACGGTACCTACAACCTTAACATAGGCCCCAGGCAAAGGCTCACCTTCTGCCGAAACAACCTTCCCTTGAAGGGTGATAGCCGTAGGACGAGCAGCAGCTGGTTTCTCTGGCTTACCCGTCGGATCTGTGGGGCGCTCCCGCTCCTCCTGTGCCCATAAAAGGGTACCCCATAGACAGACATATAGCAAAGCTTTCATCCCCCCCAAAGGTAAGAAAATCAGAAAAACTCCACGAGGACCACGCTGACATTGTCCATGCCTCCCCCAGCGTTGGCTTCCTCTACGAGGCGCCGAGCTTTTTCCTCCACAGAAACTGGAGCCGATAAGATGGCTTGAATCTCCTTGTCCGAGAGCATCGTATTCAAGCCATCGGTGCATAAAAGCGCCCAATCTCCCGGTTGTATAATAATCGGCTCCGGTGCTACCTCTGGCTCTGGCCGAGATGTAAGGCCCAGCGCCCGCAAAATCACATGTCGGCGCGGATGAAACTCCGCTTCCTCCGGCGTCAAAAGCCCCTGCGCTATCAAAAACTGCACATACGAATGGTCCTGCGTTTTTTGTTCCAGCTGCCCCTCCCGAAATAAATACAGCCGGCTATCCCCTACATGCGCATAATACAAGAGCCCCTCTTGATATAAAGCTATCACACAAGTAGTACCCATCTTGCGATACTGGGGGTGTAGCTGCGCTATTTTATAAATAGCCTCATTAGCTTCGTACAAGGCCTGCTCTAATAGCAAAAAAGGAGACAAACTTTCAGAAACTCGTGAAAAGAAATCCACTACGGCTTGCACCGCCAGTTCTGCGGCTTTTTCGCCCGCCGCATGGCCACCCATCCCATCACATACCATCCACACCGCCCCATAACGGGTGGTAAGGTAGGCCACCCTATCCTCATTATTTTCTCTCAACCGCCCTGGGTCCGAGAGCGCAGCCGTTCTATGGCTGATAGGCATCGCCGTAGCGCTTGCGCAGTCTTTTCACCTTGACCACTTCCAGCCGAACCTTCATGGGCATATCCATAAGGGGCCTATCCCGCGTATCTCGGGGCACCTGCGCAAGGCTATCCGCCACCGCTATACCCTCCAAAACCTTACCAAACACCGTATAACTTCCGTCTAAAAAAGGCGTCCCTTTTTCAGCTACTACGATATAAAACTGACTCCCACTGGAAGCTCGGCTCGGATTGACAGCATCCCCTAAGCGCGCAGCTCCGACGGCTCCTCGCGTGTGTTTTAGCTCGGGACGAATCTCCGCCGGAATAGTATAGCCCGGCCCCCCCATCCCATCATTGGCAGGGTCTGAGTCTTTTGAGTTAGGATCTCCGCCCTGAATAACAAATCCTGGGATTACCCGATGGAAAGTAGTCCCATCAAAAAAACCTTGCTGGGCCAGCTTGAAAAAATTTGCCCGATGCTGGGGCGTCTGGCGATACAGTTGGAGGCGCATGACCCCCTTCGGTGTTTCTATCACGACGAGGGTATCGCGCCCTTGCGCCCACAATAGACTAAGCAGAACGCACCATTTCCACATACGCATAAGCACTCTCCGCTAAGATACCTATAGGTGGATGAACCTTATGTACGCGTATCCATACCTTATCCACAGCTTCCCACCGAGCCAAAATAGCCTCCGCGAGCGATTGCGCGATATGCTCTATGAGCACCCCTTCTTGCGTAAAGGCCTCTCGGATAAGCTGGGCTACTTCTCGATAATCTATGGGGGGGATAGCCTGCACTTCCTCTACCCCATACTCAGCCTCCACGTCTATACGAAAGAGGCGTCCCATTTTACGTTCTTCAGGGAAAAAGCCTACATGCCCATATACTTCTACGCCATGCAGGCCTACAGCTCTCCTAACGTTAAGCATTTTTGCTCGGGATCCCATATGAGTTCGATAGGTTCAGTAGCAGTACCCTCCTCTTCAGGCACCAGCAGCAGCTGGCCTTTCCTTCTATCTATGAGCCAGGAAAAAGGGCCCCGGATTGTACCCCCGCCTACCTGCCAGCCTTGCTCGGTATAATGCAAGAGCACTTGTACTTTCTTATGCTCCACCTCTATCCAGACAAAACGCTGGTGGGCTTCACTCAAAGTGGAGTCACAGGAAAAAATATATTCCGGTATGCCATTATCATTTTGGTCAATAATAATGCCTTTATTCAGCATATAAGGAGAACAGCCTAAAAGGCGCTGCGATTCTGCCAGCAGGTAAGTTTCCCGCGCCGGCTCTACAATCTGCCTACCCTTCCACCATAAGAAGCTGCTTAGCCCCACAATAGCTATAAAAATAGCTATAATCCAGATTCGACCCCAATAGTCTTTCATAGGAGTGTAGGATTGAGGAAAGAAGCAATTCGCTTTCGCAAAAGCTTGTGCATGAGCGCCCTCCGTACAAGAGGGATATGTTCTACCCGATGAAGATCACTGCCTACAAAATGTACCCATCCTTTTTCTAAGAGATATTCGGCTTTTTCTTGTATTTTTTTTCCATATAATCCGCCTAAGGAGAGTAAGTTTATCTGAAGGTAAAGCCCTTGTTCATACCAAGTTTTGAGGAGGGCTGCATCAGCAAACTCATACCGTTCGGGATGGGCGATGACGAGGGTATAGCCGGCGCGTTGGAGTTCGAAGAAAAAGGCTTGCCACGAGGCGGGCAGACTCCAAAACCCCATTTCTACGAGGAGGTATTTTTGGGGGCCAAAAGTAAGAAGCTGGGGGAGCTCCATGCGCAGTTCTGGCTCAAGGAGGTATTCTGCGGCAAAAGTGAGCAAAATGGGGAGTTCTTGTTCCTGGGCCTGCTTCTGCAAGCGCTCATGCGCCTGAATGATATCCGTATAAGAAGGACGCATATACGTATTTTGATGTGGGGTAGCGATGACTTTCTGGTAGCCCATTTCTGCCCAGAAGAAAAGCATTTGAAGGGCTTCTTCCATAGTACGAGCCCCATCATCTACCCCAGGCAGCACATGATTATGGACCTCCACCCCCAGCTCCACCCCGAGATTAATTTCCGGCATTTTTTTCCCCAAAGGCCACCAGCTCATAGCGGAAGCCACTCCCGAAGTTTGGCCCAAGTAGCCCCCTTCCGGTCCGAGGGAGAGAAGTAATACTTTCGCTCATACTCTTTCCCATAATAGCCATAGCCATACCCATACCCATAGCGCGGCTTTGAGAGCTTGGTACCATTGAAAAGAAGATATACTTTCCTTAAGTGGTTTTTTTGCACCAAATCATATAAATGCTTAAGAAAAGAGATTTTTGAATAATCTGCACGAAACACATACAAAATAACTGAGTTATATGTATGACGAACTATAGACAAGGTATCTGATACAAGACCAAGCGGAGCGGTATCTATAAATATAAAGTCAAAATTTTTTTGAACATACGCAATAATATTTTTCATATTGGGACTTTCAAGTAACTCTGGTGGATTAGGGGCGGAGGGACCTGCCGAGAGGAAGAAGAAATTATCTCGTCCATACGAAACTATCGCTTGTTCTATATCCGAATCGGAAAGGTGCGGATTAGC
This sequence comes from Bacteroidia bacterium, assembly GCA_026003215.1. GTDB lineage: Bacteria > Bacteroidota > Bacteroidia > SpSt-205 > SpSt-205 > SpSt-205. Next base: position 2,218,159 of record BPGV01000001.1, on the reverse strand, counting down.
CAAAAGGAGGGTGAGGCCATTTCCCCGCAAGCCGGTTTCTTGGGAAAGAGAAGCACGCCGCAAATCCGCATCTATAAGAAGCACTTTATGCCCCGCCAAGGCATACACATAAGCTAAACTGCGGGTCACATACGTTTTGCCCTCGCCACTTACAGTAGAACTTACAATCAAAGTAGGCGTGCCCTCCGCATCCCACACAAAACTCAACGCACTACGCAGACTACGAAGCACCTCCAACTGAATCCCAGAAATAGGTACAGTAGCAGACCTATCCGCCGAAGCATACGGTAGCTCGCCCAAAATAGAGACCGGTGCTAATCCCTCTAAATCTACTCGATAAGAGACAGTCTGGGTAAAAGCATACCACAATATAATACCGCCGACACCTGATATTAGCCCAAAAGCTAATGCAATAACATACACTTGAAAAGGATTTGGATATAAAGGCACTATGGGTACGATAGAAGGCTGCGTAATACGTATGGAAGAAACAATAGCTTCTTTATCAATAGAAAATTGTATTTTCTTTTCCAAGAGCATCTTATATATTTCTCTGCTAAGATTTAGATTTTCCATAAGTATAGAAAAATCCCTTTCCATTGATATATCACGAAACATCTTTCCTCTTTGACTGAAAAAGCTCTTCTGAATTTGCAAAGAAAGCATATCAATATATTTAATTTGGACAGAAAACACACTATACGCATAAGTTAGCCATTGTATCAAATCTTCTCGCAATTTATTTAGCGGATAGGCATTTTCATGATAAATACGCAAGGACTGATTCCACTTTTGTATGAGATCATTAGCTTTATTTACTATATCAGCCCCCAGCTCTTTGTCATCAAGAGACGAAGTAATAGGAGTAAGGGGACTCTTTCGGCCTTCTTTCAGAATAGTTATAAGAGATTGCACTTGTGATAGCAAATCATTTAGGACTTCTTTCCTTTGATTCCATTCAGATTGATCAAGTATTGTAGTAAAAGCTCTTAATGCATATTCACGCCTTGCTTGCATAAATGGGGCATCTGCTTGCCGTTCTATGATAGCCAAAGTATCCTGCACTTTACCAATCTCTCGGCCAACAAATGCAAGAAGGGTATCAATATATTTTATAGCTCTTTCATATTGGATTTGTTTCAAAGACTTCTCGTAATCCCGAGCCACATGTAAAAGCATATTAAGTACATAAGCTGCCCGAGTAGGCGATTTATCCATTATACTGACTTGCAAAACAGTAAGACCACGTTTAGGCACAATACTTATCCGCTGCTGCCATGAAGTAATCACCTGTGGCCGAGGGAAATGATAAATCTCATACTCACCGGGGGCTACCCTGCTGCCCTCTGCCCAACGTATCCTACACCTTCCGCCTTGTATAGCAACCCATTTGTCAACCTCCCCAGAAAAAGACAATGAATCTCCCGCATAAATCATATAACTTTTATCCTCATAAAATCTAACACTTACACTTTTGTATCTATGCCAAAATATTGAGTCCAAAGTATATGGGCTCAGCTCAATATAGAAAGGAAGAGGAAAAATCAACGTTCTACCCACCTTTCCCCTTGAATAAATCTCCCAATCCAGATGCAGTGTATCTACTACCTGTTTTACAACTTCATGTAATGTAAAAATTTCCATATAACCCTCAAAAAATAGTTCGGTAGGAAAAGTACTATGTTCTCTTTTGTCTGACAATATAGAAGGAATAGATAAATCCACTTGTATAGTAGCATCGCTTTTATAGGTAGGCTCTACATACCGCAAGTAAGCCCACGCCGCCCCTAAGGCCAATACAAGAGAAAGAAAAGGCCACCACCACTTCCGAGTAATAATAATAAGAATGCGTCGAATGTCCCATATATCTTTTACTTCAGTCGCTTCCATACTACAGCCCTAATCTAAAAGCAACCAACAAAAGGAGGTTTAGTACTTGAGTCATGCCTATAAAGGCCAGGTAGTTTTGAGCCTCCAAACGCAATCTGACCATTTGCCGAGGTTCTATAACCAAAATATCCCCGGCATAGAAATAAAAGTCCCCATCCATCATATAAGCGTCACGGATATCTATGAGAAAAACCTGAGGATTGCCGAGATCTCCCCTTAGTACCTTTACCTTGCTAAAATCTAAGTCTAAAGCTGAGAAAGAAGGATTTGCCGCCAACACAGACAGAATTTCAACCAAGCTTATCCGGCTTTTTTCCAGAAAAATACGCCCAGGCAGAGAAGTATATCCAAAAATATAATAGGGATACAAAGGATAAAGGCGTACACGTGCCCCTGTAAATACCCGTTGGGCTACCCCCTCTAAAAGCTTCTGAGCCGAATCCAGGGGCACCCCCCCCACCCGGATACTCCCCAGCCAAGGAATATACACCAAGCTATCTTCCAGAATACGTAAGGTATCCACATGCACGACCTGCCAAAAGCTACCTTCTTCTACTATAGGCCTCGGTGTTTCTAATACCATGCGCAAAAACTGCCCGGCCATCAAGACCGGGGTAGTAGGCGCAGGAGCTATGTTTGCCGAAGGCCCCGCGGTCACCCATCCCTGCTTTTGTTTGCGGAGGGCTCTCCGAAGGTCTTTATCATAGGGCGTACGAAAAAGCTGCGACTTAGAGACACATCCACTCATAACACCCAGGAAAACTATGCCCCCTAAGCTCCAGTAGAAGCTACGCCACATCCACCGCAAGGTTAAGAAAAAAGGCGCAGGCCTGGACGACCTGCGCCTCGACTTACTGGAAGCTCTACTACTCCTTACTTCTTAGCCGCCGGCTTAGGCGCATACTTCGCCTTAATAGCCTCGGTGTGCGCCTGCACTTCTTGCTTGAGCTGAGCTACTTGGCCAGCAAGCTGATCCACCTTGCCTGCTGCTTCGGTAATCTTGGTCTTGATAGCTTCCCATTCTTTCTTAAGCTCTTCGTCTCCCTTCTTTTGCGTAGCCAAGCCGTCTACAAAGCTTTGGGCTTCACTCAGGGCGCTATTAAGCTGTCCTTCGACAGAAGCCACTTCTTCAGAGAGCTTCTTCGCTTGCTCCGTAAGGGCATTCGCTTTATCCACCAGCTCTTTGTCCTTTTCTACCTTCTCTGTCCAAACTTTACCCAGCTCCTGCTTAACGGCAGCGAAGGGATCCTGAAGACTGGCCACATCCCCCTTGAGAGCATTCAGCTTCTCTGATGCGCCCTTGAGGTCTGTGAGTTCTTTTGTGGCTTGTTCTACGAACTCTTTGCTGGGCCCACTGCTGCAGGCCACTACCGCCCATAAAAGGGCGACTCCGGCGATGTACTGTGCGTACCGCATAGTGTGTGTGTTTGCCGCAAAGGTACGGAGATTTTCCGGCACATTTGCAAGTATGGTCGCCTACCTCGCCGGGGAAGTGCTCGCCCTAAAACCCCACCAAATCCTCATGAAGGTAGGCCCGTTGGGTATCACGCTGCAAGTGCCCCTATCCGTGAGCAAACGCTTGTCCGTGGGGCAGAGCTGTACCCTCTTTACGGTACTTTGGCTCCCCCGGGAGGAAGGAGAGCCGCTCCTGTACGGGTTTCTTACGGAAGAAGAACGGCACTTTTTCCTTCTTCTTAAGAAAGTCCCGCGGGTAGGCCCCCAAAAAGCCTTGGCGCTATTATCCCATTTCAGCCCTTCCCAGCTTATGCACCTGATACAAGCAAACGACGCTAAGACGATTAGCAGCATAAAAGGTATCGGCCCCAAACTGGCCCAACACCTGCTTTTAGAGCTGCGTTCTGCTTTAAAGGCCCTGCCTTCGGCTTCCCTTCCGCCTGCCTATCAAGAAGCGTACGAAGCTATGCTGGCTCTGGGATTCACTGCCGCTGAAGCCCACACGCGCTTAGAAAAAGCCCTCTCTACCCTGCCCGAAGGCACCGCCGAAGACCTCCTGCAGATAGCCTTAAAAAGTTCGTAGGTTTGCGGCGATATGGCCAAAGTACCCATAGCTGTAGCGTACGGGGACGGCATCGGCCCCGAGATTATGTCGGCCTGTTTGCACATTCTGAATGAAGCAGGCGCCCAAATAGAGCCTCATGTGATTGAAATCGGGGAAAAAATCTACCTCCAAGGGCATACCGCCGGCATCACCCCGGAGGCGATTGATGTGATACGGCAAACCCGTGTCTTCTATAAAGCTCCTATTACTACCCCACAGGGGGGCGGCTTTAAAAGCCTCAATGTAACCACTCGTAAGCTCTTCAATCTCTTTGCTAACGTGCGCCCTTGTGTGTCTTATCATCCTTTTATTGAGACAAAATACCCCGGCTTAGATGTGGTGATTGTGCGGGAAAACGAAGAAGACTTGTACGCGGGCATAGAACATCGCCAAACCCCCGAAGTTTACCAAGTGCTCAAAATCATCACACGGCCCGGCACTGAAAAAATCATTCGGTACGCCTTCGAATACGCACGGGCCTACAATCGAAAAAAAGTCACGTGCATGACCAAGGACAACATTATGAAGCTTACCGACGGGCTTTTTCATAAAATCTTTGATGAAATCGGCGCCGAATACCCCGACATAGAAAAAGAACACTGGATTATAGACATCGGCACAGCTAAGCTGGCAGATACGCCAGAACAGTTTGATGTAGTGGTAACCCTTAATTTATACGGGGACATTTTGTCGGATATGGTAGCCCAGATTGCCGGCTCTGTGGGGCTGGCCGGCTCCGCAAACATTGGCCCGAATGTGGCCATGTTTGAAGCTATCCACGGTTCTGCCCCCCGCCGTGCAGGCCAAAACTTAGCCAATCCCTCCGGCCTCCTTCATGCGGGTATTATGATGCTGGTGCATATCGGCCAAGCCGAAGTAGCGGAGCGCGTTCATAATGCCTGGCTTCGTACAATCGAAGAAGGCTACCATACCTACGACATCTACCGAGAAGGGGTCTCCCGCGAAAAAGTAGGTACCAAAGAGTTTGCGGAGGCAGTGGTACGCAACCTTGGGAAACTACCCGAGCAGCTTAGAGTCGTGCGCTATACCCAAGAAGGCGGCGCCTCCAAGGCCATTCATATCCCCCCTTACGAGCGCAAAAACCGTCCGAAGAAAGAGCTCATCGGCGTAGATGTGTTTGTTGAGTGGCTACCTGGGCACCCCAAAGAACTGGCAGAGAAAATCCAAAAAGCCATCCCCCCCACGCTTAAGCTGACAATGATTTCTAATAGAGGTACAGCCGTATGGCCCAACACCGTAGAAGAGACTTTTCTCACAGACCACTGGCGTACCCGCCTGCTCTCGGCCACCGGCCAGCCTATCACCCACGACGATGTGATTGCGGCCCTCCAAGCATACAAGCAAGCAGGCCTGGACTTTATCAAAACTGAACACCTCTGCCGTTTTGACGGAATAGAGGGCTTTTCTAAGGGGCAAGGCGAGTAACGTACCCTGTCAAACTATGCACCCGAAGCGGCGGGCTTGTCAGCTCGCCGCTTTTCTTTTTGTCAAAAAGACGCACACTTTGTCAGAAAAGAGGCCTTCGCATGCACTGGCACGCCCTTTGCTCTTCTTTCCCCCAAACCTAATCCAAAAAGCACTATGTCGGTGAACATCAAGCCTTTAGCCGATCGCGTGGTAGTAGAGCCGGCGCCTGCCGAAGAAAAAACTGCAGCCGGCATCATCATTCCAGACACCGCTAAGGAAAAGCCCCAAAAGGGCACCATCGTAGCCGTCGGTCCCGGCAAAAAAGATGAACCCCTCACCGTCAAGGTCGGAGACAAAGTCCTGTACGGTAAGTACGCCGGTACCGAGATTACAATTGACGGGAAAGAGTACTTGATTATGCGTGAGTCGGACATTTATGCTATTATCAGCTAAAAACCCAAACTGAAAAAACTATGGCGACAGGAAAGATCATCCGGTACAATGCAGAAGCCCGCGCAAAACTCTTAGCCGGGGTAGATGCGCTGGCCAATGCCGTAAAAGTGACCTTAGGCCCTCGTGGTCGGAACGTAGCGATTGAAAAGAAGTTTGGCGCCCCGCTTGTGACCAAGGACGGGGTCACCGTAGCCAAAGAAATCACCCTCAAAGACCCCATGGAAAACTTAGGCGCCCAGATGGTAAAAGAAGTGGCTTCTAAGACGGCGGATGTCGCCGGCGATGGAACCACTACCGCTACAGTGCTGGCCCAAGCCATTTTCCGCGAAGGGCTTAAGAATGTCACGGCCGGCGCTAACCCCATGGAAATCAAGCGTGGCATTGACGAAGCGGTCAAGGTAGTCGTAGAAGAGCTGAAGAAAATCAGCCGTCCCATTACCAGTTCCAAAGAGATAGCTCAAGTAGCTACTCTCTCCGCTAACGGCGATGAAGAAATCGGCAAGCTCATCGCCGACGCCATGGATAAGGTGGGCAAGGACGGCGTTATTACCGTGGAAGAATCGCGCAACATTGAAACCTATCTGGAAGTCGTGGAAGGGATGCAGTTTGACCGGGGCTATATCTCCCCGCACTTCGTCACCAACACCGATAAAATGGTGGCGGAACTGGAAGATGCGCTCATCCTCATCCACGACAAGAAGATCTCCAGCATGAAGGACCTCCTCCCCATCCTCGAGCAAGTGGTGCGTGTCAATAAGCCGCTCTTGATTATAGCCGAGGATGTGGAAGGAGAAGCGCTGGCTACCCTCGTGGTGAATAAGCTGCGTGGTACGTTGCGGGTGGTGGCGGTGAAGGCGCCTGGCTTCGGCGATCGCCGTAAAGCCATGCTCGAAGATATCGCCATCCTCACGGGTGGTACGGTCATCTCCGAAGAACAAGGGTACAAGCTGGAACACGCTACCCTGGATTACCTGGGCAAAGCCAAGAAAATCTCGGTAGATAAAGACAATACTACCATCGTCGGTGGCCAAGGTGATCCGGAACGCATCAAAGCCCGAATCAACCAAATCAAAGCGCAAATAGAAACCACCACCTCTGATTATGATCGCGAAAAACTCCAAGAACGGCTGGCCAAGCTCTCTGGCGGTGTAGCTGTGCTCTATGTAGGCGCAGCCACCGAAGTCGCCATGAAAGAAAAGAAAGCCCGGGTAGAAGATGCGCTCCATGCAACCCGCGCAGCCGTAGAAGAAGGCATCGTGCCAGGCGGTGGCGTGGCTTACCTGCGCTGCATCCCTGCCCTTCTCCCCGGCAAAGGCGGCATCAATGACAAGTTCCTCAAAGGAGATATGGGCATCGGCGTAGAGATTGTGCGCCGTGCGCTGGAAGAACCCCTCCGCCAAATCGCCTACAACGCCGGGAAAGAAGGCGCCATCATCGTAGAAAAAGTCAAGGAAGGGCAAGGCGACTTTGGGTGGAATGCCCGTACCGAGCAGTTTGAAAACCTCTTTGAAAACGGCGTGGTAGACCCGACTAAGGTAGCGCGTACCGCGCTGGAAAACGCCGCTTCCATCGCTTCCCTCCTCCTTACCACGGAATGCGTGGTCGTAGAGGAGCCGGAAGAAGAAAAAGCCCCTGCTCGGCCGGGCGGCGGCGACATGGACTTCTAAGCCAGAGCTCCTCTTGCCTCCTCAAGCCCCTCTCGAACAGAGAGGGGCTTTTTTATTACCGAACCAAACTACTTGGATGAAAATAAGGCTTCGTAGGGCCGGAAAGCGCCCTTATACTACTTGCCCCACCAAAACTTCTCGCAAAGCCCGCCCGGTGGGGGTGTCGCTCTCAGCTATTACAGCTGGGGGCCCCTCTGCAATCAAATAGCCGCCTTTCTCTCCGCCCTCAGGCCCGAGTTCAATCACCCAGTCGGCCCGCCGTATCACATCCAAGTTATGCTCAATGATAATCACCGTATTGCCTCTATCCACCAGCCGATTCAACGCAGCAAGGAGCTTCCCAATATCGTCTATATGCAAGCCCGTGGTGGGTTCGTCTAAAATATAGAGGGTACGGTGGGTATCTGGCCGGGCCAGCTGCTCCGCCAGCTTGACCCGCTGGGCCTCCCCCCCCGACAGCGTAGGCGAAGGTTGCCCCAAAGGCAAATACCCTAAACCTATCTCCTCCATTACGGCTAAATAGCGCGTAACCTTCGGATGGGCGGAAAAAAACTCGAGGGCCTCACTTACACTCATGCGCAGCACGTCGCTAATGTTTTTTCCTTTGTAGCGGACCTCTAAGGTTTCGGGGTTGTAGCGCTGGCCGTGGCACGCCGGACAGGTCACATAGACGGGGGGTAAGAAGCCCATTTCTATGGTTTGGACGCCGGCGCCTTGGCAGGTTTCGCAGCGCCCCGCATTCTTTACATTGAAGGAAAATCGGCCGGGCTTATACCCTCGGGCTCGGGAAAGCGGCAGCTCCGCAAACCATCGCCGTATCTCATCCATCAGTCCGGTATAAGTGGCGGGATTGCTGCGGGGCGTACGCCCGATAGGGTCTTGGTCCACCAAAATGACCTTATCTACTTTGTCGGCCCCTTCTATACGTTCATACGGTAAGCTGGGGCGATACTCTGCCCGCTTAGCCCGCAAAAGCGCGGGATACAGCGTCTCTAAAATAAGGCTACTCTTACCGGAGCCGCTTACGCCGGCCACTACGATGAGACGCCCCAAGGGCAGGCGTAGGGTGAGTTTTTTCAGGTTATGGCCACGGGCACCGTGTAAAGTGAGGCATTCCCAAGGGCCCTGGCGTGGAGGTGGAAGAGGTACCTGTTTGCGTCCGGTAAGGTAGTCTGCCGTGAGGCTGGGCTGCTGGATAAATGCCTCATAGCTCCCCTCGGCCACTAAGTAGCCCCCTTTTCTCCCGCCGACTGGTCCAATCTCTATCAGCCAATCCGCAGCCCGCATGGTTTCCTCATCATGCTCTATCACGATGACCGTAGCGCCTTGGTCGCGCAAGCCCTTAAGCGCCTCTAAGAGGAAGCGGTTATCCCTCGGATGCAGGCCTATGCTGGGTTCGTCTAAGATGTAGAGCACCTCGGTAAGTCCTACGCCGAGCTGGGCGGCCAAACGCACCCGCTGGGCTTCCCCCCCTGAGAGCGAAGCCATAGGCCGGAAAAGGGAGAGATAGCCCAGTCCCACCCGCTCTAAGAATCCCACTCTTTTGCGTATCTCCCGGATGAGGTCCCCCCCGATAGCCCGAGCGGTGGGAGACAGCTCTTCTGGAAGCCTTTCCAGCCAGCGCCCTACCTCAGCTAACTCCATAAGTCCCACTTCTCCGATAGAAAGGCCCCCCAAACGAAAAGCCAAAGATTCTTTTTTGAGACGACGTCCTTCGCAAGTAGGACAGGTCTTAGGCACCACATACTTATCTATCCATGTGGGCGGACGGTCTTCATAATAGGCTGCTTGCATATACTCCCATACCGAAGACGGCCGCTGCCAGTGAAGCAAAGGAAGGTCACCTTCCGGCTCCCGCTCCACAAAAAACTGCCCTTCCTCTGCGGTGCCCCATACGAGCTTTTTTTTGACATTCTCGGACACCTCCCGCCAAGGCAAAGCCACGTCTATGTGGTGTCTGCGCAAAAGTTCTTGCCAGAAAAAAAGTACCTTATCATCCTCTCGCGTGGGGGCCAAGGCCTCCCTTGCTGGCCAATCCTCCTCTGGGAAAAGCGCTTCTACTGCCAGCACCCGTACCGTACCCATGCCCTTACATGTAGGACAGGCCCCATAACGGCTATTATGGGAAAAGGTATTAGGCTGGGGCTCATCAAAGCTCGTCCCGGTAGTAGGGTCGACATAATCCAAGGAATACGCCCATACCTCGGGCTTGCCTTTTTCAATCACGAAGAGGGAACGATTCCCCTTTCTGAGGGCCAGCTGTACCGCTCGCTGAAGGGCTTCATGCTGATGGGCGGGATCCAACGTATCTATGAGGACCTCAATATCGTGGATTTTATTGCGCTGGAGGGTAGGGATGCCGGTGGAAAGGTCGTACCATTCCCCATCTATGCGCACATGGTCAAAGCCTTTTTTGAGGAGGGCTGAGAGCTCCTCGCGGTAGTGGCCTTTACGGGCACGGACGATCGGAGCGAGTATGTGGATGCGCCGGCCGCTGAATCGATGTCGGAGAAGGGCCATAAGTTCTTCTTCAGTGTAGCGGACGAGCTTTTCGCCGGTCACTAAACTGTGCGGTTCGGCAATACGGCTGTACAGGAGGCGCAGGTAATCGTATATCTGCGTGGTAGTGCCCAGGGTGGAGCGGGGATTGTGGGTATAGCGGTGCTGGTCCATGGCTATCACGGGGCTAAGGCCCTCTAAGCTGTCTAAATCGGGGCGTTCTACGGTCTGGAGGAACTGCCGGGCATAAGCCGAGAAAGTCTCCGCATAGCGGCGCTGCCCCTCTGCATAGAGCGTATCATAGACCAGGGAACTTTTTCCCGAGCCGCTCACACCCGTCACCACGATAAACTTATAGCGGGGAAAGGCGACGGTGATATTTTTCAGCGTGTGGGTACGGGCGCCCCGGAGCACGATATTCATCCCGACGAAGTTAACGCAAAAGCCGAGGTACCTATCACCGCATCAGCACAAACGCTCCCCAATAGTACGGCTGCCTGTACCGCTTCTTAAACTCCCGCACTACCGCCTCGTATGCCTGGTCTATCGTCTCGGCTTTCCAGCCGGCCTGGCCCCACCGCTGATAAAACCGCTCCATAAACGCCCGTGTCGCCGCATCATCCACCTGCCATAACGCCGCCATCACCCGAGAAGCCCCCGCCTCCAAAAACGCCCGCTGCAACCCATACAAGCCCTCCCCCCTCACCTCCCCAAGACCCGTCTCACACGCCGACAATACCACCAGCTCCGTCCCCAGCAGATTCATGCCACTCACCTCTTTGGCCGTCAAACGGCCGTCCTCTACCCCCGCTGGTGGATACACGCTATCCCACACCGCCGCCTGCGCAAATAACAAACCCGATCCCAACAAGCCCGTCGGCGCCCCAGCATCATAATACCCATGCGTCGCTATGTGTAGCACCCTCGGCGATACGGCCCCCTTCACGGCCTCCTCCCGCGCAGCCGAACCTGTCACCGCCTCCACACCCAATAGCCGAGCTACCTCCTGCGCTTCTGCCTCTGCACCAGCAAGCGGTGGTATCCCATACAGGAAAAAACGACTACCGCGCACAGGCTGCCCAGCAGGCGACTCCCCCCCAAACTCAGGACCGCCCACCACCACTGACCGCCGGCCCTCCCCACGCCGCTTACGCACTATCAGACGACGGCTGCTTGCTACATAGTTCACTCCATACCGCTCTATCACATACCGCCGCCCATCATACAGCGTACCTACATTCACCCGATAATATACCCCGTCCGGCGACACATACACCCGCTTTATACCCCCCGGGAGCACGCTATCCACCGACGCCCATAGCCCCTCGTATGCTTTCCCGCTCACCTGCGCACCAGGAGAACGCAGGAGCTCATACACCCGCTCCCACCGCTCCTCTTCCGCTCGTCCTATCCGCCGCACTAAAAGTCGTATATCCACCCCTCGCCTCCTCGGCGTCAAGATATAGTACAGATACCATACCGTGTCCTTATCCGCTACGCGCACTATCTCCACCACCGCCTCCCCGCTCCGCAGCTCAGGCTCCCCCTCCCCCTCTATGTCCGGCAAAAAACTCCGCACCTCCGGCAACCGCCGCGCCAGCTCCCCCTCCACTGCTTCCGCCTCTTTCTGTACCCGCCTCGCCTGCTCGTAGTCCTCCCGTAGCATGAGCGCCGCATACTGCTGCGTCAGCCGCAGCCACCGCTGATACAACGCCTGCGTCACACTATCCCTACTCTGCTCCGCTAAATACCGCAGCCCTTCCACCGAACTCAGCACTAGGCCTTTCACGCTCCGAGCCGCACGATACCCCAGCCGTAAAAGCGCAGCATTAGCTCCTCCACGAACCCCTACATAGCGCTGAAAGCCTATAAAACGCCCCATGAGATTGTTCTCTAAAAATGCCAGCTGATGCGCCCCAGCCAACCCCACAAACTCTCGCCGTATCAAACGAAAAGTTCCATACATGACCTCCGGCCATACACTATCCGCCAATAGGTATTTCCCCTGTGCTGCGTATGACCACGCCAAGTTATTTAGTGAAACTAAGTAGTGCGGGTGTTCTGCGCTCAATAGGTGATATCGCATCACTGCCACAGCTCTATGCAAACTCTCCGCTTCCGCATACCGCCCTGCATCATGATATACATTGGCCAAATTACCCAGCGAAGCCATGTAGAGCGGATGCTCGCTGCCTAACACACGATGACTAACTTCTGCTACCACTTTATGCAAGCTTTCCGCTTCCCCATACCGCCCTTGCTCATGATATACATTCGCGAGATTATCTACGGAAGCTAAATAATCTCTATGCTCTGCACCTAATATCCTATATCTTGCTTCAACCACTGCCTTATACAAGCTCTCTGCCTCCATATACCGCCCCTGATCGCGATATACACTCGCCAGATTATAAAGCGAAAGCAAATAATCCGGATGCTCTGGACCTAATATCCTATACCTCGCCCCAGCCACTACCTTGTGCAAACTCTCCGCTTCCGCATACCGCCCTTGCTCATGATACACATTTGCGAGATTATTCAGCGAATACAAATACCGTGGATGTTCTGCACCCAATACTCGCGACATCACCCCAGCGACTAACTTATGCAAGCTTTCCGCCTCCACATACCGCCCTTCATCTTCATACACATTCGCGAGATTATTTAGCGAAGCCAAGTACTGCGGATGTTCTGCGCCCAGTACCCGATATCGCATTTCCGCGACGGCCTTATGTAGACTCTCTGCCTCTACATACCGCCCTTGGTCCTGATATACAACCGCCAAGTTATTCAGCGAAGATAACCGTCGCGGATGTTCTACGCCCAATATCCGATATTGTATTTCCACCACAGCCTTATATAGCCTCTCCGCTTCTGCGTATTCCCCTTGGATCCAATATACCGATGCCAAGTTATTAAGTGCACTCAGATATGCTGGGTGGTCCTTGCCCAGCAACCGATACCTGACGCCCATCACTACCTTAAGTAGGCTTTCCGCCTCCGCATATTCCCCTTGATCCCAATATTGCTGAGCAAGTACATCAACCACTTGAGCATAGACCACGGAATCCACTTGCCTCAATCCTACTAATGCCCTGAGCAGCGTATCTATGAGCTCTTTTCCCTCCGATAGAGCTCCCACTAAAAGGTATGCTTGCCCTCGCCATAAGAGCACGCTTGCCCAACTATTTGTATCTCGCAGACTCAAAGCCAGCTGTGCTCCCTTAGCTGTCCAAGCTTCTAACTCAGACACCTTCCGCTGCCCTGCCAAACACTCGGCCCCTCCAATGTAAACTCGCAGCCGTAATGTATCTGCTATACCTGGCTGCCGTACGAGCGAGTCATACAAGCTGTAAGCTACTGCATACTTACCCGCAGCGCGTAGGCTGTCTGCCTGCCGAAGGAGCACCAATTGGGCATATACACTCCCTAATAGTCCGCAAAAAACTGTAAGTAACTTGCTCATGGAGCAAAAATACAAACACATTCACCTGTCCAGAAAAAGTCTCAAGCATTCTCTTCCTTCAACCGAAGGTTCAGCCACCAGCCGGGGAAAGGATAAATAGCGCGTATTTGCCTACGCACGAAGTCTAAATAGCTTTTACGCAGCTTATCCCCGTGGCGTACGTGCAGCAGGAAGGTAGGCGGCGCTGTGCCCACCTGCTGGATAAAACGCACGGAGGGGTGCACCGTACCCACCATAGGGTGAGGATGCTGCCGAAGGATGGGGAGGAGGGTATCGTTGAGCGTGCGGGTAGGGATGCGGTACTGCCCTGCCTCATATACTTGAAAAGCCGCTGCAGGTATATCCCGCACGCCCCGGCCTGTAAGCGCCGACACCGCCAAAATGGGCACAGGTTCCAGCGGTTGTACTTTGCGTGTAGCCCAGTCCAGTAAAGCTGCCTCTTCTTTCTTACTCAGGAGGTCCATCTTGTTGAGGAGGAGCACGATGCCCCTACCGTGTCTTTCTGCTTGTCGGAGGAGGGTCATCTCCTGCTGGGTGAGGGGTTCGGTAGCATCTATGGTGAGGAGGACTACATCTGCGGTAAAGAGGGCTTCTAAAGAGCGGAGGGCTGCGTAGCGTTCTATGGAGTGGGGGGGAATATGGGTTTTGCGGCGCAGGCCGGCGGTATCTACCCAGAAAAAAGGGCGTCCTTGCCACTCTGCCGCTTCGGAGAGGGTGTCCCGCGTGGTGCCAGGCACATCACTTACCACGGCTCTGGGGGCCCGAAGCAGTGCATTGAGGAGGCTGGACTTGCCGGCATTTGGACGGCCTATGAGGGCAAAACGCGGCCCTTCAGAAGGGGGCTTCTCGGGGGAGGCCTCCTCCGCAAGCTGACGCAGCGCTTCTTTGAGAGCAGCAATCCCGCGACCACTGGTAGCGGATACAAAAAAGACAGGCTCGACGCCTAAGCGGTAGAGGTCTGCTGCTTCTTGGAGGCGCTGTTCGTTGTCGGTTTTATTGACGACCAGCCAGAGGGGCGTCTCGGGGCGGCGATAGCGACGCAGCCATTCGGCAAAGGTTTGGTCTTCGGGATGGGCCCCTGAGGCCTCTACTACCCAGAGGAGGAGGTCGGCTTCTTCTACGGCGAAACGAATCTGCTGAGCTACCTGCGCCTCTAAGCCTTCTTTTTCCCCCAAAAATCCCCCCGTGTCTATCAATAGAAGAAGCGGGGCCGTGTCCGCCTCTCCTAAGCGCAAAAGGCCGTAATGCCGGTCACGCGTCACGCCTGGCACAGCTTCTACGATTGCCTTACGCTGGCCTAAGAGTCGATTAAAAAGGCTGGACTTGCCGACATTCGGCCGGCCGATAAGGGCTACTTTCCGCATGGACTATACAGCTCTACGCCACAAAATCACATATTGATGGGGGGCTTTTTCCACCAACAGGGCATATCGCCCATTCATACGCACAAACTCTGCCCGACGGAAAGGCACTTCTTCTATGCTTTCTATCAAAGCTACATTTCCCTCCCTGCGCACTTCTGCACCGAGAATGACCTGCTCTTCGCGTACCTCCATAGTCTCGGGGTCAAGCGTGCTAAGCTTGACCAAAAGCGCTATGCGGGGCGCAAAATTGACGATGATGAGGCTAATCTCCTCCCCGGGCAGGCCTTCGTAAAAGCCTGCATAAGCGAGGCTATCTCTTGGCACCCATGGAGCAAACTCGCTCAGCCGAGCATATTGGGGTTCTCCGCCGTCTATGGCTATCCCTACGAGCACGCTATCGTCGCGCGCCAGGAGGAGGCTTTGGTCTGAGGGCTGGACCTCGAGGTCCGGGGCTTCTGCAAGGGCTTGGCCTTGGGTGAGGATCCAGCCCCTTTGCCCCCGATAACACACATAAGCCCAAGCCCCTGAAGTTTTTAGGAGGGACACGGTAAGCCCTGCTTCTAAGGTATCTATTACCTGTGCCCCGGCAGTAGGGGAGATACGCAAGAGCGCTGCTTCCGAGAGGGTCAGTTCGCCGGTGGGGGCGGGCTCACAGCTCAGCCCCAGCCACCACAGGATAAGTATGAAGCCTATCTTACGCACCCAACAAAGCTACGAAAAGGTGCCCGTTGTATCTTTGGGAAGCGTGAAGCCAAAGCATCTCTGGATAGGGCTATGGGCTATACTCTGGGGGCAGACCCAGCTCGTAGCGGAAGGGGGCATAGGCCTCATACAGCGCATACCTGTGGCTAAGAAAGCCCCCTGGTCGGATGTGCTACAAGCCCGCGGCGGGCCTAAGCGCGTGCCAGGCCCCCTCGCCTACGGAGGAATAAGCCTGCGCCATATGTACCACCCTAAGCGGTTTGCCGAAATAGGCCTCTTTGTACGGGGATTGGCGCTGCGGGAAGCCGGCCGACAAGAACGGTTCTTCTATGGGATGGGGAGCGTGCGCCTCGGCTGGAAAATAGATACCACCGAAAGGCCTTTATGGGTCTGGGGCGGCATAGCAGCCTCGCTCCTCCTTTCGGCCCAGAGTCGCCCCGCAGAAGCCTCTATCTACCGCTTTGCCGACTACTTCGGCCGATCACAACTTCACCTGCAAGCAGGCATAGAAAAAACGCTCCGCCCCCACTGGCAAGTCGGCCTACAAATTCTGTGGGACCTTACCCCCGCATGGGATAGGGTACTCTTCCAAGCTTCCCGCACCTTAGCGCATCACCTCAGCCTCTCCCCGTATTTGCGCTATCAACTATGGGCATTCAAGTAGGGCTGACCTTAGAGTTTTTCTTTCAGCAGGTATGGAGAAAACCTATGCCTCCGACAGTCCACGCAATTGGCGTGTTGTATAAACGCCTTCGCCAGGCCAACGGCATCCATGTGGAGGTAGAGACGTATGGCGCGGCGCTACCTCCCCAGGCCTGGGGAAGCCGCAGCCGGCATTCTTTGGCGGCCCTAACCCGCCGAGCCGCTTCTCCGCCCTGGAAAGGCCGATGGTTGTATGCGCTGGTGCGGGATGCAGGCCCTTCCACGCTCTTAGAGCTGGGTACCCATCTCGGCTTTGGTACCCTCTACTTGTGGGCAGCTGCCCCCCAAGCCCAAATCCACACGATTGAAGCTTCCCCTACCTTGGCTCGCCAAGCTCAAAAACACTTTCGTCTCTTTGGCGCTAAGCCCCACCTCCACATAGGTACCTTCGCCGAAGTGCTCCCTACCCTAACAGGCCCCTGGGACTTAGTCTACATAGATGGAGACCACCGCGCAGAAGCCCTCCACACGTATTTGCAGCTTCTTTTTCCGAAGCTTTCTCCCAACGGTATGGTGGTATGTGACGACATCTTTTGGAGCCGAGCGATGTACAAAGCCTGGCAAAATTTAGCTATCCCTCTTAGGATAACTCGCCAGATTATAGGACCGTTTGGGGTGCTCCGACGATGCGGCACAGCCTAAAAACACTCCTGCTCCTTAGCTCGCTGGTCCTTCTCCTCAGCCTGGGAGTAGTTTGGCTTACGCGTTTGAGTTGGCTTCCCTTTCTGTTGCGTACGGTCTTGCAAAAACACGGGATAGCTTATTTGCGTTATGAATCGGTCATATGGAATAGCCCTACAAGTATCCTCTTCCATAAGATTATCCTAAAAAAGGAGCCCTGGCATGTACAAGTTGACTCCTTATGGGTCACGCTCTGGCCCGCCACCGTGGTCAAAATAGCCCAAGGGCACCTCCATAAAGATACATCCACAATCTCCCCAATCTCCCAAGGAAAAAATATTCATTCATATCTTATTTCTCTATCGCCTATACAAATAATTTTACACGAGCTTGCCCAGGTAGATACACTTTTGATAAAAAAATTAGCTATTGAGGAGAATTTATTTGTGTCTTTCTATAAAAAAGGTGCTTTTTGGGTGGTTTCGGTAGAGGGCGACTCATTGAAAATCATGGGCCAGGGACACCTTCATGAGGGGGGAGGAAGTTTTAGCTTCCCCTGTACCAGCGTTTCACAGGGAGGAGCCTACTTGCGTTGGGATAGTCTGGCTGGAACCTTTACCCTCAGTGAAAATGCGCTCACGGTGACCTTCTCAGGGTGGGGCTGGGAAGCCTTCCACAAGCGCATAGCTCGGCGGCCCCTGCGCTACAGGCAAGCCGGGCTCACCCTCACCTACCGTGCCTCCGCCGAAAGTACAGCTATATCCCTCTCGCCGCGGGACATTCCCTTACAGGCAGAAGCCCACCTGCGCAGCTACCCCCGCACCGGGAAAGTCCTTCTCCAGCTGCTGATTCCCGAGCAACCGCATGCGGCTTTTATACAGGCTTTCCCCGAAGGCTTTTTTACCTGCCTTTCCCGCGCGCAGCTTGGGGGCAGCTCTTCCTTAGCCTTGGAACTGACCTATGACCCTGCCCTGCCAGAAACCTTAGCCCTCCAAGTCAAATGGCAGCCCCACAACTTTGGGATTATCACTTGGCCTGGCTTGAGTCCACTTTCGCTCCGCGAGCCCCTCTATTATACCCCCTACGGTTCTACCCGACGCCTCTGGCTAAGCCCCGAAAACCCTGATTACCTCACCTTCGCCCAAATCACGCCTTACGTCCTCCATGCAGTCCTCCACAGCGAAGATGGAATCTTTTTTTACCATAACGGCTTCCAAAAAGAACACTTTATAAAGGCGATCTTAGAAAACTGGCGCTGTCGGTGCTTCCGTCGCGGGGCAGGTACGATTACCATGCAGCTTGTACGGAATCTCCTCCTTACCCGAGAAAAAACCCTCGCCCGCAAAGTAGAAGAAATCCTCCTTACAGCGATTATTGAACGGTTTCGTCTCCTTTCCAAAGAGCGAATAGCTGAGCTATACTTCAACATGGTGGAATGGGGCCCCGAAGTCTATGGCCTCACCGAAGCCAGCCGCTTCTACTTCTCTAAAGAGCCCCACGAGCTTACGATACCCGAGGCCATCTTCTTAGGTGTGCTGCTACCTGCTCCGAAGGCCTACAAATATTTCCTAAACCGCGAAACCGGCTGCGCTGCTTCCTCCTTAGCACCTCACTTCCGAAAAATAGCCCACTTCCTCGTATGGCAAAACTACTTACCTTCTGATACCCTGGAAGCCCTATCTCCGGAACGGGTGTGTTTGCGTGGTCCGGCTTGGCGCCCCGATACCCTCCCTTCCTTTCCGCCGGAGCTCCCATGAAAATCCTTCTAAAAAAAGCCTTACGGTTCCTCATAGGCCTTCTGCTCGGGTTAGGCATAGCTTTAATGGGACTTGCCATAGCCCTCTACCTCTCCCGAGATACGCTGTTTAGCTGGCTCAAAGAGCTACTCAGTCACTCTTTTTCTGCGCGTATCACCGTCAGAGACATTCAGATAGGCAATCTACGTGACCTTCCCGCCCTTTCCCTAAGCTTACGGGGATTTCTCCTGCAAAGTTTCAAGGGGGATACCCTTTTCCAGGCGAAGGAAGCCTCCTTACACCTGAACCTCTGGGAAGCCCTCGTAGAAAAAAACTACCGCATCATAGGCTTATCCCTCAAAGAAGCCTCTTTCTTCCTACCTTATGATGCGCAGGGGTACTCGCCTTGGCAAAACATTTTGCGAAAAGACACCGGCCAAGCTTCGCCCTGGGCCATAGAAAAGCTCCTCTTAGAAAACTGTATCTTTCACTATAGCGACAAGGAAGCCGACGCTACCCTCAGCCTCTCAATAAAAAAGCTCTCCGCCGCAGTACAATACCAAGCCGACAAGCTTTTTATTTCCGGAAAAGGCGCAGGCACCGTAGAAGAGTTACGCCTACAAAAGCACCTCCACCTCAAACACCAGCCCTTCTTATTGGAAGGGGAGCTGCTCCACGACTCCCCCTGGTTGCTAAGTAAGGGCCTCCGGCTTCAGATAGCCAGCTTTATGACCCACGTAGAAGGAGGGATTCGCTTAGACCCTATCCCCCTACTCTCACTACGGCTAAAAAATTTCAGCGTAGATTGGACCTACCTAAAAAACCTGTGGCCTGCCTACCCCAAGCCCTTAGCAAAACTAAACGCCTTCATAGAAGGGCAAGGCGAAATCACAGGTCCTATCGGCCGAGGACATTTGCCTCGACTCCAGCTGGCCGTAAGCCTGCATACAAAAGTGCCCTTCCCCATTGAAACTTACACCTTACAACAAGCCTATCTCCAAGCTCGCCTGGCCTTTGACCTACAAAAGGGGGGGAAGAAATCCGTCAACATAGATAGCCTCTTCATCAGAGGAGAGGAAAACGATACCTTAAGCGGGTGCTTAACTTATGACTTTAGGCAAGAACTGGGCAAAGGTACATTTACATTCCAGTGGGACCTCGGCACCTTGAAAGCCTTAGGCATAGCCCCAGCCGAATCGCTCTCTGGCATAACCAGAGGAACGCTTTCTTTGACCTTATACAAAAAACAGTGGCTCCTTAACGGAAATATTTTCTTAGAAGGAGTGACCTGGCGAGACGCACAAGTAGAAAAAGCCCACATAGGTCTGACTCCAGAGGTGCTTACCTTACGAGAGAGTGTTTTTTTCTTTCAGGGCAGCCGTTTGACAACGACTTTTTTTAGAAGTGCGGCACTACCAGCGGCTATGGGATAGCACTGCTTCGCCCCTCTCTATAGCAGGCACCCTGCATATAAACAGGTGGACTTATGGGGGGGCTTCAAAGGAAGGGGTGCAAGTGCCCCCTTTTAGGGCAAGGCTTCGCTTACAGGTAGATACGCTCGTATGGAATGAGAGCCGTTATGGGCCGCTCCGAGCCGATCTCTCCTGGCATAGAGACAGCTTTCGCATAACCAATCTGCATGCCGAAGGGATAGCCCGCGGCACCCTTAGCGGCGAAATAGCCTATAAAGCCATAGGAAGCCGCGAGGAGTGGGAAATAGCGCTCCGGGGACAAGCTATGGACCTCAGGCAGCTCAGAACAGCATGGCCCGGCTTAGATACACTTTTCCCCCTCCTACCTCACCTCGCTGGCACCCTCTCCGGCGAAGTACAAGGGCACTTACCCCGCACGCCCAAAGGTATGTCCTGGACAGAAATCAAAGGAGAGGTGCAACTTTCTGTAAAAAATCTCGTTGTATCTGAATGCCCTTATACATACAAGCTCTTTTCGCTTATTCCTCTAACAGATTTCAAAAGGATAGAAGTGGGCAATGCACAGGCTCGTCTGCATATCTCCGAGGGGGTGGTTCGTTTGGATACGACATGGCTTTCGGCGAATCGCTGGCGTATGCGGATAGCTGGCAGTCACACGCTCCGAGGCGAAATAGCCTATGACCTCCTCATAGAAGTACCCCGAGTACTCTTAGATAAAAGCCCTACCCGCGTGGAAAACCTAATAGAAGAAACCGAAGGCGAGCGCGCCCGCTTAGCTATCAAAGTACACGGAACCCCCGAAAATCCGGTATTTTCTTGGAAAACCGCAGGTACTACATCTAAAGCCGTGCCCCCCACGGACAGCCCACCGAAAACACCCAAAAAGAAAAAACGACGCGAACTTCCCATCCAAGAAGAGTAATCTCGTCGCCCCCAAAAAATACTTACGTAGCCATTGTAAGGCTATCTCCGCAGCTATCTACCTTTGCAGGGCATGAACTCGCCATTTCCCCCGACAATTGGGGTAGTAGGATTAGGGTATGTAGGCTTACCCGTGGCAGTGGCATTTGCCCGAAAGTATCGCGTTATTGGATTTGACATTTCCCCTACGCGGATTGAAGAACTCCAAAGAGGTCATGACCGGAATGGAGAGTTTCCGCCAAGCACCTTACAAGTAGAAGGCTTAAGCTTCACCGCTTCTGAAGAAGACCTGCAGCGGGCAAACTTCTATATTGTCGCTGTACCGACCCCCATAGATGTGTATAAGGTCCCCGACTTAGAACCCCTCCGCACAGCCAGCGAAACCTTAGCCCGAATCCTCAAACATGGCGACACCGTCGTATATGAGAGCACCGTCTATCCCGGCTGCACCGAAGAGGTATGCTTACCTATCTTAGAAAAAAGCGGCCTAAAAGCCGGAAAAGACTTCCATTTAGGCTATTCTCCCGAGCGAATCAATCCGGGCGACCCCGAGCATCCCCTGGAAAAAATCACTAAAATCGTCTCCGGCCTCACGCCCGAGGCTTTACACCATATCGCAGAAGTGTACGGCCAAGTGATAACCGCCGGCCTCCATAAAGCCCCTTCTATCCGCGTCGCCGAAGCCGCCAAAGTCATAGAAAATACCCAGCGTGACCTCAATATCGCTCTCGTAAATGAGTTAGCCATGCTCTTCCAAGAAATGGGCTTTAGCGTACATGATGTTTTAGAAGCTGCCGGAACTAAATGGAACTTCCACAAATATACCCCAGGCTTGGTAGGAGGGCACTGTATCGGCGTAGACCCCTATTACCTCACTTATAAAGCGACCGCTTTGGGCTTCTATCCCCAAGTGATTTTGGCGGGAAGGCACATAAATGACCACTTCCCCCGCTACCTGGCTGAGCGAATCTTACAAAAGCTTAGCCAGCTCCACCGCTATCCTCCGCTGAGGGTTTTAGTTTTGGGCTTTACCTTCAAAGAAAATGTGCCCGATATTCGCAATACAAAAGTATATGATCTGGTGTTGACCCTCAAAGCCCATGGAGCTCAGGTGGATATCGCCGACCCCTTAGCCCACCCGGACGAAGTTGCTGCAGAATACAGCCTCACCCTCACTCACCCCGAAGAAGGCGCGTATGACGCTATCGTCGTAGCTGTCGCCCACACGTCCTATCGTACCCTCAAAGAAGCCGACTTCCTACGCTGGGGAAAGCCTAACCCCTTGGTCGTAGATATAAAGGGATTGTACAGAAACCAAAACTGGCAAAATGTGCATTATTGGACGCTATGAGGCCGATTAAGATGGTAGATTTAGGCTTGGAACGCACCTTTTTAGGCCCGCGCCTGGAAGCTGCCCTCCAAGAGGTGCTCGAACACACCCAGTACATCAAAGGCCCCGAAGTCAGTCGGTTTGCGGAAGAATTAGGCGCCTACTTAGGAGGGGTTGAGGTGGTCCCCTGTGCCAACGGAACCGACGCCCTGCAGCTGGCCTTGATGGCGTTGGACCTCAAGCCAGGGGATGGCGTGATTGTGCCGGCCTTCACCTACGTAGCCACCGCCGAAGTAGCTGCCCTCCTGCGTCTCAACGTGTACTGGGTAGATGTGTCTTTGGACCACTTCAATCTGCTTCCCGAGCAGCTGGAGGCCGCCTGGCGTCCAGAAGTCAAAGCCATAGTACCTGTACACCTTTTCGGGCAAGCCGCCCCCATGCAGGGAATTCTATCCTTTGCCCAAGAAAAGCACTTATATGTCATAGAAGACGCTGCCCAGGCCTTAGGTGCTTCGTATATTTTCCCGGACGGACGCACCCAGAAATTAGGCACCCTGGGCGACATAGGCTGCACCTCCTTTTTCCCGTCCAAGAACTTAGGCTGTTATGGCGATGGCGGCGCCATTTTTACCCGTGACCCTGCCCGAGCCAAACGGTTAGCCCGCATAGCCAATCACGGGCAAGACACCCTGTACGAGTTTGCCGAAGTAGGCGTAAACTCCCGCTTAGACTCCCTCCAAGCCGCTATCCTTCGGCTCAAGCTTCCCTACTTGGATGCGTTTAACGAGCGGCGCCGAGCCGTAGCAGATATGTATGACAGCTATTTCGCTGGGATTGCGGCCCTGCAAACGCCTATAAGGATTTCGTGGAGTACGCATATTTTCCATCAGTACACCTTACGGGTTTTGGATGGGCGGCGGGATGCCTTACGCGCCTATCTCCATGAGAAGGGCATCCCTGCTATGGTGTACTATCCCAAGCCGCTCCACCTCCAGCCGGCGTACTTCCGCCCAGAATATCCGGCCGGCAGCTTCCCTAACGCCGAGCGCCTGGCCAAGGAAGTGATTTCCCTCCCCATGCATCCCTTCCTTAGCGAAGACCAGATCGCCTACATCGCCGAAACTGTGCGAGCCTTTTTCCGGTAATGGTCTGGGGGGGTTTTACTGTACCTCTTAGGATCGGTAGCGTTGGGCATATGGGCTGCACGGCGAGTACGCAATAGCCAAGATTTCTTGGTTGCGGGACGGCGGCTGCCCTTCTTATGGGCCACTTCGCTGCTTTTTTCTACCTGGTTTGGGTCCGAGAGCATCTTAGGCGCCTCAGAGACCTTTGCCCGCGGCGGCCTCCTGGCCGTGATAGAAGACCCCTTCGGAAGCGCATTGTGTCTTTTTTTAGTAGGGATATGGTTAGCTCGGCCTTTTTATCGGCTACCCGTGCGAACCTTTGGCGACTTTTATGCCCTGCACTTCGGCCGGCTGACGGAGAGGGTAGCCACGGTGCTTATGATTATCTCGTATTTCGGGTGGATAGCGGCCCAGCTGGTGGCATTGGGTCAGGTCCTGCGGCACTTTTTGGGGGGAACCTTACCCCTCATGACGGCGCTGGCCACAGCACTTATCCTCTCCTACACCACTTGGGGCGGTATGTGGTCCGTGGCAGCGGTAGACCTTATGCAAAACGTTTTTATCATCGCCGGACTGATTGTCTTGATAGGTTTTTTACCGGAGGGGTGGACAGCGGGTTTATCCCAGCTTCCCACGGGTTTTTTAGATTTTTGGCCTAAACCGGAACCGCATGCGTGGTTAGAGTATTTGGCAGCGTGGATGGTGATAGGGTTAGGGTCGCTGCCGCAGCAGGATATGTATCAGCGGGTGGTCTCTGCGCGTAGCGAAAAGGTCGCTCGGCAAGCAGGGATAGCAGCAGCATTCCTGTATGTATCGGTGGGGTTATTGCCCCTGACGGCGGGCCTATTCATTCGCATGCACCACCCCGAATGGCTCCGCACCGAAGGGGAAGCTACCGCGCCTATCCTCCGCTTGGTAGAAGGGTACATGCCGCCAGGGGTACAGTTTCTTTTCTGGGGCGCGCTCATTGCTGCGATTATGAGCTCGGCCAGCGGCGGCATCTTGGCCCCAGCAGCCCTCCTATCAGAAAACCTTTTAGCGCGGTGGCATCGCCTCAGAACCCTCTGGAAGGCGCGCCTTGCCGTCATAGTAGTGGCTTTCTTCTGCTACCTCATGACCCTATATGAGCAAAACATCTACAAGCTCGTGGGCGAGTCGTCTATATTTAGCCTGGTGACGCTTTTTTGGCCGATGGTGGTGGGGCTTCACGCTCCCCGCTGGCGGAGCGCCACCGGCGCCATCGTCTCTATGATAGGTGGCATAGTCGCCTATTACTTAGCCCAAGCAGTGGAGGTAGCGATACCGCCCTTGTGGTACGGCTTTGGTGCCTCTCTCCTCGGCTACATCGCCGGCACAGTTGGCGAGAAAACCTTTACCTTTTGGCGCGATGCCTTTGGATGGCATTCTCGTAGTAGAACTGGCGCGACTGCTCCCCGCGCCGCTGATAGGGACCTTCCTGCGTGACTTAGGCGCCACTGTCATCAAAGTAGAGCTGCTCCCGCGGGGAGACTCGCTGCGAGGCACCGCGCTCTTTCCACTTCTCCACCGAGGTAAGTACAGCGTCAGCTGCGCCCCAGAAAAGCTTCCCGCTCTTTTAGAGGCCCTTCTCCCTCGGGCAGACATCCTCCTCATGAACTACCGGCCCGAGACCCTCACTGAAATAGGCCTTTCGCCGGAGCAGCTGTCAGCCCGATTTCCTCGTTTGATTGCCCTCAACCTGATAGGCAACAGAGAAGGTCGCCCCGGCCATGACCTCAACTTCTTGGCCGAAAGTGGGGTATTAGACCGGCTGCGGCCCGCCCCAGAGGCCCCGCCTGTACTCCCCACTTTTCTGTTCGGGGACATTTTAGGGGGCACGGCCTCCGCCACTATTCGGCTGCTGGCCGCTCTGTATGAACGCACTCGTACCCAACGGGGTACCTTCCTTTCCGTAGCTATTCGCGAAGAGATGCTGCGCTGGAGCTACAGTGCGGCGCACCAGTACCATCTTTTTGGGGGACAGCTGCCATCGCCCGGCCAGGAGTTCCTCTCGGGCCAAATGTCCTGTTATCGGCTCTATCCTACCGCAGATGGCCGCTATATTGCCTTAGCAGCCTTGGAGGAGAAATTCTGGAAAGCCTTTTGCGAGTTTCTGGGAAGACTCGACCTTATGCCCTACGGCAAGAGCCTGGGGGACCCCTATCCTCATAAGGAGATAGAAGCTATTTTCCGAAGTAAGACCTGGGCAGAATGGCGGGAAGCCCTACGCGGAAATACCTTTTGCGCAAGCCCCGTCTATACTTTTGAAGAGGCCCTCCAAGAGCCTTGGGCCGCAGAGATTTGGCGCGAGGGGTTTTTGTATTTCACCCCAGCAGCGCAGCCGCCTAAAGTACCCGACTTAGGGGAGCATAACGAGTGGCTTCAAGAGCGGTTGGGGGTTGCGACCGCTCTCTGGGAGTGAGATTGGCCCTCCTTGTCTGTCAGCGTAAAGTGTTATATTTCCCCTATGCAGTTTCGGCTTGTGACGGACCTCACGCCCCGGGGCGACCAGCCCCAAGCCATCGCCGAACTCGTAGAAGGGGTTCGGCGGGGCGAAAAGCACCAAGTCCTCTTAGGCGTGACGGGCTCCGGGAAAACCTTCACAGTAGCGAATGTGATTGCCCAGGTCCAACTGCCTACCCTCATCCTGAGCCACAACAAAACCCTGGCTTGGCAGCTCTACACCGAGTTTAAGAGCTTTTTCCCCCATAACCTCGTCTGCTACTGGATATCCCACTACGACTACTACCAACCCGAAGCCTACCTCCCCGCCACCGACACCTACATTGAAAAAGAGCTCAGTATCCTGGAGGAGATTGAACGGTATCGTTTAGAAACCCTAACTGCGCTCGTAAGTGGGCGTCGGGATATTGTGGTGGTGGCTTCTGTGTCAGCGATTTACGGCCTATCTGACCCCACGGAGTTTGCCCAGCAGTGTCTCACCCTTCGCATAGGCCAATACCTCCCCCAACAAGCCGTCATCCAAGATCTCACTAACCTCATGTACCGCCGTTCGGAGGTGTGGAACGAACCCGGCACCATCTACGGAAAAGGCGACCGACTGTATGTCTTCCCGCCCTACGGCAAAAAGGCTTATCGGATTAGCTTTTTAGGCCCGGCGATCGAAGGCTTAGAAGAAATAGACCCTTCTACCCGTAAGCCCATAGCACGCTTACAAGAACTCACTCTCTATGCAGCCAATATGTTTGCTGTATCGCCCCAACGCCTGGAAGCCGCCATCGCCAGCATCCAAGCCGAACTCCAAGAACAGGTGCGCTACCTCCTTTCCTCAGGCAAGCAGCTGGAAGCCGAAAGACTGCAAAAACGCACCCTCTACGATATAGAGCAGCTGCGCAGTTTGGGCTACTGTAACGGCATAGAAAACTATTCTCGGCACCTCACCGGACGAGCCCCCGGCGAAAAACCCTATACCCTCTTGGATTACTTCCCGAGGCCTTTCCTCACAGTGATTGATGAAAGCCACGTGACCATACCCCAGCTTAAGGCCATGATTGGGGGCGACCAATCGCGTAAGCTCGTACTGGTAGAATATGGGTTTAGGCTGCCTTCGGCGCTGGATAACCGGCCGTTGCGTTTTGAAGAGTTTGAGCAGCTCGTGGAGCAGGTGATTTATGTAAGTGCCACGCCCGGTCCCTATGAGCTCTCTCAGACAGGCGGTGCCTTTGTCGAACAGGTGGTGCGGCCGACGGGCTTAGTGGATCCCCCTGTCTTTGTGCATCCGATGGAAGGAGCCATTGACCACCTCTTAGAAGCTATCCAACGGCATCGCAGCTGGGATGGGCGCACCCTGGTGATTACCCTCACCAAAAAGCTCGCCGAAGAAGTAGCCCAGTTCCTGAACCGTATGCATATACCCGCAGCGTACCTCCACTCCGACCTCAACGCTATCCAGCGCGTGGAGATTATAGACAAGCTCCGGCAAGGAGAAATACAGGTGATTGTAGGGGTGAATCTCCTTCGGGAGGGCTTAGACCTACCCGAGGTCTCCCTCGTGGCTATCTTAGAAGCCGATAAAGAGGGCTTCTTACGCTCGGAGACCTCGCTCATCCAAATAGCGGGCCGGGCCGCCCGCAATGTGCAAGGAGAGGTTATCTTGTATGCCGATAGGATGACGGAGTCCATGGAACGGTTTATTCGGGAGTCGGAGCGGCGCCGCCAAAAGCAGCTGGCCTACAACGCCAAACATGGGATTATTCCTCGCAGTGCGGGCCGAGCGCGCGAAGTGCCTGTGGCCGAACGCATAGAGGCCCCCGCGGCAGTCCTACCGCCCCATGTAGAAAAGCTGTCCCTCCCCGAGTTGCAGGCCCTGATTGAAGAAACGCGGCAACGGATGTTGGCCGCTGCCGAGGCGGAAGAGTATCTTACCGCCGCGCGCTACCGCGATGAGATGCGGGCCTTAGAAGCGCTCTTAGCGCAACGGGCGCCTTCGGCGGTGCGGTAAATAGACGGATTGGCGGAGGAAAGGGCACGAGCAGAAAGTAGGGGCGCAGGTGTGGGAGAGCGGTGGGGGCGGCGGCCCCAGTAAGGGTTCAGTAGGTCTGGAGTCCAGCCCTTCTGGGAGGTGGGGAGGTGGGGGGCGGCGGCCCCCCTGCGGGGGGCCGCCGCCCCCTGATGTAAAAAACTCTCCTTCTTTTCCCCCTAAACCCAAAAACCCATAGCTAAGTGGCAATGCAAAAACTGCGGAAAATAAGTTTCGCGTAGCAGTATCCTTTCCCTGACTTACAGTGGCACTAAATACCCCCCCACCCCGCCAAGCGGCAATCCCATGCGAAAAGAGATAGAGTAAGCCCCCTACCGGCTAACCCTACCCGCTAACCCCTCTCTTAGAGCGGGGGGTCACTCGCCCAGCCAGACGAGGCGGTGTATCGTCTCTTCTCCTCCCCTGCGCAAGCGCAAAAAGTATAGCCCAGGCCCCGGCAGCCCCAGCGCAGCAGGCCTCTCCCACCGACCTACCCGCCGCCCATCCAAAGTGTATAAAACCACCTCTTCCACCTCAGCCAAGAAAGAAACCATGCCGCCCACCTGCGTAAAAAGCTTTTCTCGCTTTATATCGGAGAGGGCAGCTGAGACATCCGGCTGAAGGGTCACCGTAAGGGTGCCGGTCGCATCACCGCTGGTAGTACTGTTTCCATTCGCAGCGTTAGCGGCGATATACCAGGTGATAGGCCCCACATTCGTAGCGGGCGGCGTCCAATTGAATGTCCAACTACCTGTGGCCGACGCGGGATTATGTCCTACATACTTGCGTCCGCCTGTACCCGTCTGGAGGACAACGCCTGTGGCGCCCGTAGTGCTCAGCCCTTGATTAGGGGTATTTTCTTGTCCTGCCTGGCTGCTAAGCACCGTGACCTGAAAACCATACATGCTGGCAGAAGGATGGCTTACCGTCACTTGCACAGGTACTGAAGGGCCGCCGGGGATGTAAGTGGTAGGAGTCTGTCCATTCATGGTGAGGGAGATAGTAGGAGCGCCTGTTCCTCCGCCATGGCAGCTTCGGCAGGTGCCGTTATCGCCTGGAGCGCCCGTATAGCCCACAGGCGGTTGATTAGAGTTGGCCTCTCTAAATGCAACCAAGGCCCATACCCCCACAGCAAGCCAAAATACAGCTATTCGCATGCGCATATTTAGTTTGCAAACCAAAAACGCTTGTTCAAAGGTTCCCGTCTACTCTACGGCGAAACCCTCATCTTTGTCTGGTGGGGCGAAGCTGGGTCTTCGGCTTGGGTATGATAACGGCAGGCTGGACACAAACTGCGTCCCTCTCCGGCCAAGTAGTTGATCCCCAAGGACAACCGCTGCCCTACACGATGATTCGCCTGCCGGAGACGGGCTTTCAGACGGTAGCGGGCAAAGATGGGCGCTTCACTCTCGCCTACGTCGGGGACCAGCTGGTAATAGAACTGCGGCACTTAGGCTATCGCACCCGAAGGGACACGGTCACCTTGAGGGAAGCCCCCCACACCCTTGTCTTTAAGCTTTACCCGCAGGAGGTACGGCTACCAGCCGTGACCATTACCGAAGGAAACGAAGATCCCGCCCTCCTCCTTATACGCAAAGCCATCGCCGCCAAAGACCAAAACCGTTCCTGCCTATCGGCTTTCCGCACAGAAACCTATACGCTTTTCACCGCACGGATAGATAGCCATGCAAGTGGAGCTATCCGCAAGCTCTTAACCCAAGCGGGTATAAAAGGCGATATTCTCTTCATGAGTGAGGCTACCTCTGTGCTGTACTTTCAACCCCCAGACAAATACCGAGAAGAAATCATCCATTCCCGTGTGGTAGGCACCAGACAATATAGCTTTTTGGGCAGCTGGATTTTTCAAGGGTTTGACCCGTATGGAGAACGGCTGAGTTTAGAGGAGCTGACGCCTTCCCCGCTTATCCTCCCCTTAGCGCGGGATGCCCTCATGCACTATCGTTATCGGCTCATAGGCAGCTACTGGGATGAGGAAGGCTTTTTCTACAAGATTGCCGTAGAACCCAAAAGCCGCTTCTCCCCCTGCATAGAAGGATATTTGGTGCTGGGGGATGAAAGTTATGCTTTGGCAGGGCTGGAATGGGCTATAAAAGCTCCTCGACCTATCCAGTATGCGGAGTCGCTGGGTGTGCGGGTGACCTTCCTCCCCGTAGGTACCTGCTACCAAATCGGCGAACTCAACTTCAAAGGAAGGTTCCGCGTAGATGTTCCCATAGGCAAAATCCAACTATGGGGCGAAGGGTACGCCTCCTATAAAAAATATCAGGTTTTGGCCGTGGCCTCTAAAAAAAAGAAAGAAGACACAACTACCCAGCGCCAACCTTCTGCCCGGTCCTCTCCTCCCCAGGCACAACCTACCCCCCCCCGGAAAGCACCCCAAGCACCCATAGATACCTTTCGGGTAGAGCAGATAGATTTTGGAGAACGGGTACGGGTGTTTCCCGGCGCAGAGAGACCCTCTTCTGCCTTTTGGGATAGTGTGCGTTCGGCGCCGCTGGACAGTAGCCAGTGGGTCTATATCCAGCAGCACGACAGCGTAGTCGCTGTACGGGACTCCCTTGGCAAGCGAGTCACTGGAGGGGTTAGCCTTGCCGCCGAAGGGCTGACATGGTCAAGAACCTGGCGGGGCAGTGAGAGTCGCCAAGAGCTATATGTGCGGGTAGGCTGGCCCTTTTATACGCACTTAGAGGGATGGGGTATAACCCTCCAGACGGGCTGGGAGAAGAGCCTCCGGCCAAAGGGCGCCCGCTACCAAGCACAGGCGTATTTCCGGTATGGGTTTGGATGGCGGCGGGTAGCCCCGCTGCTACGCCTATCCTGGACGCAGGCGGTGTATCCGCTCTGGCGAGTAGATATAGCAGGGGGAGTAGAAGTACGAGAGCCTCCGGAGGGCATACGCTTCCCTCTTCTGTGGAATGCGTTGGGCTGGCTTTTACTACGGGAGGCGCCCTGGCAGGGATACGCCCACCCACTGGCCGCTATTCAGGTGGGACGGCACTGGCACCGTACCCTCCGCACCACGCTGCAGCTTATGTGGGATAGACGCCCCGCCACCGAAAAACAAGAAACTTTTTACGAATCCAAGCGTATAGGCGTAAGGGTCCAGTGGGCCCCCGGAACCTACACCTTCACCACACCGGCCCGGACCGAACTCCTCCCTCCAGAAGGCCTCTTTGAGCTGCGCCTGCATGCAGGCGCCGAAGTGGCTTTCCTTCCTTGGGGACAGCTCCTCTCCCTTACCGCCGGCCCCGAACTCCAACTCTCGATTAGCCCCGCAGGCAAGCTCCAGTTCTTTTCTACCTTAGGCTGGCAAAATAGGCCTGCCCCTTGGGCAGATGCGCTTTATCCCGTCACGCTGCCCTTTTACCTACACAAGAGCTATACGGCTCTCATGCGCTGGCCGTTGTACCAAGCGGGTGGGCCCTTCCTGGTGCAAAACGCGCTTTCTTGGCTCCCCAAAGGCGCTTTAGTTCGCCTCATCCCCCTGGTGCGACAGCTCCCCTGGGACGAAAACTTTACCCTGCGGGTACTTTATACCCACCAAGATGGCTGGCACGCCGAAGGAAGCTTCTACCTTTCCTTACGGCTAAAACGTACGGGCCTATTACCCCCGCCAAGCATAGGCATACATACGGGATTATGGGGGCCTTATCGCGCAGGGGCACTAAGCTTTGGGCTGGGTGTCCCCACGGGCGAGTTTTCTCCTTTCAAGCGCACCTTCCCGTGAAGGCCTACTGGGCAGAGGGTTGCCTGCTCAAGCAGGTATGGGGTAGCCTTCCCTATGCGGAAGAGCCATTTTTAGCCTGGGAATGGTGGGAAAGCTTGGGCCTTCCGTGGGGGGCTGTGGTCATAGAAGCAGGCAGCACGCCGCAGGCAGCCTGGCCTTTTGCGGTACGCATCGTGGGACCGCTGCGCTTGCACCGACACCCCTTGGGAATGCCCTGGCTTAGTCCGAGACTCTATGCTCCCCTCACCACAGACGCCCAACGCGCCCCTTATTTACGCGTACTTGTGGAACATATCCAACGCACGCACCGCTCTCTGTGGGCCGGGAGCCTAAGTCCAGCGTGGAGCTATCTCCCCCCTTTTGCGCAAGCCGGCCTGCGCTTGCACGCCGACGGGAGCTTTGTTCTGGCCCCAGGCGAGTTTGAGCCAGACAGAGAGTTACGGCGCAAGCTCCGCCAGGCCGAAAACCTGCCTATCTCTCGTATCCACCCTTCCGAAGCTTTTGCTTTTTGGGAAGCCCACTATCCCCCAGGCCTCAAGAAACGCTTTGTAGAAGTACTCCGGCGATTGCTCCGGTGGCCTCAGCCCTGGCAAGTCTTAACGGTGGGCCACCCACCCCAAGCCGTGGGGTTTTTCCTCATCGGAGAAAAGCGGGTATGGTACATAGCCAGCGCGCGCCTCCCCGAAGCCCATCCCCAAGCCATGACCCGCCTCCTCTCCGAAGCTATACACCACACCCATGCCGCCCAAAAAACCTTTGACTTTAGCGGCTCTATCCTGCCAGGCATAGAGCGATTCTTTCTCTCCTTTTGTCCCCACTGGGAGAAGCGCTATCGCTTTTCAACTTGGCGCTTGTGATAACTTCGCCGCATGCCCTTACGCGTACTGACTGAGACGCCCTCTGTGTTTAGCCAAGTGCTGGCCGAACTGCGCAACCAAAAACTCCAAAAAGACCGCCACCGCTTCCGTTGGAACCTCAAACGAGCCGGTTTTCTCTTAGCGTATGAGATTAGCCGAGAGCTGCCTTATATGCAAGCCGAGATTACCACTCCCCTTGGCCAGGCTACCTGTGCGGTCTTGGCCGAACCGCCAGTGCTTGTAAGCATCCTACGGGCCGGCAATGCCTTCTTAGAGGGGGCCTTAGAAGCCTTTGACTTTGCCGATGTGGGCTTTGTCGCCGCCTACCGCACCGAACTCACCAACCGTGAAGTGCAAGTACAGGTAGATTACTTAGCGGTGCCCTCCCTCACTGGACGAATCGTCATTCTTATGGACCCCATGCTGGCTACCGGTAATAGCCTCCTCCTCTCGTACGAAGCCCTCCTCCTGCGGGGCCAACCCAAAAATCTTTTCATCATGGCCCTCATTGCTTCGGAATACGGCATCAAAGCCGTGCAAAAAAAGCTGCCCCAGGCTCATTTATACGTAGGGGCCGTGGACAAAGAGCTCACCGCCCGTGCGTATATCGTACCCGGGCTGGGGGATGCAGGTGACTTAGCGTATGGCGCCCTTCACAGCTGAGGTGTCCTGGCTTTCCTACCTCTCTATTGCCCTCATGAGCGCCCTGAAATTCATGGTAGGGGTAGGCATGAGCATGGCTCTTAAGCTAAGCTTTTGGGAGCAGTTTTTGAGCACCACGGTCGGGGGTATTCTCGGCGTATGGCTCTTTACCTACTTTGGGGATAAAATCCGAGCGTGGATAGCTCAACGCAGAGGACGCCCGGCCCACTTCACCCCCTCGGAAAAATGGGCCCGCCTCTGGGCTAAGTACGGGCTATGGGGCGTAGCCTTCCTCACCCCCCCCATCCTCAGCCCGCCTATCGGTACCGCTATCGCCTTAGCCTTTGGCAGCCCAAGGCACCTCATCGGACAGCGCATGACCATAGCTATGGTATGCTGGGGCCTCTTCTTTGCCTCCGTATGGCAAACCGTTCGACCCCTGCTCCTCCAAGTACTTCCCTGAAATGAAGAGGGGCTTTTGGCTACTCTTGGGGTGGGTGTGGGCACAAGACCGGGATAGCTTGCCGGAGTACTTCTTGGACAGTGTGCCCATCGTAAGCATGAGTCCCCAAGCCATAAGCGCTGCCTCCACTCAGTCAGGCCCCGAGAAAGTAGCTCAGCTCTTGCCCGACCTCAAGCTCGTATATCGCAGCGTACCCTTTGCGCAAGAAGTAGTATATCAGGGCTTCCTCCCTCAGCAAATGCAGGTTACCATAGAGGGCATGCGCGTGGTCCCTGCCTGCGTGGATAAGATGGACCCTGTACTCACCTTTACAGAAGCTTCCAGCATAGCGGGCGCCTCTTGGGAAAATCGACAAGCCTGGGGCGCAACACCCACTTTATCCGCACAGCTTCTCTCAGCCACGGGCCCCTCCGGCGGCAACGCCACCATAGCTGTCAGCGACAACTATAATCGTTTCTTTTGCACGGCACGGCACCGGCAGACTTCTAAACGCTGGGCTTTCGCCTCAGGCCTAACCCTGCGTTATGGAGGGAGCTATCGCACCGGAAACACCCGCACCCCCGGTGTGGCCTGGGATGTTCCTGCATGGGCAAAAGATACACTATTTGACCTAAATCCCTTCAAAAAAGCTCACCTTTACGCTACTGCCTCCTACCAGATAAGCCCTCAAAGCCGCGTAGAACTTTCATACTTAGGCGATTACTTGTACGATGTAGCATATCCTGCTCTCATTATGGATACGCGCCATTCGGCGATGCACTTAGCACGGCTGCGCTATTTGTGGGGCGAACGTGTAGCCGTCCAAGTGTATGGCAATACCGTCTTTCACGACATGACGGATGAGGGCCGTTCCGAAAGCGAGATACGCCAGCGCATCGTCATGCCGGGGATGCACATGCCGATGAAGGGGCTCACACGCACCGCCGGTGCTTCCTCGGAGATACGCTGGTGGCAGCAAGGCCCTTTTACGCTACACCACCACGCCGAGTACAGCTACAGCACGGCCAGCGCTGACATGACCATGTACCCCTTGAGTGGCGGCACGCCGATGTTCCTGCGTAATCTGTCCGACATTCGGTTCCAGCAGGCTTCTACTCACCTGAGCCTACGCTACCAAAAGCCCCCCTGGCAAATCCACCCCGAAGCAGGCGTGACTTACTTGCAGTATGCGGTGGGCGATACCCTCCACTTTGCCCCCTTACGCGTCTACCAGGAATACTATGCCGGGCAAAGCTACACCCGCAGCGCATTTTGGACTTACCAAGGCAAACTTTCTTTAGGCTACACGCGCAAAGCCCACACCTTCCAACTAAGCACCCAGATAGGGACACGCCCCCCCACCCACACCGAACTCTATGCTTACTACTTGTATGTGCCCATGGACAATAGCATACAGATGGGCAACTCTGCCCTGGTACCCGAAAAACTCTTACGCACCGAGACGAGCTATCGTTATCAGCGAGAGGCCTTTCACATAGAGATTCGGGGATTTTACAACTACCTTTGGGCGTATATCGCACCTATAACTTTTTTGCGGGCGGGCAGCCTCACCAACGCCACACTACAAGCGTGGCGCCTCCTCCGCAATACGGGGGAAGCCCTCACGACAGGATTTACGCTTACCAGTAGGGGGCACTTGGCTTCAGGTCAGCTCATAGAAGGCTGGGCCGGCTATACCTACGGCTGGCATGTCTCCCTCCACGAACCGCTCCCATGGATATACCCTTTATGGGGACGCTTGCGCTTCACTCAGCTGTATAAAAGCCATCGCTTTACCACAGAGGTTTACGCCGCAGCCGCCCAAAAGCGCTTGTCCCGTACGATATACATAGAGGACTTTACCCCCGCTTATGCCCTCGTACACCTGCGGTATAGCTATCACCTACCGTTACACCGCTTTTCTCAGACCGAAAACCTTGCTGTTTTTCTGGATATGTCCGTGGAAAATCTCCTAAATACCTACGGCTGGGACCACCTAAGCGTGGGTAACATGCCTTTCTTAGGGCGAACGGTCACGCTGGCGCTCCGGACGCAGTGGTAGGCTTGTGTGCCAGCAGGTAATGCCCCCCCTAAGAGATCCTAACCTCATGCTTGCTTTCCGATGAAGAGTACCCTGACAAGGGCATGCAACGAAACCAAGAGAGATAGCAAGATAAACCTTTGACTTCGCCTTACCTATACCTGTGTTCTTTACGCGAGGCGCAGCTCAGGCGTGCTATAAAGAAAGGCACGCGGTAGCTCCGAAAGAAAAGCAACACCGCAACAAGAGGATGGTTGTCCAGCCTGCATCCTATAAAGGGGCGTCTGATAGAAGGTAGCACCGCCAGAGACCCAAGCCATATCCGAGAGAGACTCTTTGCAGTAAGCGTTACATACCCTATCATGCATAAAACAAAGCACTCACGGACTCGTGGTGGTGTATATTGTGGAGAGCTTGAGCAAAGATGGACGCCACCGAAAGCACTGTAATCTTGTCCAGGCCTTGGCGCAGGGGGAGGGTATCGGTAACGATGAGTTCGGCGAGGGGGGAGGTAGCGATGCGTTCGTAAGCAGGGCCAGAAAGGACAGGGTGGGTTACGCACGCACGCACGGACAGGGCGCCTTCTTCCATGAGCAGGGTAGCGGCTTTGACGAGCGTGCCGGCGGTATCTACCAAGTCATCCACGATAAGGGCATGCTTCCCCCGCACCTCACCGATGAGGCGCATCGAATGCACTTGGTTGGCTTGGGCGCGGTATTTATCCACCAGTGCGAGGTCGGCATGGAGGTGACGAGCGTATTTACGGGCTCGGGCTGTTCCACCGGCATCCGGCGACACAATCACCAGCGGTTCCAGTCCCAGTTTTTGCACATAAGGAATATGCACTACGGAGGCTTCTAAGTTATCCAGCGGGATATCAAAAAAACCCTGTATCTGCCCAGCATGGAGGTCCATCGTAACGATACGTGAGGCTCCAGCGGCTTGCAGCAGGTTAGCTACGAGCTTAGCGCCGATGGAGACGCGGCCTTCTTCTTTGCGGTCTTGACGGGCATAGCCGTAGTAAGGAATAACCGCCGTGATAGTCTCTGCCGAGGCCCTGCGCGCCGCATCTATCAGGAGAAGGAGTTCCATGAGGTTATCGGCGGGGGCAGCGGTAGATTGGATGAGGCACACATGCGCGCCACGGATGGACTCCTCGTACTTGGGCATCATCTCCCCATCTGAGAAGCGATGCAAGGTGAGCTTACCTAAGGACTGGCCGTACTGCTGGGCGACTTTTTCTGCAAAGGAGAGCGAAGCTGATCCAGCAAATAGCTTGACGGGGGTATCGGCAGGCACCCTGTTGCCCGGGGAGGATTCGAACCCCCACACGCAGACCCAAAATCTGCTGTCCTACCGTTAGACGACCGGGCAAGCACCGCAAAGGTACAAAGATTTTGAGATTGTCAAGGGCAGGGAGCTTTTGCCCTGGGTCTATCCCTTAGCGGGGGTCAGGGCAACACATGGGGCGGCCACCCCTACGGGGTGGCCGCCCCTCCCCCTCAAAAGTCATCCGACCCATGCATCACCGCTTGCTCCATCTCATCGGCTACGCTCGCTACTCCCCCACATACCGCCCGCATAAACTCAGGCGTGAGCGCAGCAAGCGGCACCTTCGCCTTAAACACCGCATAAATAGTCTCCGAGCCGGTCGTAAGCTGCCACCCCCCAATCTTCCGCTTCTGGCCATCCACCGCTAATTGCACCAACGTCTCTTGGGAAATCTCCGCTCCTTTGTACGCAGGAGACCATATCTCTACTATGGGCTCCCCCGAAAACTCCTCCGTACCGGACATCACATAGACCAACTGAGAACGCTCATTCTCCAACCCAAAGGTCATCTTGAAGTCCCCATCTTTATCCACTTGGTACTTAAGCTGCGCCTGATCCAGAATACGCTTAATTTTGGGATTAGGACTCTGGGCAAAAAGCCCTCCACCAATCAGTAAAACGACACCTAAAATCGAAAAAGCTCTCGTATTCATACGCATAATATTTTCAGAGTTCATCGCTTTGCAAGAATGTTTTTTCTGCATTATCTGCCGTAAGTGCGGCCCCTTCACAAGCTGACCTCAAAAAGCCTGGCGAGAGAGAAGCCAGAGGAACCTTCACCATGAAAACCGCATATATGTTGTCATTATCGGACATAACCTCCCATGCACCTACCTTCTTTTTACCACTTTCTACTAAAAGATAGGCGAGTGTCTTTTCGGATATCTCCGCTCCCTTGTAGCCTGGTGACCAAATCTCTACAATAGACTGGCCCCCCATCTCTTCCATAGAGCCCTCAATAAATACAAGCTGAGACCGCCCATCTCCGATGTTAAAGGTAAGCTTGAAGTCACCGCCTTCGGTTACCTCATACTTCAATCCGGCTTTGTCCAAAAGCTTTTTAATCTGCTGATTCTGTGCCACAAGCGGGCTCAGAAATGTGCCTCCTACTATGAGGAGGGTCCTAAGGTATGAGTAGGTACTCATAAGCATAACGCAGCAATTGCACCCTTCCACCCCCTCCTTTCCCGATGAAGGAAAAGGAATAAGATAGCAAGAGTAACCAAATATATACGCATAACTTCCCTACAAGGTTGCATAAGGGCGCCACTTCTTATAAGCCTACTTTCTTGGCCTGTTCTCCTGATATCTTGACCAAGCTCGGCTCGTAGGAGAGCCCACAACCTGCGACCCGATTGACCATCACCCCGCATACGCTATTCCA
The DNA here is from genome assembly GCA_026003215.1 of Bacteroidia bacterium. GTDB lineage: Bacteria > Bacteroidota > Bacteroidia > SpSt-205 > SpSt-205 > SpSt-205. The sequence goes on along the minus strand of BPGV01000001.1, from coordinate 2,179,820 downwards.
TTAGGATAAATGCTCCCCAGTAATACGGAGACGCATACTTCTTACGTAGGTCATCCACAGCTTTACCAAAAGCTTGGTAGATTAGCTCAGATTTTTGCTCTTCCTGAAGCCAGTAAGCATAAAACTTTTCCATTAGCGCCTTGGTAGCCATATCGTCTATTTGCCAGAGGGTACTTATAACCGCTTGAGCGCCTGCCTCTAAGAAGGCCCGTTGCAAGCCATATAGGCCTTCGGCATGTACGGCACCTAAGCCCGTCTCACAGGCCGAGAGCACCACCAAGTCCGTACCCAGAAGGTTCAAGCTGAGTACTTCTTGGAGGGTGAGGCGGCCATCCTCCTCACCTAAGGCTGGGGCTAAGCTATCCCACAGCTGCGCTTGGGCAAAGAGCAAGCCCGCCTGCGTAGCCACATGCAGGCCTTCCCCCAAAAAGTATCCATGGGTAGCTATATGGAGGACCCTCGGGGAAGTTATTCCCTTCACATAAGCTTCGGTAGCAGCTGCACCGATAACCGGCTGCGTCCCCAAAAGCGTCGCGACCGCTTGCGCTTCAGCCTCAGCCCCCGGCAGCGCAGGTATCCCATAGGGAAATGCCCGAAAACTCCGCACCGAACGTTGCTCCCCTGAGGACGGCTCACTGCCAAAAGCGGGATTCCCTATCACCACCGGCCCTCGAGAAGCAGGCTTCGGACGCGTGTCTAAGAGCCGCCGACTCGTCGCTACATACCGAACCGCATACTTATCCGCTACATAGGCACGGCTATCCGCATCATACAGGGAAGCCACATTCACCCGATAATACACGCCATCTGGGGCAAAAAAGACCTCCTTCGTGCCCTTAGGTAGCAGACTATCTATGAAAGCCCACAGATTTTTATAGGTATAGCCTGTCACTTCGGCCCCCGGCGAACGAAATATCTCATAGGCGGTATTCATGCGCGCTTCCCAATCGGGATCCACCCAGCGTGTGAAAAGCTGCAGACGCACGTCCTTCCGCTGCGGCGTAAGCAGGTAAAACGCATACACTACCGAGTCTCCATAAGGCACCCGAGCCACCTCCACGACAGCTTGCCCCTTACGCAAGGTAGGCATAGCCTGGTCCTTGAGGGGATGCGGTAACTGTAACTGCGCCGCAGGAACCCGTTCCGCAATCTTTTTTTCTACCCTATACGCTATACGTCGGATAGAGTCAGCTGCTTCATAGGCTTCTGTGCTCAAATAATAGGCATACATGTCATTCAGGGTACGCCACTCGGCCAGAAGCCCCAAAGCCACACTATCCCCAGACAGCTCCACCGCATGCCGCAGCTGCTCCGTAGAAGTAAGTACTAACCCTTTTATACTCCGAGCCAGAAAATACCCTATCTCAACAAGAACAGGATTCCGTGCCGACTGTCGAATACAATATAGCTGTACAGGAAGAATAAATCCCAACAAACTATTCAACAAACCGATGCGTTGCTGAGCTGAAAGAGCAGGAAAATCTGATGCTATGCGATTAAAAGTCTGGTTTATGAGACTCATATAAGCTGAGTCTGAAAGGGAAAACTTCCCCTGTCGGGCGTACATCTTAGCTTGTAAGTACCTAAATTGTAAATAGTTGTCATGTGTAGGTATAAGCTGGAATGTATTATAAATACTTTGGATTTTATGCATAAGAGACTCGGCCTGAGCATACCTTCCTCTATCTATCTCCATTAGGGTACGATGGAGCAGCACCGCTGCATAGGCCAGAGAAGTCACGCCAGTAGCTTGCCTATAAGCCTCTTCGGCCAAGGCGTAGAGCGAGTCCGCCTCGGATTCTCGTCCAAGTTTATGTGCCAGCTCGCTCCGATATAGCCAAGCGGAACGAACGTACCGATGTTGGGGGCTTAAGCTCATAGAAAATATCGCCTGCGCGTAACTGGCGAAGGAGTCAGCCACCGATAAACGCCCTGTTTGTTCATTCAGTTGGGCTAAATTGAGCAGTACAAGACCATAATCAGGCGTCGCCGTAGCTTCATTTTGTCTAAGTATAGCCTCTGCCATATAGCAGAGTTTGCTCGCTTCATCTAAGTAACCCTGATTCGCGTAGTTATGAGCGATATTTAGATAAATAGACGCTAAAAGAGGGTGCGAATCCCCAAATATCTTTTTTCTACCATCTAATACTTTGAGATATATATTTTCAGCTTGTGTATATTGACCTTTTTGTTCATAGATGCCCGCTAAGTTCATCCAAAGGGTAAGGTAAGAGGAATGCGTGAGGGGCAGAGAAGCGGCTTCCCATAGTTGTATGGCTTGTAGGTAGAGCTGCTCTGCCTCTCCGAGCCGCCCTTGATTCATTCGCGCAGTGGCTAAGCCCGCTAACCCGGCAATATACAGTGGATGCCTTTCTCCCAACACGCGTCTAAACACCTCTATGCTTATCCGATACAGCGAGTCCGACTCATATAGCCGCCCTTTACCCCCAAAAGCTATGGCTAAGTTCATAATGGTACTGCCATAATAGAATGAATATTCTCCAACCACTTCTTTGAATATATCTGCCGACTCACCAAGAACATCCATGCCCATATCGTACTTTTCTTGATAAAGATATAAAACTCCAAGATTATGCAGTACCTTACTATATTGTAAGCTTTTATCTCCAAAGTGTAGCTTATAGAAATCTGCCACTGCTCTATAAAGACTCTCTGCAATGGCGTACTGAGCTGTTTCATGGTAAACCGTAGCTATCGTGAGGAGGGTCATATAGCGAAATACCGTATCTCTACCGAGTAAGGACACAGCCTCGGAGAGCGTTTTCAAGCCCTCCTCAAACTGGTTTAGTTTCGTGTAAAGGAGTCCTTGTGCGCGCAGAAATAATCCCTGGCTGATAGTATCCCGAGCACTTTGGGCTTTTTGCAGACCTTCGTCGCAGAGGCGCTGGGCCACCTCATAGTGCGCTAACTGCACATGACATTCCGCCTGTCGCGATAGAAGTCGCAGGGCCGGCACACGACGCCCTTCTGCCGTGCGCCCCAAGGAGTCGTACAAACTAAGCGCCTGCGCATACTCGCCTTGGAAAAAAGCCTTCTCTGCTTCTGCCCAAAGCCCTTGCGCCCATAAGGAGCTTAGCCCCACCAAGCTTACGATCTGATATACATACTTACACCGTAACATAGCTCATTCTACAAATACAATCTCTGTACGACGATTCAGAGCTCGTCCTTCTCCGGTGCGGTTGGTAGCCACTGGACGAGTAAAACCGTAGCCCCGAGCTGTAATGCGTTCAGCGGCTATCCCTTGCTCGATAAGGTAGGTTCGCACCGCCTCCGCCCGCCGTTGAGACAAAGTCTGGTTATACGAAGCCGTACCTATGCTATCGGTATGGCCTTGTACTTCTACGCGCCAACGAGGGTTCTCTCGCAGGAGGCGAGCCACTTCCCGCAGCTCTACTTCTGACTCCGGCCGTAAGGTCGCCTTGTCAAAATCAAAGAATACATTCCGCAGCGTAAGGGATGCGCCCTTCTCTACCTTCTGCAGCGGTATGAGCAAGTTATACACCGTATCGGTGTGGCTCAGATCAAAATGCCCACTATAAAAAAGATACCCTGGACTTTCGGCAAAACAAGCATACCGCCGCCCCAACGGCAGCGATAATATAAACTCTCCGGTTGCCTGATTAGAAGTGAGCGAACGAACCGTATCTCGGCTCTCTATATCTACCACCTTAATGGTTGCGCCCAAGGGCGCACGCGACTTAGCATCTATCACCTGGCCCCGTACATAGGTCGCTAATCCCACAGGCTTTATCTCCGGCCACAGCCGAAACACATAAATATCTTCACGCCCTTTCCCTTCTGGCCGCTCCAAGGCTACATACGCATATTCTCCCCGAGTATCCACGAATAAGGACTTCTCATCTTTCTCTGTATTGAAAGGATATCCTAAGTTTTTAGGCTCCGACCAACCCAAGGAGGTAAGCACCGAGAAGAACATATCTCTTCCGCCATAGCCGGGATGTCCTGTAGACCCAAAGTACAACGTTTTGCCATCCGCCGCTATAAAGGGATTATACTCGTCCTCTCTCGTATTGATAGGGGGACCGAGATTGACGGGAGGCTGCCACTGCCCATCCTTCCAATCGCTGTACCAAATATCTGCCCCTCCCATGCCGCCAGGTCTATCCGATGCAAAATAGAGTCGTTTTCCATCCGCAGAAAGGCAAGGTTGCGTATCCCAGTACTTCGTATTTATGACCGGACCCAGGTTAACCGGTTTAGACCAAACCGTACCATGTAGCCGAGACACATACATATCACAATCCCCATACCCCTCCGGGAGATGGCACATGCCAAAAATAACCGTCTGGCCATCAGAAGAGAAGAATGAAGCCCCTTCATGTTTATCTGTGTTGATGGGGAGCGCGGTAGGAGGTCCCCAAGTAACCGCACGAGCCTCCCCCTCACACCAGTAAATGTCTTCATCAGACTGTTCTCCAGAGGGAAGGGCACGCCCTGGCTTAGGCCGCGTCGTAGTAAAGTAGAGCCGGCGACTATCTGCAGTGAGGCTGGGGAAGTATTCCGAGTACGGAGTATTTACATTTGGTCCCAGGTTGCTGGGGAAAAACGGCACAGGCACTGGCAGGAGCCCCGTATCCGAGACGAGTAAACCGCTTGAAGCTATCCCCTGTAAAGCGGCTGCAGAGATCTTGCCTTTTTCAGCAGCTTTTGAAACGCTCCTAAGAATATACAACGAGTCGCGCCGGTATGGCAGTACAAAACGTCGCCACAGCATATCCAGCGAGTCTTCCTGCTGTGCAGCAGTGTACGCTGACCCCAAGAAAAATACCCCCCACCCTTGTGCCACAGCCGCAGAAGGCCCCTGCTGTACAAGTGACCAGCCTATTGCCCGCAAAGCGCTATATTGTCGCTTATCCAAGTACAAGCGACCGAGATACACCGCCGCTCGTAGGTGCGACGGCTGGGCTGTCAGCACCTCTCTGAGAAGCTGTATAGCTTGCACCGTATCCCGACGCCGAGCCGCAGCCACCGCTGAAAGGTACTTCTCGTGCGGCGGGCTCCCTACCTGCGCCCAGACCAGACCCTGTAAAACTATCCAGCCAATAATTTTCATATTACCCCTAAAAATCGTTCGCCCCTTTCCGCAACTCAGCTTCTGATTTGTCTGACATATTCGCTAACATCTCGCATAGTGCCTTAGCCATATTCGGTGTGAAAGCAGAAAACGGTATCTTTATGGTATAGACGCCAAATACCTGTCCCTCTTCTTCCGTTATCTCGGAGCCTACGATTTTATATTGGGCAGGATACAAGAGCAGGCGTCCTAATACCAGTTTATCCAGGGTTTTACCTTGATAGACCACAGACCAGAGCTTTATAATGGGGTATCCTTTTAGGTCCTCCATCTGGCTGTTTATAAAGACTATTTGCGTACGGCCACCCTCTGTCTGGAAAACTAAGGCGAAGTTGCCTGAGTTCAACACTTTATATTCCAGCTGAGCTTGGGAGAGTACGCGTTTTATCTGGGCTTCTTGGGCCCATCCCATGCTTATAGCACCGACGAAAGCCAGTGCCCCTACATGGCTACTTTTGAGAGAAAACATAGGCTATACGATTGTATTAGTTATCCACGCCCATAACCTCTTTTTCAAACTCATCTGCAGTTAGAGCCGCTACCTGACAGAGTATCCTAAGTAGATTGGCATCCAAAGCAGAAAGAGGCGCTTTTATACTAAAAAATCCATAAATAGTATTACCCACCAGCATGAGTTCCCAGTTACCTATTTTGCGGGAGCGATTTTCGGAAAGCATTTTTTGCATTAAGTCTGACGGAACCTCAGTGCCCTCAAACCCTACCGAAAAAATGTGCACTATGGGCTCCTCTTGTATTTGATCCGTAGGATTTATGATGATAACTTCCTGCGAGCGGCTCTCTTCCAGCGAAAAACGTAGCTTAAAGTTCTTGGCATTATCCAAGGAATACTTGAGACCCGTTTCCTCTAAGAGGCTTTTGAGCCGCTGATGCTGGCTATAGGCCCTATCCAAACTAAGCGCTCCTACTATGAAGAGGACCCCTATATGAGTATAAGTACGCATAGGCTACGGGAAAGAGTGCCAGACCCCCGGACCTCTTATACAAAGGTCCTCTTGAAGTAAAGAAAGGCTCTCTCCCTTCGCCTGTGCAAAAAGATAGGACCTTCCTATACATCTGGGTCATGATAGAGTAAATACGCTTTAGCCTTACAAAAGGTTGCACCCTCAGAGAGTGCATATCCCCTCTATCTTTACCTCGCCTGCGCATCCCGCACGACAGCCTGTCAAAAAACAATAGCCCTGACAAGGAGACACAAGTACAACTTTATTTTTTCTTATTTGCGGCAGAAATCCAGAGGTAGTAAAACCGACTTGTATAACTGAACCAGAAGTAGTTATATCTAATGTTAGAAAGAATCTTGTCATTTATGGAAGGCAAAGCGGGCACCTGCCAAAACGTTATAGATTCGCCTTTTTGGGGGAAAGCCGAAACCTCATCGGCATGTTTATGTACATGAAAAACCACCCGCTCCCCCTCTACCTCGAACTCTAACACAGAAGCATATTCATACCAGAGGAAGGAACGGGAAGTTCGAACGCGCCTATCCTGTATGCGTACGAACTTAGCCTCCACCCACCGACCATTCTCTGAAGCATATTGAATTATCTTATGAGCACTCCCTGCAGGAGCCAAATATTTGTAATAAAGAAACCATGAAATAAAACCAATAACTGCGATAAATAGCCATAAAATCAAAGATACCTCAGAGGAAGGGTCGATATCAAGGACCCCAAAGAATAAGATCGGCAGTGCCAGCACCGACAATACCAATACTACAAACAACACCAAAACCATCAAAGAGACGAAACGGTAAACCTTCCAGAAGGACATATCTACCTTAGTCATAGCATTTGTAGGTATATGGTTTTTATCTCGCATCATAGTATTCTCATGCCTCCGCCGCCGGGAGGGATTTTAGGGGGTTCTTTGTGCCGAAAGGAAGGATAGAGCTGCTCAGCCGAAAAAACACCATGAGAAGCTACTGTGACCCAAAAGGCCGAAACCACGCGGCCTTTCATCGGATGCGCCTTCCCAAAGAGGAAGGAATACGGTTGTATATCACTCAAGGTCATACTGCCGACGAATGGCCTCGAGAAGGTCCCTAGCCGGAATATGGGTAGGGTCCTTCTGGAGGATAGTTTGAAAATCAGCCAAAGCTTCTGCATAGAGTCCTATTTTGTTGTAAGCAACACCCCGCATAAGGTACAGGTCCAGTGCATTAGGATAGAAAGTTATGCCTCTGGTATAGATCTCAATAGCCTCTAAGTAGCGTTCTCTGGCCATGGCGAGAGCCCCACGCCCATAGAAGAGCGCCAGGTTGATAGGGTCTATGCGGCCAGCAGCCGCAAAATCTTGCTCGGCTTGGTCGTACTGGTCTCGTTCGACTCGGGCGTTGCCTCGGGAAATATAGGCGTAGATAAACTTGGGGTTGAGGGCTATGGCCCGGCCAAAGTCTTCTATACCTGCTTCATGACGACCAACTTCCATGTACGCTAAACCACGCCACAGATACAGGTAAGGATCATCCGAAAAAGTAGTTTCGACTGCATCAAAGTCTGCTATGGCTTCCCGATAGCGGCCTATGCTGAGGAGCGCCAAGCCCCGGTTGTATAAAGCAGGGGCATAATCAGGCATTAGGGCCAAAGCTTGGTTATACCACTCTAAGGCTTCCTGGTACCGGCTGGAATCCAAAAAACGGTTACCGACATTTAGGCAATACCTGACTGAGTCAGAAACCTTTTGTGGGGTTTTTACGAATTCCACCTGCGCTTGGAGGTCTCCCAGAAAAAAGAGGAGAACCCCCAACCCTCCAAGGTTCTGAAAAAATATGGTATTGCTTCTTTGCTCCATATAGCGAAAAGAGAGAGGCAACCTGAGAGCTTACTCCTCCTTCTTTACAGGAGAGTAGGCACCTTGTAAAAAAGCCTCACCTTTTCGCTGGGGAGCCAAAAAAATGAGTGCTTCCGTACAAGTAGGCTACCATGGATATATACGCATTTTCCTGGCTATGGGTTGCATAAAAGGCGCGAGTTCCCCAGAAGGTCTGTAAGCATGCGCGGCTCCATAGGAGCTACCCAGGACATCACAAGTAGCGGGGGCGCCCTTCGGCGCGCAGGCGCTGCACCCACTCCCGGATGTCTTGTTCTGCATTTTTCGGTACAATCAACAGCACATCGTCTGTATCTATGACCAAATACCCCTCGAGCCCCTGCGCAATAATCAGTTTATCCGAACGTGAAGCAAAAAACAGGGTATTTTTTACTCCCTCCATAAGCACCTGGCCCAGCGCCGTATTGCCATGGGCATCTTGGGGAGAGACTTCATGGACAGCATTCCACCCACCTAAATCCCACCAAGCAAAATCCCCTTCCACCACCAACACAGGCTGGTATTTCTCCATGATGGCATAGTCAAATGAAATGGAAGGCGCTTGCTGAAAAGCCCGTTGAAGAACCTCTGGCGTATACTCCCCCCCTTCAGGAAGAAGCTCGTACATATCTGGTGCATGTGTCTGGAAAGCTCTCTTGATCACTGCTGCAGAAGCAATAAACATGCCGCTATTCCAGAGAAAGTCCCCGCTTTGGACGAAGAGCTGCGCCAGCTCTTTGGAGGGTTTTTCCGTGAAGGTCTTGACAGGCTGGCAGAGACGCCCTGCCGTGGGGATAAACTGGATATACCCATACCCCGTATGCGGATAGCGGGGACGGATGCCCACGGTAAGGATAGCTTCGGAAAAGTCGCATTCGGTGAGGACACGCTGTACAAGGGCGAGGAAAGTTTTTTCATCAGGGATATAATGGTCAGCGGGAAGTATCCACAGGATGGCGTCTGGCTCCTGGGCTGCAATCACCTGCGTAGCCCAAAGGATACTAAAAGCGGTATTGCGTTGGAGGGGTTCTAAGAGGCGATGGTCTTCCAGGAGATGGGGCACTTGCTGGGCAATCAAGGCGGCATGGGCTTGGCTGCCAACTATCCAGAGATGTTCGGGAGGGATGAGCTGTTGGACTCGCGCTACGGTAGATTGGAGGAGGGAGCGGCCAGTGCCTAAGATGTCTAAAAACTGCTTAGGATGGGCGGCCCTACTGACAGGCCAGAAGCGGGTACCACTCCCGCCGGCTAAGAGTACAGCATGCGTGCGTGCTATCATTGGAGGCCTTCTCGTATAAGGTCATGGAAGTGAATCATACCCCACGGCTGTCCTTCTTCTAATACGATGAGTTGGGAGACTTTGTGGGTGCGCATGAGGTGGAGGGCTTCGTAGGCTTTTTGATTCAGGTCTATGGTTTTGGGAGAAGAGGTAGCCATATCTACGGCGCGCAAGGCAAGCAGAGCTTCAGGGGGATACTTTTCCAGGGTACGACGAATATCTCCGTCTGTAATGATTCCGCGTAGGAGGGTGCTATCGGAGGCAAGGACAGCCACAGCGCCTTTTCGTCCAGCGGTAATGGCGATAAGGGTTTCTTTAAAAGAGGCATTTTCGGGCACAGCGGGCAGGGTGGGTTCGGCAATGTCACGGACGCGCAGGAGGAGCCTTTTCCCGAGGGTGCCGGCGGGATGGGTCGCAGCGAAGTCCTCTGGGCCGAAGCGCCGGGCTTGCATAAGCGCGATAGCTAAGGCATCCCCAAACGCCAGCGCTACCGTCGTGGAAGCCGTAGGCGTAAGGTTATGGGGACAAGCTTCTTTTGCTACGGAGAGGTCTATCACCAAGTCGGCTGCCCGTGCGACAGCACTTTCGGGCTGCCCCACACAAGCCACTAAGTAAGCGCCCCGCTCCCGTAACACCGGCAGAAGCGCTCGGACCTCGGGGGTCTCCCCACTCTTAGAGAAAATGAGCACTACATCCCCCGGTTGAACAATCCCTACATCCCCATGCACCGCCTCGGTAGCATGCAGCCACACCGCGGGCGTACCCACCGAGTTTAGGGTAGCCGTAATCTTGGCTGCAATATGGGCACTTTTCCCTACGCCGGTGAGAACCACCTTACCGGTGCTCTGTAAAATCTTATCTACCAAGGTGTCAAAGTGGGAGTCTATTTTGTCGGCTATGGACAGGAGGGCTTCCGCTTCGGTACGGATGACCCATCGCCCCAGTTCGCTATGCATGGAGAGTTTTTGCTTATCTTTGACAAAGGTACGAAATGGCTATGGAGGATATGTCGGCGACTACTTTGGACCTGAAAGAGGCCCTGCAGCAGTACTTTGGCTACGCTGCTTTTCGGGGGCCGCAGGAGGAGATTATTCGCACCTTGCTCTCCGGGAAAAATGTAATGGTTATCATGCCCACGGGGGCCGGCAAGTCGCTTTGTTATCAGCTCCCAGCCCTCCTCATGCCGGGCACGGCTATCGTCATTTCTCCGCTTATCGCCCTCATGAAAAACCAAGTAGACCAAATGCAGGCCTATGACATCCCCGCAGAGTTTTTGAATAGCAGCCTCTCCAGACGCGAATATGAAGAAGTAAAACAAAAGTGCCTCCGAGGCGAAGTCAAGCTTTTATATGTGGCCCCAGAGACTCTTTTGAGCGAGAACTTCGCAGATACCCTTCATCAACTCAAAATAAGTTTCGTAGCAGTGGATGAAGCGCACTGTATCTCGGAATGGGGCCATGACTTCCGCCCAGAATATCGGCGGATCCGGCATGCGTTCCGGGGCTTAGAACCGGTGCCTTTTATCGCGCTGACCGCTACGGCCACACCCCGCGTCCAACGAGATATATTGGAAAACTTAGAGATTCCGGACGCAGTGATTTTTCGTACCAGCTTCAACCGGCCCAATCTGTACTATCAAATCACCCCTAAGCGTTCACAGCAGACGACCCTCAAGGAGATTGTACAGTACATTCGTTCTCGGCCGGGGCAATCGGGTATTGTGTATTGCCATTCCCGGCGACGGGTAGAAGAGGTAGCCCAAACGCTTCAAGCCAATGGTATAAAAGCACTCCCCTACCATGCCGGCATGGACGCGGCCACCCGAAACCGCAACCAAGACGCCTTCCTCAATGAAGAAATCCAAGTGATTGTAGCCACCATAGCCTTCGGTATGGGCATAGACAAGCCGGATGTGCGCTTTGTGATTCACTACGATGTACCGAAAAGTATTGAAAACTACTACCAAGAAACAGGACGAGCCGGTAGGGATGGCCTACCTTCCGATTGCATTTTATACTATGACTACAACGACATTTTGAAGCTGGACCGCTTCCTCAAAGATAAGCCCGCCAGCGAACGCGAAGCGATAGTTTTCCTTCTACAAGAGATGGCGTATTTCTGTGAGACGGGCCAATGCCGCCGAAAGTTCCTCTTACAGTACTTTGGCGAATCGTACGAAGCCGATAAATGTGGGGGCATGTGTGACAACTGTCGCTACCCCAAGAAAAGCTTTGACGGGCAAGAGATAGCTAAACCTATCTTAGAAACTATTGCGCATTTGGAGCGCTTCCCGCTCATCCCGGTTTTGGACCATGTAGTAGGGCTACAGGGCGAGATCGCGGGACGTACCCTACCTACTTTCGGCAAACTTAAGGGGCACAGTTTAGATGAAATCAAATCGTATGTAGCGCAGCTCATGGTAGAAGGTTACCTTCAGCGGGATCCGAGCGACTACACCTTAGTACAGCTTACAGAAAAAGGCAAGGCATTTTTAGAAAATCCGCACCCTATCACGCTATACCCTCCTTATGATAGAACCCCAGCCACAGCTGATGAAGAAGGCCTTATAGAAGAGCTCACCCTACACGACGAGGTCCTTTTGGAGAAACTCAAAGCCTTACGCAAGCGCATAGCGGATGAACGGCGCGTCCCCCCGTATGTTATCTTTCAAGAGCCTACGCTCATAGAAATGGCCACCCAATACCCCATCACTTCAGAAGAGCTGGAACGCATCCCAGGGGTAGGACCGGTAAAAGCCCAAAAGTTTGGCCGACCCTTTGTAGAACTCATACAGCAGTATGTGGAGGAAAATGATATTGAGCGTCCTGTGGAACTTATCGTACCCAGCCAGCCTAAAAAACAAGCGGATTGGGCCGAAATCATTCAGTCCATAGATCACCGCGTGCCGCTCCCGACTATCGCCCAGCGGCTCAACCTCACCTTAGAAGAGCTTCTTACCAAAATAGAGCAGATTGTCTTCCAGGCGGGAGTACGCCTTAAGCTGGATTATGCGGTGCGTACCATGCTGGACCCTGACCGCGTAGAAGAAGTCTTTGACTATTTCTACGAAGCCGAAGATGACGACATAGAAAAAGCGATGCGTGCCCTACGCGGCGAGTACACCTATGAAGAACTCCGACTGCTGCGGCTTCACTTTCATCTCTCGGTAAGTTGATGGGCATAGGGCTCCTTTTGTGGCTCTCGGGGCTGCCAGCGATACCCGAGCAAATGACTTTTTGTGGCATGCGCACCCAAATCACCCCCGAAGCCCGCCAAGCCCTCCAGCAGTATGTGGTCAAGCTATATGAGCACATGCCCACCCTCCAAGCGGTAGTGGCCCGGGCGGAGACCCTCCTCCCCTATATAGAAGAAGCCCTCCGCTACATCGGCGTACCGGAAGACCTCAAATACTTGGCTATCCAAGAAAGCCGCCTCAATCCCTATGCGGTTTCTCGCTCGGGTGCCGTGGGCTATTGGCAGTTTAAGGATTATACCGCCCGGGAAGTAGGACTCATCATCAACGACACCATAGATGAACGCAAGCACCTGTTTCGTTCCAGCGCAGCGGCCGCCCTCTACCTCACCAAGCAGTACAACCGGCACCGTAACTGGCTCTTCGCGATTATCGCTTACTACGAGGGAGGCACCGGTGCCATCCCCTACATAGACACCGCATACGTCGGCAAAGATGAAGTATGCATCCGCGCCAATACCCACTGGTATGCCCTGCGCGCCTTAGCGCATAAGCTGGTGTTTGAGTCCCTGATAAAAAAGCGTATATACGCTCTCAAGCCTGTGGCTTACCAAGGACCTGCTCGGCCCGCCTGGGCCATTGCCCAGGAACATGGTATTTCCGTAGATACTTTTTTACTTTTGAATCCTTGGCTCGTGCAACCCATTTTGCCTGCAAGGCGTCCAAGCACCTATTACCTTCTGGTGCGGGAAGAAGTGCCCTTTGAGGCCCCCCAAGAACCCCTAAAATCCCTTTTTGCGCCTAATACACTCCCTTTTGCGATCGCCTCGGTACCGGCGGGTCTTAGTTTTCCAAGCGATACTACAGCCACAGCCGATTCCCCTGCTCCGCCCGAGGAGGTATCTCCGCCTCCGTTCCCCTTACCCAAGGAGAAAGCTTCTCCCCCTTCCCTTAACCCTTCTACGCCAGCGGTACTCTCTATTTACAAGGAGCCGTACCTCCACCATGAATGGGCCTATCCCCCCCCACCGCTGACAGAAAAACTCCGCAGATGGAATCCTTTTTATGAAAAAGACGCGCCTGTGCTTATTGTCCCGCCAGCCAAAGCCCATATTCATATTGTGCAGCGGGGCGAAAGCCTGCGCGAGATTGCAGCTCATTATGGGCGCTCGCTGGCGCGCTTACAGGGGTACAATAGTACTGCCAATCCCGACTCTACGCTACCCGTAGGCCTGCGTGTATATCTACGAGAGGCACGCCCCTACGACGAAAGACCTATTCTATATCGGTGGCCCTGAGATTTAGGCGGTATTTTTTTGAGGAGCTGCCCTCTACCCAGGCGTACCTGAAAGCATGGGCTGAAAGGGAAGCAGTGCCGCAGGGCACCCTGGTATGGACACGCCACCAAACCGCCGGCTATGGCCGCAAAGGCACCCCTTGGCATGCTACCCCCGGCGAAAGCCTCACTTTCAGCTTCCTTGTTTCTCCCGCAGAAGGCACAGACACCCTCACCGTACGGACCGCCTTAGCCGTATATGATACCCTTGCCCCTCATCTGCATGAACCGCTTTTCCTCAAATGGCCTAATGACCTGTGGACTCCCACAGGAAAACTCGCCGGTCTCCTCACCGAAGCCGTCTGGCAGGGGTCAAAGCTCCGCTTCGCCTGCATAGGTATCGGTATCAACGTCTATCAGCGCAGCTTTCCGCCCTCCTTACGCGCTACAAGTATAGCTTTGTCCGGAACCCCTCCCACCCAAGTAGAAAGCCTTTTAGAAGTCTTTGAAGCCCATTTCTTTTACTGGTACGAAGCGCCAGTGCCTAAAGTTCAAAAACGCTTTATGGAGCGCTTGCTACGCAAAGGACAGTTTCTTATTCACGAGAACCTGATAGAAGGGACTATCACTGCCTGGGAAACGGAGGGTTTCTTGAGGATAGAAACGGCTACGGGAACTCACCGGTACCCGGCTTCGGCTGTGCAGGTGGTATGGCCGCCCAGCTCGTAATAGATATTGGCAATAGCCGCGTCAAGGCCGGCCTCGTGGAAGAAGGGGCCCTCCAAGAAAGCTTTTTGGTAGCCTCCCCTGAGGAGCTCACGCAATGGCAAGGGTATCAGGTAATCTTCATAGACACCCGGGGCGATAAGCACTGGCGAGCCGTTTTAGCTGCTTTGGAGGCAGAAGAGCTTACGCGGGCGCGGCCCCTCCCTTTCCCCACCCTGTATAGCCAAGAACTGGGCGCAGACCGCGCAGCGCAGCTGATAGCGGCGTGGGCAGCCCAACGCTTCCCTGCTGCCGTAGTGAGCTTAGGAACAGCCTTTGTGCTGGATTACTTGGATGAACAGGGAACGCATGTCGGGGGAATCATTTCGCCTGGAGCGCACCTGCGCCTGCGGGCCTTAGCGGAAAATACCGGCCGGCTTCCGCGACTCTCACTCACGCCCGTAGAAGCGCACCTCGGACGAGATACTGCTTCGGCGCTGCGGGCCGGCGCCTTGCATGGCTTGGGATTTGAGCTACAAGGATGGCTCTCCCTTCTTCCGGCCCATACGACGTTATGGGTGTGCGGAGGGGAATATGCGCTTTTGGCGCGATACCTCCCCTCAAACGCTATCTTTGCGCCCGACCTGACTCTCAAAGGCGTGTGGCTTTGGTGGCATTACTTACACGACGGTTCAGCCTCTGGTGGCTAACCCCCCTCTGGGCACAGCTTACCTTCAATCCGCACAGCGGGTACGGGATAGGCCTGCCCCACCGCACCAGCAGTGGGGCGGGTTTAGGCATGGGACGCCTCAGCCTGATAGGCTTTCAGACGCCGCTGCCAGAACAGCCCGCCCACAGTGCCCACCTCACCGCTATGGAAGCCGATTTCAGTGGCTGGGGCCGCCGAGCTATCCTCACGACCCCTACCCAAAAAGCCTACTTTGGCACAGGGGGGCTCCAAAGCCTCCAACTCAGCTTCGCCCGAGGGAAAGGTTGGGGCTTCTCCATAGGTCTCATGCCCCAAGCCCTGCAGGGATATCAAAGCTCCTTAAGCCAATCCACTCCAGTCCCCTTTACTTTTTCGGAAAAAGCCGAAGGCCTACTTACCCAAGCGTATGCCCAACTGGCTTTTCGGTGGAAGGCCCTCGCCTTAGGCTATCACTTCGGGTATCTGTGGGGCAGCTATGACCGCCAACGTAACCTCCTCTCCTCCACCCAGACTTACCCGGATTATCTAATCACCCAGAGTCGTCTATATGGCACCCAACACCGCCTTGGACTCCTCTGGCAGGATACTTTAGGCTCTACCGCCTGGCAACTAAGCCTAAGCTATGCCCTCTCCACCCCGCTCCGCCGAGAAATCCTCTATACCCTCCAAAAAAACTTCTCTCTAACAAATATCCTGATAGACACTTTTGCCCTCCAGCAGGACAAATGGTCCTATGCAGGCATGCTGGGAGCGGGTCTGATGATAGGCTTCCCTCGGGGGAGCATAGGGGCCGAAGGGCGCTATACCCCGGCCCCAGCACCATGGACAGGCCCTGGCCTCCCCTCAGCCCCCGCGCACCCGACCTGGGAGGTGCGAATAGGCGGGGAATGGGTGCCTGACCCCCGCAGCCCGGCCTTTTACAAGCGGTTTCGCTATCAGGCAGGGGGCTGGATAGGTACCATGCCCTACGCCAACCTTACGAGTTATGCGCTCACCGCCGGTATAGGATGGCAGTTTCCCCGCTCCCCAAATGTAGTATTTCTGAGCATAGAACAAGGCTGGCTTCCCCACCCCCAAGTCGCCGAACGCTACACCCAAGTAAGTGTGGCGGTGCTTTTCCGAGAACTGTGGTTTATCCCCCCTCGTATAGACTAAGGTGCAACACCAAGACCGGATTTCTTCGTATATTTGACTATGAGGCTCGGGTGGTACCCTTAGCCCTGAGCAAGGAACAAGCCCAGCTTCATCTAAACTGCCCTACGTATGAAAGAAAAGCCGACCATCTCAGAAAAAATCAGCCAAGGTATCAGCCGCTTCTTACAGAAACGGCACCTCAAGCACGCCGTAGATGAAGACGGCGACTTTCATCTCATCTTCGCTTTCGACCACCTTCCGGGCAGAGCTCACATCGTGCTGATGCGTCAAGGGACCTTAGGCGAACTCCTTACCGTCATGATACGATTTGAAGAAATCCCCCCCCTGCCCAATGAAGCAGAAGCTCTCCAAATAGCTAACAGCTGGAACGCTCAACGACGCTGGCCTCGTATATACTGGCAAAACAACCACTTTTTCGGAGACTTTCACTTAGATCTGGAGCCGGGCTTTTCTCAGCGTTTATTAGAGCAGACGCTCCACCACCTTTTTATGGGAACTGCCCAGTTTCTTTTGCATATCACACACCAAGAGAAAGACTTCTTAGAAGAAATCAAAAAACAGCTTCCCGGGTTTTTCAGTCTCAACTAATCTCAGGGAGAGGGAGGAGATTGGAGCGCTTGCTCTAAGAGGTTTTTCCAAGCATTCGGATATTGAACGAAATAACTTTTGAGGCTATCCCACTCAGCAGGCGATATATGGTTCTGTCTGAGGAGCTGAGCTGTATACAGCTGCATCAAACTATCAGTGACGGGGGGAGGCCTATTTTGGGCTTGGAGGCTGGCCCTAAAAGCATACCAGTCGCGCACCATGGGTAAGAGCTTTTCTTCGGGGATAGGGGGAGCAGGCGATGTGGTGTTACAACTTAGTAGCAGTGCCAGTCCCCAAAGCCAATATTTCCTCCACATAGGTACGGTCGTTAGAAAGCCGAGGCACCTTGTTTTGCCCCCCCAGGCGTCCTTTGTTTTTGAGCCAGCGATGGAAAGTACCCAGGGGAAGGGCCACTACTCGTGGAGGCCCCAGCGCTAAATCCCCTTCACGCTTAGCCTCGTAGTCAGAGTTAAGCCGCTTCAAGGTCGTATCTAAAACAGTCACAAACTGGTCCATGTCCTGCGGCAGCTGAATAAACTCTATTAGCCACTGATGGGCGCCGCGCTGCCCTGCCTGCAAGTAAATGGGCGCCACGGTAAAATCTTGTATCTGCGCCCCTGTCGCCGCGCACGCCTCACGTATAGCCGCTTCGGCCTGCTCTACCATCACCTCCTCGCCAAAAGCATTGATATAATGACGCGTACGCCCTACGATCCGCAGCCTATAGGGGTCCTTCTGCACAAATCGTACCGTATCGCCAATCAGATACCGCCACAGCCCTCCCACAGTGGTAATCACTAAAGCATAGGTTTCCCCCACTTGTACTTCTTCTAAAGGAATAGCCTCTAAATATCCGCGTTCCCACGAAGCGAAGGGGATAAACTCATAAAATACTCCATGGTCTGTGAGCAAGAGCATATCTTTATATTTGGAGGTATCCTGAAAGGCAAAAAACCCCTCGGAAGCGTTATATACTTCCATGTAGCGGATATAAGGCGCGGGCAGGTATTTTTGGAAGAGTGCTTCATACGGGGTAAAGCTCACAGCGCCGTGGAAAAAGACCTCAAAACGCGGGAATACTTCCAAGATATGGGCTGCGCCTGTGCGTCGGAGCAGCTCATCAAAAAGAACAACTGTCCAGGTAGGCACACCCGCAAGGCCCACGATAGAAGTACGCTCGCGCAAGAGGGCTTGAGCCATACGAGGAACCTTTTCTTCCCAGTGGGGCAAAAGGGCGATCTCCAACGAGGGCGCCCGAAAAAAGCGGTAAAAGCGCGGCATATTGGCCAGCAGTACGGCGCTGAGGTCTCCTGCCCGCGCATGGGCACCGAGCGGGCTTATCTGATGGCTCCCACCAATGCTTATAATCTTACCTTGGAGTAGCTGCGTCTGCCCTCTATACAGCACCAGATAGGTGGCAAACATATCCCGGGCCGCGCGAAAGTGTGTATAGTGCAAACTTTCCCGAGTTATAGGAATAAATTTACTACGGTCGTTGGTCGTCCCTGAAGATTTGGCAAACCAGCGCACTTGCCCAGGCCAAAGTATATTTTCTTCGCCCCGCAGCGCTTGTTCAATGCAGGGGTAAAGCTCCTCGTAAGAGACGATAGGCACCCGCTTTTGGAAGTCTGCATAGGAGAGGTGGGGGGCCAACCCTACGGTACGACCGTAAGCGGTACTACTGCCTCGCCGGAGGAGATAGCGAAACCATTTTTGTTGGGCCAAGAAGGGCGCCTGTCGTATAGAACGCACCCGGTTATAAGGCAGCCGTAAGAGCGCATATAAGGGACTTAGCCAGAAAGGGGTACGCGGCCCACCGGTCATCTTCGGCAAATATGGAGAAAAGCCGCTCAGCGTAGCTCTTGGTCCAGGCCTTCGGCGCTCAGACGCTGTCGCAGGAGGGTAATCGCCCGACTGAGTTGCGACTTAATTGTACCCACCGGCAGCCGAAGCGCCTTAGCTATTTCTTCTATACTCATTTCATGCCAAAACCGCAGCTCTATCGGCCGGCGATAGTGGTCAGGCAAAGCTTCCACATATTTAACAATAACCGCCTGAATATCTCTTAAGTCATGCACTCTATCATGGAGGTCCTCACCTAACACATCTTTGATTATGTAAAAACTTTTCCACTCTTCATCCTCTACTTCAAAGCTTTGTACATTTTCTCTGCGGCGGAGGGCACTGATAGTGAAGTTAGAAACGCATCGGTTAATCCAAGTCTTAAGGCTACTTTTCTGGGGTATGTAAGCGCTAAGTACCCGGGGCATTTGCTCTACCATGAAATCATGGGCAATATCCCGGGCCAGCGTATCTAATCCTTCTTGAAAAATACGGGCGTTACTATGCCTGTAGAGCGTAGAGCGAGAGCTCTGGATGACATACATATAATAGCGATTTATCAGCTCATTGTAGGCCTCATCAGCCATGGAGGAATTTTGTTGATAGGCCGTGACTAACTCTTCATCAGAGAGGTGAGAAAGCATGGCAGCTATAACAAAGATAGGCCATCTAAGGGAAAGACCAGCGGGCTTTCCGGAGATAAACGCCCAAAGGATAGAGGGCTTGAAGGAGCAGTAGAATCCAATCTGCCCATAGGGCCACCGCAGCTCCGGGCGCTCGGAAGAGGTACAAGGCGATCCCCTTAGCCAAGGGAGGTATCAGAAGCGCCGGCCAAGCCATAGGAGCCAAAGCCACCACACTTATCCCCCCTACGGCTTGGAGTAGAGGGATACACGCCAACGAGAGTCGGAGGCCCAGCGAGAAGTGACGAGCCGTCTGGAGGTGGCGCCATTTACGGTGAAAGGCCTCGCGGAAAGAGGCAGGCGCCGGTGAGAAAGTAGCCGCCGAACTTAGGCTTACTTGGCGAGGAGGGATAAGCTGGAAGGTGAGATCATCATCGCCGGAGAGTTCGGTGCGCCAGGGGGAGAGCCCTGCCCGCAGCCAAGCCCGTCGCACCCCCCATCCCCGCCCCGTAGCCATATAGGGCCTTCCCCATGCCGCACGCCCTATGGCTTCTACTTGGACCAGCGCGGCTTCATACGCAGCCAAGCGGCCCCCTAAACTTCCCCCTGAAACAAGCCAAGCCGGCGCTATTACCGCTACATGGCCTGATGCCACACCCATTACCCCCCGAAGCCAGTCCAGCGAGAGAACCACATCTGCATCTATACACACACACCACGCATACTGCGCCAGCGCGGAAGCCCGCCAAAGGGCATACTTCTTGGGCTGCCAACCCGTAGGCACCGCCTTTATAGCCACATACCGCAAGGGCAGGCGTCCTTGCATTTCTTGGAGGAGGGCTTCCGTTTCATCGGTACACCTATCGGCTGCAACGATAACTTCCCACAGGGCGGGGTACCGCTGCTCCTCAAGCTGCAAAAGAAGAGGACGCAGGGTACGAGCCGCATTGTGTGCCGCAATCAGAATAGATACCGGTGGGTAGGAAATGCCTGAAAGCTCCGCCAGCTTTTCCTTCCACAGGTAAAAACGCCATCGCAGCCCCAAAAGAAACCAATACAGCGCTACTATCGCAAAAATGGCGTATATTGCTTGAGGTGCGAGGCCTACTGCTTCTCCTTTTAGCCAGTCAAGCATGGGCTTGGGGTTTTTGGGCCCACCGGCGCATCAACCGGCTGGCGGTATTTGCGCTGCCAGAGACACTTTTTGCCTTTTACCGCCCACATATAGAATACCTGACGCGCCAAGCTACCAAACCGGACGAACGTAGAGGGGCGTTTCCGTGGGAAGCACCCCGGCACTATATAGACCTGGATCGGTACCCAGCTGAACTGCCCCGTCGCTGGCAGGAAGCCGTGCACCTGCTCACCCAAGACACCCTGAATGCACACGGAATCCTCCCGTGGCACTTGGAAAAAGCCTTTTGGGACTTGGTAGAAGCCTTCCGCGCCCAAGATGCCCCCCGCATCCTGAAACTCTCCGCCGAAATAGGCCACTACTTGGGCGATGCCCATGTTCCCCTCCACACCACCGCTAACTACAATGGGCAACTGACAGGACAGTACGGCATTCACGGCCTGTGGGAGTCGGTCATCCCTGAACGGTTTGGCGACGGATACGACTATTGGGTAGGCCGAGCCCGCCTCTGGCGCAGCGTAAAAGATACCATATGGGCGATTGTGCACGAAAGCCATGCTTTGGTGGAGACCGTCTTAGCGGCCGAACGCGAAGCTACACAGAAAGTCGGCCCCGAACGCAAATATGTCTATCGTCCGCGCGGTGCCCAGACAGTGCGCACCTATTCGGAAGCGTTTATCACGGTATATCATGCGCTTTTG
Source organism: Bacteroidia bacterium (assembly GCA_026003215.1). Taxonomy (GTDB): domain Bacteria; phylum Bacteroidota; class Bacteroidia; order SpSt-205; family SpSt-205; genus SpSt-205. The sequence continues at coordinate 2,158,666 of BPGV01000001.1, read as the reverse complement.
GAAGGGATGGTAGAGACCCGTCTTCGTCGGGCTATCCAACGATTGGCCAGCTTATGGTATACCGCTTGGCACATAGCGGGCCGTCCGCCTTTACCTGCTCCGCCCCAAGAAGAGCATCTACCTGAGGAAAAAGGACCCGACACCCTCTTACCTGACCCCCGCTGCGGAGAAATAGGTCTCCTGAATCCGCTGCCAGATAAAAAGCGCTTTATCCCCTCAGCCCCCCTACCTTTTCTCTATGGAGCCCAAGAAAATCATTTTCCTTTGTTGTGTGGTAGGGAAATATGCTCGTTTAGTGGTGCTGGCTCACTCTGTGTTTGCGCTACCGTTTGCGCTGTGGGGGCTGACCTTGGGGATACGGGAAGTCCAACCTCAAGATTGGTCATGGCGGTTGCTATGGGCCATAATAGCCGTCGTAAGCGCTCGTACCGCGGCGATGGCTTTCAATAGGTATGCTGACCGCCACATAGATGCCCAAAATCCCCGCACCGCTGATAGAGAGATTCCCCGAGGCATCGTGTCCCCTCAGGAAGCTTTATGGCTCACCTTCATAGCCAGTGGGGTATTTATGTTGGCGGCTTGGCTACTCAACCCTTTATGTGGCATCTTAGCCCCAGTGGCGCTCGGGGTTTTGCTGGGTTATTCCTATACCAAGCGCTTCACGGCTTTATCGCATTATGTGCTGGGGTTAGCCTTAGGACTGGCACCTGTGGGGAGTTATTTGGCTGTCACAGGGTATTTTTCCTGGTCCACCGTCCTGATAGGGATAGCCGTGCTCTTATGGGTAGGGGGATTTGATATTTTGTATGCACTTCAAGACATGGCCTTTGACCAGGCAGTAGGGCTCCACAGCCTACCAGCCCGCATAGGCGAAGCGAAAGCGCGGCTTATCGCGCGCCTGAATCATTATGTGGCGATTAGCCTACTGGCGGCCGTGGGCTATATGTTATACTCCACTCTTTTAGCTCGGGCCCTCTATGGGATTGGGTGGCTTGGATTTGGGATTTTTGTCCTACGCCAGCACCAGGTAAGCCGAGATATTTCACGCATTACCCGTACCTTCTTTACGCATAACGGGATAGCATCAGTGGTATTTGGATTATGTGCAATAGGCGCCGTGGGGGTAGAGGGATTTTAAGTAGGTTTTTTGACGAGTATCCACTGCGCTTTGTAGGTTTGGGACAAGCTATGGGCCTCGGCGGTGAGGCGATTACCTATGACTACAGGGATGGTATCCACGGAGAGAGCCTTTTGTAAGAGGCGGGCACGTGCTGCAGCTCGCTCCACATCGTACTCATCTATGACATACGAAACTTCTACGGTAAGGTACATAGGACGGGCTTCTTTATCCCGCGAGAAGCCATGGACGATAAGGTCGGTTTCCAGAAGGATAGAGAGGTCTTCGTCGGTGATACGACCAGCCTCCATGGCTTCATACAGCTGGTCGGCCAGCTCGCCCATGTCCACGGCTCGGGCTTTGCGTAGGTTACGGCCGAAGAGCGCCCCTGCCCGAAGCATCGCCCGTATTTCCATAAAGCCGCCTTTGAGGTAGGCCACATCTATCTCCAACTTAGTGACCCGCTCGGCCAGCTCATTGAGAATGCGGGTCATGTTATCCAGCCGCTCCTCAAAGCTATCTTGCCGCTGCTGCATTTGGAGGAGGAGCTCTTCTAAACGATTCAGGCGCTCTTGACCTTGAGCATATAACTCCTCTAACCGCGCCAATCGTTGCTGACTCGCTGCTTGTAGCTCCTCCAGCCGGGCTAACCGCTGCTGACTCTCTGCCTGCAGCTCCTCTAACCGCGCCAATCGCTGCTGACTCTCCGCTTGTAGCTCCTCCAGCCGGGCTAACCGCTGCTGACTTTCTGCCTGCAGCTCCTCTAACCGCGCCAATCGCTGCTGACTCTCCGCTTGTAGCTCCTCCAGCCGGGCTAACCGCTGCTGACTCTCCGCCTGCAGCTCCTCTAACCGCGCCAATCGCTGCTGACTCTCCGCTTGTAGCTCCTCCAGCCGGGCTAACCGCTGCTGACTCTCCGCCAGTAGCTCTTCCAGCCATGCCAATCGCTGCTGACTCGCTGCCAATAGCCGCTGATTCTCTGCCTGAAGTTCCTCTAATCGCGCCAAGCGCTGGTGACTCTCCGCTTGAAGTTCGTCTAACCGCGCCGAGCGTTGCCGACTCTCCCTCAGAAGCTCATCCAGTTGAGCTATCCGCTCTTCGTTAGCGGCAATGTAGCGCTCTAAGACCTCGGGCAGCTGTAAAAGCTGCTTAGTAAATAGTATTTGACGCAGCCGCTCCACCCACTGCGGCTCCGTCTGCAAAAGACGCACCAAGTCCTCTATGGTGCGTATCTCATACGGCAAGGGCTCTGCCACAAAACGAAACTACAAAAAACTTCTCAAAGACGCTGGCTTACCTTTGCAGCATGGAACCGAAACCCCCCCGCACCTCTTTTACGGTGCTGACCGAGATGGTTTTCCCTAACCACGCCAACGCACTGGGCAATCTCATGGGAGGCCAGCTCTTGTACTGGATGGATATAGCCGCCGCTATTGCCGCCTATCGGCACTCTCAACGGGTCTGTGTAACAGCCGCCGTGGATTACGTAAGTTTTCGTTCCGCTATCCGGGTAGGAGAACTCCTCACGATAGAAGCTTATGTCACTCGGGCCTTCCACACTTCCATGGAAGTGTATTTGCGCGTGTATGCCCAAAGCCTGCCTACCAACGAAAAGCGGCTCTCCAACGAAGCCTATTACACCTTCGTAGCGATAGACCAAAGCGGCTGCCCTATCCCTGTGCCGCCGATTGCGCCTGAGACCGACGAAGAAAAGCGCCAATATGAAGAAGCCCTACGACGGCGCGAAATGCGCCTTATCATGGCAGGCAAGTTAGACCCCGCGAAGGCCTCTACCCTGAAATTGACATGAGCGAAGAGGTGGCTCAACTCAGCGCTTCAATAGAAGAAGCATGGGCGCAACCTCAGAAGCTCCAAGACCCTTCCTACGCGCAAGCCGTAGAGAAAGTTATTGCGGCCTTGGATGCCGGCACGCTACGGTGTGCAGAACCCCTCCCTAACGGCGAGTGGATCGTGCATGCCTGGATAAAACAAGCGGTGCTCCTGTACTTTCGTTTGCGTCAAGTAGAAATTAGGGAGGCAGGGCCGCTATGCTTTCAAGACAAGATCCCGGTAAAGCGGCATTTTGCCGAAGGTGTGCGCGTCGTACCGCCCGGCACCGCTCGGTATGGCAGCTATTTGGGCAAAGGAGTCATTCTCATGCCTGGCTATGTCAATATCGGGGCCTACGTAGGCGAAGGTAGCATGGTAGATACCTGGGCTACCGTGGGTTCATGCGCCCAGGTAGGCCGTGACGTGCACCTAAGCGGAGGGGTAGGTATCGGCGGTGTCTTAGAGCCGCCCCAAGCCCGACCCGTAATCATAGAAGATGGCGCTTTCATCGGCAGTCGTGCCATCATTGTAGAGGGGGTACGCATAGGCGAAAAAGCCGTAATCGGCGCCGGTACCACCCTCACCGCCAGTATGCCTATTATAGATGTGACCCAGCACCCTGTACAAGAGTACCGCGGCTGGGTTCCTCCCCGTGCCATAGTCATAAACGGCATGCGGGAAAAAACCTTCCCTGGCGGCACCTATGGTGTGCCCTGCGCCTTGATTATCGGCTGGCGAGAACCCAAACACGATGAAAAACTGGCCCTCAATACGCTGCTTCGCACTATGGGTGTGGCTCTATAGCCTCCTGTATGCCCAAAAAGGTATAGGACTGCTCTTTCAAGGGCGCTTTAATTATGCGACAGACCGCGGAGAACCTGTACCCTCGGGGTGGTTTTCCGATGCCGCGATAGGGGTGCATGGCAAGAGCTATTGGTGGGGGGCTGGTTGGGAAGCTTCCCTCCTCTGGGTTTATAAAGGCAGCCCCAGCGAAGTACGCCTCCCCTTGGTAACCCAGGATTTCAAGCAGGGACAAGTAACCGCCTACAAAGCCGTAGAAGGTGCCTTCCGCTTCGGTCCCCGCTGGCAGATCTTTTACCCCAAAACAGGGATAGCCATAGGCTACCGTTATCAGCAGCAGGGGCTTTCCTTAGATACTACGCGTCACGCCCAGCGGTGGTATGCCTTCCTTCCTTTGGGCGTTACTCTTGAGCTACCTGTACAGTTTGGTACCACAGGTGTAAGTGCCTATTACGAGATAGGTTTGACCAATATTTTGTATCGCCCGCCTAACGCCTCCGGCGCTTACGAAGGAAGCAAGCTGCGCCGCCTCCTCATAGAAGTGCATGTGATGTGGGGAAAAACCCGCTAAAATTTGGATATCTTTGCCCCATGGCCTTGCTGGAAAAACTGAACGAAGTCCTGCGCACCCAAGCTCTTTTAGGCAATACCGTAGAAATCCTCACCTGGGATCAAGAGGTATGCATGCCCCGAGCCGGCGTGCCCCACCGAGCAGCCATCGTGGGTACAATCGTCGGCCTACTGCATAAAAAACTCATAGAAGAAGTACTACCCCTGCTACGAGAAGCCCAAGAGAGCGCTGAACTTTCTGAAGAACAAAAGCACAGCGTTCGCATTCTTTTGGAGGAAGCTGAACCTGCCGAAAAGGTCCCCCCTAAGCTGGTACAAGCATTCTCGGAAGCCAGCAGCCTGGCCCAAGCCGCTTGGGTAGAAGCCCGTGAAAAGTCGGATTTCAGTGTATTTGCCCCGCATTTAGAAAAGCTTGTCCAGCTGGGTCGAGAAAAAGCCGCTGCCCTTACTTACGCAGAAGAGCCCTACGAAGCACTCTTGCGCTTATACGAGCGAAGCGTCACCCCTGCCGAAGTAGAAACCCTCTTTGCGGAGGTACGTCCTTTCCTCATAGAAACTATCCGAGCCTGTGAAGGAAGTATCCTTGAGGGCCTTCAGGGCCCCGCGCTGAGTTTATCGGCCCCACAACAGCGCGACCTGGTAGAGACCGTCCTCCGCCAGCTGGGCTATGACCTCCGACGAGGACGGATAGATATTTCCGCTCATCCTTTCTGCAGCGGCTTCAACCCCGATGATGTGCGCATTACTATCCGCATTTTTGAGGAAGACCTTACCATGGCTTTAGGCTCTGCCATGCACGAGATGGGCCACGCACTTTATGAACAAGGGCTTGCGCGGGAACCCATAGGCTGGCCTATTACGATGGCCGCCTCCCTAAGCATCCATGAGTCCCAGTCGCGCTTCTGGGAAAATCACGTCGGCCTAAGCCTGCCCTTCTGGGAATACCTATATGAGCAGATATTCCCTAAGTATAATCCCTCTTGGCTACAAGCCTATTCTCCCCTTACCCTGGCCCGCCGAGTGAATAAAATCCAACCGCATCTGATCCGCATTCAATCAGATGAAGTGAGCTATCATCTCCACATCCTCCTACGTTTTGAACTGGAAAGGGCCCTCATCAATGGTGACCTCTCTATAAGTGACCTCCCCGCCGCCTGGAACGAAAAAGTGCATACCTACTTAGGACTTACCGTCCCTAACGATGCCCAAGGCGTACTCCAAGACATCCACTGGTCTATGGGGAACTTTGGCTACTTCCCAACTTACTCCTTAGGAAGCTTTTATGCGGCCCAGTTGGCCGCGGCCCTCACCGAACAATACCCTGACTGGGAATCCAACCTTCGCTCAGGCAATGCCCAAATCCCCTTGGATTGGATGCGCCGGCATATCCATGCCCACGGGAAAATGTACGACTCTAAAACATTATGCGAAAAAGCTACCGGTTCTTCTCTATCTGCGAAGCATTTTATACAATACATACGCCAAAAGGTAGGTCTCATTTATGAAGGACTTTCGGTACCCTTGCCAACCTAAAAGGAATGCCCCTATGGGCCCCCAGCACGCCAAGACTGCTCTTAAATGTTGAGAAACTTTTGTGAGGCAGCGTGTAGTTGTAGCTCGCTTAGTACGGCTCCTCCTGCAGGAAAGGGGGATTTTGGGGCTGGCCTTGGGCTTGGTGACCGCCGCTTCTCTATTTCAGCCGCTTCGCCCCTATCTCTACCGCTATGTGATTGACTATCCCCTACGAGAAGGGAATATCTCCGCCCTCATAGGATGGGGCATAGCGCTTATGGCCCTCACAAGCCTACATGCGCTCACGCTCCGCTGGCAAACCCTCACCACCCAAAAACTCTCTTGGGGGCTTACCCAAAAGCTCCGCCAAAAACTCTTCGCGAAAGTCCTGCGCTTATCCATCCCTACCATAGAAAAATACCCCAGCGGCATGCTCTATACCCGAACCCTCACGGATACCCAGACCCTTCAAAATACCTTAGCCGAAACCCTCCTCGTGATTGCCGGCGAGCTGATTCAGCTTACGTTTTTGGTAGGGCTGATGTTTATGGTAGACCCCATCTTGGCCAGCGCTACTCTCGTCGCAATGCCACTGGGTCTCCTCACTTCTCGGTATTTTGCTCAGAAAATCCGCGAAAGTTTTGGTCGGGTGCGCCTCTACATCGCCCGCATGAACGGCTATCTAAATGAACTCCTGCAAAGCCGAGAGACCACCGAAAGCCTGGGGGCAAACACCCCCCTATGGCAGCGATTTTTGCGCCTAAATACCGCCTATTACCTCAGCTATAGGCGAGTAATCGGCTATTTCGCTTTATTCTTTCCCGCGATGGAGCTTGTCACTTTATTTAGCTTAGCAGCGGTGCTTCTCATAGGCAGCTACCTCATCTATAAAGGAGAAAGCACGATTGGGGCCTTAGTCGCCTTCACTTTGTATCAACAGCTCTTTTTCCGACCTTTTCGGATTATCGCCGACCAAGTAAATAGCCTTCAAATGGGGATAGTCAGCGCAGAACGGATCTTTCGGCTATTAGACCTGGACGGCGAAGAAGCCTCCACAGGACAAGTACCTACGCTACCTCCCCCCTATACCATAGAGATAAAAGATGTGCGTTTTAGCTATACCCCGGACAAGCCGCTGCTGGAAAACTTACATTTTACCTGGCGCCCTGGACAGGTGTACGGACTAATAGCCCCCACCGGCCGAGGGAAGAGTACCCTCTTCTACCTTCTTTTGGGCTATTATAGCCCCCAAGCGGGCGAGATACGCATAGGAGGCCTACCTATCTCAGCTTGGGATAAACAAAAACTACGCGCCCTGATTGCCTATATTCCCCAAGAACCTGTACTCTTTGAAGGTACACTCCGCGAAAATCTCACCCTCTATGAAGCCATTTCGGATGCAGAGTTAGAAGCGGCAGCACATCAGATAGGCATCGGCCTGTACGTACAAAAATGGTCCTTAGATATGCCGATTTTAGCTGGCGGTGGAGGACTCTCGGCAGGCGAAAAGCAACTCATAGCCTTATGGCGTGCAGCCCTCCGCAGGCCAGCCGTGTGGATCTTAGATGAACCCACAGCCCACATAGATCCGTCCACCGAGCGGTTTATATACAGCCGTCTGCAGTACCTGGCCCAAAATGCGGTAGTACTCGTAGTAGCCCACCGGCCAGAAGCTCATGCCTTCTGCGATGAAATCATAGCTTTACCGGCCCCTTCTCATGCAGCCTGACCACTGGATAGTACTCCCTACTTATAACGAAGCTGAAAATATCCTTCCCCTCTTAGAAGCTATTCAGGCATTGCCCATCCCTTTCGGGGTGCTGGTGGTAGATGATAACTCCCCTGACGGGACCGCCACCCTCGTGCAGAAATATCAGGCAGCAAATCCGAGAAGGCCTATACACTTGCTGCACCGCCCAACCAAAGAAGGTCTGGGCCGAGCCTACGAAGCCGGCTTTCGATGGGTACTGGAAAATACCACCGCCTCTTATATCTACGAGATGGATGCCGACTTTAGTCATCCGCCGCAGTACCTTCTCGCCCTGGCAGAAGCTCTAAAACAAGCAGATGTAGCCATCGGTTCTCGTTACCTGCGGGGCATCAATGTGGTCAACTGGCCTTTGAGTCGCATCTTACTGAGTTATGGCGCCAGCTGGTATGTGCGTCTGCTTACGGGGCTACCAGTCAAGGACCCTACCGCCGGCTTCGTAGGCTATCGAAGAAGCACTCTTGAAAAGATTTTAGCGATTGGGCCTATTCGCTTTAGAGGGTATGCCTTCCAGATAGAGATGAAGTATAAGGCCTACTTAGCTGGCGCCCACATAGAGGAAGTTCCGATTATTTTTGTAGAGCGAGTGGCCGGCCGTTCTAAAATGAGTCGGCAGGTGGTTCAGGAGGCTATATGGGGCGTGCTGTGGCTGCGCCTACGGCGGGCCCACCTAAAAAGGGCCTTGTTAGGAGGGAGGCGATTCTTTACGGCTACTTCTTCTGCCAGTACTGACGGAGAGTCACCGTAGCTTCCGCCAAGAGCAAGAGGGGATTGAGATGGGCTTCTATTTCATCGGCTACGCGCAGAAAGGTGTCTATACCCAGGTTCTTTTGAGGGAGAGAAAGGTGAGGGTGTTCTCGTATAAGGGAAACCCCCATAAGGAGAAGGTCAGAAAGCTGAGGGGCCTGTGCTAAAGTCTCTATGAGAGGTAGCCAATCTGTGTCTCCTGCGGGTTGAAGGAGGGCACGGAGCCAAGCACGGAGCGCTTCTATGTAGGGAGCTTGAGCTGGGTCCATCACACGACGCAGCCGGCTATAACTCCCTTGGGCCAACGAAAGCTGAGCCACAGAAAGGGAAGTACCTGCAAGCTTCTCTAACACTTGGGCAGAAAGAGGCGGAAACTTTTTTATCTGGCAGCGGGAACGCAAAGTAGCTGGCAAGGCTTCTACACGAGTGGCTAAGAAAAGAAAAAGCGTACGCTCCGGCGGTTCTTCTACTATCTTGAGGAGGGCGTTAGCGGCTTGGCGCGTAAGGAGTTCGGCATGCCAGAAGAGCACCACCCGCCAGACCGCTTGGGTTGACGCCAGCGTGAGGAACCCTTGCAAGTGCCGCACCTCTTCTACGCCTATGGACAAAGAGCCGCGCCCACCTAAGAGGAGCTTTTCCCATTCGGAGAGGGAAAGGAAAGGGTCTTGGGAGAGGGCCTGCCGAAAAAGTGGCAGGGCCTCTTCTAAGGGCTTTCCCCCCCCTGTGGGAGGCAACAACCAGAAGAAGGGATGTTCCAGCTTAGCCACGACTTGGCAATCGCCGCAAGTCCCACAAGCATAAGCTAAGTCTCCTTTTGGGCAGAGGAGTGCCTGGGCCAGAGTCCAGGCCAGCGGTGTTTTTCCTACGCCTTCGGGCCCTACCCACAACATCGCCGCAGGGATACGCTTGTGCGACAATAGCTGTTCCCACTCCTTCAGGAAGGCTTCCCCATGAGGCCACGACTCCCAACGCACCCCCCAAAGGTCGGAAAGACGCCGCATTTTTGTTAGGGAGGTTGTACCTTTGCGTATGCCTATGCTGACAAAGACGCAAGACTTCAAGGTAGCGGACCTTTCCCTGGCGGAATGGGGCCGGCGAGAGATCCGTTTGGCCGAAGCGGAAATGCCCGGCCTGATGGCTATCCGCGAACGCTACCGCGAGAGTAAGCCCCTCAAAGGGGCCCGTATCGCCGGATGCCTCCACATGACCATAGAAACCGCGGTACTTATTGAGACCCTCGTAGATTTAGGCGCTGAAGTGCGTTGGGCCTCGTGTAATCCCTTTTCTACGCAGGACCACGCCGCTGCCGCTATCGCTGCCGCAGGTATCCCGGTCTTTGCTTGGAAAGGCCAAACCGAAGAAGAATATTGGTGGTGCATAGAACAAACTCTCTTTTTCGGAAGCTCGGACCGCCCACTTAATATGATTTTAGACGATGGGGGGGACCTCACGCAACTAATCATAGACAAGTACCCTGAGCTGGCTAAAAACATCAAAGGCGTCTCGGAAGAGACGACCACAGGCGTACGCCGCCTGTATGAGTACGCTGCACAAGGCCGCCTGCCCTTCCCCGCTATCAACGTCAACGACTCTGTGACTAAATCTAAGTTCGACAACATCTACGGCTGCCGAGAATCAGCTGTGGATGCGGTTCGCCGCGCTACAGGCGTGATGATAGCGGGGAAGACCGTGGTGGTCGCCGGCTACGGTGACGTCGGCGCAGGTACAGCCCAAGCCTTTGCTGGCGCCGGCGCCCAAGTGATCGTTACCGAAATAGACCCCATCTGCGCCCTCCAAGCTGTCATGGATGGCTTCCGCGTCATGAAAATGGACAACGCCGTCCCGCTGGCCGACATTATCATTACCGCCACAGGTAATCGGGACATAGTGGTCGGCCGCCACTTCCTCGCTATGAAAGACAAGACCATCGTAGGCAATATCGGCCACTTTGACTTAGAGATAGATGTGGCTTGGCTCAATAAGCACTACGGCCACACCAAATACACTATCAAACCCTATGTAGATGTGTATAATGTGGAAGGGAAGGAAATCATTCTGCTGGCAGAAGGACGGCTGATGAACTTGGCCTGCGCCGAAGGACACCCTTCCTTTGTGATGTCCTGCTCCTTCTCTAACCAAGTGCTGGCCCAGATAGAGCTATGGACCCGTGGCGACCAATACGAAAACAAAGTTTATACCCTACCGAAGCACCTGGACGAAATGGTAGCTCGCCTGCACCTGGCTAAGTTGGGCGCCGAACTGGACGAACTAACGCCTGAACAAGCCGCTTACATCGGCGTTTCGATAGAAGGCCCCTACAAACCCGAATGGTACAGATACTGAGCGGAAGGAGAAGGGAGAAAAGGAGGGGGCGCCTTCTCGGAAGGCGCCCCTTTTTGTTTGATTATTGGGGGCGCGCCAGCGCCTGTGGCGCTGGCGCGCCCGGGCGGGCGGCGCAGCCGCCACAGGCGGCTGCGCCGCCCCCATAAAAAAGGCCTGCATAAGCAGGCCTCCGCTCACTGACCACAAAAACGTTTCCAGTTCCGACACTTCCCTCGCCCCCCAAAATACGATTGCGCCAGCTTCGCTCGATAGTTCTTCCCCGGACCCAAAGTCACCGTCACTTGTTCCTGGATTTTTGCGATTTCCACTTGCGCTTCGGCTTTCGCCAGCGCTACCCCCAGCAGGGGAACCCAGGCTAACGCTATCTTTCTCATACATCATTTATACGCTCCAGCCCCTCCCCATGGTTGCATTTACCTCAGCCTCCTCAACTACCTGCCCCTATCCCTCGCTCAAAACTTCAACACGGCATTCATGCTGCGCACTGCCTCCGCCGAAGTATGGAGAAGCTTTTTCTCCTCTTCTGTAAGGCTGAGCTGAATAATCTCTTCCACGCCGTTGCGTCCCAGTTTGGCGGGCACCCCTACATAAATGTCGTGGAGGTCATATTGCCCTTGCAGGTAGGCACTACAGGGAAGGATTCGTTTTTGGTCCAGGAGGATGGATGCCACCATTTGGGCCACCGCAGTACCCGGCGCGTACCACGCCGAGGTACCCAGGAGCTTTGTCAGCTCTCCCCCGCCAAACTTGGTCCGTTCGATGATAGCGTCTAACTTTTCCGTGGAGAGTAGGTTAACCACAGGTATCCCGCTGACAGTGGTATAGCGGGGCAGAGGGACCATCGTGTCGCCATGGCCGCCTAAGAGCATAGCTTCTATATCTTGGACGGAAGAGTTGAGTTCTTGGGCGAGGAAGTAACGGTAACGGGCCGTATCCAGCACCCCAGCCATCCCAATCACCCGTTGAGAAGGCAGCCGGGAGAGCTTGTAGGCATAGTAGGCCATCGTATCCAGGGGGTTAGTTACAATGATGAAAATGGCATTAGGGGCATAAAAGACTGCGGGCTCAATCACCGCCTTGATGATTTCTGCATTGGTATGAACGAGGTCATCACGGCTCATACCAGGACTACGCGGCCGTCCCGATGTAACCACCACCACATCCGAGTCGGCGACGGCTTTGTAGTCGTTCGTCACGCCTCGCACTTGAGTATCAAAGCCCAAGAGAGGGGCGGTTTGCGCAATATCCAACGCTTTCCCTTCTGCAAGGCCAGGTTTTATATCTAAGAGGACGACTTCATGGCAATAGCCCGAACGGGCGATCACATCCGCAGCCGTAGCGCCTACATTCCCAGCGCCTATGATGGAGACTTTAGCCATGGGGCAAAGGTAAGCCGCCCCGTCAAAACTCTAAAAGAAAATGGGGGTCGGTAGCGACGATCTCTATCTCTGTGCGGAAGCTTTGACGGTCTGGGTCCCATATAATCTCCGCTTCCAGCGGGAAGCCCTGCCGACTCCACCCCAAGAGCAGTTTGGTTCCGGGCCTGAGCTTCTCCCAGAAGTCTGCAGCGAGCTCCTGTACTGAGGAGTCGTTTAGGGTGAGAAGTAAGTCTCCTATTTCCAGGCCTATGCTCTCAGCTATGCTACCAGGTAGTATGTCTTGGATGCGGATTCCTTCTTCTTCCACCTGCCAGCGGGCGATACCGAGCTGACCCCACGCAGCATACGGACGCTGATACCGCCGCACCTGCAAAGGTAGCCCAGCCAAAAGCGTTTCGTACGGCGGCGCCGATATACCCCATACGTATTGCGTAAAAAAGTCTTTCAATGCAGGTCCCCCCAGTTTGATGGCCGCCTTTTCTATGCCATCCTCGGGTATCCCCTGCCCTCGTTCGTAATAAGTCGCATACAAGTGCCGCAGCAGGGAGTCTAAGCTTACCTGACCTTTGGTTTCCCGCCGCAGCACCATATCTAATAAAAACCCTACCCGTTTCCCTGCCGCATAAAAAGACCCTTGAAAATGCGCTGGCCGATACGGTGAGGGCGCCAGCCAACTATCTATGCTTAGCTCCGCCGGCGAAAAAAGCCGATATACAGACTGGTTCTCTATCTGGGTAAGTTCGGCACTAAGCCTTTTCCAATACTCTTCGGGCGAGAGGAGCCCTGCCCGTAAAAGGGAAAGGTTCGTGTAGTAATCGGTGACCCCTTCTGTAAACCAGTGTAAGCTGGTATAATACTCACGATCGTAACGATAAGGCCAGAGGGTCGCCGGACGCAGACGCTTGACATTCCACACATGGAAAAACTCATGCGCCGAAATCCCCAAGAAGCTATTGAGGGCTTCTTCTGAGGCAGCTCCTTCTTCGGGGAGGACAAACATGGCGGAGTTTTCGTGTTCTACGGCATGACGCATAGAGAAGGGCACCAGGAGGTAGATAAAGTGATATTCGGACAGCGGCAGTTTGCCCCAAATTTGGCGTTGTACCTGCACGATCCGGCACAGTTTTTCTAAAAACGAGTCCAGCGAAGGCGCGCCTACCCTTCCCCAAAAATGCACATAGAGCGTAATCCCTTCGCAGGTACGACTCGCTGAACGAAGCGAAGGAGCCGCTACAATCGGACAATCCACTAAGTGGTGGTAATCGCGTGCCAGAAATCGCCCATAGCCCTGGGCAGGTAAGGCCGTAGCTACGGCCCACCCTAAGGGGAGGGAAGAGAGCGTAAGCCGACAGGGTTCGTGCAGGCGGCCTACCGGATACATAAGGAGGTTTATGGGATTGAGATAGGCCAACCCTTCAGACAGGTAGCTGGAACCCGCATCTATCTGCCGGGCATAAAAGTGATAGCGTACCCGGATGGCCCCTCGGCGGGGGTTTTGGATACGCCAAGTGTCCTTGGTGATTTTACGCCAGAGGAGGGGCTTGCCTGATTCATCTTCTGCCGTAAAATGGGAGACAGCCCCCGCATAGTTTTGAATGATATATCGGCCAGGACGCCACGCCGGCAGCGCCATATCGGTATAGCGCCCCGCAGAAGGAACCAGGATAATCTCCACTTGGTAGGTGTAGCGAGGGGGTATTTGCCAGTGTATTTGGTATTCAATAGGGGTAGCCATACCTATCCCCCAAAAGCTCATCTTGGCCCAGCTGAGCCACTGCTGCGGTAAAAGCCTCCACTTCATCGGGCAGGTTATACAAAGCTACGGGAGCCGCTCGGATTATATCGGGCTCCCGCCAGTCCACATAAAAACCTTGACGCAGGAGGGTTTCAAATGCTTTTTTCGGTTCAGGCAAGCGCAGGCGGAAAGACACTTGGGCACCATGTGCTTCGGGCGGGGTAACCACTTCTACATGGGGTAGGGCTGAGAGGCCAGCCCGTAGCCGCCGATGAAGGGCTTTCACCGCCTCAAAATAGGCAGGTAGGTCTACCTGCGCGAAGATATCCAAGCTGGCTTCTAATGCGCCCAAAAGTATTGGAGAAGGGTTACTATGCATCCAGGCGAGTGCCCCCGGGGCAGGATCAAACGCCGGCCGCATCAAAAAGCGGGTCTCCAGACGGTTCCCCCACCACCCTGCCAATAACGGAACCCGCCCGTGGTGACGCGGATGCACGTAGAGCCCTCCTACTGCCCCCGGGCCGGCATTTAGGTATTTGTAGCTGCACCACACCGCAAAGTCCACGCCCCACGCATCCATCGCTAAGGGGATATTGCCTACCGCATGGGCTAAATCCCATCCAGCCCAGGCCCCTACCCGGTGCGCAGCCGCCGTAATCGCCTGCATGTCAAAGACTTGCCCTGTCAGGTAATGCACACCACTCATCCATACCCCTGCCAGGCGTTCGCCCCAGTGCTCTATCTCGGCGATGACCTCTTCTGTGGAAGGAACCAGCGTAGGAAGTTCTTTTACAGCATCGGGGTAGCCGTAATGCTCAGCCCAGCTTTGCAAGGCATACCGGTCTGAAGGAAAAGGGCTTTTTTCTGTGAGGAGTATATACCGCCCAGGCGCAGGCCGATAAAAACTGCCCAGGAGCAGGTGTAGGTTCGTGGTGAGGGTGTGAGCGATAGCTATATGGTCGGGATGAGCCCCTAAGAGCGGGCTTAGCTTGGGACGCAGCCGGTCCGCGTAATCTACCCAGCGGGCTCGCTGCGAAAAATACGCCTCTACGCCTTCCCAGGCCCAAGCCTCCACAGCCCGCCGTATGTAACTAAGAGTGGCCTTCGGCTGCGCCCCTAAGGAATGCCCACAGAAATACACCCATTCGCGGTCTTTGTCCCGGCGAGGTAGGGCAAAAAGGCTTCGTAGCATCTGGCCGAAGGTACAAAAGCCCTTCGGCTCTCTGAGGTAGCCTCAGTTAGATACAGCCAGTGCCTCTCCTACGTGCCCCACCAACTGAGCGCCTGGTCGGAGGGTCTTTTGGCCGGGGCGCCACCTTGCCGGGCAGACTTCGCCGGGGTGGCTGCGCACATAAAGATAAGCTTCTACCTTGTGTACAAGCTCTTCGGCACTCCCCCCCCACGTCATAATAGGTAATCTCGCTTCCTACCAACTGCCCTTCTGACGAGAGATAAAGGTGCCACGCAAGGCTAATCCCGTATGCTCATCATACACCCCAAAAAGCCGACTAAGCCGTCCGGTAGGGTCCGCCACCATGGGGTATGTGACCTTTTGTAAAAGCCCTTCTGTCTGACGCTAAGCCACATGGATATACACCGTATCGGTAGAAACCGACCACACCTCTACGCCTTTTTCCTTGAGCAGTGCGTATATTTCTGCTAAATCGGCCACACTCTGTGGGACGCACAAAAGTAAAGTCAGCCAGATAGGAAAAGAGAATACGCCACTTTCCTGCTGCTTTGAGATCCTCACTTCGGATCGTAGCAGATCGTGCCTCCGCAGGCAAGAAAACCTCTACTTCAAACGAAGGCACATGCGCACCTATCTTTATGGGAAGGGGCGACAGGGCGCAAAGGTATTTTTAATGGCGAATGAAACTACTTGTGGGGCTGGGGGTCTGGCACGAAGCGATACCCTACGCCCTTGAGCGTCTCTATGTACTCGGCGCCTATTTTTTCTCGGAGTTTCTTAATATGCACATCCACGGTGCGGGGCACCACGTAACTTTCAGGCCCCCATATTCGGTCGAGGAGCATATCCCGAGAAAAGTATTTGTAGGGCTTACTGGCTAAGGCAAAGAGCAGTTCAAACTCTTTTTTAGAGAGGGGGATGACTTGGCCTTGTTTATGGACGGCGTATTCTTCAGGCACGATCTCCAAGCCGATAAACTGGAGTTTTTGCAGGGGAGTAGCTCGCCGAGCCAAGGCTTTTAGGCGACTAAGGAGGGCTTTAGGGCGGATAGGTTTGACGAGATAATCATCGGCGCCAGCTTCAAAGCCCGCCAGCTCGGCGTATTCCTCTGCGCGTGCGGTGAGGAAGATAATATAACTTTCTCGGGTTTCGGGGAGGGCCCGCAGACGACGGCATACTTCTAAGCCATCTATACCCGGCATCATGATATCCAACAAGACCATAGCCGGCTGATGACGCTGCGCTAAGGCTAAGGCTTCCTCCCCATTTTCGGCCAGTAGCGGTTCATATCCCTCCTGGCGCAGATTGTAGGCGAGGATTTCCAACACATCGGGCTCATCATCCACGACCAGGACTTTTCGGTTTGGCATACCCAAGTGTAAAGCAAGCGTGTAAAATATCGGTAAAACGGCCTACACATAGCGTGAGCCGTGGAGGTAGATAGGCCTTGGTGAGAGAATGCGACAGTTTCGCTACCTTTGTGAGGAATGGAGGCTCTGCGTGAAATAGAAGAACGCCTGAATGTGGAGGTCTCGCGTCTTTTGACCGAAGGCTTTCCTCAGGCTTTTTTGGTGGAAGCTAAGCTTCGGGTGCACCGCCCCGAGCCCGAAGTATACCTGCGGGTAGATACCGATACTGGTATCACCTTAGACCAGTGTGTGCAGATTCACCTCTATCTACGGGAAAAGTTAGAAGGGGTAGAATGGCTACCAGCGAACTTTACCCTCAGTGTAAGCTCACCCGGGGTAGGGGCCCCTTTACGGCTACCCCGCCAATATCCTCAAAACATCGGGCGGCTCCTATCTGTGCGCCTCAAAGACCGCCGGTGGCTACGCGGTGTCTTGCGCGAAGTCTCTGACCAAGGGATTGTCCTCCAAGTACAGCGCCACCCTCGTTCTATCGCCTGGGAAGAGATCGACCTGGCTCGCGTAGAAGTACCTCAAAGGAACTCTCGCTCTAAATTCTAAGCGTATATGCCCTCAGCTCGCCTCTCCAAAAAAGCTGCCGAAAAAGAGCGGCAGGAAAAACAGAAACTCATAAACTCTATCCAAGAGTTTATTCAAGCCCAAGGGATAGACCGAGACCGCTTTATAGAA
Source organism: Bacteroidia bacterium (assembly GCA_026003215.1). Taxonomy (GTDB): domain Bacteria; phylum Bacteroidota; class Bacteroidia; order SpSt-205; family SpSt-205; genus SpSt-205. Next base: position 2,141,576 of record BPGV01000001.1, on the reverse strand, counting down.
GTTCTTCGTGGAGCGTTCTTGGATGTGCTAACGCCCAAAGAACGTGATGGCCAAAATCGCTACGAAGTCATCATAGACCCTGAAAATGCGGATATTCAGATATTACGCCGTCGTACTATCGTAGCAGATGACGAAGTAGAAGATGAAACCCAACAGATCCCGCTAAGCCAGGCCTTAGAAAGGGATCCGGAAGCCTCCATAGGCGAGGATTTTTATGATGAGATTCCGCTCCAAAGCCTTACTCGTACCCAGGTGGAGCACCTCAAGAATCGCCTACGTCAACAACTGCGTGACCTCGAGCGGCGCGCCCTATACGATAGGTATAAACACATGGTGGGCGAAATCCTCACCGGCGAAGTACTCAAAGTTACCCGAGATGAACTCATCATTTTGCACGAGGGCAATGAGCTTTCTCTCCCCAAACGGGAGCTTATCCCAGGAAAAGATGTATATGCGCCTAAGGACAGCTCCCCTGCCTATCGGCGGGGAGGCGCTTCCAGCGTCGTTAAAGCCGTAGTGCGAGAAGTGTTAGACCCCCGACGCGTACCGCCCTCCCGCCCTATCATATTGCTTTCACGCACCTCCCCGCTCTTTTTGGAAGCCCTCCTTAAGTTGGAGATTCCTGAGATATACGACGGTATCATCAGCATAAAGAAAGTCGTACGCATCCCCGGCGAACGCGCCAAAGTCTTAGTAGAGAGCTACGACGACCGTATTGACCCTGTAGGGGCCTGTGTGGGCGTCAAAGGCACCCGCATCAAGCCCGTCGTAGAAGAGTTACGCGGGGAATACATAGACATTATCCCGTATAATCCCGATGTAAAACTCATGATCTCCCGAGCATTAGCCCCAGCTACCGTCATGTATGTGGATGTCTACCCCAATCGGCGTTATGCTAAGGTATTTGTAGCCCCTGATGAATACCCCAAAGCCGTGGGACGCGAGGGTATTAATGTACGATTGGCTCAAGACCTCTTAGGCTACGAACTGGATATCCGTGAAGCTTCCGAATACGGAGAAGAAGAAGATATAGAACTCACCGAGTTTAGCGACGAAATACCCGAAACCATCCTCATGACCCTCCAAAAAGAAGGCTTCCATACGGCTCAACAAGTACTGCAGTTTCCTATTGATGAACTTCAAAAACGGACGCAAATAGACCTTCCTACTTTGCAAAAAATATACGAAATCCTACAGGCGGAGTTTGAAGAATGAGCAGCAAATCGTACAAGTTAGGTCAAGTAGCTACAGAGCTCAATGTTTCTACACAAACGCTGGCCCAAGACCTGCACAAGTTAGGCTATGCGGTGGAGGCCAGCCCCATAGCCCGCATTCCGGCGGAGGCGTATGAAGCGCTCCTACGACACTATGGCAAGCTTCCCCGTAGTGCTTCAACGGCCGAAAAGGCTGCTTCCTCTCCCGCGCCAGAGCTTCCTCCAGAAGAAAAAGAGCTACCCTCTCCCCAACTACCCATCGTAGGTAAAACCGAACTTCCTCCTCCTAAGCGACGCCTGCCCTCCGTAAAGCCCACACCACCACCAGCCCCTCCCCCTCCCCCGAGTGGAGAGAAAGCGCCCCTTCTCCCTGCGGAGGAACCTCCGCTGGCCCCACCAGTAGTACAAGCAGAACCAGCGCCGGAAGCCGCCGTCCTGCCCCCCCAAGAAGAAGACACACCGCCTCTCCCTATTTTAGGTAAAATAGAACTCAAAGGGGGGGCCCGTCGGAAGCCTTCGTTACATATTCCGCTCCTTCCTACCACACCTTCTGAGGCAGCAGAAAACGCCTCAGAACTACCTGAGCACAGTCAAGAAGGGGGCGAATCCGCAGAAGACAGCGAAGCTAAGAAGAAAAGAAAAAGAGCCCGTAAGAAGCGTAAAGAGATAGGCTCTACCCCACCAGCTCCTATCCAGACCGCTCCTTCTGCCCCAGCCCATAAACGCCCTGTCAAGTCTCAACTCAAAGCTTCTGGTGATATCGCCACGAGACGCCGTTTCCGCCAAGAGAAAACCAAACAAAAGGAACGCAAGCGCGCCCTGGAGGAGCTCACCGCGCAAGCGGCCGCTTCTACCATCCAAATCGCCGAATACATCACCGCCGCTGAGCTGGCCAAAGCCCTCAACGTGCCGGTCAATCAAGTAATCGCTAAATGCTTAGAGTTAGGCTACCCCACTTCTATCAACCAACGACTGGAAAGGGATTTAGCGGCTATTATTGCGGAAGAGTTTGGCTACCAGGTAGCGTTTATCTCCTTAGATGATACCTTAGAGCAGCTCACCACGGTAGAAGAATCGCCCGAAGATTTGGTTCCCCGCCCCCCTATTGTGACCGTCATGGGCCATGTAGATCATGGCAAAACCACCCTCCTGGACTACATCCGCAACACAAATGTCGTAGCTGGCGAGGCAGGAGGGATAACCCAGCACATCGGCGCTTATGAGGTAACTTTACCCTCTGGCCAGAGAATCACCTTCTTGGACACGCCGGGCCATGAGGCCTTTACCGCCATGCGGGCCCGAGGTGCCCAAGTCACCGACATCGCCATTATTGTCGTAGCGGCCGATGACCATGTACGCCCCCAAACCTTAGAAGCCCTCAGCCACGCCCAAGCCGCCAATGTGCCTATTATCTTCGCTATCAACAAGATAGACAAAGATACCGCTAACCCCGACCGCATCCGCCAGGAACTCGCCGAAGCTGGCTTCCTCGTGGAAGAATGGGGCGGTCCCCATCCTTCTCAGCTGATCTCCGCCAAAAAGGGTATAGGTGTTCAAGAACTCTTAGAAAAAGTACTCATTTTGGCCGAGCTTTTAGACCTCAAAGCAAACCCCGATCGCCCAGCTAAGGGCACTATCATTGAAGCGCAGCTGGATAAAGCACGAGGGCCGCTTGCAACCATACTGGTGCAGACAGGTACGCTGAAAGTAGGGGACATTATTTTAGCCGGGCAGTACTTCGGTCGCGTGCGGGCCCTCTTAGACGAACGCGGCAAACGCATAGACCAAGCCGGCCCTTCTCAGCCTGTGCAAGTACTGGGACTCAATGGCGTCCCAGAAGTCGGCGAAAAACTCTATGTGCTTCCCGACGAAAGTATCGCTCGGGATATGGCCCATCGCCGAGCTGAGCTTATGCGAGAACATGAGCGGCGACGCCTCTCCGGCAGCGTATTAGAAGGTATAGCTTCTGGCCAAGCCAAACAGCTCAACCTCATCGTCAAAGCCGACGTGAGCGGTTCCTTGGAAGCTCTGACCGACTCCCTTGTTAAGCTCTCCACCCCCGAAGTCCAAGTGAATGTTATCCATCGGGGCGTCGGCCAAATCACTGACAGCGATGTACTTTTAGCTCGGGCCTCTAATGCCCTCATCGTGGGCTTCCAAGTACGGCCAAGCCACACCGCCCGTCAACTGGCTAAGCAGCAAAATGTAGAGATACGGCTCTATAACGTGATTTACGATATCATAGACGAGGTAAAAAGTGCGCTTTCTGGCATGCTGGCCCCCGTCATCCAAGAACAAACTATCGGCGTGGCAGAGGTACGAGAAGTCTTCAAAATCCCTAAAATAGGTACCGTGGCCGGCTGTAAAGTCATAGAAGGTAAAATCCAGCGCGGCGCCAAAGCCCACGTTATCCGCGAAGGCATCGTCATTTACACCAGTACTATCGCCTCTTTGAAAAGATTCAAAGACGATGTGCGAGAAGTGGCAGAAGGGTTTGAGTGCGGCCTGACCGTAGAAGGCTTCCAGGATGTAAAGGTAGGAGATACCATAGAGTGCTTTGAAGAAGTGCAAGTGAAACGTTCGCTCTAATGCCAGAATATCAAGTTTTGGTGACGGTACTGCCCCGGCCTGAGTTACTGGATCCGGAGGGGGATACGATTACCCAGGCCATCCACCGCATAGGGGAGCCCAGGGTGAAAACGGTACGAGCCGGCCGGGCCTTTGAGCTGCACATCCAAGCCCCTACCCCCGAAGAAGCCTCGGCCATCGCCCACACCCTGGCCCAAAAGCTCCTCCACAATCCCGTAGTGGAGGTAGTCGCTATTCATATAGCCACGACCTCAGCAAAAGAAGTATAGACTTGTCCCATAGCCCCCAGTAGCTAATCTATCCCGAAGCCCACAGCTCAGTGGGAGTCCATGCTCAGCCGTTGATTTCTTTTAGGGAGGACGTCCAAAGGTTTTTGTACCTTTGCCCACCATGAAAGGCCATTCCGGCAGTCAAAAGCGCTTCAAGCGCACCGCTACCGGTAAGCTCCTACACAAAGCCACCGGACGTCGCCATAACTTCTCGGCAAAGAGCACGCGTCGTAAGCGCGCTTTGCGCAAAAGTCGTATCGTAAAGCTGGCTGACCTTCCTCGCCTCTCCTTGCTAACCGTTTATCTGAAATAGCTTATGCGTGCGAAAAATCATGTAGCGTCTCGGGAGCGCCGCCGGCGCATCCTTCGCCTGACAAAAGGCTACTGGGGCCGCAAGAAAAATGTCTTTCGCCACGCCCACAACCAACTGCAAAAAGGCTGGGTGTATGCTTATATCCACCGCCGGCGCAAAAAACGCGACTTTAGGCGGCTGTGGATCATCCGCATTAATGCCGCTGTGCGTCCTCATGGCCTGAGCTATAGTCAGTTCATAAACGGCCTCAAAAGAGCCAACATCGCCCTCAATAGAAAGATGCTGGCTGACCTGGCGGTGACGCAGCCTGAAGCTTTCGCAGCGATTGTAGCGCAGGTAAAAGCCGCCGGATGAATATCGCCCTCCTTTTTCCGGGGCAAGGGTCCCAAACCGTAGGGATGGGGAAGGCTTTATATGAGGCCCATCCACAAGTACATAGATTATTTACAGTAGCGGAGGAAGTGACCGGCTTACCCTTGCGTGAGCTGATGTTTGAAGGGCCGGCCGAAGCGCTCCAACGCACTTCTGTGACCCAGCCTGCGCTGTATCTCCATGGCTACGCTGTAGCCCAAGTACAAGGATTTGCTCCTGCTGCGGCAGCCGGGCACTCCTTGGGGGAGTTTACAGCCCTCGCGGTGGCAGGCGTATTTTCTTTTGAGGAAGGCCTCCATCTTGTCCAGGTGCGGGCGCAGGCCATGCAAGAAGCCTGCGATGCCCGTCCCAGCACCATGGCCGCTATCATCGGCCTCTCCGACGAAGCCGTAGAAAAACTCTGCCAAGAAGTTTCTGAGGGGATAGTAGTGCCCGCAAACTACAACTCGCCCGGGCAAGTGGTCGTCTCCGGCGAAACCGCCGCCGTAGAAGCGGTCATGGCTCAAGCCAAGACCGCCGGCGCCCGCCTCGTGAAAAAGTTAGCGGTGAATGGGGCCTTCCATTCGCCGCTTATGGAGCCCGCCCGCCAAAAACTGGCAGAAGCTATACAGAAAGCTTCCTTCCGCGCACCCCGGTGCCCCGTCTACCCGAATGTCACCGCACAGGCCGAACAAGACCCCGAAAAACTGCGGGAGCTTTTGATCCAACAGCTCACGGCCCCCGTGCGTTGGACCCAAACCTTGCAAGCCATGTGGGCCGATGGCCTGCGCACCTTCTACGAGCTTGGCCCGGGCAATGTGCTCACAGGCCTGGTCAAACGCACCTTGCCCGAAGCCCAAACCGCCACCTACGACCACTAAAATCCGTATATTTGCGTAGTATGGCCAGCTTGGCAGAGCTCATCCAGAACGCTCTTCAAAAACCCGACCTGCGTAAGTCCGTTAAAGGCATCCTTCAGCAAGCCTTAGAGGAGCTTACGAATCCCACTTTGCCCGAAGACGAACGCAAAAAGCTCTTAGAACAAGCCGAAAAACTGGCTAAGGAAAATACTTAAGCCCGAAACCATTCCCCGCGGAAAACTTCCTCCACAGGTCCGACAAGCCAAAAGGTTCCTGTTTTGTGCTCAACCTGTAAAAGTCCGCCACGGGTAGTGATGGAAATGAGGAAAGTATCTCGCCGTTCTTTTTCCAAGAGAGCGGCCAAAGCCACGCAAGCGGTACCACAGCTGAGGGTTTCAGCTTCTACGCCCCGCTCGTACGTGCGGAGGTGCCACCGTCCGTCTCCCTGAGCGAATACACTCACATTCACCCCACCTGGGTCTAAATCGGTGCACCATCGCCAGGCCTTAGGCGCCCAATCGGTGAGGGGGAAGGTCTCCCACTCGGCCACTGAAGGCACTTCATAAAGCACATGCGGCGAACCCGTATCCACAAACCAGACCCCCTCCCCTATTTGAGCTGGCGGCTTGCGCACGAAAAGCTCTACGGCGATAAGAGGGGGCCAGCCCCGCCGGACCTCAACTCGGTGCTCGCCATCCGAAGCTATGAGTAGGGCCTCCGTGAAAGGCCACTCTTGATACGCTACCCACGTGGCCACGCGCGCGCCATTACCACAAAAACTGCCCGGCCGTCCATCTGCATTCCAGTAAAAAAACTGCCGAATTTCTGAAGCTATCCCTAGGTCTGAGGCCGAAACACGTCCGATAGTAGGTCCTACCTGTACTATGCCATCCGCCCCCACGCCAAAGTGCCTGTCACAGAGACGCCGGCGCTCCTCCTCCGATAAGCTGCCGGGATGAACCCCCTCTAATACAATAAAATCGTTTCCCGTAGCTTGAAACTTACGAAAGCGAAGCATGGGCCGGCAGGCGCTCTATATGAAGCGTACGCGTAGGGAAAGCAAAATCTGCAACGGGGGCATGTTTGCGCACCGTCTCTAAAATCACCCACGCTATCCTGTCTTGAAAGTAAAACAACGGGAGAGGTTCTTGGCTTTCGGGTTCTTTATAGAGAACATTCACGAAAGTGATGATTGTAACCTCCAAAGCCGATTCCTGAAAGTTAGCAAAAAATACCATTGGAGGACGTGAAAGGAAGTCGAGCTTAGCTAAGGATTCTTGGAGATCATTTATTACAGCACGGAGGGTATCGGTCGGCGTACTGTACAAGAGACCAATCCGAAATAGAATACGGCGTTCTGGGGCACGGGTGAGGTTTTCTAAGGGGCTATCCGCTAACTTTTTATTCGGGATAACCAGCAAGAGGTTGTCTACGGTGCGGATATGCGTAGAACGTAGGCCTATTTTTTCCACGGTGCCGATGGTATTAGGGTCTAATCGGATAACATCACCAATTTGGAAGGGTTTATCCGCGAAAATGACTACGGCCCCCAAGAAATGCTGGAGGGTTTCTTGGGCGGCCAAAGCTACGGCTAAGCCCCCCAACCCTAAGGTCGTAAAAAAGGGCGCCACATTGACTTTGAGGATGAGCTCCAGCATGAGGAAGCCCACGAGCAAAAAAAGTACTATGCGTCCGATAGTAAAGAGGGGATGGACGAGTTGGAGCTTATAGGTTTCGCCGGCGACTTGGTACCGGCTGGCTAAAATCGTTTCTGCTACGGCCAAGAGCCGGCTACCCAATAGGCCTATGGAGAGCAAGGCCAGCGCTTGAAAGACACGCTGTCCCCATTCTAAGAGGGTAGGGCTTACCCGGCCGAACTCCACCAACAATCCCGCCCCATACGCCAAAAACAAGAAAAGGGGAAAGAGCCAAGCCGGCCGCATGAGGCGATGGAGTTCCTTGCGCGAGATATCGGCTTGGGCCTTCCCCAGCGTGAGGTAAAAGAGCCGGCTGAGTCCCTTGGCCAAAAGACGCGCCAAAAAATATCCCCCCACCAGCAACAGCAGGGCTCCCCCCCAACGCATCAGCGGGATCCCAGCCCAAGCCGTCTCCGATAGCCACCTCCACCAGCTCATAGGCCCTCAGAGACAATGGTACCCACGGCTTCGCCGGCTAAGATGCGATAGAGCGCTCCCGGCTCATTGATATTAAAGACGGCCATGGGCAGCTTATGTTCTTGGGAGAGGGTAAAAGCCGTAAGGTCCATCACTTCCAGGCGTCTCTCCAAGGCTTCTTGATAAGAGATATGGGCGAGGCGCTGGGCCGAAGCATCTTTTTCAGGGTCAGCCGTATAAATACCATCTACGCGGGTACCCTTGAGAAGGAGTTCGGCGCCAATCTCAATAGCTCGGAGCGTAGCCGCCGTATCGGTGGTAAAAAAGGGATTGCCGGTGCCTGCGGCGAAAATGACGACTCGGCCTTTTTCTAAGTGGCGGATAGCCCGCCGCCGAATAAACGGCTCACAAATCCGCTGCATCTCTATCGCCGATTGCACGCGTGTGGGAACCCCTATTTGTTCCAGCGCATTTTGGAGGGCGAGCGCATTGATGACCGTGGCCAGCATGCCCATATAATCTGCCTGCGCCTTGTCTAAACCCTGCTCCTTACCTTCTGACCCCCGAAAGATATTCCCCCCGCCTATCACGACGGCCATCTGCACCCCCACCCGGACCACCGACGATATCTCCTCCGCAAAATACCGCAGCTTGCGTGCATCTATGCCATAGCCCTTATCGCCCATGAGGGCTTCGCCGCTCAGCTTCAAAAGAACCCGCTTGTACCTCATCATTTACCCCCTACTTGGAGCCGCACAAAGCTCGAGACCTCCAACGAAGGAGATACCGAACGAATATACTGCCCCACCGTCTTTTGCGGGTCTAAAAAGAACTCCTGTTCTACCAGGACCGCCTCCTTGAAAAACTTCTCTAACTTACCCACTGCGATTTTTTCCGCGATAGCCGGCGGCTTACCTTCGGCCATCGCTTGCGCGCGGGCAATCTCTTTTTCTTTTTCCAAAATATCGGCCGGCACAGTCTCACGGCTTACGCTGACAGGCCGTAGCGCTGCTATCTGCATAGCCACATTTTTCCCTACCTCTTCTAACTTTTCTGGAGCCAGCCCGGCTGTGCCCTTGAGCGCCACTAATACCCCTATGCGGCCGCCCATGTGTATGTAATGGGTCACATACTCGCCTTTCACGCTGGCCCATTTGGCTACTTCCATTTTTTCGCCGATGCGCGCCGTGAGCTCCGCCAGCTTCTCCGGCAGAGGTAGACCCTCTATCACCAACGAACTTATCTCCTCCGCCGAACTAATGTGATTTTTCAAGGCAGCCTCCGCAACTTTTTGCCCAAACGCCCGAAAGTCTTCATTTTTAGCCACAAAATCCGTTTCACAAGCCAAAAGTATGAGATGTCCTTCGCCTTCTTCTACGGCAGCAAAAACAGCGCCTTCATTCGCGTCCCGTTCTTGACGAGCTGCAGCCATTTTATGGCCCTTCTTACGCAAGATTTCTATAGCCTTCTCAAAGTCTCCTTGTGCTTCTTCCAAAGCCTTTTTACAATCCATGATGCCGGCCCCGGTGACTTCACGGAGCTTTTTCACTTGGTCAGCTGTGATGGTGCTCATGGCCGCAAAGTTAGCCTTTCATGAGGGGAAATACCGCGCCCGCGGCCTGAAAGTCCTACCTTCGTATTATGTGGCGGGGCCTGCTGCTGGGGTTCTTTTCGGAGCTGCTGGCTCGGCATATCGCAGGAGCGGACTTGTATTACAAGTGCGTATATCCAGCCCAGCACCGGTATGAATTTGAGTTATGGCTATACCGCGACTGCACCGACCCTCAGGGCGCTGATTACGATAATCCGATTACGGTATATGTCTTCAAAGGCGATGGGACCCTTTACACGGCTACCACCGCATACCTTACGCAGTATGGCCCTTGGGACCCAGCAGGAGTGGATGCGTGTTTTCTCCAACGACCGGGAACCTGCTTAGAGGAAGGGGTGTATCGCTTTTATCTCACGCTTCCACCCCAAACTGATGGGTATTATGTAGCATGGGCGCGCTGCTGCCGAAATGCCACTATCACTAACCTCCAAGAGCCCCTCTATATGGGCATTACTTACCTGGCTCGTATCCCACCTGCCCGCCGAGCCGACTGCAACAATAGCCCACGCTTTACCCGCCGTCCGCCCTTCTTTCTATGCGCTGGGAATGACTTTTACTTTGACCATAGCGCTACCGATGCCGACGGCGACTCGCTGGTATATCAGATCGTAGCGGCTTACCACAGCGTCAATACGCAAGGGCAAGGAGCTGTCAACCCCGCCCAGGGAGGGTCACCCGCAGTCGGCCCTAACAACCCCATGGGTCCGCCCCCTTACCAGACCGTCACCTATGCTCCGGGCTACAGCGCCTCGCAACCTTTCGGCCCAAATGGAATCTGCCAAATAGACCCCATCACAGGCTTGCTTCACTTGCGCGCTCCTAACCCGGGCCTCTATGTGGTAGCCATCGCCGTGCTGGAATACCGAAATGGGCAGTTTCTGGGAGAGACACGGCGAGACATGCAGTTTTATGTGGCGCCGTGCCGACCCCCGAGTCCCCCTCCCCTCGTTGCCCATGACTTCGGGGCACTCCCCCACCACGGCGACACCCTCCAAATGGTAGCCGAAAATCTCTTTTGCTTCACCGCTACCATAGCAGATACCGCTGCCCCCCTTACGCCGCCCGCTGTGCTCTCTTATGCCTTCTCACCCAGCAGCTTTTCTGTCCAAGCCAGTGGCACTAACCCTTTACTTCTTTCTATCTGTGGCCGGCTTGGGTGCGCCGATACAGGGCGGGTACTTCCCTTATACCTCACCGGCCGCAAAACCGAACCCTGCGGCACTACGGAAGCCCACGACACTATATGGGTAGAAGTACTACCGCCCCCTTACCGCTCTCTCACCGGCAGTCTCACCCCGCCGGCCTTACCCACCCAAGGAGGACATTTTGTGGTAGAACTGGACAACACGGCCTGTGCAAGCTTCTTTTTGGTGGCTTCCCCCCCCACTCCTCCGCCTACGGTGCAGACGCAGGTTGTACCCCCCTCTGCCCAGGTGAGCCTTTCTACCCTCTGGCGCAACGACACCCTTTTCGGAGAGGTCTGCTACACAGGCGGATGTGAAGCCTTTTCCGCTCCTGTCCGCCTCTACCTCTTCGCCGAAGCCCAGGGTACCTGCCCCCCCTATCCCACTTGGCAAGATAGCCTTTCCTTCCTGGTGCCTTTCCCGAATAATCCCGCTCCTTCCGTGACGATCTTGGCGCCAGATACCCTCATCCTCCGGCCGGACAGTAGCGTGTGCCTGCGTGTGCGCATAGAAGACCCACCGCCGCCCAGCCAACATACCCTTTACATCCAAGCCATTCCGCCCCTGGTAGACTCCCTTACGTTCACCCCCCTCCCAAGGAAGCCTTTCTTGGGAAGCCACTGTGTGCTTCAAGCCCCGCTGTGAGGCCCTAAACCAATGGCTCACCCTCATCGTAGAGGTACGCGATTCCCTCAGCTGTGCAGAGCTCCACCGCCCCTACGATACGCTACAGCTCTTCATCCAATCCCGCCCCACCTACCCGATAGCGCTTTTCAGCCCCCCATGGACGCAAGATAGCCCCTTTGCCCCTACCTTTCAACATCCCTATTGCTTTTTTGTCACCCTACGCGACACCGCCCATAATGGCGGAACTTATTTCATAGATGTGGGGCAGCCCCCTTTTCCTTTCACCGTGCAGGTTCAAGATTCGGCGGGGGATAGCCTGCGCGTGCAGGTGTGCTTCACCATCGCCTGCGGAAGCCTCCCGCCGGGTCAGCCTTACCCGTGGGTCATCCAAGGCGGAAATCGGCCTGCCTGCGCATTGGCTCCCCCCGATGTAATGGATACCCTTTGGCTTCTTCCCCAAAACCTACCCCAGAATCGGCCTCCTACCCTCAGCCGAGATGTGCCCAACCCCTGGCCCGCAGAGATTACAGGGGACACCCTCTGCTACACGCTCACTATAATAGACCCCGATACCTTTGCCTTGCTTAGTTACACCCTAATAGGGCCTCCCTTCTCACCCGACTTTTATCATGGGTCGCATTTTACCGCCTCAGCCTCCGGACATAACCCGCTCTCTCTACGGCTATGCGCTCAGCTTAATTGCTATGCCCAGGGTCTCCGCTTCCCGGCGATAGTATGTGCAGAGGACACTACGAGCTGTGATCCCAGCGAGCGTTGGCAGGTATGCGACACCCTGTGGATAGAAACCCACCTCTGCCATGGCATACTCCCTAATGTCTTTACCCCCAACGGTGATGGAATAAACGACCAACTGCGGCCTTACCACTTAGCCGGTGTGATGGCCTGGCGTCTGCAAGTATGGGATAGGTGGGGACGACTGACTTTTGCCGGGGAGTGGGGCCAAGAATGGAATGGCCAAACACCGCACGGCCCAGCCCCAGAGGGGACATATTTCTACCTATTGGAGCTGCGGCTCTTGAGTGGTAGCGGTCCGCTTTTGCGCTTTGAGCGGGCAGGGAGTGTCACCCTCCTCCGCTAAATCTACCGCATCAGCACAAAGGCCCCCCAGTAGTACGGCTCCAGATACCGCTGCCGAAACTCCCGAACGGTAACCTCATACACCGTATCTATCGCGTCGGCCTGCCAACCCGCCTCGCCCCAGCGCCGATAAAAGACCTCCATAAACGCACGCGTCGCCGCATCATCCACCTGCCATAACGCCGCCATCACCCGAGAAGCCCCCGCCTCCAAAAACGCCCGCTGCAACCCATACAAGCCCTCCCCCTTTATCTCCCCTAACCCCGTCTCACACGCTGAGAGTACCACCAAGTCCGTCCCAAGCAGATTCATACCGCTGACCTCCTTAGCCGTCAAACGGCCGTCCTCTACCCCAGCTGGCGGATACACACTATCCCACACCGCCGCACCCGCAAATAACAAACCCGAACCCAATAAACCACTCCTCGCCCCAGCATCATAGTACCCATGCGTCGCTATATGTACCACCCTCGGCGATACCGCACCCTTCACAGACTCCTCCCGCGCAGCGGCACCCGTCACCGCCTCCACGCCTAATAGCCGAGCTACCGCCCGCGCCTCCGCCTCCGCTCCCGGCAATGGCGGTATCCCATACGGAAACATGCGACTACCGCGCACCGGTTGCCCCAACGGCGCTTCCCCACCAAAGTCTGGACCTCCAACCACCACAGGCCTTTTGCCTTCAAATCTTCGTTTGCTCACCGCAAGCCGCCGACTGCTTGCTACGTAGCTCACCCCATACCGCTCTATCACATACCGCCGTCCATCGTAGAGAGTCCCTACATTCACCCGATAGTACACCCCATCCGGCGACACATAGACCCGCCTAATGCCCCTCAGGAGCAGGCTATCCACTGGCGCCCATAGTGCCTCATAAGCCCCCCCACTCATCTGTGCCCCAGGAGAACGCAGCAGCTCATACACGCGCTCCCACCGCTCCTCTTCCGCTCGCCGTATCCGCCGCACCAAAAGCCGTATATCCACCCCTCGCCGCCCCGGCGTCAAGACATAGTACAGATACCACACCGTGTCCTTCCGGGCCAAGCGCACTATCTCCACTACTGCCTCTCCCCGCCGCAGCGCAGGTTCTCCCTCCCGCTCTATGTCCGGCAAAAAGCTACGCACCTCCGGCAAGCGTCGAGCCAGCTCCCCCTCCACTGCTTCCGCCTCCTTCTGTACCCGCCCCGCCTGCTCGTAGTCCTCCCGCAGCATCAGCGCCGCATACTGCTGGGTGAGCCGCAGCCATCGCTGGTATAACCCCTGCGTCACACTATCCCTACTTTGCTCCGCTAAATACCGCAGCCCCTCCACCGAACTCAGCACTAAGCCCTTCACGCTCCGAGCCGCACGATACCCCAACCGCAAAAGGGCAGGATTAGCCGATCCCCGCTCCCCTACATAGCGCTGAAAATCCGCAAAACGCTCTATGAGGTTGTTCTCTAAAAACGAAAGCTGGTGCACCCCTGCAAGCCCTACAAACTCTCGCCGTATCAGCATAAACGTGCCCTGTATCACCTCGCCCCACAAACTATCCGCTACGCCGTATTTACCCTGCGCTGCACAGGCCAAAGATAACCCATGAACAGATCTTAAGTAGTTCGGATGCTCCCTACCTAACAAACGATAACGTATCCCAGCTACCACCCTATGCAAACTCTCCGCCTCCATATACCGCCCTTGGGCGGCATACACAAGCGCCAAGTTATTCAGCAAACCCAGATACTCCGGATGTTCCCCACCCAGCACGCGATACATTACCCCAGCCACTACCCTATACAAACTCTCCGCCTCCACATACCGCCCTTGAGCAAAATATACAAGCCCCAAGTTATTCAGCGACATCAGATACTCCGGATGCTCATGGCCCAGCAAACGATACCGTATCCCCGTCACTACCTTATGTAGACTCTCCGCTTCCACATGCCGCCCTTGCTCAAGATACACAAGCCCCAAGTTATTCAGCGAACCCAAATACTCCAGATGCTCCCCACCCAGCACACGATACTGTACCACAGCCACAGCCCTATACAAACTCTCCGCCTCCACATACCGCCCTTGACTACGATATGCACTAGCCAGATTATTCAGCGAAAGCAAATATGCTGGATGTTCTCCGCCCAGCACACGATACTGTACCGCAGCCACAGTCCTATACAAACTCTCCGCCTCTACATACCGCCCTTGACGGTAATACACATTCGCCAAGTTATTCAGCGAAACCAGATATGCTGGATGATTTCCACCCAACACACGATACTGTATCTCGGCCACTACCCTATACAAACTCTCCGCCTCTACATATCGCCCTTGACCGAGATACACATTCGCCAGGTTATTCAGCGAACCGAGATACGCCGGATGGTCTGGTCCCAACCTACGCTGGCGTATCCCTATCACCGCCTTGAAAAGACTCTCCGCTGCTTCATAGGAGCCTTTGTAATACCATGCCGTCCCCAGATGATGCCCTACCCCCGCATACACCACCGAGTCCACCTGCCTCAGACCACGCAGCCTATCTAAAAGCCCTGCTAAAACATCTTCCGCCTTAGATACTCTGCCCGTAAGATAATACCCCCGCCCTACCCACTGCCACACCGCTGCATAGCTATGGGTATCTCCACGAGCCAACGCCCAGCGACCACCCGCCTCCGCCCAGCGCTCAAGCTCCGCCACCTTCCGCTGCTCCGCTAAACACTCCGCCCCTCCCATATACGCCCGCAGACGCATCGTATCCGCTACGCCCGGCTGCCGTACCAGCGAGTCATACAGGCTGTAAGCGGCTGCGTACTGACGCGCAGCGCGTAGGCTGTCCGCCTGCCGTAAAAGAGTCGTCTGCGCCCCGAGTAAGCTACTAAGCCCCCATAGCCAAAATCGCATGCCCAAAGATACTTTTCTTAAAGGGTTCCCCCCTTCCTCTGCCAAGGTTGTACTTTTGCGGCATGTGGCGTAGCTTAGGGCCGCTCAACCTACCCCAGTGGGAACAAGAGGTCTTGGCACGCTGGCGGGCCGAAAAAACCTTCCAGCGGAGCTTAGCGCAGCGGAAAGGCGGCCCTACTTTCGTTTTTTATGAAGGTCCTCCTTCTGCTAATGGCAAACCCGGCATCCACCATGTCTTTGCCCGCACTCTCAAAGACCTGGTGTGTCGCTATCAGACCATGCGGGGGGCTTATGTGCTTCGGCGGGCGGGCTGGGACACCCACGGCCTCCCCGTAGAACTTGCCGTAGAAAAAGAACTCGGCCTCACCAAAGCCGACATCGGCACCCGCATCGCCATCGCCGACTACAACCGCGCCTGCAAAGAAGCCGTCATGCGCTACAAAGCCGCCTGGGACGAACTCACCGAACGCATGGGCTACTGGGTGGCCTTAGATGACCCCTACATCACCTTCGACGCCCAATACATAGAAAGCGTCTGGTGGCTCCTCAAAAAGTTTTACGAAAAAGGCCTTTTGTATAAAGACTACACCATCCAGCCCTACTCACCCGCAGCGGGGACCGCCCTAAGCCAGCACGAACTCAACCTTCCCGGCGCCTACCGACCCGTAAAAGACCCGTCTATTACCGTCCAGTTTGCCGATATTCAGGAGCAAGGGCTCTACTACCTCGCTTGGACGACCACCCCGTGGACCCTCCCGAGTAACGCCGCCTTAGCCGTAGGGGAGAACTTCGTATATGTAGAAGTAGAAACTTTCCAGCCCTACACGCGAACGCCTATACGTGTGGTATTAGCAGAAGCAGCGCTACCCCGCTACTTTACCCCGGAAGGAGCCAGCCTCCCCCTTTCTCCCGAGGAAGTTGACCTACGCACGGGTCGGCTACCCTATCGGATAAGACGGCGGTTCAGCGGGAAGGAACTGATAGGGCGTCGTTACGAGCCGCTTTTCCGCTACGTGGAGCCAGAAGGTGAGGCTTGGCGTATCCTCCCCGGCGACTTCGTGAGCCTCGAAGAAGGGACAGGGATTGTACATATTGCGCCTACCTTTGGCGCAGATGACCTGCGCGTAGCCCGCAAACACGGCATACCCCCTATTGCGCTCCGAGATGCCCAGGGCCACCTCCTCCCCCTCGTAGATAAAGAAGGGCGCTTCGTACCAGAAGTCACCGATTTTGCTGGACGGTATGTCAAAAACTATAAAGATGACCCCGACTATAAGCCCGTAGATGAAGACATTGCCCAGCACCTACGTCAGCGAGGCTTACTTTTCCGCAAAGAAACCTACGAACACAACTATCCCCACTGCTGGCGCACCGACAAGCCCATTTTATACTATCCGGTGGAAGCGTGGTTTATTCGGGTTTCAGCCCTGCGGGAAAAGCTCGTAGCCCTCAATAAGACGATACAATGGTTCCCGCCCAGCATCGGGGAAGGGCGCTTTGGCAACTGGATAGCGAACGCTGAAGACTGGAATCTGTCTCGGACGCGTTTTTGGGGCATTCCGCTGCCGATATGGCGCACGCGGGATGGCCGTTACGAACGGTGTATAGGTTCTTTTGCGGAGCTGCACGCCGCCGTAGAAGAAGCCCGGCAAGCAGGCCTCATGACCACCAACCCCTTAGATGCGCCCGACTTTGACCCCCATCGGCCCTACGTGGATGAAATCATCTTGAAGGCACCAGATGGCTCGCCCATGTACCGAGAGCCCGAAGTCATAGATGTGTGGTTTGACTCAGGAGCGATGCCGTATGCCCAATGGCACTATCCCTTTGAAAACGAAGCCCTCTTCCAGAGCCAGTTTCCGGCGGACTTCATCGCCGAAGGGGTAGACCAAACCCGCGGCTGGTTCTATACCCTCCATGTGATAGCGGCTGCCCTCTTTGACAGCGTGGCTTATAAACGCGTCTTAGTAAATGGCCTGGTCTTGGATAAAGAAGGTAACAAAATGTCCAAGCGCTTAGGGAATGTAGTAGATCCCTTCGCTCTGATGGAACAGTATGGAGCCGATGCCACGCGTTGGTATTTAGTCAGTAATGCCCCCCCATGGGAGAATGTGCGTTTTGACGAAAAGCGCTTGGCCGAAAAGGTACGCTCCTTCTTCGGGACTCTGCACAATACCTATGAGTTTTTCGCCTTGTATGCGGGCATAGATGGGTATGAGATTCAGCCCCTGCCCCCTATACAGCAGCTCAGCATGACAGATAGATGGCTGCTTAGTGAAGTGGAAAAGCTTACGGAAAAGGTTACAGAGGCGTATGAGGGCTACTTCCCCACAGAGGCCGCACGGCTTATAGAGGATTTTGTGATAGAAAAGCTCTCAAACTGGTATGTACGGCTCAATCGGCGACGCTTCTGGAAAGGGGAGAAAGACTCGGATAAGTGGGCGGCTTTTACGGTATTGCGCTATGCTTTGGTACGCGTGGCCCAGTTGATGGCGCCGATTGCGCCATTCTATGCGGAAGTGCTGTGGGAAAACCTCAAGGAAAAAGGCTCTGTGCATGAAAGCGACTTTCCTGCGGCCGACTCTGCCTTACGAGACCCTGCGTTGGAGGAGGCCATGGATAAGACGCGTCGGCTGGCCTCTCTCCTCCACAGCCTACGCAAGCAAAGCGGCATACGCGTGCGCCAACCGCTACCACAGGCGCTGGTACCTGCCAGCTACAAGAGCTGGTTAGAACCGCTGGCCCCTCTCTTGCTGAGTGAAGTCAATCTCAAGCAGCTCACCTACATAGATGACCACAGCGAGGCCGTGACTTATGAGATTCGGCCTAACTACAAGACCTTAGGGCCGCGGCTGGGGGCGCATATCCAAGCCTTAGCGGCCTACTTGCGCTCCCTCTCCCAAGAAGCTCTGCTCAGAGTCATACAGCAAGGGACCTTGGTGTGGGAAGGAGAGACCTTGTCCTTGGCACAAGGGGACTTAGAAGTGCGGGCGCGGGCGCTGCCGGGGTGGCTACATGCCTCCGAAGGCGGCCTCACCGTAGCCTTAGACACTCGCCTCTCCCCCGAGCTGGAACACGAAGGCTGGGCCCGCGAACTGATACACCTCCTCCAAAACGCCCGCAAAAATGCAGGCCTCGCCGTGACCGATCGTATCCATTTGGCCCTGCACCTCCCTGAGCCTTACCAAAGCGCCCTGAAAGCCTTCTCCCCCCTGATTGCCCAAGAAACCCTGGCCGAAACCCTTACTTGGTTGGAAACACCTCCGCCTTTGGAGCCTATCTCTTTCTTAGATACCCTTCCTCTCTACATAGACATTTCCCGAGCCTATGAGCACGCCTGAAAAAAATCGCTACACAGCCGAAGAGCTGGCCGAATTCAAACAACTCATCTTGCAGAAGTTAGAAGAAGCAGAGAAAGAATACCACCGTCTCAAACAAAGCTTGGATGAGCTGGTAGTCGCCGCCGAAGACCAATATCGCACAGGCGAGTATATGAGCAACGAATACTCCGAAAAAGTCCAGATAGAACGGCTCCTACAACACACGGTCAAGTACATAGATGCCCTGAAACGCGCCCTTATCCGCATAGAAAACGGCACCTATGGCATATGCAAAGTCACAGGTAAGCTCATCCCCAAAGAGCGCCTCTTGGCCGTACCCGTAGCAGAGACCTTGGTAGAAGTGAAGCAAAAGCGCCCTCGATGAAACCGCTGCTCAAGCTATGTATCACCGCCGGTATTGCCCTCCTGACCGACCAAGCCACTAAGATTTACATCAAGCTCAGCTATCCCCTTGGGCATGAGATTCGGTGGATAGGGCACTGGCTCAAGCTTCATTACGTAGAAAACCCCGGGGCAGCCTTTGGTCTCTCGCTGGCAGGACTGTTTGGGCAGGAAACCTCCACCGCAGACACCCTCCCCAAAGTGTTACTTACCCTCCTCTCTTTAGGTATCGCTACAGGTATCGGGGTATACCTGGGACGACTGGCTCAGAAAGAGCCCCCCTTAGCTATACCTGCGGGACTTATTTTAGGCGGAGCTTTTGGGAACCTCATAGACCGCATCTTCTACGGGGTGCTCTTTGCCAGCCGCAACGCTTACGAAGGGGGATGGTTCCAAGGTCATGTGGTGGATTTCATCTACTTAGACCTGTGGCAAGGCATAGTACCCGAGTGGGTTCCCCTCTGGGGCGGGGAATACATAGCCCTCTGGCCGATTTTCAATATCGCTGATAGCTGCATCTCCATCGGTGTGGTATGGCTACTCCTCCTGCACCTACGACAAAAACCCTCCTCATAGAAGATTGGGGCTTCATCCCCTATAAAGAAGCTTGGAACCGCCAAAAAGCCTATGTGCAAGAAGCCTTGGCAGACCTACCCCACTGGCAAGACCGCCTCATCCTATGCGAACACCCCCCCGTCATTACCTTAGGCCGAAATGCCCATAAAGAACACCTACTCTTCCCAGAAGAGCGCCTGCGCGAAAAAGGCATAGAGCTGTATGCCATAGAACGCGGCGGCGATGTGACCTACCACGGTCCCGGCCAACTGGTAGGGTATCCTATTCTCTGGCTGGAACGTTTCCGCTGCGATATAAGCTGGTATATGCGCAGCTTAGAAGAAGTGCTCATACGCACCGTCGGCACTTGGGGCCTCTCCGCTACCCGTCTGCCTGGCCTGACAGGGGTATGGCTTTTGAACCCACCCCGCAAAATCGCCGCCTTAGGCGTGAAACTCTCCCGCTGGGTAAGTATGCATGGCTTCGCCTTGAATGTGAATACCGACCTGAGGGGTTTTTCCTTCATCGTGCCGTGCGGGATAAAAGACAAAGCCGTGACCTCCATAGAACGAGAGATAGGCCGGACGGTTCCGCTGGAGGAAGTGAAGGGCGAAGTAGTACGCCATTTTGCGGAGGTGTTTGGGGTAGCGGCGGTGTGGGGGGAGAGATGAGGGGGGGCGCGGCGGCGGGCCTACGGCCCGCCGCCCGCCCTCACGCCACATATATCTGCGGCTCCAAATACACCGCTTGCACCGCCCGAATAATCGCTATCCCCTCCGCCATCGGCCGCTGAAATGCCTTCCGTCCCAGTATCAGTCCCATACCACCGGCTCGCTTGTTTATCACGGCGGTGCGCACCGCCTCCGCTAAGTCCGACTGCCCCGACGAAGCCCCACCCGAGTTGATCAGGCCCACCCGTCCCATGTAGTTATTCACCACTTGGTAGCGGCACAAGTCTATCGGGTGGTCTGTCGTGAGCTTTTCATACACTTTGCTACTGGTCTTACCAAACTTAAGCGCTGTGTAACCGCCGTTATTCTCCGGCAGTTTTTGTTTGATGATGTCGGCTTGGAGAGTGACGCCGAGGTGGTTGGCTTGGCCCGTGAGGTCCGCCGCCAGATGGTAGTCTTTATCGGCGTTGAAGGCTTTATTGCGCAAGTAGCACCACAATATGGTCACCATCCCCAGCTCGTGGGCATAAGCAAAAGCCTCCGCAATCTCTTGGATTTGTCGGGAGGACTCTTCGGAGCCGAAGTAGATGGTAGCACCCACCGCCACCGCCCCCATATCCCAAGCTTGCTTGACGGTACCAAAAAGGATTTGGTCGTACTTATTAGGGTAGGTGAGCAGTTCGTTGTGGTTTATTTTAACGATGAAGGGGATTTTGTGGGCGTATTTACGGGCCACGCTTCCCAAGACGCCGAAGGTAGAAGCGACGGCATTACAGCCGGCTTCTAACGCCAGCCGCACGATGTTTTCGGGGTCAAAGTACATGGGGTTAGGCGCAAAGGAGGCCCCGGCCGAATGTTCTACCCCTTGGTCCACAGGTAGGATGGACAAATAGCCCGTACCCGCTAAGGCTCCATGGGAGAAGAGCGCCTGCATATTGCGCAGCACTTGCGGGTTACGGTCGCTGTGGGCCCATACCCTATCCACAAAGTCCGGCCCCGGCAGGTGAAGCTGCGCTGCGGGAATGGTCTGGCATTTATGCTGGAGCAGGCTCTCCGCTTCATCACCCAGGAGCGCCACAATGTCTTTATACGAACGCACCTCTTTTAAGGCAGTAGCTGTCGCCATAGGCTATTCAGTTTGAAAGGGTTTCTTTTACAGAGAAAGCTTCTCGGAGCTTTTCCACTGCATCTAAACGCTCCCAAGGAAAAGTCTGAGCGGTAAGGGTTTGCTCTTGAAAGGTCTCCTTAGGGCCATGGGGGGTTTGTTCCACTATGCAGGTGGTATGCTTATAGGATAGGGGTTCTGGCTGACGGCCTAAGTGTCCGTAAGCAGCGGTTGGGCGATAAATAGGCGCTTGTAGCCCCAAGTGTTCTATGATAGCGGCAGGACGCAGGTCAAAGAGGGTCGTAAGCTTTTGGGCTATTTCGGCATCGGAGAGGGGCACGCGGGCAGAACCGTAGGTATGCACATACACGGCCACAGGTTGGGCAATCCCTATCGCATACGCCACCTGAATGAGCACTTCATCGGCTATACCGGCTGCAACCAGATTTTTGGCGATATAGCGGGCCATATAAGCTGCGCTTCTATCTACTTTGGTGGGGTCTTTACCGGAAAAAGCACCGCCTCCATGCGGAGCCCGTCCCCCATAGGTATCTACGATGATTTTTCGGCCGGTGAGCCCTGTATCGGCATGGGGCCCCCCGAGCACAAAGCGCCCCGTAGGATTGACAAACAAGCGCGTGCGTTCGTCCAGCATTTCCGGCGGGAGCACGCGGGGTAGGAGTATCGTTCGTATGTCTTCTTCTATGCGGCGGTGCATGCTGCGCCAATCTTCCGCGAACTCCTCATGCTGCGTAGAAAGCACAATCGTATGGACCCGCAACGGCCGCCCTTCATCGGTGTATTCTATGGTTACCTGGCATTTCGCATCCGGCCGGAGGTACGGCATGAGCTGAGGCTCTCGTTTCCGGATATGGGCCAGCTCACGTAAGATGCGGTGGGCATACGCTATCGGCATCGGCATAAACTCCTCTGTCTCGCGGCACGCATACCCGAACATCATCCCTTGGTCGCCTGCGCCTAAGTCCGGGTCTAAGCCTTGCCCCTTGTTGACCCCCTGGGCGATGTCCGGCGACTGCCGATGAATAGTCACTATCACCCCACAGCTGTCGGCATCAAACCGCAGCTCCGAACGGTTATACCCAATCGCCCGAATAGTCTGGCGGGCCACTTCCTCATAGTCTACGCGGGCCGTGGTGGTAATCTCTCCCGCCAGAACCACCAAACCCGTCGTGACCAGCGTTTCACAGGCTACGCGTCCATACGGGTCTTGAGCCAAAACCGCATCCAATACAGCATCCGATATTTGGTCCGCTACCTTATCCGGATGGCCTTCGGCCACCGACTCAGAGGTGAAGAGGTACGACACGGCGGCAAATATGCATAAAACCAAGCAACTTTGGTGGGATGCCTGCCTTAGTTATAGGTTCCAAGGTGCGCATAGAGGCCCTCATGCGGGGGATAGGCCGTCGCTGGAACCCCGACCTCTGGGAGTGGCCCGCGCGCACCGCCCCTAACTGGCGCTTATATGACATCATCATTGACTTAGAAGCGGATGAACGCCCCTCGCCGGCTTTTCGTGTGGTTACAGAGGCCTTGTGGGTACTCTCCAGTGTCAAAAAGCCCCTGCACCGCCTCCTCCCAGAGAAGCGGTTTGCTTCCCGATGCGTGGGGGCGAACCTCCTCCCCGCCTTTTGCGAAAGAGACATCGTAGAGGCCACTGCCCTCTCCGACGAAGCCTGGAACCGTTTCATAGCCTGGGAACCCAACGCCATTCGCGTGCCCGATACCACCGGCTTAGTCAGCGCCCGTATCCTATGCCTCATCCTTAACGAAGCCCTCCTCCTCCAAAGCGAAGCCTACCTCCCCATAGAAGTTTTAGATACCGCCGTAAAACTGGGCCTCAACTACCCCTACACCCTCTCCGAGTGGGGCGAACGCATAGGCTGGGCTCATGTACGCGATATTGTACAAGCCCTGAGCGCCGACTACGGCGCCGGGGTTTATCCCGTGGCCCCCGCCTTGCTCGGTAAATAATACAGCCGCACTCGCCGCTCAGGCACTAAATACTTTTGCGTCACCGCTTGTAGGGTTTCCGGCGTGAGGACTTCGTAAGGGGCTAAGGGGTCTTCATACCACTCCAAGTGCCCCGCTAACACGGCATGGATAAGGGCCAAGGCCCGGCCGAGAACCTTCTCGCGCTGGGCCAGCACCTCATAATAGCGCTGCGGCCGATACACCGCCAAAGCTTCCGCCAAAGAAGCTCCCCTAAGCCCTTCCAGCACCTCCTCTAAGGCCGCTTCATACCGCTCTGGCGCAATCCCCGCCGGTAGGTAAGCTTCTATCACCCAAAGGCCCCCTTGGTGCAAAGACCACACGTAGGTACTCAGCCGAGAAGCCACACCTTGTTTATGCACCAGCTGCCGCACCAAATAACCCGCTTCGGGGTCACCCAGAAAGTCATCCAAAATATCCACCGCCGGCATATCGGGGTGCTCCAGCGGCGGCAAACGAAAAGCCCAAAGCACCGCTATTTGTGGAACCGCCCCTTCCCGCTGAATAAAAGGTTGCGGGGAGGGCAGCCCCTCCAGAGAAGGCACCTCAGGTAAGGGCTTGCCGACCTTATGCCCTCCAAAAAGCGAGTGTATCTGTGCTTCTATGGTTTCCTCGATCCCCCCAGCTACACACAATACCGCATGCTCAGGCACATAGTAGGCCTCATAAAAGGCGCGCACCCCTTCATAAGGAAGGGCGAGAACCTGCTCGGGGGTTTCCCCAATCACCATAGTTTGGTAGGGATGCCCCCTAAAAGCCGCCTGGCTCAGCCAGAAAAACTTATCTGCGTAGGGCGGATTGAGGTACCGCTGCCGAAACTCCTCCGCTACCACCTGCCGCTGGATGGCCACCTTTTCCTCCGTAATCCGCAGGTTAAAAAGCCGTGCTGCTTCTAACTCCAAGGCGAGGGAAGCAGCCTCCCGCGGGACTCGGGCATAATACACCGTATAATCTTGGCTGGTATAGGCGTTAGTGCTACCGCCCACAGCCTGCAAACGCGCATCGTACGCGATAGCCTCATCCTCAAAAAGCAGGTGTTCTAACAAGTGGGCTATGCCGGCTTGGCCTGGGCCTTCGTGCGCTGCACCCACCCCATAGCCTAAAACCACCGCTGTAAAGGGACTATCGGCAGGCAAAAGGAAGACCCGAAGGCCGTTCGGTAGCGTAAAGTGCCTCAGGCGCTGCGTCCCTGTAAGAGTTCCAGTAACCGTTCCAGATCCTCCCATGAGCTGTATTGGATGCGTATTTCTCCGCTACCATCCGGCCGGCTCTTGAAGGTGACCGGAGCATGGAACCGATAGGATAAGGTCTTTTGGAGCTCTGTTAGCTGCAGCTCCGCCAAGGAAGGTTCGCGGGCCGGTTTTTTCGGTCTCGGGGTCGTGTACTGCGCCACTAACGCCTCTACCTGGCGGGCGTTGAGGCCTTTTTTGAGGATTTCATGGAAGACTTGGAGCTGGAGGTCTGGCGAATCCAGCGCTAAAAGCGGGCGTGCCTGCCCTTCGGTAAGGGTACCTTCTTTGAGGGCTTTTTGTATTTCAGGCGGCAACCGTAAAAGACGAAGGGTGTTAGCTACTGCGGGACGGCTTTTCCCCACATATTGGGCTACCTGTTCCTGGGTCAGACCACACTCTTCCATGAGACGCTTATAAGCGAGCGCCAGCTCAATCGGGTTGAGATTTTGCCGCTGGACATTTTCTACGAGGGCAAAGGCCAGCATTTCGGTGCTATCGGCTGTCCGTATGTAGGCCGGCAGGTGAGTTAGACCGGCGCGCTTGGCGGCGCGCCACCGCCGCTCCCCGGCTATAAGCTGATACTTATCTCCGACTTGCCGTACCGTAATCGGCTGGATAAGCCCATGCTGCCGAATAGACTCTGCCAGCGCCTCTAACTCCTCCTCCGGAAACTCCAGCCGCGGCTGCAAGGGATTCGGTTCTATACGGTCAATGGGTATCTCCTGCACCGCATGCGAACGCTCTATCACCGTCTCTTCCACCGGCAAAATCGCCCCTAAACCACGCCCTAACCCTTTATTCTTCATGCAGGAACAGGAATGTTATTTCGTTGCAAGAGTTCGGTAGCTAAGGCCATATAATCCTGTGCACCTCTTGAGCTGGCATCATATAGAATAACCGGCTTACCATAGCTGGGGGCTTCACTCAGGCGCGTATTCCGTTGAATAACCGTCTTAAACACAATCCCCTCAAAATGATGCGACACTTCTTCCACTACCTGGCGCGAGAGACGCAAACGGGCATCATGCATCGTGAGCAAAATACCCTCTATCGTCAAACTGGGATTCAAACGCTGCTGCACGATCTTGATAGTATTGAGAAGCTTGCCCAACCCTTCTAAAGCGAAATACTCACACTGCACAGGAATAAGCACACTATCTGCGGCTACCAGGGCATTTACCGTGATAAGCCCCAACGAGGGCGCACAATCTAAGAAAATAAAATCATATTCACTGCGGATGGGCTCTATGGCTTTCCGCAGGCGATATTCGCGCTGGGGTAAGTTTATCATATCCACTTCTGCCCCGACCAAATCAATATGGGCCGGGATGAGGTGAAGGTTTTCCAGACCCGCCACCCGATGAATAAGCGGATGCGGATCGGGGAGGTTCCCCAAAATCACATCATAAATCGTCTGGGTGACATTGCGGGGGTCTATACCTAAGCCAGAGGTAGCGTTGGCTTGCGGGTCTACGTCTATAAGGAGCACTTTAAACTCGTACGCCGCCAGCGAAGCCGCCAGGTTGATAGCTGTGGTGGTTTTTCCGACGCCCCCTTTCTGGTTGGCTATGGCGATGACTTTACCCATACCGTAGGACAAAGCTACGGAAACCCTGCGTACTTTGCGGAAATCCCATGCCGTATAAGTGGTGGAAAACTCTCCTACTGGCCGGACTCTACTACTGGGCCGGCTGCGGCTCCCCGCCTCAGCCACCCAAGGGGGCCTTGCGTATAGCCCTTTTCAGCCCTTATACCAGTTTAGACCCCATCTACGCCCGGGACCAAGTGAGTGTGTGGCTCGTCCAACAAATATTTAGCGGATTGGTGCACTATGATGAAAACCTCTCGCCTGCCCCCGCCCTCGCTTATAAATGGGAAATATCGCCCGACGGGAAAAAATATCGTTTCTACCTGCGCAGGGGCGTTCCCTATCAAGGCCGGCCCCAACGCTTCCTCAAAGCACAAGATGTCGTATATAGCTGGCATAGGCTGGCGCATCCCCGTCATGCTTCGCCGGGGGGGGTACCTCTTTCGGGGGATTATTCGAGGATGGGCCGCCTACCAAAGCGGTGAAGCCCCTACCATCGCCGGCCTTACTGCCCTAAGCGATTCCCTCTTAGAGGTAGAACTGGAAACCCCGTATGCGCCCTTTTTGCATCTCCTTACCTTGCCCTATGCGGCGGTCGTGCTGCCCGAAGCCGCAGAAAGCTTAGGTAAAGACTTTGGGCAGTATCCCGTTGGCTGTGGGCCTTTTGCGGTAGAATACCATGAGGTAGGGCGCCTCTTGGTGCTGAGTCGCTGGCAGCCGGCACCAAACCCCGCCGCCCAAAAGCTCATCTTCCGCTGGCTCCCTAATCGCCTCTGGGCCTGGGAAGCCCTGCGGCGCGGCGAAATAGACGCCTTCGAGGGCTCCGACCGCGCCCTCACCTATCTCCTCCAAAAAGACTCCACCTGGCACGCCTACGCTTACCAAATAGAAACGCCCCAAATAGGCACCGAATACTTAGGCCTGCGTGTGGATAAGAATAGCCCTGTGGCGGACCGAGCTTTGCGCCGAAGTCTGCGCACCCTGATTGCCCGCCTACCCCTCACCGAGGTACTTTTTCAAGGGCATGCTACGCCCGCACGGACGTTCTTACCACCGCCGCTCCTCCTGTATGTGCCTCCCTTAGATACAGCCCCCCTTACCCCCGAAGCCTTGGCCCGCTTGCGTCAGCTCTCTCTTACGCTCTACGCAGCCCCTACCTTTCGGGAGCTGTGCGAATACCTGCGTCAAGCCTTTGAGGCTGCAGGCCTACCCCTCCAAGTAGAATACCTTTTAGGTCCTTCGCTCCGAGAGTTCCTCAGTAAGGGGCAAATCGCCCTTTGGAAAGCCAGCTGGCTGGCAGACTTCCCCGATGGCGAAAACTTCCTCATCCTCTTTGAGTCGGCCCAAAAAATGCCTGCAGGCCCCAACACCACCTTGTTTAGCCATCCGCTCATGGACAGCTTGATTACCGAGGCACGCCGCACCTTAGACGAAAAAGCCCGTAAAAAACTCTATACCCGCGCCGAAAGCCTCTTACAAGCAGAAGCGCCCGTTATCCCGCTATATCACGCCCATGGGATATGGACTGTCAGCCAGCGGGTGCGGGCTTTCCCTAAGAGTCCGCTCCCCGTATGGCTCCCGCTGGATGGCGTAGAAATCTCAGATTAGGCGGTAGTTGCGAAACTCTCCTATCCGCCAGCCAGTTTTCGCTTCTATCCATTCTAAGACCCGCTGGCGAAGCGGCAAGCGCACCTGCGCCGGATCATACACAAACGTCCAGTTTTCGGATTGCACCCGCGCCTGCATTACGGCGGGATGGGTACCGGTAAAAGGGTTGAGTTTATCGTGGCCTGTATAAATAAACTGCTCAGGAAGGTTTTGGGCGATCCAGGTGTCGTCATGCCAGTAGCGGTGGAGCTCGGCGAGTTTGGCCCGCTGGAGCTCGGGGGGCCGCACCCAGCCATAATGAAAAATACGTGCTTGGGCTGGCTTGACCCGTAGCTTCCGGCCCCACCGCCGAAACCCCTGCGCATCCCGATAAGAATGAATCCCTGGCAGCGGCCGAATCACCCGCACCTCGCGCCTATACCACCGCCGAGAAGCACCCACCCACCGATAACTTCCGTAAAAATGCACATAATCAAATACCAGTCCCTCCACCGCCGGCACCGCTACCCACCGCTCCATCGCCTCTTGCAAGGACGGGTAATCCGCTTCATGAAGCACCTCATCGGCTTGCAGGTATAAGTACCAATCGGCCGGGGGAAGCTGGGCTAAAAGCTTATTGGTCTCTTCGGCCAGCACGACCCCTCCCTGGCGAAGGGCCAGATTCCATTCGCTGCGCAAAAGACGAAGGCGGGGTTCTCCCATCGCTGCTAAAGCCTCGTACGTCCCATCATCACTCTGCCCTACCGACACATAAAACGCCTCACACAACGGTAGCGCCGACCCTATCGCCTCTCGGAAGGGATAGTCCATCTTAATCCCATTGCGCAAAATCATAAACCCTATCACCCGCATATCACAATCCCCGAACAAATCGGTCTTGCCAGTCCCTTCGTTTCGTAATACGCACATCTTGGAGCTTCGGTGAGCGCGCCGAAATGGTGAGAAAATAACTCTGCCGCGGTCCAAATGGAATCCAGTTAAAGCTCAGCTCCCAGCAGTGCAAATCCCTATAAATATTCACGCTCGTAAAAGACAGTCGCTTTTGGATGAAGTCATAGCCCGAGCTGACTTGGATACGCCAATAGCGGGTGAGATTGACTTCGCCGCTAAAGCCCAGCGTCTGTATCCATTTGTATTTGGCCGAGTCGGGGAAAAACTGCCGGGTGCCCACGAGGTTATAGCTTATATCCAAGCGCCACGGTAGATTGAAGAAAACGAGGGTTTCTTCTTTTTCGCCGGGGGGGGTAGAGACCTTTTTGGGCTGGAGGGAGGTGACTAAGGCCCAGTTCATCTGGGTAATAGTGCCTATTCTACGGTCGCTTTCCCAGCGATAGAGGGGCCGGCGCACCCCACCCGAGTCGTAGCGATAAGGGTCCAGCGTGGCGGTGTAGTTAAGGTTGAGGAGCGAACCCAGGAGGTTAGTCCGAGCATAGAGGGCCACGGGCGAGAGAGCAAAGCTATCCGCGGCGAAGTTATAGCTGAGACTGGCACCGAAGTTATCTAATAGGGTGAGGTAGCGGTATTTTTTGCCGGTGGTATCGTGGGAGTCTTTATAACGGGCCTCTAAGAGGTTGTTAAGGCTCAGTTGGAGGGCGCTTTGGCGACCAGCAGGGGGGGAGCCATAAAAGCCTCCAGATAGGGGATTGAGCCGCTGTACCTTCCCGCCCACGGGTAACTCTTGATAGAAGCCCCAGCGGACTTCAGAAAAATCGGGACGCCACGCATAGCTCAGCGTAGGGATAATCGTGTGCCGCAGCGCAAAAGCTTTCTTCCCTCGGAAGCTCCGAATCCCATATATGCGCGTAGTGAGCGAGACGCCCGCCGCAAAATCCCGTGCCGCCCGAAGCCGCCGTACCCGCTCCGTCACGAGCTGCCCTGCAGTATCCACAGCGTAGGCCTTATACTCGCTGTACAGGTACTCATTATAGCTGAACGTAGGAGCCAGTTGGAAGTAACGCAGGACTGTATAGCCTGCCGCTACCTGCATGCTGTGGCGCAGCCCCCACCGAAACGTATCCTGCATCACTGGCGTAAAAAGGAGACTCTCCGGCACCTCAATAAAGCCTTGCCCGTCTAACCGATAAGTGTACCCAATCTTCTCATACCAGCGCGGCGAACCCACCCGCTTTTTACGCTGGAAAGGAAAGGCGCGATTTTGATACAACGCTATAACCGGCACCTGGATAGCCCAGGTTTTCTGGATGAGGTTTTGAGTATGATTAGCGGAGAGGGTAAGCTGCCACGGCGTACCCGGAAAGCTCTTTTGAAACGCGATACTGGATTGTAGGTTTGTAGAAAGAAAGTCCAAAGCCGTATAGCTCTGCCGAGCTAAAAAAGTAGAACTCCCTCCTTGCACGCTGGCAGTGAAGGAAGCCGACGGGGAGAGCGTCTGCCGATGGCTCCACCGCACAAAGTACATGCGGGTAGCTTGGTAGTCCGGATCCTCCGGCTCGTTGTAGGTCTGATAGGCATACTGCAGGGAAAGCAGTCCGTCGTACCCGTATCTTTTCCGATAAGTCCACCGCAGCTCGCTACGGAAGCCCCCCCGAGTAAAAATATCCGCCTCCAACCGGGCATCCATATACCGATTAATGGCCCAGTAGTAGCCCAAGCCGCGCAGAAAAAAACCCCTATCCGCCGCTTGCCCAATCAGGGGTAGGATTAGCCCCGAGCTTCGCCTATCCATCAAGGGGAAATAACCAAAAGGCAAAAACACCGGCAGGGGCACCTCACCCACGACGGCATAAAGAGGGCCACTGATGATTTTTTCATCCACAAGCACCATCCGGGTAGAGGCAATATAAAAGTGGGGGGGCCGAGCGGTGCAAGTGGTATAATAACCGCCCGTAGCATAAAAGGAACCATCAGGATTCATTTGGAGTACCTTGCCGGCCAATACTTCTTCCGAGAGCTGCTGGCGCATGCCGAAGACCTGCCCGCGCCGCCTTTTTATATCATACCGCAAGCTGTCCATTTCGTAGCGTTCCGTGCGCTGATAGAAAACGGGCAGTTCTTTGAGGGAGTCGCCTGCCCAGCGGCCGTACCCATACAGGAGGCCCTGTCCCCAATCCAGCCGTCCATAGCCTGCTTCTAAGCGAAGCTCTCCCTGCCGCACCCGCACCTGCCGATATAAGTGGGCCTCTTTACGCAAAAGGTCAAATGTGATAGAGTCAGCGGCTTCGTAAAAAACGGTATCCATATAGCCACTCCCCCTTAGCAGCGAATCGCGTAGCGTGGTAGGCAAAGTATCCGGCCGAGGTAGCGCTATCACTTGGGCATATCCTATGCACGCTCCGAGTAGAATGCCCCAGTTTTTGCATATTTGCATGAGGCTATGAGCAAAGGTAAGCGGGTCCTCACAGTCATAGGGATAGGGGTGATGGCCCTCTGCCTCGCTTCCTTTCGTGTGCTCAAGCCTATCCGCGTCGCGGTAGATGCCGGCCACGGCGGGAAAGACCCCGGCGCCAGCGGAAAAGTCTATAAAGAAAAAGACATCACCTTAGCGGTCGCCCTCAAACTGGCTGACCTCCTCAAAAAAGACCCCAAGTTTGAAGTGATACTGAGCCGAGATACCGATACCTTCGTAGAGCTGGCCAGGCGTGCCGACACCGCTAACAAAGCCCACGCCGACTTCTTTATCAGTATTCACTGCAACTCTAACCCGAAAAAAGACATCCACGGCTCCGAAACCTACGCCTTAGGCGAACACAAAACCCAAGAGAACCTCACCGTCGTCATGCGCGAGAATGCTTCCATCCTCCTGGAAGAAGACCATAAGCGCACCTATGAGGGCTTCGACCCCAACTCTGAAGAAGCTTATATCATTTTCTCCCTCATGCAGCATGCGTTCTTGAAACAAAGCCTACGCTTAGCCAAAAAAATAGAAGATAACCTCACCGCCAAAACAAAACGTCCCAGCCGAGGTGTGCGTCAAGCCGGATTCTTGGTGCTTTGGCGCACCAGCATGCCGGCTGTCCTGTGTGAAATCGGCTTCATCTCCAATCCCCAAGAAGAAAAGTTTTTAGCCTCGGAGTCGGGCCAAACCTACATCGCCCAAGCCATCCACGAAGCCCTCCGCCAATACATAGCGGCAGGGTACGATTGACCGCGTACCTTTGGTGTATGTTCTGGCTACAAACACCCGCAGGAGAAATAGCCCTGCCCACCCCTAAGCCCGTAGAGCTCACTTTATGGGATTTTATTGTCATGGGCGGATGGGCTATGGTGCCCATTATCTTACTGGCGGCTATTGGACTGTATATCTTCTTAGAGCGCTACCTGCTCATTGCTAAATACGACAAAGACCCCTCTGCCTTCATGGAACAGGTCAAAAGTGCTATCCGACAAGGAGATGTACGCAAAGCTGAGGCGCTCTGCATGGCTACGGCTACCCCCTTTGCCCGTATGGTGGGGAAGGGCATCAGTCGGCTCGGTTCGCCCCTACCCGATATCGCCGCCGCCATACAAAACCAAGGCAACTTAGAAATCCTCCAACTGGAAAAAAATATCCCTTACTTGGCCACCATATCAGCCCTCTCCCCCATGTTAGGTTTCTTAGGCACGGTCACGGGTCTGATACAAGCCTTCATGAAGATTGCCCACCTGCAGGGCAATGTCAATCCCGCCGTATTAGCCGACGGCATTTACGAAGCCATGATTACCACCGCCGCAGGCCTTATCGTGGCTATCCCCATGCACTTCGCCTACAATGTGCTCGTGAATCGCATCCAAAGCTTCATCCTCAAGATGGAGGCGGTAAGCATGGGCTTCTTAGATGTGCTCCAAGAACCTGTACGATAAAGTATGTTTCGCCGGCGTCTCCAACCCCAATCCGAGTTTTCTTTAGCCAGTATTGCGGATATGGTGTTTTTGCTCTTGATTTATTTTATGCTCACGTCCAGCTTTGTCAGCCAGACGGGCGTGCGGGTAGAACTCCCACAGGGTTCCTCCATGCAGCCCAGTCCGGCGCCCCACAGTATCACCATCACCGCCAAAGGCGAGTGGTACTGGGATACTGAGCGCATCTCTAAAAATGACCTTCCTCGGTATGTGCGAGCTGCGCTGGCTAAGGCTACCGACCCGCAAAAACGGGTGATTACGCTACGGACAGACCGCACCGTCACCATGGAGGAAGTCGCCTATGCCATCTCCCTCATCGCCGAAAACCGGGGAAGCGTAGTTATCGCCACGCGTCGCCCATGACTCCGCCTTCTTACGTCCAAGACGAACGCCGCGCCCGCTCCATCAGCGGTCTGGTTACACTGCTGGCGCTCCTGCTGTTTTTTCTCATCGCTTACCTGTGGGTAATCGTACGAGGGACCATCCCACCCCAAGACGAAAATCCGTACATTGTCGCAGGACGCATAGACTTTGGCTATACCCAAGCCGCAGGCAGCCCCTCGCCTAAAGCCCCTTCTTCCCTGGCTGAAGAAAGCCCCATTACCACCCCAGAACCCAGCCCGGTCAAAATTCCTCATGCCTCTAAGTCGGCCAAGAGGTCCCCATCTCCGACCACACCGCCTACCAACGCAGAAGAAAGCGACGAAGAAGAAACTGAGACCTTCGAATCTGGCGGAAGGCCTGACGCCTCCCAGCCCGGCGACTTAGGCCAAGGCCTCTTAGAGTGGGGCGAAGGCGAAGAAGGCCTCCAAAATCGGCGCCTTATGTACTTCGTAGCCCCGCGCTACACCGTCCAAAAAGAAGCCCGAATCAAGTTTGAGCTATTTGTCCAGCCGGATGGGAGCGTATCCCGTGCCCGAGCGCTGAACCTGCAAGCCCCGCCGGAGCTCCGCCAAGCCGGCGAAGAAGCCATACGGCAGTGGCGCTTCTCGCCTATCGCGGGTAATCAAGTACAGCGCATCACCGTCACCATCCGCTTCCGCCTGCGATGATAGGCCTATGGGTCTGGCTCCAGCTCGTGTGGCCCATAGCGGGACCTATCACCCTCACCGGCAGCTACGGAGAAATACGCGGGCAGACCTTCCACACAGGGATTGACATAGCCGTCGGTGAAAAAATCGGTACAGTACCCGTACGAGCGGCTGGTGATGGCTACGTCTATCGCCTCCGCATAAGCCACAGTGGTTTTGGGAAGGTCCTGTATGTGCGCCATCCTAATGGACTGGTTACCGTATATGGCCATCTTTCCCATTTTGGTCCCTGCGGCGAAGCTATCGCCCAGGCCCTCCAAAAAGCCCAAAACCGCTTCGAAGTAGAAAAATACCTCTCCCCCACCGACTGGCCCGTAAAAGCCGGCGATACCTTAGCCTGGGCGGGCAATAGCGGCTATTCCTTTGGCCCACACCTGCACTTTGAGGTGCGCACTTCTGCTGACAAGCCCCTTTGCCCGCTCTATTACCTGCCTCGTATCCCAGACGCCCAACCCCCCGTGTTTTTTCGGGTAGCTGTGAAACCCTTAGGCCCTTTTAGCCGCGTGGCCGGCCGTGGCGAACGAAAAAACCTGCGCCTCCGTCAAGTCACCCACCCAAGCTCCAAGCGGCTCTACCGCTGCTCAGACACCCTCCCAATCCAAGGAAACGTAGGTATAGAGTTTGCCGCTGGAGACCGAGCGGGCGGCGGCACCGCCTGGTTAGGCCTGGCTACCATCTCTTTGTACAACGAGGCTGGGGAGCGGCTCTTCCATGCCAGCTGGGAAACCCTGGACTTTGATTGGCGGCGCTTCCTCCGCTGGCATATTGATTACGCGGCTCAGCAGGTATTCCGGATAGGCTATGCTCGGCTATACCGCCCCCCTACAGAATCTCCTCCTTGGACCCAAGGGAATGGCCTTATCACCCTGGCCCCGCACAAAATACACACTTATCGCATCATAGCTCGCGACTTTGCAGGCAATGAAGCCGAGGTACAACTCACGCTGCGGGGTGAAACACCTACCGCTACCATAGCACCCCGCCGGCCGCTCTCCCGCCAATGGCGCTGGAGCATAGAAGAAGGCCTACTCCTGAGTCAAGAACCCCTGCTCCTTCCTTGGGGAGATACCGTCACGCCCTTACATCCAATTCTCTTGGCTGGGCGATGCCCCGACAAGTTGGTCTCTCTGCGAGGCGACACCCTCCAGACCCACCTCAAAGCCTGCCTCCCCCCCGGCCATGAGCTGAAAGTAGCGCTCACGCCGTCTTGTACGCTGGTTCTTTTCCGAGAAAGCCTCATGGATACCCTGTACTGCCAGGCTCGCCCTATCGCTACCCCTTGGGGCGAAGGCCTTTGGGTTGGCGACCCACTCATCCCTCTCCGCTTTCCCGCCGAGCTTCGGTGGAAAGTTCTGCTTTCGGAAAAGCTTATTGCCAAGACTTATCCGCTCTATCGACCCGAAGGAAGCGGGGTTTGGTCCCCTGTAAGTGGGGCACAACGCGAAGGGCCCCTATGGCGTATTCCTATCCGGGCCTTCGGGTACTACGCGGTGATGGTGGATACCTTCCCCCCGCAAATCCGCGCGCTCAAAGCCGTCGGTCCCTATTACCTCGTCTCCATAGAAGACTTGGGCAGTGGCGTACATCCGTACGCCTTACAGGTATGGGCGGGTAGCGAAAAGCTCTTCCCTGAGTACTACGAGCCCCAGCGGCTCCTGTACCTCCCCCGCAATAAAGGGCGGGTATTCACTATTCAGGCCACGGACCGGGTGGGCAATACACAAAAGAAAACTGTTCGGTTTTAGCTATGGGAAGCCTGCGAGGAAAGCGCAGGCAAAACCCGTACCTCGGGCTCCAAGGGGATACCCCAGCGTTCCTGTACTGTTTCCTGCACATAGCGCGCCAAGGCCCAGAGGTCCTCAGGCGTAGCAGCCCCCCGATTGACCAGTACGAGCGGCTGACGAGGATGCACTTGGGCATCGCCTATCTGATACCCCTTAAGCCCGGCTTTGTCTATGAGCCAAGCCGCCGGCACTTTGAAGTAGCCTTCCCCGGCGGGGTAATAGGGTACCTCCGGGACACGCTGTAAAAGGGCTTCTAACTGAGAGGCAGACAGCACAGGATTCTTAAAGAAGCTTCCCGCACTGCCCCTGGCTGGGAGCTTCTCGGTGCGTATGGCGCGTACAGTCTCGTATAGATGCCAAGGGTCATGTTGGCGCTGGGGATGTACGCGTCGGGCCACATCGGGGTACGAAAGCACCGGCGCAAACCGCCGAGAGAGCCGGAAAGCCACCCGGGTAATCACAAACTGGTCCCGCCACTCTGGCGCCTGAAACACACTATGCCGATAGCCAAGCTTACAAGCCTCCGCAGGGATGCGCTGCCAGGCTTCAATCCGTTTATTCCAGCCGTAGACATACAGCAGGAAAGGCGCAAGCTCCACCCCATAGGCCCCGATATTTTGGACAGCCGCCGCCCCGACTGACCCGGGTATAGCCGCAAGGTTTTCCAGGCCATGCCACCCTTGGGCTATGCAAAAGCGTACCCATGCGTCCCAGTTTTCGCCTGCCGCGACCTCTACTTCAGGGCCATCCGCCCGCAATACCTGATACCCTCTTAGATAGCGTGTAGAAAGCACCGGGGGTAAGTCTCCCAGCGGCAAGATATTACTGCCCTCGCCTATGATGTAGGTAGCTTGGGAGGCTGCGTCGGGGACCTCAGACTCGTCCTTCGGCAGGAGTAAAGCCTGGGTTCGGACCGAGAGGCCAAACGTGTGGGCCTCATTCAGCGGAACTCCCCCAGATCCGGCGTCGTACACGGGTCACTACTTCTTGGACATCCGCACTGACAGAACGCCAGCTTCGGGCCAATAGCTCGCGCAGCCGCCGCTCAAACGAATACTGCTCCGCACAATACGCACACTCTCGTATGAGCCGTTCTACCTCCTCCTTATCCTTCCCTTTAAGCTGGCCATCCAGAAAAAGCTCTAACTTCTGGATGATAGCCTCACACTCCTCCTCCGAATACGGCGAATCCGGCCGATAAAGACCTACCTGAGGTTTAGTCTTCCGCGATTTCATATCCCTGAGAAGCCGCATAATCTACCAGAAGTTCTCGTAATATTTTTCGCGCCCGGTGCAGCCGAGACCGAATAGTACCCACTGGTATGCGCAAAATCTGGCTGATTTCTTTATACGAAAGCCCTTCAATATCTGCAAGCATCACTATCAGGCGGAAGTCCTCTGGCAGCTGCATGAGCGCCTTTGTCACTTCATCGCCAAAGTTTCCTTCTACGGGGTCCTGATAGTTGTAATAGGCATAGGTATCCTCCGCTGCGTAAATAGCTTCTTCGTTGTGTTCCTCCAGAGAGTAGGGCTGTTTTATCGCCTTGCGGTAGTGGTTTATAAAAGTATTGCGGAGTATGCGGAAGACCCATGCTTTGGCATTGGTCGAAGGCTTATACTGGTACAAAAAGCGATACGCCCGAAAGAGCGTTTCTTGCGCCAGATCCCGAGCTACATCCCGGTCCCCCACCAGCCGTACCGCAAAATGATACACCGAGGAAGCGTGCGGCATAATCTCCCGCTCAAAGAGCGCATCATAGGCCGCCTTCTCCTCCGGTGTCATCTCGGGCATCTTCTTGGGCTTACGCCCCCGAGTGCGGATCTCCATTTATACAAAGATAACGCTTTTTCCCCTACAACGGTTCCCCTTTACGCAAGCTTTGCCCAGAGAAAGTACTTTTGGGGGGATGTATCGGTGGACGTGGCCGCTGGGGCTTTGGGCTCTCGGGTGGGTAGCTTGTACAAAGAAAGATAACCCAGTCCCTAACCAGCCGCCTTTTGCGCGTTTCTTTTTGGATACTATTGCCTTAGACAGCAGTAATCGCCTACCTTCTCGCTTCACCCTCTCGTGGTACGGCGAAGACCCGGATGGTTATGTAGTAGGGTATGAGCTACGCACGGAAGGGGGGGCCTGGGCCTTCACCGCCGCCCAAGAGAGCACCTTTGTGGTAGCGTTTCGACCCGGAGAGATGTACAAAGACTGGGTATTTGAGGTGCGGGCCATAGACAACTTAGGGGCGCGCACGCCTGTGCCTGCTCGCCTGCGCGTGCCGCTGCGCAACTCCCCCCCTACCTGTACGATTGACCCCGTGCTGCTTCCGCCGGATACGACCTTACCGGCTATCACGCTTTCCTTACGCATAGAGGACCCCGACGGCGCCGAAACCGTAGAAAGCCTCTATGTACGCATCGGAAGCGGGCCATGGATAAGTCTCTCCCCCCGCTATACCCTGCTCACTTTCGTCCCCCAGAATCCCACCCTCACCGGCTCCCCCACCCTCTTATATGCCGGCACGACCCTCACGCCCCTTCTCACCCTGCCTACGCCTCTCGCCTTGGACGATACAAATCGCCTCTACGTGCGGGTAAAAGACCAAGGCGGGCTTTTCTCGGAGCCGGATAGCACGAGGCCTATTTTCGTTCGGCGGAAAAGCAGCGACTGGCTCGTCATGGACAGCTGGCAAAACGATGATGCGGCCACGACCTTAGCTGCAGATTGGCAGGCGGCCTGGGGCGCCTACGATTACTGGAACCTTCGACTCCCCGCCCAACGCCCCCCACTCCTTATCCCCACCTGGCTACATATATGGCGCCTGTATCCCCGGGTCTACTGGCTGGGGGGGGTCACCCGCATTCCGGACTTAGAAGCTGCCGAAACCCTCATAGAACGCTACCTCGCTGGCGGAGGCCGCCTCTTTATCAACTTTCCCTTGCCCAGCACCTTGGACCCCAACTCACCTATTTTCCGCTGGAGCCCCTGTGACAGCCTTTCTTCTACGTACATGAATGGCCTCTTGGCACCGGGCGGCGCAGTAACTAACCTGGTGGCTGCTTTCCCCTCCTTGGCAAATGGCCTTCCCTACTACATGAGTGGTATCAATCCGCCTTATCCTAAGGGCACGGCCGTTGTGCTTTATGAGATGCCGACTCTCCAGCAAGGGAACGGTCAGCCTTGGCCTTCGGGCCTCCCGCGCATCGCAGCCTTAGCCTTTCCTGCCGCTACCCCCAGTAAATACACGCAGGTCTTCTGTATCCTCCCGCTGCACCAGCTGAGCGGCGATAGGGTAGGCTTTCTTACAGCACTACAAAACGCCCTCCAACCATGAGACATTTACTCGCTCTACTCTCGCTACTCTGGGCCCAAAAAGCCCGCATCACCGGCACCGTCATAGACAAATCCACCCGCGAACCCCTTATAGGCGCTACGGTCACCCTGGTCGGCACCTACAAGGGCGCCTATACAGATGAAAACGGCCGCTTTACCCTCGCTGACCTTAGTCCCGGCACCTATACCCTGCGCGTCAACTACGTGGGCTACAACGAACTCCTCCTCACAAACCTCACCCTTAAGCCCGACCAAACCCTCAACCTCACCCTGACCTTAGCCCCTGTGGGTACCTCTCTGCAAACTGTGGAAATCGTCGGCGAGCGCCCCACCGTAAACTTAGAGTCGGGCAAATCCGACCTGCGCATCTCCGGCCAAGACATCGCCCAAACCACCGCCGTGGATGTGCAAAGCATGGCCACCCTCCTGCCGGGGGTAGCCCTCACCTTGGACGGCCTCCAATTGCGAGGCGGCAGAGTCTACGAAACCCAATACGTCGTTGAAGGCGTAAATGCCCAAGACCCGCTGGCCGGTACAGGCTTCGGCGTGGATGTCTCCCAAGTAGCGATTGAGGAAATGGAAGTCATCACCGGCGGCGTAGATGCCGAATACGGCGATGGCACCTCCGGCGTGGTAGCTGTGCGCCTCAAAGAAGGCGGTGATAGATGGCGCTTCTTTGGCCGGTACATGCGAGATGGCTTAGGCGGCCTCGCGCCCCGCTGGGGCTGGAATACCGATATCTTCAACTTCGGGACAGGGGGGCCTCTCTGGCGCGACAGCACCGGCAAGCCCCGCCTCACCTTCTTCGGGAGCTTTGACCTGCGCCTGACCGATGAATACTTCGGCGTGAAGGCTTCCCAGCTGCATAGCAGCCTACTGGAAGAAAGTACCCCCCGAGACCCCCTGTACCGCCTCGTGAGCCGCACCTTCGGAAGCCCCACCAAAAGCGCGTTTTTCGCCCCACGCCAAGACAATAAATGGTCCGCCACCGCCAAATGGGCCTACCGGATAGATGCCCGCACCCGCCTCTCCCTCTCCCTCCAACAAAGCCTCGCCATCAACCAAAATACCCGTTCCCTCCAGATCATCGGCAGCGACCAAATCATGGTTCCCGGCTTCCAGTACCTTTTTAGCCTCCAGCCCGATAACGCCAATACCTATACCCACCGCTCTAACCTCATTGTGCTCAAGCTCAATCGCATCCTTTCTCGGGTATGGACGGGTGAGCTGACCGTTTCTCGCCTCTTCGTGAATCTGCGCGCCGATGCCAACGGCCGGCCTTTTCGCGACTCGGTGATTCGACAGATTTACGACCCAGCTTCCATCGTCACTGACCCCGTGAGCATTCATAACCCCGGCGACAGCATCGTCTACGTCAATCCCGGCCCAGGACTCTATAATAATGGCGGCATCGCTACCCTCTGGCATGACCACTTCGCTGAGGAATACACCGTCAAGCTCAAGCTCACCTACCAGCCCAAAAGTACGGCCCACTTCTGGGTCTTTGGCATAGAACACCGCGAGCAGTACTACCAGTGGATAGATGTGACCCGCCCCTGGGTAGGCGCCCCCATCGTCTTAGACAACGGTCAAGTTTTTGCCTCCAACCGCATCGGCAGCAGCAACGATATATGGCGGGTGCAGCCAGCCACCGGCGGGATTTTTGTAGAAGACCGCATTCGGTACAAGGGGATTGTGGCAAGCTTGGGGGCTCGGTTGATGTACTGGGCCCCGGGCCGCTTCGTAGATAACGCCATAGAAGACCCGCGTGCCCCCATCTTAGAAACCGTGCGCGAGGCCTACCGCAAGCAAACTATACCGCTTTTAGGCCGGCGCTTCAAAGGTCGGCTCCTACCACGCCTGCGGGTGTCCTTCCCCGTCACCGATAACCACGTCCTCTTTTTCAACTACAGCCATGCTACGCGCCTACCGCATCCCCGCTTCGTGTATGCCGGGTTAGACCCGACCTATCAAGATCGTTCCTTCTTAGCGAACCTCGGCAACCCCAACCTCAACCCCGAAGTCAATGTAGGCTATGAGATTGGCCTCAAATCCAACCTCGGCCACGGCTGGAGCCTCCAAACCAGCGCCTTTTACAACGACAAGTTTGACTTTATCGTCAATCGGGTTATCACCATTCGGGACCAGACAGGACGCTTTACGGAGCGGGTCTTCGCCGTGAATCTGGATTATGCTCGGGTGCGCGGCATAGATGTATTCCTCCAAAAGCAGTTTAGCTCGTGGGGTAAGGTCGCAGGGGCGGTGACCTACCAGGTCGCCACCGGCAAGTCCAACTCCGCCTTAGAATCCCTCCTGCAAATCCGCCAGACCGGCCGCAACGATGCCACCCAGGAGTTTTTCTTGGCCTGGGACCGCCCCTGGGACATCAAGCTCTGGGGTATCTTCAACTCGCCCTCGGCCTGGCAAGCCTCCCCTTACCTCCGCAACTGGACCCTCTTCCTCTCTTTCACTTGGAAGTCTGGCTTGCGCTATACTCCTTATAGGCAAACAGGCGTGGATGATTACACTGGCCGCCCCATCTATGACCCCGTGGATGGCCCCCCCAATAGCGCCATAGGTAGCCCTTGGCGATGGGTAGACCTGCGCCTCACCCGCAGCTTCTGGAAAGAACGCCTCTCCGCATTTATAGAAATACGCAACCTCTTTGGCTGGAAAAACGCCGCTATCATCAACCCCGTCACCGGCCGCGCCTATGAATACCCCGATGATGTGCCTAACTCCTGGCGGGACCCTAAGTATCCTAACCCCTTAGACACTGGCCCGCCCCCCACCAACCCGGCCCGCTACCTCCCGCCTACCCAAGCCTTCATAGGCCTCAACTGGAACCTCGGGCCTACCACCCCAAAACCCTAAGCCCTACTTCTTCTTAAAAAGCCATACCTTTGGTTATGGTGCTCTCCTTCCTGCGCCGGCAGTTCATAGAGATTATTGAATGGGTAGATGAGACCCGCAATACCCTGATTTGGAAGTTTCCCGACGAAGACCGAGAAATCAAGATGGGGGCCCAGCTGACTGTACGCGAGTCACAAGTGGCCCTCCTCGTGAATGAAGGCAAGCTGGCCGATGTGTATCCCCCCGGCCGATACGAGCTTACCACCCGCAATATGCCTATTCTTTCAGACCTGCGCGGCTGGAAGTACGGCTTCAACTCGCCCTTCAAAGTAGATGTGTATTTTGTCAGCACGCGGGAGTTTCAGGGCCTGCGGTGGGGCACCCAACAGCCGGTGATGGTCCAAGACCCCGAACTCAGCCTCGTGCCGTTGCGCGCCTTTGGCACCTTCGGGATGCGGGTCAAAGACGCCGCCACCTTCTTCCGCGAGTTTGCCGGCACAGACCCCGTAGTCACCATAGAAGAGTTTTTAGACGGGGGCTTCCGCAGCCTGGTGGTGACCTATTTCTCTAATGCGCTCAAACAGTCCGGCCGTACCCTCGCCGAAATCAACGCCCGCGCCAACGCGCTCGGTGAGGATCTCCTCCCCCTCCTCAAACCCGAGTTTGAACGCTCCGGCGTAGAACTGACACGCTTCCTCGTCGAAAGCGTCACCCTCCCCGAAGACATCCAAAAACAGCTCTTAGACCAAGACTTAGAACTGCGGCGCCTGCGCAAAAAGGTAGGCATGTCGCAGGAGGTGCAAGACATGAACAAGTTTCTGCAATTTCAAGCCGGACAAGGTTTAGAAAAAGGGGAGGGGAGCACCGGCGTTGCCCGTTCGGCGGTAGAGCTGAGCTTGGGCATGCAAATGGCCCAGCAGATGCAGCAGAGCACAGGCAAGGCGTCCCCCGAAGAGCGCGCCCAAATCCTCCAGACCCTCAAAGAACTCGCCGAACTCAAAGACGCCGGCGTCCTCACCCAAGAGGAGTTTGAAGCCAAAAAGAAGGAGCTCCTAAGCCGCCTCTGAGCGCCGGCCATGTGGGCTATCGGCGTGGTGATCCTCGGAATAGTGGCCGCAGCGGCTACCCTATGGGCCTTTTACGAGCGTAAAAAACACCTACGCTTAGAACACTCTCTCCGAATCACCTTGGGCACTCCCCAGTGGCAAAGCGCTCTACATGCCCTCCTCCATCGTTTGAAACAGCAAGAAGCCGCTACCCACGCCCAACAAGCCTTTCTCTCGGCCCTCTCGCATGAGCTCAAAACCCCCCTCACCATCTTGCTGGGGTACTTAGACACCCTCGTCCAAGGTGCCTATAAAGACCCCGAGGTACTCAGGCCCTTCTTAGCAAAAGCCCTGGCCCAAGTCCATCGCATGAATGCCCTCGTGCAGGATACTTTGCTCCTGGCACAGATAGAGAGCGGCGGCTGGTCTCTCCAGCCCGAACCTACCCCCCTGTACCCCCTCTTAGAAGAAGTATGGGGCGAGCTGGAGCCCCTCTGGGGGGCCAAACGCATCTCCCTCCGCTGGCCCCCCCACCACCTCCAAGACCTCACCGTAGAAGCCGACCCCTTCGCCCTCCGAAAAGTATTCAAAAACCTCTTAGAGAACGCTATCCTCTACAGCCCTGAAGGCACCATTATCACCGTCTCCTGGACGTATCAGTCCAAAGACCACCGTGTAACCCTCTCTATACACGACGAAGGCATGGGTATTCCCCCTGAGCACCTCCCCCACATCTTTGACCGTTTCTATCGGGTAGATAAGAGCCGCTCTCGCCAGAGCGGAGGCACAGGCCTGGGCCTCTCCATCGTAAAAGAACTCTTAGAGGCTCACGGCGAACGCATCACCGTGGAGAGCACCGTAGGCCGAGGTACGACTTTCTCCTTTTCGCTGCCCGCTTGTGCATGATTTTTGCAACTTTGCCCGGCCGATGCGTGCCTATGCTTTCATTCCCTTGCTCTCGCTCTTAGCGTGGGGCCAAACTCCACAAGTACACGTACAACCGCCAGAATATAACTTCGGCCGGGTGGCACAGGGGACCTTGGTTAAAGCCCGCTTTGTGGTGCTCAACGAAGGCAAGGCCCCCCTCCAAATCCAAGAAATAAAGCCCAGCTGCAGCTGCTCCGTCCTCTCCTGGGAGCGGCGGACCATAGCCCCAGGCGACTCCCTCCCCGTAGAAATCGCCTTCAATACCGCCGGTAAAGTGGGCCGCCAACGCAAAAGCTTCACCATCCTCAGTAACGCTGCCAATAGCCCTACCCTCTTTTACCTCGTCGGCGAAGTAGAAGCCCCCTCGCCCTACGACGGAGACTAACTACCTTTGCCCAGCAGTGAGCAAAGAACTCAACTACCGCGTAAACCGAGAAATCACCGCCCCAGAAGTACGGGTCGTGGGGCTTGAGCCCGCCGAACTAAACGGCGTCTATCCCTTAGAACAAGCCCTTCGCATGGCCGAAGAACGGGGCATGGACCTCGTAGAAATCGCCCCCCACGCTAATCCCCCCGTCTGCCGCATTGTAGAATACTCGCGTCTGCGCTTTGAACAAAAGAAAAAAGCCAAAGAAGCCAAGCAAAAACTCCACCAAATCGAAGTCAAAGAAATCCGCTTCCGACCCTATACCGACGACCATGACTTCGAGTTTAAGCTGCGCCATGCCGAAAACTTTTTGAAGGAAGGCAACAAGATACGAGCGATTGTTTTTTTCCGAGGACGCAGTATTGTACATCCGGAGTTTGGGGAGCGGCTGCTCAACCACTTTGCGGAACGGCTGGCACACCTGGCGAAGGTGGAGGC
Organism: Bacteroidia bacterium; assembly: GCA_026003215.1. Taxonomy (GTDB): domain Bacteria; phylum Bacteroidota; class Bacteroidia; order SpSt-205; family SpSt-205; genus SpSt-205. Next base: position 2,097,244 of record BPGV01000001.1, on the reverse strand, counting down.
TCCGCCTCGGCTGGATGGGAAGAATATGACGATGGTTTTGGCCCCAGCGAAGCCAAGTAAGCGTTCAACGCCTGGTAAGGAGCAGGAAGGGAAGGCTGCGGGGGGCGGTGTGGCAGAGTAGGCTTAAGCCAGTCCCGCCAAAGCATATACCCATATACCCCTACCAAGGGTAGCGCTAAGACGGTGAGCTCCAACCAGAGGAGCTCACGGGTCAGAGTGCGATAAACCCACACCCACGGGAGCGCTAAGACGATTTCGGCTTCCAGGACGACCAAGAGGGCCACAAGGGGTAGGTACGGCCAGCGAAAGGGCACATACGGCGAGCCGGCCGGGGTCTCGCCGCATTCGTAGGGTTCGGGGGAGGGGGCGGGTGCTGCGTGCCGCAGCACCCGCCCCACCAAAAGCCCGCCCACCACTACGCCTGCCGCCAGAGTTACATAGAGAAGAAATACCCCGAGCTCCACGCGCCAAAGGTAGCGCGCAGCGGGTTACTTTTCTGCGCGGGCCACCACTATCTCGCGCAGGCGCTGGACCTCCGCGCGGAGGCCCTCCACCGCCGCCCGAAGCTGGGCATTTTCGGCCTCTAAGGCCGCGATACGCCGCTCATACGCCTCATCCCGCTCCGCCAGCGCTTGTATCCCAAGAAGCGCTACCCCAGCCACATCCAACGCCGCCAGCGACGTCCGGGCGTCCTCAGGATTGTCCAACACCCCCGTGCCAAACGCATCGTGGAAACCCTCGGCATACGGTCCGATGTGGTACTCATTCGTCCCCTTGTAGTACCAACCCTCCACCGGCAGCGCCCGAATCCTCTCAAGCACCTCCCCAGCATCCAGCGGACGAAAGCGGTCCTTCTTAACCCGGGAGGAGGCGTTTGTCCAGACGCCCCCAGCGCTCAAATAGGCCCCGTTGCCGTTGGTGCCATTGGTGCCTACGTGGATGGGGTAGTCGCCATTTAGACGATTGATAACCAGAAAACCAGAGGGGTTAGCGAAACCCCCTGGCGAAGAGCCGTCGCCGAAGAAATACACGCGGTGGCTTTCAGTGACGCTGGGGTCGGTATTTTCACCAAAGACAAGGTTGTAACTACCATTAGCTGTATTAGAATATCCACCAACTACAACGCTTAATAGGCCGCTGGCAGTGTTCATAAAACCCCCGCTAATGACGCCGTAATCGCCGCTGGCTACTTGCGTAGCAGTAGTACGCCCACTCTGCAAATCCACCGCATGCACCCCACGGGTGTTCCCGCCCCCACGCTGAAGGCTCCACCCCGGCGCTGTCGTGCCGGGCGCATTGAAACGAAAGGTCTCTTGATTGTTTACCCGTATCACCAGCGGCTGACCATCCGTCGTCCCTAAAAAGTTTATCGTAGGATCCGTCCCCGCATTCCCAGTAAGTAACCACGCTTCAGTTCCCCCATCCATCCGAACCCACCGAGTGCCATCCCAATAATAGTACCCCGGGCCTACATCATTAGGGGGAGTTCCCGCCGTGGCCGTATTATACACGATCATCCCTGCCTGCGGCGTACCCCCCAGCGGCGACCATGCCGTCGCACTCGTAAGCGCAGCCGTAGGCAAAAGTACCCCCATATCTGCGCCAGCTACATGCAACCGCGCCGCTGCATGCGGTGTCGCCGTACCCATACCGACGTTTCCTGCAGCCGTGACAGTAACCAAATCGCCGTTCCCCTCTGTCCAAAGGCGAGCCGTACCATCAGGATTATACCACACAAACCTATCCCCAGCAGCAGGGGTTCCAGGCCAGCTGACGAGTGTCCGCCGCACAAAGCTAATCTCTGCACTGCTTCCCACGGCCACTATACGCCCCTCAGCCTGACCTATCCCAAAGGGACCCACCGTGAGCGTAGCATTCAAACCGGCCACATGCAAGCGAGAAGCCGGCGTAGAAGTTCCTATACCTACATTCTGGGCCCACATAAGCCCACTTACACAAACCAGAAAAACTACCCTTCGCATAAGCAAAGGTATAAAAAAAAAGCCCAGATAGCTCCAAGGTCCCCTCCGACCGCATTTGTGTATCTTTGGGGTGTGGGGCGCATTTTGGCGATAGACTACGGGGAGAAGCGTACGGGGCTGGCTTGGACCGACCCGCTGCAGCAGGTGGCTTTGCCGCTCTCTACCGTCCCTACTGAGGCCCTCTGGTCTGCGTTACAGCCGCTTCTGCCCGAGATAGAAAAAGTGATTATTGGCTATCCGCGCCAGCCCAACGGCCAGTCCACCGCTATGACCCCCCTCGTAGAGGCTTTCCGAGCGGAGCTGTGTCGCCGCTATCCCCACCTCACGGTGGAATACGTAGATGAGCGGTTCAGCACCTACGCCGCTGCGCCCTACGTACGGGCCCTTCCTGCGCGGCACCGCCGAGATAAAGGCACCTACGACCGAATCGCCGCCAGCCTCCTTTTAGCAAACTACCTCTTGCGCCGGCGATGATCCGCCCCATCCTCCTCTACGGCTCCCCTATCCTCCGCAAGGAAGCCCAACTTGTAGACGTAAACGACCCCACTTTGCCCCAGCTCATTCAGGACTTATGGGACACCATGTACAACGCCGAAGGCGTAGGCCTGGCTGCCCCCCAGATAGGCGTTTCCCTGCAAGTCTTCGTCGTAGATGCAGCCCCGCTTCAGCCGCCCGATGAACCGCCCTTCAAAGGGATATTTATCAACCCGCAGATTATAGGCAGTAGCCCTACTTGCGTGCCCCACGAGGAAGGGTGCCTAAGTATCCCCGGCCTCCGTGAAAAGATCTATCGCCCCGACAGCATAGAAGTTTTCTACTATGACGAAAACGGCCAGCCCGTACAAGCCCGGTTTGCGGGGATAGTAGCACGCATCATTCAACACGAATATGACCACCTCTTAGGGCGGCTTTTTATTGATTATCTCTCTCCGATAAAAAAACAGCTTATTCGAGCCAGGCTGCGGGAAATCCAGCAAGGGTTGATAGAGGTGCAATATCCTACGCTATGATGTTAGTAGAGCCTGTTTACATCTACATGCTTGTGGCCTTTACCGGTTTGAGCATACTTTTGAGTCTGGCAACCTTTCCTTTGCGACCAGCTTTGGGATTCTGGTGGGCCGTAATGACCATCCCCTTAGCCGCAGAACTTTTCAACATAGGTACATTTACCCTCGTTCTCCCCACCGATGCCTTTGGTCTGGCATTAGGTATGATAACTTTTTTTTATACGATATTTCTCCAGCCGGGTATTCTTCAACAGCTTTGGCAGAAGGTCACTCTTTTTCGATGGATAGCGCTTTATTTCTTATGGATGGGGATAGCCACGCTTTTCTCATCCGACATGCTTGTTTCTATGAAGTTTTGGATAGCTCAAGGGGCTTATTTTATAGCTTTTGGCCTTGGAGCCGTGGTATGGCTTTACAATAGAAAACCCTCTTATACTCCCCTAAGCTTGTACAAAAACGCTCTTTTTTGGACAGCAGCAATAGTACTACTGTTTTGCATAAAAAACCATATTTACTTAGGACTAAGCAAAATAAATATTTGGGTCACGCGACCATTTCTACGAGATCATACTGTGTATGGGGCCTATACTTCGTGGTTTTTTATTGCTTCTTTGGTTTTTCTTTTGTACTCTACTTCGCCAGTTTACTTATTACTGAGCATTCTCACAGGAGCAGGCCTAATTTTGAGCTATAGCCGAGGGGGATGGCTAAGTGCTTTGGGCGCCTTAGGGCTATTTGGGGCAGTAGAAGGGCTGCGTCGGCTCCCGCCTGTCCTGCGAGTGAGCTTTTTAGGTATAGGCGGAGGTGGTTTATTAGTAGCTATCATAACTTTATTTCAGTACAATCCCCAGATATTAGAAATATACGCCTATCAAAGTGGCGGCGAAATTGGCAAGCACCTCACCTCCAGCTTTGATATCAGAGAAAATGCCTCTAACCTGGAAAGAGTAAATCGCTGGTATGCGGCTTTGCAGATGTTTGTAGAGCGCCCTATTTGGGGGTTTGGTCCCAACACCTTTGCGCAGGAGTATTCTGCCTACCAAAGCAGCCTAACTCGTACCAAAATAAGCGTAGAAATGGGCGAAGTGGGTGGTGCCCACAGCGAGTACCTCACCGCCGCCAGTGAAATGGGGGGTCCTGGCTTACTCCTCTTGATAGGCATTTATCTAAGCAGCCTCATTACCGGCCTTCGCAGCTTCCTCAAAGCCAGGAGCCGCGACAAAAAAGCCCAATATGCCCTCCTTACCTTTCCTCTCCTCACCTACTACCTCCACGGCTTCATTAACAACTTCATGGACCATGGGCATATAGCGGCCTTGGTCTATCTCCACTGGGGGCTCCTCATGCTCCTACGCCTCCAAGAAGAAAACTTACCTTCGCCACATGTTCCTGAGAAGCGCCTCATCCCGCACCTTTAGCCTATACCTACTCCTCCTCTGGGGTAGCGCTTGCCAATCCCAACCCGTTTACTTCTCCGGCGATATTGAGGGCCTGCGCCGAGATTCGGTCTATCTTTTTAAATGGAGCGCCGGCACCTGGGAAAAAGCCGCTTCTGCCCCCATAAGCGAGGGTAAGTTTTCCTTCAAAGGGAAAATCACCCCCGGCATATACTTGTGGGGCTTTAGCGCCCAAGAAGGCGACCTGGTGTGGCTCTCCGAAAAAGAAAAACCCTTCGTACGCGGCCAAGTCAGCGAACTTTTCCAAAAATACACCTACGAACAAAGCCCAACGAATGCGTTTTTGTATCGCTTTCGTCGAGAGATAACCACAGCTTATCAAGCCATGAACTCACCCACAGCTGAGGCCCGAGCTATGGCCCAAAAGCAGATTGACAGCCTGCTCCAAACGGCCGAAAAAAGTGAATATCCCCCGGGGCGCGTGTATGCTGTGCTCTTTCGTAGCCCTACGCTTTCCCCCGCCGAAGATAAACCGGCCTCCGTTTGGCAAAAGCTCATTACCGCTTTCTGGGAAAAGCTTCCGTGGGACCTTCCCTATGTAGCTCAGCTGCCAGAAACTTTCACCCGCTTTCAAGCTTTCTGGCAGAATGCCCTTGCCCTCTTGCCAGAGGATAGCCTTCACACGTATGCCCAAGCGTGGATTCAAGGCCTACCACCGGGCATACGCCCCAGCGCATGGATGGCCCTCTTAGATGCAGCCCAGCGCTTCCAGCGCTCAGAGACCATGCTGATGGCCGCGGAAGCGTTTCTTAAAGTGGCGCCCGCAGACCCCCGCAAGCCTCAAATAGAACAGTTTCTCGCGGCGGAGGGCACCCTTCGTAAAGGCCAACTGGCCCCCGATATAGCTCTCCCCGACCCCGAGGGGCAGGTACGCCGCCTCTCTGACCTGCGCGGCAAGTGGGTTCTTATTGACTTTTGGGCCAGCTGGTGTCGCCCCTGCCGCATGGAAAACCCCAACGTCGTACGCCTATACCAAAAATACCACCCCAAAGGCTTTGAAATCTTCGGCGTAAGCTTAGATTACAATAAAGAAGCTTGGCTCCAAGCCATCCAAAAAGACCAGCTCACTTGGACGCACGTAAGCGACCTCAAAGGCTGGCAAAGCGCCGGTGCTCAAACCTACCGGGTCTCAGGCATCCCCTTTACAGTATTGGTAGATCCAGAAGGTCGAATAGCGGCCAAAGGCTTACGCGGCCCCTCCTTAGAACAGAGGCTCAAAGAAATATTCCATGAGTAAAGCCGGTTTTGTAGCCCTGGTAGGTACACCTAATGCAGGGAAATCTACGCTCTTCAATCGCCTGGTAGGCGAGCGGCTCGCCGCTATCACTCCCAAACCGCAAACTACCCGCTTCCGCATACCCGGTATCCTCACTAAAGGCGAAGTACAGTACATCTTCGTGGATACCCCAGGCTGGATAGGGGCACCTAAAAACGTTTGGCATCACAGCCTCAATCACCAGAGCCTCACCACCGCCAAAGAAGCCGATGTAGTGGTATGGGTCATCCCCGGCCACAAACCCCTGGAAGCCTTTCCCGAAGCCATACAGACATTTTTAGAAGGCTGCGCTACTTTGATTGGCGCGCTAACTCATTTAGACCTACTCCCGCCCACGGAACGATCTACACGGATAGCTCTATGGCGCAGCGACCTTAGCCCTTTCCCCCTAAAAGCCCTCATAGATGTCTCTACCGACCAACCCCTCGAGCCGCTCTTAGAAGCGATCGCCCAGCTGCTCCCGAAGAGCCCCTTCTTATACCCCCCTGAGGAGCTCACTACCCTCCCTACCCGCTTTTTCGTAGCAGAAATCCTACGAGAAAAACTCTACCAGCACCTCCATGAGGAGCTCCCCTACGGCACCGAAGTGGAAATCACCACCTACCGCGAAAGCCCCGAAAAAGACTATATCGCCGCTACCATCTATGTAGAAAAAGAAAGCCACAAACCCATGATCATCGGTACTAAAGGCCAAATGATTAAAAAAATAGGCATGGAAGCCCGCAAAGAAATAGAACAGTTCTTAGGGAAGTCCGTCTTTTTAGAGCTATATGTGAAGGTAGCGCCCGCATGGCGCCATTCCCAGCGCCGCCTCCATAGCTTAGGCTATCAACTTCCGTAACTTTGTCCTACCTATGGAAAGCGAGAAAAAAAGCAAAAAGAAACGCACCCTCGTGGTCATAGATGGCGATGCCCTGAGAGAAAATAAACACTACGATTTCTCCTTCTTAGAAAAAGAAAAGCGCTTAGAAATATGGTTCTTTTACCGAGAACGCATTCACCATTCTTTTCAGCTGAGGCGCGACTTTTCCGCCCATAATATTGTAACCCCCCGGTACGAAGAAGATCTGCATCTGTATCTCCTAAAGCGGGTGTGCTTCGAGCTGGGACGACGCCGAGAACGGTACCGAAAAATACTCCTTATCGGCGGCCACCATCCTATTTGGGAAGGCTTGGTACAGTTTCTCCGAGAAAGGGACTTTGCCTGCACCCACATATTAGCAGAGGATTATCGGGTAGAATCATCAGCTGCTACGCCTCCCAGTCTGCCCACGCCCAAAACGACTTCTGACTCCTCCACCTCCCAGCCCGCCAAAACGTCAGCGCCCCCTGAGCGAGGCCCTTCCCGCCAAACTCCAGTAAAAAGCCCAGCTAAAACCCCTTCCCAAACGCTTGCCACCTCAAAATCCCCTTCTAAAAAAGGCTCTTCTACACAAAAAACCCAAAATAAGTCCATCTACATATATGAGCTTATCCAAAAAATCCTCAAAAATCAACCTGAAAACACCTCTCTAACTCGGGAAGATATCAAAAAAATGCTCATGGATGCAGGCATTCGGATAAAAAAACAAGTGCCCAGTGGAAGCCTAACCTACTTTTTAGAGCAGTTAGTCAAACGCGGTATCTTACGCAAGCAAGAAGACGGTACTTTCCTTCCTGTTACATAAGCTATGGCGTACGGATTACTCAAAGGTAAATGTGGGATTATTACGGGGGCCTTAGATGAAAAATCTATCGCTTGGCATGTAGCGCGCCGAGCCCACGAAGAAGGTGCCCACGTTATCATGACTAACGCCCCGGTGGCCCTTCGCTTGGGCAAGCCCAAAGAACTGGCCGAGTCCCTCTCGGCCCCACTCATCCCCGCAGACCTTACGCAGCTTAGCGATATTGAACGCCTGTACGACGAAACCCTCCGCCATACAGGGCGCCCAATAGACTTCCTCCTCCACTCGGTAGGCATGTCCCCCAACGTCCGCAAGGGCAAGGCTTACCCCGAAATAGATTATGAGTTTTACTTCAAAACCTTAGATGTCTCTGCCATCTCCTTTCATAAGCTTCTGCAAGTAGGGCGTAAGAAAGGGGCCTTTGCGCGCGGGGCTTCTATCGTGGCGCTAAGCTACATAGCGGCCCAGCGCGTCTTCCCCAAATACGGCGATATGTCGGATGCCAAAGCCCTCCTGGAATCTATTGCCCGTATGTTTGGCTACTTCCTCGGGAAGGAGCTGGGCGCCCGAGTCAATATTGTCTCTCAGTCGCCCACCCCCACCACCGCAGGCACTGGCATCGCCGGCTTTGACAAAATGTATGACTACGCCCACAAAATGAGCCCCTTAGGCAACGCCTCCGCCGAAGCCTGCGCAGATTTTGTCGTAGCCCTTTTCTCTGACCTCACCCGCAGTATCACCCTGCAGACACTTTACCATGATGGCGGCTTCTCGGCAATGGGCATCTCCGAAGACTTACTATAGCCCCGTCTAAACGGCTGGCCTCACTGCCGCTACTTATGACTGCCTCTCCCCTGTGGGCCCTCTCTCCCATAGATGGCCGTTATCTTTCTTACACCGAGGCTTTACGCCCTTTCCTCAGTGAAGCCGCTTTTTTCTTTTACCGCCTCCAAGTAGAATATGCTTACTTTGAAACTCTCGTAAAACTCCCGCTCACACCCCTACAAAACTTCCCAAAGGAGCTTCTACCTGTTCTCAAAAATACTTTTACCCCTTTTACCGAAGAACACCTGTCGGAAATCCGCGCCATAGAAAGCCGCACCCGCCATGATGTAAAAGCCCTCGAATACTACCTCCGCCACAAGTGGAGCGCCCTCCTTCCACCAGAATGGCAGTCTGCGCTAAGTTTCATCCACTTCGGGCTGACTTCTCAGGATGTCAATAACACAGCTCAACCTTTGATGATGCGTGATGCCCTCCAGCAGGTGTTTCTGCCGGCGGTAGAAGGGCTTCTCCAGCGGCTGCATGAGCATGCCTATGCTTGGCGCGAGATTCCTATGCTGGCCTTTACGCACGGCCAGCCGGCTTCTCCCACCACCTTAGGCAAAGAGCTGTATGTGTATGTAGTGCGCCTGCAGGCCGAGATAGAAGTGCTGCGGCGCGTGCCTTTTTGGGCCAAGTTAGGCGGTGCCGTCGGAAACCTAAACGCCCACCGCTTGGCCTTTCCAGAAGTGGATTGGCCGAGTTTTTTTGACCGACTGGCGGAACAGTTAGGGCTGCGGCGATTCCCCTGCACCACCCAGATCGCCCCCTACGAACGCTGGGCCGAACTCTGGGACAGCCTCCGCCGCCTCCAAACCATCCTCATAGACCTGGCCCAAGATGTATGGCTGTATGCCCACCGAGGGTATCTACGCATTCGCCGCGCCGAAGGCCAAATAGGTTCCTCTACCATGCCCCATAAGTCCAATCCCATCTTATTTGAGCTGGCCGAAGGAAACCTCCGCCTCTCCAATGCGCTGTGGGCTTTCTTTACCGACAAGCTGCCTATTTCCCGCCTCCAGCGGGACCTTTCCGACTCCACTATCCTTCGGAATCTCGGCATGGCCTTAGGGCATGGGCTGATTGGAGTCAAAGCCTTACACGAAGGCCTCAACACCGTCGAGGTCGTACCTGCTGCCCTCCAAGCAGATTTGACCGCACATCCCGAGGTGCTGGCCGAAGCCTGGCAAATCCTCCGCCGAAAAGACGGCCACACCGAGGGCTACGAAGAAGCCCTACAGGCCTTAGCTGCGGGAACCTTCACGCCGCCTTTGCCCCCGCAAGCATATGTAGGTTATGCGCCTGATAGCGTCCCGCCGCCCTCCCGCTGAATAGCTATCCGTTCCCGAAGCGCAACATACAACGCTTTTTTCTCGGTTGCCCCCTCGCGGGCATAGGCCGCCTCTAAGTGCTCGATATTGCGCAAAATAATATATGGTGGGGATAGCGGCCGATAATGCGCAAGGTTATCCGAGAGATTAGCTTTTCGTAAGATTTCCTTAAGCTGGTCAGGAAGCCAAAAAATCCCACGGTGATAGGGGTCTATATAAAAATGCACGGTCCCATCAAAATACCGTACCAGGTACCGATTGCCGATAGCGATAAGGCTCACTTCTAAGTCCAGCTCAGCCGCTACGAGGTAGTACAGCACACCTAAGGAAAAGGAGTTTCCGCGTCGGGTGTCCAAGACCTCATTGACAAAAAAATAACGCGACTGATACGGGCGAATATGCTCAGGTTGGAAGCGCTCCTGCACAAAAAGCTGCCGATTGAGCGTAAGGAGCTTTTCGAAAGGATCGCTTGAAGACGGCAAAACCAACCAAGTTGTATGCACCAGCCGTCGAAAGGCATTAGTATATTTGGCAAAGTCCAAAGCAGGATATCTAAGGTGAGCCACCAGCAATAAAGCGGGAAATAGCGGTTGAGCGGGATCCATGCGCCATTCGTACAACGCTTGGCCCACAATATCCAGTTGAATAAGCTCCAGGAGCTCTTCTATCCGGCGTTGGACGACCGGGTCCGGATTTTGTAGCCAATATTGTTCTAACAGGGGAATAGCCGATTTGCCGGCTTGACGGAAGACGGTTTCTATATGTTCTTGCACCACCGGATCGGGGTCTTCTATGAGGCGGAGCAGGGCCTGTATCTCAGAAAGCTCCACCCCGCAAAAATGCACAAAAGCCCTGCTGATTACTCCGTCACCCAGAGACGCACCGAGAGCAAGGCGCCCTCATGCAAGAAAAGGCGCACGACATAGAGGCCCGGTGCCAGTCCTCGGAGGCTTTCTCGGTGCAAAGGCGCCGGAAGAGATTTTACAAGCTGGCCGTGGAGGGTATACACTTCGGCTTGGGCCACGGCTTCAGGATAAGCGAGGTAAGGCCCGCCGGCGGCAGGATTAGGGTACAGGATAGGCTGTCCGGCCGGCAGGTAGAGTACGGAGGGGCTGTAGCTCTCCCCCCCTCCCCTAAGCTGCGCCCGGAGCTGATACGCCCCAGGTAGAGAAAGAGGATACTGTCCTATCAGCGGCAAGCGCTCTGCCAGCTGCCCCCAGGCACCGCCCTCTTCTGGCCTATACCATAGTGTAAGCCGGGCCTCTTCATCCCCACCGACACCTGTCGCCTGCCAAGTAAGCCAGTTTCCCTCTACCCGCACATACGCCCACAAAATGGGCAAAACGGAAACAGGCGGTAGCGCACAGTTAGAAGAGTTGCCTAAGCTTACCCCATTTTCCCCATTAGACCCAGCATAATAACAAGCAGAAGTAGAGGGAGTAACATTGTTTTGGCCTTCCGTCTTGCCAATACATACCGACGGATCTATCAGGAGATAGTTGCCATCCTGGGCAGCGCTACCCGTGATGTTTCGGTAGTTCACGGTCATGGAACAGGCGGGCATGCTGGTAAAAGCTACACGGGTAGCCCGATTCTCCGCGTTAGTAGGGTTATTTAGATAACGCCCACCCGTATTGGTATTATTTGCAAATAAAACATACACTGTGCCTAACCCACAGAAGTTGGTAGGTGAAGGAGGCGGAGAAGCATTACTGTACCCTGTAAATAAGATTACCCAACTATTGGCGGGAATATTGGTATTGGCCCCTGCGCACTGAAAGACCGTACTACCACAGGTGGTATTCCAGCTATTTATGAGCGTAGTATTACATTGAGATAGCGTATTTGTGCCACAGCCGCTATTGCACCATACTGTGGTGGCGGAGTTAGGGAAGCCTATCCGAAGCTGATCCGTATTGAACCCACTGCCCGACCAAAATATGAGGTGTTCGTCATTTCCTTCGTTACCCCCCCCTGGGCAGGCGTCAAAGAGGATATACCGTACGTAAGGGCACTGCGCCGGCAGGAAGACCCCCCAAAGCAAGCCTACGAGTATCAGCCGTATCATCTATTACAAAGGTACGCCTACAGTGTTAAGACTCGGTAAAAAATCAAGGGCTGCGCAACAGCTAAAAGATCGTACGCGGGGAGTGGGACGGCACAGTTCCCCTGCGATGGGGCCTTACCGGCGACGGAGCCACACCACCAGTTGCATATCGGCATGCGTGAGCTTCATCATAGGGCGCAATAGCCTTATGAGGGGACGAAGCGGCCTTACCTCGCCAGGCAGGTATTCTACTTTTTCCACAATATATCCCACCTTCTCGCCATGCTTCTTGAAGCTTTCCACACTAAACTCCCACAAATGAAAAGGCGGATGCATGGGACTACAGTGCGTTACATAATCTGTGCCCCTAAGCCGGTAGTAGAGATTAAGTACTTTAGCCACCAACCACTTGGCTGAAGGCACCTCTACATGCAAGATACCTCCGGGGCGCAGCCAACGCAGCGCCTTCCGTAAAGCATAATCCGGCGAGTATAAATGCTCTAACACAGCGGAGAAAGTAATAAAATCAAAGAAAGCCTCAGGAAACTCCGCCTCTTCTAAAGAGGCTAAAATAAGCCTATCCGGCTGAGCATACTGGAGTTCTACGGCCTTATCTCTGAAAGTTTTGGAAGGCTCTATGCCATACACATCAAAACCAGCTTGGGAAAGTACATAGATATTTTTGCCAATACCACTGCCAATATCCAAAGCTCTCTTTCCAACTACATCCCCCCCTAACAGCGCTTTGGCAATATCTATCTCTCGGGCAAAAAAGCCTGCAGGAATGTCAAAAAATGCAGGATCCTGCCAGTAAGTTTGTGGATCTATGTCGTAATGGGCTCCGACCGATGAAGGTATCGGTAGAGGCGTACACCCTATAAGGCCACATCCCTTACACTGAAAAATAGCGGTAGTAATCCCTACTTTACGGGCTGGCCTGAACCCTTGCGAAGTATTCAATCTATGTCCCAAGATTTTATTGCCTTTTGGAAAAGGGTTATCACACATGGGGCACCTTGTCAGATATAAAAATCTATAAGCCAGCTCCCTATCAAAAGGAGGAAAATACAGTGGTTTATCCTCCACAAAAGCAAAGGTACTTTACTTTGAGGCATGTATGCCAACCAGGGCATAGAGATAGACGTAGATGGGGCCTGGCGACCCGACGGGCGGGTAGGCTATGGCTTCGTCATCCGAAAAGACGGCCAGGAAGTGTATAGAGAAGGAGGCTATGTGCCAGAAAACGACCCCGACCTTTTAGCCCATCGCCAAATCGGCGGAGAAATCTATGCTGTGGTGCAAGCGCTGCGCTGGTGCGCTCGGCAGGGCATCCCTGCCTGTACCATTTATCACGATTATGAAGGGCTGGCCCGTTGGGCCTCAGGCGAATGGAAAGCCCGTACCCCCCTCACCCAGCGCTATGTAGCCTTCCTCCAAAAAGTGCCCGTGCGTATCACCTGGGTAAAAGTACCCGCCCATAAAGGCCTCCACTGGAACGAGCTGGCCGATAAGCTCGCCCGAAATGAAACCGCATAGCTAAAAAAGCTTCGCTTGCCCTCCCGAGGGGGATAAGGCTTTTTGTTGTAGGGCCGCCTGCAAGCCCTGGTAGGCGTGCCCATCAGGCGCAATCACATACAAAAACTCTCTATTTTGGGTGTGGGAGACTTGGCCTACTCTTTCGCCGCGGGGATTGTAGATGCCTATCTGGGCTCCAATGTACCGCTTATGGGTGCGTTCGAGCACCAAAGTAGGGCCTCGCTGGTTACACAGCTGGAGGAGCTCCTCCGGCGTGAAATACCCCTCATCGCTAAAGGAAAGCACTACATACCGCGCCTGCAAAGCTTGGAGGAGGCGATGGAGCGCACGCGGCGCTTCCTTTTTGGAGTTGAAGGGGCTACGCAGCTTTCGCACATCTGCCCGTTTCACCGCTACCCCATACACGGGCGGATTATCATACCGTACGAGCGTCTCCCACACATGGTAGTTTCCCGCATACGAATGCTGGTTATACGGCGGGTCTAAGTACGCTATGTCCGCGGCAAAAGTGTGCGCCTTTTCCAGGGCATCCCCTACATAAGCCAGCCCCTTTCCCGGCAAAAGCGACGGATATTCTAAGGTAAGGGGGTTGTAAGAACGCGGCGCCCACTCTTTCAGGTAGGCCATCTGCAGGCCGGTGGTAGAATCTACCTTATCCGCCGCCAAGAGTAGGCTCGTAAGTAGAATTGCTTCCAATAAACTATCTCCCTTTGCTTCGGTGGGGATAGCCTTACGAATGGCTGCTATCTTTTGGGCATTAGCGGGTTGAAAATAGCGCGCCTCACAGGCATACCGCTGTACAAACCAGTCTTCCTCACCGGGAAGGGCCTGAAGGCGCTGCAAGATAGGCCAAATCCTTTCAGGAGGGTAGTCTCTCCTATCTGCTTCTATAAATGTCCGAGCCAAAATATAGGAAAAAGACAGATAATCGCCCGCTATCACAAAGAAACCTTGACGCTTCATCTCATATCCTACGCGGCAGCTGCCCGCAAAGGGCTCCAAAATGCGTATTTCCGCATGTGGACGGCGAGAAAGCTCCGCATCCGACTCCCCTATCGCCCGAATACCCCCCCCAATCCACGGGATAAGGGCACGTTTGGAACCGATGTACTTAATCATAGGAGCCAGTTTGCCCAGTCTTTGAAAAGAGCTACGTATTGGTCTCTGGAACACACCATCTTGAAAGCGTAAGAAGGGAACGCCGCCTCCAATAACACACCATGTACCCCAAAGCCCGCATGGTATTTATTCTTATACTTCACAAAAGCTGAGTTGGCCAAAACAAGAAGATCAGTCTTCGGTTCTCTCAAGTTTTGATAGCTCAGGCGCTCATGGGCATGGCCATCCAGTATGGGTTCCATGGTGTATGCTTTTCAAAGATACGGTTATGGGGGGTAAAGCTTATCTTTGTCTTATGTCGCAAGCGGTCACGCAGCGTTTTGCCGGGAAAGCTGAGGCGCAGCCCTACAAGTCCCGCTATCCCCTACGCATCGTCACGGCAGCCTCTCTTTTTGATGGACACGATGCGGCGATAAACCTGATGCGTCGGCTTATGCAAGCCTCCGGCGCTGAGGTCATCCACTTGGGGCACAATCGGAGTGCCGCCGAAATCGTCACCGCGGCTATCCAAGAAGACACCCAAGCGGTCGCCCTCACTTCCTACCAAGGCGGCCACATGGAGTTTTTCACCTACATCCGAGCGCTTTTGGATGAGGCAGACTACAAGCACATGCGCATTTTTGGTGGGGGGGGCGGCACCATCCTACCCCACGAAGCCGAAGAGCTCCACCAGCGAGGCATTACCCGCATATACCTGCCCGATGACGGGCGGGCCATGGGCCTCCAAGGCATGATAAACGATGTGTTAGAAAAGTCCGACTTCGCGCCGTGGGCCGACCTGAACGGCTCCTTGGAAGCCTTACCCCATGCCGAAGGGCCCTACTACGCCCCATTGGCTCGGGCCCTTAGCCGCCTGGAAAATGACCCCGGGGTTATCCAAGAGTACCTCCGCCAAACCCCCATCCCCCAAAAAGCCCTCGTGATTGGCGTCACCGGCACCGGCGGCGCCGGCAAATCCTCCCTCACCGATGAGTTTGTACAACGTTTCCTGCGGTTTTTCCCGGACAAAAAGCTGGCTATCTTGTCCATAGACCCTTCCCACCGCAAGAGTGGCGGTGCGCTCTTAGGCGACCGCCTGCGCATGAATAGCATCTACCATCCCAACGTATATATGCGTTCTTTTGCGACGCGCACGCCGCACCGTTCCGTGCCGCCCTTCCTGCGCGAAGCAATAGACCTCCTTAAGCTGGCGGGGTTTGACCTCATCTGGGTAGAAACGGCGGGTATTGGTCAGGCCGATACGGAAATCACGGATTACGCCGACCTCACCGTGTATGTGATGACGCCGGAGTTTGGCGCGCCCAGCCAGCTGGAAAAAATAGACATGCTGGAGTATGCGGACCTTGTAGTGCTGAATAAGTTTGACAGGAAGGGGGCGCAAGATGCCCTTTTTGCCGTGCGCAAACAGTACCAGCGCAACTTCAAGCGGTTTTCGGAGCCGCTGGAAGCGATGCCCGTCTTTCCTACCTTAGCCTCTCAGTTTAATGACCCGGGGGTAAATCGCTTCTTTCGTGCGCTGATGGGGGCCGTAGCAGAAAAGCGGCCTACCCTCTGGGAGACAGCCCCTATTCCTGAGGACACGCGGCCGCTGGAAGTGTCTCTGATTATTCCGCCGCAGCGGCAGCGGTATTTGGCGGAGATTGCGGAGACGGTCCGCCGCTATAACCAGTGGGCCGAAGAACAAGCCCAACGGGCGCACCAGCTCCAAGCCGTCCAAGAAACGCTCGCCCTCTCCCCTACCCCCGAACTCGAAGCCCTCAAAGAGTCCCTCCAGCGCAAGCTGGACCCGGCCGTTCAAGAAATATTAGCTCGGTGGGAGGAGACTCTGGCCCGTTACCAAGCCCCCCTGTACGAATACACCGTACGAGATAAACTCATCCAAGTACCTACCCATACCGAAAGCTTAGCCCATACGCCAATCCCCAAGGTAGCATTGCCGCGGTCCCGCGACTGGGGCGACCGCGTGCGCTGGGCCCTACAAGAAAACTTCCCTGGGCACTTCCCTTACACGGCTGGGGTCTTTCCCTTCAAGCGCACCGAAGAAGAAGCCACGCGCATGTTTGCCGGCGAGGGCACGCCCGAACGCACCAACCGGCGCTTCCATTACTTGGCTTCGGGGCTAAGCGCTCCACGCCTCAGCACGGCTTTTGACTCAGTGACCCTCTACGGCGAAGACCCCGACTATCGCCCCGACATCTACGGTAAAATCGGAAACTCCGGCGTCTCTATCGCTACGCTGGACGACATGAAAAAGCTCTACTCCGGCTTTGACCTGGCCGACCCCAAGACCTCCGTCTCCATGACTATCAACGGCCCCGCGCCCACCATCCTGGCTCTGTTCCTCAATACAGCGATAGACCAGCAGTGCGAAAAACACATCCGAGAAGCGGGCCTTGTCGAAGAAGTAGAACAAAAGATTGCAGAGAAATACGCTCGTTTGGGCCTCCCTCGGCCTACCTATGAAGGGCGCCTACCCGAGGGACATAACGGCTTAGGCCTGCTGCTCTTGGGGGTGACCGGCGATGAAGTCCTCCCCCGAGAGACGTACGAAAAAATCAAAGCCGACACGCTCCGACGCGTGCGAGGCACCGTCCAAGCCGACATCCTCAAAGAAGACCAAGCCCAAAACACCTGCATTTTTGCGATAGATTTCGCGCTACGCCTCATGGCCGATGTACAAGCGTACTTCATCCAGCACAAAGTCCGTAACTTTTATTCGGTCTCCATTTCCGGCTACCACATCGCCGAAGCCGGCGCAAATCCTATTACCCAGCTGGCCTTCACCCTGGCGAATGGCTTCACCTACTTAGAGTACTATCGCTCGCGGGGAATGGCCATAGATGACTTCGCGCCCAATTTTTCGTTCTTTTTCTCCAACGGCATGGACCCCGAGTATGTCGTTATCGGTCGGGTAGCTCGGCGGATATGGGCCAAAGCCCTTAAGCTCCTCTACCAAGCAAGCCCCCGTAGCCAAATGCTGAAGTACCACATCCAAACTTCTGGCCGTTCGCTCCACGCCCAAGAGATTGCCTTTAATGATATTCGGACCACCTTGCAGGCGCTCTATGCCCTCGCCGACAACTGTAACTCCCTTCATACCAACGCCTACGATGAGGCTATCACCACCCCCACGGAGGAATCAGTACGCCGAGCGGTAGCTATTCAGCTTATTATCCAAAAGGAGTTAGGCCTTACCAAAAACGAAAACCCTTGGCAAGGGAGCTTTTTCATCGAATGGCTCACGGATGTGGTGGAGGAGGCAGTGCTACAAGAGTTTGAACGGCTCAACGAACGCGGCGGCGTACTCGGCGCCATGGAACTCGGCTACCAGCGCAACAAAATCCAAGAAGAGTCTCTCTACTACGAGACCCTCAAGCACACCGGCCAGCTCCCTATCATCGGTGTGAATACTTTCTTAGGGAAAGATGGCTCCCCTACCGACATCCCGAATGAAGTGGTGCGCTCCACAGAGGAAGAAAAAGAACAGCAGATACGGAACCTAAAAGCCTTCCAGGAAAGGAACCAGGCGCAGGCCCCCAAGGCCTTGAAGGCTTTACAGGAAGCTGCGCTAAAAGGCGAAAATACCTTTGCTGCCCTGATGGAAGTAGTTAAAGTAGCCAGCTTAGGGCAAGTTTCGGCGGCGTTGTACGAGGTAGGTGGACGCTACAGACGGAATATGTAAAGCTAACGCCAGAGGTAGTGCCACAGCTCGCGCCAGGAGAGTTTTTGGCCGTAGAGGAGTAAGCCAAACGCGTAGAAACGCGCGACAGCACGCAGAGATAGGAGTATGCTTGCGGCGAGTAGCGCTAAAGAGAGGGCTATTTCCCAGAAGGATACCGTACCCGAGGCTATGCGCAGCGGCATAGCCAGCGGCGCCGTCAAAGGAAAGTGCGAGAGAAACACCATCACGGGATGGCTGGGCTGGAAACTTGCTACCACCACCAGCATATACCCTACCGTAAGGGGCCATTGCACACTTTGGGCAAAACCCGACAATTCCGTCACCGCATCTGACGACGCGCCCCCTATCGCATACAAAAAGGCATACAAAAGCAGCCCACCTACCAAGTAGAGGAAAAACGCGCCCCACGGCAGGCCTTTCATCAGAGCTAAAAGCAGTTGTACCTTAGGCCCTACTATGGTAAGGCTTACTATCCCCATCCCCACCCATAAAACCGCCTGCAAAAGCGTAAGGCTCAAAGCCGCCAAGATCTTACCTGTCAGGAGCGCCTTGGGCGGCACATAAATCAAGAGATACTCCGCTAAGCGGTTGCTTTTTTCCTCTAATACACTTAAAAGTACCTGCATACCCGACCCCAATAGCAAAATGAAAAACAAAATACTTACTGCTGAACGGAAAAGGGTTAGGGCTTGAGTGGCTTGGCTCCCCTTTTCCGAGAGGACGAAGGTATGCAGCGTGGGTAGGGTCAGTAAAGGCGCGTACTGCTGGGGAGAGAGCCCCAAGGCTTGGAGGCCATGCATTAGAAAACTCCTTTGTAAAAGCGTGGTAAGATGCCCTTCTTCTATCGGTGTGAGGGGTTCTCGGCTATATAGCAGGTACGTAGGCGGGCTTCCATCGGCAGGGGTTTGGGGCATAAGTAGGGCTTCTCGCTGGTGGAGGTGCTGTTTGAGCGAGTCGAGGGCTTTTTCCGGCACAGGAATAAGGGTTAGGAAAGTGGCCTGCTCCCCCTCGGATAACGCCAGCGAGCTGGGGTAATAAATCTGGAGCGGTTCGTAGTCTTTATTCATCCACGCTACTACGCCTATGACTATAATCCCCAAGAGAGGTAAGCTCAGGAGCCCCAGCCAGAAGCGCCAGTTTCGGAGGCGCTCGCGGACCTCACGCAGCCACACCAGTCCTATGAACTTCATGCTATGTCGACGATTTGAAGGAAGATTTCACGTATGGTGGGGAGCTTCTCAGCGAAGAAGCGCACCTCGGTATGGGGCAAAAGCTCCTGGAGCAAAGCGCTGGCAGAAAGGCTTTCAGGCAGTTGGAGGAGGGCCCGATAGTCGGATTGGGGGGTCACCTGCACGCCTACCGGCCAGGGGAGGGCCGAAACCGGCGTAGTCGTCTCTATCTCATAGAGCCTTTGCCAGTACCGCCGGCGTAAAGTGGCTGTCTCGCCGGCCAGGTAGAGGCGCCCCTTATGGATGAGTAGGACATAATCGCAGAGCGTATCCACCTGTTCCAAGCGATGCGTAGACAGGAGAAGGGTAGCGCCTTGGGCCACGCGCTCGCGCAGAAGGGCTTCCATTTCGGCGGCGACGATAGGGTCTAACCCCGAAAAAGGTTCATCTAAGAGCAGGAGTTCGGGGCTGCCTGCCAGGGCCAAGGTGAGCTGTACTTTTTGTTGCATGCCTTTAGAGAGGGCTCGGGCGGGCCTATCCAGCCAAGGCATGTGCAGCCTTTCTGCCCAGTAGCGAATCTCTTTTTCGGCGTCCGAGCGGCTAAAGCCGCGTAGCTGCAAAAGGTAGCGCAGTTGGTCTTTAGCAGCAGTTTTGGGATAGAGGCCGCGTTCCTCCGGCATGTACCCGAAGCGGCGGCACACTTCTCGAGACAAGGGCTGCCCTGCATACCGAACCTCCCCGCTGTCCGGCTGCAGAAGCCCCACCAAAATGCGCAAGAGCGTGGTCTTGCCTGAACCGTTTGGCCCTAACAACCCTATGACCTTTCCTTCGGGGAGAGCGGCCTCCACCGCATCTAAGGCCACCACAGGTCCCCGCGGCGTGGAAAAAACTTTACTGACTTCCCGCAGTTCTATAAGCACTGGAAGCAAAGGTAGTACTTTTGCTTGTGCGAGAGTTTTTGCGCTTAGCAGCCCTGCTCATGCTGTGGGGCGTTATGCTGGTAGTAGCCAGCCTTTTGAGCGGGTTATTGGGGTTTGCGGTTACCGATATTCAGGATGCAGCTACGGCCCACAAAGCCGCTGGCGGGAATGCCTTTGTGCTTTTGGTGACCTTTGGCGGCGCAGCTTACTTGTATTTTGCTTTATTAGGACGAGCAGAAGGCTGGAACCTTTTGCGAGGGGTGGGCGCGGATGGAGCTACCTACGGGTGGATTGCGCTTTTTATGGCGGGGCTCTTTTTGGTGCTCCCTTGGCTGGGATTAGACGAGGAGTCCTTTCGCCTGCCCCCTTCTCTGCACGAGGTAGAAGTAGCCTTGGAAGCCCAAGAAGCCCGCGTAGAAGAGATTATGCAAAAGCTCATCACCTACGGTTCACTCCCTTTACTATTGCTTTTTATGGCGGTGGCGCCGGGCTTTTGTGAGGAGTTTTTCTTTAGGGGAGCTTTTCAGTACCAGCTTCGCCGTCTGATGAATCCCCATCTTGCGGTCTGGCTAACTGGACTTATTTTCAGTTTAGTGCATCTACAAGTGTATGGATTGGTACCGCGGTGGCTTTTAGGCGTGGTCATGGGGTATCTAACTTTATGGAGTGGGCGGCTATGGCCAGCGGCATGGGCCCACTTCCTCAATAATGCCTATGCGACCGTAGTAGCGTATGCCGGCGTGCATTGGCTGGGACATCCCGAATGGATAGCCTCTACGTATCGGCCGCCTTTTGTGCTGGCTATTGTAGGTGCAGCCATAGCGGGGGCCGCCGGCTTTCAAGTCTATAAAAAACTCCGTGGCTAAGCGCATCCTCACTGCGATAATCGGCCTTATTATCGTAGGCGGGCTCTTGGGGATAGGCAAGGTAGGGTTTTTGGGGTTATGGTTTGTCGTGGGGGGGCTCTTGCTGTACGAATGGGCCGAAGCCGAAAAGCTTCCGACCTCGCTGGTATTTTGCTTCACCGTAAGCACGGGTTTGTTGTGGTTTATTCCCTTGGCGACGGGGTTATTTTATGGCTGGGTATTAGGCGTAATGGCTTTTTTGGGGGGCTGGCTTCTTTTTATGGAGCCGAAGGCAGGGTTTTTCTGGGCCTATCGGATAATGGGGGCCTGGTTTTGGATAGGGGGCGGCTGGGGTAGTTTGCTTGGGTTATTTTGGAAGGATTATGCCCCAGAGAAGTTATTGGCATTTCTGTCCTTAGTGTGGGTAGCGGATACGAGTGCGTACTTCGTGGGGAAGTTTTTCGGTCGCCACCGCATCCTCCCCCGCATAAGCCCGAATAAGACGTGGGAAGGCTTTGGGGCTGCGTTAGTGGGTACAGCTGTGTGGGGTTACTGGGCTGTGGGCTGGGCTGGCAGTCCTTTTACGGGATGGGCTGGGGTGGGTATAGGGGCGCTTACGGCGGTAGTGGGCTTCTTTGGGGATGCCTGGGAGTCGGCGTGGAAACGCGCCCTGGGGCTAAAAGACTCGGGGGCCCTTTTACCTGGCCATGGGGGCCTCTTGGATAGAGTAGATGCGCTTTTGTGGGTAGCCCCGTTTTGGTACCTTTTTCACAAGCTCTTCTAAAAAGCGTGTCCTGTGCTGATATGCATCTGCCATCCCTCCCGCCCATAGGCTATATCGGCGCGCAACACCGTAGCCATATTCCAGAGGACTCGCGCGCCCAAACCCACGCCTGTAATGCTACGCCTCACCGAGGGAAAGGCCAGTTTATCGCGCCCGCTGGCCCAATCCACAAACACCACCGGCCCCCCAATGAAGTGCTGCCGAAGGATGCGCACTTCAGCCACGCGGCTGCGCAGCTCATACTGCACAAGCAGGGTGAAGGGCACCACAAAACGGTTCTCTCGGAAGGCCCGCACCGTAGAAGGCCCGCTTAGGAGGTTTATCGTACGACCTTCCGACCAGCGGCTATACGTGTAAAACTCCGTAAAAAACACCGACTGCCCATACACCGCCGAGAAAAGGACATGAGCAGCGCCTGTGAGCTGGATTTTTTCAGAAGGGCTTTGGTAGAGGGTATGATACTGGCGGAGAGCCACATACGACTTATGCGCGGAAAAAGTAGGGAGTTGGCTTTCGTGCCCGGCTTCCAGGAGGAAGCCTGCGTTAGGGTTGAGTTCAAAGTCGCGGCTATCCCACACGAGGGCCCCTCCTGCGAATAGGCGATGCTGCCAACGCCCTAAGGCGTAAGCAACGCCCCGAGGCGAAGGGATATACGCTTGCGCAGCACTGTCCAATAAAGTAGGCCCTTGTGTAGCGGAGACTTTTTGGCCATCAGAAGTAGTGAGGGTATAGCTTTTGCCTTGAAGAGAGGTGGCGCGTTCGGTGGTCCAGCGAGCCCCGCCCAAAAGCCGCAAAAGTCCTCTGCATGCAATCCGTTCGCCTACCAACCACCCTTGTAGCTGCGTCGTATGAAAGTAATGGTGGGCTACCCGGGTGCCCCACTGGCCAGAGGGCTGAAGGAAAGGGGTGAGCAGCTTCTTCTCATATTCTTTCAGGGGCGTAGCCAGGTAGCTCCCCAAGAACGGCTCCCCTATCCCCCAAAACTGGCCTTGGGTTTCCTCGCGCCAGCTAAACCGCAAAGTAAGCCGATACGGACGGTTTCCCAACCAAGGCATGTCTATAAAAGCACGGGCATACCGACTTTCTCGCAGGTAAAAGCCCACTTGCGCGAAAAAATAGTACCGATAGGGTTGGAAGGCAAAGAGAGGGTCGCTCTTACGGCCGTTATACGCCAGGGTAAGGGCTACGGCGGCCCCTATACTACGCAAGGGGTCGTATCCCACAGCAGGATAACCCACAAGGATCCAGCCTTCTTTTTTCCGTGTAAGCTCATAAGGACGAAGCCGCTTCCGGGGATCTATCGTAAAAGTGTCCGTTAGGGAAAGGGGCTCCTGCCCCCAACAGAGAAAAACCATACCCCACACATACCGCATCCGCTCAAAGTAACGCGCTTAATCGTATCTTTGGAGGGATGCTTCAGGTACCTTCTTCTTCGGTGGTAGAGGCTCACGCCCGAGAGCTTCAGCGTACTTGGCTTACTGGCAAGGTATATCCTGCGTGGACCTTACCTATACTGCGCGAGAATATCCCTTCTGAGCAAGTCATACAACTGATATTTTTTCAGGTAGAAACTCGCCTACTTCAAAGCATGCAAGAGCTTGGCTATTGGGATTGGCAAGATGGACAGCTTAATGTATGGATGGCGGATTTTCTTTCCCACGCGCAAAATAAGGTAGCCATTAGCCATGTCCAGCTATCGCCCTTGCTCTATAACGCCATATATCATACGCTGCATATTGTATTGAAGCCTAAGGAAACCTTGGCGCAGTTTTTCTTTGGGCAGCGTGCCACCCTGATGCAAGAAGAGTTTGCTTTTTATGCCCGCTACATAAGCTATTTTGAGTTTATTCCGGCGGCGCTCTTGTCGTATGCTCAGAAACATTCGCTGGCTACGATTGACAAAACCCTCTGGGAAGAGAAGGTACCCCGTATCCTTGAAGTCTATGAAGAAGAAACCCAAGAAAGCCTGGAGGCCTACCAAAAACGTTTACTCCAAGAAATAACTCAGCAGAGCTGGGAAAAAATCCAAGTGCACTGGCAAAGACTTAGCCAAGAGTCGGAGGACCTAATTGGGTCTGTGGTAGAGGATGACACAAAAGAGTCAGACACCCTCCTTAAAAATCTTTTTGGAACTTCTCCTGAGGGCGAGGGTTCGCACCCGCAGAGCAGCCGGGCCCGCAATCCGCTCCTCTCTGCAGTAGATTATGAACCGCGCCAGGTGATTTCCCAGCGTTTTTCTTCTACACCGCGCCGGGCCGATACGCTACGGCGCTTTGATTTAGAAGCTATCCCGATTCATAAGCAGTTTGTATTTATCCAGCGGGTGTTTGATGGCGACCCCGTAGCCTTCCGAGAAGCCATAGAGCGGCTCAATACTATTCATTCTCCCGAGGAGGCCCAAGCCTTACTCACCGCCTGGCAAACTTCCAAAACAGACCCTCAAGCCTTCCAAGAGTTTGAAAAGTGGGTGCTCTCCCGCTTCCAGTCTTGAAAGCCCAGCTCGGGAGCCTTTATAGCACCTTTCATCAAGAGGCTTTTAGAGCACATGACCCCGTAAGCATTGTATGGGCCTATATCCATCCCGCCGACCAGGAGATAGTAGGGTTATGGGCGGCCCTTTTTGCTTGGGGCCGGCGGGAAGTAGCCCTGCGCAAAGTGCGCCAGCTCCTGAGCTTGATAGACCCTTCGCCGGGGAGAGCCGTCCGCGAACTACAACGCTTACCGCCCATTCCTTGGGCGCATCGCACATGGAGCCCGACAGATATACAAGATCTCTGGCAAGCCCTGCACCTCCTTTATAAACGAGAGCACTCGCTGGCAAACTTTTTCTGGAAACGGCGCCACGATTGGGAAGGGGCCATAGCCGCCTTTCAAGAAGCTATTTTGCGGGAAGCGCCCCACCTTCAACGACACATAGGCTATCTACGGAAGGGGAGCGCCAGCAAACGGCTCCTTCTATGGTTACGCTGGATGATACGCAGAGATTGCATAGACCCCGGCCCCTGGGAGGGGTTTTCGCCTGCATGGCTATTTACCCCCATAGATGTACACGTTTTCCGCTGGATGCGGGCCCACAGCCTTATCCCCTATCGAAGTCTCTCGTGGAGAGCGGTATGTGCGCTCACAAGCGTATTTCGTACGCTCTCTCCCGGAGACCCGCTGCGGTATGATTTTGCCTTAGTGACGGCTGGAGCTTTGGGATACCTCACTCCGCCACTACCCACCGAAACCGAATAGGTACGGCTTGGCCTACCCGAGCCTCCACCACATATAGCCCCTGAGCCAGAGCGGGTAGGTAGCATACTTTGCCCACGGCACCGGCCCCTACAAAAACCTCTTGCCCTGTACTGGAGAAGATGCGTACCTCGTAGGGCTCTCCTTCTCGCCCTGGGGAGGCCAGCCACAGATGAGCTGGTCCTCTGCTGGGATTCGGATACAGGCGCGCTTCGCCGGCCCACTGCCCCATGCCCGTAGTAATAGGCTGATATACAAAACCATCCGAATACGTAGCAGGCCCGCGCAGCCCAGCACCATTCACCGCCCGAATCCCCACATAGTAAGTCGTGCCTGCTTGTATAGTCCCTGGAGGGAGAGGCACGATAAGGTAGCTTGTAGCAGGCGTAGCGGTCCATCCCAGCACGTTCGAGTCGCCGGGCGCAGTAGCCAAGGTGTGTTCATAGTCTCCTACGCCGGAGTGCGGGTCTTCTGCCATACCCCAAGAGGCCGCCAGTACCGTATCTTGGGCCACTTGGTCGGCATCTTGCAGGAGGTCGCTTCCATCCCAGACATACGAAGGCGCCGTAGGCGGGGTCCAATCTACCCGCACATCGCGCGCTGAGGTACTGGAGAGATTTCCTGCGCTATCCTGCACAATACTCCGAATTCGCCCCACATAGTGGGCAGGCGTCTCCGACTGCCGACGAATATCGTCCGTAAGCCCGGGGCCTACACGTATAGTCACCGCACCGCTATTAGAACGGCTCCGATACACTTTGAAGTTATTATACTCTACCAGCGCATTCCCCGTACGCAGCGATATGTAACTGCCCGACTGAATAGGGCTACTATCTTTCCAGCTAAGAACCAACTGGTTATTTATATACATGCGATGGTCCCCGGTAATCCTATCATAACTCCACTTGAAGTCATACCACACCCCTGCCTGAAAAGGATAAGTTACCTGTGCTACAGGCCCTGAACCCCATGAGTCATTCACTACCTTATATAGATGCACAGCTTGGTTATCCAGGCGGAAGAACACAAAGTAAGAGTTGCCTCGGTTGGTAGCGGTGGGGTTATCCGAGAAGATATGCAGGCCCATGCGACGATTGGTAGAGGTTCCTCCTACGAATCGGCCTACCCAATGGTAGAGATATCGGTTGGAAAGGTCTTGTCTTAGGTAAGCATAAAGGTTGGTGTTGCTGGCATCAGCGCTGCTCTCATCGTTTTGGCGGAGGACAGGGTCGCCATTGCCCGGGTCCAAGATGAGCCACTGGCCTTTGACCGGAGTCCAGTCGGGATGGATAACCGGTCCAACGAAGTTATCGCTAAAAAAGCCGCGTTCGGCATTGGCGCGCCAATCCCCCGCACTGTCATACATCACGAGATAGAAGGCTTTTTCCACGGCGCGCCCGCCATCATCCTCGTCTTGGAAAGTCACAGGGAAGTTTCCTGTGACCCAGTCGGGCACAGGGCCCATACTGGTCGTAGGCGGGATAGTGTCTGTACTACCCCCGCTCCCGCCCGCAGCGGTATAAGACAGCTGCCACCCCGCCATCGGCATAGAACAGTCCGTGCGCAACTCTAAAAGGACCACGCCCCCCGTACTGGTGACAGGATTAGGCAGCGTAGTGCCTGTCAATCGGCGCAACAGCGGCGCCGTAGTGGTATCCCCGTCGTAAATGTACAGGTAATCGCCCCCCTTTGTGCTGGCAGAGAAGTTATTCTCTAAGTTAAACTGCTGGAAGGTCAGAGTAATACTCGTAGCCCCCGGCGGCGCTATCTTGATGAAATATCGCTGATTATTGCTGTAATCGCCCGAAGCTCCACCGGGATCATACACGGTGCCGCTGGCGGCAGTCAGCGTTTGATTGACAGTATAAGTCGGCCCAGCAATAAGCTGATAATAATAGTTCCAGTTCCAGTTCGGACCGGGGTCTGTGTGGGTCTGATTAGGATATTGTTGGTGACCTTTGATACGTATGCAGCTCTTCACCAGACAACTGGAAGTACTCCCTGAGCAAGCATCCCCAAACCATACAGAGGTACGAGGGATACTCCTACGCTGGCAAATATCCCGTACTAAGGCCGCAGAGGATTGATACATCGCTACGGTATACCAACTCGGATTGTTGATATAGCCTTCATGTTCCAGGCCGATGGTGTAGTTATTTTCAGAACCTACATGCCAGGCTTTGTCGGCTTCACGCACCATTTGGGTAACCTGCCCATCCGAAGAGCGTAAGACGTAATGGGCCGAAACCCCTGCATTACAGTTTTTGAACCACGAGATACAGCCAGCATACGTACCCTGGATAGTATGAATAGTGACATGGCTTACGACACTGCCGGAAGCGCGGCTGCTGTAGTTGCAGCTGGCTGCAGGGTTCCATATCGCTCCAGAGTAATCGGTGTTATTCGTGGTGCGGTAGGTATGGCCGTCCAAGGTACGGATTTCATCCGCGGTAATCCGCACTTGGGTGGCCGAAAGCACAGGATAGTTTTCGCCGAAAAGCTTTTCCAGGGAAACTGGCCATGTGGTGAAATGGTATTTATAGGCCGCTTCTGGGCTGGTAAGGAAGCGAAAGATTTCAAATAACTCGCTTTGCTGGGCAAAGTCATTTACAGGGTCTGGGCGGAGCGGCAAATAACCCAAGTCTATGAATATTTGCGCGTGAGCTTGCCAATCTTGTGGGGCTACACGGCGGGTAAGTACAAGCACCTCATAAGCCCGGGCCAAGGCTTCTATTTGCAGGGCAGGGGATTTTTTCAGGAGCTGGGCATCTACTTGCGCAAGGCTCGCTATGGTGAAAAGGTTTTCTCTAAAATAGCCTTTACCGTTTTCTATCCAGCCAAAGAGTCCCCAGCCTTGGGGTATGCCTGTACAGGCCGCTTGGGGTTCAAGGGGAGAGAAACGGCTTTGGACATAGGCCATGGCCTCTAACGTCCCCCGGGGTACATGGGAGTGATTTTGGTAAGCTGCGTCAAATAAGGGTTGATAGGGATTCTCGGGCCATCGGGATGCTTGCGCCCACACCAGGGATAGGAATAATGTATAAGCCCACCGCATAGAGCAAAAATAAGAATAAAAGCTAAGCGGTAGGTGAGGTTTGCTGGCGCTCTATTTTTTCTATGCGGCGGGTGAGGCGCCATAGCTGTACCGCTATAGCGCCCCAGATGATGAACATCACGAGGATAACGGTATTGAGCTTATCGTGGGCTAACAGCCATTCCTTCATACGCAAATATAAATCACCGCAGGAGGGTCACGGTACCCGTACGGTACTCTACGCCGGGTTTATCTATGAGCTTATACCGCACGATGTAGGTATAGACCCCCTCTGGGACGGGCTGGCCGCCCTTGGTCCCATCCCAAGTGACGCGTTCGGTACCCCGAGCGGTATAAATAAGCCCACCCCATCGGTCATAAATCTGCGCCTCTATGTACTCCATGCCGTACCCGGTAATCGTGAGGAGGTCATTCAGGCCATCGGCATTGGGGGTAAAGACATTCGGGATGAGCAGTACGTAGCCACTCACATCAAAGCAATAAGAAGTCGAGTCTAAGCACCCTAACTCGCTTTCTACGGTGAGGTACACGCAGAAGGTGCCTTTTTGGAGGTAGGAAATAGTATAGGTAGGGCCAATGCCAGCGGCTTGGCTGTCCGCTCGCCAGTAGAAGCGCACATTATAGGGACCGGGCGCGGCCGTAAAAGTAATCGGGGAAGCCACATAATACCCTATGCTACTGGGCGGGGGCGGGGCTTGGATTTGGGCGGTAGGCTGTCCATCTACCCATATACGCACCCGAGCAGTATCTAAGCACTGAGGCGAAGAGGGATTTTGGGCATAAAACACGGCCCAATAATACCCTGGCTGTGTGTAGGTATGCGTAGCTTGGGTGCCCGTAGCGCTATTCCCGTCGCCAAACTCCCACCGGAAAAGCAAAGGCGTCCCTATACTGCTGGTACCTGTACCTTCAAAACTGACCGTCAAGGGCGCACATCCTGCGGTCGCTGGCCCGGCAGAGAGGATTTGCGCATCTATACGCTCGCCCGTAGCTGGGATAAATAGCGGCACTATAAGTGTATCAGCACACCCGATTTCATTGCGCACAATCAGCGTGGCTACATAGTTTCCGCCGGCGGTATAGATACCCACTGCCGTCGGTGTCGAGGTGGTATCATAGCCGCCATTCCCAAAGTCCCAGTAGTAAGTAAGCGTGCCTGTACCTTGGGCTTGGGCGGTGAAGTTAACGGCCACAGGATAGCAAGTCGGGATAGGGTCATGGGTAAGGGACAACCCTTCCACACTATCTGTGGGGACCAGGGTTAGGGTATCTCGGCCTTGGCAACCCAAAGAATCTTGGGCGATAAACTCATAGGCAACCCCCACCGGAATACTCGGGAAGGTAGGGCTACTTTGCGGGCCGAAGGTAGGACCACTACCGGGCACGACGGGCACCGCCTGATATGAAATAGGAGGGAATGTATTTCCCTGGGTAGTCAGGGTAACGCCCCCTCCTAAAGCTTCCTTACAAACCCTGGCTGGCTGAGCTATCAGGCCCAACGGATTGAGGGTATTAACAACGGCGGTATCAGTGGCATAACACCCTTGCGGTGTAGAGGCTTGCACTACTACCACATACACACCAGGCGTAGTGTAGGTGTACGTAATAGAAGGCGTGGTTGTGAGTTGGGTATTCCCGTCGCCAAAGTTCCACAGGAAAGAGAGGGCAGCATTGAGGGTAGTAGAAGCCTGCGCTTGGAAGGTTGCTTGATAGGGCGGACACGCATAGCGGATACTATCCCCCAAAATCACCAAGCTCACACTATCGCCCTGTCCGACATATAAAGTATCATAGCCAATACAAGGATTGGGCGCAGGACCTTGTACGGCGGCGATATACCAGCCAGGGGTCAGATTAGAGAAACTCCCAGAAGGTTGCGGCCCGGCCACTACGCCTCCTCCCGCGTCATATAGGGTAAAGGTGTAAGTACCCGACGTATTAGGGGTAAGGGTAATCGTGCCATTATTCTGCCCGCGACAAAGCGCAGCCGTTACAGTAGCCGAAAAGAGCGGAAGGTCCAAGACCGTGGCCTGAGCCGTATCTATGTAGATACAGCCATTTGTGTCAGTAGTAACCGCATATACAGGAAAGTTGCCGGGGAAAGTTACAGGATAGCGCACGGTATCTCCTGTACCAATCAAAGTACCCATTAGCGGTGCCCCCGTATACCACTGGATAGGGAGGCCCAATACCGAGGAAGCAACCAAAAGCAGGCTATCCCCCGCACACGCTTGAAGCGGCTCTTGAATACGCACCGTGTCCGGCGGGAAGATATTGACCCGGAGCGTATCCCTATCTACACACCCCCCGCGGAAGGTTACCACCGCGATATACTGACCCGGGCCTGTGACCGTGACAAGCGGTGAAACCGCCTGGGTAAGCGGATTGGGCGGAAAAGACGGCGGGGCCGCTAACCCTCCCGTCGTCGTCCACTGGATAGAACTAATATCTGAAACATTAGGCACCGAGTCCCGCACCGTGAGGCGCAAACGCAGCTGCGTACCGACACATACCGTCGTATCCCGTGTCGGAATTGTGTCGCCTGGCTGCCGTATCACCGCGATCAGCCCATCATGATAGAGTGCCGGCCGTACCCGCAGCACATAAGTATAATCCCACCGCCCCCGAATAGGACACGCATTATTCTCTACCGTAATCACTACCGTATGGTCCCCAATATCCGCAAACGTAGGCGCCCAACACAGCTGAACCTGCGCGTTATTAGTATTATTTCCGGTTACATTTACCGTAGCGCCAGGAGGTACCTGGACCACAGTCACCCGTAGTTGATTTTGAGGCGGAGGATTAGTGTTATCTTGATACCTGAAATCTACACAGTATGTCTGGCTTGCCTGCCCCGGGCATAAAGGCACCGTAAAAGTGAAAGAGTTTGCATTCGTCTCGTCATACACCACATTAGGGCGCGAGGGCGTAGTAGATGTCGCCGCTGGCGGCGCAGGCGCAGGGCAGTTTTGAATAATCAAATACACATCCTGAATAGTCTCGCCTATCTTCACACCATTTCGATACTCCTCCACTTTATAGCAAAAAGCGGCCCTAAAAGGCGTCGTAGCAATATAACTAAATAACCCCCCACTCTGAATAAGTATCCCGGTAGAGGTGGGAAAGGGATTGATGCCGCTGTAAGAGCCTGCGTAAGTTACTGGAGGCAGAGTAGGAGGATTTGCGTTGTTATTCAAGCAGTTGGTCAGCGTGATTACCAACGAGTCTCCGTCGGGATCCGTGAGACCCAAGTTAAGCAACGTAGGACGCCCTGTACAGTTGAAAAACTGGGGGAGATTGGTAAACTGGGGAGAGTTATTGCACGGTACCAAGGTATTATCCAGTGTGACGTAAAAGGTAGAACCAGTACTACCGGGGTTAGTAAGGTTATCTATACTGTTTGAGCGGCAGCAGTTATCATGCCAAATAATCCAATCATTGCCGCATCCCGCAGGCAGATTAATCGTAATTTCATAAATCCATCGCTGGATCCCATATGTCCCCCCACCTGAACAAGCTGTAGGCGAGCTGCTACACACGGGAGTCACATCTTGACCGGACCCGGGAATGACCGAACTACGCGGCACAAGAACGGAAGTATCCACCCCACACTGGACAGAACGGTAGTTGATTTGTATGGGATTATCCGCCTCTATGCCATTACAATCTCTATACAGGGTGAAACGCACCAAATAGCGCATGGTATTTCCGGGGCCGGGACCTAAGCAGGTATAAGTCAAATCGCCTCCCAAATAATGGCTCCCATACAGCGGAAAGATGCCTAAGCCCACCAGCGCAAGCCCCAAAAGCCATATTCTGCGGCTCATCTCAACAAAGGTACAAAAATCTTTAGGGAAAAAGGCTTCTTCTTCACATACGCCAGTGAGCGACATACCACAAGCGTGACAGCTCGCCTTCCAGTGCTTGCTGGTAGTCTTCCTGTGTACAAGGGAAAAGCCGCGGGGGGTGCCCTTCCGTCAGAGGCACCACCTCCATCCACCAGCGCCCCGTGAGCGGATGGCGATAAAAGACTACTTCCGAGGGCTCGGGTTCGCTGAGGGAGACCTCGTACCGTTCTAAGTTGCTGCGGTCGGGCCGAGGAAAATCGTCCTGCGGATTAATCCGCCCCTCTAAAAAGTACCAGAGTAAGACCGCCACTGCGGCGGCGGAGCGACCATCTTTGTCTCTGGGGGCGAAGTAGTTGGCTATGTGGAGCACTTCGGAGCGGTAGCCCATGCCGGCGAAACGCATGAGTTTAGCGGCGACCTCTATGGGCAGCCCTTCCGGTTCAGGGTCTAATACCGCTGGCGCATCCGCTCCCCGTAAAACCCCTAAGTCCATGGAAATGAGCGAAGCCATACGCAAAAGTGGCTCTGCCCTATCGGGGTTACTGAGGACCTCATGGAGCCGTACATAGAGCAAGTTTAGGCGCTCATGGATGAGGCTCTCCTCCTCCGGACTGACCCAATGCCACGCTAACCCGATCACATGTCCCCACGTAGGTACCCACAGCTCTTCGTCTAAGAGCATACTACTGTGATAGCGGCGATGGGGCGCCTCTTCAGCTGAGATGGCGTCAAAAAGGTCTAACTTTTTGTCTATGAGCGTATAGGTGAAAGGCGTCTCCTGGGCCGCCAGCGCTCGGTATAAGGGATGGGCCGCTTCTTGTCCACCTCCAAAGAGCACCACGGTATGTCCTTGCCGCAAAAGGGCCGACACGACCTCCTCCAGAGCCGAAGACACCTCCTGCGGGTTAGGTTCCGCTACGAATAGGTCTCCTATATCTACTAAGCTGAGCGCCAGACTGGGTATAGCGAGACGATAGAGCCGACGGCGCACCCGTGCTGTAGCCGAAGGCCAGTAATAGGCTTTCTCCCCTCGCTGATAGTACGGAAATCCCAGAAGCACAACGGTAGGCTTACGGCTGAGGGATTCTTCTACGGCGAGGGTACCTGCCGGAAAGCTCGTCACCACCGAGAGCCGCTGCGAATGCATCGGGAAAAACCCCGCCGGCTGTACATACGCGCCCCAGTTCATCGGCTCAAATACACAGTGCGTAAAGCATAAAGCTCCTGGAAGAGGGGATCCTCTAAACTCCGAATAAAGCGTATCTCTTCCCCCGTAGAACGCATCTCGGGGCCCAGGGTCTTATCCACCTCGGGGAAGCGGTCAAAAGAAAACACGGGGAGTTTGAGCGCATACCCTTCCAACGCCGTGGGGAAGGTAAAGTCTTTTACGCGTTTGCCGCCTAAGAGGATTTCCATGGCCCATTGGACAAAGGGTTTATTGTAGGCCTTGCACAGGAAGGGCACGGTACGAGAGGCCCGGAGGTTTGCTTCAATCACATAGACGGTACCTTCATGGTAGGCGTATTGGACATTCAGGAAGCCGCGCACCCGCAAGCGCCGAGCAATTTTTTCGGCATACAGACGCATGGCCTCTTGGGCTTCGGGCGGGAGCGAGAACGGCGGAAGCATCGCCGTAGAGTCCCCAGAATGCACCCCCGCTGGCTCTATGTGTTCCATAAGCCCTATCACCCCTATCTCTTCTCCATCGGAGATAGCATCCAGCTCTGCTTCCACAGCTCCGGCCAAGAACCTATCTATGAGGATGCGGTTTCCGGGCATTTCCCGCAGGATAGCCACCATCTGCTCTACCAGTTCTTCCTCATCCACGACGATGCGCATGCGCTGTCCCCCCAGCACATAGCTGGGCCGCACCAACACCGGATACTTGAGCTTTTCCGCCAGCGATAGCGCTTCATCTGGCGTATGCGCCACGCCAAATGGCGGATACGGTATCCCCAGCTCCTCCAAAAGCGCCGAAAACTTGCCCCTATCCTCAGAAATATCTATGGCTTCGTAGTCGGTGCCGATAAGGGGTATGCCATAGCGATGAAGCTTTTCTGCGAGCTTGAGCGGTGTCTGCCCGCCCAGCTGCACCAGTACCCCGACCGGCTTTTCTCGCTGGATGACTTCATACACCTGTTCCCAAAACACCGGCTCAAAGTACAGGCGGTCAGAAATGTCCGGATCCGTAGAGACGGTCTCGGGATTGCAGTTCAGCATGATAGCTTCATAGCCCAAGCGTTGGGCCCCCAACACCCCATGCACACAGCAGTAATCAAACTCTACCCCCTGCCCAATCCGATTAGGGCCAGAGCCTAAAATAAGTAGCCGCGGTTTGCCCTCCCGCTCAGAGGTAAATACTTTTCCTTCATCCTCGCCGCCGGGCTCAAAAGTAGAATAGTAGTACGGCGTCTGGGCCTCAAACTCCGCTGCACAAGTATCCACGCGCTTATACACACGCCGGATACCCCATTTTTCACGCAGTTTATAGATTTGGCTCTCTACGCTCTGGACCAGGTGCGCAATCTGGCGGTCGCCCAACCCCATGCGCTTAGCCTTCCAGAGCAGCTCTGGCATAAGGGTTTCTGGCGTATGTCTCATTAGCTCCTGCTCAACCTCTACTAAGGCTTGTATCTCATGGAGAAACCACTCATCAATACCGGTAAGCTTGTGGATAGTGCGCAAAGGGACCCCCGCTAAAAAAGCGTCATGGATATAGAAGATGCGGTTCCAACTGGGGTGTTCTAAGCCGTGGAGGAGTTGGGCCAGGTCTTGGACTTCACGGCCATCGGCCCCCAGCCCATTCCGACGAAGCTCCAATGATTGCACGGCTTTTTGCAGCGCCTCTATGAAAGAACGGCCTATCCCCATCGCTTCGCCTACGCTGCGCATCTGCATGCCCAGCTGGCGATTAGCCCCCGGAAACTTATCAAAGTTCCAGCGCGGGACCTTTACAACCACATAGTCTATGCTGGGCTCAAAGAAAGCCGAAGTAGTGCCTGTGACGGGATTGATGATTTCATCCAGGCGCTTACCTACGGCGAGAAGGGCAGCAATCTTAGCGATAGGATAGCCTGTGGCCTTAGAAGCCAGCGCAGAAGAACGCGATACACGGGGATTGATTTCAATCAGGTAGATTTCTTCGGTGTGGGGGCTAAGGGCAAACTGCACATTACACCCCCCAGCAAAGTCCGAGAAAGAACGCAAGAGCACCTTAGCATATTCCCGCAGGCGCTGCATGGCGCTATCGGGCAGAGTCATCGCTGGCGCGACCGTAATGGAATCGCCGGTGTGTATGCCCATTGGGTCAAAGTTTTCTATGGTGCATACCACGATAAAGTTACCGTCCTTGTCGCGCATGACCTCCAGCTCAAACTCTTTCCAGCCCGCAATGCTTTTTTCCACGAGCACTTCATGGACGGGGCTGAGGGCCAGGGCGCGGCCCACAGCTTTTTCCAGCTCGGCTTTGGAGGCAACCAGCTGGGCCCCCGCCCCCCCTAAGGTAAAAGAAGGCCTCAGTACCACGGGATACCCCAGCTTATGAGCCAAGTCTTTGGCTTCCAGATAGGAACGAGCAATCCCCGCCGGTAGCATCGGCAGACCCAACGCTTCCCCCCACTGCCGAAACTTCTCCCTATCCTCAGCCACTTCAATCGCTGTAAGCGAAGCCCCTATCACCTGGACCCCGTATTTTTCCCACAAGCCGCGCTTAGCACAGGCCATCGCTAAGTTTAGCGCTGTCTGCCCCCCCATCGTAGGAAGTACCGCTTCTATCTTATGCGTAGCGAGAATGTGCTCCACGCTTTCTACGGTGAGGGGCAAAAGATGTACATAATCGGCGGTCACGGGGTCAGTCATGATAGTGGCGGGATTAGAGTTGAGGAGATGCACGGTGTAGCCCTGCGCGCGCAGGGCTCGTGCTGCCTGTGAGCCAGAATAGTCAAACTCGGCGGCTTGCCCTATGACGATGGGGCCGCTCCCTATGATGAGTATCTGCTCCACAAGGCAAAGGTAGAGAGCGCCGCCCGCCTACCTTTCATCTCTTAGGAAAAAGGCCATATACACTGCTTCCGCTGCCATTCATACTGGCATAGATGGCACCGAATTCATAAAAAGACTTTTTCACTATCAAGAGTTGCGGATACACCTGGAAGCTCACTTGCTCTAAATCATTGTGAAGTTTTTCACGCCAGGTAGCTGGTCCTGTAGCTATGATAGGTTCTATGCTTACGCGGCTCCAATGAGAAGGGCGCAAGCCCCGATAGATATGCTTGGTAGAGCAGGGGAAAGGCGGTGTGGCCATAAATACCTCAAACGCGTCCAAGGAAAAATCATACGGTACCAGTTCTGTGCCGGTGCCTCGGGCCAGCATAGGCCGCTCATAGAGGAAAAAAGGCACATCACTTCCGATTTCAGCCGCTATTTTATGTAGGGTTTCCCAAGAGGGGGGAGGGTCCAAAATATCCCGCATCAGCCGAAGGAATACCCCACTATTGCTGGACCCGCCGCCCAACCCTGCGCTTACCGGGATGCGTTTATGGAGGCGCACTTCCAAGGCCGGCAAAGAGGTCCCCAGCCCTTCTCGCAATAGCCGATAACTGGTTTGTAGGTAGTTTTCCTCGCTTGGAGGGATTTCTATGCCCGTGAGGCGCAGCTCCAGCCGATTGAGGCCCGGCAAGAGCTTTATCTCTATGTCGTCATAGAGGGCTGGATAAGGGACCAGCAAAGTTTCTATGATGTGATAGCCCTCAGGCCATCGGCCCAGTACATGCAGGCCAATATTGAGCTTTGCAGGAGATAGCGCATACAGTCGTTTCATGGGAGGTGCTGCCGTTTGAGGAGATACCGGCGCAAAGGTTCAAAGAAACTTCCGGCCCGGTCCACCTCTACCCAGTCAATGCGGTGAAGCTGGCAAAACCTATAGAGCCTTTGCGCCCATGCGGAGAAGTGCTGCTGGTAAAGGGCTTGCATTTCTAAAGGGTGGATTTTCACCTCGCGGCGGGTCTCTATGTCTATGAGGCGTAGCGGTTCTAAGGGCAGCTCAAAGCGCCTTTCGGTGGCTTCGTCCCAGATGCGTAGAAAAAGCACCTCATGCCCAGCATGTCGCAGACGCGCCAGCGCTTGCTGGAAGGGGCGTTCCTCTTCAGGTAAAACAAAACCATCACTTAGAAGCAGTATGAGGCTACGGCGCATTAGGCGTTGAGCAATCGTGTGTAGAGCCTTAGCAATATGGGTGCGGGCAGGCATGGGAGGCCCCCCCCGCAAGGGTTCTAAGGTCAAGAAAAGCCGGCGAAGCCAGGAGCGCCGCGACCGCGCCGGCAAATAGGCCCGTATCTCCTCATCAAAAAGATACAAGCCCACCGCATCCCGCTGCTGAATAAGCAAATACGCCAAAGCCGCCCCCAAAAAGAGCGCATAATCCAGCTTTGTAGGGGTGACCCGCAGGGGATAACGCATAGAACCGCTAATGTCTATGAGGAGGTACGCTTGGAGGTTGGTTTCTTCCTCGTAACGGCGGGTGTAGAGCCGTTCTGTACGGGCAAAGACCCGCCAATCTATCTTGTCTAAGCTCTCGCCGGGCTGGTAAGGCCTATACTCCGAAAAGTCTACCGAAAACCCTTGATACGGGCTACGATGCAGCCCCACTAAAAATCCTTCTACAATCTGCCGAGCGATAAGCTCTAAGTTCGCTAAAGCGGCTACTTCTTCTGGCCGAATCACAAATCGTCTCCGAAATCTAACTCTTCCAAGTCCAAATCCTCCTCCGGCCCTATATCCTCGTCAGGTACCTCTAAGAGGGAGTCCAGATCTTCTTCCAAGGGCTCTTCCAGCGCAGGCACACTGGATTCAGGGAGAGAGAGCGCTTCCTCAGGAAGATCCAGTACCTCTAAGGCGACCGTATCTATGACCGTGAGGGCCGCTTCGGGATTGGTAGGAGAGGCGGAAGCTAACCCTCTGGCCCGAGCCCGTAATGCTATAACTGTGGGATAGTTTGCATCCGTAATATATACCCTTGACCGCCCTAAAACCAGCCGAGCCTGCCGAGGTGGTATAAAAGTAAGCAGATATATCCCTGACTGCCGAAAAGCCATCCGCCCCCGATATAAGTTTC
This sequence comes from Bacteroidia bacterium, assembly GCA_026003215.1. Lineage (GTDB taxonomy): Bacteria > Bacteroidota > Bacteroidia > SpSt-205 > SpSt-205 > SpSt-205. The sequence goes on along the minus strand of BPGV01000001.1, from coordinate 2,059,351 downwards.
TATCGGTTTTTGTCCGTATGAGGAGATATATGCCCTGTATTCTATCGACTGTACGCAGGGCTACCCATAAGGTATCCCATTCCACGGGCGAACGGAATCGCGCCTCCACCCATAAATACAAGGGAGCCTTTTGTAACCGAAACACCGTATCTATGCCCACCAGTCCGCTACTGGCAGACAAAGTATGCCCTATCCGCACCCGCACTTGCCCCCATAACCCCAAACAGAGTATAGCAGTAAGCCAACGCATTCAGCCAAAAATACAGAAACCTACCGTTTCCGAAGTAAAAGATAGAGGCCCATAGCGAGGAAAGGTAAGCTCAGCAGTTGGCCCATGTTGAGGGGAAGCCCCAGAGCAAAGGCTTCTTGCGGTTCTTTCACCCACTCTATCACAAAACGCCAGCCAAATACCCATAGCAGAAACACCCCCAAAGGACGCCCCATAGGCCACCGAAAATAAACTCCCCGTTTGTATAGCGTCAGAAGCAACATAAAGAGGGCAAGATACACCAGAGCTTCATATAACTGCGTAGGATGACGGGGATGGGGATCTACGCGCGCAAAAACAACAGCCCAAGGCACCGTAGTGATTTTGCCATAAATCTCCGAGTTGAAAAAGTTGCCTATTCGTATAAAAGTAGCGGTCAATGCGGTAGGCACCGTAAGCCGATCGGCCAACCAAAGGAAGGGCTGATTGGGCCGCTTGCGTGTGTAAAGATACAGGGCCAGCAATACGCCTATGGTGCCACCATGGCTGGCTAACCCGCCCTCCCATATTTTTACAATCTCTATGGGGTGGGCCAGGTAGTACTCGGGCTCATAAAAGAGACAGTGGCCCAACCGAGCGCCTATGACCGTCCCCAAGAGCAAATACCAGAGGAGGGTATCTAAGTCGGCTTCGGGGCGCCCTTCTCGGCGATACACCCAGCGCATCAGGTAAAAGCCGATAAAAAAACCAGCCGCAAACAGGAGCCCATACCACCGCAGCGTAAGCGGCCCTATATGGGCAATATCTGGGGAGGCGTTCCAGTGCAGGTACAGCCAGTTCATAGAGCGCTAAGGTACTCGGCTATGTCTTGAAAAACTTTTGTGCGGAAGGTCTCATGCAGCAGCTCATGATACGCCTCAGGATACAAGCGCAAGGCCCTTTGAGAAGCGGGGAGATGCGCATAAAAGCGCTGTGCTGTGGGCGTGTCACACACGGGGTCAGCTTCGGGGAGAAGGAAGAGGTAGCGGCCCGTGGTGAGTTTGGGAAGGTCTTTCCAGGCTTCGGCCTGGGCGCGCTGGACAGCGGCAAACCAGCCCGCCGTAGCCGTGCGGAACACCAGGGGATCGGTAGCATAGGCTTGGGCTTCTGCCGGGTCGTGGGTCAGCTGGGAGGGTTCCAACCCCGAAGGTAGGCTCAGCGTAGGGAAGAGCCGAGCGGCCACCTGTCCCATGGCACGCTTCCATGCCGGCACCTCCAACCGCAGCTGAAGAAGCGGTGCGCTGATCATAGTAGCCGCCGGCGACCAAACCTCGTCGTACTTCTGCCTATAGCGCAGCGCTATCAGCCCCCCTAAGGAATGCCCAAAAAGTACGACCGGCTTCGGGAGCTTTTCTCGCCAATGTGTCCATACCGCCGTAAGGTCATACAAGTACTCCTCTAAGTCCGTGGCGAAGCCCCGCCGCCCCGTAGAACGGCCATGTCCCCGCAGGTCCCACAGCAAGCTACCCCATCCCTGCTGGCCCAGAAACTCCACTACTTCTTGATAGCGGCCACTATGCTCAGCATACCCATGAACCCATACAATACTGCCTCTCGGTGAAGCGATAGGGGGATACCATGCGGTGTAGAGCCTTTCGCCTTGGTAGCCCGCTACGGAGTGGGCATGAAACTCCATGCAAGCAAAGGTAGCAGGGAACCCTTACTCATAGCGAAGGGCCTCCACCGGCTCCAGCTGGGCGGCCTCCCGAGCAGGCTGATATCCCGCTATGAGGCCTACCCCTCCACTCAGGAGCGTAGCCAAGAGCACCCACTTCCACGGCATCACAAAGTCGGCCCCAATATAGAGAGCTACTCCATTTCCCAAGAGGAGGCCCAAAAGGATGCCCGCACCGCCCCCCACCACCGCTATCACCAACGCTTCCCCTAAAAACTGTTGCTGGATAGCTCGCCGAGTCGCGCCAAGCGCCATCCGCAGGCCTATCTCTTGCGTGCGCTCTTTCACTGCCACCAGTAAAATATTGGCCAAGCTGATAGTAGCCCCTAAAAGCGTGATGAGGCTGATTCCAATGGTAGCCAGGGTGACCAATTGAAGCTGGTCTAAAAGCAGGTCGGCTATCTGCTCCCCACGGAAGAGCGAAAAATCCTCCGGCTGGCGAGGAGCAAGGCGGCGTACCTGTCGCATGACCTTGCGAGCTTCTTGCATGGCTGTAGGCACCGCTTCCACCGAAGGGGCTCCTACTTCCACATCCACGCGGGGCGTAGCGGCATCTGCGTAGGCGATGCTCCAGGGGATGAAGCACTCCATATCTAAGTTCATCCCAAAAAGGCTTCCACGGGGGGAAAGCACCCCCACCACCCGGTAAAGTCCTCCTCCAATCCGTATCCACTTCCCTAAGGGACTTTCATGGGGAAAAAGCTCTTGAGCGACGGCCGAGCCTATCACTACCCCAGGTAAAGCCTGCTTGATCTCCACCGGCGTAAAAAAGCGTCCTTGAGCCAGCTGCAGTTCATGTATAGAGAAGTAGGGGACATCTACGCCGAAAAGGCGCACCTGCGCCGGGGTCTTGCGTCCCTTATACCACGCTTGTCCGCTATAGGTTACCAGCACTTGGCGGGAAAGCACCGCCCCCGCCAACGAATAGCGCTCCATAAAAGCATTCACCTCCCATAAGCGCAGGTCACGCCCCTTGAGCGAGAGCATTTTCTTGCGTCCTACTTGGATGCGGATGTCCCCTCCTGTCACCACGAAGGTATGTGGCCCAAATCCCAAGAGCTTATGGGCAATGAACCCCCGCAGCGCCTCTAAGGTGGTCAAGATGCCGACCAGCGCTGTGATACCAAAAGCCAAAATGCTTAGGGTAAGTATCGCTCGCAGGCGATATTCCCACAGCGCCTTAAGCGCTTCGGCTATCATGGAGAGGGGGAAGCTATCTTAGGCCAGGCTACCCTTCCACTTGATAGAGCAGCCCATGGCCGGATATTGGGGCTGAGGAGCGGGCTGCCCTGCCAAAAGCGCTTCCAAAGCTTCTCGGAGCTCTCGGCGCGTCACGGCCGCAGGGTCTTTCCAGTTATCATCCAGTCGGCCGTGATAATATAGGCGATGCTGAGCATCATACACAAAAAACTCGGGCGTACATACCGCCCCGAAGCGCTTGGCTACCTCCTGCGTCTCATCAAAAAGAATGGGGAAGGGATAGCCTTTCTCATGCACTCGCCGACAAAGAGCCTCGGGGGAATCCTCATCTGGATACAGGGAAGGGTCATTAGCGGCAATCCCTATCCAGCGGATGCCCTTAGGGATAAACTCGCGCGCCAGCGCCAGCATACGACCTTCTACGGCTTGTACGTACGGGCAGTGCCCGCAGGTAAAAACTACCACTACGGGCTGACCCGCTAAGTCCTGGCTACGCACGACCTCACCACACACGCTCACCAGCTCAAAGGTCGGCAGCGGCGTAGAGAGAGCTACTTCACTTCCGTAAGTCGGCATGCCGTAAAGATACAACCGAAAGCGCTTACTTTTGCTAAGATGAAAGACGGCAGCGGTGGGGTAGTCTTGTGGCGCGTAGAAGAGGCCTTGCGCTGGGCTGAGAGCCGCTCGGTATGGCCGCTTACCTTTGGGCTGGCCTGCTGCGCGATTGAGATGATGGGGACTTTTGCCAGCCACTTTGACCTGGAACGGTTTGGGATCTTCCCGCGGGCTACACCGCGGCAGGCCGACCTCCTGATTGTGTCCGGTACCGTCACCGCTAAGATGGCCGAACGCATCAAACGGCTTTACGACCAAATGCCTGCCCCCAAGTATGTGATTTCTATGGGTTCGTGTGCCACGGCCGGCGGCCCCTACTGGCAATACGGCTACCATGTGGTCAAAGGCGTAGATAAAATCATCCCCGTGGATATTTATGTCCCGGGCTGTCCGCCACGCCCCGAAGCCCTCATAGATGGCCTCCTTAGACTTAGGGAAAAGATCCAGCGAGGCGCTTGAGCCGCAGATTTTGGCCCTCACGGAAAAAGAAGTGGTCGTTCTCAAGCCACCGGGCATGCCGGCTCAAGCGGATGAAACCGGCGATGTAGATATGCTGCGCTGGGCTGAAGCCCAGCTTAGGGAAAGGCTACACCTCGTCCATAGGATAGACAGGCCGGTGGGCGGCGTGATGCTTTTCGCACGAGGGCCTCGCAGTGCCGCCGAGTGGACCCGCCGCTTCAAGAATAGCCAGGTCCGCAAAACCTACTTAGCTATTACCGAGCCCGAAGTGTATCCCCCTTTTGGGGAGCTGCGCCACTATATAGAAAAAGACGCCAAACGCCACCGCGCCAAAGTGTACTATAAAACCCACCCCAATGCTGCCCTCGCTATCCTTCGGTACCAAACCTTAGCTGTGCGCGACGGCAAAAGCTTGGTGGTGGTAGAACCGCAAACGGGCCGCTTCCATCAGATTCGCGCCCAACTCTCGGAGTTAGGCAGTCCTATCGTGGGTGATGTGAAGTACGGTTACCCGCCCCCAGCCCCCGACCCCCGCAGCATAGCCCTATGGGCCTGGAAGTTGGAAAACTGGGCGGCGCTTCCCCCCCTGCACGCCTATCCCTGGAGTCTTTTCCCCGAGCTGACCTCCCTCAAATAAGCGGGCGGATATTCCAGCGGGGGGAGGTGCGCTTCTATCTCGGCTCGGTACGGCTCTAACCACGGCGGCAAAACCAACTTTTCCCCCAAAGCTTGCGGGTCTTCATCCACCGTAAAGCCGGGCCCATCGGTAGCCAGCTCAAAAATCACCCCCCCCGGCTCCCGAAAATACACCGACTTGAACCAAAACCGATCTATTACAGGCGTAGGATGAAGGCCCACCGCTTCTAAACGCGAGCGGAGCGCGAGCAGATGGGCTTCGTCACGTACTCGCCACGCTACATGGTGTAAGCTCCCTCGGCCCCATCGCCCCGGTAAAAGGTCAGGGGCCACCTTCACCGCTAAAAACCCATAGCCCCAGTCCCCTTTTCGCCCAATGCGATACGGGTAAAAGTCTTTGTCACCCGCTACCTGCTCAAAGCCCAGGACCGCTGTGAGTAGCCTATCTGTCTGTCCTACCTGGCTTACTACCATCTGAACCCCACAAATGCCTCGTATTTGATACTCTACGGGTACGGGACCCTCCGCCCACGCCCCAAAAGGACGATTCTCCGCCGGCTCCTCTACCAGGAGAAGGGGCAAACCCTCAGGGTCAGCCAAGCGTAACGCAGCCCTGCCCGCCTCAGTGCTTAGCTCCCCAGAAAAACCGGCCGACTCTAACCGTTTCTGCCAGTAAGGAAGGCTTCCCTCAGGCACCGCTAACGCTACCTCCGTAATAAGGCCTGTGCCGATACGCCGCCGGGCCATGCCCGGCCACGGAAAGAACGTTACCTCCGTGCCCGGCGAACCTACCTTGTCTGCATAAAAAAGGTGATAAATATGAGGTTCATCTTGATTCACAGATCGCTTCACCAATCGCAGGCCTAATACCCCCGTATAAAAATCTACATTCTTTTGGGCTTCTCCCGCAAAGCCTGTGGCATGGTGGAAACCCAATACCCCTTCTTCTTCCATAAAGCAAGGGCTATACCCGTCCAAAAGCGGTTATTATTTGCGATACTTGACGCTGCAGCCGATAGCTTTAGTTTCAGGGACAGGTACAGGTTTGCCAGCTAAGAGGGCTTCAATCGCTTCGGCTACATAACGTTTTTGGACCTTCTGCGGGTCATTCGGGCTGTCGTCTATGGCGCCAATATACGCTACTTTAAAGTCTTGCCCTTCTTTGACCAGTAGGAAGACATGGGGGGTCTTGGTGGCGCCATAGGCTTTCGCTACCGCCTGCGTCTCATCAAAGAGATACGGGAAGGGGTACTTCTTTTCTTTGGCGCGCTTTTGCATGTTTTCATAGCTGTCCTCGGGCTCAATCTCTGGGGCGTTCGGATTTATGGCCACGACCGGGAAGCCCTTTGGCGCAAACTCCTTGTGCAAAGCAATGATGCGTTCTTCATACAGTTTCGCAAAGGGGCAGTGGTTGCAGGTAAATACCACAATAACCCCCTTCTTGTCTTGATAGTCAGCCAGGCTTACGACTTTCCCATCTACATTTTTGAGGGAAAACGTCGGAGCTTTATCGCCGACCTTTACGCCGCCCAGCAGGAGCCAGGCGCTACCGAGTAGGCTTGCGAGTCTCAGCATAGCCGGAAATAACAAAATTGTGCACCGTTGTGGCGTCCGGAAAGGCGCCATGCGAAGGGCCCGATAGCCCGGCCTGCGTGTAGGGAATGGCCCCATCCCAGGAGGCATTCAGCCGAGGAATCCAAGTATTGGGGTCTTTTTCGCTGAGCCAAAAAGCCGGCAGGGTAATCCCTTTTCTCTGGAGAAGTGCAGCTGCTTGTTGGGCGCCCTGGGGCGGGAAATCCAAGCTTATTAGCCAGATTTGCACAGGCAGGGTGTCCCTTAGCTGCTCGTAAGCTGCTTGTAGATGGGGCAGTTCGGCTACACAGGGTCGGCACCAGGTGGCCCAAAAGTTAAGCACATACAAGGTCTCCGGGTGCGCCTGAAGGTGCGCTTCTATCTCGGCCCACGAGCGCACCGGCAAGCTTTGCGCATACACCAGGCTGAGTATCCCCAGACGCCACATGTTGCAGGATAACTTTTTTGCGGTTCCTACTGTTCCAGTGGGACTTGCCCAGGGGCACCGTAGGCAATATGCTTTGCACGTAAGAGGGATTTGCTTCGTGACAGAGAAATACAGTATGAAGCTTCACCCGCTATTTTTGCGCTCGTGCGCATCCTTTGGAGCTGGCTAAAGGAGCTTGTCTCGCTCTCCGAAAGCCCTGAAGCCGTAGCCGAACGCCTCACCCGCGCCGGCTTGGAAGTAGAAAGCATAGAACCCTACCACCGCCTCCCAGAAGCCCTTCAGCGTATCTATGTAGGGGAGATTATCGCTCAGGAGAAACACCCCAACGCCGACAAGCTCCTTATATGCACCGTACGCCTCAGCCCCGAAACCCACGCGACCATCGTTACAGGAGCTACCAACACCTACGTAGGGGCGAAGGTGCCCGTAGCCCTGCCGGGCAGTCAAGTACGCCTGCAAGGGCGCTGGACTACCTTAGAAGCCCGGCCTTTCCGCGGCATCCTCTCCGAAGGCATGCTCTGCTCCGAAGTAGAACTCGGACTCGGCCCTGACGCCGACGGAATCTACCTCCTCCCCCCTGAGACCCCCATAGGAGCCCCTCTTACGCAGGTGCTGGAAGACTACTCCGATATCGTGCTGGAAATCAGTGTCACGCCCAACCGCGGCGATGCCCTGAGCCATTTAGGGATAGCCCGTGAATACGCCGCCCTCACTGAGGCTAAGCTCCATGTACCCACGCCGCACGTAATAGGAGAACGCTTCCCCTTCCCTCTCCAACTGAAAGTCCCCGATACCCAGGCCTGCCCTCGCTACGGCGGCATATATGTACGGGGCCTTACGGGCCTCTCACAAAGTCCTCCTTGGCTCCGCTACCGCTTAGAAGCAGCGGGCCTTCGGGCTATCCACCCGATTGTAGATGTAACAAACTATATCCTCCTCGGCTTTGGGCAGCCGCTCCACGCTTTTGACGCCAAAAAGCTAATAGGGAACACCCTAATTATCGCTCCCCTCTCAGCCCCCACTTCGTTTGATACCCTACAAGGAGAGACGCTGGCTCTTGCCCCAGGCGACCTCGTGATTGCCGATGCCGAAGGTCCCGCATGCTTAGCAGGGCTGATTGGGGGAAAACGCACCGGCGTCTCGGCTACTACCTCAACGGTGTTTATAGAGTCGGCGTACTTTTCCCCGGCAGATATTCGGCGCACGGGGCGCCGCCTGCGCCTACATACCGAGAGTGGCTACCGCTTCATGCGGGGCACTGACCCCCAGCGCGTGCCTTGGGCCGCCGAGATGGCTGCCTCCCTCCTCCAACAGCTTTACCCCTCCGCTGAGGTGTCCCTCTACGCCGAAAAACATGACCCTGCCCACACTGCCCCCTACCGCTTCACCTTCTCTTTGGCGCACTTACGGGCCATCACGGGCCTACCCCTTCCCCCGGAGGCGACCCAAAAGCGCTTGGAAGCCCTGGATATCACCATCACCCCCGAAACCGAAGACCGCTGGCAGGTAACGGTACCGCGCTACCGCTTGGATGTGACCCGCCCAGCTGATATCGCGGAAGAGCTTCTACGCCTGGAGGGATGGGATGCGCTCCCCCAAAAGCCACCTGCACCTTTGGGCTCCTATCCGCACCCCAGCCCAACCGATATCCAGTACCTTTTGCGCGAGAACCTCTCGGAGTTTCTCACGGGCATGGGGCTGATGGAAATACGAACGAACTCTCTCGTAGGCGCGCACCACTTCCCCCCTGACTTGGGGGTCACGCCCCTCCGCTTGGCTAATCCCCTGTATGAAGAACTGGCCTACCTGCGGCCCACGCTGATAGGCTCTGGGCTGGAGGTGCTCCTCCATAACCGCAACCACGGCGCTCAGTCCTTCTGGGCCTACGAGTGGGGCCGAATCTACCACCAGGACGGAGAGGAAGAACGGCTCACCTTATGGGGTTGGGGACGGCCGCCTGCCTGGGAAGTCGGACGACTGGGGCCCGCTCCCTACGCCTACCTCGCAGGAGTGGTACGCGCGCTTTTGCAGCGTGCCCGTGTGCCCTTCCACGAAAAGCCCTTTACCACGCCTACGGGCCCATGGCTCTACGGTCTCCACCTACACGCCGGAGAAACCTACTTAGGCACGGTGGGCCTCCTCCGCCCGGAATACCTTAAGCGCTTCCGGCTCGCCCAGGAAACCATAGCCTCCGCCGAACTGGTCCCGCTTTTCTTACATACCCCGCCTCGGCTCCTGCCCACCTTTACCGGACTGTCGTATCACCCCGTCGTCGTGAAAGACCTCAGCGTATTCGTCCCCGATGACCTCCCTTACACAACTCTCGTAGAAGCCCTGCAAAACTTACAGTACCCTTACTTGCAAAAAATAGAGCCCTTTGACCACTTTCGCCATGAAGGGCAAAAAAGCTACGGCCTGCGCTTATACCTGCAAGCAGACCATACCCTCACCGATGCAGAGATACACACGTTTTTAGCAGAGGCTATTCAGGCCATAGAAAAAACAGGCGCCCAGGTCCGCAAAGCCTAAGAAATAAGCCCGAAAACCGCGTATATCTCCTCTACGAGCTGCCAGAGTGGGGTTGTGTCTGCCCGTGCTTGTATGGAAGCGTAGGTTATGCCGTAGGGGGAACGCTCAAGCCAGGCATGCAGGGCTTCCTCCCAATATTTGGTGATCCAATAGCGGAGCTGCGCCTGCCGTTGGGGTTCTAAGCTTTCGAGGGAAAAGGCCGCGAAGATTTTTTCCCAGAGTTCGGGCAGGCCCGAGGCGGTGAGTGCCGATACGGGCAAGACAAAAGGGAAAGGGGTTTCATGCCCCCGCAGAAAGTGTAGAGCCGTCTCTAACTGAAACTGCGCCCGCCTGAGGGCATCAGGGGGCACGGTATCGGCTTTGTTGAGGGCTATGCCATCGAGCGCCTCCATAAGGCCACGCTTGATGCCTTGGACCTCATCGCCCGCATAGGGAAGCGCCACATACAAGAGAAAGTCGCAGGCATAGCGGAGTTCTACTTCGCTTTGGCCGGTGCCTACGCTCTCTATGAAAAGCCAATCAAAGCCGGCGGCTTCGCAGAGGGTGATAGCCTCGTATATGCGGGGATGCAGCCCCCCCAAGTGTCCGCCAGAAGCAAACGTACGAATAAAAGCCCGGGGATGGCTCGCCAGGTGCCGCATACGCGTCTGGTCCGCTAAGAGGCTCCCGCCACTGCGCCAACTGCTCGGATCCACGGTGAGCACCGCCAAGCGCGCTGTAGGGTACTGCTCCAGCAAGTACGCCCCCAGGCTATCTATGAGGGTACTTTTCCCAGCCCCGGGGGCGCCCGTAAAACCGACCCGATAAATAGGCTTTTGGGGCGGCTGCAATCCCCTAAGCATAGCCAGCCGAGCCCGCCTATCCTCATCGCGCACGCTCTCTATCAAAGAAAGGGCCCGGGCCAACGCCACCCTATCGCCGCGAAGAACCCCCTCTCTTAGCGCTTCAATCCCCGCAGCCATGCCCGGTAAGCATTAGCGCTCTCGCCATACGCATAGTACTCTAAGAGGCCGATGGCTTCAATCACTTGCATTTTCTGCGGCCACGGCTCCGGTGAAGCATCAAACCCAAAAAAAGCATACCCGGCCGCCAACGCCTTTAAGTAGCCCTGCAGCGCGGCCGCTACCAACAAAGAAAAAGGCACCTGGCCCGCCGGCAGCCAGCTCTGGATAGCGTCCTGCGCTAGTAAGCTCATTTGCCTTACCACATACCCAACCTGCGAAGTATCCTTCTGATACTGGCGGTACAGTAGGTCAAAAGCCGTAAGAAGCGCCGAAGCCTCCGCCGTGATATCTTCAACAGGCCGGAAAACCGTAGCGACAGTAGCGCTATCTATATGCACATATCGGCCTATGGTGCCCAGCAACACAGGCAAACTATCGGATTGAGCCAAATACAACTGTACGATTTCTCGGAAAAAGCGGTCATTCCATTCAATATGGCGGTTTTCTTCCATCACTTCCCGCAGACGGGGTAACCACGCCCGTTGAGTCGTATCTCGGACAAGTGGAAAGAGCCGTTGGTGTAACGCTTCATAGGGCAGGTGCGCTTGCCCCCATAAAAAGCTGATCCCCATCCCCAGCCATCCCCAATACCACACCCCACAAAGATGGCGTTTTCCCTCCAGCCTGTATCGGTGACTTTTTTGTATTTTTCCCATCCCCTATGCAGCAGACGTGGGAAGTCACTTTTTCGGAGTCAGAGAAAAAGGCTATTTTGAATGCTTACCGCCGACTCCTGCGAGCCTGCGCCGACTTTTTGGATAAGAAAGGGCGTGCCGAGGTACGAAAGGCGTTTCGCTTCGCGCTGGAGCAGCATGGCGCGACCCGCCGCCGCACCGGCGAACCGTACATTCTACACCCTATCGCCGTAGCCCTTATCCTCGTAAGGGAGATTGGCCTGCGCGACAAATACGCCGTCATGGCAGCCCTCCTCCACGATGTGGTAGAAGATACCGACACCGAAATAGAGACCCTCCGCTGGGAGTTTGGCGATACGGTAGGTCATCTCGTGGAAGCCCTCACCAAGATTACGCGCGTGCAAAGTCCCCTGGACTCGGTCCAAGCCGAAACCTTCCGCAAGATCCTCCTCACGATGGCGGATGACATCCGAGTCGCCCTCATCAAGCTGGCCGACCGCCTCCATAACCTCCGCACCCTCACCGGCATGAAACCCGAAAAACAAGCCAAAATTCTGGCAGAAACTGAGTTTATCTACGTACCTATCGCCCATCGCCTCGGCCTCTACCCCATCAAATCCGAAATGGAAGACCTTATCCTGCGCTACCGAGAACCCGAAGTCTATGCAGAACTGGAGCGCAAACTCCAAGAGACCGCCCGCGAGCGCGAGCGCTACATCCAACGCTTCATCCAGCCCATAGAAGAAAAACTCAAAAAAGAGATAGGTGTACCCTACAAGATAGAAAGCCGCGTAAAAAGCATAAGCTCTATCTATCACAAAATGCGCAGACAAGGCGTACCCTTTGAAGAAGTATATGATATTTTTGCTGTGCGGATTATTTTAGATTCGCCGATAGAGACAGAAAAAGCGGATTGTTGGCGCACTTACTCTATTGTAACCAGCCTGTATCGGCCCAATCTCAGCCGGCTGCGGGATTGGATATCTCAGCCGCGGCCGACTGGCTACGAAGCCCTGCATATCACGGTGATGGGTCCCGAAGGCAAATGGGTAGAAGTGCAAATCCGTTCTCGGCGCATGCACGAAGCCGCCGAATACGGCCTGGTAGCCCATTGGCGCTACAAAAGCACCCAAAATGGCCACCCCTCCGCTTACGATGAAGCCTTAGAACGCTGGCTCAATCGCATACGCAGCCTCTTGGAAAACCCTGACCTCTCCAGCATAGACCTGCTACACGAGCTCCATCCCGATATCGCCCACGACGAGGTATATGTCTTCACCCCCAAAGGGGAGCTAAAAGTCCTCCCCGCAGGCGCCACGGCGCTGGATTTTGCGTATGAGATCCACTCGGAGATTGGACGGCATGCCATCGCCGCCAAAGTCAATGGTCGTCCGGTCCTCCTCAACTACGTTCTCCAAAACGCCGACCAAGTAGAGATTATCACCAGTGAGCGCGCCGAACCCACCGAGGAGCAGCTTTCCTTCGTCAAAACCGGGCGTGCCCGCCTCAAAATCCGCGAATACCTCAAGCAGCAGCGCAAACAAGCCATGGAAAAAGGCCGGCAGATCTTTGAGTGGCGGCTGCGTCATTTAGGCATACGCCCCGAAGATCCCGTCATCCGAGAGCTCCTGTGGTACCTGCGTTTGCCTTCCCTGGAAGAGCTGTGGTACCGGCTGGGCACCCACACCTTAGACCTGGGCCAGATTCAAGATTTTATTCGGCTCAAGCGGCTCTCCCAAGGTACTACCCCCCTCATAGACCAGCTTTCTCAGCAACTGGGCCTGCTAAGCGGGGCTTTGGAGGTAGGCTACCCCGAAGAAAAGCACACCTATGCGCCTTGCTGCTATCCTATTCCCTTTGACTCTATCATGGGCTATATGACCGCGGAAGGGCTCGTCATTCACCGCACCACCTGCAGAGAGATCCAACGCCTTCTTTCCTTAGATAGCGCCAAAGTAAAGCCCCTACGCTGGGCACCTACGCCACAAAAACCCTTCTTAGCCGCGCTCCTACTGGAAGGCGAAGACCGCCAAGGCATGCTCTTAGATATCGTCAAAGTAATATCCCTCAAAAAAAACAAAAATATACGCTCTATTCGTATAGAAGGGCAGGCTTCCTACTTCAAAGGCATCATCGAGCTGTATGTATATAACGAACCCGAGCTCCTCAGCCTTATCAAAGCCTTAGGGGAAGTGCGGGGGCTACTCAAAATAGAACGCTACCAAGCGCAGCTAAATGCCTAAACTTGCCCGGGCATGCAGGAAGTTTTATTAGATGGGCTTACCCGTATATTAGCTTATTTTACACTCCAGGGCAGTTTCACCGCAAAAGAAGAGGCGGTTTTACGGCAGCTTCTACATGAGCTGGGGGTAGATCCCTATCAAGAGCTACAAAAGATTCAACAGTATGTAAGCCGCCCTATCGATCTCCAGCCTTCCATCTTATTGCGTTCGGTGGCCCAGCAGCTGCCGCGTTCCTTGCGTTACCTCCTGTATGCGTATGTGATGCAGTTAGCCCACGCCGATAAGCGCTATCACCCCGAGGAGGAACGCTTCTTAGAAGAGATGGGGCGTCTTTTTGAGATAGACCCGGAAGATCGCTTTCTTTTGAGTCAGTTTGCCCAGACCACCAAGCTGCGTAGCATAGATAGTCCATGCCTGCTAATCGTCGGCGCCTCGGATAAGGAAGTAGCGCCTTCTGCACGCCATATTCAGCTGCCCATGCCAGGGTATGTCGCCTTTCTGTATTTACCTACTGTTGATCTTATTCTCCTGCGGCTTATAGGCCCCCACATGGAGGCTCATCTGAATGGCCAGTGGGTACATGGGGATGTGATTCGGGTCTTTCCGGAGGGGTCGCTTTTGCGGGTAAAAGGCTACACGCTTACCTACAAAGAGGTTGTAGAGCAGTTTCGGCCGGCACCTTTTGCGCAGCGCTTGCTCTGGGAAGTACGCCGCCTAACTTATAAGTTCAAAGACGGCCGAATGGCCATTCATCCCGTGAGTTTTGAAGTCGTACAAGGCCGGCTGGTGGGAATTATGGGCCCCAGTGGCGCAGGGAAAAGTACCCTCCTGCGGCTCCTAAGTGGTCAGTTGCGACCTGCTTCTGGACGCGTGTATCTCAACGGCACCGACATACATGCCGAAAGCAGGCGCATCCAAGGCCTCCTCGGGTACGTGCCCCAAGAAGACCTCCTGATTGAAGAGCTTACCGTGCGAGAAAATATTTATTATGCGGCGCGTCTGGCTTATAAAACTGATACAGAAGCCCATCAAGCCACAGAAGAAACGCTAAAAAAGTTGGGGCTCCTGCCTATCGCGGACTTGCCCGTAGGCTCGCCCCTCCATCCCACGATCAGCGGGGGGCAGCGCAAGCGCGTAAATATCGCCTTGGAGCTGGTGCGACAGCCGCTGGTGCTCTTTGTAGATGAACCCACCTCTGGCCTCTCCTCTTCTGATGCCCTCCAAGTGGTAGAAATCCTCCAAGCGCTCGCTCGCGAAGGACGGATTGTTTTCTTCACACTGCATCAACCTTCATCCGACATTTATAAAAAGTTAGACTACTTACTTTTCCTGGATGAGGGGGGCTATACGATTTTTTGGGGTTCGCCCATTGCAGCGCTACAACACTTCCGCAGAGCTGCCGGCCTGGCTGAGAGTGAGCAGGTAGAATGTCCCTCTTGCCGCCGCGTAGAACCGGAGGCTCTTTTTGACATTATCCAGCAGCGGCGATTGGATGAAAGCGGCCTTCCCACCGAGCAGCGCCACGTACCGCCAGAGAGATGGTATCAAATCTTCTGGCGTGACTACAGCCCCCCGAAGACCCAAATAGAGGTACCTAAGCTCACACCTCACCCGCCTGCCTCCCGGTGGCGCCAGTTTGCAGTGCTTTGGAGCCGAGAAGGCCTGCGTAAATGGAAAAATCGCCTCGCTACCCTTATGCTCCTCTTTGCGGCCCCAGCCTTAGGCCTTATTGTGGGCTTTATCCTACGGTATCACCCGCCTAATCAGCCCTATGCCCTCTACGAAAACGAGAACTTGCCCACGGCCCTTTTCACCAATATCCTCGCCGTGCTTTTTTTAGGCATGCTCTCGCCAGCCGAGGAGCTTCTGCGCGACCGGAAGATACGCCTGCGCGAGGCCTTCCTACACCTGAGCTGGACCAGCTACCTGCACGCCAAGCTCTTCTGGGTAGCGCTTTTCTCCGCTTTACAAGTGACCCTGTATTGGGGGGTGGTCTCCCTTCTCCTCAGCATTCATGCACTGTGGTGGCCCACTTGGCTCCTGCTCTTTGTAGTAGCCCTTCTCAGTAACCTGCTGGCCCTCAACCTCTCCGATACCTTCACCCAGCCCGTGCCGGTGTATGTACTCATCCCTATCTTGATTATCCCGCAACTGGTGCTTAGCGGTGCGGTAATCCCTTTTGACCGCTTCAATCCCGCTTTGCGTGGTGAGCGGCCCGTACCCTGGCTTGCGGACCTTTCCTTCACCCGGTGGGCCTACGAAAGCCAAGTCGTCCTCCACTTCACCCAAAATCCCTACATACGCGCCCTCTATCCCCTCAAAGCGCACCAATCCCACCTGCGGTATCATCTCCTCTATGCCTTACCTGCCGTGCAAGCCGAAGGAGATACCCTGGCTTATCTACGCAGCTGGGGCTCTCAGTTCCCTTCCCTCCGGAGCTTAGAAGCCTTCCTCCGCCAAGAACTCCAAAAAGTAAATACCCAAGTACTCCTGCGTGAGAGTGCTATCCCCGCGGAGACCCGCCTCGCTTACCATAACGAAGCTTTAGAAAAAATCGCCTTAGCCTCTCAATCGCCCCAAAAGATCCTCATCACCCGGGGGCAGCTCTATCGTCTTTACGAGCCTGCCTACATCACCAGCGACGCACGCGGCTATCTTCCTTTCTTTGCCGCAACCAAATGTGTGATAGATACCTGCATTCCTACCCCCTGGTACAACCTGGCCATTCTCCTACTTATGGGGTTTGGGCTATGGCTTTTATTGATGCTTCGCATGCTCAACTATTTGTTTTTAGGAGGCAAACCCTGAGATGACCTTCATTACCGAAGCGCCGTCCACTGTACGCGCCCTCCAACAAACCCTCCCAGAGTGGCCCGCTTTTGAGGCCTTTTATCAAGAAACGCTCTACCGCGAAGTCTATCGCGAAAACTGGCTCTTAGCCAAACTGGGCGCCTTCCTCCTGCGTAGAGGCGGGAAAAAAATACGACCACTCCTGCTCTTATACACGGCTAAGGCTTGCGGCCAGATTACAGAAAAAACCTTTGTAGCCGGTACCCTTGTAGAGCTCCTCCACAATGCTACCCTCGTTCATGACGATGTAGTAGATGACTCCGACTACCGGCGAGGCTTTTTCTCCCTTCGGGCGCTGTGGGGCAATCGTATCGCTGTGCTTTTCGGGGATTGGCTATTGGCGCGGGGGCTACTTATTGCGCTGCGCTACCAAGTGCCCGAACTCCTCCATTATACCGCCCAAGCCGTAGAAGCCCTCTCAGAAGGCGAACTCCTCCAGCTAAAACGGATGCGTGAAGCCAACCTCTCCCTGGAAAGCTATTTCACCGTCATAGAGAAAAAAACCGCGGCGCTCTTTGAGGCCGCCTGCGCCATGGGGGCATGGACGAGCGGCGCCTCAGCCGACCGCCTCCTGACCGCCCAAGCTATCGGACGCGCTATCGGGATAGCTTTCCAAATCCGCGATGACCTCTTAGACTGGAGCGAGAGCACCCTCACCGGCAAGCCCACCGACACCGATAGAACCCAGAAACGTTTTACCCTTCCCCTCCTCTGGGCAGCTCAGCGGCTTTCTCCCACCGAAAGAAGAGCACTTTTCCGAGCGCCCTTTCGGGAAGCCCAGCGCCGCCTCCATGAAATGGGCGCTTTTGCTTATGCCGAGGAACGCCTAAGAGAGTATACCCAGCAGGCCCAAACCTTAGCGGCCTCCCTCCCCCACCACCACACAGTCCCGCTTACCCAGCTCCTCCACCTCTTAGCTTACCGTTCTCAGTGAAACCTTATCTTTGTCACAGATGGAAGATAAACCCATAGCCGAAAGCGAAATTCTCTTGGAAGGCGTAGACCTGCTGAGCTTCTATGGGGTCGGCAACGAAAACTTGCAACTGCTACGCAATGCTTATCCTTCGGTAAAGCTGGTCGCTCGAGGAAGCAGCATAAAAGCTTCTGGAGATCCAGAGGCTATAGCCCGCTTAGAGGAAATCATCGCTGCTATGGTCCATGAGGTGCGCCAGCAAGGACGCCTCCCCAGCCAGCGTGTGCGTGAGATCGTAGGGCGCCTCCGCAGCGGAGAAAAAGCGCCTTCCCCAGAAAGCGGCCCTACTATCCTCCGCACCCTCTCTGGCCAAACCATAGCCCCTCGGACCGAAGGCCAAAAACAGTTAGCCCAAGCCATAGAGACCCACGATATTACCTTCGCCGTAGGGCCTGCCGGTACGGGAAAAACCTATACCGCCGTGGCCTTCGCTGTAAAAGCCCTCAAAGAACGACTCATCCGTAAAATCATCCTCACCCGCCCCGCCGTAGAAGCCGGTGAAAGCCTCGGCTTCCTCCCCGGCGACCTCAAAGAAAAAGTCGCCCCTTACCTCCGTCCCCTCTACGACTCCTTGGAAGAAATGCTCTCCTCCGAAAAACTCCAACAGCTTCTGGAACAAAATGTCATAGAGATTGCGCCCTTGGCCTACATGCGGGGACGCACCCTCAATCAAGCCTTCATTATCTTAGATGAAGCCCAAAATGCTACCCGCCTCCAAATGAAAATGTTTCTCACCCGCTTCGGTCACGGGTCCAAAATCGTCATCACAGGCGACCTGAGTCAAATAGACCTACCTCGCCCTGAAACTTCGGGGCTCCTGCACGCGATCCAGCTCTTAGAAGGCGTCCCCGGCATAGCTGTCGTGCGGATGACCGAGACAGACATTGTACGCCATCCCCTCGTCACCGAAATCGTCCGCCTCTACGAAGAAGATACCCGAAAGGCCCATCAACGCTCCTGAGCCAGCCTGTATGCTTCCCTCTCCATAAATGGCTCCCCCCTTCCGTACCGTCACCGATAGCTTAGGACGTTCCCTTACTATCTCCACTGCCCCGCAGCGAATCATTTCCCTCTGTCCCTCCCAAACCGAAACCCTTTTCGCCTTGGGGTTAGAAGGCCGCATCGTGGGACGCACCCGCTATTGCATCCACCCCGCTGAGAAGGTAGCCGCTGTACCCGTAGTGGGAGGCACCAAAAAAATAGACCATCCCCTTATCGCCCAGCTTGAGCCGGACCTCATCATCGCCCAAATGGAAGAAAATACCCCCGAAGACGTAGAACAACTCTCCTCGGTCGCGCCCGTGTATGTCACGCGGGTAGAAGATTACGCCAGTGCCTTAGACAGCATCCTACGTTTAGGCGAGATTACCGGCACCCAGGAAGTAGCCCGGCAGTGGGTAGAAAAGATTGAAGCGGCCTTTGCTACCCTACCCCGCAGCTCCCTCCCGCTGCGCGTGCTTTACCTGATCTGGCGCAAACCGTACATGGCTGCCGGCGCTTCCACTTACATTCATGGCCTCCTGACGCGGCTCGGCTGGGAAAACATAGCCGCAACGCTCCCCAGCCGCTACCCCACCCTCACTGACCCGGCTGCCCTCGCCCCTGACCTTGTACTCCTCTCAGACGAACCGTACCCCTTCACCGAAAAGCACTTTCCCGAGATACAACAGCTGTGGCCTTTGGCCCACCTACGCCGCGTACGCGGGGATTATTTCAGCTGGTACGGCGTGCGCATGGTAGAAGCCGCCCATTATCTACGCCCCCTCCAAGCCGAGGTAGCGGCGCTCTTCTCAGGAAGCTGAACGCCCCTCCCCCTGCGCTAAAAGGTACTTCCGTTCCGAGAGCCAGCGCTCCGCATCTAAGGCCGCCATGCAACCCGTGCCCGCCGCCGTCACCGCTTGCCTATACACCGGATCTTGCACATCGCCGGCAGCAAACACCCCCTCTATGTTCGTACGGGTGCTTTTCGGCTGAGTAATGATATACCCCTGCGGATCCAGCTCCAACTGCCCCCGGAAAATCTCGGTATTAGGCTGATGGCCAATCGCCACAAAAAATCCTCGGATAGGTATTTCTTTCTCCTCGCCTGTGATGCGGTTACGCACACGCACGGCCTCTACATACTTCTCTCCTATCACATCTACCGTCACGGTATTCCAATGAATGTGGATATTGGGGGTGCTCTTCACTCGTTCTTGCATAATCTTGGAGGCACGCATTTCATCTCGGCGCACCAGCATATGCACCTCGCTACAGAGCTTGGACAAGTAGAGGGCCTCTTCGCAAGCGGTGTCGCCCCCGCCTACCACAGCCACCGGCTGCTCTCGGAAGAAATACCCGTCACATACGGCACAAGCGCTGACGCCAGCGCCATACAGCCGCTTCTCTGCCTCCAGCCCTAACTCCTTCGGGGAGGAACCCGTAGCAATAATCACCGCTTCTGCCAGAAGCTCCTCGCCCCCACTGAGCCAGAGGCGTTTGGGATGCGTACGGAGCTCTACCTTCTCCACCACATCGTAAATAATCTGCGTGCCGAAGCGCTCAGCCTGCTTACGCAAATCCTCCATCATCTCCTGCCCTAAGATACCTTGCGGATAGCCCGGGAAGTTTTCGACATCCGTGGTCTTTGTAAGCTGCCCACCGGGTTTGAGGCCAGCTACTACTACTGGTGCTAAGCCAGCCCGGGCCGCATAAATAGCTGCCGTATAGCCCGCCGGACCTGACCCTAAAATCACTACTTCATGTACGGTCATATCGGCTTGATAAGATTATATTTCTTGCGGAAGTTTTGGAGGCCTTCTTGTAGGAAAGCCCTGTACGCCTGCACATCCAAGGTAAAACCTCGGGGTGGTACGAGGGGCTGCAGGCTACTGTCTGTGACCACATAGTACGGCTGGGCCTGCACGCCATACTGGTGCTTTTCAAAGTACAGCCAGCGGTCCCCTTCGGTGCGGAGCTTCTCCCCAGAGGAAGTGACGATGGGTTCCGAAAGGGGCGTCCCATCGTCTACAAAGAGAGACACCAGCACAAACTCCTGTTGCATGAGCGCCTTTACCTCCGGATGGCTCCACACGCTGGCTTCGACTTGCCGGCAGTTTGTGCAAGTATGGCCCGTAAAGTCTATAAGGAGCGGCTTCTGCACTTGGATAGCATACTGCTTCGCCTCGTCTATATCGTAAAAGGCACAAAAATCAGGGGGGGTATATTTACGCAGTTTATCGGCATGCTTGCGATTTGGGGGCAAAGGGCAGGGCTCCTGAGCAGAAGAAGCCTTAGTGCCCCCCACGAGACGCACCCCCATCTCTTCGTGAATAGGCGGCAATAGTCCTGAAAAAAACTTAAGCGGTGCGCCCCAAAGCCCCGTAAAAAGATACAACGCAAGCGCAAAGCTGGCCATACCCAGCAAAAGCCGCCCTACGCCAATCTCCGTAGGCGCTGCCCCTTTGAGGGGGATCTTCCCCAAAAGGTATAACGCCAAAAAGAGAAATAGCGTAATCCAGAGCACCAAATACACTTCTCGGTCCAGAAGGCCCAGATGCCATACCAGGTCGGCGTTGCTGAGAAACTTAAGCGCTAAGGCCAGCTCTATAAAGCCCAGGGTTACCTTGAAAGTCTCCATCCATTCCCCGGCGCGAGGGAGCTTATGGAGGAGCTGAGGCACCCCTGCCAGCAGACCAAATGGCAAAGCAAACGCTAACCCAAAACCCGTCATCCCCACGAGAGGTTCCCATACCCGCCCTCCTACCATATCTATCATCAGCGTACCCACCAGCGGGCCGATACACGAGAAGCTCACCAGCACCAAGGTAAGCGCCATGAAAAATACCCCTGCCAAGCTTCTCGGGCTGGCATAGCGGCTCGTAGCCGTACCCCAGCTCGCCGGCAGAGTAATCTCAAACGCTCCTAAGAAAGACAAACCAAATGTTAGCAATATCGCAAAAAACAGGAAGTTTAGCCAGGGATTAGTTGCGAGGTTATAAGCGGCACTTGCCCCAAAAAATAGGGTAAGCCCTAATCCCAACAGCCAAAATATCAAAAGCACCGAAAAAGCATACCACAGAGCCAAATACGGGAAACCCTTTCGCCCTTCCTGGGCCTTGGTGAAATAGCTTACGGTAAGGGGTATCATCGGGAAGGTACAGGGCGTAAAAACCGCTGCCAGTCCAAAAAGAAAAGCCTTCAGAAAAGTCCACCACAAAGAATTGCCCTGGCCCTGTTCTGAGAGAGAGGCTTCGCCGGGAGAGTCCCCCCGATTTGTGAGGGACGCCGAGGGCGCGGCAGCCACGGTAGGGAGAGGGGGGGCTCCTGGGAGTGAGTCGGCTGGTGCTCCCGTAGGAGAAGCCGGTGCCTTTCCCTGCGGTGAAGGCGCGTGAGCCTCCGGCTTAGCTGGAGTCCCTTTTCCAGCTTTTCCTCCGCCTTCTACTACAAACTGTGCCTGTACTTCCTCTTTGAAGGTAAAGCACTGCTCCTCGTCACAGTACTGATAATGGATATACCCTGCCACCTCAGCCGGCGAGCCTTCTACCACAAATCGTTGAATAAAGGTGGCTTCCTTTTCATAATAGTACACCTGCGTGCCAAAAATGGAGTCATAAACGGTCTTGAGGTGACCTTTTTCCAAGATACCTGGCACTGGCCGAAGCCCGCTGAGCTTTTCTATATAAAACTGCGTGGGGAGGTTAGCTTCTATGGCAGGTTTTCGGCTGGAGTATAAGTGATAGGGGGCTGGTATCTGCGCCCGAAAGTGTAAAGCTACGGTATCGCCTACCTTCGCTGGCGAAGGTCCCTCGGGCACGATCTGCCATGAAATAGCCGACTGCGCCCACACCACACTCACCCAAAGCCACCGCATATTTGCTGCAAAGTTACAAAAGTTAGGAGGTCTTTTTCCGTGGGCGCAAGCGTAAGTTACGCATATACAGCGTCTGGGTGCCTTCTGCACACACCGCACCCTCACCACCGTACACAGCATACGGAAAAGTGTAGCGCAGCTTCCCTTCAGTCAGGAGAGCCCCCCGTATTTCCTCCCAGACGGCTGGGGTGATATGACAAGTAAGATACATATCTCCTCGTCCCGCCCGTAAAAACTGTATCTCTAACCGCTCCACCCACACCTCCAACGGGATGCCCTCATGGAGGCACTTCTGCCAGAGGAGAACCCCATACCAAGGATCCACGGCCGACAAAATAGTACCCCCAAAAATGGCCCCATTCAGATTATAGTTTAGCAAGGATTTACGGATTTTGACATGAGCTGTCAAAAAATCATCTGATATAGACAAAGGGACAATCCCTTGGGCCAGTAGCGGGGGATACAACCGTAAGTAGCGGAGCACTTTTTCTGCGGGATAGGGTCGAGGCCGAAGGCGCCGCCTCAGCCACCGAGTAAAGAGTTTTCTCATCCGTATTCCAGCTCTACTTCAGGCGTGAGGGGCACCGCTTGGCAGGTTAAGATATAGCCCTTTTCAATCTCCCAATCGGACAGGGCTTCTCGCACAGCCATGTGCACTTGGCCTTTATAGAGCTTAGCTCGGCAGGTACAGCAGATACCCTCCTCACAAGCGTATGGGGGATCTAAGCCAGCCTCTTGGGCCGCGTGCAGAATAGCCTGGCCGGGTTTTACCTTCACCTGATAGACTTTGCCATCCAGCTTGATAATCGCCAAAGCTTCTTGGGTAGAGGTGGGCGTATCGGCCGTCACGGCCTCGGGCAGAGGTGCCGTAAAGTACTCTGTATGAACCTTTTCCTTAGGGAGGCGTTGCTGCAGTAGGGTCTCCACCGCCATCGCCATCATATCGCTGGGGCCACAGATATAGGCTTCTATCGGCAGGAGCCGACGCCGCACCCGTCCCAGTTCTTCTACGATCCATTCGGCGGAGATGCGGCCCTGCCGCCCAGACCACTGCGCCGAAGGCCGACTGAGCGTATGGAGCACCTCTATCCGCTCCCCATACTCCGCCCCAAGCTTACTCAGCGCCTCCCGAAAGATAATATGTTCCTCATCCCGACTCCCATACAGCAGCGTGATACGACTCTTCGGTTCTGCAAACAAAATAGAGCGTATCATGCTAAAAATAGGCGTAATGCCACTCCCCGCCGCAATGAAAAAGTACTGTATGGCCCGGCCCGCTTGCGGTTGCACGGTAAAGTTCCCCAGCGGAGGAAAAACTTCTATTTTATCGCCTGGACGGAGATTCTGCCAGATGTAGTTAGAAACCAAGCCATGAGGTAGCCGTTTGATAGTCACCTGCAGGTCGCTATCCAAGTACGGGCTACTGGAGAGGGAGTAGGCCCGTGGATACTTCTTCCCGTCAATCTCCACCCGCAGAGTCAAGTACTGGCCGGGAAGGTACTCATACCCTGAGGCGGGCTTTTCCAATACCAGAGAATAGGCATCCGGCGTCTCGGGGCGTAGCGCCCTTATGAGAAGGGGGGCATACCGGCTCATGCAGAGATAGCTCTTTCTTGCCAGCGGCCCATGCGGCTATATTTCTCTAACCGCCGCTGAACCAGTTCTTCTGACGAGAGCGCAAATAACCCTGGCAAATCCGCTAATATCTTTTCCCGCACCAGTTTAAAGACCTGTGTAGGATTTTTATGGGCCCCCCCCAACGGCTCAGGGATAATCTCATCTATGGTCCCCAGTTTGAGGTTATCTTGGGCCGAGAGGTGCAGGGCTTCCGCCGCCTGCTCCTTATACTCCCATGAACGCCACAAAATGCTCGCACAGCTCTCCGGCGAAATCACCGAATACCAGCTATTTTCCAGCATGTATATCTTGTCGCCTACCCCTATCCCCAAAGCCCCCCCAGAAGCCCCCTCGCCTATGATAAAAATTAAGATAGGGACCCGCAGTTGGGCCATCTCGTAGAGGTTTCGGGCAATGGCTTCGGCTTGGCCAAACTCCTCGGCATGCATGCCCGGGTGTGCTCCAGGGGTATCTATGAAGGTAATCACAGGCTTTCGGAGCTTTTCTGCCAGCAGCATCAAACGCCGCGCCTTACGGTACCCCTCAGGATTAGGCATACCAAAGTTCCGGTATTGGCGGCTCTTAGTATCCCGTCCCTTTTGCTGGCCAATCACTACGGCTCCATAAGGACCTATGCGGGCCACCCCCCCCACGATAGCTTTATCATCCCCAGCACACCTATCCCCATGTAACTCTATAAAGTCCTCACAAATCGCATGAATATAATCTAACGAATACGGCCGGGCAGGATGGCGGGCCAGTTGCACCCGCTGCCAGGGCGTGAGGTTTTTGTAGATATCCTGTCGTAAAGCCTCTAACCGCGCCTCCAGCGCCGCCAAACTATCCGAGATGTCTATACCATTCTCTTCTGCCAGCCGTTTGGTCTCGGCGATGCGATCCTCTAACTCAATGATAGGCTTCTCAAAGTCCAGAACCACCTCCATCCCTTACGAGATATGGGCTAAGAGTCGCTTTTCCAGCGCTGGCCCCGGCAGCGCCCCCACGATTTTATCGACAGGCTGCCCGCCCCGATACAAAATAAGGGTCGGTATCGCCTGAATGTAATACTGCATCGGAATAAACGAGTTTTCATCTACATTCATCTTAGCGATTTTTACCTTGCCGGCGTACTTTTGAGCTAACTGCTCCAATACGGGGGCTATCATGCGACACGGGCCACACCAAGGCGCCCAAAAATCCACCAGTACGGGGATAGGGCTCTGCAATACTTCCTGCGGAAAAGTAGAGTCAGTCACTTCTACCGGCTTGTCCAGGGGCTTCCTTTCCTCTTGCATACCGAACTACAACAAAAATACGGCACTTCTGGTTAACGGACAGGAATGTCGGTGCGCACCCGCACCCCTAAGGGCCGAAACTTCTCCGCTAAGTCCGGGGTATAACGCAGCTTCCAATCCGTCTGTACCAGGACCGGCATGGCCTGGGCATAATGCAAGAGGAGATAAACGGGAATATGCCCTTTTTGCTGCTCTACCAGAAAAGCCAAATCTTCCAAGCTTTGGCGCTCTTCTACCGTCTGGAGATCCCATTCTAAGACGATGGCGGAGAAAGCCATATCAGCCGCAGCCTGTAGGGCATCTATGGTACGCAAGCGCCATTCAGCGCCGCCCTCGGCTCGTACGACATATTCTACCTCCAAGAAAAAAGCATCCCCCATCCGGCCGCGCACCTTCGGTGCTACCTGCTCCCACTGGGGCGAAAATACCGTAAGGGTATAGGTGCCGGCCTTGTCCTCAAAAAGGAGCCGAGCATAAGGCCGCCCCTGCCGAGAACGCCGCTCATCCGCATCTATCAGAAGGGCGGCCGCCCGCACCAGCCGAAGCTCCGGCACTTCTGCATTCAGCAGAAGACTGGCTTCGGACGTAAGCTGCGCCACCCGAATAAGTTCCCGATATTCATCCAACGGATGCGAGGAGAGGTAGTAGCCAATAAAATCGCGCTCTTGACGTAACTTCTCAGGCAAGGAAAGACGCCGAGCAGGGGGACGCAGCGCCGGCGGAGGCGGCGGCGCAAAGCTCACCGCATCAAAAAGTGAAGCTTGCGCCACCACTTGCGGCTTATTCACCGACGCAGCGTATTCTAAAATAACCTGCCGATTCCCCTCCTCTAAAAGATATTCCCGCTGCCCACCTACCAGACTATCCAGCGCCCCCGCAAAACACAAACTCTCAAAGGCTTTTTTATGCATACCCTGTCGTGTCATCCGCACCGCAAAGTCAAAAACATCTTTAAACTTACCGCCCTGCCTGCGCTCCTCCACAATAAGCTGAGCCATTTTCTCCCCCAGATGTTTTATCCCCCCCAGTCCAAACCGGATTTGCGTAGCGGAGGGCACAGAAAAGCTCACCTCACTTTCATTCACACAAGGAGGCAGCACCTCTATGCCCAAAGCCCGCACCTCCTGAAGGAAAAAGCCCACCTTTTCCGAGTCTTCCGAGTGATGGGTAAGTACGGCAGCCAGGTAAGCTGCGGGGTAGTTAGCCTTAAGGTAAGCGGTCCGATAAGCTAAGAGGCTATAAGCCGCTGCATGGGATTTATTGAAACCATATTCCGCAAAACGGGCCATAGTATCAAAAACCTCTTCGGCTACCTTAGGGTCGGTGCCATGCGCTATAGCCCGCTGTATGAAGATAGCGCGCTGCTCTTCCATGATTTCTTTTTTCTTTTTACCCATGGCACGCCGCAAAAGGTCCGCTTCTGCCAAGGAATAGCCCGCCATTACCTGCGCTATCTGCATAATCTGCTCTTGATAGACCATGATACCGTATGTATTTTCTAAAATAGGCCTGAGGCGCGAGTCAGGATAAGTGACTTCCTCTTCTCCATGCTTGCGCCGCACGAAAGTAGGAATGTTATCCATGGGCCCCGGCCGATACAGGGCATTCATCGCTATAAGGTCTTCCATACAGGTAGGACGAAGCATCCGGAGATACTTTTGCATGCCTTCCGACTCAAACTGGAATATCCCTATGGTTTGTCCCTCCTGAAAAAGCCGCCAAGTTTTCTCATCATCCAGCGGGATTTTCTCTAAATCTAAGGGCATTTCCGTACCCTCCAGCTTCTGAATGAGAGCCACCGCCGTCTTGAGGATAGAAAGGGTCTTCAGCCCCAGAAAGTCCATCTTAAGGAGGCCTACCCGCTCACAATCAGGGCCATCCCACTGCGTAATCACTTGTCGCTGGGTTTCCTCCCGCGTAGCGATAGCTAAGGGAACATACTTCCAGAGCTTGTCGGGCGCAATAATCACCCCTGCGGCATGTACCCCAGTATGCCGTGTAATCCCCTCCAGCTGCGCCGCTGTCTCCAAAAGTTTTTTCTGAATCGTCCCTTCTCGCTGGAGATATTCTTTGAGCAGGTAGGCCTTAGGATTTTCTTCAGCCTCCAGAGCTGCGCCCCAGGTAATATTAGGCTTATTCGGGATGAGACTGGCCAAGGTATTGACTTCGCTAAGAGGTACCTTGAGAGTCCGGCCCACATCTCGAATAGCGGTTTTGATTCCCATCGTCCCGTAGGTAATAATCTGCGCGACATTTTCCTTACCATATTTCTCCTGCACATAGCGAATCACCTCTTCGCGCCCTTCATCATCAAAATCTATATCTATGTCCGGTGGGCTTACCCGCTCAGGATTGAGAAACCGTTCAAAAAGCAGCTGGTACTGGAGCGGGTCTACATTGGTGATGCCGAGCACGTAGGCTACCAAACTCCCCGCCGCCGAACCGCGTCCAGGGCCTACCCATACGCCCCCCTGTCGAGCCTCAGCTACAAAGTCTTGCACTATCAAAAAGTACCCCGCAAACCCCATCTGCCGAATAATCCGGAGCTCATGGTCTAATCGCTCCTGAATCGCCGGGGAGAGTTCGCCATAGCGCCGGCGGGCCCCTTCATAGGCCAAATGCGATAAATACGCATCCATATCCGGAAACTCCGGCGGAATCGGATACCGCGGCAGTAATAGCGGCCGATTAAAGTCTAACTTTAGCTCACACTTCTCCGCCACCTCTCGCGTGCGGATAAGCGCTTCCGGGCGCGCTCTAAAAAGCGGCATGGCCGCCATCTCTGCTTGACTCTTAAGGTAAAAGTGCCTATTTAGCCGCCCTTCATCGTCTGTAAACCGGAAACGTTTCGGGTCATCGTAATCACTGCCCGTCTGTATCGCTAAAAGCAAATCATGCAGGTCTGCATCTGCTTCACAGGTATAATGCACATCGTTAGTCCCAATAACTTTTACACCGTACTTTTGGGCCCAATCCAAAAGATACTTGGCCGTGGTATATTGGTCTTTGAGGCCATGGTCTTGTAGCTCTACATAAAAATCTTCCCCAAAAAGCTCCACATACCAGCGGAAAACCGCCTCTGCTTCGGAGACCTGTCCCAAGAGTATTTTTTGATTTATTTCACTGGCCAGGCAGCCGCTTGTAGCTATAAGACCATTTTTGTGCTCTGCCAAAAGCTTCTTATGAATGCGGGGCTTGTAATAGAAACCTTCTAAGTAGCTGATGGAAGAAAGATACAAAAGGTTTTGCCAACCCTCTTCATTTTTAGCCAAAAGGAGCTGGTGATAGAGGGTTTTATCTCTGGTGAAGGTATCGCCTTCTACAATATAAAACTCGCATCCGATAATAGGCTTAAGTCCGGCTTTTTCGGCCTCGGTATAAAAGCTGGGCACAGCAAAGAGGTTACCGTGGTCGGAGAGGGCTATAGCGCACATACCGAGTTCTTGGGCGCGGCGCATGAGGTCCGCCACTCTGGAGGCCCCATCTAAAAGGCTATATTCGGTATGCACATGGAGGTGCACCAGGTCACACATACCCTACAAAGGTCGGGAATCTCTTGGCCCTTTTATGGAGGGTAAGCAATCTTTACCTTTGCCCGATGCGTTTAGCCCTGGCACTTTGTCTGGCGTTGAGTATATGGGGGGCTTGTACCCCCAAAGCCCGTCTAAAAGTCACCCAGCCCCGCAGCGATAGCCTCATAGAAGCAGATTTACAGGCCATTTACGGCGACTTACTGGCCTCCCCCGACTCCCTCCAGCCCAAGCCTCACCAAGCTAAAACCTACAAGGGCAGCGCCCCGCTCTACTGGCAACTTATCCACACCGAACTCCGCCTGAGCTTAGACTGGACTAAAAAGGAAGTCCCCGGCGAAGCCTGGCTTACCGTACGTCCCTACTTCGCCCCGCAGCAAATCCTCACCATAGACGCCAAATCCTTCCAGATTGAGGGAGTGCGGCTTATACGCCCCTCTGCGGGCCGAATCCTCCGCCAAGAGTACGATACCCTAAAACTCACTCTACACTTAGACCGTCCCTACACCGCCCAGGAAACCCTCATCGTGTATATCCGGTATCGCGCCCAACCCGAAAGGGTAGAAGGAGAAGGCTCCCTCGCTATCAGCGGCAGAAAAGGGGCTTATTTTATCAATGCGGAGGGGAGTCAGCCCTGTAAGCCGCGCGAGTTTTGGACCCAAGGCGAACCCGAATCCGCCTCAGCTTGGTTCCCTACCTTAGACAGCCCTAACCAAAAAACTACCCAGCGCCTCTGCATCACCTTAGAAGATTCGCTGGTCTCCTTATCTAACGGCCTGTTAGTTTCCCAGAAAAAACTCCCCAATGGCCTGCGCGAGGACTGCTGGGAACTCAATCAACCGCACTCTCCCTACCTTTTCGCGCTCATTGTAGGGCCTTTTCAGGTAGTCAAAGACACTTGGCAAGGAAAAGAAGTCTTGTACTACATGGAGCCCGGCTGGGCCTCCGAAGCCCAGGCGATTTTCGGCAACACCCCTAAAATGATAGCGTTTTTCTCACAAAAGTTAGGGGTACCTTTCCCCTGGCCTAAATATGGCCAAGTAATCGTACGGGACTTTGTCTCCGGCGCCATGGAAAATACCACGGCTGTAGTGCATGGGGATATGCTCTTTTATGACCGCGCCCAAGCGCTTACCGACGACCACGAGGAGGTGATTGCCCACGAGCTTTTCCACCATTGGTTTGGGGATCTGGTGACCTGTGAGAGCTGGGCTCAGCTCCCCCTGAATGAAAGCTTCGCCGATTATAGTGAGTACCTGTGGTTAGAACACAGCCGCGGCGTAGAAGCCGCTGAGACCCACCGCCAAGAAGCTTTTTCCACCTACGGCTCCGAAGCACGCGAAAAGAAAGTACCCCTCATTCGCTATGATTATGCCACGCCTATGGATATGTTTGATGCGCACAGCTATCAAAAAGGCGGCCTTACGCTGCACCTTTTGCGAAAAACCGTAGGCGACTCCGCGTTTTTTCTTTCCCTCAAAGAATATCTCACCACCAACGCCTACAAAGCCGCCGACATTGACCATTTGCGCCATGCTTTTGAAAAAGTCACGGGTCAAGATTGGACTTGGTTTTTTGACCAGCACTTCCACCGTGCCGATGAAGTGCGCTTTTTTATAGTAGGTGAAGCGCACAGCGATACCGCTGTAGTGAAAATCTTCCAGCGGGGGTACGATACCCTACAAGGGCCCTTACCGCTACTGGACACGCGTAGCCGTGCTCTCCGAAGCCGGCTACGAAGAGCTGCCCTTCTGGCTGGTAGGGGATACGGTCCTGACCCTATATGTACGAAAAGGCATACGATTCGCAGACGCAGATCCGGAAAGGCTCTTTGATTGGCCGCGTGTCTCGCACCTATCCCAAGGAAATGGTGGGAACATCTCCTCACCGCATGGGAAATACTTCTGGGCCCGGACCCAGGCCTTGGAGGAAATCCAGCCCTATCTCAGCGGCGAAAGCGCGCTTTTAGCGCGTACCCTTGAGAACTATCGTCAAGGCGGGGTGTATTGGAAGGGACGCGTCTGGGAAGCCTTTATGCTTTTGGCCGACTCGGAGGCAGTAGCACAGGTGCTTTCCCTTACCCGTGAAGCCCTAAAAGATCCTTCGGCACGGGTACGTAAGGCAGCGTGGGAGTTTCTCGTGGGAGCTATTCAACAAGAGGTGACCGCTCCCCAGCTCTGGCAAGCAGAGATTCAGCAGGCCCTCAAAGACAGCAGCGCCGCTGTCAAAGGCATAGCCCTCATCGGGCTTTTTTATGCCGACTCGGCTGCTGCCATGCAAGCCGCGCGAAGCTTCACCTCTAACCGTTCCGAAGAGTTAGCGCTTTTAGCTACCGCTTTACTGATTACGCGAGGGAAAGACAGCGTCACAGCAGCTGAGCTCCTTACGCGGTATCCCTGCCTCCTTTCTCCCTCCAGCCGAGTACGGGCCATGAGCTTACTGGTGCAAGCATATAGCGAGTTTCCAGCGCTACGCCCTGCCCTTCTCCAGCAAATGCGCACAATCGCCCAGACAGAAAACCCCTGGTACCTTCGCTTATATATGGCACAATACCTAAAAGCCCGCCTCAGCCGAGATCCAGAAGTAAAAGCACTCCTTAAAAAGCTTAAAGAAGAGGAAACCCATCCCCAACTCAAAGAAATTTACCAAAAAATGCTATGAACTATAACCCGAGGGATCCCTATTTTTTGCAAGCCAAAGCCGAAGGGTACGTAGCTCGCTCTGTATATAAGCTCAAGGAGTTAGATAGGCGTTATAAGCTCTTTCGGGCAGGCATGCGGATAGTAGATTTAGGCGCCGCCCCCGGGTCATGGACCCAATACCTTTTAGAAAAAGGGGGGGATTCGGCCATTATATTGGCCATAGACCTTCAACCATTGCGCATCCATGACCCTCGGGTACAGTTTCTGCAAATGGATGTCTTTTCCGCTCAAGTGGAGGCATTTTTAGCTTCTTCGGCGTGGGATGCGATTCTCTCGGATATGGCGCCGGCTACTACAGGCAGCCGAACCACGGACCAGGCCCGTTCCGCAGCCCTCGCAGAGCGGAGTTTCTACTTAGCTGAGAAGTACCTCAGTCCGGGCGGTGTGTGGGTAGCTAAGCTCTTAGAAAGCCCCGCGCGCGATAGCTTGGTAGTTTCTGCGCGTCAGATTTTCCGAGAAGTAGCCGTATTTCGTCCTAAAAGCACGCGCAAAGGCAGCTCAGAATGCTTCCTGATAGGCCGCTCGCGCCGGCCCTAAAAGCTCCTTGGCCGCCTCTACCTCCCGAAGAAACCCTGGGGTTATATATCCACGTTCCTTTCTGTAGAAGAGCCTGCCACTACTGCGATTTTTACTTTACCCCCCGAGCCAGCCTCATGGACTCTTATGTAGAAGCACTTCTACTCGAAATAGAACTGTATAAACCCCTTCTCGCCGCTACCCGCATAGAAACAGTATTTTTCGGCGGAGGAACCCCCAGTTGGCTGCCATCGCCTTTGTGGGAAAAGATTTGGCGAGCCCTTAGCCAACTGCCAACTTTTTTCCCCATAGAGGTCACCTTAGAAGCTAACCCCGAAGACATTAGCGCTGAAAAGCTACATTTTTGGAAAGATTTAGGAATCACACGGATCAGCGTAGGGATACAGAGTTTCTCCGAAAAGGTACTCCAGCGTTTAGGACGCTGGCATACGCCTAATCAAGCCCGACAAGCTACCGAACTTATAGCTCGGGCAGGTTTTCCTTCCTGGAATGCGGATATTATCTTTGCTGTACCAGAACAAACCGTGTCGGATTTAGCAGAAGACCTACAATATTTGGTAGAGCTGGGCGTCCCGCACCTTTCCCTATATGGCCTCACGATAGAAAAAGGCACAGCTTTATATAAAAAATATAAGCGAAAAATGTTTGAGCCTGTTGAAGATGATATCTACACTGAGCAATACTTGTTTATACATGACTTCTTGGAGAAAAGGGGTTTTATATGGTATGAGATTTCTAACTGGGCTCAGCATGGCCATGAATGCCAACATAACTGGCGCTACTGGCTTAGACGACCTTATCTTGGATTAGGACCCAGCGCACATAGTTACATTCCCGAGGTGCGCTGGGCTAACATTCGCCACCTACCAAGCTATCTTCTTGCCCTCAAAAACCAGGGAACGCGCCCATGGGCTATGCACGAACAACTATCACAGCAGGAAGTTTGGGAAGAAATATGGCTCACTTTTCTACGTACTCGCGCAGGAGTGCCGATATCATTCCTATCGCATGCCTCCACAGCATCTTTACACCCGAAACTCTCTGAATGGACTACCAAAGGATGGCTCTCAGTACAAAATGAAAAGATAACAATATCAAAACAAGGCGCACTTATTATAGACAATATAGTGAAATATATTACAAATGCCTATTCTGAGTGATATATACCGAACAAGTAATACAAAGTATTTAGAATGGATAACCCAAGTCTTCCCACCTCATAGAGTAGATACGGTATTTATACAGATTGAGTGGGTTATATTTGTAGCATATATACTAATATTAAGTATTTTTGCTAACAGAAAGATATATAACTTAGACCAAAATACACGAAAAATACTCAATATAGCATGGTATTCAAGGGTAGTCAGCTCACTGCTCATATATGTATTATTTAAGTATTATTACAACGGAGGTGACACAATAAATTACATGAATGATGCAAAAAGTTTCCTGATATGCCTAATATACAATCCAATAAATACCACAAAATATATACTACATTCTATTTATAATCAAGACTTTTATTCTTATTTTATAGAGAACCCTTCGTTTTACTCTTACTGGCTTGGCATACAATTAAGGTTAAACTACCTATACGACCCTATTTCGGAGTTTGTCAGTATTTTATATATTCCGTTCTTAGTAATAGCCTTAGGCTCTATACCCGCCTCTATATTAGTATTCGATATGTTATTTTTTTCTATATCTATACAATTTCTGCATCTTATACGAAAAATATATCCAAACTCTACAACAACATCTGTATTTATATTATTTTTTATGCCATCACTATTATCTTGGACAAGCACCCCATTTAAGGAGGCTTTCTCACTGGTATTTATTATGCATACCTTACTTATACTATTTCATAGTAAGAAAAACATCTTATATAGACTTAGCTCAGCCATACTGGCATTATACCTATGCTATAGCATAAAGCCTTATGTAGCATTATCTTTTCTACCATTCTTACTGTTATTTGCCATTAGTAAAAACCCCAAAACAAATACACTTATAAGCAAATTTAGACCACTCTATTATTTGATGATTATTCTTTTTTCTATTTTTTCTTATCTTATCGTTAGCATATTGGCTTCAAAAAACAAAAAATATAGCATAGAAAATATACCTTATCAAGTATATCTAATCTATACTGACCTAAAATACAATGAAAGTTACTATTCTGAAACAGGCGGAAGTAGGTACGACATCGGCGAAATAGAACCCACTTTTTCTGGAATGATTAGCAAGTTTCCTATCTCTTTTATTACGGGTTTATTTAGACCTTTTTTTTGGGAGGCACATAAACCTATCATATTATTAGCCTCTATCGAAACTCTGCTCTTCTCCTCACTGATACTTTACTATGTATTCTCTTATGGTATTTTGAGTTTCTTACGGAAGATACTATCAAATAACTTCAGTTTTTATTTTATCCTATTCTCTATAATATTTATATATATAACAGGATTAACATCGGGAAATTTTGGAAACTTAGTGCGATATAGATTGCCTGGTACCTTTTTCTTCTATCTTATATTTTTCTGTACTTATGAGGAAATCGCCCGTGAAGCTCGTAATCGCCGGCGCAGGCTGTAGTGGGTTAGGCGTAGCGTTAGCTGCAGCTCGCTGCGGCTGGCAAGTCCTCCTGATAGAAGCTCAAGACATTGCCAGCGGAACCTCTACTGCCTCTACTAAGCTCATCCACGGCGGCGTGCGCTATTTGGAATCTGCCCTCAAACGGCTAAGCTATGCGGACTGGCACCTCGTCCAAGAAGCCCTCCATGAGCGCGCCTGGATGCTCCAAAGCCACCCTGCCCTCTGCCATCCCCTCCCCATCCTCTTACCCACACGCTCCCCCCTCCAAAAGCTCTATTATGGCTTGGGTCTCTCTCTTTACGAAAAACTTAGCTCCCCCAAAAATCTACCCAAAACTACCTGGATAAAAAAAGAAGACCTCTATACCTTATTCCCTTCTCTTAAGGCCGGCTTCTCTGGCGCATGGGAATATTGGGACGGGCAGTTTCAAGACCGCTTGTATGCTGTACACTTAGCGCTATTTCTACACCAAAGGTACGCAGTAGACATACGCACGCGTCACCAAGTAACAGGAATACGAGCATATGCTAATAAAGTAATCGTTCAAATACAACCCAAAGAGGGGATCTCGTACGAGGAAGAAGCGGATTTCTTTGTAAATGCTACAGGACCGTGGATAGATACCTTACGCCAACGAATCCGACCGGGGGTTCCTCCTCGGTTGCGCCTCAGCCGGGGTAGCCACCTGGTCCTCTCCCGCCAGTACCTGCCCCTTGAAAGTGGCTTTTTGATACCTAAAACCCACGATGGCCGGGTGCTCTTTGTACTCCCCTGGTTAGAAAACACCGCCCTGGTAGGCACTACCGATGAGGAAGCGCCCTCGCCTGAATGGAATCCCACTGTCCCCGAAAAAGAAGAAGCGTACCTCCGAGCATACCTGCATAGGTATTTTGACCTACCCCAAGACTTCCCCATAGAAGCCGCCTTTGCAGGATACCGGCCCTTAGTAGCGACCAAAGCCACCCCCACGGCACGCATCGCTCGCACCCATGTAATAGAAGTATGGCCCCAACACCGTACCCTCCACCTTATGGGCGGTAAATGGACCACCTTCCGCAAAATGGGGGCAGACGCTGTAGCCGCCATAGCTCAAGCCTTAAGCCTTTCCCTCCCCCCCCCAGAGCCACTCTCTGCTATCGTCCCCGACCTCACCGAGCTGGAAACCTACAAAACCAAATACCCCCTTCCCATAGCCCCAAATGAATCCTTTACCGAAGGAGAAGTGCGCTTTTGGCGAGAGAAAGGCTGGGCCCAAACTCCAGAAGATATCGTAGAAGGACGATGGCAGCTACACCTTATCAGCCAAAAAAGAGCCCAAAAACTCTTGAATATCCTCAAAGAAAGATGGGAAACTTTTACCCTTCAATAGGGTAAGTATCTATTATCCATTCTGCGGGTCTGAGTCTTAAGGTAGAAAGCCACCGATACACCCAGCTTGTAGGATTCTCAGGCGAGAAAGTATGGATATTCAGGCGTCTTTCTTGGAAAGTGCCCTCAGGCTCTACTTGACGCCTATAGGCTAAGATTTGTTCTATATGGGCACGATGCTTAGCATAAGCGGTTTTGTGGGTAGCGCGTGCTAAGGTTTCATACCATTTTTGCCAAAAGCGTTCCAGAGCACGTGCTGCCTGGCCTAAGAATGGCTTCTCGCAGAGCTCCTCCCAAGGCGGCCGATGCTTTGCCCACCAGGCGTGGATCTCCGTCCAAAGGTGCGGTTCGTATAACTGGGTTAAGAGCGTCCTGAGGCGACTCTGAGAAAGGGACCATACCTCCTTCCATGTTATCCCTTCGGGCAGAGGCGGTGCCCCTGGAAATAATACCCTTAGGTGTCCTCGGGGATATACCACCGGCATCTCTATGCCAAAAGCGGAAAACACAGGCGTAAGCTCTAACCAGTAAGCGACCTCGGCCGGACCAGCTACATACGCTGCGTTGGGGAGGAGGTATTCTTGATAGAGCGGCCTTAAGAGCACATTGGGGCTAAGGCGCTCAGGCGCTGTGTAGGCTGCTTCCCGCAGAAGCGCCTCCTCTTCTGGGGTAGGATACCGTCGCTCGGTATCCGAGAGCCAAAAGAGATTTATCGCCCTGGCATGGAGACGCGGCTGGATATGGAGCTTCTGTAGGTAAGAAGTGGCCAGTTGGTGCGCAGCAAAGGTCAGCTTATGCTGGACTTCCCTTTGCCAGAGGGGGGCCGCTCGCGCTTTTAGGACGGGATCATCGCCTGAAAGCCACACCAAGCCCGTTCCACGAAAGAGGGCTTGCATCGCCTCCCGAAAAGCCTCCTCCCATGAACGGCCAGGTACCCAATACGTTTGCAAAGCAAGCGCTTGCGCTTCACGCGGAAAAGCCGCCTCTATCCGGTGACGCCCTACTGGTCCCATAAACCGCCCCCCATACTGGAGGACCTTCCCCCAGCCTATCTCGGCCTGAACGACCTCTGCTGCATCATGATCTTCGGAGGCTAACCAGAAAACAGGCACAAACTGATACCTGCCCGCGAAAAGCGCCTCCAAATCCCGAGCCAGCTGGAGGGCATGAATGGCCTTAATGACGGTATAAAGGGGGCCCGTAAGCCAGCCTAACTGCTGGCCTGTGGTAACGGTGAAAGTAGTAGGGTCGGCCAGCTTCTCAATAGCCCTGCGTAATGCGGGATCCTCAGCAGCCAGAGCGGTATTTTGGGCTAAGAGAGCTTCCACCAGGGGTTTTCTATCTATTGGGGAGAGAGCCTTTCGGGCCAATACAGCGTCCCACGGCACTTCAGGCCAAGGCCAGGGGCACAACGGCACAAGGGCCGGGTCCCCAGCTACATACCGCGCCCACAGATTACGCACGACGGCGATTTTGCCAACGATATAAAAGCTCGTCAAGCACCCACAAGCCCCCTATGGTGACAGCCGCCCCCGTGAGCGAAAGCCAGGGATTCATGAGAAACACCCCTGCAAGCACTCCTAAAAGCGCTCCCAGATTCTCAATAAACTCTAAATGTTCGCTGGTAGTATAAAGAAAAAGTTGCTCAAGCTGCCTCTCATCAAAGCCACTGAGCTGATTATAAATAATCGGATGAAGCGGAATGCGGCTGATTACATGCCGGATAACTTCCGCCAGTAAATCTTCTAACTCTTGGGTATGTGAAAGAATAAAAGCCTGCACTTCAGTAGGCGATATTTCTATGCTACGCATAGCTTCTTCAAAAGCATCTGGCAGCGAAAGCACCGTACGCGCGAGTACCTCTTTATAGCCTTTTTCATTCAGCTGGCGGTAGGAGCGGAAAAGGCTCCCCGCAATCCCTGCGGGAACCACCTGCAAGAGCCTGGCATCAATAACACGAATAAGTTTGCGCTGTTGGATAGGGTCTTCTACCAAACTTTTGAGGGCTTTTTTACCTGTGGCGATAACTTCTTCGCGAAACTCAGGGTCATTAAGTAGATTAGAGGTACCCTCGGTGAGCGCGGCAGCCAGCTTCTGAGCAACTCCTGCTTCATGGAGCACAGTGTGTAATACGGTTTCATTCAAGATATGGGTAGAAATAGCATCCGCAAACCGTTCTACAATCCGCATCTTGTAGGCCGGCACAAGGCCTTGGCCCCAAATAGGCCGAGGCTTCCTTGGATGAAAGAGCATCTTAATTGCCAGCCAGTTTGTACCATAGCCTACTAATCCTGTAACCGAAAGGATATAAGCTATCTCATACCATCGGGCATATTCCGCCGGAAAAAACGGCCATTGTTGATTCACCAGGTACAAAATGACGATGAGGCCTAAGACATGGGGCGAATACCGGAGGAAACGCGCCATGATGCGATAACGCAACCGCAGGGGAGGTGCTGGGGCCGGCTCACTCAGCCCCGGCAAAGCCAAAACCTCCTCCAACCGAAAATGCCGACTGAGGTACCGCTCCAGAAACCCTCGCACCAAGCAAAAGTACCCATTTTTGCAAAATGGAAGTTCTCTGGGAAAGCGCGCAGGCCTTAACCCCCCAACTCATAGCTTGGCGAAGGCACCTACACAGGCACCCTGAGCCTTCCTTTGCCGAACAGGCCACGCAACAGTTCATCCTAAAGGAGCTTGGGCATCTGCCTGAGATAGCCCGCCGTCCTGCGGGAGGCACTGGCATAATAGCCGACTTAAGCACAGACCCCAAGGGCCCGTGGATAGCCTTACGGGCAGACATGGATGCGCTCCCTATTCAAGAGGTGGAGCGAGCGTATGCTTCGGAGAGGCCGGGCTGGATGCATGCCTGTGGCCATGATGCGCACACAGCCATGCTATTAGGCGCGGCCTTCGTACTGTGGGAAAACCGAGCTTTATGGCGCGGGGGCATACGCTTTATCTTCCAACCAGGCGAGGAAAAATCCCCTGGGGGAGCGACGCTCCTTATCCAAGAAGGTATTTTGGAAGAAAAGCCCATCCGAGCGATATGGGCCCAGCATGTGACCCCTCAGCTGCCCGTGGGGAAAGTAGGACTACGGCCTGGCCCTTTCATGGCTGCCAGCGATGAGGTCCAGGTACTCTTACGGGGGCCAGGCGGTCATGCGGCTTATCCCCACTTGACTCCGGATCCGGTGACGGCAGCCGCTTATCTCCTTACGCAGTTACAGGCACTTAGCAGTCGCTGGGCCGACCCACGCGCCCCTACCGTGCTCACCTTCGGGCACATAAATGGCGGCCGTGCGCCCAATATTATACCCGAGCAGGTCACCCTCGTTGGAACCCTTCGCACTTTTGATGAAAGCTGGCGCAGCCAAGCCAAAGCCCTCATCACCCGTACCACCGAAGGCATAGCGGCCACCTGGCAGCTTGAAGCAGCTGTGGAGTTTCGGCCGGGGTATCCCGTTCTCATAAACGACCCCGAACTCACGGCTCTCACCCACACCTGGCTAAGCCAACTGCTCGGCCCAGCCCACATAGAAGCACTCCCTTTATGGATGAGCTCGGAGGACTTTGCCTTCTATAGTCACCGCATCCCCGCTTGCTTTATACGGCTGGGCACAGCGGGTAACTTACCCGAGACCCAACAGCCCGTACACACCAGCCGCTTCGACATAGATGAACGGGCCCTACCTATCGGCACAGCGGTATTAGCTACGATTGCTGTGGAGGCACTGCGGTATTTCCAAAGACATCCATAAAAAAAACCGAGCCGACCCTCGGTGTGAGGGCGGCCGGGCAAGGGAGACAAACTCAAGACAGACAGTTAGCGGGCGGAAAGTTTATCCAGCTCCACCTTGGCTGCGACTTTGAACCCAGGATGAGCGACTTTTCCAAAAGCTTCGCGAGCCTTATCTATTTGTCCTGCTTTACGCGCAGCCAAGCCCATCAGGAAGTACGCCTGCGATAAACGAGCCGCATCCGTACCTAAGGTAGGAATAAGCCGTTCCACCGTGGAGATAGCTTCTCCGTAGCGTCCTAAGAGATAAAGAGATTGCGCTTTGAGAAGGAGAGCTGTGGCATCGGTGGGGTTTTTCTCCAAGATGCGGTCAGCGGTATTTACTACCCCAGCATAATCTCCCGCATTGAACTGGAGCTTGATAGTACGGCTATACAATAAAGCTCGCTTTTTCTCATCTGGCTCGTTAGCGGCTGCTTGGAGAAGGCTTTGGGCTGCTTCCGCTACCCGCCCTTTCTTATACAAAATGAGGCCTTGCATTTGGTAGACCTGGTTCAAACGGTCCTTGGTCTTAGCGGCTTCATTCACATATTCCATGGCCTCATCTAAGGCACCTATCTTATAGTAGGCTTGTGCAATACGGAGATTATAGACGGCCCCACTGCGCGCTACGGCCGCTTTAAGGCGACGCCCATAAGGATGGTTTTCCAACTGCTTGGCTAAGCGTTCATATTCCGCCGTATTGCCTGCTTTGTAATAGGCCAGGGCCAGCCCATAAGTATATTTGGCATTTTGGGCAATCGGCAGGTCCCGAGTTTTGTCGTAGGCCCGCTGAAAAGCCGCAATCGCTGCTTGATAGTTGTTCAGGGCGAGTTGAACATCCCCCTCCACATAGAGTACTCGCGGGTCATCTGCGGCTTGCGGCACTTGCGACTTAAGCGCTCCCAGCTCCGCCAGCGCCTCTTGCGCACGCCCCTGGGCCGTCAGCAGACGAATCACCTGCGTCTTATATAAGAGACGCTTATTCACATCTTGCTCTTTGGCATAGGCCTGATTGAGCACATCTATGGCTGCGGGGTAGTTTTTCTGCTGTACGTAAATGCGATACAACCGGATATATACAGCACTTAGACCTGGGTTGAGCTCCAAAGCTTTTTGATACACGGAGATGGCTTCGTTGGCTTTCTTAGAAGCGACCAGCGCATCTCCTTTGCGCACATAATAAATGGCCTTGGTGGGCTCTAACCGAATAGCTTCATCGTATTTCTGGATAGCTAACTCGTATTGCTTATTTTTTCTGTACTGCTCTCCTTCTTGGAAGGCTGCCCTTCCACTTTGGGCCAGAAGAAGCGCCCAGCAAGCACTTAGTATGATTATACGATACCACATATCCAGTAGGTATTTTGAGACGAGGCAAAGGTACATATTTTACGCCGGAGAGACCGAGGGGAGTTGCACAAGCTTCCCATCCTGACAAAGGTAAGTAGGTGCCGGCATATCGCGCAAGTGCTGGGGATTATGGGTAGCTAAAAGTACCGCTGTACCCCAGCGAGCTATCTGATGAAAGAGTACCAGGATCTGGGCGCCTACCTCGGGGTCCAGGTTACCGGTGGGTTCATCCGCCAGTAGAAGAAGGGGCGCTCCTACCAGCGCACGCGCGATACAGGTACGCTGCTGCTCTCCGCCGGATAACTCATGGGGATAGGCATCTTTTCGTGCAGAAAGGCCTACCCGCATAAGGGTATCCATGACCCGCTCCCGAACCTTACGCCGATCTCGCCACCCTGTCACTTCCAGGGTTAGCGCCACATTCTCAAAGACCGTCCTATACGGGAGAAGCTGAAAATCTTGAAAAACTATACCCAACTTACGCCGAAGAAAGGGAAGTTCCTTAGGGGAAAGGGTATCTACCCGTGTATCTCCTACATATATCGCTCCAGATGTAGGACGCAAATCTCCATAAAGGGATCGCAGGAGAGAGGTCTTGCCCGCTCCCGTACGCCCCGTGAGATAAGCGAAATCGCCTTTCCCCATGACAAGAGAAACTTCGGAAAGAACCACCCTTTCCCCATACGATAGGGAGACCTTCTCAAGTCGAAGCACCACTGTCATCGCCGGAAAGTAGGGCTAATCGTTGGTTTTCTGGGTCCCACTCCACCGCCCACACCGC
Source organism: Bacteroidia bacterium (assembly GCA_026003215.1). Lineage (GTDB taxonomy): Bacteria > Bacteroidota > Bacteroidia > SpSt-205 > SpSt-205 > SpSt-205. The sequence continues at coordinate 2,017,854 of BPGV01000001.1, read as the reverse complement.
TCCATACGGAAGCTGGGGAAAAATTGGGGAAACTTGCTCTAAAAACCCTTGGGGTAGCATCGTACGCTTCTCTGTCCGATCCGGCCGAACATAACACACCAACGAAAACTGCTCATCCCGTATCTGCACATAATCGGGTATCTTAGCCACACCCTTTACCTTCAAGAGATAAAACCGCATAATCAGCCCAATAGCCGGCGTATAAGCGAGAGTTTTTTGCCATAAGGGGGATACCTAAGCGGTAAATCCACCCAGGTAGGCGTTTTGACCAAAGCGCGGGCATGAGAAAAAGTTTCAAAAGAATACCACCCGTGATACCGACCTATCCCGCTCTCCCGCACCCCTCCAAAAGGCAGGCGAGAAGAACCAATATGCAGGAGCGTATCATTGATACACGCGCCCCCCGAAGGAAGCATATCTAAATAGAACATCTGCTTGCCTTTATCCTCCGAAAACACATACAACGCCAAAGGTGGCGGGAGCTTCCGCACGAAAGCCACGGCTTCTTCGGGAGTTTTGTACTGGAGCACGGGGAGAATAGGACCAAATATCTCTTCTTCCAAGAGCTTGCCGCGAGGAGAACGCACCACGGTGGGACTAAGGTATAAGCGTTCCGGGGCTGTATAGCCGCCAAAGACTATGTCCCCTTCCTGGAGGAGAGCCATTAGGCGATCATAGTGAGCTTTGTGTATAATCCGCGCGTATTCTGGGGGGGGCTGCGTGATATCGCCATAGAGTTTTTTTACGGCTTTTTCCAAGGCTTCTAAGAAGGGAGACTGGATACTTTCATGTACCAGGAGGTAATCTGGCGCAATACAAGTTTGCCCGGCATTTATCCACTTGCCCCAGGCGATGCGTCGGGCCGCTATATCTAAGTCAGCGTCGGCTTCTATGATAGCGGGAGATTTGCCGCCAAGCTCCAAGGTATACGGAATAAGGCGCCGTGCAGCCGACTCCGCCACCAGACGCCCCACCCGAGTGCTGCCTGTGAAGAAAATATAATCCCAATCTTCCTCCAAAAGCTGCGCAGCTACTTGAGCATCGCCTTGGATTACTCGTACGTATTCGGGTGGGAAGACCGACCCAATAATCTCCTCTATAATGTGCGCCGTAGCTGGAGCATATTCGGAGGGTTTGAGGACGACGACATTGCCTGCAGCTAAGGCCCCCGCTAAGGGCAGGAGCAACAGCTGGAAAGGGTAGTTCCACGGGGCCAGGATGAGCACAAGGCCGCGCGGTTCATAGCGGATGTAGGCTTGGCCGGGGAGCTGGGCCAAGCTGGGCCATACCCGCTGCGGCCGGACCCATTTTTTGAGGTTCCGCCGCTGGTAAGCTATCTCTTCTAATACCAGGCCTACCTCGGTGGCGTAGCCCTCAAAGGGAACCTTGCCTAAGTCTTGACGCAGCGCCTCTAAGATAGCCGACTCTCGGGCACGGATAGCTTTTTCCAGAGCTTCTAAGTATCTCAGACGTACCGGTAGAGGACGGGTAACCCCTTCCGCAAAAAACTGGCGCATCGGCATGAGTACCGACGTAAAGGATTCTACCGCCTGCACGAAGCAAAAATAAGCTTTTTATCGCTGGCGCCCGAGCAGCTTTTCTGTGAGTTCCTTAAGTACAGGCGCCATGCGTACCGCAGCGATTTTTTCGTGCAGCTCTTTGAAAGCCTCCGCCAAAAAAGCCTCCGCCCGGCTTTTGAGGCCTAAGCGCATGTAGAGGTGGAGGCCGACTTCTCGGCGCTGTTCTGGGGGGGTATTAGGGTCATCTAAAAGTCGTTTTTCGGTCGGGGCGGCTTCTTGCCAGGCCCATAGCCAGAGAAAGGTTTTTTTTCCCTCGGCGATATCGCCGCCGGGCACTTTGCCGGTTTCCTGCCCAAAAGCGTCTAAGTAATCGTCTTGGAGCTGAAAGAAGCGTCCGATGGCCTCACCTGCGGCACGCAGAGCGGCTAACTCAGGCGGGGGCACGTCTGCCAGGGCGGCACCCATTTCCAACGAGGCCCCTATGAGGGCGCCGGTTTTTTCGGTAATCATGCGCAGATAGTCGTCTAAGGAGACCTCGGCGGTGGGTTTAGCTGCCAAAGCCAAATCCAAAAGCTGGCCATGGCACACGCGCAGGGCTGCCTGCGAGAGGAGCTGAATAAGCCGGGCGTTGTGAGGGGCCGGCACGGCCGCCAGTTGCTGATACACCGCAATCAAAAGGGCATCCCCGATAAGAATAGCGGTGTTTTCGTCGGTCTGCCGGTACACGGTAGGACGGCCGCGTCGCAGCGCCGATTTGTCCATGACATCGTCATGGACGAGGGTGAACGTATGCAGGAGTTCTATGGCCTGCAGGACAGGGAGCGCATGGGGCCAAGAAGCCTTATCCTGTGCGTAGAAAGCGTAGGCTTCCCAGGCCAGCCAGGGCCGGAGACGCTTCCCCCCCCCAGCCAAAGCATAATGCATCCAACCTTCCCAAGCCGTAAGCTCAGGCCAAGCGAGCGCGCGGAGGCTTTCCTCGTAAGCTTGTATATCCCACACCGAGACAAAGGTACTCACCGCACCAGCTCGCCCTCGTGCGCAATCAGAGAGAGAGCTACCAGCCGCCGGTCAAAGTCTATACCGGTGATTCGCACGCGCACGGCATCTCCCAAACGATACTTGCGATGGGTGTAACGCCCTTTCAAAGTATGGCCGTAGGCATCGCGCTCATACACGTCTGCGGGAAGCGTACGCATGGGAATAAGCCCCTCAGCATGAAACTCAGTCAGCTCTACATAGAGTCCCCAGGACTCTATGCCGACAATGATGCCTTCGAGTTCGGCCCCTTCTAAGCGGGCAAGGTACTCAAGCTGCTTATACCGGATGGAAGCTCGTTCGGCCTGCTCGGCGATTTTTTCCCGCTGGGAAGCTTGGCGGCACATCTCCTCGAGGCGCTGCTGCTCCGGATAGGGCGTAGGCTCTCCGGCCAATACAACCGCTAAAATGCGATGTACCAAAAGGTCCGGATACCGCCGAATCGGACTGGTAAAGTGCGTATAATACGGAAAGCCCAGCCCATAATGGCCAATATTGTAAGTGGTATAAAGGGCTTTGGGCATGGTCCGGATAGCCACAGACTGGATAATATGTGCTTCCGGCCTACCCTCAATCTCATCTACCAAGGCGTTAAGCGAACGCGTGAGGGTGCGTGCGTTGCGTATGTCCAGCTCATACCCAAAACCCTCTAAAAAAAGCTGTAAGGCTTTTAGCTTCTCGGGCTTGGGGATGTCATGGACCCGATAAATCGTGGGGAGGCCCCGTTGCTTAGAGAGAAAAAAGGCTACCTGCCGATTAGCCAGGAGCATAAACTCCTCTATGAGCTTGTGCGCCTCTTTTCTTTCTTTGACAAAGAGTTCTACGGGCCGGAAGGCTTCATCCAGCCGAAACTTCACTTCGGGGGTTTCAAAGCGGATGCCGCCTTCTTTCATGCGCTGGGCATGCAGTTTTTGGGCGAGGGCGTTCAGGGTTTGCAAGGCTTCGGCAAAGGGCCCCTTACCCGTTTCTAAAATCTTTTGGGCTTCTTCATAAGAAAAGCGGTATTGGCTGTGGATGAGGGTCTTACCCATCCATACGCTATGGACCTTGCCTTTATGGTCCATTTGGCAGACGACAGAGAAGGTTAGTCTATCGGTATGGGGCTTTAGCGAACAAAGGTCAGCGCTGAGGCGCTCTGGGAGCATGGGTAGGGTCCTATCTACCAGGTACACGCTGGTGCCTCTGGCATAAGCCTCTCTATCTAAGACGGTATCTGGCTGGACGTAGTAGCTTACGTCCGCGATATGTATGCCTACTTCGTAGAGTCCGGAGGGTAAAATGCGAAAAGAAAGCGCATCATCAAAATCCTTGGCATCCTCTGGGTCAATGGTAAAAGTAGGTATACCCCGGAAGTCGTGCCGGACCTCTATTTCGGCTGGGGGGATGGTAGCGGGGAGGGCTTCGGCTTCGGCGAGGACTTCGGGGGGGAAGCCTTCAGGAAGGTCATACTCAAAGAGGATAGCGTGTATCTCGGTATGGTGCTGGCGCGGGGTACCCAGCACACGCACCACCTCGCCCACAGGATACTTGAGCCCCCAAGAGCGGAAACGCACCGCTACCTTTTGCCCTATAAGGTCCGTCGGGGTGTCTTTCGGTAGTTGGAAGTCTATGCTGAGGGGGGGCTGCTGGGGTGTCACGTACAGGCGGCCATTGCGCCCCAGCTCTACAATCCCCACAAAAGTTTGGGTAGAAGGACGGATACGGCGCACAAGCCGGCCTATTACGTCTTCGGGGTAAATAGCTTGGACTTCCACTTCTACTTCTTCGCCGGGGAGGACTTTGAGCTTGCGGAAGTCGCCCAAGCGCACCCGCAGCCCAAAGGGGGGCAGTGTCACATAAGCTTCTTCGTACCGGGTCTCTACCTTGCCCGAGAAAATACGATGCAGCAGGTTGAGCGCATAACGCCCCTTGGCATCTTGGATGAGCCAGCCTTCTTGGAGGAGGGTATCTAACTCCACCAGCAGTACGGCTTCATCCATGAGGGGGCGAACCCGCTCGAGGAGCTGGGGCACGCGCCATTTCTTAGAGCCTTTTTGGAGGAAAGCGGACAGGAGGGCCGAGGTCGTCGGACGCATCAGGGGATAACTTCAAACTCTACGCGCCGATTGAGAGCTCGGCCTTCAGGGGTACTATTGTCGGCGATAGGCTGGGTATTGCCGTGGCCCACAGCTTGCAGCCGATCCGGCGATATGCCCTTGCGAATAAGATAAGCCCGTACATTGATAGCTCTCTCCTCGGAGAGGCGTTGGTTATGACGCGGGTCGGGGTCGCCAATATCGGTATGGCCATGTATGCGCAAACGCACCTTGGGATTCTTTTTGAGAAACTCGGCTATACGGTCCAGCGCCGGATACGAAGAAGGGTCTAACTCTGGACTGGTAGGCTTGAAGTAAATCCGCGTCTCCCGCAAGAGCGCCCCCATCACTGCCGGCTTTAGTAAAGCCACCAGCGAGTCTCCGGGTCGTACATTCACGCGCTCGGCAAAGGGAAAGTAGCCTTCCTTAGTCACCTCTACCTCATAGGTACCGACGAGGGTAGGGGTATATTCACCCGCTGCTGAGGTAGTACCCGCCTGGTGGAGCGTCGTACCATTCAGCAAGCGCACTTGTGCCTGGGCAATAGGCGCCTTAGTATTTTCATCTATTACCCGCACATAAAAGGGCTTGGGCGCAGGCTTGATAGGCTTCAAGCGGATCTCTACTTCCTGCGGAGCCTCTTTGACAGAGATAACCCGCTGTGTGGGAGAAAAGCCCTCTTTTTCAACAGACAAGGTAAGGGTATAAGGGCCTATGGGCAGCTCAGCTCGGGCCTCTCCCCGCGCATTCGTAGTCAGCGGAAAAGGAGCCTGAGCGGGAGACGCTTTTATGACGACACCGGAAAGGGGTTGACCGGTTTCTTCGGATACTACGCGCACATTGAGAGCAATCGTTTTAGGCGCTTCTACCTTGGGAGTATCTACGGGCTGAGGCTTTTTGTATTTTTCTAACTTTTCTATGGTAATGCGGCGTATGGCTGCGTTTCGGTAGTCACAGACATAAAAGACGTTGGGTTTTTCGCCGAGGCATATTTCCACGGGCTCGTAGAAGCGGGCGTATTTACCGTTGCCATCTATCCAACCCGGACGGCCGGTGCCGGCGAGGATTTCTACCGTGCGTTCGGCGGCGTTGATTTGATACACAATATGTCGGCCGCCATCGGCAATATACAAGTTGCCGTCAGGGTCTACCGCCACCCCGCCGCCATGGCCTCCCCCGCTGGTAGCGAAGCTCAGCCCCCCGCTCAGCTCACCGCGGATGGTCCAGCCCCGAAAGTTCAGCTCTACGAAGGTAGAGACCTCACCTTGCGGGGTAACCTTTCGGATACAGCGATTGCCGGCATCTACCACATAGAGGTTATCGTTTCGGTCTATGGCTAAGCCGACGGGCGAGTTGAACTGGGCGGTGCGACCAGAACCATTTTTGTAGCCCGGGGAACCATTGCCGGCCACCGTGAGGACGCGGCCCTGTGGGGTTATTTTTCGGAGGGCATTATTGCCCCCATCTAAGACCCAGAGGTTCCCTCGGCTATCGCGTACGATGGCTATGGGAAAAAGAAAACGCGCTTCTTCTCCATTTCCATCTTGGAAGCCCCCGCCCCCCCCCTCCTGCCAGCGTAGAGATCGTACCACTGGGCGAGATTTTACGGATAGCGTGGTTGAAGTAATCGCACACATAGAGGTTGCCTTGAGGGTCCAGGGTGAGGCCATGGGGGCTGTTGAAGGTCGCTTCTTCACGGTCGCCATCTTCGAAGCCTGCCACACGGGGCTGCCCGGCTACCAGCACGACGCGCCCATCCGTCGTAACCTTGCGCACGCAGTGGTTGTTGTCATCGGAGAAATACACATTCCCTGCCCTATCCACGACAATCCCATTGGGCCGGTTGAGGGACGCTTCTAAGGCTGGGCCGCTTTTATACCCTACCCGGCCACTCCCGGCGACAGTCGTAACCTCTACTTTGTAGGTAACCTCTAAGGCTTGCCCCCACAGAAAGGCCATCCCGAAGGCCGCACACCCAAACACTCGATACATCGTACAAATAGCGCCGTTGAGCGGGAGACGGGTTTCGAACCCGCGACCTTCAGCTTGGGAAGCTGACGCTCTACCAGCTGAGCTACTCCCGCGCCTCACAAAGGTACGACTTTTCCCCAAATCCATAACCCCTGGGCTTTGTTTATCTTTGGCGTATGGCACCCGCACCAGGCACCCTCCTGATAGCGGAACCCTACCTGCCAGATGCGAACTTTTTCCGCGCCGTCATCCTCTTAGTAGAGCATAACGCCGGCGGGAGCTTGGGGTTTGTCCTCAATCATCCCATGCCCGTACAGGTCAAAGAAGTCACCGACTATTTCGGGGAAATCCCCAATACCCTATACCGAGGCGGCCCCGTGGAAAAAAATAAGCTTTTTGTCCTCCATGCCATCCCCCAGCTGCCAGACAGCCAAAAGATTATAGAGGGGGTATACTGGTCGGCAGACCCCCGGGCCTTACGAGCTGTGCTGGCAACCCGCGATTTGCCGGATACGGTGATTCGTTTTTTGGCCGGCTATGCGGGCTGGGCCCCCGGCCAGTTAGACTATGAGCTGGCCCGAAAAGCTTGGATAGTAGCGCCCGCCCGCGCAGAGTACGTGTTTTTCCCTGAACCGCAAAAGCTCTGGCAACAAGTCCTCTCCGACTTGGGCGGTAAATACGCTTTCCTGGCCACCCTGCCCGAAGACCCTACCGTAAATTAAGATGACTTGGGACGCCCTCTTAGAGAAAGTTACCCAAAAATACGGCACCAACCCTTCCGAAGAAGCCCTACTCTTCCTTATTGGACTGAATACCTTAGGCTTTTATCCCGAAGGCGAGGAAAAAAAAGTCAAAACTGAACTCATCCAACTCGGCACTCTGGTTTTGCTGGAAAGAGCCGGCTATATGCGCCGCACAGGCACCGATAGCGAAGGCTGGCCTACCTGGGAACGCACCCAAGAGCTGCCCCCCTGGACGCCCGGAGAACAGCGCCGCTTCCTCCGAGAAGCCCTCCTCCAATACTTCTCCGAAATTTGGGAACTTTGACCCCATGCATATCGCTGAAATCTTAGCCTACGAAAGCGGGCCTTTCATTAGCGTGGAAATCATCCCCCCTCGTCGGGGGGGAAGCGTCCAGCAGGTGCACGCTGCCGTAGAAAGTCTACTTCCCCATCGCCCGCGGTATATCAACATCACCAGCCATGCCGCCGAAGTCGTGTGGCAAGAGCAACCGGACGGCACCTTTCGCCGCCGAGTCAAACGCAGAAGCCCCGGCACCTTCGGCCTCTGCGCCGTCATTAAATATAAATACGGCATAGAACCCGTCCCCCACCTCCTCTGTCACGGCTTCACCCGAGAGGAGACCGAAGACGCCCTGATAGAACTCCACTACCTCGGCGTAGAAAATGTCATGGCCTTGCAAGGCGAAGAAAAATACGCACGCCCGCCCCGCACCGACCGCACCGTCAATCATTACGCCGTAGAGCTTGTAGAGCAAATCATAAATATGAATCATGGACGCTACTTAGATGAGCTAACCGATGCCCAGCCCACGAACTTTTGTGTAGGGGTAGCTGCCTACCCAGAGAAGCACTACCAAGCCCCCAACCTCGCCTTTGACATCGCTAACCTCAAACGCAAACAAGATGCAGGCGCCAGCTATGCCATCACCCAAATGTTCTTGGATAACCGACTTTACTACGACTTCCTGGAAAGAGCTCGGGCCGCCGGCATTCATATCCCTATCATTCCCGGCCTAAAAATCCTCACCAAAAAAGAACACCTATACTCCCTACCGCGTAGCTTTCATATTTCCATCCCAGAACCGCTGGCCCACGCTATCACAAACGCCCAAAACGATGCAGAAGTATTAGAGATAGGGTTAGAATGGGCCTATCATCAAGCGATGGACCTTTTGGCTCATGGGGTAAAAAACCTGCATTTTTACACAATGCTTTACACGAAACCGCTTTTGCGGCTGATGCAGCGACTCAAACTGGATTAGAGCTGCTCCAAGCGCTGGAGCCACGCATTAAAGTGCGGACAGGCATCCCGCATACGAGCAAGCCCTATCGCTTGGGCAATGCTCATGCCATCTATGGTGGGTTTATATCCTCTACCAGCCTCATGGGCAATCTGGATTATTCGCGCTTTTGGATGTCTCTCTTGGGTATCATTTATGTACTCCGGCTGAGGCAAACGGAGAAGATGCTTGCTGCTCTCTCTCCCAAAATGGCTACCTATGCTTGTAGGCTCAGCAAACAAAAGCGCTTCAAACTCATGCACCATAATGAAAGGAATAAAGCGCCCTGTATGAGAACTACCTCCACAATGGCTTTGTATGTCCTCCTCAAACTCTTTTTCTAAATGAGCTACTTTTGTATAAATATCTCCACTTTTAGGCAAGGTAGCTTTTCCTGGAAAGTCCTTAGGCAATCCATAATAATCCAAAAATGTAGTAACGGCTCTGGCGCTTGAGTCACGCAAGAGCTTACATATATCTGCACGAATCTTTACATAAGTACCTACGCCACCTGCTTTTTTAGACATACTTCCTTCGCGTTTTGTGGTAAGGACTACCGGCTGAAGAAAAAGTTTTTCCTCAAAACAGGGGGCCACTATTTGCCGTACGAAGGTACTCTCCGTTTGCCCCTCACATAATATCAAGATACGCTTCATAGGGATGGCCCGCCCTTCAAGATATTTTTCTCCCAGAGCTGTCCTATGCTGTAGTCCTCAAGCCAGTGGACTAAATCTTTTTCATTCAATCTTCTAACAGTGGAGACGGCTTTTTCTCTATCCACTACCAAAATGTCTGCAGGCTCAAAATGATTGAGCAAGGTCGGGGACTGGGTAGCTATGATGAGTTGGGTATGGCGGCTGACACTATGAATCATTTCTGCTAATAGCGCGATGGCATACGGATGTAGGCCTAACTCGGGCTCGTCCATGAGGATTATTTTGGGGAGAAACTTAGAAGGCTGCAAGAAAAGCACCGTGAGAGCGATAAAGCGTAGCGTACCATCGGAGAGGGCATTAGGCCCAAAGACTACCTCAGAGCCGCGCTCCTGCCAAGCTAAATGAATGCTCCTCTTTTGCAGAGGGTGCGGTTCCAAGACAAATTCTCCAAAATAAGGCGCTGCTAATCGTATAGCCTCTATAATACTTCTATACTCAGCAGGATAAGCCTCCCGCAAAAAAAATAGATATGCAGCTAAGTTTCCCGCATCCTCCCACAAAAAGTAGCGTTGATTTATATCTACGGGCTGCTTGATTCGGGCGCCTTCACTGGTATCGTGGAAATGATAGAGCCGGTAAGATTGCAGGGCTGACCATACATAATCCACGACTTGCTTTTTAGCGCCTTCTGCTTTAGCTCGCGCCCTTGCCAAAGCACTTTCCTTATAAGGCCCTTTATGAAACCGCACTGCAGGTTGGGGATATTCGTCCTTACTGTGAATAAGGGCTTTCTCATAGCTGATATACAGGGTGTCGCCTACGGGTACCAGGCTGCATTCATAGCCGTTGTAGAGATTGGGTCGGGTCATGCGAAACCACAAGCTTATCCTAAGCTCTGGGGTTTTTTTGCGGCCGTAGTGGAGTATCATATCGGCTCCTCCCGCACGAGCTACGAAGAGTTGAAGAGACTCATCGGCTAAGCTTTTTAGCATCCGAAAAAGGCTGAGTAGATTGCTCTTTCCTGCGCCATTTGCGCCAATCAGGACATTAATAGGGCGTAGCTCTATATCCAGCGCTTCGAAGCTCTTATATCCCCGAATGGAAATCCGCTCCAATCTATCTACCATACCCTTAGGTAAAGGTAGCGCATTTTACCGGGGGGTCGTAGCTTTGGCGAGATGCGTCCTCTGCTCTCGTGGCGAGCATTAGCGGTAGTGCTGGCCCTTATCATAGGGGGCCTACTCCTGTGGCCCCGAAAAACCCCAGCAGGAAGCGCGCCCTTGCCGCTCTGTGAAAAGCCGTGGGGTACCTACCAGCAGCTCTTGCAAGAAGCCCGCCGGCAAAAAGACAGTGTGTTTCGCGCAGATGCCCGCTCACCGATACCGGCAGAAGCACGGGGAAGCTTTGCCGGCCTGCGGTACTTCCCGCCTGATAGCCAATGGCGCTTGCGTGGTCGCTACGAACCCCTCCCCAATGCATTAGCCCCCGTAGTAGGCGCCTTATGGCTAAACCTACCTACCCTCCCCACCTGCCAAAGCCCCGCTCGCTTGCTGGTATATGGAGAAAAAAACGGCCAGCTTTACATAGCTTTTTGGGACTCCACAGCGGTCCAAGGCCTTACCTACGAAGGCGGCCGCTACGTACCCATAGAACTGCGCAGCGATAGCGCTTGTATAGACTTCAACCGAGCGTATTTTCCGTATTGTGCCTATAATCCGGCGTATATTTGCTTACCGTATCCCCCAGAAAATCGCTTCTGTCTTTCTATTCCTGCGGGTGAACGGTGGTAAGCTATGGTACGGGTATTTGAGGCCGAGTCGTTTCCCCCCCTACCTGTATTTGCCCTTTCGGGCCGTTCCAACGTGGGGAAGTCTTCTTTGCTGAATGCTCTCCTGGGAAAAAAGGTCGCCGGCGTCAGTCGTCAGCCGGGGCATACGCGCACCATCCGCTTATACCTTTCTGACAAGGAACCCTTCTACTTATGGGCTGACCTGCCAGGGTATGGGTACGCTGCGGTAGGACGCACGCAGCGACAAGCCTGGGCAAAAACTACCCAACACTTTTTGCGGAAGGTACAGCCTTTTGTATGGGTGCTCATAGATAGCCGCTTACCGCCTCAGCCCATAGATAAGACTTGGATAGAAGTGCTCACCAAAGAAGGCCTTTCTTACGGCATCCTTGCCACCAAAGCCGACACCCTCACCCAAAAAATGCGTTACCATCAGCAAAAAATCCTCTCAGAGGCTTATCCTAAGGCGCAGTTTTTTACTTTTCTTTCCGCACGCACAGGCGAGGGGATACCCCTCCTGAAAGCATGGATAACGAACTGGTTACGGGACTATTCCTCCCTTTGAATACTCTTACCTTCGTCTGGTGCAAGAGCCTACTTATAATCGGGTCAAGATTATCGCCACGGCCGGCCCTGCTTGCCAAGATCCTATCGTCCTCCAAAGGCTCATTTTAGCGGGTGTAGATGTGATCCGGCTCAACCTCAGCCATGGCACGTGGGAGCAGCACAAACATTTTATTAAAGAAGTGCGACGGATAAATCTGGCCTTAGGTACGCGGGTAGCGCTTTTAGCTGACCTACAAGGCCCTAAGATGCGAGTAGGGCGCTTGCCGGAAGCCGTGCCCATCCGCCCTGGCGACGAGGTCACCCTCACTACCTTGCCTACCCCCGACGAACCCCACGCTATACCCGTGGAATACGAAACCTTCCCCCAAGATGTAAGCCCCGGCGACATTGTCCTCATAGAAGACGGCCGAGTCCAGTTGGAAGTACTTTCCACAGATAAAAAGCACAAGGTCACCCTGCGGGTTTTGGCCGGAGACCGGATTGGGAGTCGTAAGGGGATAAACCTGCCCGGACGGCCCATCTCCCTACCTACCCTCTCCGATAAAGATTGGCAAGACTTGTTAGAAGCCACACACGAGCAAGTGGACTGGGTAGCTATCTCCTTTGTGCGGTATCCCTCAGATATTGCGGAGGTAAAGAGCTTCCTCCGGCGGATGGGCAGTCCTATCCGAGTGATGGCCAAGATAGAGCGTCCCGAAGCCTTAGAAAACCTGGAAGCTATCGTAGAACTCAGCGATGCGGTCATGGTAGCCCGAGGCGATTTAGGCGTAGAGATACCCGTAGAAGAAGTGCCTTTTTGGCAAAAGAAGATTATTCGCACTTGCAATCGCCTCGGTAAGCCAGTAGTGGTGGCCACCCAAATGCTGGAAAGTATGATTCAAAACCCCACGCCCACGCGGGCTGAGGTGACCGATGTAGCAAATGCGGTATTGGACGGAGCCGATGCCGTAATGCTCAGTGGGGAAACTTCAGTAGGGGCCTTTCCGGTGGAGGCTGTGCGCCAGATGCAGGCTATCCTACGACAAGCGGAAAAACAACCCGAGATTTATCAGCTGGCGGGCGAGCCTACCCCCACTTCCCCTACTTACTATTCGGATGCGGTATGCTGGACCGCTTGCACCTTAGCTTCAGAAGTAAAGGCCAGAGCCCTGGTAGGCCTTACCTACTCCGGCTACACCGCCTTCCAACTGGCCCGCTGGCGCCCTAAAACCGATATTTTCATCTTTACCCCCAATCCCCGCATTTTAGCCGCTCTTAACCTTCTGTGGGGGGTGCGCGCCTACTACTATCGTCATTACGAAGGCACCTATGACACTATAACCGATGTCACCCATATCCTGCGCGATATGGAGCATGTTGTCTCCGGAGAGACCTTGATTTTCACCGTGTCTATGCCTTTACGAGCTCGGCTGCGCACCAACACGTTGTATATTACTCAAGTCCCGTGAAGGCCCGTTGGGGAATAGTCGGACTTATAGGCCTCCTCATCGCTGTGCGAGCCTTTCACCAGGGGCAGTTGCCCCCCTGGGATGGGGCTATATGGATTCGCTCAGACACCTGCAGCTGGGAGGTCTCCGCTATCCGCCCTGACTTTGCACCTAATCCCCTCCAAATAGGCGATCGCCTCTTACGTATAGATTATAAGCCGGTGTGCGGTGCAGCTCACATTCCCCCCGACAGAGACCTGCATCGCCTCTACCTGTACGAGATAGAACGAAATGGGGAAAAACACCTGCTTTTTGTAGAGAGTTTTCCGCCCTTAGCTGTGGGGTGGCCTACCTCTCTCCTGCAAAAAAACCTGCTACAAGCCCTTCATATCCTACTGGCAGCGCTGATAGGCTGGGGGATTTTGCTTCTGGGGGAGGGATGGCAGGGGAGTAGGCCTACCTTCTGGCGGGAAAGTATGCCGCTTTTTCTGGTACTTGTACTTTTTATAAGCAGCTGGCTTTTTTGGGAAAATCCCAGCTTGGCTTGGCGCCCATGGTACTTAGTCGGTGTGTATAGCCTGAGTGCCTTATGGACCTGCTGGGTGGTCGGCCTGAAGCGCAGCTTAGTCCTCCTTCCCCTCGCTGGGGCGGCGGCGCTCTCGCCCCTCTTATTCCCTCCTTCTGTCATAGGTAACTTGGCCTTAGCGCTACCCCTATGGGGGCTATCCCGTTACGCAGCCGTAGGGTATTTACTGGCATGGGGGGCTTTCTGGCTCAAACCCCATCCCCTATTCCTGCCGCTCTTAGGGGCATTTTGGATAGCCCGGCAAGCCCCTACCCTATACCGAAGCCTCCGCCTGCTCCCTCGCTGGAACCTCCTGGTGGCCACCTTGGCGGTAACAGCTGCGCTCCTGGTGGGCATGGAACTTGCCCCCCTGAGCCCTGTCTATGCCGTAGGGGGAAGCTTAGGTAGCTTAGTCCTCTTAAGAGGAGGGCTATCCCAAGTCATCCAGTTTTTCCAAAAGAGGCAAAAGCGCTTTCGTCTCTTACAAGAAAGCCTACCTCAGCTATGGGAAATTGTAGATAGAGACCAGCTCATGGCATTTATACAGCATACCCTACGGGGATACGCCCAAGTAACGGAAGTAGCCCTCGTAGAAGCCGAAGATACGCCTAAGGAAGCTTTGCCATGGTTACGGCGGAGCGGCGAACCCTTCCCGCTCTCCCACCGTTTGGCGGATTTACCGTGGAGGCCGGATGCCGCTTTACCGCTACCGGCCTACGGCTGGCTCCTCCTCAAAGAGGGCGCTAAGCGGCTCACGCCCGAGGATTTGCGTAGGCTTTTTCCTTTTGCGGCTGGGGTCAGCATCGCGCTTCGACACCTCAAGCTCTTTGAAGCCGCTCATGAAGCCCGCTTAGCGGCCTTACGCGGTCAGCTAAGTCCGCACTTCCTCTTCAACGCCTTGAATACGCTCCAGGCCCTCATCCCAGAGGACCCCACCCTGGCCGAGTCGCTTATGGCCCGGCTCTCTGCCCTGTTGCGCCGAAGCTTAGAACATGCCCGCCGCATGACTGTCCCCCTCGAAGAAGAAATCGCCTTGGCCCAAGATTACCTACGCATTGAACAAGAACGCTTTGGGGCTCGGCTCCACCTTCACTGGAAACTGCCTGACCCGCTTCCTTCCGTAGAAGTGCCGCCCTTTTCGGTACAACTCCTGGTGGAGAATGCCATAAAGCACGCCGTCAGCCGACTAAATCGGCCCGTAACCCTCCAGATAGCGGTGGAAGAAACCCCCGAGGCCCTTTACATCCGAGTAGAAGACAACGGCCCCGGCATAGAGCTTAGCCGACTCCATTCCAGTGTCGGACTCTCTAACCTTATTTTTCGGTTAGAGCAACTCTTTGGCGGAGAAGCCACCTTGGTAGCCGAGCGTTTGACCCCCGGCACCCGGGTCACTCTTCGCTTCCCTCGTCGGCCTCCTTCACCGGCCGCTCATAATCATACTCAGGCAAGAGATCTTTCCTGACATGGGAGATTACCTGATCCAGCGCCCGCTGGAACTTCACAAAGTCTTCCTTGTACAGGAAAATCTTCTGCTTCTGGCTTACCTCTCCCGTAAAATCCCGCTTGGTCTCCGTGATAGTGATGTAATAATCCCGATTTCGCGTGGACCGCACATCAAAGATGTACGTTCTCTTCCCCGCGCGAACTTTGACTGAATACACTTCTCTCGCTTCCATAAAACCCACCCGTATGTTACCCCTGCAAAGGTACAAAAGTTTTTTGGGAATGATACAAGCCCCTAATGCTGTATTTTTGGGCCATGTTTCGGATTCTCCTGGGGATGGGGGTGTGGGGGCTCCTGCAAGCACAGCTTCTCAATCGTTCGGGTAAGGATAGTACCATTTTCATCTCTGGACAAGTGTTTTTACCCAACTACCCCATAGCGACTTGTACAAATCCGTGGGGTACGGCGGTAGCGGATTTCAACGGCGACCAGTGGGAGGATATCGTAGTAGCCTGCCGCTCCGAAGGAAAGATTGCCCTTTATCTCAATAACCGGAATGCGGAGTTTCCCCGAAACTGGGCTTTCTCCAGCCTCAAAGAAACCTGGAAACCCCTCGCCATAGACCTAAATGGCGACCAGCAAATGGACATCGTGGTCACTTCCTACGCTGAAGGCAAAGTCGCTTGGCATCTGAATAAAGGCCGAGGCCAACTGGACCTCACCGGCACCTTGCCCGTAGGGAAAGGGCCTCACCACTTATGTACGGCGGACTGGGATGGGGACAGCCGCCCAGATGTAGGCGTGGTGTGTTACGATGACCAAACCGTGCACCTCCTGCGTACTACCGCCGGAGGCACCCTCCAACCCTATAAAATCCTGAAAGCCCCTAATCGTCCCCGCACCGCCACCGCCACTGATGTAGATAGAGACGGTAAAGCCGATATCATCGTAGGGGGAGAAGAGCCCTTCTTGCTAATTTTCTATGGCAAAAACGGCTACACCGGCGAAGGACAACGACTGAGCGCTCCGCCCTCCATCTGGGGCTTAGACGTGGGCGACCTCAACGGAGACAAGCGCCCTGATATTGTCATCGGTACTTACACGGGTAGCTCCATCGCTACTTTCCTGAATGCGGGGTTCGGGCGGTGGGAAGAAGCCCGCGTCCAACCCTCCGGCAACTACAACTTCGCACTCTACTTAGGGGACTTTGATAAAGATGGCGACTTAGATGTGGTTACCGTCTCAGCCCGAGACCATGTAATCAATGTGCATCTGAATGACGGCAAAGGTCACCTGTCTGACCGCCACCGCATCGGCACCGGCCAATGGCCTATTTCGCTCACCCTAGCCGATGTAAATGGCGACGATAACGTGGATTTTATTACCACCTCAGTGCATGACCACGCTATCAATGTCCATCGGAATGTCCCCGTCACCCCGCCTAAGCCCATACTAATAGCTATCCAAGGGCGACTCATAGATGGAGAGACAAGCCAAGAGATCCCCGGCAATGTCTCGCTTATAGACACCACGGCCCTGGAACGTGTAGGCGGCCGAGAAGAAGCTTTTCAAGTACAGCGTTACACGCCGGGTAAGCCTTTTCGCTTTGAAGTCACCGGTGGCCGCCACATCCTCCTCCTCAAGGGCACCGCCCCCGACTACCCCTCCGAAGAAATACGCATCGTCATTCCGCCCCTCAAACAAATCCCCGACTCCATTTTGAAAGAAGGTATTCATCGGGATATCGTGCTACGGCGTATCCAACGGCTCAAAGTATGGGGTTATGTCACGGATGCCGCTAAAAAGACGCCCATTTCCCGCGCCCTGGTACGCCTCTCCTCCCAAGCCGGAGAAAATCTCGGCGAGGTTTATACCGATGCCCGAGGGTATTATGAAGCCCAAATCCCCTTAGGCCTAAATCACCGCATCCAAGCCGAAGCCTCAGGGTATGACCCTTCATGGCAAGTCTTCTCCTTAGGGCGTGAGCACTATCCCCAGGGCCAGCGCATAGACCTGGCGCTATCCGCCGCAGCCCCCTCCCGCACCTGCATAGAAGGCTTGGTACTCAACCAAAATACCCAAGCGCCCATACGAGAGGTAACTATTTATCTGATTGACCGCCAGGGAGTGCGCCGACGAGTCACCAGCCAAAATAACGGTGCCTTCAAGGGCTGTCTCCCCGCAGGCTTCTACCAAGTAGAAATCATCCACAAAGGGTTTTTCCCCTACCGCGACTCCGTAGACATCCCCGAAGGCGGCCTCAAACGAAACTTCCTCCTGAGCCCCGTGGAAACCGAAAAAGCTATCGTCCTCCGCAATATCTACTTTGACTATGACAAAGCTACCCTCCGCCCCGAATCCATAGAAGAACTGGAGCGCGTGGTCAAGTTTCTGCAAGAAAATCCCACTTTACGCGTGGAAATCTCTGGACATACCGACAGTGACGGTTCGGACGCGTATAACCTGCGTCTTTCGCAAGCGCGAGCACAGTCGGTGGTGGATTATCTTATCTCTCGCGGGATAGACGCCAGCCGCCTCACAGCTCGCGGGTACGGCGAAAGCCGCCCCGTCGCCCCGAACGACACCCCCGAAAATAAGCAAAAAAATCGCCGCACCGAACTCAAAATCCTCGGCATATAGTGCAGCTTTCCCTCGTCATCCCCGCCTACAACGAAGCCGAATCCCTGCCAGAACTCCTCGCGTGGATTCGTCGGGTATGTGATCCGCGCTTCCCGTCCTATGAAATCATCGTGATAGATGACGGCAGTACCGATTCCACTTGGGCTACCTTAGAGGCTCTCCATGCCCAACATGCCCCTTACCTTAAAGCTATTCGCTTTGCCCGAAACTACGGCAAGTCTGCCGCCCTCCATGTAGGCTTCCAAAAAGCCCAAGGCGAAGTCATCATCACCTTGGATGCAGACCTGCAAGATTCCCCCGATGAAATCCCTGCGCTTTATGCCCTCATCGCCGAGAAAGGCTACGACTTAGTCAGCGGCTGGAAAAAACACCGCAAAGACCCGCTCTCCAAGACCTTGCCCAGCCGCATTTTCAATACGGTCGTACGGCTCTTCACGGGCATACCGCTACACGATTTCAATAGCGGTATCAAAGCCTATCGCGCCGAAGTCGCCAAAGCCATAGACCTTTATGGCGAAATGCACCGGTATATTCCCTACCTCGTCCAAGCTGCAGGTTTCCGCCGCATCACCGAAAAAGTGGTCACCCATTACCCCCGCAAGTACGGCCACACTAAGTTTGGCTGGGAAAGGTTCCTGTACGGGTTTTTAGACCTCGTTACCGTAAGTTTCTTGGTGCGGTTTGGCCGAAGGCCCATGCATTTTTTTGGTGGGTTGGGCGTCCTTGCCATTCTGGTGGGCATCCTTATCGTCACGTGGCTTATCAGCGATAAGTTATACCAGCTACACCACTATGGGCAGGTACGCCGCGAGGTGGTGGAGCAGCCCCTCTTTTACATAGGCCTCATGGTAGCCATAATAGGCGTACAGCTCTTTTTGGCCGGCTTCTTAGGCGAACTGCTCCTGCGGCAATCGCCCCAAAAACACCACTATATCCTTCGTACAGAACTCTCATGAGTAGCCCGTGGACCTTGTGGCTATGGGGAGGTATCTCCTTACTGGTAGGTATCGGCATAGCCTTATGGAGTTATGGCCGTTTGCCAGTGCGCTTACCCACCGCATGGCGGTATGTTTTGGGCACCTTACGGGCCCTGGCAGTGGCAGCCTTACTCTTCCTTTTAGCCGAACCGCTATATACGCATATTCGGGAAGAAGAAAAGCCCCCACTCATCGCCATTCTCGCCGACAATAGCCAGAGTGTATTTTGGGGAAAGGCTATTTCCGTAGAAGCCTACACGCAGGGTATCCAGGAGCTGACCAGTGCGTTGGAAAAAGCCGGCTTTACTGTACAGACTTACGCCGTGGATAAAGGCCTCAAGCCCTTTTCCCAGCTTGATGGACAGGGTACTTATAGTTGGCTTTCTGCCAGCATAGAAGAAGCCTTGCAAACGGTGCCGCAAGCATCGGCCCTGATCCTCCTCTCCGACGGCCAAGAAAGCGGCGAGCATATAGTTCCGCTTCCCGCCCAGGTCCCAGTATGGACGATAGGAGTGGGGCCCTCTCAATCGGTCGCCGATGCTGCTATTGAGGCCGTCGCCCTCCCCCCCTGGGTCACCGAAGGGCAAAAAATAGAACTCTCTCTCCACTTGCGTGCACCAAAGACCGCAGGCACCCTCCCCATAGAGGCCCCTACGGGTATCCATACTTTCCCTGTAAATCCCGGGCAGGCCACCCTGCAGGTTAGCCTGCCCGCCCTTCCGAAAGGCACACATAAACTCCGCTTCACCTTAGAGATACCGCAGGATCCTAACCCCGCAAACAACTACCAGCAGCGCATCTTAATGGTCCAACCCGCTCAGCCGACTTTCATCCTGTGGGCGGGCGAGATTACGCCAGATATTGCTTTTTTCCGCCGCACCTTAGAAAAAATAGGCAAGGTCACCCTCGTACTCCCCCGCAAGCCCAGTGGGTTTACCTATCCTCCGGACTCGGCCCTAACAGAACCCACTGCGCTGTCCGTATGGTATAACTTTCCTGCACGACCTGAGGACTTACCTTTGGCGCAAAAGCTCCTGCGGGAGTCCCCCGCCCTCGTGGTAATATGGGGCAGCACCACACCGCCTCCTGCCCTCCTTCAAGAAATGGGGATAGCCGCTCTCGGCCCCCTCACGCCTTATACTTTGTCTGGGGGAGGGGTAGTATATCTCCATACTTCCCCTTCAGCCTCTAACGCTTATCCTATAGATGTAGGCTGGGGACGTCCCATAGGCTACCGCCGCTTCCAAGGAAATCGCCTTCGGACTTTCCTCTTAGGAGAAGGGTGGTGGCATATCCGGGAAAGTCCTACTGCGCTAACGACCTGGGATTCGGCGCTGACGCGGCTCCTGCAAGAAGCCCTATTTTTCCAGCAAAATCGGTTTGTCTTTGCCCCCGAACGGCTTCAAGTTCGTCCGGGTGAGGCGCTTCACTGGCGTGGCTGGCTCCCACCCAACAGCGCTTTCTATATAGCCGAGCGGCAAATATCCCTGCTTCCCGTAGGAGAGGGCCTCTACGAAGCGGTCTGGACTCCTGACTCCGTAGGTATATACCCATATGGGGTACGCAGTGGCGATAAAGTTCTCCTGCAAGGAAGTGTTTGGGTGGAGGATGTCCCCCAAGAACTTTTTACCCTTGGACTTGATACGCTAACCCTCCACTATATTGCTCAACATACAGGTGGTCAGTACTTCTCCTGGGAAAAGCGTAAGCAGCTTGTAGCCGCTCTCCAAGCCGCAGTACCTCCGCACACCCTCGTATCTTCGCAGCGCATAGTTATTCCTTTCCACGAATGGAGCGTATGGTTAATGGTGGTATTGGCCCTCTTTTCCGTAGAGTGGCTCTTACGGCGGTATGTGGGGTTGTACTGACAGCTTGCCAGGCCGAGGAAAAACTACCCCCTATTTCCCTCTCGGTATGGCGAGCAGAGATAGCCTTGCGGAAAGGTCTCCCCACCCAAGAAGACTCCCTACGCATGCGGGCTTTTTTTTACGACTGTGTGTATGAAGGAGATACTTCTGTACCCGACAGTATTTATGTAGAAGACCTGCGTACGCTTATCCAAGATAGTCTCTTTCGCTGGCTTATAGATACCGTAGTACGGCGGTATCCTCCTACCTATGACTTCGTAGGTAAGCTGCAAAAGCTTTTTCAGCGGTGGAAAGCCCTATACCCGCAGGACTCTTTGCCCAGGCTGGTGACTTTTGTCACGGGCTATGGCCCCATAGGGGCGCTTACCATGGAAAGTGACATGTGCCAGCTGTGCGAAAAGCATCTTATGCTGGGCCTTCATTATTTTATTTCAGATAGTTTTGGATTTTATCCGCCTGACCTACCGTATTTTATTCGGCGGCGATTGACCGAGCCGCATATTCCGGTGTTTGTAGCCCTTCGGCTTATTCGGAGTAAGATGCCCAAGCTTTCGCCTCGGCTGCTCCCCAAGATGATAGACTACATGGTATGGCACGGCATCCAGCTCTATGCCTTAGAAAAACTCCTACCAGAACTACCCGATACCTTGCGGCTATTTTATACCCAAGCCCATCTGGAATGGCTCAAAGAAAACGCCCGCTACGCATATAAGGAGATGCTCCCTTACTTCCAAGAGACGCAATATTCTAAATACCAACCCTTCATAGGCGAGGAACCTTTTACCAAGCCTTTTGGGCAAGACTCGCCGCCCCGGCTGGGGTGGTACTTCGGATGGCAAGCAGTGCGACGCTACGCAGAAAAAGAAAAAGTTCCCCTGCAAACCCTCTTCGCTCTGCCCCCTGACCGCTATGGGGACCTATTTGTGAAATCCGGTTACAAACCCTAAAGGCCTCTTTCTTTTTCTTTACCTTTGCTTAGTGCATTCAGCGATGGTTCGCCTCAAGCAGTGGCCTTACTTCTCCTACATACGAGCGTGGCTCCGCTCCTTACCTTTTCTTGTAGGAGGAAGCATTTTGATTGGGGGGCTCATGGCGCTATGGCAATTTCTTTTGCCGGACGAATACCTCTGCCGAGCTGAGTTTGTCCCACCGCTACTGGAGGATCTCAACGCCTTTCCTTATCCTCGCATAACCCCCGGCGAAGCAGCCGACTTAGAACGCACCCTGAGCTACCTCCAATCCGGAACCTTTATGGGAGAGTTAGTAGCTAAGTTTGATCTCATCAAGCACTATGGCTTACAAAACACCCAGGATCCAAAGGAAATAGAAAGAAAAATAACCTCCATTCTCAAACGAAAAGTAAGCTCAAGGATAACAAGAAACTCTACCATAATTTTTGAAGTATACGATGAAGACCCGCAATATGCCCATGACATGGTGGTTTTTGCGCTCGAAAAGGTGAAAAATGAGATATCAGTTTACAACAGAAATCCTATAGCTTATGAAGAATCGTATAAACAAGAAAAAGAAATAGAAATCATGATTGACTCTCTCCAAAAGAGGCTAAAATATCTGAGAACAAAATATGGTATTGTGACTAATGTGGATGTAGCCACAGGTAGTATCCGAGTGGTATACGAGTCCCTTTTTAAGAATCCCGAAGCCCTGGCCTATTACGATGAAGTAATCTACTTAGAAAGTACCATACGAAACCTTATAGGCCAAGTCAGCGAGTTGAGAAGAAGAAGAATGGACAGAGAATTATTTTATAAATCTGGCTTAGACCCATTATGGATAATAGATAAGCCGGGGCTACCCACTACCCCTGCAAGGCCTAAACGCTTTTTGATAATAATACTTACTTTACTGTCAAGCTTTAGTATAGGTTCCGTCATAGTACTTTATGCACATTATTTAGGGCTTTTTTCCACGGAAGAGGAAAAAATATCCGCAGAGTTCCACCCGGCAAATCCATAAATACTTTATGAATACCTTTTTGTCAATATCAAATATAGACAAATACATCAAAGTATGGTATAAATATAGGTTTCTGTGGGCAGTATTTACCGTAACGCTTCCTCTTATAGCAGGAGCATGGGCTATTCTGCAGCAGCCTATGTATGTGGTAGAAACCGAGTTTGTTCCGCCTGACCTTAGCATAGCCTCTCCTTTGCTGAAGCAAGCGGCCCTTACGCCGGGACAAGCCAGCGACCTGGAGCGACTTTACAGCTACCTCAACTCCTATTCTGTACGTCAAGCACTCATAGATAGCTTCCAGCTATATGACCATTACCACATTCCAGCTCTCAAAAATGCTCGCAAAAGATTCTATGAAATAAGCAAAATAATAGAAAAAAATGTAAAAATACGGATAACCAGAAACTCCACTATCCTGCTTCGTGTAACCGATACTTCAGCCCACTACGCCTATGCAATGGCAGACTTCCTCTTAAGAAAAGCTGAGGGATTCTGCAAGGATGTTATTCACATGGAAGAGGCCCTTGAAGAAACAAATCGCCAACTCAAGAGCCTCCTCCAAGAAATACACCAAATAGAAAATAACCTTTCTGAGCTACGAGTAAAGTATCGTATTCTCACAGCCCCAAGCGAAAATAAGACTATACTCCTCAGTATAGGAACTCCTGAAGCCTTAGCCCATTACGACCAGATAATCAGCCAAGAAAATCGGCTCATCCGTCTCCAAGAAACATACGCCCATCTCCTTGAGGAAAAATACCGGCGAGAAAACTTCCTCCGCGTATATCCACGGGCTCTGTTTGTTATTCAAGCTCCGTATCTTCCTACATTTCCCGAGGAAATTTCTATCGGTCTCGTGATAGGATTAACCGCATTAGGAAGTTTTCTTCTTTCTTCTATACTTATCTTGTATGCCTATCACATCGGCCTCCTCCCTCCCCCAGAAGCCACTTATACCCCTTCAGAAGAATCGCCTATTTCTTCTTTTCCCTGAGTCAGCAGTACCTGTAGCGCCAGTTCGTAGCCATACCACCCCAAGCCAATAATCACACCGGTACACGCAGCTGCGGTAACAAGCCGCTGCCGGAACCGTTCACGCCTATAAATCTGACTCACATGCACCTCTATGCAGGGCTTCCCACACCCCCGCAACGCATCATGCAATGCATAACTGGTATGCGCCAGCGCCCCCGGATTCAGAATGAGCGCGTCATACGCTTCTACTTCCCAAATCCAAGTTATGAGCTGCCCTTCGTAGGGACTCTCTAAGTACGTCAGCTCGGCTGTATCCGCATACCGGGCTCGCAGGTCGGCCCAAAAAACTTCCCAAGGCATGCGTCCATACCAGTAAGGCTCCCTGCCCTTGCCGATATATGGTACATTCGGGCCATGCAGGATGCGTACCCGCTTCATCTCCCCAAAGGTATCTTAGACCAGTGGCTCCACCACCTCTCTATTGAAAAAGGCCTCAGCCTCGCCACCCTCCAAGCCTACAAACGGGACCTAATGCCCTTTCTCCAAGACCCCTTTACCTTATCCACCCTGCAAGAACGTCTCTCTACCCTCAGCCAAGCCCACGAATGGCAAGCCATCACCGTAGCCCGCAAGCTCTCAGCTTTGCGTAGCTTCCTCCACTTTTTGTACCAAAACGGGCTTTTGAACGAAGACTGGGCCGAAGTGTGGGAGACCCCGCACTTCTGGCGAAAAGTGCCCACCTACCTTACCGCAGAAGAAGCGAATGCCCTCATAGATAAGTACCCCTTACACACACGCCACGGCCCCCGCAACCGCCTACTTTTAGAGCTTCTGTATAGTGCAGGCCTACGAGTAAGCGAGGCCTGTGCCCTTAAAGTAGAAGACATCGTTCCTGAGGAAAAAATGCTCCGCATCTGGGGCAAAGGCCAGAAACTGCGATGGGTACCGTATGGCCGCAGCATAGAAGCCGCTCTGACAGCCTACCTCCCCTTACGTCAAGAACGATACCGGCCTCGGTCTGCCGCTGCCGGCTATCTCCTCCTCAGCCAGAAAGGAGGTCCTCTCACCCGGGTACAGGCCTTCACTATTGTACGGGAGGCTGCCCGCTACGCCGGGATAGAACGGCCCATTAGCCCCCACGCCCTACGGCACAGCTACGCCACTCACCTACTCTTAGCGGGAATGGATTTAGCCTACCTACAGCAGCTCTTAGGCCATGCTGCCCTGACCACCACGCAACATTATCTCCACTTTATGCCTGCCGAGCTGCGCGAGGTTATCCTGCGCTGCCACCCCCGCGCAAAAGAAGCCCCAGAATAAGCCCATATAGCGCCCCTAAAATTCCCAGCACTTTCAGCTTTTGTCCCAATAGCCAAAGAAAATCCTTAGACTTTGTTCGATATTCTTGATATAATTTCATTTGAAACTGCACTATCTCTTCAATACGCTTAGGCTCTATTTGTTGGCTTTTGAGGTAAGTACGCAGTTTTACGGCGCGCTTTTCAGAATACTGAGCGAAGGCTTCGGGGAGAAGCTTATCTAAGGTCATTTCGGTCGCGGCTTTGATAGGGGCGCTCACAAGAGAGACCCCAAAAACCCACACTATCACGCGCACAGGGTCTACGTAGCCCTCTCGGCGCAGCTTGGCCAGCACCACGACCAGCACAATCAAAAGCCACGCCCCCCCAGCCAGTAAAAGAAACTGGCCCGCCATCACTTCATACACCAGCCCCCACTTCCAGGCCAGAAAGTCTATCAGCCACGCCCCTCCCGCATGCAAAAGCACCGCCCACGCGCCTGCCCACAGCCAACGCCTAAGCGGTAAAAGCCGCATCGCCATACAACGACAAATACAAAAATGCGTAGTTCATGATGTCTAAAAAGTTGTCCGCCATAGCTTGGCGATTGCGTTCAGGATCGCTATCCAAGGAACGAAGCCGAGCAAGCTTCATGAGAATAAACTCTATAAAGGCCAGAGGCCGCATTTCTCGCCAAGCTTCCCCATAATCGGCGTTCTTTTTTTCAAGGAGGGAAGCAGCTTCTTGGAAAACTTCTGGTATAACTTCTTCTATGGGCTTATCTACCTGACGGAGGCGCAAAAGAGCGAGGCCAGCGTAGTTTGCCAAAGCCAGCCAGTCATATACCGGCGGCTCTCCTGTCGCTGGGTGTCCCTCTTGCTGCATAAGCGTTTGAATACGTCGGGCCTTAATCAGCATAAGGTCAATAAGCGAGGGAAGAGACAGTACCGCCCAGCTTTCGCCGTATTGGGTATGCTTTTGGCGGAAAACCTTAAGCGCTTGCGCTTGCCAGTGCGCGTAAGCAGAGAAAGGCACCGCGCAAATGTACAATGCCCTTCCCTACCTTTGAGGTTATGATAGAAATCCTCCGAGAGGGGCCTTTTGCGCTCCTTTTCTGGAAAATGCCCAAAGTCAATACGCTGAATGCCGCGAGTATAGAAGCCTTTCGGGAAGCTCTGGAAAGCGTTCTGACAGACTCCTCGGTACAAGGGATAGTGCTTTCCTCTCGGAACAAAGAGTTTATCGCCGGGGCGGACATAGAGACGCTGCAAGCACTCATGGCAGCGGAGGACGCCCAAGCCATCTTTGCGGCCAGTTGGGCGGTGCAAGAGGTCCTTTTGCGGGTAGAAACGGGAGGCAAACCTGTGGTAGCAGCGATTAATGGGTCAGCGCTGGGCGGAGGATATGAAGTAGCGCTGGCCTGCCACCATCGGATAGCAATAGCGGACCCTTCCATAGAAATAGGGCTGCCGGAGACGAGCTTAGGACTTATGCCGGGCGGCGGCGGAACCCAGCGGCTTCCTCGGAAGATTGGGATAGCCCCCGCCTTAGAGATTCTGCTGGAAGGACGGCGTCTACGTCCTGCACAAGCCTTACAAGCCGGCCTTATTGAGGCCACCGTAGACACCCCCGAAGCCCTCATAGAGTCCGCCCTGAGCTGGCTCAAAACCCACCCCACGGCTACCAATCCCTGGACCGACCCCGAGTACAAAATCCCCGGCGGAGGCGTGCAAACTCCTACCGGAGCACAAACCTTTTCTGTAGCTATCGCCAAGCTCCGAGAAAAAACCTACGGTCACTATCCCGGCTTAGAATACTGCCTGCGGGCCGTGTATGAAGGCTTGCAAGTTCCCTTTGTCACTGGCCTGCGCATAGAAAGCCAATATTTTGCCAAGACCCTGACCACCCGTACGGCCCGGGCGATGGTAAAAACCCTTTTCATAGAAAGGCAGCGCCTCCTCCACTTGCCCCATCGGCCTAAGGAGGTACCACCTGCCTCCATCCAAAAGGTCGCCGTTTTAGGGGCAGGGATGATGGGCCGAGCGATTGGGTATGTGTGCGCAGCGGCCGGCTTCCCCACCTGGGTCAAGGATACCAGCGAAAACGCCCTGGCCGAAGCTCAAAAGTTTGCCCAAAACCTTACCGAAAAAGCCGTCCGCCAAGGTCGCCTCAGCCCCGCTGATGCTCAAGCCCTCCGGACACGCCTCCACTTCACCTATGCGTATAGCGACCTCGCTGACAGTGATTTGGTGATTGAAGCGGTGTGGGAAGACCGCTCGGTCAAAGCCCAAGTGTATGCCGAAGTGGCCCCTTACCTCTCACCCCAAGGGATTGTAGCCTCCAACACTTCTACCCTGCCTATTACCAGTTTAGCAGAAGCGGCCGGCTTGCCCGAACGCTTTATTGGCTTACACTTTTTTTCGCCGGCGGAACGCATGCCGCTCGTAGAGGTTATTTTAGGGCAAGGGACGAGCCCGCAGACGCTGGCTTGGGCATTGGACTTCGTGCGGCAAATAGGTAAAGTACCCATAGTGGTACGAGATAGTCGGGGCTTTTTCACCTCTCGCGTGTTTGGCACCTACGTGCGGGAAGGGCTACGGATGCTCATAGAGGGGATTCCCCCGGCCCTGATTGAAAACTTAGGCCGGCAGGCCGGCATGCCGGTAGGCCCCTTAGCCCTGGCCGACGAAGTAAGTATCTCCCTCATGTATAGCATTCTGCGCCAGACCGAAAAAGACTTAGGGCGCCCTCTGGACGATGACCCCGTAAAAGCGATAGGGCAGCTTTTCGTAGAACAGCTTGGACGCCCCGGTCGGAAAGGCGGAGGCGGCTTTTATGAATACCCTACCGATGGCCGCCCGAAATACCTCTGGCCACGCCTCCGAGAGCTTTTCCCGCCCAAACCTATCCCAGCTGAGCTGCATACACAGCTCAAGGACCGCTTCCTCTATGTGCAAGTAGCGGAAGCTTTCCGCACTTACCAAGAAGGAGTCGTACTACACAAAGCCGACGGCGATGTGGGGTCTATCTTGGGCTGGGGCTTTGCGCCCTTTACGGGAGGGGTGTTTCATTTTGTGGAGTGGGTGGGAGAAAAAACCTTCCAGACACGGGCCCAAGCGCTTGCAGATAGGTATGGGCCGCGTTTCTTAATCGTCTAAGTTTAGCTCATCGTCATTGAGGAAGTCGTCAGCTTCTGACGAAGGCGAAAGGCTTTCTTCCACCTCAGGTAACGCCCAATCCTCCTGCGTAAGCTCCACAGGGAGGGCCTCTTCTGTGGGTAGAGGTCTTCGGACTTCTTCTAATGCCCGTTCCACCTCAGCGGCATTGGGTGAGGCAAGCTGTTGGGGAGGCGAGGCCTTGGCTATAAGCGCATTATGGTAAGCGCGCACTTGGCCTACGGTGTGATAAGGGGGCGATAGTACATAGAAGCGTCGGGCCGCCCATACGCGCCCACCCGTACGCGCATGATGCACCGTAACTACATAAAAGCCCGCCTTCCTAAGGGAAAAACGGCCATAAGCCCACCCAGCAAAAGCCTTACTGGGAAAGAGTCGCCCCCGAGCTACTATGCCTAAGGCATTCCGCACCACAAAAAGAAATGTGTCTCGCTGCCACTGCCCAGGTAACCTATACCGCAAGACCAACTCCCCCGCAGGAAAAACCGTATCCCCTCCTATAACTTGCCCGCCCGGGCCCAGACTACGTCCTATCCCCAGCACTTGCCCCCATAGCACGCCAAGCAATAACAGCCCCTGCCGCACCTTCAAGCAAAAGTAAGCTTTAATCTGCACTTACTGTACCTTTGGGGGTGCGCCTGCGCGCCGAAGGCCTCCAAAAAACATACGGCAAACGCCGAGTAGTAGAAGGAGTCTCCCTGTACTTAGAGCCGGGAGAGATTGTCGGCCTTTTAGGCCCTAATGGCGCAGGGAAAACCACGACTTTTTACATGATTGTCGGGTTTATCCGGCCTGATGCAGGAGACATTTATCTCGGCGAGGAACGCCTCACAGCCCTGCCTATGTACCGCCGAGCCCAACGGGGGATTGGCTACCTCCCCCAAGAAGCCTCCGTCTTCCGCCGCATGAGCGTGGAAGACAATATCCGCACGGTACTTGAACTGCGGAGAGAGTTATCTTCTAAGCAAATCCGAGAACGCATAGAGGCTCTATTGGAGGAGTTTGGCCTTACCCATGTGCGCAAGTCCTTAGGTCAGCAGCTCTCGGGCGGGGAACGGCGCCGTACCGAGATTGCCCGGGCTTTAGCTACCGAACCCCACTACCTTCTCTTAGACGAACCCTTCGCTGGGGTAGACCCCATCGCCGTGGAAGAAATCCAACAGATCGTCCTGAAGCTGGCTGCACGTGGTATAGGCATCCTGATCACCGACCATAATGTGCATGAAACCTTAGGGATTACCCAGCGAGCTTATCTTTTGTACGAGGGGCGCATTCTCAAGGAAGGGACCGCAGAGGAGCTCGCGGCTGACCCCCAAGTGCGCAAAGTCTATCTGGGCGAGCGCTTCCAGCTTATCCGCTAACCGAAAGCCCCCCTACCCGAGCATACCAATACACAGCAGCTTCTATCCCGCCCCAGAGCTGGCGCAAGCGGAAGTGCTCATTGGGGCTATGGATAGCATCCGAGGGCAAACCAAACCCCATAAGGATTACGGGCGCGCCCTCAGCCGCTTGTTGTAGCGCCGGCAAAACAGGTATAGAACCGCCCTCCCGCAGCGGAATAGGTTTGCGGCCAAATGCTCGGGCAATAGCCTCCTCAGCCGCTCGGTAGAAAGGCGAGTCTGTAGGGGTCTCAAACGCTGGTGCCGGTTCGTGGAGTTTGTCTACGGTGAGGGTCACCCCAGGCGGAGCTACCTCCATTACGAAGCGCTTGTAAGCTTCCCAAATGCGTTCGGGGTCTTGGCCGGGCACAAGCCGCATAGAAACCTTCGCCCCGGCCTCAGCCGGTATAATCGTCTTAGCGCCGGGACCCGTATAGCCGCTCCAGAGGCCATTCACGTCCAAGGTAGGCCGCACACTTACCCGCTCCAACGGAGAGAAGCCTACTTCGCCGGCTAAGGCTGGAGCTCCAGTGAGGGAAAGGTAGTACGCCTCATCGGCAGGGAGCTCGCGCCAAGCTGCCCGCTCCGCCGGCAAAGGTGGTCTTATCCCCTCATAAAAACCCGGAATCCGCACGCGGCCATCCGGTCCTTTGAGCGCCGTCAAAATAGCCGCGAGGGCAAGCGCGGGGTTCGCCACCACCCCACCCAGAGTACCTGAATGCAGATCCCGGGCTGGCCCCTTTACCCGTATCTCGGTGTATAACAGCCCCCGAAGGCCCACCGTCAGCGTCGGAAACGCCTCCGAAAAAAACGCCGTATCCGACACTATCACCGCATCACTTCGCCAAGCGGTGCCTTTCCCCGCCAGTACCTCGTAGAGCGTATCACTACCAGTCTCCTCCTCTCCTTCTATGACCACATGCAGGGACACCGGCAGCCGTCCCAAAGTTTCCTTAAAGTACTGCCATGCCGCCAGGTGCGCAAACACTTGCCCTTTATCGTCACAAGCCCCCCGAGCGTAAATCGCTTCGGCGGTAATTCGTGGCTCAAAGGGCGGACTTTCCCACAGCGCTAAGGGGTCAGGCGGCTGCACATCATAATGCCCATAAAAGAGCACCGTAGGAGCTTCGGGGGGCCCAGCTTGAAAGGCATGCACCACCGGTGGATCCCCCAAAAGTTCTACAGCAAAGCCCAAGCCTTGGAGGGTTTCTTTGAGCCAAGTAGCGGTAGCGTGCAGGTCGCTCCGATGGGTGGGCTGCGCACTCACGCTCGGGAAACGGAGAAATGTAACCAGCTGGGCTAAAAGTGCCTCCTTATGGGCTTGTATCCAGGCCCGAGGACTCATCGGTGCAAAGTACAGCTTATACCGAATATGCAGCACGCAGCTGCCGTAGCTCTTCGGCACTGACCCAGCCGGTCTCTTGTAAAAAGCCTACAATAGCGCGCAGAACCTCCGGCTGATAGCGTTCCCGATACACCGACGGCGCTGCCAGGAGGAGGCGCACCAGAGCCTGTATATCTGCCTGAGCTTCCGCTTTTTTGCCCAAAAAGAAAGGGAGATAATAGTAAAAAGACCCTCGCAAAAAGCGCACTTCCACATCGTTAGGCGCCCGCGCTACGGTTGCATCCATTTTAGCTATAGCTTCATACAGGTAGTCGCGCTTTTTCAGGGGATTGAGAGCATAGCGGGCCTTTAGGGCGGTAAGGCCATACAAGTACATCATCAAAGGGTCTTCCGGCCCATACTTGCGCACGAGCTGCGTAAAAGTGGCTTCAGCAAGCGAAAGATAGCGCTCAGACTGAACCGCCAAAAAATACAGCCGCTGCCCCCGTACATAGAGGGAGTCGCTATAAAAATCCTGTGCGTCGAGGGGAGCAAAGGCCAAGCCCACACCTACTACAACAAATCTCATCACGGGAGGGGAAGGGTATCTAACAGGGCCCGATGGCTCAGATGCCAGGCAAGGGTTTTTTCCAATCCCTCCCAGAAGGGTACCTGAGGCTGCCAGCCGAGAAGGCGTTGGGCTTTTTCAATACTTGCTTGGGTGTGGAGAAGGTCTGCCTTAGGCATAGGCTTTTGGATGATATGCGCGGTTTTACCCAGCTTTTTTTCTATGAAGGCAATAACCTCCCGTAAGGAAGTAGGGGCTTGCCCCCCGCCTACGTTAATAATCTCATAGCCTTGGATACCCAAGGCAGCTACTGTGGCTTCAGCTACATCCTCTACGAAAGTAAAGTCGCGCGATTGGGTGCCATCCCCGAAAAGTTCCACCGGCTGGCCGCGATAGACCCATTCAATAAACCGAAAAATACTCATATCGGGCCGCCCCGCCGGCCCATAAACGGTAAAATACCGGAGAACCGCCACTTGAATCCCATAATGGTAGTGGTAGGTATAAGCGAGCATTTCGGCGGCTTTTTTAGAGGCGGCATACGGGGAGATAGGGGTATTCACCGGCCGCTCCTCCGTAAAAGGTAGCGGCGTGCCCGCATACAGCGAGGACGTAGAAGCCAATACATATACCGGCACCTCATGCCGCCGCATAAGCTCCAAGAGGTGCAAACTGCCCGTGGCGTTGGTGTGGTGATAGACCAGCGGATCCGCTAAGCTGGCTCGTACTCCGGCCCGCGCCGCTAAGTTCATGACCGCATCTACGCGTCCTATTCGAACAAACACCGAACTTAAGCTTTCCCAATCCGATATATCCACCGGGTAAAAACGAAATACTGGATGTTTTTCTAACTTACTAAGTCGATAAAGTTTTAATGCAGGGGCGTAGTAATCGTTAAGGTTATCCAGCCCAATCACCTCATGTCCTTGAGCTAAGAGCTTGTGCGCTACATGACTACCAATAAATCCCGCGGCCCCTGTGAGGAGAATACGCATATTTGCACCAAAGGTAAGCGAATGGAAGCCTTAGTCGTACGTACCGCAGGGGATCATGTGCATGTGCGGCTTTCCACGGGGGAGACGCTACCCGCAACGTTGCGGGGGCGTTTCCGCCTGGAAGAAAGTCCTTTCACGTCCCCCATAGCTGTGGGAGATCATGTACAAGTAGAAGTAGAAAATGACCTGGCCGTCATCCAAGAAATCCTGCCCCGCAAAAACTGGCTGGTGCGGGTAGACCCCACCCTGCCCTACAAAAAGCAAATCTTGGCTTGCAATATAGACCAAGCATTCCTGCTTGTAACAGTAGAAATGCCTTTCACCCCCCTGAGATACGTGGATGGTTTTTTAGTCATGTGCGAAGCTTACGGCGTAGAAGCCGGACTGGTATTTACCAAAGCGGACCTGGCGCTCAAGCCCCGTGCCCACCAAAAGCGCGAATACCTAATCCATCTCTATCAGGCCATCGGTTATCCGGTGTTTTCCGTCTCTACTTTGAGCGGAGAAGGCCTACCTTCCCTCAAGGAGGCCCTGCAAGGCAAGCGCACCTTCCTAACAGGCCTGAGTGGCGTAGGCAAAAGCTCGCTTATAAATGCTTTTATTCCTGGGCTAAACTTAGCCACGCAGCCGCTGGTACGCCTTACCCAGCGGGGACGGCACACTACCACTTTTTCGGCTTTGTATTCCTTGCCAGAGGGGGGGGAAGTGATTGATTCGCCGGGGTTTGGGGAGTTTCGACCGCCAGAGGTAGAACCCCAAGAGCTGTCGCATTACTTCCCGGAGATGCGGGCGTGCCTCACCGAATGCCGCTTCAACAACTGTCTCCACGCCGATGAGCCGGACTGTGCGGTACGCGCCGCCGTCACCCAAGGCACAATAGCCGCCTCCCGGTACCACACCTATTTGGCGCTCCTGCAAGGACTTAAACTCTTACCCCGCTGATGCGCCTACTCGTCCAGCGCGTCCTGCATGCCGCGGTAAAAGTAGAAGGCCAGATCGTAGGCGAAATCCCAAAAGGGCTTTTGGCCTTGGTGGGGTTTCATCAAGCCGACACACCGGCTCTTTTACCCAAAGCCGTCCATAAGCTCCTCCACCTGCGCATTTTTGAAGATGACCAGGGCCGAATGAACCGCTCCCTTATAGAAGTGGGGGGCGCTCTGTTGGTGGTTTCGCAGTTTACCCTGTATGGGCGGTTAGAGAAGGGGTTTAGGCCTTCTTTCACGGAGGCCGCTTCAGCTGAGCAAGCCCTCCAGCTGTATGAAGCTTTTTTAGCGGAGCTGCGCAGCCAAGCCCCCTCTGTGCCTATCGCTACGGGGCGCTTTGGCGCCTTCATGGAAGTGAGCCTCCTCAACTATGGCCCGGTGACCCTGCTCTTGGAGTTTTGACCTAAGAAGGGGGTTGGAAATGTGCTGCTTTTTTCGCTACCTTTCCCGCATGCGAAACCTTACCTACGTAGCGCTTGGGCTGTGGCCCCTCCTATGGGCCCAGCAACCCAACGGCGTATTAGACACGCTTACAGACCTCGTGCAACACACCGAGTATTTGGTACCCATGCGGGATGGCGTACCCTTAGCCACCAGTGTCAATCTGCCAATTTTTTCCGATACGGCTGCGATAGACATAGACTTAGGTAGCTTCGGGATACCTGGCCTGAGCGGGCAGCGGCGCATTCGCTTTGCCTATCCGGGCATCCAATACTTTGTCTATCCAGACCAGCCTGACCCCTACGCCATGCCCGTCCTCTTTACCCGCACCCCTTATAACAAAGGGGGCACCGAACTAAGTAAAGGGTATGCCCTCTTAGGCTACGCCGGGATTGAACAGGATATGCGGGGGCGCTATCGGTCCTGGGGCGTGTACCTACCCATGTATAGCGATAGCTGGGATAAAAACGCTTACGTCCAGCACTTAGGTCCCGGCTCTGGCCATCCCTTAGATATCACTCCCACCAAAGAAGCCAACACCCACGAAGATGGGTGGGATACGTACCGATGGATTATAGATAGCCTGCGCTACGACAGCGATGGCGATGGCCAGATAACCTCATCGGATTCCCTCCGCTGCAACGGCCGAATGGGCATGTTTGGCGGCTCTGCCTTGGCTAACTCCCAGTATCAGCTCGCTGCAGCGCATCCCATAGACCCTAACGGGCGAGGTCTTAAGTGTCTCATGCCCGTCGTAGGTTCCGGAGAGTTTTACCACAGCACAGGCCACCATAATGGAGTCTTCCGAGAACGTATCATTGACGGCTGGCTACGCGGCCAAGTGGAGTTTTACGGAAACTGGGTCAATGGCCCAGCTAACCCCTATGATAACCTGCATACCATAGCCGACTATGGTCCGAATATCCAAAACCCGCAACAAGCCGCTGAAGCCTGCATAGACTTCTGGACTACCATGGGGAGCGCCCACTACCCGAACTCTCCTGCCCGAGCAATAATGGACATCAGCCACGCCACCTTAGACGCAAACGGCAATCCCCAGTGGCGCGGACCCAAAAGCCGCTACGAAAATATCCAGGTACCCGTATATAATCTCACCGGCTGGTGGGACATCTTCATAGATGGCCAAATCCAAACCTGGCAATATCTCATGAAACACCTCCCCCCTTCGCTTAAAAAATACCAAAAGCTTGTGATTGGACCTTGGGCTCATCAAACGATTGGTACGCGTTCCACAGGCGATATGCGGGTGCTGCCCGATGGCCGAGATCACCGCTACCCGCCCAACGTCACCGAACAGTTTAATGTGCCGGATGTTTCTACCCTGAATGTGCAAACCGCTACTCGTCTGGTTACTTCGGAAGTGATTGGCTGGTTTCGCTATTTCTTAGGTACCCCCACCTTCCAGCTGCCGCCGGACACCGCCTGGCAATACTTGGGGGCTTCTGCATTTGGAGATATTTATGTACGGGTGCCGGCGGATACTTTCCGTACAGGGTTCTATGACTTCTTTAACTTTCTGAATGGAACAGGTCCCCTATCAAACTTCCCGATTGCAGTAAAGGTAGGGCAGAATGGCACTCCTACGCAACAAAATATTACAATCCCTGCCACGGGGCAATCCCTTTTTGGAGACACTACCCGCACACCGATCACTGCGCCTTCTTATGAGTTTGACGCTACAAAGCCTAATGGGCGAGCCAATGTGCGTTTCTATGTAGCAGGACCCATAGCCGATAGCCTCAATAATCCCCCCGTCGGCAACTACTGGATAAGCGCCGACACCTTCCCCCTGCCTACCCTTACGCGGTTGCGCTTATACCTCCATGGCGATGGCCGTCTCTCCGAAATGCCGCCTACCCAAGCTGAGCCGCCGCGTAGCTTTATTGCAGACCCGGATGACCCCGTACCTACCCATGGCGGCCCGAACATGATTGTATACACCCCCGATAGAGCCCGCCTAAGCCAAGGCCAGATGGACTTCACCGACCCAGCCTATCGGAACCTCGTGTTGGATCGCCCTGCCCGCTATACCGTAAATGGCCAAAACTATTCCGACCTCATCAGCTACACCTCAGACTTTATCCCTGAGTCGCTCTGCATTGCGGGCTTTTCTACGGCGCAGCTCTATCTGGCCCTGAAACCGCTCTGGGGGGCCTTCCAGGACTCCGCTAATGGCGATGTCGTCGTGCGCGTGCTGGATGTGTATCCCGATGGACGTGAATACTACGTCTTTGAGGGGGCCTGCAACGCCCGCGCCCGAGAATACGCCGAAAGCTGGGCTGACGGCCAAGAAGACACCTCTAAACCCTGGTACAACCTGGTCGCCGACAGCATCTATAAGTGGCGTTTTCAAACGCTCCCCATCGCTTACTGCTGGGGTAAAGGCCACCGTATCAAAGTCCTTATTAGCGCGACCAACTACCCGCGCTACCAAGCCTGCCCCAATGTCCCTCTCATGCCTGGGGAGTTCTATCGCCGGCGGCCCTTAGACAATACGCCTTATGTCTTCCACGGCGTGACCATGTACCCCCGTCAAAATCTTCAGACGCTCTACTCCGCCCCAGACAAGCTCTCGTATATTGAGCTACCCGTGCTGGGGGGACGCTTTGTATCCAGCTTAGCTGAGGCTTCTACTCGTCCTACCCTCGCTGTCCAACTCTACCCCAATCCCGCCCAAGAAATAGCTTACGTAGAAACGCAGGCCCCCGGCACGTATTGGGCTGAGGTCTATACGCCCGCAGGCCAATCGCTTTTCCGGGCCTACTTCACCCAGACCTTAGCTTTGCCAGTGAGCCAGTGGGCCCCCGGTTTGTACCTGGTACAAGTACGTGATGCCCGTACCCAGCTCACCTCCACCCACAAGCTCATCATCACGCCCCACTAATAGCCCATCTCTCTTTCCCTTTCACCGAGCAAGGAACCCCTTGCTCGGTATTTTTTTTACCTTTGCTTATGCTCGGGCTGGCCATAATAGTGGCAGCAGTATTTTTCTACAAAGCCTATAAACTACATCTAAAAAACAATCAAAAAATCAAGGAGTTAGAAGAGAAAAATGAACGCCTACAAAAGGAAGTCGCTTACTGGCAAGCAAAATATGAGTCCTTACTTCATAGACCTACGTCCGATATAGAGGATGCTCCGGAGAGCCGAGTACACCGTATAGCGGAGCAGTTAGAAAACCGGAAATCCTCTTTGCTATGACGGAGGTTTTAGTCGTATTTATAGTCATAGGTTTGCCCATTCTCGCAGGCATAGGGCTTGCTGGTTATAAAGAATGGCTTAAGTATAAAAAGGGACAAGCTGCCAACAAAGAGAATCTTAAGGAACTATACATAGAAATAGAAAACCTAAAAAAAGAAAATCAAAAGCTGCGGAATAGAGTAGAAAACTTGGAAACTATCGTAGCCAGCGTAGAATGGGAAAAGCTGATAGAACAGGGGCTCTTGCTTTCGAGCAGTAATGAAGCCCCAAGGGGACAAAACCTCTCTGCCGAAGAGGAGCGTCGCGAAAGAAGGCGCGAACAAGAAGGTTAACCTATACCCCCTCTGGCTCTGGGAGCGGTGCCCACTCCGCTGTGGGTTCAGCCTCCTCCCCTAAGCAAATAGAAAAGACCTCGCCAGGGGAACAAGGTTTTTTGACTCGTACCCGCAGGTAGTTCTCTAAAAGACCCTCTTGGTCTTGCTCCACCAGCACCGAGAAAGTATGCCCATAGCAAGCCTGCGCAAAAGCCCAGCGCTTACGCTGGGAGAGTTCGCGCAGGGCTTCACTGCGCAGAAGCCGCTCCGGCCAAGGCACACTCTCCGAAAAAGTGGTCGCTAAAGTACCCGGCCGTTCACTGTACGGGAAAACATGCAGATAACTTACGGGCAGATCCGCTATAAACCGGCGTGTTTCTTCAAAATCCGCGGGCGTCTCGCCGGGAAAACCTACAATTACATCCACCCCTATGCCCGCCAAAGGAAAGCGCTTGCGTATAGCCGAGATACGCTCTTCATACAGCTTACGGCGGTAGCGCCGACGCATGCGCCCTAAAATCTTATCGCTTCCACTTTGCAGAGGCAAATGAAAATGCGGCGCCCAGCGGGGATGCTCGGCTATAAAATCTAAAATCGCGTCGGAAAGCAGGTTAGGTTCTATGGACGAGAGGCGGAAGCGTACTACGGAACGAGGCACCTCCGCTTCTAATCTTTGCAAAAGGGTCAAGAAAGGGATACCATGGGGTTTGCCATAGTCGCCTAAGTTTATGCCAGTGAGGACGATTTCCTTGAAGCCGGCCTCTGCGAGGCGTTGGGCTTCTTGGCGGATGATTTCTGGGGGAGCGCTTCTACTGGGACCACGCGCTTGGGGAACAGTGCAGAAGCTACACTTATAGTCACAGCCATCTTGGACCTTTAGGAAGGCGCGGGTACGTCCTTCGCTGGAAGCACTGGGCCAAAAACGCCATCCATCTGTCGCCTTAGGAACCTCAGGCACATGCCCAGCTAAAAGCGTACCAATCGCTTGGGCCAAGAACGGCTTCTGGGCATTGGTAGCCACCAGCGCCACGCCTTCTTCCTCGGAGAGGCGTTCCGGCCGCAACTGCGCATAGCAGCCCGTCACCACGATGAGGGCCTCCGGCGCCCGACGCCGCACCTGTCGCAAGAGTTTATGGGCCTTGCGTTCTGCCTGATGCGTGACTGTACAGGTATTGAGCACATACACCTCGGCAGGCGCTTCCCAGTCGGTCACGGTATGACCTGCCTCCACCAACTGCCGAGCTAAGGTCGCCGTCTCCGTAAAGTTAAGCTTGCACCCTAAGGTATGTAACGCCACCCGGGCCATCCCCTTCAAAGATACGCAGCTTCAGCCCGTGGCTCCTTAAACGCTTCACCTGTAAGCGCTATCTAATCTCATGTGAGCTGGGAAAAAGTATATCTCCACATCCAACGTTATGAAGGGCAGCGGGTACGCCGCGTAGCCGCCTTCACCATAGGACTCTGGACTTTGCTCTGGGTGCTACTGGGTCTGGGGTATAGCCTGCCTTCCTCGCCAGAACCGCCCCCCGAAGAGGAAATATGGACAGAGATAGCCTACTTCTACCCTATAGACCTATGAACTGGTACCGATTGGGCTGGATACTGCTGTGTGTGATAGCATGGGCCCAACCCCCGCGACCTCGGGAACGCATACGCAGCCTACATATTGCCTACTTAGCCCAGGAGATGGAGCTTCTCCCCGAGGAAGCCCAACACTTCTGGCCGGTGTATAATGCGCGGGATGCGGAGCTGCAAAAAAACCGGAGCACCTTGCGGGCCCAGCTGCACCGCATCCGAGAGCAGCGCCCCCAGCTCCCCCCAGAAGCCTACCGCGACAGCATAAGTGCTATCTACCTGACTCTCTGGCAAAGAGAAGCTGAGATACGAAAAGCTTACCACGAGCAGTTCAAGAAGGTCCTTCCGCCGGAGAAGCTGGCTCGCTTTTACTTGGCGGAGATGCGGCTTTTGCGTCGGGCGCTGGGCGAAGGGGAGCTTCACGAACGAGATTAAGGAGGCCAGGTCGTCGCTCTTGCGTGCGCCGAAGTCGCTCTGCTTCCCGCCATGCCGCAATCGCCTTATGGTCCCCTGACAAAAGCACCGCCGGCACCGGTAGCCCCTCAAACACCCGCGGCCGGGTATACACGGGTGGCCCTAAGAGCCCATCTTGAAAGGAATCTTCCAGCGCAGAACTCTCATCCGACAAAACCCCCGGCAGCAGACGCACAACCCCATCTACCACCACCAGCGCCGGCAACTCCCCGCCCGTAAGGACGTAGTCCCCAATAGAGAGCTCACGCGTGACATAGTGACGAATGCGGTCATCAATCCCTTTATAATGGCCTGCAATCAAAAGAAGGGCTTTGGCCAAAGAAAGCCGATTGAGCAAGGGTTGCGTCAAAAGCTCACCGTCCGGGGTAAGATAAATAACCTCATCATAAGAGCGCTCCGCTTGGAGGGCGCGCAGAGCCTTTACTACCACATCTACCCGTATCACCATGCCCGCTCCGCCCCCGTAGGGATAATCATCTATGCGTCCGTCCGGGCCATAGTCGTGTAGATTATGCACCTGAATGGTGACGAGGCCTTTTTTCTGGGCTCGGCCGAGGATAGACGCCTGCAGTGGAGAAGTGAAAATCTCTGGAACCGCAGTTAGAATGTCAATCCGCATCCGCAGGGCGGAGACGCAGAAGCAATGCGCCTTTTTCGACAGCTTGGCCGGACGTAACGCATATTTCCGCTACTACGCCGGCAGCTGGCGGGAAAAGTAGGTTTTCCATTTTCATAGCTTCCAGCACGAGGGCAGGGGTATGGGGGGTCACCGCTGTGCCTACGGCAACACGCACTTCGCGGATGAGGCCCGGCATAGGCGCTCGCAGCTCTTGGGCAGCCACCGATGTACGCACAGGCGGCGTAACCCGCTCCTGGTACCGATGCACAGGAAGGGTCCAACTCACTTCTACCAAGCGGCTATTTACTCGCAGCCCTACTTTATGTCCCTCCTCCCGCACAAGAAACAACCGTACCCCCTTATACACGGCCTCCCACGGACTTAGCCATATAACCTCACTGGGTAAGGAAGCCCCTTGTACCTCTATGTGCCGTTTTTGCATCGCCTCAGCTCCGAGAAGGAGAAGCCAAACCCATCTCTATGGCGTAACGCACCAGCCCTGCCGAGTTTTTTACGCCCAGCTTTTGCATGAGGCTGCGTCGATGCGTGTGTACTGTGCGCGGCGAAAGCCCTAACTTCTCGGCTATCTGCGCATTAGTAAGCTCCTGCGCTATCAGCTCCAGGATTTGCTTTTCGCGCCGAGTAAGATGAACCCCCTCTCCTGCCGAGCTCCCCCCTCGCCGAGAAGCAGGCTTCTCCTGCCGCAAAAGATATTGCCCAATCACATCCTGTATCCCCTGCGCAAAATAATAATGTCCCTCCATCACCGTACGAATCGCTTGCAAAAGCTCCTCCTTACTGGTGTTTTTGAGTAGGTAGCCCTTCGCTCCCGCTTGTACCATGATTTTGAGGTACTCCTCCGTGTCATACATCGTGAGCGCTATCACCTTGATATGCGGAAACTGCTTCGCTATATGCCGAACCAGATCCACCCCTAAACCATCTTGCAACCGAATATCTATCAGGGCTACATGGAGGATGGACCCTTTATCTTTGAGGACTTCCTTGGCTTCGGCGAGGCTATGGGCTACCGCAGCCACAGTTACTTCCGAGGTGCCTTTGAGGAGGCTCACTATCCCCTGGGTAATCAAGGGATGGTCATCTACTACAAATAGCTGTGTGGGTTGGTTGGACATCGGCACAAACTTAAGCTTTTTTACGCGGTAGGGGTATCTCTATCCGATAAGCGGCCCCTTGGTCGGGTGCTGAGAGATTCTCCCAACGGGCATTTAGGGTTTGTAGGCGCCCCTGGATATTGCGCAGCCCTATACCTGCATTACTTAGCTCTCGGGGGTCGTAGCC
Organism: Bacteroidia bacterium; assembly: GCA_026003215.1. Lineage (GTDB taxonomy): Bacteria > Bacteroidota > Bacteroidia > SpSt-205 > SpSt-205 > SpSt-205. Next base: position 1,976,675 of record BPGV01000001.1, on the reverse strand, counting down.
CTTGCCATCATCCTCTACGTGAATCACCAAAGAACGCTTCTGGTATTGCATTCGAATCCGCATCGTGGTAGCTTGTGCATGCCGTAGGGTGTTGGTGATAAGCTCTTGCAGAATGCGGTAAATCTGGATGACTTTCATGAGGGGAAGCTCTACCGGCTCTCCTTCTACTTCCAAGCTTATCTGGAGCGGGGAGGTTAAAGAGACCCGCCGAATAAGCCCTTCTAAGGAGGCCACCAGTCCGAAGTGTTCTACTAATGGTGGCATCAAGCGGTGACTGGTGAGCCGCACTACTTGTATCACCTCATCCAAGCGTCGCGAGAGCCCCATAAGCTTTTCTCGTAAAGCCGCTTCGCCAGAGGCTTCTTCCAATAGGACAGAAAGCTCCATTTTGAGCACACTCAGGAGCATACCCACATTATCGTGCAGCTCCTCGGCTAAGGCCTGCCTTTCTTTTTCCTGGGCTTCCAATACAAGCTGATGTTGCCGAGCTTCTAACTGAGCTTGCCGCCGAAACGCCCTGTACATCTCTGTCTGATTTTGCAAGATACCCAACCAATAAACCTTTTCCCCGGCAGGTTCTTCCATATGCACAGGAAAAAGAAACCCTTCCAGATGGCTCCAGCCTTGCTTACGATACGCCTCCCGGAGCAAAAAATGAATAGGGTCTCGCCGGGCTATGGCTTGTTCCACTCTTTTACGCTCTTTCTGGGGGAGTTTGCGCATAAGCGCTTCGTAGTAGTTTTCTACTCCTGCGCCCAACCAGACCTTTACATACTCATTGGCATAGAAGCTTTTCAAATGCCCGTTATTTTCCTCAAGAAAGAACACCCCAAAAGGTCCAGCCTGAATAGCTGTACGGAAAAGGCGACTCAGCTTCTCAGAATGCCACATCTCTGTAATATCTCGCAATATAACCAAAACGCCTTCAGGGTCAAGTGCTACTGTGCCAAGCCATAGTATTCGTTCTTTGTATAAAAAAGGACGCTCTTCTACGGGAAAAGGCAAGGGTTTTCCTAACCACTCTACAGCATTCCCCCCCAGGATGCGTTCAGCAGCCAAGTTTAGATATCGTATATGCCCGTCTATATCTAATACCACTATACCCTCTCGCAGATGAGCCAAGAGAGTCTCTTGGAGCCGCTGCTGGGCCAAAGCGGTCTCTATGAGCCGCTGATATAGCGTCGTATCTAAGGCATAATACCCATATACGGGGGATTTACCCAGTCTTAAGGGCAGAATACATAGCTCAGCGTACCGAGAACCGATAGGGCGTTGCACCTGCAGCGCGTGCCCTTCCTGGACCAAGCGCAGCTCTTCTTGAAAGGCAACCCGATTTTGGGGCAAAACCATTTCCAAGACAGGAAGGCCTCGTTTGGGACGCTTCCCCGTGAGGGCATACACCACAGCCCGTAGAGAAGGGTTATAATCCACTACCCGCAGCTGCTCATCAAAAGCGAAATAGTAAATAGAAGGCGCTTTTTGTAATAGAGTTATACGCCACTTTTTACGACAGTATTTGCGTAAGAGGTAGGTTCGCCAGGCTAAAAGCACCTGAGCCCAAGAAAAACTGTGGATATCATAAAATCGGTCGGGCTGTTGCGCTGCCTTTTGGGGGTCAAAGCATAGGAAAGAAAAAGGTCTCTGCGGGATAGCCGTGCTCGGGGCTACAAGATACACGGTACGAGGGGAAGGCCGCTTGGGTAGCTTTTCTATTCGCAAAAGGCCAGGCCAGGGGGCTGGCGCCTCGCCCACACAGACTACTTGCAGACGCACCACCCAAAAGTAACTCTCAGCAAGGATTCATTTTGCACACGGGGAAAGGTCCTATATTTGCCTTATGCGATACCTTATCCTCCTCTGCGGGGCAGTCCTGTGGGCACAAGCTCCGCTTATCTGCGGCACAGATCTGCACCAAGCCGAGTATGAAGCTACTCACCCAGAAGTAGCCCAACTCCGCGAAGCGCTGGAAAACGCAGCCCAAGCCTGGATAGAACGCCATGCACCTGTGCTCCGCACCCAGAGTGGTTGCCCTGCCTCAGATTATGTCATTCCGGTGGTGGTGCATATTATCCACTCGGGGGCAGGGCAGCCCGACAGTCTGCCCCTCAGCCGGGTACTCCAGCAGATGGAGCAGCTCTTCAACGATTACCGCAAACGCCCTTACACCAAAGGCTATAGCTCTGGCGTAGATACGCGGATTGAGTTTTCGCTGGCTACCAAAGATCCGTCAGGAAATCCTCACCCCGGCGTCACTTATACACACTATTCCGCTGCAGGACTTACCGACGCCTTGGTAAATATGAGTGGAAGCAGCAACAACGCCACCACGATGAAAACCAATGTAGGCTGGCCGCGCAATAAATATCTCAATATCTGGGTCGTAAACCAAATCTGTATGTCAGGTGGAGCCAACTGCACTATATTAGGATTTGCGCTCTTCCCAGATGGAAGTTCAGATACAGACGAGGGGGTAGTAGTAATATCCAGTTACTTCGGCAATACGGGGGGCGGACAAACCACCACCCACGAGATTGGGCACTACCTCAATCTATACCATACCTTTCAGGGAAGCTGTGGCGGTACCACCAATAGCAATTGCAGCTCCGGCGGAGACCGCGTATGCGATACCCCCCCTACCTACCAGAATAACTTCGGCGGAGCTCGTCGCCAAAATACTTGCCAAGAGAACACCTCTGCGACGGGCGGAGATCGTCCGGACCAAGTGCGTAACTACATGGATTATCTGGATGATGCTTCTTTAGATATTTTCACCGAGGGGCAGCGAGTACGCATGACCACTGCTTTGCAAAATGCCGCCGACCGCCAGCAGTGGCAGAGCACCAACCTCCAAGCCACTGGGACCGGTCCTTGGGGCCGCATCAAAGCCAATCTCGCTTTGCAAGGCTGCGAGCAGCCGCCGTGCTACGTGTGCCCAGGGCAAAGTATCACCTTGCAAAGCTACAGCTGGGGCCAGCCCAACCAGTTTCAGTGGGAGATTCGCCAAGGCGCTACGGTCGTAGCCTCCTCTACCCAAGGCCCTTGTGCTACCCTTACCGCGCCAAATACCCCCGGCGCTTATGATGTGTATCTCTCCGTCACCAACCAAGCGGGCAGCGATGATACGGTATATACAGGGTTCTTGATTGTGCGAGACCCGGCGCAAACGGCTTCGTATCCTTTTTCGGAGGGATTTGAGGGCACGACTTTTCCCCCTGCCGGGTGGGTGCGCATCAATCCTGACTTTGCCGTGGGAAATAGTCCTATCACCTGGGATAGATACAGCTCCACCAGCCGAGGCAGCTTCGGTGCCAGTAACGGCATGGCCCGCCTCCGCAACTACACTTATCCTAATCGCACCCAACGAGATTACCTCATCACGCCGCCTATCGCTATCCCTTCTTCCGCACAAAATCCAGCCATAGAGTTTGATGTGTATTATCGAGCCTTGTATTGGGAAAATACTACCCTTTCACCCTCCATTTATGGATACCTGTATGGAGATACCTTACGGGTATCTATATCCAGCGACTGTGGTACTACCTGGACCCCCCTCTACTACAAAGGCGGAGAAGATTTAGATGTGACAGGACAAGCTATACAGGTAGTCAATAGAGGGTTTCAAAGTACAGACCAGGCGGTTCCCCCTACAGGTCCTAATAATGCATGGCGCCATGAGGTTGTCTCTATCCCCTCCAGCTACATTGGCCAGACAGTTCTTATCCGTTTTGAAAACATCACCGAGATGGGGAATAATCTCTTCTTGGACAGCATACAGGTGAGAGAAAACCTTACCACTTCTATTCTTTCGCCAGCCATGCCGGTGCTCACCTTAGCGCCTAACCCCACCGCTCAAGAGACTTACCTACTTATAAAGGGAGCCGCAGGAGAAAAAACTACCTATCGGATCCTTTCCATGACAGGACAAGTCCTCCAAGAAAACCGCTTGGAAGTGGAAGGACCGGAGCTTCGGCACGCCTTGCCTATAGGGAACCTACCGGCGGGGGTATATATGGTAGAGGTACAGGTAGGTACGCATAGACAGCTTCTCCGCCTTGTCAAAGAGTGAGGGTTATCATCCCCACATGCGCCCCAGTGAGCTACCACGCCAACCAGATGGCAGCATCTATCACCTCGGCATGCAGCCCGGCCAGGCTTCTCACCGATGCCTCTTGGTGGGAGACCCTGGCCGGGTCGCCCTCGCCGAACCTCTGTTAGATAGCGTACAGCACCGCGGCCACCACCGAGAGTTTGTCTGGGTAACAGGGCTTTATAAGGGGGTATCCCTAACTATCTTGGGCACAGGGATTGGCGGCGACAACACCGAGATTGCCGTAGTAGAACTGGACGCCTTGCACAACATAGACCTAAGCCGAGGCGTACCTTTCCCTACCCAACAGAAACTGTACTTTCTACGCGTAGGTACCTGTGGCCTCTTGCAAGCCGACGTTCCTATTGGGGCGGTGGTTTTCAGCACGTACGGGGTAGGGGTAGATCCGCTGCCTTTCTTTTACCAGGCGCCTACGATTGCCCCCCTAAGCCAGGCACTCCAAGAACACTGGTATAGGCTTGCTCAGCAAAAGCTCCCGTGGTACGGCGTCTCCACCTCGTCATTCTTCAAGGAGCAAGCGGCGCAAAATGCTGCTGTGGGGCTACCTTGGGTACAGGGGATCACGTACAGTGCCGCAGGCTTTTATGGCCCCCAGGGCCGGGCGGTACGCGTCCCTATACGCTATCCCCACCTGCCTGACTGGCTGGCCCAATTTCAGTACGAAGGGGTATTCATCCAAAACATAGAAATGGAGGTAGCCCCCTTGTATTTTTTAGCGCAGGCGTTGGGACATGAGGCAGGGGCGATCTGCTTAGGCGTAGCTCACCGAAAAAAAGGCGCCCTTTTGTATCAAAATGGCGGCACCTCCGTGGAGGAGCGCATGCGAGAGGTATTACGGTTGGGATTGGAGTGGCTGGCGCAAGCCCCTTAGCCCGGCGAAAAGCCCTTCGGCCCGTTCTTTAAGCCGAGCGAACTGCTCCACCGTCAGCTGCTGGGCCGCATCCGAGCGTGCGGCCGGAGGATTAGGATGGACTTCTATGAGAAGGCCCTCCGCCCCGGCAGCTACTCCCGCAAGCGCTAAGGGTTCTACATACATCCAGCGTCCCGCCGCATGAGAGGGATCTACCAGCCGCGGTAAAGCCGTTTCTTGCGCCACCACAGGCAAGGCCCCCACATCCAGTGTATAGCGCAGCGAACGCTCAAAAGTGCGTATGCCGCGCTCGCACAGCCACACCACCGACGCCCCATGGAGGAGAAGGTATTCCGCCGCTAAAAGCCATTCTTGAATGGTTGCTTGAGGATTGCGCTTAAGCAGTACGGGACGCTTAGCCTGGCCCACTTCCCGCAAAAGCCAATAGTTATCCATGTTACGCGCCCCAATCTGGAAAACATCTATGCCTCTCTCCAGATAGAGGGCGACATGCTGTTCAGTGAGTATCTCCACGCACACTGGAAGGCCAGTGAGGGCCTTGGCTTCGGCCAGCCAGTCCAAGGCCTGCTCACCTAAGCCCTGGAAGGTATAGGGGGAAGTGCGCGCTTTGTAAGCCCCTCCGCGTAACACCTGCACGCCTAAATCTCTGAGCGCTTGGGCTACAGCCAAGAGACTTCTTCTTTCCTCTACGCTACAAGGCCCGGCTATCCAGAGCAAGGCTTCCCCGCGCCGCCATGTCCCTATCTGCACCTCCCCTGTCCAGGCCCGCACCAAAGGATAAGCCTCCTCCCCCGAAATCACCCGCTCCACTTCTTCCCAGCGCAAGCAAGCCTCAGTTACAGCCCCATTTGCAGGGAGGAAAATAGCCCAACGTTCCCCCACACGCTGGGTCTGTACAGCTATCCCCCGCTGCTGGAGAAAAGCCACTATCCCGTCCGGCGAGGCCTCACGCCGCAAAAGAAGCCACATAGTTCTCCCTTAACATAATCCCGACAAAGGTACAGGGAATATACTTTTGCCTATGCGGGTAGCGATAATAGGCACGGGGCGCATGGGAAAAGCCCTACAAGAAGTACTTAGGGCCAAAGGGCATTCGGTGGTGGCTGCAGTAGGCCGGCCGGAGCCCTCCTTTTGGGAAAGCCCCTCCGTAGAAGGCGTGATAGACTTTTCCCATGCCAGCCAAACCGAAACGGTAGTAAAAGCTTGTATCAGTCGGGGCCTTCCTTTGGTTACGGGCACCACCGGCTGGCAAAGCCAAGAAGAAAGCCTCCGCACCTGGGCAACAAGTCAGTCCCAGGCCCGGTGGATATGGGGAAGTAACTTTAGCCGAGGTATCCTCCTCCTAAAAATGGCCCTAAAAGCCATCGCTGCCCAGTGGCCAAGCTTCTCGGATTGGGAGGCGATACTCGTGGATATCCACCATCGCCATAAAAAAGATGCTCCAAGCGGTACAGCCCGCGAGCTGCAATCGCTTTTCCCCTTCATTCAGGCTATCCACAGCCTACGAGTAGGGGAGGTTATCGGCGAACACCTACTCCTACTGAGCGGTCCCAGCGAAGAGATAGAGCTACGCCATCGCGCACACAGCCGAGTCATTTTTGCCGAGGGTGCAGTCTGGGCCTTGGAATGGCTGGTTACCCAAAAACACTTCGTAGGACGTTTTGACGAAATCCATTTATGATGACATAAAAAAACGGGGCAGGTTTTAAACCTGCCCCTAACCGCCAGACCGGCGGTCCCTATCCATAACACATTATCGGACGACCGTGACAGTCCCACTGCGTTTTATAGGCTTATCAAAGGGCGGGAGCTTCCCTTCTATCACCACCGTGTACGCATCCTCCGGCACAGGAGAACCCCGATAAGTCCCATCCCAGTGCCGACTCATGTCCCCCCCATTATCAAACACCAGCACACCCCACCGATCATATATCCGCACCCGCGGCTCCTTCAGCCCAAACGCCTTTATCTCAAATACATCATTCACCCCATCCCCATTCGGCGAAAACGCATTCGGTAAATACACATACGGGTCCTTCACCTCTATACACCCACTCGCCGAATCTACACAACTCCCATTCTGCGCCCACACCTTGAAACAATACCGCCCAGGCCTATCAAAACGCACCTGCCATACCGGCCCCTCATGCACCCCATACCCTTCTATACCCCACCATACCCGCTGCGCATTCTGCGTCGTGCTCGTCAGCGTAAATACCGTCCCTACTACCCTATCCACACTCGTATCCGGATCTATCGTATAGCTCGCCACCGGCGTAAAGTACGCCTGCGCTACCCCATACGCCGTATCCGCACACCCATCCCCATTCCGAACTATCAACCGAATGCTGTAACTCCCCTGCATCGCATACACATGCTCCACCACCGAATCCCTTACCACCGTCCCATCCCCCATATCCCACTCATAGCTGTACGGGCCTACCCCACTCGGTAGCGCTACCCAACTACCCCCAAGCGGCACACACCCACTCACATCCACCGGCTGCAACGCCGCATCCACATAGCTCCGATACGGCACACTAAACCGTATCGTGTCCTCACACCCATTATCGTCACGCACCACCACCTCATACGACCCCGGCGCTAAACCACTCACATTCGCCCCACTGTACTGCGGATGACTCACCCACACATAAGTATAGCTCCCACTCGCACTCGTACCCCCCTGCGCCGTAAGCACCACACCCCCATCCGACGACTCCCGACACGTCGCCACCGTCAAACTCGCCACACTCCCTACCACAGGTTGCGGTTGCCCTACCACCGCCGTCTGCGCACCCGCTACACATCCATTCGCATCTCGCACCGTTAGCACATAAGTACCCGCCGGCACAGACACCGTCGCATTAGACCCATACACCCCATCCACTCCATATTCATATCCACCTACCCCCCCACTCGCAGAAAACACTATCGTACCAAGACCTCCATAGCACGGGGCATTCGTCACCGTGAAAGTAAAACTCACCGGCGCCGCCGGCTGACCAACCGTCACAGTCTGGCTTATCGTACAACCATTCGCATCCCGTACCGTCACCGTGTAACTCCCAGCACTCAACCCCGTAAAGGTAGCCGACGCTTGATACGGCCCGCCATTCAAACTATACTCATACGGAGCCGTACCACTACCAGCTACCACATTCACCGTTATGCTCCCATCCGAACCCCCATTGCAGCGAACATCCACCACCGTAGGCGCATTCAACGCCAACGCCGTAGGCTGACCCACCGTCACTACCTGACTTATCGTACAACCATTCGCATCCCGTACCGTCACCGTATAACTTCCCGCACTCAACCCCGTAAAGGTTGGCGATGCTTGGTACGGCCCCCCGTTCAAACTATACTCATACGGCGCCGTGCCGCTACCAGCCACCACATTCACCGTTATGCTCCCATCCGAGCCCCCATTGCAGCGAACATCCACCACCGTAGGCGCATTCAACGCCAACGCCGTAGGCTGACCCACCGTCACTACCTGACTTATCGTACAACCATTCGCATCCCGTACCGTCACCGTATAACTTCCCGCACTCAACCCCGTAAAGGTTGGCGATGCTTGATACGGCCCGCCGTTCAAACTATACTCGTACGGCGCCGTGCCGCTACCAGCCACCACATTCACCGTTATGCTCCCATCCGAGCCCCCATTGCAGCGAACATCCACCACCGTAGGCGGATCTAACGCTAATGCCGTCGCTGGCTGCCCCACCGTCACTGTCTGGCTTATCGTACACCCATTCGCATCCCGTACCGTCACCGTATAACTTCCCGCACTCAGGCCTGTAAAGGTAGCCGACGCTTGATACGGTCCGCCGTTCAAACTATACTCGTACGGCGCCGTACCGCTACCAGCCACTACATTCACCGTTATACTCCCATCCGACCCCCCATTGCAGCGAACATCCACCACCGTAGGCGCATTCAACGCCAACGCCGTAGGCTGACCCACCGTCACAGTCTGACTTATCGTACACCCATTCGCATCCCGTACCGTCACCGTGTAACTCCCAGCACTCAACCCCGTAAAGGTGGCCGAAGACTGATACGGCCCGCCGTTCAAACTATACTCATATGGCGCTGTACCGCTACCCGCCACTACATTCACCGTTATGCTCCCATCTGAACCCCCATTACACCGCACATTTGTCACTGTAGGTGGATCCAGGGCCAAAGCCGCCGGTTCAGGGAGCACATAAGTTACATACTTCTGGCATCCGTTAGCATCCTGTACGCCGAGGGTATAGGTACCCGCAGTCAGGCCCGTGAAGGTATTAGCTGCGCCCCATGGCCCACCGTTGATATTGTATTGGAAGCCGCCTACCCCCCCACTCGCTACGACGGTGATGGAACCATTGGCGTCACCATTGCAGAGCGGTTCCGTATGGGTGACAGAGAGTGTTATATCAGGCGGAGAGTCCACATATATGGAGTCCGTGACTGTCCCCGGGCATCCAGGGATAGTGAAGTGAATATAATACCATCCCGGCACAAGGTTTGTGGGATTGGTTTCATTAGGCGCAGAAGTGTAGCCAAGGGGCCCCGTCCATACCCAGCTCGTGCCCGAATGCGCAGTGATGATAGTGACGGATACAGACCCTTGCGGAGCTCCATAGCAGAGCGCATCGGTTTTGCTCAAAGTGTAGTTGAGTGGGGTAACCCCCAGCTGCACCGTAATAGACGCTGTACACCCATTTGCGTCCGTGACAGTGATAGTGTATTCGCCCTCGCAAAGGCCGGTCACCTGGGTACCTGCCGCATCTACCCCCGAAAAGGAAAAACCCGGATAGGTAGAGCTACTCCATGTATAGGTCCGTGGCTGCGTCCCTCCGTCGGCCTCCACGGTAATGACGCCATTACACGCGCCGGAGCAGCTTACGGGTTCATTTTGGCGGAGCGAGTCCAGCGCTATGGTGAGCGGCGCAGGCTGCCCTAAGGCAAAGGGCACCGTAAAAGTACATCCCGCGCCATCCGTGACTACCACCGTATAACTACCGGCACTGAGCCCCGTAGCTGTGGGGGCGTTGAGGGCGGGGTTATGCGACCAAGTATAGGTGTATGGCGGCGTTCCGCCTGTCACGCCTATGGTCGCCGAACCGTTACTTTGGCCAAAGCAGGAAGGCTCTTGGGAGGATTGCAGCCAGGCTAAAAGCGCTCCCGGCGGCGCAGGCACAAATACAGATACGGTATTTACGCAGCCGTTAGCATCCGTGAGGGTAGCCTGATAAATGCCCGGCTGAAGGTTGGTGGCTGTGAGGCCGGTTTGAGGGGGAGTGGTATTCCAGACTACATTTACTGGAGGGGCCCCGGCGGTGATAGTGAGGGTAACACTCCCGTTATTGCCGCAGCTCGCAGGAGTCACCGCTGCTGTGGCGTCTGGGAGCGGATTCACCGTGACGGTGACATTCGCTGTGGCCACACACGAGCCCACGGGAGGCACCACCAGCGCTGTATAGGTCGTCGTACTGGTCGGGGAAGCTACCACCGTCGCGCCCGTGGTGGTATTCAGGCCATTCGCTGGCGACCATAAGATAGTAGAACCCGCCGGCGCAAAAGTAGCGGTGAGCGTGACCTGATCGCCATAGCAAATAGCCGGGGCAGCAGGGGCCACACTCACTGTCGCCTGCGGGTACACCTCCATCGTCACAGAATCCCACGGGGTCCATCCACAGCAGTCGGTATATACCCGATGACGAATGGTATGGATGCCTGGCTGCGTAAAGGCTATTTGCCAGCTTTGCGCATTAGGGCCATTTACCACCGGGCCAGCGGGAGGATACTGTTCCCACTGGTATTGAACCCCCGCTAAGTCCCCGGTGAAAGTAGCTACTTCTCCCTGACAGATAGGCCCGACCGGATTAGCGGTCACGTTCGGGCGCTGGTTATCAGGCAGTAGTATCCCGATAAACTCCGTGAAGGTATAATCCACCCCCCCTACCCGCACGACGATGGTCTTGCGGCCAACGGTGGTATATTGGTACGTAATGGGGTTATTCGTATTCGGCACGGTGGCGGTAGCGCCTGGCCCCAGCGAGGTCCACTGATTGAAGCCGCCAGTGGTGACCTGGAGAGTGTAATCTTTATTGGTGCAAGCAAACCCAGAGACGCGGATAATCGGCTCAGCCGCGAAGTTGTAGGGCGTAGGGTTATTGCCGCCCAACGCTATGGCGATGGGGGTGCCTCCGACGACCACTGAAGGCAGCGTACCGCTGACCACGTAGAGTGCATAAGCTATGCCGGACTGGCCATTGCCACCACTGCCGCCACTGCCGCCATTGCCGCCATTGCCGCCTCGCCCCCCATAGCCTATATCACAGCCGTCCCGCGGGCAGCTTGTGGGACTGCCTCCTTGTCCAGCTCCTAAGCTACCTGCTCCTCCTGCCCCACCCACTCCGCCTATGCCTCCGGCCCCAGCCGCCCCCGTACTATACCCACAATCTATAAACTGGCTGCCCCCACCATTTTGGTAGAGGTAGATGGGGAAGCTGCTGCCACCGCCCCAGCCACCAGTGCCACCATACCCGCCTTCTCCTCCAGCTCCCCCCCCACCCCCTCCGGCTCCCGTTCCACGCCAACCACATATCAAATTTGATTGTCCGCCGCCGCCACCACCCCCGCCACCACCTCTACCATGCTGTCCCTGTCCGCCTGTACCCCCCTGTCCACCTGGCTGCCACCAAACTCCCGCTGTTCCTGACGAACCGGCTGTTCCAGTCGCTCCAGGATTACCATTTCCTCCATTTTGCCCCGGCTGACCATGATTGCCAGCGCCATCACAGTCGCAACCGAAGCCTGAACCACAGCCACCTCCTCCAGTCCCTCCTCCCCCTCCAGAACACACGACATTACCGCCACAGGGCGCTTGTTGACCACTATTCCCTGATCCTCCGTCATATCCGCCATTACCGCCATTTCCGCCGTTAGCTCCCCAAGGCACAGTAGCACCCGCCCCGCCATTTCCATTTGCCCAGCCGCAGTTATCTTGATCGCCTGATTGGCCGCAGAAAGGACCATTCTGATAAGCGGCGGCATTTCGGCCGGGGTTTCCTGGTTGGCCGTCGGCTCCCTTAGAAGCATTCCCTGAGATAAACCCACACCGCACAAACTTATAATCTTGACATCCCGCCATGTAGAGGGCATAGGTAGAGACCCCCCGATAATCGCCGGCAATAGGGGGATTAGGCGCATCGGCGGTCTGCACCGTCACATCATACATGGCGAAGTACCGCACCGAGTTTAGCTCTATAGCCACGAGTCGGTTAGGGTTGGGCTGGACGTTGGCTGGGGTGCGGTAGATGATGGTCTGGCAGCCGTTGGTCTTATCCCAGGTGGCGGGGTCATAGCCGCCCTCCACCGTCGTATTGCTGGTAAAAGAGATTGAATTATCGATGTTGTAGGTACCGCAGGCCAGCTTGAGGTAGCTGTTATTACACTGGGCCATGGCGATAGCGGTGGGGAGATTGGCGGGGTTTGCGCGGGTACCGCAGCCGGGACCGCCGCCACAGCCGCCCGGCGTCACATAGATGACCACACAGGAAACAGGCGGGGGCGGCGGATTGACCGCTACGGACACAGGCGTCGGCGCCGACCGGCAGCCATTCGCACTCACCGCTACCACATAATAGGTCGTACTACTTCCTGGCGAAGCATTAAAAGTAGGCCCATTCTGCACAATAGGCCCATTCGGTGCGCCATCATGCCACTCATAATCTACGGCTCCTGGACTGGAAGCTGTAAGTAAAACGCTACTACCTGTACATACTTGGGCCGAAGGCGGGGAAACCGTCGGCGGCGCCGGCGGCGGCAATACCGTCACGGTCACTTGGTCTCGGCGCTTGCAGCCCCCCACAAAAGTCACTTCCAACGTATAGGTCGTCGTAGAGGTGGGCGAAGCCACCGGCGTCAAAATATTGGGATTACTAAGTCCTGTCGCGGGAGACCATTGGATACTGGCAATATCGCCTGGGGGCCCCGCCACAGAACCATTCAAAGTAACGGATTGTCCCTGACAAATAGTCGCATCCGGACCCGCATCCACCGGATACGAAACCCCTCCGATTACATTCACCACATAGCCATAGCTATTGACCCCTCGGATAGGACAAGCATTATCTTGTACCGTGACAACAAAAGTATGCGAACCTATATCCGCAGGGGTAGGGGTCCAGCAGAAAGTAGCGGTAGGATTAGTGGTCCCATTATTGTTGACCACAAAGGAAGCCCCAGAGATACCGTTATTCCATGAGACGGTGAGCGGCTGACCATCCGGGTCGGAAAAGTTCAAGTTGAAACAGTAGTTGGTACCGGTGGCGCAGACTTCTATGGTATAGGTAGTAGGGTCATTGGGATTATACGGCACGCCATTTATCCCAGAAGCGACCGGAAGCTGGTTAGAGCACGCAATGACCCGTACCTGCATGTCTCGCAGGTACTCGCCAATCTTTACGCCATTCCGAAACTCCTCTATCCGAATGCAAATAATACCCACCGCCTGCGCGCTGGGCGTAAAGCATACCGTACCTGTTCGGGGGTCCACTGTAGTCCCTCCCCCGGTAGGGAGCGGATTAGTCCCGCTGTATCCCCCCGAGTAGCCTACACTGGTGGAAGCATTAGAGGACCGGCAATAGGTCAAGCTAAAAGCCAAGGAGTCGCCATCGGGGTCCGTAACCCCCGGATTGAGGCATGTCCTCTGCCCCACACACGCCAAAGCCGTAGGCGGCACATTGAACACGGGGGAGTTATTGCAGGGGGTTACGGTGTTATTAAGGTTGGTATAAATGGTAAAGTAGTCATCCGCCGGCCCGGTGGTGATAGCGCTATTTCTACAACAGTTGCTATACCAAAGAGTCCAGTCCGAGCATCCGGGCGGCAGGGTAAGCGTACCTTCATAGACATGCTCTTCCCAGCCATAGGGGCCACTACCACCACACCGACTTTGCCCCCCCGGACACACCGGGGTAATGTCTGTAACGCTGAGACGGTTCAACGAAATAGAGGCATTTACATTACATTGCGCAGAAGAATAGTAGAGAATAATAGGATTTTCCAATGCTATACCTCCACAGTCGCGGTAGAGTTTTACGCGTATGCGATATTGATTAGGGCCGATGCACTGGTAGGTAATCTCACCCCCCATAAGGTGCGTAGCATACAGCGATGAGAGGCCTACCTCCAGCCCCAGCAGCAAGCCCAGTAGTTTTAAGCCTCGCATGAAGCAAAGGTATATGGCAAGCCTGTATCTCCCAAGCCCCTTCTTAAGCAAAAAGACGAACACTGCGCCCGAGTCGTCGCATTTTCCACCTGAAAGGTTCAAAATACCGTCTGGGAGGTAGCCCGCTTCTCCTGAGCCGTAGAAGCACTAAGCACCAGGGTATTTCTCAAAACAAAAGGCCCAGCCAGAGGCTGGGCCGAAGCAAGCCGGGAACGCGTCTCCTTACTTCGTTACCGGCTCTATCTCGCCTTGGATAATCAGATTGGTAGTAGGTTGGCGGGGGTCGTTGGTGATGACGGTCACGCTCTTAGAGTCTTTTCCGGCGCGGCCCGTGGAGTCAAAGGTAACCTTGATGCTGGTCGTCTCCCCCGGCTTGAGTTCGGTTTTATCGGGGAGGGCGGCCGTACAGCCACAGCTGGCCTTCACCTTGCGGATAATGAGCGGCTTCTTACCCGCATTTGTGAGACGAAACTCATGCGTGACTTTCTCACCCGCTTTGATTTTGCCATAGTTATATTCTGTACTTTCAAACTGCACACGAGGGGCCTGCGCTAAGGCTTCCTCCGTAAGCTCACCAAAGTACTCTTCAATATTGGCGGTTACATAGAAAGGCTTATCGGCTTCTACGGCATCGTTTGTACGGAGTTTTAGCATGTGATACACAAAACCGTAATCGCCGGCCGCACCAGCATCATACTCCACCACTATTTGGACGGTATCTTTCGGCGGGAGCACATAGTTAGGTACTGGGCCCTTAGGGGTTTTGAAGGAAACCTTGATGTGCTTAGGCACATCCGAGAACTGGCGGAGCTCAATCGGCTTGTCGGAGTCGTTGTAGACGGTAGCGGTGAGGGTTTTCTTTTCGTTGGTTTTGATAGTGCCGAAGGAAACATGGTTCGCGGGGCCGAAGCGCAGGTTACCTACTTTCGTAGGATACCAATCTTCGGGGCCCTTAGGACGGGGGAGCACCTCCCCTTTGATAGTGAGCACATAGGTTTCTTCCTTAGTGGTGTCTTTTTCGGAGCGGATGCGCACCGTAAGGGTCTTGGTGAAGGCCCCCGGACGCCCCCAAGCGCTGTACTGCGCTTCTATAAAGCCCTCCTTGCCCGGGGCTACGGGCTCCTTGCTCCAGCTCGGAGAAGTACAGCCACAGGAAGCCTTCACATCCACCACCCGTACAGGCTCTTTGCTTACATTCTTGAAAGAAAACCGCGTAGCAGCTGTGCGGTCTTCTTCTTTGATTTTGCCGAAGTCGTGCTCTATCTTAGGAAACTCTACCAGTTTAGCAGGCTTATCGGCAGGAGCTTTATCATCTTTTACGGCCTTCTTTTGTGCCCACAGAAGCGAAGCCACCAGTAAGCCACTGGCAAACCACAGCGTACGCATACCAAAGGCAAAGATACGGTTTTTGGGCGAATCGGATCTCCCCTCCTTTTTTTATCGCCAGCGTTGCTCTCTCCCCCTGCCTTTCCAGGGCAGAAGGAGGCCTATCCGGTTTCTCAGCCAGCTCTTGAAAGGGGTACACTGCCCTTCTCGTGGAATGCTGGATTTTCACGGGCTTACTATCTGATTAGTTGTTCTACTTCCAGACAGGGACGATACAGCTCAAAAAAACTTTTCCAGAAAATAGGGCAGTTGTTTATGCCACCACGGCCAGTCATGATGTACATCGGGGCCCCAAATATCCACCCATGCGGGAATCTGCTTCTGGGCCAAAACTTCTTGCATGCGGCGGGTATGGGTAAGCATGGGTTCCTCCCAAGCTCCCTGCCCTACACACAATACGATGGTTTTTTTCCGCAGCTCCTCCAAATAGTACGGGTCTGTAAGATTGGGCAAAAACCACAAGGGACTATTGTAATACACTATTTCGTCGGCATATTCGCCTAAAAAGTCGGAGAGGTCATATACCCCGCTGAGGGCTATGGTGCCACCGAAAAGATGGGGAAAACGAAAAAGGAAGTTAGCTGCGTGGTAAGCGCCCATGCTTATGCCCGAAGTCCAAGGCAGCTTATCCGAAAATGAACGAATAAAAGGCAAAACCTCGTCTACGATGAAGCGCACGTACCGTTCGTGGGCCTGGCCCCGCTGGGGAAAGGGTAAGTTTCCTGTCCAGCTTTCGCTGTCGTAACTATCCACCGTAAAGACCTGGATGCGTCCTGTTTCTATGAAGGGGGCAATGGCCGCTATGAGACCAAAATCCTCCCAGTTTCGGTGGTTTCCTTCTTGGGCAGGAAACGCTAAAAAGGGCTGGCCTGCGTGGCCGTAGCGGTTGACCCCCATTTCTCGCCCCAGTTCGGGAACAAACCAGCGCTTATGCGTGACCTCCATCCTTACAAAGTAAGGCGCTTCTGTACATAGGTCGCCAGCTCCACCATCTCGGTAAAGTCCGGCGTGCGAATCACATAATGATAGTCCCCCATCGCTGCCCGAAAGAGCGGATTGGTAGGGCCGTGGTACAAAAGCCTATCTCCCAGACGGCGCAGAACCATCTCCTGCGTATGCTCGTAGCCAATCGTATTTTTCCGGGCGATATAACAGGCATAGTAAGCAGCCTTAGGCAAGGGGCCCACGGATTGTCCATGCACCGCTTGCGCCCAGATGCGGTACAAGTCTATGTCGTGGGCAAAGTTAAAAAGGTCCAGCGTCGGATAGCCCGGCGGACGCATATTCACCTCTAAGGGATAAAGCCGCCCCTCCGAACTACGAATAAACTCAAAGTGAAAAAACCGCATGGTAAGCCCATAAGCTTGTACAATACGAGGGCCTATTTCCGCCAGGTCAGCAGGGATTTCGCGCTGCACAAAGTAAAAAATATCGGTCTCTTGGCTCACCACCTCGGCTACTCCTCGGCTATACTCCAGCGAAGCCGCAAAGACAATCCGCCCCTCCCTATCCACTAAACCATCGTAGGTTTGGATGGTGCCGGTGATAAACTTTTCCAAGAGGTAGCCGGGCCGAAAGGTAGTCTGGAAGCGCCGAAGCTCCTCTTCAGTAGAGATTTTTTGGGTGGAAGCGGCTCCGACGCCTTTATCCGGCTTAGCAATCACCGGGAAGCCATACGTCTGCACAAACGCCTCCACATCTGCAAAGCTCTCGGCCACTCGCCCGGGAATAGGGTCAATGCCTGCTTTTTGGAAGTAAGCCTTCATGTGGCTTTTTTGCTGGAAGGCCGGCAGGTCTGCGGGCCGCGGGCCCGGGATGTCTAAGGCTTCCCGTATAGCTGCTTCTAAGGGGAGCCAATACTCGTTGAAAGAATCCACCCCTGCGAGGGGGCCGACTTCATGGGCGAGGGTACGGGCCGCCGCTATCACGGCCTCGGTAGCATGAAGGTCGTCCACGCCCACATAGCGGTGAAGCGCCTGCGCCACATGAAGGGACAGCTCCTGAAAGCTGGGACCCCCAATACCCACACTGGTGCCGCCCAGCTCCCGAAAATGCCACGCAAAAAGATGATAGTTAGGCGGAAAGTCGGGGGAGAGAAAAAGCCATACCATCGCCGCGAAGGTATTAGGTATGCCTCACTAAGTCAAGGGCGGGCCCATTGGCGGGCGCGAGCTACGGCTTCTTTCCAGCGGGCGAGGGAACGGCCTTGCTGCTGGGGCAGGAATCGCTGCGCTACTGGCAAGCGTCCCACGGTAAGCCCGGCCTGCCGGCCGGCCAGCGCAGCTGCGCCCCAAGCCGTCACTTCGCCGTGAATGGGACGCACCACCGGCCGCCCCATCAGGTCCGCTTGAAACTGCATGAGGTAAGCATTCACGCTCACGCCTCCATCTACGTACAGCTCTTGAAACTCCCCAAAAAGTTCCAGCGCTTCGGCGCTTTGATAGGCAATAGCTTCCAAGGCAGCTAAGAGGAGCGTCTCCCTTGAGGTTTCCCGGGTCAGCCCTATGATAAGGCCCCGCGCATACGGGTCCCAGTACGGCGCCCCTAAGCCCGTAAACGCCGGCACAAAAAAGACCTCCCCAGCCGACCCCTGCAAAGTATCCAGCTCGGCATAATCCCGCAAGAGGCCCATCTGTTCCAGCCACTGGAGGGCCGCCGCCGCATTGAAGATAGCCGCCTCCCAGGCATAGGTGGCCGCCTCTCCCTCTACTTGCCAAGCTACTGTGGTCAAAAGCCCCGCCGGCGCAGGCAACGGCTCCGAACCCACATTTTTCAAGATAAAGCACCCGGTTCCATAGGTGTTTTTAGCTTGGCCGGGCTCGTAGGCTCCATGCCCATACAGCGCTGCTTGTTGATCCCCTAAGACCGCCAGTATCGGCCAGCGAGCCCCCCATAGCGTGGTCTCTCCAAAGAAACTACCACTGGGGCGCACTTCAGGAAGGCTCTCGCGGGGGACCCCAAAAAGCGTGAGAAGCTTCTCTTCCCAAGCCAGGGAACGCAGCCCAAAGAGCAAGGTACGGGAAGCATTAGAGACATCGGTAAGGTGCTTGCCGGTGAGTTTATAGAGCAGCCAACTATCTACGGTGCCGAAGGCTGCGGTAGGGGGTATGCCGCCTTCTTTGAGCATCCAGCGCATCTTAGAGGCGGAGAAGTAGGGGTCAGGCACAAGGCCGGTCTTTTCGCGGAGGAAGGCCGCTTTTGGTGCTAAGCTTGCGCAATAATCGGCTGTGCGTCGGTCCTGCCACACAATGGCCCGCCCATACGGCCGTCCAGAGGTTTTATCCCACGCAATCGTTGTTTCCCGCTGGTTGGTAATGCTCACCGCTACAATCGCCGAAGGCGACACCCCAGCCACTTGGAGGGCCTCTGAGACGGCTTCGTATTGGGCCTCCCAAATCTCGTCGGGGTCCTGTTCTACCCAGCCCGGCTGCGGATAGTACGAGGGAAAGCTTCGCCGGCCCAGCCCCACTATCTCCCCCTGCGGCGTAAATACAATGGCCCTGGCCGAGCTGGTGCCCTCGTCTATTGCCAAGAGGTACGACATACCTACACCACGGGGACTTTTTCCTCCATGAGATAGGTGATGAGGCGCTCAGGCGAGATACCCTCCGCTTCCGCTTGGTAAGAAAGCACCATACGGTGGCGCAAGACGGGGATAGCTACCCGCTGAATATCTTCTACATCGGGGGCATACTTGCCGGAAAGCAAGGCATGGGTTTTTGCCGCTAAGAGGAGAAACTGAGCCGCTCGGGGACCTACGCCCCACGTGACATTCTCCCGAATGAAAGGGTCTTGGTTCTCCTGCGGCCGGGTGCTGCGCACCAGCTCCACCGCATACCGAATCACATTGTCTGGCGCGGGCATCATCCGCACGAGGCGCTGATAATGGAGGATTTGCTCCGCGCTAAGCAGCGCCTCTACCTGCGGCTCCCACACCGCTGTGGTACGCCGCACAATCTCCATCTCCTCCTCCCGCGAAGGATACCCCACAAAAATCGCAAACATAAATCGGTCCAGCTGGGCCTCCGGCAAAGGATAAGTACCCTCCTGTTCAATCGGGTTTTGGGTGGCTAAGACAAAAAAGGGCGCAGGCAACGGATGGGTTTGCCCCGAGAGAGAAACGGACCGTTCTTGCATCGCCTCCAAGAGAGCCGACTGCGTTTTCGGCGAAGCGCGGTTTATCTCATCGGCCAAAACCACATGCGCAAAAATCGGCCCCGGGGTGAAGCGGAAGTACCGCTGGCCCGTCTCTGGGTCTATTTGGAGGAGTTCGGTGCCTAAGATGTCGGCGGGCATCAGGTCCGGCGTGAATTGGATACGGTGGAAAGAAAGCCCCAGTGCCTGCGCTAAGCTGCTGACCATGAGCGTCTTCGCTACGCCCGGGGGGCCAATCAAGAGCGCATGCCCCCCCCCAAAAAGGCTAAGCGCTAAAAAATGCAAGGGTTCTTCTTGGCCGACAATAACCTCAGCGAGCCGGCTCCGTAGCTGCTGGTACAGGTTCCGCAGCCCCTCCGCTTCCCGGCGAAGCGTCTCCTTATCCATGCCACAAAGATGCCCTAAAAAACTGTTACTTCGCTACATGCGAATCGCAGGGCTGCTGGCTACCCTCTCCCTCACAGCCACCGTGGTGCTGGCTTTTACCGTAGACCTTCCCCGCATTGCTGCCCTCGGCTGGACAGATAGGAACCTCTTTTTCCATGTGCCGATGTGGTTTGCCATGTATGCGCTTATGGGGGTGTCGTTTTTTTGGAGCGGGGCCTACCTCCTCAAAGAAGCCCCCGACCGGGACCGTCGCGCCCGCGAAGCGGCTATCGTGGCTACGTTCTTTGGGGGATTGGGACTACTTACGGGGATTATCTGGTCGCGGGTCACCTGGGCTGAAGCGCTCCCAGATACCGACCCGCAGGCCTGGTGGGGCTGGGACCCTAAGCAAACCTTCGCGCTGATAGCCCTCCTCATGTACGGGGCATACTTTGCCCTGCGGGGAAGCGTACGCGAAGAAGCCCTGCGCGCCCGCCTCGCCGCCGTGTATAACATCATAGCCACCATATTGGTGATACCCTTGACCTTCTTTCTCCCGCGGTATCTGGGGGGGCTCCATCCCGGCGCCGAAGGCACCCCAGCCTTCCGCACCGAGGATATTAGCCCGGCGCACCGGGGCCTCTTTTACTTAGCGGTGGTGGGATTTATCGCCTTGGCCGTGTGGATTTGGCAACTGCGGGTACGCCTCGCCCGCATAGAAGCCACCCTCACCACTGCTCAATCCCCTCTCGGCGAAGCCGCTTAGGCACGTACTTGTGCGGACGATAAAAACCCCCTAACTCCACCTCTCCACTGGGCAAAAGCCGCCAAATCTCCGGCGTCACCCGATGCACCTGCGTGCCTATGCCCGCTTGCAGGTAAAACCGCTGGAGATAGGGTTCTAACCACACCCGCACCCCCATAAGCAGGACTACCCGCGTATCGCCCCGAAGCTCCTTCCCGCTCCAATACCGCTGGTGGAGATGCAGCGCCGCATAGATAGGCCGGTCGTACCGCTCCTTCTGCATGAAAAAGGCCACCGGATGCGCCACACCCAGCGAGAGATACGCTGGGAAAGGGGAGCAGTAAAAGAAAGTATGGTTATACCGCACGGTGAGGGCGGGACGAAACCACAAGTGATTACCGCCTATGCCGAGGCTTCCCCCCCAGTAGAAGGGCTTCGGGGCGTCCAGCGGCTGGCTATAAAGGGCGCAGCTTGCGACCAGTCCAATCCACCGCATAGGCTCGCCGTTCCGTCGTGGTGGTGGTCTGCGGCTGCTCCCCCGCAAAGGTGGTAATATGCTTCTCTATGGTGATAGTGCAGGTGCCCGAACGATCTACCTCGGCGCGCCCTTGCTCCAGCCGGTCCGGCTGCACCCACTGATAGGCCCAGAGGGCCGTATCCTGCACCTCGCATAGGGAATCCACCAGTACCGCATAGTAAAAAGTACCTTCTGCGGTAAGCCTTTCTATCAGCCAGAGTTCCAGCGGGGCGGGCCCGCGCCAACAGCCCACTGGCGTATAGACCCCTACCTCGGAGAAGCGCTTTTTGAGCCAGTTTTGCGCTTCTATGGGGAAGGGCTCGGGAATAGATTGGCCTGTGGGCACCTGAAAAGGCGGCATTAGCGGGGGAAGCGCCTCCCGCAGCGCCTTACAGGGGTCTTTGCTTTTGGCTTGTGCAGCTATGCCCGCCGGCAGTGCCTCCACCCCTCCCCCCGACCGACACCCTGCCCACACAAGCACACTCACCCCTACCCAAAGCCTATACATGCCACAAAGATAGCCTCTCTTGCTGGATTTTTGCGCAAAACTCCTACCTTCGTTCTCACTATGAGGCTTCAAAAATTATTCATCGGAACCTTCCTTGTAGGAGGTCTTTGGCTTGAGGCCCAAAGCCTCGCCACGCAGAAAATGGTAGAAAAATCCCAAGCCCTCGCCTTCATCCCAAACCGAGGCCAGTGGCACCCGGACGCCCTCTTCCTCGCTCGCCTCGGCGGCATCGACTGTTGGATCGCGAGAGACGGTCTCGTCCTGGATTTCTTTCAATTCAAAGACCAGGAGCCCCAGGTACCTGAGGCCTTCCCAGTCCCTGAACCGCTGCCTGACAAGCTCGGCCGAGACCACCAGCCCCAAGTGCGCTACGGTCATGTCGTGCGCCTGTGCCTCCTCGGCGCCAACATCCACGCTGAGCCTGCCGGCCTACACCAGCTGCCGGGCTTCTTCAACTATTTCATCGGCAACGACCCGAGCCGTCATGCCGCCCATGTGCCCCGCTTTGCTGAGGTGCGCCTCTCGGACGTCTATCCCGGGATTGACTTCCGGTACTACTTTGACGGCGGCCAGCCGCGCTTCGACTTCATCGTCCAGCCGGGGGCTGACCCCAGTCAGATCCGTTTCTCCATGGAAGGCGCCGAGGCCGTGTATGTAAAGGAAGGGCAGACCTTGGCCTTCCGCACGCGGTTTGGCGAGGCGGTGCTGACCAAGCTCTATGCCTATCAGGGCGGGCACCCCGTGGAGAGCCGTTTTTTAGCGGAGGGGAGCACCTACCGCATTGCCGTAGGCGCCTATGACCCCACCCAGCCTCTCATCATAGACCCGCTCGTGTGGAGTACTTTCCTCGGCGTTAGGAATACGGATGAGGTCTACGACATCGCCGTAGATGCCAGCGGCTGCGCTTACATCACCGGCTGGACAAAATCCCCCGACTTCCCCACCACCCCCGGCGCCTACGACCCATCGTATAATGGGGGAGCCTGGGACGCCTTTGTCATCAAGCTCTCCCCTGATGGGCGCACCCTCGTCTATTCCACCTTCCTCGGCGGTAGTAATCTGGATCAGGGTCACGCCATCGTCGTAGATGCCAGCGGCTGCGCTTACATCACAGGCGTGACAAAATCCCCCGACTTCCCCACCACCCCCGGCGCCTACGACCCATCGTATAATGGGGGAGGGGAAGACGCCTTTGTCACCAAGCTCTCCCCTGGCGGCGATGCCCTCGTCTATTCTACCTTCCTTGGCGGAAGTGGGGACGATAGGGGCTCCGCCATCGCCGTAGATGCCAGCGGCTGCGCTTACATCACAGGCTGGACAAAATCCCCCGACTTCCCCACCACCACCGGCGCCTATGACACATCGCATAACGGACACACCGATGTTTTTGTCACCAAGCTCTCCCCCGATGGCAATGCGCTCATCTATTCCACCTTCCTCGGCGGTAGTCATGGGGATGTGGGCAAAGCCATCGCCGTAGATGCCAGCGGCTACGCTTACATCACCGGCGGGACAGGCTCCACCGATTTCCCCACGACCCCAAGCGCCTACGACCAATCATTTAGTGGAGTTGATGCCTTTGTTACCAAGCTCTCCCCCACTGGCAATGCGCTCATCTATTCCACCTTCCTCGGCGGTGGGAATGGGGAGGGGGCCCAAGCCATCGCCATAGATGCCAGCGGCTGCGCTTACATCACCGGCTGGACAGAATCCCTCAACTTCCCCACCACCCCCGGCGCCTACGACCTATCGCACAGTGGAGGCCCCTCCTATGGCCCCTACGATGCCTTTGTTACCAAGCTCTCCCCCACTGGCAATGCGCTCATCTATTCTACCTTCCTCGGCGGTATTCAGGCGGATGTGGGCTACGCCATCGCCGTAGATGCCAGCGGCTACGCTTACATCACCGGCTCCACATATTCCCCCGACTTCCCCACCACCCCCGGCGCCTACGACACATCGTATAATGGAGGTGGGGCCTACCCGCATGATGCCTTTGTCACCAAGCTCTCCCCCGATGGCAGCACCCTCCTCTATTCCACCTTCCTCGGCGGTAGTAGCGCTGAAGGGGGCTACGCCATCGCCATAGATGCCAGCGGTAGCGCTTATATCACCGGCACGACATTATCCTCCGACTTTCCCACGACCTCCAACGCCTACGACCCATCGCATAATGGAAGCGACGATGTCTTTGTCACCAAGCTCTCTCCCAACGGCGATAACCTCGTCTACTCCACCCTCATCGGCGGAAGCAGGCTTGACCATGGCTCCGCCATCGCCATAGATGGGAGCGACTGCGCTTACATCACCGGCAGCACAGACTCCACCGATTTCCCCACGACCCCCGGCGCTTACGACTCATCGCATAATGGTGGATTCTGGAACGCCTTTGTCACCAAGCTCTCCTCTGATGGTAGCACCCTCCTCTATTCTACCTTCCTCGGGGGAAGGGAGAAAGATGAAGGCATCGCCATCGCTGTAGATGGCAGCGGCTGCGCTTACATCACCGGCGGGACAGGCTCCTCTGACTTCCCCACCACCCCAGGCGCCTACGACACATCGCATAATGGAAACTACGATGTCTTTGTCACCAAGCTCTGTCTCACTCCTGGCAAATAGCCCGCCCTACCGCCAGCGAGGCAGAAGACCGCTTATGCCGTCCCTCATCCACGAGACCCGCAGCGGCGCTACCTCCAACTCCTCATACAGCCGTAAGCGGTATATCGGCTCGCTGATTGTGTGGGGGCGCCTGCCTGCGGCAGGCGCCCCTTATGTTTGAAAAACCGTAATATTGCACTTATGTGCGGCATTGTAGCTTACACCGGCTACCGCTCCGCTATCCCCCTCCTCATGGAAGGGCTCAAACGGCTCGAATACCGCGGCTACGACTCGGCCGGCATAGCCATTCCGACGGCGGAGGGCTTCCGTATCTTCAAGCAGGCGGGTAAGGTCTCTGCTCTGGCCCAAACCCTCCAAGGCCGCTCCCCCAGCGCTACCACAGGCATTGCCCACACCCGCTGGGCTACCCACGGCGCCCCTACCGACGCCAATGCCCACCCCCACCTCAGCTTTGATGGCGAGATTGTACTGGTGCACAACGGCATTATTGAAAACTATGCTGCTTTACGGGAGCACTTGATAGAAAAAGGTATCACCTTCCGAAGTGAGACCGATACGGAGGCCTTAGCGCACTGGATAGCGTGGGTGCGGCAGCAGGCGCCTACGGCCTCTTGGGAAGAGGTAGTGCGGGAAGCCTTCGCCGCGGTGGAAGGGACCTTCGGCATAGCTATGCTGGTGCGTTCGGCCCCGCAAATGGTCATCCTCGTGCGGCGGTTTAGTCCTCTCCTGATTGGCATCGGCGAAGGCGAACTGATAGCGGCCTCGGATGCCACGGCCATCGTCCCCTACACCCGCCAAGTGATCCATTTAGAGGAGGACGAAGCGGCTATCCTCCTCCCCGAGGCCCCGCCGCATATCTTCGGCCTGCGGGCCCAAACCCGCACCCCTAAGGTGGAGTACATAGACTGGGACATCGCCGCCATAGAACGCGGCGGCTACCCCCACTACATGCTGAAAGAGATATTTGAGCAGCCGAACGCCCTGCGGGATTGCATGCGGGGCCGCATCCGCCAAGAACCCTTAGAAGTGCGGCTGGGCGGCATCAGCGCCGTGATGGATAAGCTCTTAGCTGCGCAGCGGCTCACCCTCGTAGGCTGTGGCACCAGTTGGCATGCAGCCCTCGTGGGCGAGTACCTGATTGAACACCTGGCCCGCCTGCCCGTAGAAGTAGAGTACGCCTCGGAGTTTCGGTATCGGGACCCTGTGATTGGCCCGAATGATGTGGTGATGGGGATTAGCCAAAGTGGGGAAACAGCCGATACCCTGGCCGCCCTACGGTTAGCTAAGGAAAAGGGCGCCTTGGTGCTGGGGATTACCAATGTGGTGGGGTCCAGCATCCCGCGGGAAACCCACGCCGGGATATACATCCACGCCGGACCCGAGATAGGGGTGGCTTCTACAAAGGCTTTTACGGCGCAGCTTACAGCGCTTACGCTCTTTGCGTTGCATATTGGCGCGGCGCGCTACACGATAGACCGCACCCTCCACGACACCTTGATGGAAGCCCTGCTTCGTCTGCCTGACCAGGTGCAAGCCACCTTAGAAGCCCTAAATGAACCCACTAAGGAGCTGGCCCAGACCCTCGCGGCGGCTACCAATGCCCTGTACTTAGGGCGAGGGTATAACTTCCCCGTGGCCTTAGAAGGGGCCCTGAAGCTCAAAGAAATCTCGTATATCCACGCCGAAGGGTATCCCGCCGCCGAGATGAAGCACGGCCCTATTGCGCTGATTGACGAGGGGATGCCGGTGGTGGTGATTGCCCTGCGCGACAGCTTGTACGAAAAGGTCCTGAGCAACATTCAGGAGGTGCGGGCGCGCGGCGGCCGCATTATAGCCGTGGCCACAGAAGGCGATACCGACATCCAACGGTATGCGGAAGCGGTTTTGTATGTGCCGGCGGTGCCGGAGCCCCTCTCGCCTATCCTCACGGTACTCCCTCTCCAACTGCTGGCCTACCATACCGCTGTCTTGCGGGGATGCGATGTAGATCAGCCCCGCAACTTAGCTAAGTCGGTGACGGTAGAGTAGCCTTTTTCCTGCCAGTGGCTCCGTGGCGCTATCCCCTTCTGTGGGCAGCCGCTGGCTTGGCGGTAGGGATTTGGCTGGAAGCCACCTTGGGAATAGGCGGAGTAGCGGGACTGGTAGCCTTAGTCCCCATAGCGTGGTGGATAGACAAGCGGATAGGGTATGCTCGGCTGGCATGGACCTTGCCCCTCATGGGAAGCTTGGGGTATTTGCGCAGCTATACCGCTTCTTTGGAGCCGGGGTCCCCTATCAAGCACCTGCGCGGGCATTTGGTTCGGCTGACAGGATACACGACGGAGGCGCCCTTCCGCAGCCGGAAGACCTACCGCCTCGTGGTAGAAGCCGAAAGCGCCTACGCCTTTTTCTATCAGCAAGCCTTCCCCGTCACAGGAACGCTCCTCTTGTACGTACGGGACTCCACCGTAGCTACTTTGCCGATAGGCACACGGATTAGGGCCATAGTGCGCTTGGATAGCGTGCGGTATAATGCTTCTTACTGGCAGCGGCAAGGGATAACGGTCTCGGCCTTTGCGGACTCGGTGGCGTCAGCAGGGATAGCATGGGGCTATGGGGCAGGATACATAAAGCGGTTGCGTCAGAGGCTTATTCAGGCGATAGAGGCCCACTTCCCGGGGGAGGGCAGCCCCTTAGCTCTTATAGAAGCTCTCCTCTTGGGATACACGCGAGGATTGGACCCGGAGACGCGGGCGGCCTTCCAGCTGTCGGGTACAGCGCATATCCTGGCCGTCTCGGGCATGCATGTGAGCTTAGTCCTGATGCTGTGGCTTTTTCTCCTTCGGCAGCTGCCCCCCCGGTGGAGCTTCCACCCGATAAGCCAAAGTGTCCTGATTGGGCTGATTGTGTTTTATGGGTTTTTGACGGGGGCGGCGCCCTCGGCCATGCGCGCCGTACTGATGGGCAGTGTCGCTATCCTGGCCCGTATGTTCCACAAGCCTTACTTCCCCCTAAATGCCTTGGGATTTGCGGCCTTCGTACAGCTCTCGGTCGATCCTCAGGTGCTTTTTAACTTAGGCTTTTTGCTCTCGTATGCGGCCGTCGGCGGGATTATGGCGTACTTCGGGCTATTTCGGGCGCTTCTTTCAGGCCATCAGCCCCGCAGGAAAAAAGAAAAGGCCTGGGTAGCCTACCTCAAAGACCTCATCGCCATCTCCTTAGCGGCACAAATAGGGACGCTCTTCCTCAGCTGGAGCTACTTTGGGAAGTTCCCAGCGTATTTTCTCTTGGCTAACCTCGTCGCGGTGCCGCTCTCTACGGCGCTTACTTTTGCGGCGGTGGGGTGGGTAGCGCTCCTATGGGTACCTGTCCTGCGCGAAGGGATAGGTTGGGCAGTGTATGGACTGGCGTATGCCCTTATAACCAGTGTGAAGGGCCTCTCGCTATTGCCGGGGGCCTCGCTAAGCCTACCGCCTCTTTCACCATGGGCGGGTGTGCCGCTTACGCTTGCGGCTTTGGGGATGGGTGCCTACCTTCACCACCGCTACAAAAAAGCCCAAGAAACCCCGTGGCTGGTGTAGAAATATTGCGGAAAGCCTCAGCCGGTTACTAAAAACTCCTTTTCACTGCCCAGAGGGAGATTTTTTTCCACTTCTACCTTTTCCACTCGTGCGGCGGGGGAACCCCGATGCGTCCACTGCACAAAAAGCTCCAGCTTCTCCGGCGGGCCTTGGACCTCAGCCAAGACGGAGCCGTCGGGCTGATTGCGCACAAACCCCACCAGCCCTAAGGACTGGGCCGTCATCTGGGCATACTTCCGGAAGAATACACCTTGTACTTTGCCGAAGACTTGGACGCGCCAGCGCGCCAGCTCCATCAGTTGAGCCGCTCAAATATGCCTGCGATGCCCTGTCCGCCCCCCACACAAGCGGTGACGAGGCCATACTTCCCGCCGCGGCGGCGCAGTTCATTTAGAATCTGCACCGTAAGCTTGGCCCCACTACACCCTAACGGATGCCCTAAGGCAATCGCCCCGCCATTTACATTGAGCTTGTCCATGGGGAGCTCCGCCACTTTGATCACAGCGAGGGACTGCGCCGCAAAAGCCTCATTCAGCTCGATAAGGTCTATATCGGCGAGGGAAAGGCCTGCTCGCTGGAGGGCCTTAGGGATAGCTTTGACCGGGCCAATCCCCATAATCTCCGGTTCTACGCCAGCCACCGCATAGCCCCGCAACACCGCAATAGGCGTGAGGTTATGCCGCTTGAGGAAGGGCTCGCTCACCACCAGCACAAAGGCAGCGCCATCCGAGGTCTGCGAGGAGTTTCCGGCCGTAACTTGGCCATTTGCAGCAAAGACCGGCTTGAGCTTAGCCAGCGCTTCCATGCTCGTGTCAGCTCGGGGGCCCTCGTCGGTATCGTGTATATATTCCCGCTGCTGCCTTTTTCCATTTACCACGCTCACATCCAGCACCTTGAGCGGCACGATCTCTTCTTTGAACTTGCCCGCAGCAATAGCGGCTAAGGCGTTTTGGTGCGAACGCAACGCAAAAGCATCCGCCTCCTCGCGGGTGATGCCGTATTTTTTAGCCACCTCTTCGGCGGTCATGCCCATGCCGTAATACCACTGCGGGGCATGCAGGGCATATTCATAGTTAGGCACGATTTTATAGCCGCCCATGGGCACCAAGGACATGGTCTCAGTACCGCCCGCCAGGATAGCATCGGCATGGCCAGTACGAATCTTAGAGACCGCCATGGCGATAGCTTCCAGCCCTGAGGCGCAGTAGCGGTTGATAGTGGTGGCCGGCACTTCCTTTCCCAAGGCTCGCAGTGCTATATATCGCGCCATGTTCAAGCCTTGTTCGGCTTCAGGAATGGCATTTCCACAAATAAGATCGTCAATCTCCTGAGAAAAGTCTATTTGCGGCAAGGTTTCTTTGATTTTTTCAATCACAGCCACAGCCATATCGTCGGGCCGTACAGTACGAAGTTTGCCTCGGGGGGCTTTGCCCACAGCCGTGCGAAAGCCCGCCACGATGTACGCTTCTTGCATAGCGCAAAGATAAGGGGATGGGGCTTATGGGCGCCTATACACTGCCGGTATCTCGGACTGGAGGAAAAACCGCTCGCTCTCCGGTAGGATCTCTATGCGCAAAACCCCGATAAGCGTGTATTTGATGAGGATTTTGCGGGCTTTCCAGGCTTCTCGGGGCGGGAGGAGCTTACGGTAGGTCGCTTCATCAATGAAGGGGTGTTCCTTGAGGTACGCAAAGAGGTGGGCTTCGGCGCGTCGGTACAGGATGTGTTGGGGCTGTTTTTCCGCTCGCCATAAGGCCTCCAAGAGGCCGCCGGCCAATCGGCTCTTATCCCCTACGCGCACATACGCTCGGAGGACACCGTCCTCTTCCTCTACCAAGAAAGGGCGTCCTTCTGGCTGCGCGGGCACATGCACATCTAAGACGGCTTTATCTTCCCACACCAGCACCTCTGCGGAGAAAGCCACCTTAGGGCGCGTGTAGCGCTCAGCCGCCAGCTCTATCATGTAATACTCCTGCTCAGGGTCTGCCCCACAGATACGGCCATTATCCTTGACGCCAATCAACAAATGACCGCCTTCGGTGTTAGCAAAAGCGGAAAGCGTACGGGCAATCTTGCGCGCACTTTCAATCCGCTGTTTGAAATCTAAATGCAGCCCCTCACCCGCCGCAATACGCGCCAAAAGGGGGGACGACTCCCACCCCGCCATCATAGCGAAGATACAACGCCTCTCCTACACCACCGACCGTTTTTGCGTATCTTTCGCCCATGCGGGAAGATATACTTTTAGGGGGGCCAGTGGCGTTTCTCTCAGAAGAGTTAGGCTTCTTACCGTCTGAACGGCTACTGGCCTATCAAGCCTGGTGGGAAACCGAAGGCTTCCCTATCTCCTTGGCGATTGACCGCTTGGGCACCCCCCACCTCAAGCAGTTTAGCGCCGCGGGAGAACGCATAGACGAAATTGGGTACCCGCCCAGCTACACCTACCTCCTCAATGCCGGCTACAGCGCAGGCATCATCGCCGAAGTAGCCCAACGGCATGACCTGCGGCTAAGCTACCTCTTGGGGTTCATTACGGCTTATTATGATCCGGGCTTGTATTGCCCTTATACGGTGACGCTTTCTACATGGGTGCCGTTGTATAAGTATTTCCAGGGGCAGCGGCGAGAGGAGTTTTTAGGGCTTTTAGAACGCACGGAGCCGCCTTTTGGGCAAGGGGCCACTTGGATGACCGAGATTGGAGGCGGCTCCGACTTAGGTACGCACGTCCAGACGGTCGCCTACCGAGGCGAAGGCGAGCTATGGTTTTTAGAAGGGGACAAGTACTTTGCCAGCAATGTAGGCGCAGAAGTAGCGGTGGTAGCCGCTCGGCCAGAGGGCGCCCCCCCGGGACTCAAAGGCGTAGCGCTTTTTGTGGTGCCTCGCGAACGGCTCTTGTCCCCTGGGCGAAACTATTACATTCGGCGCCTCAAAGACAAGATTGGCACCCGCAGCGTCCCCACCGGCGAGGTAGAACTGCGCCACAGTGAAGCCTACCTCGTCGGCGAAGCCCACCAAGGCATCTACTACATTATGGAGGTGCTCAACTTCTCCCGGGTAGCAAACGCCATAGGCGTCGTGGCCCATGGCCTGCATGCCTTAGCCCAAGCGTATAAGTTTGCCCAGCAACGGCGGCTCTTTGGACGTTTTTTGGCGGAGCAGCCCCTTTTCCGGCACGAGCTTAGTCGCCAATACGAACGGCTGCGATGGGCTGGTGCTTTAGCCTGGCTAACCGAGCAGTGGCTGGAAACCGTATGGCTGGAAAGGCCCCCCTACTCCGAACGCTATGCCCTTTTCCGACTCCTCTCCCACTTAGCTAAGTTCTGGACCGCTAAAGTAGCCCTGGACGCCGCCCACTGGGGCATCGAGATATGGGGCGGCTTAGGCATCTTGGCGGAGTTTCCCGCAGAGCGCTTCCTACGAGAGCTGTTGATTACCGACATCTGGGAGGGAACCCGCCATCGCCACCTCTTAGACGGCTGGGAAGTCCTCAAACGCTTCCACCTGCATGCTACCCTCCCGACCCTTTGGGATCTCTCGGCCGTAGACCCGTCCCTCCTCCCCGATATAGAAAACACCCTTGCCTTACCCGAAGAAGAAGCCCTACCCCAGATAGAGGGGCTGATGACCCGCTTAGCCCAGACGATTGGCCAGCTGACAGCTACCCAACGCACTTATACCGTCTCCGCCTAATCGGCTTAGTCCTCGTCTTTGGATAGGCCTTCTTCCTCCTCTATCAGGGGTGGGTCAAAATCCCGGCTTATGGGTTCCTCAAAATCCTCCCCCGAATCCGGAAGCTCTATCTCCGGCAGCTGAAATTCCGGATCCAACGGGATTTCTTCGGGCTCCTCGTCGGTCTCCCCAGCAGGAGGTAAGTCCCAATCCTCCCCAAAAAGATAGTCTAAGCGCATAAGCATGAGCTTTTCGGGGGGAACTTCTAAGATAAACTCCACGCGCCTATTGCGTGCCCGATTTTCCTCTGTGGTGTTGGGGAAAAGGGGTCTGTCGGGCCCGTAGCCACGCGCTTGTATTTGGTCGGGCGGCAGCCCCGTTACCTGCAAAAGATACTTCCGAATATTTTCGGCCCTTTGCTGCGAGAGCTTGCGATTGTATTCAGGGTCACCGACAGCATCTGTATGCCCTTCTATCCTCAGTCGTACAAAAGGATATTTCGCTAAAAAACCAGCGATATAATCCAGCCGTGGATAGGCTTCGGGGGTGATTTCAGCGCTATTGGTAGGAAACTCAATATTTTCCAGTACGTAGGGCCGTTGTAGCTCCGCTGTCGTAAGGAAAAGAGAATAAGTCTGGTCATCTAAGAGCGCCACCGTATCCGGAATCCGTATAAGGTGGGTATCCAACAGCATGAGCTGATATTGCCGATTTTGCACGAGCTGGAACTCAAAGTAGCCATACTTATTAGAAAATACGGGCGTAATCTCAGTGCCTTCGGTAAGGTCTATGGCTATTACGATGCTTACCAAAGGTCGGCCACTCACCGAGTCAATGAGGTAACCAGCCAGCCTGGTAATAGCATCAGGGCGGGCCTCCATGGGCAGCTCAAAAGAGTACAGGTCAAAGTTTCGGGGGTCTTTTCGGGTAGCCCGGGCGTAGTAAATCTTACTCCCTCGGCCATCTATGGTAAAGTAGTACTCATCGCCATCGGTATTGACCAAGGGACCTAAGTTGCGCGGCTCTTCCCAAAAGCTATTAAGCCAACGGCTCTTATAAATGTCATAGCCTCCATAGCCAAAAGGCTGCCCCGTAGAACTAAAATACAAGGTCTGGTACGGTTCGTAGAAGTAAGGGGTCACTTCATCCCCTAAGGTATTGATAAGGGGGCCGAGGTTTTCCGGTGGAAGCCACTCCCCATCAGGACCTAAGCGGCTGACATAAATATCACTTTGGCCCAAACCCTGCGGACGATTAGAGGCAAAAAATAACAACGTATCTCCTACCAAAAAAGGGTGCGAGTCCCAGTACGGCGAGTTGAGAGTAGGCCCCAAGTTTTTCGGCTCTTGCCATCGGCCATTTTCATAGCGGGATAGGTACAAATCGCAGGAACCGTACCCATCTGGGGCATCACAGCGCGCCAGGATGAGCACCGTCCCATCGGAGTTGAGGCAGGCCGAACCCTCGTTGTACGGGCTATTGATAACATCGCGGAACTTTTCTGCGGGCTTAAACCCCCCTCGAACAAAGTCACGCTGGCTGTAATAGAGGTCTTCATTCCTAAGCTGGTCTGGGTCCAGCGCCGTAAGCATTTGCTCCCGACGAGAAGTAAAAAGCAGCACTTGTCCAGAGGGGTGCATGTACGGCGCATAATCCGGATAAGGGGAGTTGATATGAGGACCCAAGCTGAGCAGCACGCCACGCGGCGGCGCAAGGGTGTCTATTTTCTGGCGGAGCCGTACTATCTTACGATAGTAGTCCAGGGGAACCCATTCACTTCTCCAGCGCTCTCGCAATCGTTGGTAGGCTAACCGTACTTCCGACGGGGCGTGGTGCATGTTGCGTATCACTAACCCGTACAAGTAAGCGCTAAGGAGGGTATCGCCCAATAGCTCTCGCACTTGGGCCCACCGCAAAAGCCGCTCTAAGGAAACCGTATCCCGAAAGTTATACACCGAATACTGGGTCACATACTGGCGGAGGAGGCTATCCACCACGCGGAGGTCTTCTTGGGCTTCTGCGCGGGCGAGGGCCTTGTCTAAGCGGGAATTACGATAGGGCTTTAACGCCCCAAGGTTGGGGAAGGATACAGGCGGAGGGGTGACCACCTCTCCTTCAGTAGGACGCAAATAGGTGCCCGCAAGCAGGCGCAAACGGGGCTGCGCATAGCCTATATCCCAAAGAACTATACCTACGCATAGCGAAAAGCACCGCAAAAAGCGCATTTAGACAAAAATACGCAAGGCTTAGCCTCGGGGCCGTACCCGAAGCTCAGGCGGTATCTGGGGCGTAGTAAGGGGCACTTGCTCCTGCGTAAGTGCCGCTACTTCTAAGCCATAAGCACTTTCTACAGATAGGGAAAGCTTGTCTAAAAACTGATACACCTGCAAAGCCAAGCGTTCACGCGGCGAAAAACGCGCATCAAAGTTAATCACCCGTCGTACCACCAAAAACCGAAAGTCACCCGCTTGTCCATACTTACGCAGCGACTCATACGGACTAAGCAGATCTATCTCACCCCGAGCAGCCAACGACTCTACCACCTGACGCAAGAGTAAGCTCACCCTCGGCTGCAGCTTAAAGCCTAAATAGAAATCCACCCGATACACGCGCCCGGGGACATAGGTATGGGTCCGGTAAGTGGCTTCGTAGGGTTGATCACTCACCGCCACATGAATAAACCAATAGGTACGGGCTTTCTTAGGCCGGCGATTGAGGATAGCATAGATAAGCCGATGTTCTATTTTAGCTGGGTCCTCTGTAGTGGAGAGACTTACTAAGTGTGTAGCGAAGTACGGGAGTTTTTCTTCTTCGGAAAGCGCTAAAAGGCGTTCTACATAGGGCGCAAAGTCTATCTGGTCGCTAAAGCGCTTTTTCACCCGCTCCCCCCACACCCACAAGCTCATAACCACCGCTACCCCTCCCCCTAAGGCTAAGGCTATCCAGCCCCCCTCAGGGACTTTATGCAGATTGGCCAAAAGAAAAGCCAGCTCAATAGGATAATACACCAGCGGCAAGAGGAGGGCTACCCACCCGATACCTTGGGGGCGCTTCCCATAAAAGAGGATGAGTAGCGTAGTGGTAATCAGGAGAGTAACATTGATAGAAAGGCCATAAGCAGCTTCCATGGCGCTGGAACGCTGCATGATAATTACAATCAGGAGCACCAATCCCAGCAAAAGCCAGTTGATGAAAGGCACATACATCTGCGAGCGGGTCGTGGCCGGATAAAGCACCCGCAGCCGGGGCCAGAAGCCCAGCCGATTGGCTTCACTGAAGATGGTATAGGCGCCGGTAATCAGGGCTTGACTGGCGATCACGGTAGCTATCGTAGCAATGCCCACCCCAATAAAAAGCCAGCCGGACGGGAGCATCGCAAAAAACGGCTTTTCTACCTCGCCTAAGACCTGCCCTTTTCGGTAGGTGAGCATCCACGCCCCCTGCCCAAAATAACAGAGTATCAAAGCTACCTTCACAAACAACCAAGAGAGCCGAATGGAACCCCGTCCTACATGCCCCATGTCGGCATATAGCGCTTCTACCCCCGTCACCGCTAAAAATACCGCCCCTAAGACCAAAAATCCCTCCGGATTATCCATGAGAAAATCCCAGGCGTATCGCGGATTAAGAGCAGCCAAAACGGACGGCGCTTCTATGAGACGCCAAGCCCCTATCCCCCCTATAAAGCTAAACCAGAGAAACATAAGCGGCCCAAAAAGCCGACCTACCCACTCCGTGCCAAACTGTTGAATAAAAAATAACCCCACAAGAATCCCCACCACAATCGGCACCGTCCGTAAAGTAGGCACATGCAGTTGAATCCCTTCTATCGCAGAGGAAACCGATATCGCCGGCGTAAAAATCGAATCAGCAAATGACATCGCCGCACCTATAATCACCAGCGGCGTAATCCACGGGAAAAACCGCCGCAAAAGCGAATACATCGCAAAAATCCCCCCTTCCCCATCGTTATCTGCCCGCATAACCAGAAAAATGTACTTCACCGATACAATCAGCGTCAGCGCCCAAAAGATGAGCGAAAGCCCCCCAAGCACCAGGGATTCATTAATGGGCTTGCCCCGGACCAGCGCATCTAAGGCATACAACGGCGACGTCCCAATATCTCCAAATACAATCCCCAAAGCCAGGAGGATCCCCCGCCATCCAGTAGGTGTAGTAGGCTTATGCATCTTGATTTATAATCTTTTGGCCAAGCTTGGGGTCATTCCAAAAGCCTGCCCAAGTATTAGGGCCTTTTTGGGCATTCCCTGCAGGGAGTGCGGCCAAAATATATAGGTATCGGCGCGGCCGCGTGGTGGCTACATAGTGGAGGTTGGTGTTCTCTAAGACCTGCTCTACAAAGTAGTCCCGATACACAAGCGCCAGCGGGCCTTCCTCTTGACTGCTTACTTTCAGAGGAAGCTCCCACGTCTGTTCCGTCTCCGAGCTTGAGGACGAAACAAACATTTCCAAAGGGTTAAGCTTCTCCGTAAGCGTCTCAGGCAGCAGCAAAGCAGGCACTTTGCGCCAGCGCGGCTGCGCCCATCGTGTGGTCATAAAGTCCCACTCCCCAAAGGGTATAATAACGGCTTCCCACGCTAAGCCCTTCGCTTTATGAATAGTTGTGACAGGGTATACCCCTTGAGCTGGAGGGATTCTTAGCGAGATATATTGGCCTTTGCTTTCCCACCACCGCAGAAGAGGGTCAAGACCATAAAAGGGATGTTTTTCAAGTAAAAGATACATCCGCTCAAGAAATACCATCCAAAACAGCCTGTGTGTGGGGAATATCTCCTGTACGACCGACCATACCCTATAAAAGGCCTCCCACTTCTGCAAAGTAGGATTGGAACCCTCCAGCGCAGCACGCAGGGCCTGTAAAGCTTCCTCCCAGGCTTTTCGCTTTTCTTCCGGCATACCGTCTAAAAAAGCTTTTTCTACGGCGGTCATTCCTTGCAAATACCGCCACGTAAGCACCAAGGAAGTACAAGTGCCTAAGGCAATCTCTTGCACCTGGAGCGGATACTCAGGCAGAAGGCCTAAGAGCCGATCTATATCATCATTCCTCCGTACCAAGAAGGCTGTCTCTTCAGGCGGCACGCCTTTACGCTCAAGGTCTTCTAAGATACGGCGCAGATGCTCCCCTCGAAGCTCCTCGCGCATGTTTTCAGGCAGAGGAATAACCTCTACTGCGGCGTCCTTAGGAGAAAGGGCATGGTTAGCTGCATTTTGCTGAGCTTTGGCATAAACTACATCTATGTTTTCTATGGCATTCCCTACATGCGGGGAAATCTTACGACGGTTATGGTAAAAAGTCCGAAGCAAGTAAGGCAGAAGGCCGTACAGCTGATTATTAAACGCTACTATCTTTGGGTGGCTACGATAGTTTTCGGATAAGGTGTGTTTTTCATCATCAGGAGCTTCTTCATGAAATGCCATAAGGGGTTTATAATCAGCCCCCCGCCAGGCATAAATAGACTGCTTGGGGTCCCCGATAAGGCACACCCGTCCACCTTTTCCCCTAATCTCGTCCATGAAGGGTCGCAAAATGCGCCACTGCTCCGGCGAAGTATCCTGGGCTTCATCTACGAAGAGAGCGTCATAGTATCCTGCCTTGCCGGCAAGGAGATCGGGATAAGCAGCAGCAATAAGCTGCACCACAGCGACCAAGTCCGAGAGAAAAAGTCGCTGGGCCTCTTGGCGATAGGCACGCAGACTTTCTTGGATCACTTCATAGAGGACCTTATCGGTGGGGCGGATAGCCATAGCCGTGAGCCACAGGGTTTTTTCTGCCATGGGCGTGCCTTCGTCCAGCGCCCAAGAGAGGATTTTTTCGCGGATATACGCCCGTAGAAGCCCTTCTTGGAGGACCTCTTCTATCCTGCGCGCGATATAGCGTTCTATAGAGAGGCGGCGATTGGCTTCTTTTACCTCTGCTTCCAAGGCCCGCCGAAAGGCCCGCCATAAAGCAGGCTGCTGGAGCTTCCGCAAAACTTCCCCCAGCAAGTGAAAGCGCACCTCTATCTGGTCTTCTTCTTCTACGATAAGGGCTTCATAGGCCGGCAGTCCTAAGAGCGGAGCTAAGTGATAATACACCTCTCGTACTAAGGCATCTATGGTGCTGGTATCCAACGGCGCCTGCTCGAGAATAAGCCTCCGTAAAAGGCTTACGCGGCCTTGCTGGTGTGTGAGCTTCAAGATACGTTCGCGTAGCTCAGCGGCCGCATTCCGGGTAAAGGTAATGGCTAAGACCCGCTTCTCCGCTGAGAGCGCTTTCAAGGTCGCTTCTGCCAGGTACTGGGTCTTGCCGGCCCCCGCAGAGGCTAAGACCACTTTCAGGCCCGGTATTGTCCGGCTCATACCTGAGAGCGGAGCCTTTGCAAGACGGTTTCGGTATCGTGGGGCGCATAGCCTAAGGCGCGCGCCTTCTCTATGGAGAGGGGGCTATACGGCGGCCGGGGCGCCGTAAGCCGCAAATCCTCCTCCGTAATCCCCACTACCAGTTCGGTGGGGAGGCCCCACACCCGAGCAACTTTCTGTCCAAAAGAGAATGGCGACTCTATGTCCGGCCCGGCGATATGATACAGGTCTTGGGCGCGCTTTTCTACGAGCAAGCGTAGTCCTTGAGCAACATCACCTGCCCAAGACGGCGTGCGCACCTGGTCCGCAAAGAGCGAGATAGGCTGCCCTTGCCGCAGCTGCTTGAGCACCCGTAGGAGGATATTGTCCCGCGGCAAAGTAGGCGCCCATCCATACACCAAAGCCGTACGGGCAATAGCCCAAGGACCAGGATACGTTTTTACCCAGGCCTCTGCCGCCAGCTTGGTGGCGCCGTAAATAGAAACCGGGGCCTCATAATCTCCCTCTACGTAGGGGCGCTTTTCTATGGGATACCCATCATACACAAAGTCCGTAGAAACAAACACAAGTTGGGCTTTAGCCCCCATCTCTGTGAGGCTTTGCACGAGGAGATAGGTAGCATATACATTGTGCTGCCAGCAGAGGGCGGGATTTTCTTGGCAGGCATCTACGAGGGTCATGGCGGCACTGTGGATGACGGCGTCGGGCTGCGCCCACGCCAGGAGCGCTCGTACCTCCGTACGATCGGTCAGGTCAGCCGACCGATAGGGGAGGTCAGGTATAGGAGCTTCTCCTCGACCCGTAAGAAAAACTTGATACGAAGGGCTCTCCCGGAAAGCTTCGGCCACATGATAGCCCACCAGCCCCCGGCTGCCTGTCACTAAGACCCGCATCGGGCAAACTTACGACATCCGATAACTTTGCCTGCGCGTGCCCAAAGTCCATGTTATCGGTATAGGGGGCAGTGTGATGCATGCCCTCGCTTTACACCTGCAAAAAGAAGGTTACGCCGTGACCGGCTCTGATGATCGCATAGAAGAGCCGGCCCGTAGTGCGCTCCACGCCGCTGGCCTCCTCCCCCCCCAAGAAGGCTGGTTCCCCGAAAAAATCACAGAAGACATCGCCTTCCTCTTGGTCGGTATGCATGCGCGCGCAGACAATCCCGAGCTTCTGCGGGCCCAAGCCCTAAACCTGCGAATATGGGATATGCCTTCGTATGTAGCGCAGGTAGCCCAGCACAAGCATCGAATCGTAGTAGCCGGTAGCCACGGCAAGACCACCACCACTGCCCTGCTGCTCTATGCCTTCCAACGCTTGGACATCCCTACCGATTGGCTTATCGGGGCACGCACGCCTACCCTCCCCTCCACCTTCCACCTCAGTGATGCCCCTACCTTCATCTTAGAAGGCGACGAATACCCCACTTCCCCCTGGAACCCCCAACCTAAGGCCGCCGTCTATCGCCCTCACTGGCTCATCCTCACCGGAATCGCCTGGGACCACGCTAATGTATATCCTACCCCCCAAAGCTATGAAAGAACCTTTGAACACATCCTCCAAAATCTACCCAAAGGCGGCTATTGCTTTTACAATGCAACAGACCCCACTGTAAAAACTCTCGTAGAAAAGCATCTACGCCCCGGCTGGCATTACCTGATTCCCTACACCGAGCTGCCGCACTTCCGCAAAGGGCATACCTGGTTTATGCGGTTAGGCCGGCGGGTGGTGCCGCTGCCTTTCTGGGGCCGCCACAATGTGCTCAATGCCTCCGCGGTGTGGCGCCTCCTACAAGAGTTTTATGTAGAAGACAAGGACTTCGCCGAGATCCTCCAAAGCTTTAGGCTCCCCGAAAACCGCCAGACGATTTGGTACCAAGGAGAGGAAGGCATAATAGTGCGCGATTTTGCCCACGCCCCCAGTAAGGTAGAAGCTACCCTCCAAGCTTTGCGGGAAACTTTCCCACGCTTACCCCTGCTGGCTGTGCTGGAACTCCATACTTATAGCAGCTTGCAGCCGGCTTACGCTGCTCAGTACCGCCAAGCCCTCCGCCTCGCCAAAGAAGCTTGGATTTACCTGGATGAACACACCGCTCAAACTAAGGGGACAGACCCTGCTGCCCTCCAATCCGCCTTGGGTAAAGGCTACCGATGGTTTTCCCGAAAGGAGCCACTTATCGCTGCCCTCCAAGAACGCATGAAACGGCCCCCTTACGCTATCGCGCTCCTCTCTTCCGGCACCTTCTCGGGCTTTACCCCCCAAGACCTGAGGCTATCCCCTTAGGGAAGTTTTGTACCTTTGTTTTATGCCAGCTCTCTCGCAGCGGGCCCAGCAGGTGCCCGCTTCACCCATCCGTAAGTTAGTACCCTACGCCAACGCCGCCAAAGCCCGAGGCAAAAAAGTCCTTCACCTCAACATAGGCCAACCTGACCTGCCTACCCCCCCTGCCTTTTGGGAAACCCTCCACAAAGCCCAAATCAAAGTCTTAGACTATACCGAGTCCGGTGGCATGCCCGCCTTCCGAGAAGCCTACGCCCGCTTCTATACCGAAGTTTATCATATCCCCTTAGAAGCCCAACATGTGCTCACCACCACAGGCGGCTCCGAAGCCCTCCTCTTTGCCTTTCTCACCCTCTTTGACCCCGGCGATGAAGTCCTCGTGATTGAACCCACCTATGCCAACTACATCGGCTTAGGCCAAGCCACCGGCATCCACCTCAGAGCCGTAGAAAGCCACATAGAAGAAGACTTCGCCCTGCCTGCGCCAGAGACCCTGGAGACGGCCCTCACCGAACGCACCCGCGCCATCCTCCTGTGCAACCCCTCTAACCCCACCGGCAAACTCTACTCCGAAAAAGAAGTACGCCAAATCGGCGATATCTGCCGCCGCCATAACCTCTTCTTGCTCAGTGACGAGTCGTATCGAGACTACTGCTACGATGGAGAAAGGTTCTTCTCTGCCTTGGAGATAGAAGGGGGAGCGGACTTTGTCGTGGTGATAGACACGCTCTCTAAACGCTATTCGGCGTGTGGGGCCCGTGTCGGGGCACTCATCTCCCGAAATACCGATATCATCGGTGCTGCGCTCAAGTGGGCCCAAGCGCGGTTGGCCCCGCCTACCTTAGGCCAGATTGCCGGTTTGGCGCTGCTTTCCCTGCCTGAAAGCCATTATACGCATGTACGCGAGACCTTTCAGCGGCGGCGAGATGTGCTCTTAGAGGGACTGCGCAGCATTGCAGGGGTGACCTGCCCCACCGTGCAGGGTGCTTTTTATCTCATGCCCAAGCTCCCCATCCCGGATAGCGATGCCTTCGCCCAGTGGCTCTTAGAGCGGTTTGATATCGGGGGTACGACCGTCATGGTAGCCCCCGGCACCGGCTTCTTCACCCAGCCAGAAAAGGGCCGTTCGCTGGTGCGCATCGCCTACGTGCTGGACGAACCCTACTTAGAGCAGGCCGTGGAGATCCTGCGAGCCGCCCTCAATATCTACGCCCGCGAACAAGTGCCTATCTTGTAAGCGATTCTTTTTCCTACTTCATGTGGCTCGCCCCTTCTCTTATCCATTAGTGGGGCTTATCGGCCTTGCAGCAGGCAGGTAGCCGCTCGTAGGCCTTCCAGTCCCGCGAAACCCCATCCGCATCGTACCCTAACCGAGCAATCGCCTGCCGAATCCGATCTGGCGTAGTCTTGTCCGGCCGATACACCACCCGTATGGTCTTTTCTGGCACATAAACCTCTACAGCCCGGATGCCTCTTTGCGTAGATAACCCCTTGATGAGGGTCCGACGGCAGGTTTGACACACAATATTGGCGCTTTTCACCCAGAGGGTATCTACCTTCTGCGCCCATAAAAGGGCTCCCACTAAAAATAGACTTACCCGCATAGCCAAAAGTACATATTTCACCGTACCCGAGCAGTCAAAGGATACTTGAGGTTTTCGTAGTGTTTGAGCGTGGCGGAGACACTGCCTACAATCACCGGGGAGGTAATCTTGACAGGAATGAGATTTTCATCATCGGTGACCCACATAAGCATTTCTTCTCTACCGCGAAAGACTCGGTCAGCCACCACCAGCGGCGTAATCTTGATGCAGCGGAAGGTCCCCAGGTCTGTCTTTATCGTTTCCCGTCCGAGCACCTTCATACCCAGGTCGTACACTTTATCATCCAGAAAAACGGGTATCTCTACCACCGTCCCGGGCGGCATGTTACGCACATCCAGGCGACGGGCATAGTAAAAAGCCCCCAGCATATCCATCACCCAAGTTTCCATTGGGAAAACCCCCTTGCGCCCCCGTATCTGTCGCCGATTATAATCAAAATACACTGTATCCACAAAATGAAAATCTCCTTCATTTACCCAGCGATAGTACAAAAGCGAACGCATCTGAGTGGTATCTACATAGGCATCCATGTAATCCCGAACTTTATAGAACCATTCAAAAGTAGAAGCGGTTTTGCCACTTCCCCGAAATACATACGCTGGATAACCAAAGACGGTATAAATCTTAGGGTAAACTTCGAAGGTAGCTTCACCGGCGGTGAGCCA
The DNA here is from genome assembly GCA_026003215.1 of Bacteroidia bacterium. Taxonomy (GTDB): domain Bacteria; phylum Bacteroidota; class Bacteroidia; order SpSt-205; family SpSt-205; genus SpSt-205. The sequence goes on along the minus strand of BPGV01000001.1, from coordinate 1,934,033 downwards.
ACCATAATGCACGCGGAAGACGAGCTTCTCCCCAGGCTGGAAAGGCACCGGCTTGGTAAAAACCCGTGGAAGGAAAGGATTTTTATGCGAGGTATCGGAGCAAAAGCTGAGTCGTGAAGTTTTTTGCTCGAAAGATAGCGGCGCAAAGCTAAAAGAGAATGTAGCTATAAGGGGCCACCATGACCTTAGGCGCATGTGGCGAAGATAAGCAAAAAACACGCCAAAAAGAAGCGCTCTACGAGAAAGGGAGACCTTCCATAGGGCTACTGGGGCGGGCGTAGGATACCCGAGGAATACGCCCAGCTAAGAGCGCTTTACGGCCGGCGTCTACGGCCAGGCGCATCGCCTCGGCCATAAGGACCGGATGCTGAGCCTCGGCAATAGCGGTATTGACGAGCACAGCATCAAAGCCGAGTTCCATAGCGAGGCAGGCGTCAGCGGGGCTGCCGATACCCGCATCTATGACGAGGGGGATTCCGGCCAGCTTATGCCGCAGTAGGAGGAGCCGTTCGGGGTCGCGGAGGCCTTGGCCGCTCCCGATAGGGGCCGCCAAGGGCATCACCGCCGCACACCCTATATCCGCCAAACGTTGGCACACAATTGGGTCATCTGGCGCATATGCCAGCACCACAAAGCCCATACGCACCAGCTCCCGGGCCGCCCGCAACAGCTCCTCCGCCTCAGGCCAAAGGATCACTTCATCTCCCACCACTTCCAGCTTAATCCAGTTTGTTTGGAGGGCCTCCCGCGCCAACTGCGCCAGGAAAATGGCCTCCTCGGCTGTAAAGCATCCCGCTGTGTTAGGAAGCAGCCGAAACCGCCCCAAAAGCAGGTCTAAAAAAGTCTCCTGGGGAGCCTGTAGATTGAGCCGCCGCACCGACACCGTCACCAGGCCGGGCTGCGCTTTCTCCAACGCCTGGATAAGTATCTCCGGCGAAGGATAGCGCGCCGTCCCTACCCACAGCCGACTGGAGAGTACTTCTCCGGCTATTCGTAAAACATCGGGCTCTACCATAAAAGGGTCTTGGGTTCGGTGTATTCTAAGTAGGCATATTTCACGCCTTCCCGCCCTAAGCCAGAGCCTTTTACGCCGCCATAGGGCATCGTATCTAATCGCAAAGTAGGCGGCGCATTATGCACCACGCCCCCCACTTCCAAGGTCAGGTAAGCTTTTTTGAGGAGGGCCTCCGACTGGGTATATACACCCGCTTGTAAGCCGTAGGGAGAAGCATTGACGACTTGGAGCGCCTCGTCAAAGGTGCCGTAGGTGCGCAGCTCGGCAAAGGGCGCGAAGGCCTCTTCTTGGGCTAAATGAGATCCCGTCGGCAAGTCTGCCATAAGCACAGGTGTTACCACCCGCTTTTCTGGAGCTATGGTGGGAGCTATGAGTTCTTGGGCCCCGCCCAAGCGTGCCTCGGTAAGCCAGCTCTGCACCCGAGAAAAGCTTTTTTCCTCTATTAAGCTGCTGAGATGCGTATCCTCCGCAAGGGGATCGCCTACCTTGAGCTGGCTCACGGCTTGCCGATAGGCCGCCAAGAAGCCTTCATACAACGGCTCTGGTACAAAGATGCGCTGGACAGAAATGCAGACTTGTCCGGCGTAGAGATAGGCGGCTTCGGCGATGGCGGCTGCTGCCGCTTCCAGCGAAGGAGGGTCATGCACAACCACCGCTGCACTACCGCCCAGCTCTAAGAGCACTTTTTTACGCGCAGCTATGCTCTGGAGGTGCCATCCCACGGCCGCACTACCCGTAAAGGACAAAATGCGGTACTGCGGGGAACGCACTAAGGTTTCGGCCAGCGGGGGGTCAGCCAGGAGTACGGAGAGCGCTTCGGGGGGCCAGCCCGCCGCCAGCATCGCCTCAGCCAGCCGGTACGCCGTAAGCGGAGCCTGCGGCGCCGGCTTAAGGGTAATCGCACACCCGGCCACTATCGCAGGTACTACCTTATGCAAGACCAGATTGAGCGGGAAGTTGAAGGGGGTGATCGCCAAGACGGGGCCGGCAGGCACCCGATGCACAAGCACCCAACGCCCGTCGGTAGATGGGCTGAGATCGCCGGGCAATATCTCGCCTTCTAAGGTACGCACCAGGTCCCTGCCTATAGAGAGGGTAACCAAGCCTCGCTGGACTTCAGCGCGGGCATAGCGCAAGGGCTTAGCGGCTTCTGTGGCAATAAGGCGCGCTATGGCTTCCCCCTCTTGCGCCAACCATCGTACCAACGCCTCTAAAATAGCATAGCGTTTATGCGTGGGTAGCGCCGCGGCAGCCCGCTGACCCGCCGGCAGGCTCTCTATGACCACTTCAATATGGTCTGCCGAAGCATACGCTACCTGCGCTATCTCTTCTCCGGAATACGGAGCATAGAGCGGACGGATATCCGACGAAGGTGTCCAGCGGCCTACCAGGAGAAGGGGTTGGAACATGTTTAGAGTTCCTTTCGACTCCAATCAAAGACCCCCATCCGCAGGAGATAGATATACCCTACCGCCAGAATAAGCGTAAAAGATATCAAGAGGCCCAACGCCCAAGGTGGATTTTCGCGAAAAAAGGTCACCCACGGATACATAAGGGCCAGCTCTACATCAAAGACCGTAAAGAGCATAGCCACCTTGTAATAATGTACGGAGAAGCGTTGGCGAGTGGTCCCTACAGGGTCCATGCCACTTTCGTAGGGAGTCCTTTTGAAAGGGAGGTTTCGGCGAGGCGCTAACAAGATAGGCGCATAAATCAAAAGAAGGCCTATCCCTGCTCCTAAGCCTAACAGGATAATCGCCCCAAGGTACTTTTCCAGCATACGGGCAAAAATACGCCTTAAGACCCCTGCGTAGGCAGGGGCACCTCTTTATACCACTCTTTGTACATCACGTAGCGGCTGGCGTATTCGGCCAGGCTGCTAAGCTGCTCGGGCGAAAGGGGTTTGATAGGCCGGGCAGGCACCCCCGCATACAGGAAGCCCGACTCCAGCTTAGCGCCTTGGGGCACAAGCGCCCCCGCAGCAATGAGCACTTCATCCGGAATCTCTGCGTGGTCCAAAACGATCGCCCCCATCCCCACAAGCACACGGTTTCCTATCCGGCAGCCATGCACAATCGCCCCATGTCCAATCGTGACTTCATTGCCTATTTCTAAGGGGGCTTTTTGGTAAGTGCAGTGGAGTATAGCCCCGTCTTGAATGTTGGTTCGGTCGCCGATGCGGATATAATGCACATCGCCGCGTATCACCACATGGTACCACACGCTACATGCCCGCCCTATCACTACATCCCCAATAATCACCGCCGTCTCCGCCAAGAAAGTACCCTCGCCAATCTGCGGAACCTTGCCCAAAAGCGGACGCACAATAGCCATAAAGCAAACTTACAAAAAAGCCTTTATGTCTTGGGTCTCTTTGGGGCATACTCCCCGCTCCACTTACTACTATTCAAAGTTCAGATTGAAAGTAATCGTCTGCATGTGAAGGGACTTTATGACATAGCCAAAGCGAGTACCCGTAGGGTCATAAATATTGCGGAAACCCAACGAGTAGGTGAGCTCTGGCGAGAGTTTGACTTTGTCTCCGTAAATATCCATGCCTACACCGGCCACCCACTGCCAATCTACGCGTTCGGTACGGATAAGCTCCGGGTTATCCCGCATGCGTTTATCACTGGCCAAGTTGATGCCCAGCTGTCCGCCCCCAAGCACATACACCCGATACCCTTTGTAGAACTGCGATTTGTATTTGAGCAGGATGGGGATATACAGATACGAAGACTCTAAACGCCTTTTGACTGTGGTATCCCGCAAAATAAAATAAATATTGCGCTGCTGGAGAGACACCGACACCACACTTCGCACATCAAAGTATTTATGCAGCTTTTTGTTTAGGATTAGGCCGAGGTTAATGCCCGGCACCCCTTCTATTTTTACCATAGAAGGGGTATTATCGGCAGGGTTATTGTACTGCAGTTGGGTATAATGGATTTTTACCTGGCTATAGTTCGCCCCCATATTGAAGCCGAGGTTAAACTCCCGCAGGTCATAGTAGAGGTTGTACTGTGCCCATAAAGCACTGGGGGCGAGCCAAAAAATAAAGCCCCTACGCCTGTTTATGTAGCTCATATAAGATAGAAGCACCACCCCAAAAGAGTTTATACGAACCAGGGACAAACCCTGCTTGCTGACAAAGGTAAAGAAAAGCCTCTCTATGCGGAAAAGCAGCGGTAGACTCGGGCAGGTAAGTGTAGGCGGCTTTATCCCGAGCGAAAAGCGCACCTAAGAAGGGCACATAGAACCGGAAGTACAGCCAAAAGAGGGTTTTCCACAGCGGATGCGTAGGTAGGCCTGTCTCCAATACCAGGGCTATACCCCCGGGGCGAAGCACCCGATTCATCTCGCGCAAAGCTTGGAGTCGATTAGCGAAGTTGCGCACGCCATAGCCCACCGTGATAGCATCAAAGTAGCTCGCCGGGAAGGGGAGCTGATGCGCATCCGCCACATGAAAGTGCCATTCTAAACCAGAACGATTGGGCTTTTTGGGGGGTGCTAAAGCCAACATTTCGGGGACCCTGTCTACGAGATAGATGGCTTCCACGGAGGGGAGCAGAAGCGAAGCTTCCCGGGCAAAGTCCCCGGTGCCTGCCGCCAGGTCTAAAAGCCGCTTAGGCTGATAGGGCAAGAGCCGCTTTACGGCGTAGCGCCGCCATTTTCTATCTTGCCCCAAGGTCATGAGGCGATTCATCCGGTCATAGTGGGGGGCTATGCGCTGAAAGAGCGCCGCCACCGCCGAAGGATTTTGCATACTTTTGAAGGGTGGAGGGCAAAGTTAAGCGCGTAACTACTCGCACCCTGGCGGAGATGAAAGCCCGCAAAGAACCCATCGCTATGCTCACAGCCTACGATTACACCTTCGCCCGTCTCTTGGATGAAGCAGGAATAGATGTGCTGCTGGTAGGCGACTCGGCTTCTAATGTGATTGCCGGGCATGAGACCACTATTCCCATCACCTTAGACCAAATGATCTACCACGGCGGGGCGGTAGTACGAGCAGCTCGACGCGCCATGGTCGTGGTAGATATGCCTTTTGGGTCGTATCAAGGCGATTCTAAGGCCGCCCTCCACGCCGCCATACGCATCATGAAAGAAAGCGGCGCCCACGCCGTGAAGCTGGAAGGCGGCGAAGCCGTCGTAGAGTCGGTCCGACGCATTGTCTCTGCGGGCATCCCCGTAATGGGGCATTTAGGGCTGACGCCACAGTCCATTTATCAGTTTGGGGGCTATCGGGTGCGTGCCAAAGAACCCCCCGAAGCCGAAAAACTGCGGCGCGATGCCCAGCTCTTAGCTGCGGCCGGTGCCTTCGCCCTCGTCTTAGAAAAGATCCCGGCGCCCCTCGCCCAAGAAGTGACGGAGAGCTTACCCATCCCCACTATCGGGATTGGGGCCGGCCCCTACTGCGATGGACAAGTCCTTGTACTTCACGATATGCTGGGGCTGAACAAGGAGTTTTCGCCACGCTTTCTGCGCCGCTATGCAGATCTGGCTACGGTCGTAAAAGAAGCCTGCACACGCTACGTGCAAGATGTCAAGCAGCGAGACTTCCCTTCGCTGGTCGAGAGCTACGAATAACGCTACCCGCAGAGGATATCCCAGAGCCGTATCAAGGTCGGTTTCAGCTCCCGCCTATCTACAATCATATCCACAAAGCCATGTTCTAACTGAAACTCCGCCTGCTGGAAGCCCGGCGGAAGGTCCTTGCCCGTGGCTTCGCGGATAACCCGCGGCCCTGCAAAGCCAATGAGTGCCCCCGGCTCAGCAATATGAATATCGCCCAGCATCGCAAAGCTGGCGGTCACCCCCCCCATCGTCGGGTCCGTCATCACCGAGATATACGGAAGGCCTGCCTTCGCATATTGGGCAAGCCAAGCCGCCGTTTTAGCCATCTGTACCAAACTCAACGAACCCTCCATCATACGCGCCCCACCACTACGAGAAATAATCAGCAGGGGAAGCTTACGCTCCATAGCATAGCGTATCGTCCGAGCTATTCTTTCCCCTACTACACTACCCATGCTCCCGCCAATAAACCCAAAGTCCATCACCGCTGCCGCCACCGTATGAGAACCTATTTTCCCTACGGCACAGCGTACGGCCTCGGTGAGGCCGGTCTTTCGCTGAGCCTCAGCCAAGCGGGCCGGATACGGCTTGCTATCTATAAATCCCAAGGCATCCACCGGCAGTATCTCTTCGAAAAGCACCTCATATTGCCCCCCTTCAAATAAAAAACGGAAATATTCTTTGCTTCCGATGGGGAAATGGTAGCTACAGTGCGGACAGACGTAATGGGATTGCATGAGTTCTTTGATGTGGAGTGGCTTATTGCAGGAAGGGCACTTCACCCATAAGCCATCCGGCGCCCCCAACTTCTCAGTAGGGGAAGTCCGAATCCCTTCTTCCTTACGCAGGTACCAGGTCATCGTTCAATCAAAGTTACGAAAAAGAAATCCGGCGATGGAGGTAAAAACTCAGGGGGAAAGTTCCTACTGCGGCTAACCCCCGAGCTATGATATTTCTGCCCATCCTCAGAGGTAAAAGCTTATAAATACCTTCGATAACCAGCCCATTCACGAAATACATTACCAGGATTACGGCTATAAAGCGAACAAAATGCCTTTGCCAGCCGTTTCCCTTTTGGTCAAAGACCCACCGGCGCGTAAGGTAAAAACCCACAGCGACCCCTGTGCCAAAGCTTAAGGCTAAAGCCGGCCAGTGCCACACGCCAAGATTCCGCAGCCCCGCGTACAGGCCCATATCCAGGAGGGTTCCTACGCCGCCTACCACGACATACCGCCAAAACTGTACATTTGAACGCAGATGGCGGAGATACTCCTGCACGCCACAAAGCTACGGAAAGCCTATCAGGGTCGCTGCATATTGGAGGGTATAGACCTTGAGCTGGAACAAGGGCGATTTTATGCGTTGGTAGGACACTCTGGCTCAGGCAAAACTACCCTGCTCTATCTCTTAGCTCTTTTAGAGGAGCCCGACGAAGGCGAGATTTTCTGGCAAGGAACAGCCCTCCGTACGCGCTCTGCTACAGAAAAAGCCACATGGCGTAATAAAAATATTGGATTTGTGTTTCAGTTTTTCCACCTTATTGCGGAGCTGCGGGTATGGGAAAACGTGGCGCTACCGGCTGTACTGGCAGGTAAGGCCTTTCGTTCTGTACGGAATCAAGCCTACGAATGGCTTGAACGCGTAGGGCTGCACGCCCGAGCGAATGATTGGCCTACACGTCTGTCGGGTGGCGAGCAGCAGCGCGTCGCTATCGCGCGAGCACTCTTTCAAGACCCGCCCCTCCTCCTGGCCGATGAACCTACGGGCAACTTAGATGCTGAACAAGCCCGCCAAGTGTGGGAGCTTTTTCTCAAGCTTACCCGCGAAAAAAGCAAAACCATCCTCGTTGCTACCCACAATCTCACCTTAGCCCAAGATGCCGACATACGGCTCCGGCTCACCCAGGGACGCTTGGTCAGGGAAGCGTAGCCTTAGGCTTTTTCCGGCGGGGGAAGACCTTCGCCGCTACCCTATCTGCCCAAGCAAAGCCGGCAGTACCCCCGATAGCAGAGCCAACAACGACGGCTACAATCACCTCCCGCCACCACGCCGAAAGCGCCCCAAATAACAGCGAAAACTCCCCCTTAGGTAAGAAACTCAACGCCGCCCGTAAAGCAGTGCGCGGCCGAAGGCCCCATACCCGACCCGCCCAAAAAGTAGAGATGCCCTTAAGCAAAAAACTTAGCCCCAGCCATAAAAGAACCTCCGCCCCTGGCAAGCGCTCCAGATCTATCGTATAGCTCAACGCAAAAAAGAAAAGCCCTATACTCAGTTCTCGGATAGAGAGGAGGGATTTTTCGGCTGCTTGGTACAAGCTACTGCCCTCCGGAATAAGTACGCCTAAGAGAAAAGCCGTAAGCGCTCCAGAAAGTCCCACCCTATGCCCCCCAGCGCCTACGCCGAGCACCAACCCCAACGTAAGAAACACCGATACCGGCTCCTCGCCTATCGGGGGGAAGCGCCGCGTAACCCATGGGACTATCCAGCGATGTAACCCCCAGAATAGCGCCACAAGACCTACCAAAGCTCCTATTACCTTGGCCAGCAGCCCCCCCGTGAAGGTTCCTTCCTGCACAAGCGGTGTCAGCCCTCCCAAAAGCCCTACCCCCACGATATCTTCAAATATCAAGAGCCCTAAAAGAAGCTCTGCCTCTGCACTGGCCAACCGGCCGTACTCTAAAAGAAGGCGGGCCACAATAGCCGTACTACTGGGATACAACGCCGCCCCTAAGAGAATAGCCTCTTGAGAAGGCACCCAAAAAGCAGCTGTAGCAGCTATGACCCCAAAGTTTAGAAAAAAATCTATCAAACCCGGCTTTAGGATGCTCCGGCTGAGCCGCGAAAGGTTTTCTGGGGAATACTCCAATCCAATAAAAAAGAAGAGAAGCCATATCGCTATCTCGCCAATAATCGGAAATATCGGGGCAAGGAGTGGCGGCGTAAAGCGCTGGAAAGCTATGCCTGCTATCATGAAGGCGAGCATAGAGGGAAGCTTCCACCGCTGGAAAAGCCAAGCTCCGCCAAAAAGCCCGATAAAGAGCAGGCCTATGAGACCTACCTGATGCAGGGTATCAGCCATGGCGGCGGCACAGCGGTAAGACCCTGTCTATCTGGGTGCGGGTACCCACCGCCACGACCACATCGCCCGCCTGAATCCGTTCCGTATAAGGGTCAGGACTGGGGAGGGTTTTCCCTTCTCGGATTATGGCGATTATGGAGACGCCGGTCTTGCGCCGCAGCTCCAAGTCGGCCAAGGTCTTCCCTATTATGGGGCACCCTTCTTCCACAGGGATCCACTCCATAACGACTTCTTGTAGAAGAAGGGTCATTTTATCGGCAGAAAGCGGCTGATACCGCACCCCACCAAGAATAAAGGCCACTTCGCGCGCTTCCTCTTCGGTGAGCTTTACGCTAAAAGCGGGATCATCTTCGTCGGGCGCTATCCAGAAAAGCTCCCGTTGGCCGGTGGTATATAAAATTAAGACGAGTCTGCCGCCCTGCTGGAGGGTAAGGGTATATTTGCGCCCCGCCCCTGGCAGATGGGCCTCCCGCAGTTCCATTGAGCAAAAGTACAAACCCTAAGGCCCTCAGATATGCCAGAGCATCTCCCCTATCCACAAGAAGAAAGCCCAAGGGATACCTTTGCGCCAAGCCAAATCAAGAACTTGGTCTGGCCGCCACCGTGGCCAAGCCCACCGCACCACCATTTGGACTACCACCAATACCGGTGCCCACACCCCTACCCATCCCCCCAAAAACACATACGACACCCATATCGCCTGCAAAAGCATCAAGGCGTATTCGGCCAGCATGAAAAGCGCAAACCGAAACCCGCTGTACTCCGTCAGAAAGCCCGCTACCAGTTCCGATTCCGTTTCGGGGAGGTCAAACGGGGCACGGTGAGACACCATAAGCCCTATCCCCAGCCAGGTAAGCGCCGCCATAAACAGGAATGGGCTTTGAAAAACCCCCCATAAGTCCGTTTGGGCCTGAGCTATCTCCCCTAAGCTTAGCGTGCCATAATGGGCCACTATGGTCAAGAGGAGTAGTCCCAACACCAGCTCATAAGCCACCAAAAGCGCCAGCAGCCGATAAGCGCCTAAGAGCGCGTACTTACTGCCGCTGGCCCAGCCCCCTAAAAAAAGCGCCACTGCTTCTAAGGAAAGGACGGATACCGCTAACCATAACCCATACGGCGAGTCCACCGAAGGCCTGAGCAGGGGTATCCACGCAAGCGCTCCCACTACCGCCGTGAGCGCTAAAAAGGGCGCAAAAAGAAACATAGGACGCACCGCCCATACAGGAACCCCTTCCTGTTTGCGCAAGAGTTTTAGAATATCGGCGAAAGTCTGCCATAACCCATAAGGGCCTGTTTCCATGGGCCCCTGCCGGTCTTGGATCCAGGCTGCCAGCTTCCTTTCTACATACACCGCTACGAGCGCGTACAATAGCACACCGCCTACGGCTAAGACCGCATTCACCGCTCCAAAAAGCTCCAGAAAGTATCGCCCCGCAAGCCTAACCGCATCGTTTCTACGCTAATACTGTCTTCTGGCGCAATATTGCCCAGATTGACGTTGGTGCCGAAGCGGCGGATAAACCAGGCTTGCTGGGCTCGCTGCGGCGCCTCAAAAATGAGCTTCTCCCCCGGTATCGCATGCACGACCTCTTCTACCAATCCCTCTCGCACCTCACCCGTAGAACGGTACATGCCTACTGTCCCACTTTCTCGGGCCTCGGCAATCACCCAGGAGGACCCCGCCGCCAGCTCCGCTTGTATAAGCTCTATCCACCGAAAAGGGGGCAGCACCTTGGTCGCATCCTTGCTCCCCACCTCAGAAAGCACCATATACCCCCGGCTCTTGAAACTATCTATCCACCGCAGCTTCTCTTCGTGAGGAACCTCCACGCTTCCATCAGAAACCTCTACTACCCGCATTTGATATCTGTCTAAAATCCGATAAAACTCTACCTCTGCTTTGCGAATGTAAAAAGCTTCCCACAATGTACCCCCAAAATAGGGCTCTATGCCTGCTTCCCGATAAATACGCAGTTTATCTTCTAAGCTTCGCACCAGATAAGCGGTGGTCCAGCCTAACTTGATGAAATCTATGTAAGGCGCGGCATTTTCCGCCAGATCCTCGGCAGCACGACGGCCTAACCCCTTGTCCATCACCATCGTAAGGCCTGCCTTACGGGGCTTTTGCGTCCGTTCCGGTAGATTAGGAAAGAAAAAGTTACCGTACATATCGGGCGAGTAGGTGTCGGATAACGAGAGGCAAAGGCTTCTCTTCGGAAAAGGCCGAGTAAAAGAAAGAAACTTTTTCAGGCTTCATAAGCAGGGCCGACTCCAAGGCGTGGGCGGCTTTTTGGAGGTCTCCCAGGCGCAGAGCCACGGCAGCCCGCAGATAATAAAACTCCGCTGGCAGCTTCCCCTTGTGTAAGCGCAGGGCCTCCTCAGACAATAGAAGCGCAAGCGGCAATGCCCGCATGCCGTAGGCTTCCTGTATCCACGCTAACCATACCTTCTTCTGTCCCACGAAGCGCCGCCCTATATACCGTAGGAGCTTATACAGGGACTTGACTTTCTTTTGCCAAAAATAGCCTACCAAGAGACGGATTATCGCTTGGGAGGCATACTTACTTTTACCTGAAAGGGTCCGATAGTACAATAAAGCCTCTTCTACGTGGCCCTGCTCCCACCGGAAATCCGCTATCTCTTTCCGCACAGCGGGAACATGTATCCAGTTTTGGGCTAACTTTCGGAGATAGGGTTCTGCGGCTTCGTATTCTTGTTGGGCTTGATAATAAGAGAGGAGGGCCCGCAGGGTATGGGGGTGGTTTGGCTGGAAATGACGGGCTTGGAGCCATGCCCGGAAGGCTTCAAAGGTGTGGCCATGGGCTTGATACCACCGCGCCCACAAGCGATAAAGAGCCGCCCACAAAGCCGGGCTCTCGGTGTCGGAGGCTTGTAAGAGAGCTTCTGCTTGCTGAAGGGCCTGCGCCGCCTGCGCATACGCATGCTTGTACAAGTAAAGCTGCGCTAACCCTATCCATAGAGAAATATCCTGAGGGTCTTTCCACAAATACTGGTGAAAGGTATGAAGACCTTCGGTGAGGTTTGCGGCACGACGATAGGCTTTTACCAGTTGGGCGACAAAGTAGAGCGCTTTTTGGGGAGCACTTTGCCAGCCCCGCCAAAGGACAGCGATAGCTTGGGGCCAAGCCTGGCGCTGCAGGAGGGCCTCCGCTAAGAATGCAGCCCCGTGGCCACGCAGATCGGGCTGGGTAGCCTCCTCCCACCATGCCTCCCACACCTGCATAGCAGAGTCAACCCGATCTACCTGCAAACATACCTCGATCAAGTATTCATACACCTCTGGCGAGAGTTGTATGCGCTCAAACGCCTCTATGGCCTGGATATAGGCCTCCCAATGCCGCCCCCCCTCATAAAGAAGGCGACTTTGCCAGAGCGGAAGGCGCCCCGAGTCCGGATAAAGATAGCGCGCATGTTCTAAGACCTGGCGGGCTTGGCCCCATTTCTCCTCCTCTAAGTACAACTCCAAGAGCTGCTCCACCTCCGCCTCGCTGTAATAGCCTAAGGCGCCGGCCTCTTGCTGCGCTTCAAAGCGTGCCCGCAGCCCCTCCACATCTACTTCATCCCCTTCCTGCCAGAACATACGGCTAAGATACGGATTTTCCGCAGCTCCTCAGGGATACACCACAAACTTCTGCCGGTGCTGACGGCCCCCCGCTCCTTCCCATCGCAGGAGATATAGCCCCGCCGGAACCGCCACTTGCCAAACCCAAGTTGTCTGCGGAGCCGCCCCTTCCCATAGTACCCGGCCCTGCATGTCTTGCACCTGCACCCTACCGGGACTGGGTAGCTGAGCGGTAAGCTGCTCCCCTACCCGCACCGGCACCGGCCCCACCCAAAAAGCATGTTCCTCCTGCTCTATCCCCATGGTCACATCGCGCGTAATACTGGCCACCTGCCGCAAAATCCAATAGTCTGGGTCTATTTGTATGTCTGTCACAGTACCTACGCCCGGTAGCGAAAATATCTGCACGGACTGGGCAGAAAAGAAGCGTACAGTGGTATCAGGTCGCCCTTGACGCAGGAGACGCACTTCCACAGGCGTCTCAAAGAAAGGCACACTGGCCGACCAGCTCCCCTGCTGTGAAAGCTCTATCCAGGCATTCCCCCCAGCTTCATTCCACCGAGCCGAGAAAATAGGATGCCCCTCCCCATAATACCACTGCTGAAAGAAAGTACTCCAGCTCTGACCCGTAGCTTGCTCAAGCACCTGCTGGAGGTTTGCTGCCCAACCCACCTCTCCGCCATACGCCGTCAAGTAAGACCGCAAAATAGCCCAGAAAATCGAGTCATTCGCCAGACGGAAGCGAATCATGTGTAGGAGATAGGCGCCCTTGTCATAGGAGAGGCGACTATCAAAGATGCGGGCATCGTTGAGGGTATCGGCTACCCACACGCTACCGCGGCTATCGCTTACAACATTATCATGGGTGGAGACAAGCCAGTTTCGGGCATCAGCTGCGGTACTTAGAGCCTGCAAAGCCACATATTCACTATAGCTGGCGAAGCCTTCATTCAGCCAGATATCCTGCCAGCTCCCACAAGTGACCCAGTCCCCAAACCACTGGTGAGCCAGCTCATGCGCCGTGAGGGTGAAAGTAAAAAAGCCCTGCGTGGTCATGGTCTGGTGCTCCATGCCCCCAGAAAACGGTGCCATCATATGACCGTACTTTTCCCGCCAGAAGGGATACGGCCCATACCGCTGCGAAAACTCCCGCAATAGCGCCGCCGTGGTATCTATTTGGTCCTGGAAGTAGGGTAGCGTTTGGGGATTGTTGTAAATGTAGTTTTGGACGAGCACCGGCTGAAGAACCCCCGGTATAGCCGCATAAAAGCTATAATCTACGTACTCGGCTACGGCAAAAGCCACCAAGTAGTACGCTATCGGATAACGGCTCTTCCAACGGAAGCGAACCGATTGCGCGGAAAGGGTATCTATCCCCTCCAAGACTCCATTAGAGCCCGCACGCGTGCCCATCGGCACCGTAAGAAATACCCACACCGAATCGGCTTTATCGGGCAGGATTTGCTTACAAGGCCACCACGTATGCGCATAAAAGGGCTGCGTAAGGGTCCAAGTGACTTGATTCCCCCAGGAAGGCGATTGTCTATTGAAAATACCTGTACCGCCTGTGGTAGGCGGGGTGCCTCGGTAATACACGATAGCTTCCAGCACGGTACCCTGGGTGGGCTGTGGGGCGAGCGGTATCCGTACGGTATGACCGCGCCGCAAGAAACTCAGTCGTTGCCCATTGACCATGACCGAGTCTACCGTCAGCGCGCTGTGTAGTTCAAAAGCCAAGGTATCCAAGCTGGGAGCGGTAACCCGCAGGCGCGTAAGCACCCACGACGGCCCCAGCTGTACCGAGGTATGCGACACCTGCAGATTTAGCCACCAGAAGAGGGCATCGTATTTGAGCAGTAAAGCCCGCGTAGCGGGGTCTTGTTGCGCCCATAGCCAAGCTATGCCCAGCCAGAGAAGCTTACGCATAGGGGTAAAAGTAGGGGTTTTTAGGCAAAGGCGCAGTTACCAGGTGCGAATGAGCCCCCGCAGGAAAACCTCCGCCAGTTTATAGCCAATCTCTTTGGGGGAGAGCCCCCCCGTGGGTTGATACCAGGCAGCAGTAGCATTGAGCGCAGCCAGTAGGGATACTGTCATAAAGCGCGGCTCTATCTCGCGGAAAAGGTTTTTTTCCAGCCCTTCTCGGAGTATCCGTTCAAACCGGGCCTCGTACTGGCGCTGACGCTCTAAGAAGGCGGAACGCTGGGGTTCCGAGAGATGCTGCGGGGCTTCGCGTAAGAAAATAGCGGCCTGCTCGGGCTGGGCCAAAAGCGCCTGTAAGTGCGCCACACAAAACTGCTCCAGCTTATGGGTGACCTCCCAGTCGCTCTCGGCTATGCCTACCGTAGCTTGTTCAAAGCGTTCGGCTACCGCATGCGCCAAGGTCTCCAACAGGGCTTCCTTTGTCGGGAAGTAGTGGTAGAGGGTGGGTGGGGTAAGTCCCACAGCTTGGGCGATTTGCCGCAGGCTCACGCGCTCGTATCCATGACGAGCAAATAGCTGCAACGTCGCCGCTAAGATTCGCTCTTTTTGGTTCATGGAGCAAAGCTACGACGGCTCAGCGAGGCACCGCAAAGCGGCGTACCGCCCGCACACGGCCATTCTCGCTGACCCATCGCGCATAATACAGCCCTTCCGGCAAGGAAGGTAAAGGCACACTCACAGCCTCCCCCCCCGACACCGAGACGCCCTGGCTAAAAACCCGCCGCCCAATCAGATCTACCACTTCTATCCGGTCTCCTTCTATGCGCTCTTCTCCCACCACAAGTATAAGGACATTACGAGACGCATCGTAATGCATCGCCGAGGAACGCTCAGGGAGGGGCAACTGCGCCCACACAGCAAGCCCTAAGCCCAAAAAGATAAGCCACTTCCGCATAGCCAATACTAAGCTAACAAAAATCGCGCCACTTCCTGCTCAAGGACAGGGATAGAGATACAGCCCCACCCGTTTGACCCCTACCACCGTATCCTGCCGAATGTACGGGAGGAGGCCCAACCGATACCTGCCTGCTTGAGTAAAGGAAGCCCGGCGCGCCACAAAAGTACGAAATTTCCGATTAGGTTTATACCAGTTTCCCAAGGAGTCCGTAAAAACCAGTTCCAGCCGAGAAGAGGTCTTATGGCCATCGGGATGCTCCACCCAGAGCAGCAGGTACAGATTACGCCAAGGGTATGCTTCCTCCAAGTCTATGCGCAGCTCCACCTGCCGACAAGGGTCCGGTTCTGGGAAAACTACCTCCCCCCACACCGTATCGGGAAAGACCCATCTCTGCTGAAGAAAGGTTCTTTCCAGAACCTCTTGGGCTGTCGGATTACACCCCCACCACATCAGGGAGAGCAGCACTGAGATTCTCGCAGCCATTTTCGGTCACCAAAAGGTCGTTTTCTATGCGAATGCCCATCCCTTCAGCAGGCAGGTATAGCCCTGGTTCGCACGTTACCACGGCACCCACAGGTAGGGGATCGTACCGAGACCCTATGTCATGCACATCAATCCCCAGGAAGTGACCCAAGCCGTGGGGAAAGAACCGCTTATAGGCTTGGGGTTCCGCATCGAGGGGCAGGAGGCCCAGCTCTTTGAGGCCTTCTTGCATGTAGGCGCCCACGGATTGGTGCCAGGTTTCTAAACTAATCCCCGGCCGAAGCACCGACTGGGCATACGCCTGTACAGAAGCTACCCAGCGGAGATACTTTTCAGCCTGCGGGGAAAGCGTTCCCACGGGCAGCGTCCGAGTGAGGTCCGCACAATAATACCCCAACCGCGCGCCTATATCTATGAGGACGAGCTGTCCGGCCCGCAGCGGCTGGCTATTGAAGGTATAATGTAGCACGCAGGCCCGCTCTCCACCCGCAATAATCGGAGAGAAGGCCGTACTTCCTCGCCCGCGCAGAAACACCCGTTGTATCTCGGCCTCTATTTCAAACTCCATTACCCCTTCCCGCAGGAGAGGCAGGATAGCTTGATAGGCCTGAATGGTGAGTTGTACAGCTTCGCGAATCAGCTGGAGCTCTTCTGGGGCTTTGATTTGGCGCAGCCGAGCCAAGATAGGCCAGAGGCGATGCAGGGAATGGGCCGGCAGCTCTTGCCGCAACCGCTGCGCGAAGCGGTGCGCCGGGGTTGGGAGAAAACCATGGGTCTGCCGGTCATGCTCGTTGAAGTCCAACGCTACCCCTTGTATGCGTCCGAGCATGCGCCGCCAAAAAGCCGGCCACTCAGCAAGCGGGCGCACCACGGCCACCCCACTGCGCGCCTGTGCCTCTTCTATACCGTAGCTCCATCCCTCCCACAGCTTCCGCTCCGGCGAAGGCGGCTGGATAAACAACACCTCCCGCTGCTCCTCTAAGGGTGCTTCCGGAAAAAGCCACAATACCCCCCCCGGCGTCTCTATGCCCGTCAGATAGTAATAGTTGCTATTTTGCTGGAAAGGAAAGGTAGTGTCTGCCTCACTGGGCACCGGCTCGTTAGCAAAGACGATAGCGGCAGTGCCCGGCGGTAAAGCCGCTGCGAGCTGCGCGCGGTTACGCGCAAAAAAAGCCGGTGGCGGTGCAGGATGCCGAAACATGGCGCCAAAAATAGCGCAAAGTCAGGCCCGACGGTGCCGCCAGGAAGCCCATAGCGCCCCTAAGAGCACCAGCCCAATCCCCCCCCAAAAAAGCCCAATAAACGGCTTATACAGAATCTTGACCGTGACGAAGGCGTCCGGCTGCTGCCGCACCGCTATCCGAAACCGCAGCTTCTTTTCCGCCATAGAAAACCCCTCTAACTGCACCGAAAGGCCCAGCGCAGGCACACGGGCCGGAAAAACTTGTAGGGCCTTTTCCTGGATGGCAAACTGGACGGGGAAGCGCTGCATCAGCTCTGGAAGGCCTTTCCACACGGCCAGCCACGCCCGAAACGTAGGATGCGACGCCCCTTCCACCTCGGTCAGCCGCTCTAACAAAAAGGTTAGCTCGCCCCACTGCACTGTGTCCCGCAGCCCTATATCCACTATCCCCTGCGTGAGGAAGCTCCCCTCCACCTTGGGTAGGCTGGTGAGGTGAATATACATATCGCCATGCCACAGCCGTATGTGGGCAGGATGAGCCAAAAGGCCCGAGCTTTCGCTGAGGTCTGCTTCCAAGAGCAGGGGATAGGTCTGGCCCTTCTCTAAGTGGGTAAGCTGTACCTTGTACCGAAAGCGTCGGTCGGCGGGTTCTACGGGGAGGAGGGCTAAGTTGGCTTCTAAAAACTGCTGAACAGGGGGTATGCGCACCAGGGAGAAGGGTTCTTTGGCAGTGGCCAAGAGGTTGTCGGGCAGCCAGACCTGATACGCATAGCCCAAGCTATCGGTGAAGCGCCACAGGGTTTGTCCGCTTTCGCGGAGGAGAGGCCGTAGCTGGCGTAACGGAGGCACAGGTAAGAGGAGCCCTTCATAGCGCACCTTGTACCCTACAGCGAGTGCTTCACCGCCGAGGGGTAGAAAAAGATTATCTGCGCTACTGGGACTGCGTGGATTGAAGTTTTGGCTAAGCACCTGCTGATACCCGCTGGAAAGGAGAGCGCCTATGAGCATGAGCCCAAACCCGGCATGGGCCAGCACTGCAGCCCCCACTACCCGCAAAGGCCGCTGGAACCCCACCGCTATCGCTGCGCCTATCGCTACCAAGGCGCTCCCCCACAAAAGGTCGTCCAAAAGGAGAAATACCGCTGCCCGGAAGCGGTTGATTATATCGCCTTGCAGTAAGGCCCGGTACGCCTCATGATAGACAAAGTCCCACCCTATCCACCAGAGGAGGCCCACCCCCCCCGCTAAGAGGGCCCCAGCTGCCCACCCTACCGCCTCCCAACCTTTTGCCTTATATGCTCGGATAAGGGCATAGCCCATCAGCCCCAACACCGGCACAGCTAAAAGGCCCATCCACTCGTAATACACTTGTAGGGCATTCGCTCCCAAGGCCAGCTGGAGACCCAAAAACTTATTCAGCACAGGCAGGGACGTAAGGAGGAGCAGCACGCCCGCTATGGTTATTAGAAGCAAAGCTCCTACCCACAAAGCTGGCACTCTTACCACTGGCCTGACCTGCCGCTTCTGTACATACAGATACCCCGCGGCTAAGCCGGTAACCAAAAGGCTACTTTGCACGCCCCACCAGAGCCATTCGCCCAAGCCCAAATCCGTAAAGCTATGCACCGAACTATCCGCCAGCACCCCACTCCGCGTAAGGTAGGCGCTGTAGAGCACCAAGGGGAAGCCCAAAAGCGTTCCTACAAAGGCCGAAGCTTCATATCTGCGCTGGCGGCGCCACACCCACAAGAGGTGAGCAGCCGCAACCAGAACCAGCCACGGCGCGAAAGAAGCATTCTCCACTGGGTCCCAGTTCCAGTAGCCGCCAAAGTTGAGGGTTTCGTAAGCCCAGTAGGCGCCCAGGGCTATCCCTAATCCTAAGAAGGCCACGGCAAACCACAAGAAGCGTAAGAGGCGGCGACTACCTTCTACGGTGAGGCCTCCTTGCCGCAGCATAAGAAGCCCTTCTAAAAAGGGTAGCGATGCCGCCGCATACCCTCCGAAAAGCACCGGCGGATGCACCACCATCCAGAAGCTTTGCAAAAGGGGATTGAGGCCATTTCCATCGGCGGGCAGGGTAGCCGGGGAGACTTCGGGCTTTACTTCCCATAAGTAGAGGAAAGGGAAGCTGCCCCACGACTCACCGACAGGGAGGACCATCAAGATAGCCCAAAGCAAGGCCGGCCAGAGCGGTTCTTTTCGCCAAAAGAAAAAGGCCCCTACTCCCCCCCCAGCCACCATAAAACGCATACCCTGCGGTAGCCACAAAAGACCAACGACCAAAAGTCCTAAGCCAGCCCCCCACCAAGGAAGCGCTATGCGCCCCACCATGCTTGCCCACAGTAAGGCTGCTACCGTTACAACCGTCCACGTTGGCACCGTAAGGCCTAAAAGAAATACCGCCAAAAACCCATTTATCCCTAAAATACCTGCCAGCAAAGGCCACCTATTCTTATCTCTGGCGAGAATAAGCGCCCACCCAAATACACAATGCCACAACATCCACAAGAGGAAGCTCCCTTCTTGCCCTTCCCACAAGGCCGCTGTCACATACGCTGTGGGTAAAAGGCGCGACCCATGCGCCCACGCATAGTAAAACTCATACCGGTGAGCCAAAAGCAGATACAAGAGCAGCCCTACTGTCCCTAAAAGGGCTAAGGAATGCAAGACCCACACACCCCATGTGGTCCTTTGCCAGAGCCGCTGGCCGGCGGCAGCCTCTGCAGCGGCAAAGGCCCCCCACACCCCACTCACCCATAAGGTCGTCACCAAAAGGCTCCCTACTGGCTGCATCGCTTCCTAAAACAAAACCGCTTCGTAGAAGCTCAGTTATACGGCTTAGGCGGGTCTTTTGGAGGCAATGGTAAAGTCCCCGGTATCCCCAGCAGCGGAAACTCCTTCCGCAGCGGATGATAAGAGAAATCCTCCGGCAGGTAGATACGCCGCAGGTCCGGATGCCCCAAGAACCGAATGCCCATCATATCGTAGGCTTCTCGTTCATGCCAGGCGGCCCCCGGCCACAAATCTGCTACTGTCTGCAATGTAGGGTCACCTTCGGGCACACGCACCTTGACCCGTACCCGCAGCCGCTCCTTGAGATTGACGAGGTTATAAAAAATCTCAAACCGCAGGCCTTCCTCAAAGTGATCTGTCGCCCCTATATCCACGAGGTAATCAAAACCGTACTTCTCCTTGAGGATATGGAGGAAGGGCTTATGATTTTCTCGGCTGACGAGGAAGGTAAGCTCGCCCGCATGCATGCGGGCTTCTAAGGCCTTTCCAGCCAGGGCCTCCCGCAGTTGGGTGAGCGCTTGCATGCAGTAAAAGTACGGTTTTTAGGCGAGCGGAGAGTCTGCTTCGTTTTTGAAATGGCGATACACCAAGCCATCCAGTAGGCCCGGCCACAAGCGACTAAGCCACACCGTGAGGCGGCCTTGGGTAGTGAGAACGAGGTACTTGCGGCGCCGTACCATGGCCTGGTAAATCCTTTGTGCCACTTCTTCGGCAGACATGAGGGTACCTTCTGGAAGGGGGCTCTCGCCCTGGGGAAGGCCCTCGGCCGTAAGGGCTCTCTGCCGTATCTCACTTCGGGTAAAGCCTGGTGCGGCAATAAGCACCGAAACCCCCGTGCCATACAACTCCGTCCGCAGCGCTTCTAAGAATCCATTCAACGCAAACTTAGAGGCACTGTATCCACTTCGCGCCGGGAGCCCCCGAAATCCCGCAATAGAAGAAACCCCTACTATCCAACCCCGAGTCTCTTTTACAAGAGGCAGGGCCGCCTTGATAGCATGCACCGCTCCCCAGAAGTTCACCTCCATCACTTCGCGTAGCACTTGCAAGGAAACCGCTTCTACGGTAGCACGGTGAGAAATGCCGGCATTCGCTATGACGGCGTGCAGCCCCCCAAAGTGCTGGCGTGCCTGTGCTACCGCTGCTTGGCAGACGGCAAAATCGCGCACATCGCCCACAAAAGGCACTATCTTTTCGGGATAAGCTTCACGCAAGGCCTCCAAGCGTTCGGCTCGGCGCGCTTGAGCCAATACCCGCCACCCTTTCTCGGCAAAAAGACGCGCCAAGGCCTCCCCAATCCCCGAAGAGGCCCCCGTAATCCATACAGCCCTCACAGGCTCGCCGACGAACCCTCCTCTTTGTACTTAGAAGGGCATTTCATGAGGATCTTCTCGGCATAAAACACCGTATCCTGCTGGTGCCCAATCAAAACGACTTTATGCGCCGCATCAAAGTTAATGGGCTTAGGGTCAGGATACCGTACCCAGCTCGTGTGTCCCACGCTGTCCTGCGCCTTGAACCAAAAGGCATCCTGAGCGGGGTCGTAATAACTCTGCTCTCGGTCTATCCATTCGGCTACAACATGGTAGGTTTTGCCGGGATTAGCCGCTGCAGTCTGAAAGTCCGCATATATCGTAAGCTCCCCGCTGAGATTCCATAGAAGTAGGGCCAGGAGTAGGCCTACTGCTACCGCACCCGTTAGCAGCCTCATACAAGCAAAGGTAGGAACATTTTTGCCGGGGGAGTTTGTACCTTTGTGGGGCTATTATGCGGCCCAGATGGCGGAATCGGTAGACGCGCCAGTCTCAAAAACTGGTGGAGGCAACTCCGTGCCGGTTCGAGTCCGGCTCTGGGCACTGATTCGCAGGCTGCTACGCTGGGGGGGCTACGTGGTGGGGGGCCTCCTCCTCCTGTGGCTCATACTCCTCATAGCCCTCCAGGTAACCCTTAGCCTGCCTGCAGGGCAGCGTTCCTTGCGACACCAGGTGCTGCTTCTCTTAGAAGCGGCCTTGGAGACGGACGTAGAGCTACAAAACCTCAAACTCAGCGGCCCTGCGCACCTTTCCATAGAGGGGCTCACGATTTACGACAAAGCTTGTCAGCCCTTCGTGCGCGTGCAAGAAGCCCAGCTCGGCTGGAGTATCTCCGCTTTTTGGCGCGGTTTCTGGAAAGGACACCTACGCCTACCCCTCTCCGCGCTCACCTTGTACCGCCCAGAGGTCTTTATCTATGTAGAACGCCAGTCCGGCCTCACCAACGTAGATCGCCTTTTTCCGCCGGATACCACGGATACTTCTTCGAGCAAATGGCAAGTAAGCCTTCCCTTCTTTCGTATTCAGGAGGGACGCTTCCGCTGGTGCGACTCAACGCAAGCGGACTCCCTACTCCGACCGAAACCGCCTTTTCTCAACTATGCCCACTTGGCCTTTGACTCCCTCTCGCTCAATGCCGCCATAGAATGGCTCGGTCAAGGACGCCTATTTGCGCACATCCGCCACCTCTCCTTAAAGGAGACCCATAGCCTCCTCCGCTTGCCGCATCTGAGCCTCATCCTGCAAGCCTACCCAGATAGCACGGTCATACCCGCCTTAGCCGTGCAACTTCCTACGTCCCACCTCCATGGCCACGGTAAGTTTCACCAAGAAGGCTTAGATGAGCTCTTTTCCAATACCGATACCAAAACCTTTAATGCCACACTCACCGGGCAGCTCTGCTGGAGAGAGCTTTACGCCTTCATCGGGGATTCCGTGCCTGTGGCTGGTACCTGGCAGGTACGCTTAGAGGTAGCAGGCGACCTGTACCACTTCCAAGCCCAGCGCTTTCGGATAGAGGTAGCGCCGGGGCGCTTTCTCCGGGGAGAGGGGGCCATCTTCCGCTATGCTAAGCCGGCCCTCATGCACTGGCAAGCCCGCCTGGAAGAGGCCTCCTTAAGTCTGGCCGACATCCAGCGAAACATTCCCGTGGTGACCTTCCCTGAGGCATTAGATACCCAGTATGTATGGCACTTTCAGGCAGTGCATCGGGGTTCGCTCCGAGCCTATGAAAGCACCCTCGAAACGCCCTCCCTTGCCGTACAGAGCATCCTCCGGCAAGATACCGCTTGGCACTACCGCGGGCAGTTTTATTGCACAAACTGGGATCCTCGCACCCTCTGGCCGCAAAGTCCCCTCACGACTCTCTCCGGCAAGGCTACCATAGAAGGTATACACTTTACCCTGCCCGACCTTACCGCCCACCTACAAGTGGATCTGCGGGGCAGCTCTCCGGCGTATGGGGAGCTACACCTCCGCAGCCAAGGCGAGATTGCTGCTCAGGCCCTACAAGGGGAGTTCCTCTTCTCAAGTCCTCAGGGGACGATGACTTATGTAGGCCGCTTACCCCTCACCGAAAAGGGTATATACACAGGCCAAGGGTACTTTTCCCATCTCCAAGCCCAGCTTTGGGGAAGTTATGGCGGTTTGACCAGTTCCTTTGCCTTACATGGGAAGGGCCTTCCTTGGGCGGAAGGCACAGCCACCCTTACCTTAGACTCTCTGCTCTGGACCACAGAGGATACGCTATATGGGCTGGGGCCCCTCCAACTTTCTGTGGAGCAAGGGCGCACCTACTCCCTGCGCGGCCGAGGCCTCTCTCTCGCTCTCACGGGAGATTCCTTGTGGATAGTGGGCTTGAGCCACCTCGCCTATCCCTGGGCGCACTGGCTCACCGAAGGCACATGGAACCCCGACACCTTCTCTTCCCCTTGGACTATAAAAGCCCAAGGGTACATCCAAAATCCTGTCTGGTGGCCCTTGGCCGGGCTACACCCCTTCCCCATGGTATATGGTACAGCATTCCATGCAGAAGTCAAGCAAACGCCGGGGCAGCTTAGCGGCCGCCTTCAGCTCAGTTTTGACAGTTTAGCCTTCTCGGCTATCCACCTCAAAAGGGCCGACCTGACTCTGCATTTCGTGCAGGATTCGCTTCCTCACTGGGAAATAGAAGGCACCCTTGGCGGAGGGAAAGTCTACCTCCTTTACCAAGACGCTGAACTCTCGATCAGAGGAAACCTCCACGCCGGCGAAATACACCTGCACGGGCATATTGGAGATCGCTACGATTCCCTCACCATAGCCTTAGCGTGGCAATGGGCCCGAGGCAACGAACCCATCCGCTTTCTTCTCCAACCGGAGGAAACTTACCTCACCAGCTACCAGCGACGCTGGCAGCTGACAGCGAAGCCGCTTCTGCTATCTACCAGCGGCGCATGGCGCATACAAGAGCTCTCTGCCCACAGTGCGCGTTCGCGGGTCATTTTTGCCGGAGATACCAGCCGTCTAACCCTGCAAGTGGAGGCCCTTCCCTTAGCCGAACCCCTCAGCCTCTTGGGTGAAGCCCTCCCCGTAGAAGGCCTCCTCTGGCTCAGCTGGCAGCAGCAAGGCGACTTCCCTACCTTTTCCCTGCGCATAGACTCCCTGCGCTACGAAGGACAAAGCTACCCCCTCCTCTGGGCCGACGGCAAAACCATCGGCGATTCGCTGCCTTTCCGCCTCGGCATAGGCCAAAAACCCGCCCAATACCTCATCGGCAAAGGCTACTACCTGCTCTCAGACACCCTCAGTCCCCTCTTTGCCGAAGTCTCTCACCTAAACCTACCTGCCGCCTGGCTCGCCCCCTTCTTAGGCGAATACATCCAAAATCCGCAAGGGAGCCTCCGCAGCGCCCGTCTCATCGTACGAGGCACCTGGCGAGAACCCGCCCTATTTGGCGAGGTCTTCTGCGATAACGTGAGCTTTTATGTACCCTTCACGCGCATACGCTATACGGTAGAGGGCATCACACGTCTGCGCGGCGATACGTTGATTTTTCCGGATGTAGAGGTACGCGAGCTGCAGGGCAAACGCGCCTTCTTGACCGGCTCCCTAACCTGGAAAGGGGGGCACACGCCTTATTTGGACCTGCGCTTTCGCCTCCAAGACCGCCCTTTCCTCCTGGCAGCCACACCCTCTACAGCCGATGCCTACCTCTATGGCCGAGCCGAGCTGGAAGAGGGCAATCTTACCCTTACCGGCCCCTGGAACAAACCCACCCTCCGTGGAACGCTGCGCTTCTCCGAAACCACCGACCTCACCCTCCCCCTCCAAACCTACGAACGCACCCTGAGTACCCCCCACGTGCATTTCATTTCCGCCGGCACGGAAAGAGACACCCTATCCCCCCTCCCTGTCCCTGCCGGCGTAGATATGCGTATAGCGCTACGATCGGCGCCGCTGACTCGCTTCCGCCTCCTCTTTGACGAACGCACCGGCGATGAGATTGTAGCGCAAGGCTCGGCTAACCTCCTCCTCTCCATAGATCCAGAAGGCGCTGTCGCCCTCTCCGGCTCCTACGAAGTCCAAGGCGGCGAATACCGTATCAACCTCCAAGGCATCGCCGCTAAAAAACTTGCCCTGGAGGCGGGCGGTCTCATCACCTGGGACGGCGACCTCTACGCCGGCCAGATGAACCTCACCGCTACCTACCGCACTTTCACTTCCTTACGCATGATTGACACCAGCTTCACGTACACAGTGCCGGTGGATGTGCGCGTGCTCCTGCGGGGGAGCCTCCTCTCCCCCCAAATGAGCTTCCAAATAGACATTCCTTCCGTTGGGGGAAATACCTCGCCCATGGTGAACCTTTTTCTTCAGCGGCTGAGTACTGATGAGCAAGAGCGCAATCGCCAGGTCTTTGCGCTGATGGTGCTGGGCACCTTCGTGCCGATGGAACAGGGACTGGGCACCCAGCAGGTCAGCTCAGGAGTCAGTTCCACCTTAGCGGAGTTTCTCTCGGCGCAGCTCGCCGGCTGGCTCGGTCAGAGCTTAGGCCACCAGCTCGGCGTGGCCTTCACCCTCGGCCAGTGGAACGAACTCTCGGCGCAATTGCGGCTTTCCTTGGGACAGCGCTTCACCTTGGAGCGGGATGGGGTCTTGGTGGCCCCTGGGCAGAGCACTGCCTCCCTGGGCAACCTCTCGGCGCGGTATAGGCTCCTGCCGCAGCGTCTCACCAGCCCCACCCAATGGCAGGTAGAGGTAGAGGGCTTTAGCCGGCAGACTTTCCACTGGGGCCTTGCTGGCGCCTCCAGCCAAGGCGCCGGCCTTCGCCTCCGAAAAGGCTTCTACCTACCCGAGCGCAGAAAAAAGCTTCTGCCCCCTTCTACCCCCTAAGGCTTACTCCTCCGGCTTAATCTGGGAAGCAGCGCGTCGCACCCGCCCCCGCCGAGCATAAGGCGAATCGGCCGGTCCAAGCGTCTCCCGCTGGGTGGAAGTCGTTTGCCTTGCGCGTTTGCCCAGCTCCGGCGCCACAGCCATTGTCGTGTCCCGTTCTCCCATACCTGTAGCCGTACGACGGCGCACCGCGCCCAGTTCCGGAGGTACTTCCGTGCCAGAGATGGATTTCTCTGGGAGGACCGGCGCCACCGCTTGGGTCTGTGCCCACAAGCCGGCGCCTACTAAGACACTCCACCAACGCATAGCTCAGTCAAGGATTGTAAGTACCGCATGATCGCCTCCGGTCCCAGGCGCAATCCGCACCTGCCAGGGAGTATCAGCCCAGTTGACAACGATATCCCACTGCAAGGTAACCGTAACTGGGGTGCCTGGTGTGACGTTTACGGGGATCCCGCTAAAAGCCACACCCCCAGAAGTCACTATGTAATCTCCCCATCCATCATAGTCGTAGTCCGTAATCACCTGGGCCGCCTGAGCCATGGGGGTACCCCCAGCCACGATGCGCCCCAGGACGAGAGCCTGGCCAAATTGCGCATTACCAGCATTATTGGTAAGCCGAGCCGTGAAGGAGGCAAATACAAAAACTCTATTATGCCGCGGCGTAAAAGTAACGGAGAGGAGGTTTGCCCAGCCCGTGGTAGTTTTAGTCTGGGTCGTAGTAAGCGTGGCGCTCTGGACATTGTAGCCATACGGGGCATCGCCTAAAGCCAGGTCGCCATTACTGTTAGCCACGACCATCCGGTTGAAGGGATCGGTGTGACTAAGGGCACTTACCCGAATAGTGCCTCCATTTACATGCAATCGCTGAGCAGGGGTGGTGGTGCCTATGCCTACATTGCCTGTACTCCCCTGGATGGCCATGTGTACAGGTGTACCCATCATACCACTAAATAGGATATCCGCAGTGGAGCCGGCCGTCCAGGCAGCACCAGATTGAATCCACAGCTGTCCGCCGCTATAAGCCAAAAAGCGGGCTTTATTGGTACCTTCTAACCGGATCTCCCCATTCATCGGGTCAAACACATGAAGTCTGGCCTGCGGGGTCGCCGTTCCAATACCGACATTTTGTGCCCAGAGGGCACCGATGCTTGCAAGCCAAAGGTACGCACGCAGTTTCATACTCAAATCAAAGGTACTAAACTTTTTCCGGAAATATGCAAGTCGCCTTCCCTACGCGCGTTGTGCCTCCAGGTGGCTGTAATCGTAAAAGGGTAAGTACGTACACCGCGTATCCAGCTCCACCCCCAGCTGATGAAAAAGATTAAAGAGGCCCAGGAAGGTCCGATTAAGGAAAAGAAAATCCCGTAGCCCTCGCAGCTCCCGCGTGCGGGCAATCTCTTCTCCTATGGCATTGAGCGATTCAAAGTACTCGGTCTGCCGAAAGTCCATCTGCCCCAGCCGATACGGCGTAGCCAGTATCTGCGCAAACCGACTAAATAAATCCCGCACATATTCCCGCTTCTCCGGCGTATCAGTGGGCCGATATATGGCTAACTTCTCAAAAAGGGCATCCAACTTCTTACGGTTCTTGGGTTGGTAGATAGCTGGGTCCCCTAAAGCAAAGTAGGCCTCGTACAGGTCATTGGATATTTTCTTCGTGCAGCCAAAGTCAATCACCCCTAAGGTCCCATCGCCTCGGAAGAGAAAGTTTCCTGGGTGGGGGTCAGCATTCACTTGGCGCAGCTGGTGGATTTGAAAGTTATAAAAGTCCCAAATCATCTGCCCAAACCGCTGTTTTTCTTCATACGAGGGGTTTTGGGCCAGGTATTCTCGCAGATGGAGGCCATCCAGCCATTCCATCGTAAGCACCTTATCCCCACACAGGTCAGGATAATACTCGGGAAACCGTAGCCCAGGGAGGTCTTTACATAGCTCTTTAAAGGCAAGGGAGTTGGCCAGCTCCTTGCGGTAATCTGCCTCTTCCAAAAACTTTTCTTCCATTTCCTGGATATAAGGTTCCAGCTCTTCTAAGGGGATACGGGTAATCTTCGGGGCGAAAGTGCGGAAGATTTTCATATCCGACTGAATAGACTCCGCTACGCCCGGATATTGGATTTTGACGGCGAGTTTTTTGCCATCTTTCCAGGCTTCGTGCACCTGTCCTAAGGAAGCAGCCCGCACCGCATGAATATGGAACTTATCAAAGACTTTCTCCGGTGGCTGCCCAATGCTGCGCTTGAATACCTGCACCACCAGCGGCCCACTCATCGGCGGAACGCTATACTGAGCATTCTGCATCACCTCCACAAAGCTCTTGGAAAAGTTGATAGTATCCAGCGAGATGGTTTGGGCTACTTTTAGCGCAGAGCCCCGCAGCTGGGTAAAGGTCTTAAGCAAGTCCTCAGCATTTTCGCGGTCTAACTCTTCTTCTGAGACCTCTTGGCCCAAGAGTTTTTTCGCTTGGTGCTTGACGACGTTGGCGCCGACTTTGAGCCCCCCTTTGAGAAACTGCGAAGCCCGAGCTATTTTCCCTGTGGGCAGCTTCTCTTGTTCTTCACCCTTTGCCATGGGCTACAAAGGTAAGAAAGAATACCTACCGGAAAAAGCGGGGTTATAGCGCCATCCAGACTATGGCTAATAAAAGCACCTGCACGAAGGAGAGTAAGGCTACCCAGAGCCCAGGGAAAGCCTTGCGCTGGGCTAAATACATCCCCAGACCTATCAGGCCGGCGGCTAAGGCTGCTCCGCCGGCTATGTATAAGCCAGGATACCGCAACGGCACCACCTGCCCCCGAATCTCCATGAGGTATATGGGATGCCCGAAGTTCTCCACCAGAAAAAGCACCAATCCCCCGCGCGCTACTTCTGCCAGGAGCAGAGCCCCCCAGAAATAAGCGCTTTTTCCTGCCCGCCGGCTGGCGATAAAGCCCAGGACGACCAGCACCAACGCATAGACATACGGGCTATACAAAAGAATGCGCACCCGGTAAATATACGCCCTTCGCCCCAAATACCGACAGGAGGAAGCGGTATTCTGTTTTGAGGGATATGTTGTACCGGCTGGCACGGGAAACCTTTATACCAGCACCGGTTACTGAAGTATGGGACTTTTTTTCTCGTCCAGAAAACCTAAACCGTATCACGCCGCCTGATATGCGTTTTGAGATCCTGAGAGAAGTACCCCCAGAAATGCAGGCAGGTCTTATTATAGAATATCGGGTGCGGCCTTTGTGGGGCATTCCGGTGCGATGGGTCACCGAGATTACGCACCTCCATGGGCCGGGACAAGGGTCCCCGCCCTATTTCTTTGTGGATGAACAGCGCTTCGGCCCGTACCGCTTTTGGCATCATCGCCACGAGTTTTGGCCCACTGAAGAAGGCGTATGGATGAAAGACCTGGTGCATTATAAACTACCAGGAGGGCTTGTAGGTCAGTGGCTGCACCCCTACCTTATTCGTCCGCGGCTGGAATATATCTTTAACTTCCGCAGTCGGCAGATAGAAGCGCTCTTTGGGAAGCAGAAGCGCAGGGAGAAGGAGTGATTAGGGGATTCGGAGGCGCTGGCCGGGGTGAATGGCGCTTCTGAGGGTGAGACCATTAGCCCGGCAAAGCGCCTCCACGGAGACCCCATACTTCTGCGCGATACTCCAAAGCGACTCCCCAGATCGAACCACGTGGGTTCGTGCAGTAGCTGATGAACTTTTAGGGGCTGAGGAGCCGCCAGCACCGCCTGTGGTAGGGATGCGTAAGGTCTGACCTGCTCGGAGGAAAGTACCCCGCAGCCCATTCGCTCGTTGGATGGTCCGCACCGAAGTACGATAGCGTTGAGCGATTTCACTTAGGGTTTCGCCCGGGCGTACCTTGTGATAGATATAAGCTGGGCGTGGCGGCGCATAGGTCGCCGCCGTAGAGGAGTTATTCCTGCCAAACTGCGTGATAGAAGGCGTGAGGGGGACTGGACGAGGGGGTGGGCGAAAAAGCGACTCCGGGAGGGCTGGAACGGTAAGTGCCTCTACCATCGGATCCACTAAACTATCCCGCAAAAAAGCGGCATAGGCGCGCAAGAAAGCACGGGCCAGCATTTGTCCTTTTAGGGCATAGCCAGCGGGCGTCAAATGTACCATATCAGGAAGAGCAAGCCCCGCTAAGCGCCAGTCCCGCATAGACCCGAGCGCCGTATAAGCATCCCAGACAGCTACTCGTTTTTGGGCCGCTATCCATTTTATCAAGTGGGGGGCTTGCGCCACTACGGGGATAGGCCGCATGCGCCGATAAAAGTCTTGCGGGGTTGTCACCAAGATAGCGGCGCCCGGCAAAACAGCCCGAATCGTATCTATGGCCGCCTCCAACGCTTGCCGAAACGCCCCTAAGGACGCCTCAGCTGCATATAGGTCGTTCGTTCCTAAATCTATCACCACAAGGTCTGGCGCCAACAGCTGCAAGCTCTCTTTGAGAAGCGGGAGGGTGGCCCAGTCCGAAAGGCGAGCGCCGTTCACCCCCCATGCTGTACCAAGTAATACCTTGCAGGCCCTCTTCAATAAAAATCCCATGGAGCTCGCCGTAGGCTAAAGAGTCTTCGCCATTCCAGCGGAATCCTCCTCGTAGCAAGGAAGCAAGGTTTCCTATCGCAAAGTCTGTACGACTGAGTCCCACGGGCAGCTCCCGCGAAACCGCTGGCAGCGAATCGACTTGAAGCTGAACTCGGATACCGGGACGCAGGGTACGGGTCAGCAAGGTAAGGGTAGCCTGGCCTCGGGTTACCGGGGTGTAGGCAGGGGCCCAGCGTATCTGCCACTCTGCCTGCGAGTCATATGTACCTATGGCCATGCCCGTCACACTGAGCGGAAGCGCCGGTTGAAAATGCGCGCTCCGCGCCGAGAGCCATTGCCCCCGGCCCAGGCTTACATAGTCATAGGCTGAGCTGGTATGCGCAATGGCATACGGAAACACGTAGCCCCTGCCGCCTTCTCCCCAGAGCGCATAGAGCCGCTTGCGAATCTCCCGACCTTGGACCTCTCCTTGTAAATGGGAGTCGCCTATGTGGAGGACCCGTACTTTACGGGTATTCGCCCGAAGCAGCTCCCACACCGCTCGCAGGTGTCCGGCCAGAAATAGCTTACTACTGTCCACCTGCAAAAAACCATACACCGTATCTAACCTTGTGTATGCTTCTACGGTATCAGGGATAGCCCATCGGCTTTTTTCTGGGGGAGGCTGGCCCCAGCAAGCCCCACAGAAAAGCGCCACACTCCACCCCAGCCATCGCATCATTCGCCCAGGTAAGCTATGGCTGAGATTTCTATTCGAGCACCCCGAGGAAGGGCCGCTACCGCCACCGTCTCCCGGGCGGGATAGGCCCCCGCCGGGAAAAATCGCTCATATACGCTATTGACCTGTGCAAAAAAAGCCATGTCCGTGAGAAATATCGTCACCTTAACCATCTGCTCGGGTTTAGCCCCAGCCGCCTCCAAAATAACGCGAAGATTAGCGAGAACTTGCTCGGTTTCTTGCTCTATGGAGCTTTTTTCTATGCTACCATCTGGCTTGAGGGCAATCTGTCCTGATATAAACAACCACGGCCCTACCCGGACAGCAGGGCTGTAAGGCCCCACCGGCGTGACAGAAGGGGGAGTAATCCGCTGCATGGCGCGAGTATAGCTTTTTTCAGGCACCTCTTGGCCCCACCCCCCGCTTATCCCCAAGACAACACCCAGTAGTATGCGCACCACCGACATACCTCAAAACTACCTTCTTTCAGAGAAACCCTATCCTTTTCGTTACCTTTGTCGCATGGCTTGGATACTGGGGTTATTGATATTCCTACTGGTAGTAGATGCTTTATTGCTGACATTATTGGTGCTTATCCAGCACGGAAAGGGCGGTGGGTTAGCCACGGATATACAAGGCGTAGCTCAAGCTTCCCAGATCTTAGGGGTACGCCATGCGGCTGACTTTGCGGAGAAGGCGACCTGGACACTTTTCGGGGTCTTAGTAGGGCTTACGCTGCTTATTCATGCGGTGCACAGTGGCACACGCGCAGAAGGAACCCCTACTACTCGCACCGCTGGCGTAGTGGAGTCACAACCTATTTCGCCTGCTCCTACGCCTCAGCCGCCCACCCAGCCCTAAATTTTTTATGGCCACCTCAGTCCGAGAGGCTCCGGCCTTTTCCTACGATGCGTCTGGGCTTTCCCCAGAGCTTTTATTGCGTCTTTATAGAGAAATGCTCTATGCCCGTCTGATTGAGGAGAAAATGCTCTCTCTCCTCCGCCAGGGCAAAGTAAGCAAGTGGTTTTCCGGCATAGGACAAGAAGCTATTGCCGTGGGGGCCACCCTCGCCCTTCGGCCGGAGGATTATATCTTCCCTTTGCACCGAAACTTAGGTGTATTCACCAGTCGGGGGATGCCGCTGCAGAAGCTCTTTGCGCAGTGGCAAGGCAAGGCTTCGGGTTTCACGCAGGGACGCGAGCGGTCGTTTCACTTTGGCGCACCCGAGTACCGGGTGATTGGCATGATCTCGCACTTGGCCGCTATGCTCCCCGTAGCGGATGGCATAGCCTTGGCCAGTAACTTGGAAAAAGCCGACTATATCGCTCTGGCTTTCATCGGCGATGGGGGTACCAGCGAAGGCGACTTCCACGAAGCCCTCAACGTCGCCAGCGTGTGGAACCTCCCCGTACTCTTTCTGATTGAAAATAACGGCTATGGACTCTCTACCCCCACTTCCGAGCAGTACCGCTGTGCGCACCTCTCAGATAGAGCTATAGCCTACGGCATTGAAGGCTATACCATAGAAGGCAACAATGTCTTAGAAGTATATCGCACTATCTACACCCTCGCCGCAAAAGCTCGACAAGACAGACAGCCTCGCCTGATTGAAGCTATCACCTTCCGCATGCGAGGCCATGAAGAAGCCTCAGGCACCAAATACGTGCCTAAGAAACTCTTTGAAGAATGGGGCCAAAAAGACCCTATCCTAAACTACGAACGATTCCTCTTAGCAGAAGGCTACCTCACCGAGACGGAGATGGCAGCCCTGCGGAAAGAACTCAAAGCCCATATTGAGAAAGAGATTCGTCCTGTCTTGGAAGAGCCAGAACCGACCCCTGAACCAGCCTACGAAGAAGCCAACGTACATGCGCCTTTTTCGGAAGCGCTCACGCCCCCGCCCCCAGAGCCGGGAAACCGCATTCTGCGCTTTGTGGATGCTATCTCGGAAGGCTTACGCCAAGCCATGGAATACGACCCCAAGCTCATACTCATGGGGCAAGACATCGCCGAATATGGCGGAGTCTTCAAGGTTACGGAAGGGTTTTTAGAAAAGTTTGGTCCCGAGCGCGTCCGAAATACCCCACTCTGCGAGTCGGCCATCTTAGGTATGAGCCTGGGACTGGGGCTACGGGGTTTTCCCAGCATGGTAGAGATGCAGTTTGCGGATTTTGTGAGTTATGGCTTTACCCAGATTGTCAATAACTTGGCTAAAAACTATTACCGCTGGGGGGTAGCGCCCAAAGTCGTCGTACGGTTGCCTACCGGCGCGGGTGTAGGTGCAGGCCCTTTCCATTCGCAGAGTTTAGAAGGGGTATTCATGCAGGTCCCCGGCCTGAAGATTGTATATCCTTCTACGGCTTACGATGCCAAAGGCCTGCTCACCACTGCCCTGCGCGACCCTAATCCCGTGCTTTTCTTTGAACATAAAGCCCTCTATCGGAGCTTGCAAGATGCCGTACCGCAAGCGTATTACAACATCCCGATTGGTCCTGCGCGGATTGCGCGCCCTGGCGAGGCACTCACCCTCATAACGTATGGCTTAGGGGTAGTGGAGGCCCTCAGAACCTTAGAAAAAATGCCTGATATAGACGCTGAAATCATAGATTTACGCACGCTCCTTCCTTGGGATAAAGAAACTGTAGCCGCTTCTGTCCGAAAGACCCATCGTGTGCTTGTGCTCTATGAAGGTACCTATACCGCAGGTCCTGGGGCAGAGATAGCCGCCTGGATTGCAGAATATCTTTTTGAGTGGTTAGATGCGCCTGTCATGCGGGTAGCTTCCTTAGATACCCCTGTACCTTTTAGCTTAACCTTGGAGGCGGCCTTCCTGCCATGGAAGCGGCTCCCCGACGCCCTCCGTAAACTGCTCGCCTACTGATGTTCCCCAACCTAAGTGCTTATATCGGCCTCTTTACAGGCACCCTTATCGCAGGGATAGGAGGGTACCTGCTCATAAATCCCCTTAATGGAAGTCTACCTGAGTGGGCTGCAAAGGGGCTCCCTACTTTCATGATAATCTACGGCGGATTTCGCGTTGGGCTAAGTATATATCAGCTTTTTCGTCACCGTTTCCTAAATAAACGGCAAATAAAGCGGCTTTCCACCCTTGCAGCACTGCTAAGCTTTATGCTTTCGTGCGCCAGGGGGCCAGAAGCTAACCTGCGGATTCGTTTAGATTACAGCGGGGACTGCGCCACTTGTCCCGTAAGTCGCATGGACTCGCTTCTGCGGGTGTTTTTCCCCACAGGCTTTGTAGGGGTGCAGTATGACAGTACCCAACACCAAGTGCTGATAGATGTAGATAGCCAGCATGTCAAAGTAGACTCCCTGCGACAGGTTCTTTTGGCGTATGGATATGAGGTGAACGAGGAGTTTCCTTTTGATCCTATCCTCTCGCCGTGCTGTGTAGTGGCCTCAGCGCCTTCTCCCACAGGTGAGTTCCTCCTCAGCGGACCTTCCAGTGAAGAAATCCAAGAAGGGATGACTCTTTTGGAGCAGGAGTTAGAGGCCGAGATTGCCCCAGATCCCGGCGTGAGCTTAGAGGCAGAACTGAACTTAGAAGAGGACTTAGGGGGATTAGAGGAGCTGGACTTAGGGGATGACCTTGGCGGTGACTTAGGCCTGGAAGAGCTGGACTTAGGGGATGACTTAGGTTTAGAAGACTTGGACGGGCCTCCTCCCCCTAAGAAGAAAACTCCCCCGCCCAAGTAATCCCTACTCAAAGAGCGAAGGCTGCCCCCCTCGGCGAAAAAGGGTCATATCATAAGCAGGCATAGGCGGTGCTTGGCGGAAGTAGCGGGCAAGGCCCATCTGGAAGGTGCGTTCTATGGTGAGGGCTACGGGGCCTGCACCTTGGATGCGTCGGTTCCACTGACTATCATTGAGGGAACCTTCGTGGCACTGGGCAATCAAGTGGAGGACCTTCTCGGCCCTGTCGGGAAACTTCTCCCGGAGCCAGGTCTCAAATAGCTCAGCCAGGGCGCCATTCAGCCGGACGATAGTATAAGCTGCGGCTTGGGCCCCTGCTTCACTTGCCGCTTGCAAAATGGGTAAGATCTCATCGTCATTCAGGCCGGGGATAATAGGCGCTACCATCACGCCGGTGGGGATTCCGGCCGCTCTTAGGCGCCGTATAACCTCTATCCGGCGGAAGCCCGCCGCCGTACGGGGTTCAAGGTGCTGCCGCAGCTCCTCCCTCAGCGTCGTCACCGTAATATACACATGCACGAGCCGATAGCGGGCCAGCTCTTGCAAAATATCTATATCCCGCAAAATGAGCGCATTCTTTGTGATTATGCTGACCGGATGCCGAAACTCTAAAAGTACTTCTAAGAGCTGTAGAGTGAGGCGATACTCTCTTTCTATGGGCTGGTAACAATCCGTATTGCCTGCAAGCATGATAGGGTGGGGTTGCCAACGCGGATGGGCCAGCGTCTGCCGCAAGAGTGCAGGAGCATTCGTCTTGACCAGAATACGCGTTTCAAACTCAATCCCCGCCGAGTAGCCCCAATACTCATGGCTATTGCGGGCATAGCAGTAAATGCAGCCGTGTTCGCAGCCGGCATAAGGGTTCATAGAATAGACCAGAGGAAGGTCGGGGCTGTCTATTTTATTGACGATAGAACGGGGATGGATGTGGATGTATTGGACGCGTGCGGTATCTGGGCTAAGGGGTACCTCGTATTCGTAGGCAAGGGGGTCAAAACGGGAATCGGGATTATGTCTGGCGCCACGGCGCATACCCCAAACATAAAAGAAAAACCCCGCCCAGCCAGAGGCTGAGCGGGGGGATTGTGTGCTATGCTTAGCGCATGAGGGTGATCGTGCCGGTAAAGGTTTCTTCTTCGCCGGTAGTATCTTTGATACCGCGGAAGCGCCACACGTAGACTCCTTCGGGTGCGGGCTTGCGCATGCCCCCTTCGTATTCGTTGCCGTCCCAGTACTGGACCGCTTGCCCCAGTTTCTTTTGGAAGATTACTTGTCCCCAGCGGTTATACACCGTAAACTCATAATCCCGATAGCCTAAGGCCGGGAAGACCAGTTGGTCATTCACGCCGTCGCCGTTAGGCGAAAAAGCACTGGGGATGAAGGAGGCATCCACGGGCGTAATGATAATAGGGCCTTTGCGGATGGAGTCCACGCAGTTACCGTTGTACATGTAGAGGGTGACATAGAAGGTTCCCGCTGTGGGGAAGCGATGCACGGGGTCTTTTTCGGTGGAGGTAGTACTATCGCCGAAGTCCCAGCGGAAGAAGGTACCGGGCGTAATGTTTTGCGAGGTGTTGATGAAGCGCACGACGGGGTTTGAAGAAGCGAGGCGTGCGGGGAGCGGCGGTTCAGTTTCAAAATCCGGGCGAGGGGCTGGCACTGGCTGTGCCACCGTCACATCCGAACCCGAACAGCCACTGGCCGTAGTGATAGAGACCCGCCATACACCGGCCCGCGTATCTACGAGGCGGTACAGGCCCACCCCTTGAGCGACTTGGGTACCGTTGAGGGTCCAGAGGTATGTAGCGCCAGGGTAGTAAGGGGCTTCCAGTTCTACGAGCGGATTAGACGGGCAGAAACGAATCGTATCGGGCAGATTCACCTGCACGGAAGGCGTGATGGTCACCTCCACTGTATCGGTGCCGATGCAAGCGCCGGCCAGCACCACCACTACATATGTACCGGAACCGCTCGGCGTGAGGGTAGGGCCATTGGCGCCGGGCACGGTGAGTCCATTGTGGTACCACACATAGGTAGCGCCTCCGACCGTAGGAGCCACCAACGGCTGAATCGGATCGCTGGTGCAGTAAAAGACATCCGGCCCGAGATTGACCGTAATCGTTGAGTCAAAGCGCACGACCACGAAGTCCTGGCCTATGCAAGAGGAACCGGCCGGTTGCACCGTCACGCCATAGACGCCCGGTTGGGTCACTACCAGGCTATCCGCTGTAGCCCCTGGGATGACCTGTCCGTCCTTCGTCCAG
Source organism: Bacteroidia bacterium (assembly GCA_026003215.1). Classification (GTDB taxonomy): domain Bacteria; phylum Bacteroidota; class Bacteroidia; order SpSt-205; family SpSt-205; genus SpSt-205. The sequence goes on along the minus strand of BPGV01000001.1, from coordinate 1,897,009 downwards.
GTGTGCGTAGCACCCGGATACCCGCTGTATAGGGTCACAGACGTACCCCCGCTGGCGCAGAGGGTCACATCCGGACCTAAATCCACCGGGATTTGGCTGGAGACTTGGATATTGACGGCGTCTTGGCCGACGCAGCCGGTGGCGGTGGTGACACGCACAGCATAGATTCCGCCTTGGGTCACCGTGAGCGTCTGGGTATTGCCGCCAATTGGTTGTCCATTGAGGGTCCATTCGTAGGTCTGGCCGCCCGGCCCTGCATCTAAGGTTATCGGCAGGTCAGAAGTACAGAGCACCCTATCCGGCCCGAGGTCCACCCGCAAAGCACTATCTACCGTAAAGGTCACTTGGGCGGTATCTGCACAGCCATCTACTATCACGATGAGCTGGGCCGTCTTTTGGCCGGGGGTCGGGAAGGTAATACCCACCGGATTAGCACTAAGTGAAGTACCCGGCTGCCCATCGGGTAAGAAACTCCATACAAATAGCGCCGTGGGGTCATTCGTACCTACCTGCGTGAAGTTATACGGCAGACCGTAGCACAGGTTAGGCACAGGGCCGATAGCAGCTGTGGGCTGCGGCTTGACATAGACCGTCTTGGTCACACTATGCGAACAGCCTGTGGCAGGGTCTGTAATGGTGAGGGTAACCGACTTATTGCCAGGAGTAGAGAAGCGGATACCCGTGGGGTTTTCCAGGTTGGAGGTTTGCGGGGTAGCCGAAGTGCCAAAATCCCACAGATAGAGCAGCCCGGCCCCCGTAGAACCGCCATTCTGGAAGTCAAAAGTCTCATACACGCATTTAGGCGCGGGCGGCGTAAAGTCGGCCAACGGACCATTGATGACAGACGCCGTGATAGAAGCGGTATTAGACACACAGCCTTGGGCAGAGGTGACCGTGACCGCTACGACATCGCCATTTCGCAGAGAGTCGGTGATATAAGTGCCGGTGGTAACGCCGGGGAGGGGATTCCCGTTGAGCGTCCAGCTGTAGGAGGCACCTGCAGGAGCACCTCCCACCGTGAAGGTTACCTGGCTACCCCGGCATACGGTACCGGCCGGCGTCTGGGTCAACGTTATGCTCGGGACAGGGTGGACCGTCATAAGGATTTGGTTAGAAGGCTGGCCACCCGCCGGGCATCCCTGCGAGGAGGTAACCAAGAGCTGGACCACATCGCCATGATTGAGGGTAGAGGTCAGGAAGCTGGGACCATTAGCCCCCGGGACATTCACGCCATTGACTTGCCATTGATACGTAGGATTAGGACCTGCATTTTGTACCGTGGAGGTGAATATCACCGTCTGGCCTGCACAGATAGGGTTAGCGGAGGCCTGGATTTGCACACTCGGGTTAGGATAGACCGTCACCAGCACAGGCGCCGAGAGCGAACTGGCCCCCGTACACCCACCCGAAGAGGTAACCCGCACCGTAACCACATCACCATTTTGGAGGGTGCTGCTGGAAAAGACCGGGCTATTGGTGCCTACCGCTACATTATTGACATACCACTGGAAGGACGGCGAAGGCCCCGCATTGGCAGCCGTGGCGGTAAAGACAATCGTTTGCCCTTGGCATACCGCAGGAGGGTTGGGATTCACGGAGACGGTGACGGTAGGCTGGCCTTGGACAGTGATAGCGATAGAGTTAGAGTTAGCGACACAGCCGCCCGGAGTGGTCACTTGCACATATACCACATCGCCGTTGTTGAGGGTGCTGGAGGTGTAGGTATTAGCCGTGGCCCCGGGGATAGGATTGCCATTGAGGTACCACTGGTAGGTAACAGGCGCAGAAGCCGTCGCGATAAACTGCACCGATTGCCCAGGGCATATAGTGGTAGCCGAAGCCGTGATAGCTACATTCGGCGTGGCTTCTACCAAGACGTTGACGGCGTTGGACTGGGAGGCAGGACCCGTACAGCCCGCCGAGGAGATTACCTGCACATACACGGTGTTATTGCCTGGGGGGAGGTTGCTGGTGGTATAAGTAGGCGAAGGGGTAGAGGCCACCAGTAGGCTATTCACATACCAGTTATAGGTCGGGGTAGGCCCCGCATTGGTAGGCGTAGCGGTAAAGGTAACACTCGTGCCCTGGCATACACTACTGGCCGAAGCCGAAAGCGTGACCGTAGGAATAGGCGATACCGTGACAGTGATGGTATTGGAAGGCGCACTCAAGCAGCCGCCCGAAGAAACAACCGTAGCATGCACTTGGTCACCGTTGGCTAAAGAAGCGGTAGTATAGGTCGGGGTCGTACCACTGGCCACGAGGGTACCGTTGACGTACCAGTTGTAGGTGGGGTTAGAGCCGGCGTTGGTGGGGATAGCCGTGAAGGTGACAGGCTGCGTAGGGCATACCGGATTTTGAGAAATGGTGATACTCACCGAAGGCACGGGGAGGACCGTAGCGGTATAGATGTTGGAGATAGGCCCGGTGCAGCCTGCTGCCGAGGTCACTTGTACCCAGACTTGGTCGCCATCCGCCAAGGTGTTGGTGCTGTACGCCGAAGAGGTTCCCGTTTGGACAATGTTGCCATTTACATACCAGGTGTAGGTGGCCCCCGCAAAGGTCGTAGCGGTGAAGTTCACAGTTTGTCCCCCGCAGATAGGTCCCGAAGGGATAGCGGTAAGCGTAGCCACCGGCTGAGGATTGACCGTGAGGGTGATAGGCGTACTCACGGCTGTGGGCCCCGTACACCCGTTGGTAGAAGTGACCCGCACATATACTTGGTCGCCGTTGGCCGGATTGGAGAGAATGAAGGTGGGGCTATTTGCGCCTACGGGGTTACCGTTGAGGTACCATTGGTAGGTCGGGGAGGCGCCGCCGTTGGTGACCGTAGCGGTAAAGGTCACCGCTGTCCCTTGGCATACCGTAGTGCCCGGTGCCACCGACACCGAAACCGTAGGCACCGCATACAGCGACACCGTTATTGTATTAGAGGCAGCACTCAGACAGCCCGCAGACGATTGTACGGTGGCATGGACTTGGTCGCCATTGGCCAGAGAGGAAGAAGTATAAGTGGAAGAAGGCCCTGATTGCACGAGGTTACCATTCACATACCAGTTGTAGGTGGGGGTAGGGCCCGCGTTCGTGGGGAGGGCGGTGAAGGTGATGGCTGTACCGGGACAAGTCGGATTAGGCGTAGCGGTGATGCTCACCGAAGGGATAGGATTGACAATAGCGGTATAGATAGCGGAGGCTGGCCCGAGACACCCCACCGCAGAAGTGGCTCGCACCCAGACTTGATCGCCGTTCGCCAAGGTGCTGGTGGTGTAGGAAGCCGAAGCCCCACTTTGTACGACGACGCCATTCAGGTACCAGTTATAGGTAGCGCCGGGGATAGCCGTAGCGGAGAAGGTCACCGTTTGCCCCGCGCAAATAGGCCCTGACGGTACCGCCGTGAGGGTAACGGTAGGGGCAGGATTGACCGTCAGGGTGAGCGGCGCACTTACCGACGCCGGCCCCGTACAACCCGCCGTAGACGTTACCCGCACCGTCACCACATCGCCGTTTTGCGGGTTACTGAGGATGAAGGTCGGGGCGTTAGTGCCCACAGGATTGCCATTCAGGTACCATTGATAAGTGGGGGTAGGGCCGGCACCTGTAGGGGTAGCCGTGAAGGTAATAGCTGTACCCGCGCAGACAGTGGTACCTGGCGCCGCGCTGACTGTCACCGTAGGTATAGGATTGACCGTAAGCGTGATGCTATTAGAAGGAGCGCTTTGGCAGCCGTAGTCCGTCGTGACAATGCACCGCACGACATCACCATTCGCCGGCGCATAAGTAAAGACGGGGCTATTGACGCCTTGGGAGGTGCCATTGACTTGCCAATCGTAGGTGGAGTTAGGGCTGCCATTGACTACAGACGCCGTAAAGGTCACGCTTTGGCCAGCGCATACCGTCGTAGCGGAAGCCGAGATAGTGACCACCGGCAGCGGTACCGCTTGCACGGTGCTCGGGGCAGAGACAGCACTCGTACAGCCCGCCGCCGTGATAACCTGCGCGGTCACTTGGTCGCCGTTATTCAGCACTACGGGCCCAAAGGTGCTGTTATTTACCCCCTGAGGCACCCCATTCACATACCACTCATAAGTGAGCGGGGTGGGCGTACCGTTCGTTACAATCGCCGTAAATGTCACCGGATCGCCCGCGCATACCCGAGGGTTTTGAGGCGAGATAAGCACATTCGGGATGGGGTTGACGGTCATTGTAATCAGATTGGAACGGGAAAGGGTAGCATCCGAGCAGCCGTACGTAGAGGTGATGACACAACTTACAATGTCGCCACTATTCAAGGAGCTGGTGGTGAAGACGGGGTTATTCGGTCCCACGGGGGTATTGTTGATATACCATTGGTATTGGGGGTTCGGGCCGGCGTTATTGGGCGTAGCGGTAAAGGTCACGGTTTGCCCAGCGCAGATAGTCGTAGCGCTGGCGGTAATCGTCACAGTCGGGATAGGATGCACCGTAATGGTGATAGGATTGGAGGCGAAGGTACCGGAGCAGCCTGTACCCGAAGGACTTACCAGACAACGAATGACACTCCCATTTGTAAGGGTAGAAGAGGTATAGGTGCTACCGGTTGCGCCCGGGATATTGGTCCAGCCCGCCCCGTTATCTATCTGCCATTGGAAGGTAGGGAAAGCCCCTGCGTTGTACGTTACAGCCGTGAAGGTGACAGGCTCATTGGCACAGATAGTGGTTCGGTCTGCCGAGATGACGATAATAGGCGCGGGGTCTACATCTACCGTGATGGTATTGGAAGGTGCGCTACTGCATGTGCCTTGGATTGCCACCGCATAGACTTGGTCGCCATCGTTGAGCGAGTTTGTGGTAAAGGTGGTACCCGTAGCACCAGTGAAGGTGCCATTGACATACCACTGGACGGTAGCGGTGGCGGGGTTAGGGGTAGCGGTGAAGGTAGCATTGGCCCCCTGGCAGATAGACCCACTCGGCCCGCTGATAGTGACAGTCGGCCGAGGATTGACCGTCATCGTGATAGTATTGGAGACAAAAGTACCTGAGCCACAAGTGGAGGTCACCTGCATTTCCACATGCACTTGGTCGCCGTTATTGAGCGTGGTGGTGGTATAGGTATTGCCTGCGCCAATCACCGGGGTACCATTCACATAGAACTGGAAGGTAGGCGAAGGCGGTGCACCCACCGGTATCGCGGTGAAGGTCACCGCATCCCCTTGACAGATGGGGTTTTGAGAGACGGCGAGGTTGACCGAGTAGTTGGTACCGGGTACGATATTTACCGTTGCCACAGCGGTGATAGCGGGTCCGCAGCCTTTATTATATACCAAAGCTCGGTAGAAGGTTGTCCCAGTGATGGGGCCCGCCAGCCAACTATCGGAGTTCGGTCCGACATTGGTCCAGACGCCTCCTACCAGCTGCTGCCACCGGATAGAGTCGCCGGTATAGCCCGTAAGCGTGAGGAGCACATTAGAACCGCTACAGGCCGGATTAGGATCCACCAAGATGGTGCCCGCCACCGGACTGGGGATGACCGTAACCTGCACGATATTAGAGAAGGCTTCGGAGCATGGCCCCCCGCCCGGAATATACGCTCGTACTCGGAAGTACGTCGTCTGGGTGATATTCGGGAAGGTAATATTTGGGGAAGTATAGCTTGTCGTCACCCAGGAGGTGACTATCCAGGGGGTGGTAGTATATTGCCACACAATAGAACCGGAGAAGCCTGTCACGGAGAGGTTAGCCGACTGGCCGGCACAAATCGTATCGGTATTGGGGTCTACGGAAGCTACCCCCGGATTAGCTCCTGCATTCAGGTAAAAGGTCACAGGCGTAGAGTAGGCCGGTGCACACGAGCCATTGGTCACTTGCACCCGATACATGATGCCATTCACTGTAATGGGCGCGGTGAGGATGCTTTGGGTTACCCCACTGAGTACATTTGTCCATGTTACGCCACCGTCCGTACTGACTTGCCACTGATAGGAGGCGTATGAACCAACAGATTGGCCGACTACGCCTACGGTATGCTGTTCGCCGGGGCAGACATTGAGCTGCGTGATACCTGGGGCATTGATATAGGCAAAGCCCCCTTGAGAAGGCGCACTAACCGTGATGGTCTTTGTGGCAAAGGATATAGCCGGATCAAAGCAGCGCAGCGGCGCCGTAGAGCGAATCTCCACCTTGATGACATCGCCATTATTCAAGCTGGAGGGCGTGAAGAGGTGCCCATTAGCGCTATACGGTATCCAGTTGAAAGTTTGCGGTATGCCGTTGATATACCAGCGGAACTCGGGGTCAGGGTCTATGGAAAGCGGTATAGCGGGTACTGCTTGATAGGTGGGCATGGGGCCTGTGGCGCAGACCTCATTCGGGCCGAGGATGGTCACCTGCGGTTTAGGGAGCACGTAGATGGTGTCGCGGATAGGCTTAGACCAGCCGCAACAGTCATGTTTGGCCCTGAGGGTGACGACATACGTGCCCGGCGTAAGGAAATAGATAGCCCCCGGGTCCGCCTGCGAGCGAACCGATGGCGGTACCGGCGCCCCAGAAGCATTGATAGACCCGCCGGGGAAATCCCATAACCAGTCCGTGGTATTGGCATCGCCGAAACGTCCCAGCGCCGGCACATGCTCAAATACCATAAACTCGCCCGCACACATGCGCTTACTCGGGACACCATTGTAAAGGGTGCGTATCCCCGGCAAGAGGCGATTGGTAAAGATATTAATAAACTCCGAATAGGTGACATCGGTTCCGCCTGCGCCGGCGGGTGGCCCGTCTCGTGTGATAGTATGCCAACCTTGGTTCGGGTAGGACACGACCAAGACACTATTCCCGCCGGCACTATCCAGTCTTTCTGCGCCGGGCGTGACCCAGTTTGCCGCAGGGCCGACAGTCTGGGAAATGGTAATCTCGGAGTTTGTACAGCCTTCCAAAAGTTCCACATTGAAGACGTAAGGCGGGTTAGGCACGGTGCCGCAAGAAGGATCGCTATTAAGCGTACAGCCAAAGCCACTGATGGTAGGGGCGCCTGTAGCAGTGAAAGCCGGAGTAAGTCCGCCCACGTTGGCGATGGCGTAAGTGGGGCCATCTAAGCCACGACCGCCATCGCCGCCTCGGGCGCCTGCCCCTCCACTGGCACCGTTTGCCCCAAGGCCCCCTTGCTGTATGGCTCCCCCACCTGCACCACCTCCTCCACCGCCAGCCCCATTACCCCCTAACCCCCCGTTTCCCCCGGTTCCACCCCCTCCACTGGTAAAGCGACAGTCTATCACAAAGCCGCCGGCCCCGTTATTGATAGTAAAGAGCCCAAAAGAGCCCCCTCCTCCATACCCCCCGGCGCCACCACCGCCGCCACCACCGCCGCCACCACCGCCGCCCCCCCCACCACCTGCGTCCCCTAAGCAACAACACCCTGTACAGAGGAACCCCGAGCAAGTGCTCTGGTTAGAAGCGCCGCCCCCCCCACCGCCACCGCCTCGTCCCCCACCGCCGCCGCCCCCCCCACGCCCCCAGTTTGGCGCATAATAGTTAGTTGCAAAAACAAAACCTGCAGCACTTGCGCCAGCGGCGCCGGGCGTAGCGGCGCCACCAGCTGTACCGGGCGAGCCACTCCCTTGCTGTGTGCAGCATTGGCAATTAGGGCCATTAGCTCCGCCGGCCCCCCCTCCGCCACCCGCTGTACCCCCGCCTCCACCGGGGGCCCCCCCTCCGCCAGGGTTCCCTGCATTGCCTAAGGCCCCTGCGCCGCCAGCTCCCCCCGGCCGGCAAGGATTCGTATGGGCTCCTGTGCCCCCCCCTCCTCCCCCGCCACCCGCTCCGCCATTACCCCCTGCTTGCCCGGGTTGCAGGTCTGCCGCATTCCCTCCTGCACCGCCAGCTCCACCCCCCCCCCCACAGGCATTGCCTGTACCACCACAGTTACCACATCCAAACGCCGAACATACCCCTCCAGACTCCCCGCCATTGGCTCCATTGCATCCCCAGCCGCCACCACCCCCATTGGCCCCGTTAGGACCATTGGCGCCATCCGCCCCCCGACCCGGATTTACTTCACACCGGACAATCCGATAGTTAGAACATCCCGCAAGGTAAATCCCATATACACTCATCCCGTGATTCGTAGGGCGCACCCCCGGCGCATAGCCCTGCACATTCAGTACGATATCGTGTATCTGAAAGTTGGTCACCCCTACCCCCCGTATGCCGATAAGACGCGGAGGCCATACCGTTTCTGCATTGGCTGTCGTGCGATTGAGGATGGTGTTAGAGGCATTTGTTTTTTTCCACTGCTGAGACTGATCGTAGCCGCCTTCCCAGTACACGTTGGAGCACAGCTCTATCGTATTATCCAAGGTGTAGTTTCCGACTGCAAGGCGTATCACATGCGGTGCAGTGGGCGTAGCTACGGCACACGCCTGGTTCCGGGCCCAGTAGATATCGGCGGGATTGCTGCGCGAGCCACAGTTAGCCCCTCCTGTGCAGCCACCCGGAGCCACATACCAGATACGTCCCTCTCCACAGGGATCTTGCGCATGTAAGAGAGTAAAACCCGTTAGAGTAGCTGCCTGGGCAAGCCAACCAAATACACGCCGTTGCATATCGCCGCTAAGGTAGGAAGTTTAGTGGAAAAGCCAATATTTGGCATCGGCCCGCTAAGGTGCTTGTAGAGCCTTCCGGTTAGCGTTTTGGGCCTTTGAGGGACGCCTGAGAACGACTCAGCGCTGAGATATAACCGCTTGGACCCAGCGCAGGTAAAAGCGTACCGCCGCTGACCCCACCGGCCCTAAACGGTAAGTAAAGCGATTGACATAGAGGTCTATGTGGGCCTTTTGCACGGTGGGAGCCATCTCCTGCGCATGCTGTGCGATAAAATCAGCAAGGCTCAGAGAAGGACCCTTCCAGGCTTGGCGGAGGCTTCGCCGTAAAAGGCGAGTAAGCCAGCGACGGGGCACTTCTCGCTTGACGGCTACCCCGCCCAACGGTATCGGGAAGCCCGTCCGCTCCGTCCAATAGGCCCCCAAATCCTGCATACAGACCAGCCCATACGAAGGATAAGTAAAACGACTCTCATGAATAATCACCGCTGCCGCAATCTCCCCCTGCACTACCGCGGGCATCAGTAGGTCATAGCGCATTGCTATGAGGTTTTCGGCGTGAGGGGCAAAAAAGCGTAAAAGGCTATAAGCGGTGGTGCCCCAGCCGGGTATGCCGATGGGTGCGTTTCTAAGCTCTGGATAGGGGAGAGGCTTTTGAGCTACCAGGAGCGGGCCTACGCCATATCCCAGCGCAGCTCCTGCCGGCAAAAGGCGATACAGCCCCCGAGGAAGCCGCGCATATTGAAAAAAAGAAAGCTTGACCACATCCACGGCGCCAGCAGCAGCGAGTTTATTGAGCGTTTCGATATCCTCATAATGAAACCGCAAGCTGAAAGGGGAACGCACTTGGCCGAGGGCCAGCGGCCCCCATAGGAAGGTATCATTGGGGCAAGGGCTTATAGCTACGGTGAGGGGACGCTTCACCAACGAAACGCAGCGAGGGGTTTCAGGGTGTAGCCGGCTGGCACTTGGAAGGGCGGCAGGTCAGCAGCCGTAGCTCCGAAGCTTATTTGTTTGGGGATGAGGGTTAGCCGAGAGTTGTCGGGGAGGGTGAGGATAACCTTTTTAGGAAGGGGGTCAGCGCAAGAAGCCCACTCGTACGCTATGTGATAGCTGAGGCCGGACGGTTCGGTGAGGGTCCAGGCCCGGGGGCAGGGGGCTTCTTGGAGGATAAGTGCAAGGGCAAGGTGATACCGTCGCCAGGTGGTATGAAGTTGGCGTGCTGCTGGGTTCCATTCCCAGGGGAGGCGGGAGAGCCCGGCAGACCAGCCGCCGGTAAGCAGGGCTACAAGTTCCCTCGGGCCTACCGCGGGCAAAAAGTCCCGCAGACTGTCAGCCCGCCCGAAATAAGCTTCCTGGGTCAAGCGATTGAGGAGGAAAAGGCTATCTCCTCTCCAGAGGCCCCGCAAACCTTCAAAGCCCATAAGCCCTGCGGAGAGCCACACCACGGTCTCTGCTGGTACGATGAGGCGGAGCTGGAAAGATTGCCGTTTCTCTCCCTCATACAAGGCCTGATATTTCGCCCGGAAAGGGGTAAAAGCCGACCGCTTGCTCAGCTTTAGGACAATGCTTTTTGCATCGGATAGGAGTGAGGGTGTTGTCTTTCGTGCGGCAACCCCTCGTCGAGAACATCCTACGAGGATTAGCCCGGCCCATCCTATCCACAGGAGGGAGGTATGTTTTACCCAAGCATTCATGGCAAGTCTCTCCAGAAGCAAGCCAGCGGATAGGCTTGGGCAGCTTTTTGGCGCCACCGCTGGTAGAGGGTTCCTACGGTTTGGGGGGTGAGGCGTAGAAGGAAATCTTCCCACATCTCCAAGGGGAGGGAAGTCTCTTCGGCGGCGGAAGCGGCGATGCGACGTGCTTCATCCAGGCGCCCTTCGGCATAAGCCATCCAAAAGGCGGCCCAACGGCGATAGGGCTCTGGTAGTGCGGGGGCCGCTGTTTGAAGCTGAGAAGCTTTCTGGCCTTGCCGAGCTTGTAGGAGAGCGATAAGCGCCTCCCCTACCGAAGTCCCACATTCTCGGAGGAATCGTTCTCGGGTAGAGGCTGAGAGGCCGCCTTGGGCCAGCTCTGTCAGCAGATGATAGTAAGCAGCTGCCTGGGCTAACACGGAGTCGCCGCCGACGAAGAGGCGCCATCCCCGAGTAAAAGCGGCACTTGCGCGGGTCCACTGGCGGCACTGGGCGGCAGCCACCCCCTCCCAGAGAAAAAAACGCCCTTGTCCTGGAAAAAGCTCTTGCGTCTTTTCTACCTCCCGCAGGAGGGAGTCGCCCCCCCCAAGCCGATATAGCGCATACAAGTAGCTGGCTAAGAAAGAGAGCCCTTGGGTATCGGCGCTCCAGGCACGTTTCCAAGCGACAGCGGCGCTATCCCAGTGGCCTTTCCCGGCCCAGAAGCGCCCCCACAAATCCCAGCCCACCGCACTCGGCTGCTGCCTAAGCAGCTGAGCCAGTACTTGCTGATAGTCCTCCTCCTCTAAGAAGTCGGCCCTTTGGAGAAGGCTGTATTTGACCTCAGCTGGGACAGCCGGAGCAGCCAATAGTTCCTCCCACATTTCTGGCCCCCAGAGCTGTTCAAAATACTCGGGATATGCCAGGACCAAACTCCACCCAACCATATTGGCCGGGTCTATTTCGAGCAGTTTTTGGACCACTTCGGCCATGCGGGGAAGGTTACGGCTTAGTTCATACAGCCGGGTCAAGGTCTCCCAATACCCCTCATGTTTAGGCCATAGCGCCACAGTAGATTCGGCGAGAGCAATCGCCCGGCCTAAGTGCCCCGCTTCCACAAAGAGCCGCACGCGGGCTTGAAATACTTCTTCATAGCTTCCTTCTACAGCAAGGAGTTTATTATAGTACGCATCGGCTTTGTCTATCTGGCCTATTTGTTGGTAAGCTTGGGCCAGCCTCAGCAGGATTTCGGGTTCCTGAGGATACAGCTTATGTAGCCGTTCTAAAATCTCCACTGCTTGTTTTTTTTGTCCATTTAGTTCCAGGGCGATGGCATAGCCTATCCCTATCCACAGTTCATTGGGGGCCTCCCGATAAGCCTTTTCGGCATGGGTGAGCATACGGATATAATCTTCCTGGGTGTAAGCCAAGCGGGCCAAGTAGTAATGGATGCCTGGACTATGGGGCGCGGCCTCCGCAGCTTTGTAGAAAAACTCTGCGGCTTCTTCGGAGAGACCTTGACTCCATAAGACCACGCCTCGCACAAAAGGCGGCACTGCTTGACGCCAGACGTGCGTATCGGCTGAGGCTGTGTGGTCTTTGTCTTTTTTAGGGGACTGGGGTTTCTTTTGGGCAAAAAGCAATAGGCCTACCAGACCCAGCAGCCATACACTCACCTTAGCCATAGCGGCTATAATCGCCCAAATCTACGGCTCCCACGGCGCCTTTGCAGGTAGCGTGTGCCCCCACTAAGGCATTATACAGCACCGAGTCTTCTATTGTAGCCCCTTTTCGGCACAAGGTGTGGCTTAGCACACTGCGGTGGATGCGAGCGCCTTCTTCTATGGCGACATAGGGGCCTATGACACTTTCAGAGACAGCGGCCCCCTCTGCGATATATACCGGCGGGATAACCCGCACTGTAGCATTCACCGGTGCGGAGGAAGGTCCTACACCCAAATCCAAGAGGCGAGCCTGCGCTTGTAAAATAAGCGCTTTGCTACCGCAATCCAGCCACTCCTCTACAGGTAAGGCACGCAGACGCAGCCCCCGCTCACAAAGCCATTGTAGCGCATCCGTCAGTTGGTACTCTCCTTTGGATTGAATATTGTGTTGGAAAAGGAATTCAATCGCGGGCAAAAGCCTTTCCCCCTCCCAAAAAAAGTATATCCCTATAACCGCCAGATCCGAAGGCGGCACCTCCGGTTTTTCTATCAGGCGGGTAATGTGCCCTTCGGGCGACAGCTCTACTACGCCATAACTACGGGGATCTTCTACCCGCTTAACCCATAGAACGCCGTCTACCTCACGCGGGACCTGAATAGAAGCCTTGAAGATAGTGTCTGCAAAAAGAATGGCACAGGGGCCGGCCAGGTAGTCTTTTGCTTGATAGAGCGCATGGGCTGTCCCTAAGGGGTCCCGCTGCTCGCAGAAGTGCGCCTGAGCGCCCCACTGCTGTGCCAAGGCTTCTAAGTAAGCTTGCCACTCAGGACGGAGGTCGCGTACAATAAATACCAGGGCTTCCACAGGCAGCGGTAGCGCTGCATGGACCTCTTCTACGAGCCATTGCAAGACCGGCTTGCCTAAGAGGGGAAAAAGCGGCTTCGGGGTAGTAAAAGTATGGGGGCGGAGCCGTTTCCCTTCGCCGGCCATCGGGATAATCAGCCGCATGGCGTCAAAGTTAGGGTTTTCGGCGGCCTATGCGCGGTTCCGTGCCGTTCCAAAGGCGCCGAAGGTTCTCTCGGTGCGTATAAAAAACAAGTCCTACCCAAAAAAGGCCAAATCCATACCCTACGGCGCTCCCAGCGCCTACCACACTGTGCCAAAAGAGGAAACTACTTACCGCCGTAAGGGAGCTTACAGAAACAATCTCTGAGAGAGCTACGGCTATGAGGAATACGCCCAAAGCGGCGACAGCACTGGCCGGCTCTATCATGAGCATACCGCCCAGTAGGGTATTGATGCCTTTCCCCCCTCTGAAGCCCGCCCAAATCGGATAAATATGTCCCAGTACCGCTGCGGTGGCCGTGCTATATACCGCCCATAAGGGTAAGCCCTGCCTTTGGGCCAGCCACACCGCTAAAAGGGCTTTTCCTATATCTACGACCTGCACCACCAGTCCTGCCCACAGCCCCAAAGCCCGATACACATTGGTACTGCCAATATTCCCACTGCCTACCCGACGAATATCTATGCCTTGCCAGCGGGCTATCCAGAGGCCCGGCACTAAGGAACCCAACAAGTACCCGCCTAAAAGCGTTAGGCCTATCTGGATTACTTCCATGCGTTACCGATGTAAAAAGCCATATAGCCTGCTACCCACCAGGAGCGGCCCGGCCGTTGGTACAAAGTCTGGATAGGCTGGGTAAAGCCCTGCACTCGCACCCCTAACGCCAGGCTGCGGATGAGCGCAGACGTTCGGGCTACATCCGCCATGAGCCCCACCTGCGCCACCGCCCCCGGCACCAACCGCAGCTTATCAAAGCCCAAGTAAAAATCAGCTTCCCCCACAATATCATAATACGAGTACCGATTGGGGTCGTACGTATCTACTTGGATAATAGCCTGCGTAGCGGAGATAGGCTGAGCTACTTCAATATAGTAGGGCTTCAAAAGGGTGAAAGCTGGTCCTATGCCTACTTGAAGGCTCATTTGGAGAGGCGTGGTGGAGCCTCGCTGTGCAAATAGGTACTGATAGCCCCACAAAACTTCCCACAGGTAGGCATAGTAGAGCTTACCAAAGACGAAGTTTTTCCCGCCTTGGTCCCGATAAGCAGAGCGGGTACGCGCTTCGTATTTGGTGCGGTAGGAGGTGAGGTCTCCTACCCAAAAGGTACCCTGGCGAGGTCCTTTCCACTTAGGCACATACACGCTCAGCCCCCATCCGTAGGTATGTAAGAAAGGGGCCACCGATAAGCCGTGGGGCAAGGGTTCCTGTACAAGACCTTGAGCGGAGAGCTGCCCTATCCAGGCCCCCCACCCGACGATCCCCCAAAGGCCCTTTCTACATAGCCGCCAAAACTTCCACATAAAAGATGAGGGTAGCATTGGGCGGAATGATGCCCCGGCCCTCAGCCCCATAGCCCAGGTCCGGAGGCACTATTAAGACCGCTTGTGTCCCTACCGGCAGCCGAGCAAACCCCTCCTCCCATCCCCCTATCACTTGCCCTTGACCTAATATAAACTCAAAAGGCTGTCCCCGCTCATACGAGCTATCAAACTTCTGGCCATTTGTAAGGAGGCCATGATAATGTACAACTATCCTTTGTCCGAGCATGGGTATATTACCGGTGCCTTTTTGCTTGACATAGATCATCAGGCCCGAAGGGTACGTATCTATGGCCGCCGTATCTATGGGGTAGGGCGTAAAGGCCTGTACGATGGGCTGCGCCGGTGGCGCCGAACTCAAAGTCTCAGGCGTACTTGCCGAGGGCTTGCAGCTCCAGACTGTCCAAAAAAGCCCGATAGTCAGCCAATAGCTTATCCGCATATTCGTTTCGTAAAAGATTTTCGGTAAAAGTTACGGCTTCTGCGAGCGGGGCATACAAGGTGGCTCCGGCGGCATTGCGGTGGCCTCCACCTACATCATAGCGCTGCGCCACCTGATGACAGGGAAACTCCCCTACACTGCGTAGGCTCACTCGCGTGCCTTCTGGGTATTCTTTCAGCACGACCACTAAGAGCGCCCCCTCCAAAGCCAAGATCTGATTAGGGAGCGTCTCTACCTCCTCCCACGTCGCCCCAAACTCCGCCAATACTTGCGCTGGGATATCCACCAGCCACACAGGCAAGGGCTCTAACCTACGCAGGCGATTTTGTAAAAGGTAGCTTTGTAAGCGCAGGGTAGACAGCTTCTTTCGCTGAAATATATAATGGTGGATAGCTTCTAAGGGGAAGGGCGGCGCTATGAGCTCAGCCGCGCTACGCAAAGTCTCCGGCTGGACACTCCGAAAGCGGAACCCCCCCGTATCCGTCACCATCCCTGTGTAGAGGGCTATCCGGGCAGGTAAAGGCAGGGGTTCTCCGTACCAGGGTCGCAAAAGACGCTCATACAGAATCTGGCAAGTAGCGGCCGCTGTAGGCACCCATATATTCCACTGGGTGCTAAGGGGTTCGCTATCTACGTGATGATCCACCCATACGAGCCGTTCGGGGTCTATGAGGGCGCGCAACTGGCTGGGGAGCCTGTCCCACTTCCCGAAGTCCACGCAGAAGAATAGGTCGGCCTGTCCAGCGGCTTGGGTGATAGCCTCAGGGGCCTCGCTCCAAACCAATATCTCCTGCCAGCCGGGCAAAAACTGAAGGTAGCTCGGCACGGGGTCTGGCAAAACCAAAGTAACTTCTTGCCCCCTACGTCGGAAAGCATGGTATAGGCCTAACAAAGAACCTACGGCATCTCCATCCGGCTTGGGATGGCTTACACAAAAAATACGACGGGCGTGCGTCACAGCTTCCCACCAAGAGGGTACCTCAGGCATCTTGAACAAAGATACGCACAAAAGCCATGGGAGTCTCTCCAAAGAGAGGCACTTTTGCAGGGTGCCCCCCGTCTATGTCGTCATCTTAGCCCATGGCGGCCGTGAGTGGCTCAAAGCCTTTTTGCCTTCCATTCTGGCCACAGAGTACCCGTCTTTCACCGTATGGGTGATAGATAATGCCAGCGAGCCCCCTTTGGTCCCTTGGCTAAAAGAAAACTTTCCTACCGTAAAAACCCTACGTTACGAAGAAAATCTCGGCTATGCCGGAGGATACCAGCATTTTTTTTCAGCTCATGGCCATGAGGTGCCTTATATGGCCCTGCTTAATAGTGATGTAGAGGTCACGGCCTTATGGCTATCCGCTTTAGTAAAATGTATGGAGACGCATCCCGGTTTAGCTGCGGTCCAACCCAAGGTGCTGAGCTGGCACGACAAAACCGCCTTTGAATATGCCGGTGCAGCGGGGGGATTTTTAGACCCGTGGGGCTATCCCACGTGCCGGGGACGCGGAGAAAAAGATTATGGCCAATACGATAAGCCTTGCCAAATCTTCTGGGCCAGTGGGGCCGCTTTCCTCCTGCGCACAAAGGCGGTACTTGAAAGCCAAAAGGGCCTCCTCTTCAAACCCTACTACTTCATGCACATGGAGGAGATAGACCTGTGCTGGCGCCTCCAGCGTGCCGGCTGGATGGTCGGCTACGAACCCACCAGCGTAGTATATCACGTAGGCGGAGCCTCCCTACATCCCAAAAAACCGCAAAAAACCTATTACAACTTTCGCAATAGCTTACTGATGCTATGGGAAAACCTAAGGGGAATAGAACAATATAGGAAAGTTTTTTGGCGTTTGCTCTTGGATGCGCCAGCAGCGATCTATCTATGGATGCGGGCAGGGTGGCCCCATGTACGAGCCATCGCACGGGCCCACTGGGATTTTTTCCGCTATCTGCGGCAGAAAAGTCGTCCTGCCCTTCCTGAGCTCCCCTACCTCCCTTATAAAAAACTGAAGGGACTGACGCCTCGGCCGTGGAAGTTCGGCACAGGTTCTATACCTTGCCTTCCCCTGGAGGCGTAAAGCTATTTTTTGTGCTTCTTGCTCCAGCTTTGCCACCAGCGTTCAAACTCTTTTCGGCCGCTTTCAGTAGCAAAGAGGGGGAGGAGTTCTTCGTATAAATCGCCGGGGTTATAGACCTTATCGGCCGCAAAGCGTAGGACTTCTACGCGGCTACTTTCGTGCTCTAAGGTCCACAGGAGGTCTCTCAGCTGCGCTAAGGAGATACACTGATCCTCCAAACCTGTCCGAATAAGCGCTATTCGACTGGACTCAATGCTTTGCGAGGCCACCTCCAACCGGAAGTAGTTAAAGTCCACTTCGCTCATGGTGGCTACCACGCACCGCTGGGCAAAAACCCCTCCTATACCCAGGGCCAAAACCCACAGGCCTCGCACTACGACAAAGTAACAGAATAGCCCTGGAGTTTCAGCGTATAGCAAAAGGAAGTTGGGATTAATACAGGTGGAGCGATTGTCGGAAAGCTTCCACGGTGTGACGGAGGCCTTCTGCCAGCGAAACGGTAGGTTGCCATCCCGTGGCTTTATGGAGGGCGCCCCAAGCCAAGGCATTATGGCGTAACTCGCCGGCTTTAGGGGGCTTGTACAGGGGGGAGGTAGGTACGCCTATGAGCTGCGTTAGCGCTCGGTAGAGCTGATTGACGGAGGTTTCTTGGCCTGTGCCTACATTGAAGATTTGCCCTTGGGTAGCCTGGGGAGCTTCCAGTACCGCTAAAAAAGCCCGTACCACATCCCCTACATACACAAAGTCCCGTGTCTGTTCGCCGTCTCCGTAGATATGAGGCGTTTCTCCCTGCAGGAGCCGATGCGTAAAAATGGCCACGACTCCGGCTTCGCCAAAGGGATTTTGCCGAGGGCCATAGACATTCGCTAAACGCAGGATAGTATATGGGAGGCCATGGGCTGTGCCATAATGCTTGAGATACAGTTCGCCGGCGAGCTTGGCGATAGCGTACGGCGACTCGGGATGGGGTGGGTGGGTTTCCACCACAGGGAGGGTCGGCACCTCCCCATAGATAGCCCCGCCCGTGGAAGCAAAGATGACCCAGCTCCCTTGCGGACGCACCGCTTGCAGGAGGTTTAGCGTGCCTATGATGTTAATACGGGCATCTTCCACGGGCGTCTCTACGGAGGTACGGACATCCACCTGGGCAGCCAGGTGGTACACCACCTCATACGTATGGCGAGCAAAATGGGCTTGGAGCGCCGCTTCATCCCGCAGATCTATCGCATAGAGGGGCACCGCTGACGGGAGGTTGGTTCGGAAACCTGTAGAAAGATTATCCAAAACATGCACTTCGTGGTGAGGCAAGAGCGCTTCTACCAAGTGCGAACCTATAAAGCCGGCGCCACCAGTGACTAAGATACGCATGGGCACAAAGCTACGTCCTTGGCCACAAGAGCCGGAAGGTGGTACCAGTGTCTGGGGCCGAGAGCACTTCCACTGCTATGCCGTGCTGGTCTAAAATTGCCTTTGCTACGGCCAGGCCTAAGCCGGTGCCTTTTTCGCCGGCGGTGCCGGGCCGACTGCGTCGCCGTACGGGGTCCCACAGACCGGCCACCTGCTCCGCATCCATACCTATCCCCGTATCCTGTATCTCTACTATATCGTGATCGCGCGTATCCTCGGCCCGCACCCGAAAGATAACCTTACCCCCCGCCGGCGTAAACTTCACCGCATTGGCGACGATATTGTATAAGGCTTCGGCCGCATAGACGGGGTCGCCCCACCCCTGGGTATCGGTTACTTCTTCTACCCAAGTAATGCCTTTCATTTCTAAGCTCGGGGCTACCAGGGCGTGGAGGCGCTGCGCCATCTCTCGCCAAGAAAATCTTTCAAAACTAAGCGCTATTTCCTTATGCGACAGGCGCGTAAGGTCTAAAAGATTTTTTACATAGCGCTCTAACTCCGATAGACTTTTCTCCAGAAGTGTAGCATAGCGTTTTTGGTTTTCAGGAGAGGGGTTTTGTTGGAGGAGCGTAGCTATTTGGCGTAGGCCGGCCAGCGGCCCCCGCAGGTCATGAGAAATAATCTTTATCCACGCTTCCCGCTGGGAGGCCAGCGCTTTGAGCTCCTGCATGACGGCCACAAGGTGGGCTGTACGGTTCTCTACCAGTCTCTCCAAGTCTTCTAAGAGTGTGAGGTGCCCCCTGCGCAGCTCAAGAACCCGTTCAAAGATAGCGTGCGCCGACGCTTCTACCTCAGAAGGAGATTGTACAGGTGAACCTTCACTCCCAAAGAGCCGCTTTGCCCACGCACTCCGGAGATCTTCCAGCGCGGCAGTGCCAGCACACGCTAAAAGATCTTGGAGAAAAAGTACCAGTTCTTGGGTAAGCTGGGCGCGCTTAGCCAGTTCTTTTTCTTGCTCATAGCTGCGGAGGGCTTCGCGTACAGTCAGGCGCAGGTCTTCTACTTCCCACGGCTTAGGGATGTACCGAAATAGGCGCGCATGATTAATGATTTTGCCTACATTATCCGCGCCAGCCTGACCAGTAAGCAAGATAAGGCGGGCTTCCGGGTGTTTTTTATGGGCTTCTATGAGGAAGTCATCTCCCCGCATGCCCGGCATCAGGTAATCGGCTATGATTACCGCCGGCTGCGCAGATAAGAGGTTCAGGGCCTCTTCTGCGTTATATGCCCCTTCTATCCACACGCCTAAGGGGAGGAGTTGGGCCGTGAGGGCTTCTACGACAGTGGGTTCATCATCTACCACCAGCACGGTATGCATCTGGGCGATATTACGGAAAAAAGCCGCCGCCTTGGGATGAAAAAAAAGCCTTATTTTTGTTTCACCTGAGGCAAAAGCCCGGGACCCCAACCAGCCTGGGGCTACGCCTTTGATTTGGAGTGCCTATGACCGATACTACCGAGCGTGTGAGAGCGTATAAAGCCTATCTCGAGAGTTTAGATACTGCCGCGCTTCGGCGAGAAGCCCGCAGCGCAGGCTTGCGCTTTTCTCCTAATACCAAGCGGGAGACGCTTATTGAACGGCTTCTTGCGGCCCACGCAGCGAATACCCCCGAAGCAGAAGCCGCGGAAATTGGTTCTCCTACCTCTTCACCCCTGACGGAGGCGCCTCTTTCGGAAGAGGTGAATGGCTCCATAGAAGTTCCTGCTGGTGAAGGGCCTAAGCGTGAGCGGCGCCGTATCAAGCGAAAAGAACTTACGAATGGGGCCCCAGCCTCTGCACTTGCCCCTTCCGATACCGCCGCAGTCCCGCAACCTTCCCTCTCCCCTGCCCCCGTACAAACAACTCCCGATTCGCCAGCAAGCCTGCCCACGGAAACGTCTGAGTCCGCTCCTCCTATACCCCCTGCTGCGCCTACCTCCCTGGAGATTTTAGAAAAGCTCACCGTAAAAGCTACAGGCGTTTTCTGGCCAGATAAAAAGGGGCCTCATGGCTTCTTACGGTCGCCCTTTTACAGCTATAAAAACTCGCCAGACGACATTTATGTCTCCCCGGTACTCATACGGAAATACGGGCTGCGGCCCGGGGATACCTTAGAAGGGCATATTCGCCTGCCCCGTGAAGGCGAGCGCTACTATACGCTCCTTGACATAGCGCAAGTAAATGGCCTTCCCCCCGCGTACCTGCGCGAGCGAGTAGCCTTAGAACACCTTACGCCGCTTTTCCCTACGGAGCGGTTTCGCCTCTCAGAGGGCACCACCGACCTGTCGCTGCGGGTGATTGACCTTTTCGCTCCCATCGGCAAAGGGCAGCGAGCCTTGATTGTCGCCCAACCGAAAACCGGCAAGACCATCCTCCTCCAAAAAATCGCTAACGCCATCCTCAAAAACCATCCCGAATGCTACGTTATCGTCCTCCTTATAGATGAACGGCCTGAAGAAGTGACCGATTTTGCCCGCAATGTGCCGGCAGAAGTAGTGGCTTCTACCTTTGATGAGCCGGCCGAACGTCAAGTAGAAGTAGCCGAAGTCGTACTGGAAAAAGCCAAACGCTTGGCAGAAACGAAAATGGATGTAGTGGTTTTATTGGACTCCATCACCCGCTTAGCTCGGGCTTATAATGCGGCTACCCCCGTCTCTGGCCGAATCCTCACAGGGGGAATGGACTCCACCGCCCTTCATAAGCCGAAACGCTTCTTTGGCGCAGCCCGCAAAATAGAAGAGGGCGGCTCCCTCACCATCATCGCTACCGCCCTCATAGACACCGGCAGCCGCATGGATGAAGTCATCTTTGAAGAATTTAAGGGTACCGGGAATATGGAGCTCCAACTGGATAGGCGCCTGGCCAATAAGCGGGTCTATCCCGCTATTGATGTGCAGGCTTCGGGCACCCGCCATGAAGAGCTCTTGATGGAAAAGGACCAGCTGGAGCGCATGTGGATCTTGCGCAAGTTCCTCGCCGAAATGAAACCCGTAGAGGCGACCGAGTTTCTCTTAGAACGGATGCGGCACACCCGCACTAACGAGGAGTTTTTAGATCTCATGGCTAAATGGTCCGAGTGACGCCGTCCACTACCCCCACCCAGCCGCTATGGACCCTTTCTCAAGAGAACCTTCAAGCTTGGATGGCCGCGGAAGGGCACCCGCCCTACCGGGCCAGCCAGGTGTGGCAGTGGGTATGGGAAAAAGGCGTCTCAGATTTCAGCCAGATGTCTAACCTGCCCGCAGCCCTTCGGCAGGCCTTAGCGGAGGCTTTTCCTGTGCCCGAGCTCCAGCTCCTCCACGAGCGCAAAAGCCAAGACGGTACACGTAAGTTTCTCTGGCAGCTGCCGGAAGGCGGCACCGTAGAAACCGTATGGATACCCCACCAGGACCGAGCCACCGTCTGCGTCTCCTCGCAGGTAGGATGCAGCCTCAACTGCCGCTTCTGCGCGACCGGCCAGCTCGGCTTAGAACGCCAGCTCCAAGGCTACGAAATCCTCCTCCAAGTCTATACCCTCAAGCATCGCTTGCGCCTGCCCGTGACCCATATCGTGTATATGGGCATGGGCGAACCCCTCCTCAACTACAGCGCCGTGATAGAGTCTTTGGAGGGCTTCTCGCAAAAAATGGGCCTCAGCCCCCGCCGCATCACCATCTCTACCGTAGGCATCCCTAAGGGTATCCGACGTCTTGCAGAAAGAAAAGAGCCTTTTGAGCTGGCTTTCTCCTTGCATAGCGCGATACCGGAAAAGCGTCAAAAGCTTATCCCCTTAGCTGCGCATATCTCCTTAGAAGAGGTACGGGAAGCTCTGATTACCTATGGCCAGACCCGTCAAGAATGGGTCACCTTGGAATATGTGCTCTTAGCGGGGGAAAATGACGGCCCAGAAGATGCAGAGGCTTTACGCGCGTTCATAGCCCCTCCCCTGCAAGCCAAAGTCAACCTAATTGTGTATAACCCTGTGCCTGGCCTTCCTTTTCGGCCCTCTCCCCGCCTGAAAGCTTTCCAACAAGCCCTCCTAAGAATGGGGATCATCACTACCATCCGCTACAGCCGAGGAGCTGATGTGGCAGCAGGCTGCGGACAGTTAGCCCGACAAACGGGCTAACTTCCTTTTTTTTGCCTAAGAGATTTTCTCACTACCTTTGCGCAATCCAATCGCCTATTGCCTATGAGCGTAACCCTTTCCGCACAAGACATTCGCTTTCGTTCCGTTTGGCTGGAGCAGCCGCTTCTGCGCTGGGAACTCTTAGCCCCCTCCTGGAAAAGCCGACATGCTTACTTAGAAGCGCACGGAGAACTCTCCGCTTATGAAAAGGACTGGTACTTCCAGGCGGCCTATGACTTCCTCCGGCTGCAAGGCATAGTGTACGTGCCAGAGCCCTCCTGGACCCGGTACCAAAAAACCGGCCATGATGTGCTCGCTCTGTATCCGGGGGAAGCATGGCCCGCCCCAGCGGAGGTACATAACCACCTACACCGCTTAGTAAGCGCTATGGAAGAAGCCCAGCGTCATGCCGCAACCGGCGGAGCGCTGAGCGTGGCTGATTTCCACAGCTGGGTAGAAAAGGCCTTAGGCCAGCCCCCCCTCCCACGCACAGACACCACCAACGGCCGTGTAACGCTTATACCCACCAGCGAGATAGAAGCCGCCCTGCAAGCCCTCCTGCACGAAGTACATACCCAGATTACGATGGGCACTTCGCCGATATGGGTGGCGGCCTGGGCCCATCACGCCCTTTCGCAGATCCGCCCTTATGCCGACGGAAACGCCCGCGCCGCTTTCCTCCTTACCCATTACGCCCTACGCCGCGGAGGCCTCCCCGGGTGGAGTATCGTCGCGCATCCTACCCTCTCCTATTATCAAGCCCTCCACCGGGCAGATGCAGGCGATATTAGCCCTTGGGCACACCTCTTCTTAGAAGGCCTCCAAAAAGCGGTATTGTACGCCCTCAGCTGGGGACGCTTCACCCCGCGTACCTACGAGGAAAGCCTATCTACCTTCAACCGCCGTTTCGCTGACTGGCGCACCAAACACGACCGCGAGCGCTCCCAGCGCATCATGAATAACCGCTACACCGTCTTTGATTACCTGGAAGAGATCCTCCGCCAAATAGCCGCCGAACTGGATGAAAAACTCAAAGTAGAAGAAGGACGGGGTACCCGCGCGCTCATCGCCAAAGCTTACCCCGACTCGCCTTACTACCACCAGTTCACCAGCAACATCGCCGAATACGCCAAAGAACACGGCTATTATTTCAACCGAGGGCTACCGCGGGGCTGGTTCAAGCTCAAGTTTTCTCTTTCTGCCAGCAAAAAATATCAACTGGTTTTTGCGCTCCATCACGCAGGCCACGACGATGCGACCCTCCTCGTCAGCGCCTTTCTCCACTTCTTAGAACCCCTCAAATACCAACAAAAACGCCTCCGAAGCCGCCGTCGTCCCCGCCGCGAAAAAACCGTCTATCTTTTCGCGCCGCTTCCCTTCTATAGCCAGCCTCTGGCCTTCTCCATAGAACAAGACCCCCCTAACGTGCGTACCCTCCTCCGAGAATATGTACATCAAAGCCTAACGCAGGCCCTGGCCGAACTCGCTAACGAAATCTACTAAATCCATGACCATCGCTAAGCCACTTACCCCGCAGGATGTCTATGTCTCTTCCACCTTCAACCCCGCCTCCCTCAATATTTATCACCTCGGCCTTCATTTGGATATAGACCATATCCAATATGTCGTTTCCACTATCCAGCACGAACCCCTGCTGATACGCTTGTATAAAAACCGCGATGGCTTAGATCTTCCGTTGTTTTTAGAAGCAGTTTGGCAACAAGATGAGTTTTTACGCAAGCGCTTCGCTCGGGGCCTCCTGCTCCTGGATACGGATAAATGGCTGATCGTACCTGCCGAGTACGTGCCCGATGGCCAAGAAGCAGCCTACTTGCGAGCCTATTATGGGATTACCTCGGAAGAAGGCGCCCAGGCGTATGCCTACAAAAAAGAGATCCTGCGGGGAAGTGGCGCAGCTATCCTCTCTCTCGTCCCTAAGCCCTTAGAGGAATACCTGGCTACCCGTCTAAGTAGCTTTCATACCACCCACACCGCCTTTCGCTCCCTGCAGCTAAGCGCCTACATCCAACAAAACCACCTCACCCATCGTCCCTTCCGAGGCGTAGTATGGCTCTTCCTCGGGCGATTTTATTACGTGCTCTTCCAGAATGACACCCTCATTTTCATCAATCAGTTTTCAGCAGCCACAGCCGAAGATGTGTTGTATTATCTCCAAGGCCTGCACAACTTGTTAGGCATAGAAAAGACCCAAATCGCCCTTACGGTGGGGGGGTATTCCGGTCTGAAGCCCTATGTAGCTACGGTATTGTACCGTTTCTATGGGGGAGGCTATCGCGATCTGGGCCGGGCCTTCCCCCCGCCAAGTACCCTCAAGGAAGCTGGCCTATCCGTAGAAGATGTCTTACCGCTAACCTTCGTCGGTGCGGATACTGCAGGGTAAGTGGCAAGGGCGCACCATTCCCTTTCCCACGGGCGCGCCTACCCGCCCCCTCACCGAAAAAGCCCGAGAAGCCCTCTTCAACATCCTTACCCACCGTTGGAGCCTCCAGGGCAAAGAAGCCATTGACCTCTTTGCCGGCTCGGGCAGCGTAGGCCTCGAGTTCCTCTCTCGGGGCGCCGCCCATGTCACCTTCGTAGAAAAAGACCTGCGCGCCATCACCTCCTTGCGGCAGCTCCTTACCCAGTGGAACGCCCTCTCCTGCGCTACGCTCCTCCCTACCAACGTAGAGACTTTCCTGCAAAGCACCCCTAAACCTGCCGACTTCATCTTCGCGGGGCCGCCTTTCCGCTACTGGCATAAACGCCGTCTCATCACCCTCATCCTCCAAAAAGGCTGGCTCAAACCCGGCGGCTGCTTCATCTTAGAACACCCCCTGTACGAGTCCTACGCCGACATGCCCGGCTTTTGGCGCGAAGAAAAATACGTCGCCAGCCGCCTAAGCTTCTTTCTCGGATGACTGCACGATGGTTTGTCGGAGGGCTGCAGGCAAGCCTCCAGATGCTTACTTGGCAGCGCTTGCGACACGGGGCGTACGTGGGGCTATCTTACCTTTTGGCCCGCACGCGCCTCCGCTGGGCCCCCCCTAAGTACCCGCTCTTCCTCGGGGTAGAACCCACCACCGCTTGCAACCTCCGTTGCCCGCAGTGCATCTCCGGCTTGCGGGCCTTCACGCGGCCCACCGGCCGCATGGACCCTACCCTGCTGGAAAAACTCTTAGACGAACTCCACCCCTACCTCTGGGGCGTGCTCTTCTACTTCCAAGGGGAACCCCTTCTCCATCCCGAAATCGGCCGCCTCATCCGCACCGCCAGCCAATACCGCCTCCTTACCTCACTCAGCACTAATGGCCACTTCCTCACCGACGAGAAAATAGAAGAGCTCATTCTGGCCGGCTTGACTCACCTACGCCTCTCCATAGACGGCATGACGCAAGAGTCGTACAGCCTTTACCGCCAAGGCGGCTCCCTCGCCACCGTCCAAAAAGGCCTGGAGCGACTGCTGACGCTGCGCAAGGCCTTTGGCAGCCGCTTCCCCCTCGTAGAAGTGCAGTTTATCGCCTTCAAGCACAACTACGCCGAAATCCCCGCCTTCAAAGCGTGGGCCCGAAAAATCGGGGCCGACTATGCCCGCATCAAGACCGCTCAGCTCTTAGACCTCTCTCCCGAAGCCTATGACAGCTGGATCCCGCCGCAGGCTTCCCGCTATGCCCGCACCCCCACAGGCGAGATACAGCTCCAAAAGCCTCTCCCCCATGCCTGCTGGCGGCTCTGGCGTAGCGCAGAAATCACCTGGGACGGCCAAGTGCTTCCCTGCTGCTTCGACAAAAACGCCGAGCACGCTTTCGGTTCCGTGCAAGAGGCCTCCTTCGCTGCTGCCTGGCACAGCCCCCCAGCCGAAGCCTTCCGAAAAACCGTTTTCCAGCACCGAGAAAGTATAGATATTTGCCGAAACTGCTCGGAGGGCATACGCACATGGCTTTGATTCGCTTCCATAGAGAAGGGCGCTACTGGATAGGCGGTTCGCTCCTCGTAGGCCTTATGGGAATAGGCGCCTGGGGCCTATGGCCCCTCCCCGCTTGGCTGGGCCTCTCCTTAGGCGGCCTCTGGCTCCTCTGGACAGGGCTTATACTCAACTTTTTTCGTTACCCCCCTCGTGCCTGTCCCGCCGAGCCTAACACCCTTTACGCCCCTTGCGACGGCAAAGTCGTGGAAATCAAACGCACCTTCGAGCCGAAATACTTCCACGCCGAAATGCTCCAAATCAGCATCTTTATGTCTCCCCTCAACGTGCATGTCAATTGGGCCCCAGCCCCCGGGAAACTCCTCTACAAACAACACAACCCCGGCCTGTATAAAGTAGCCTGGCACCCCAAGGCTTCCCTCCTGAATGAACAAACCTTCTTAGCCGTGGTACAAGAACCCGGAAAAAAGTACTATGCTTTACGGCAGATTGCGGGCTTTTTAGCGCGTCGCATCCGCACTTATCCAGACGCCGGGGACCAGCTCACCAGCGGCCAAGAGATTGGCTTTATCCTCTTTGGCTCGCGCGTGGATATTCTGCTGCCCCCCACCGCCCAAATCCGAGTACAACCCGGCCAAACTGTCCGCGGTCCCGTAACGCCTATCGCTACTTGGAGCTAAGCATGCATATCGCCCTCGCAGGAAATATCGGCGCCGGCAAAACCTACGCCACCTACCTCCTCAGCCAAGCCCTCCATTACGAAGCCGCCTACGAAGACGACAGCGAAAACCCCTTCCTCATGGACTTTTACCAGGACATGGTGCGCTGGGCCTTCCCTATGCAAATCTACCTCCTCAACAAGCGCTTAGAAACTACCCTCCTGATCCAGCGCAGCGGTAAAGATTATGTCCAAGACCGCACCCTGTATGAAGACGCCGAAGTCTTCGCCCCTGTCCTACGAGACATGAATATCCTTCCGGCGCGGGAGTATGAAGTCTATCGGGCCTTGTATGAGAAGATTGCCTCCCTGATAAAACCGCCGGACCTACTGGTGTATTTACGGGCGTCGGTGCCTACGCTGGTGGAGCAGATTTTAGCGCGAGGCCGCCCCTACGAGGAGCACATCAGCTTGGAGTATATCCGCAAGCTCAACCAAGCCTATGAGGCTTGGTTTGAAGCCTACGACCGAGGAGAGAAGCTCGCCCTCTCGATGGATGAGCTACATGGCCGGGAGGACGGCCCCGCCCGCCTCGTCGATCAGGTCGTGCGCCGCGTCGTCACCCTCTTCTAAGCCTCACTCCGCCGGAAGGGCGAAAAACTGATTCTCCCCCCAATAATCTGTAGCGAAATAATACACATTAGCAGTAGTATTGTATCCCGCGCTATGCCCCCAGTAGTAGTATCGCTTCACCCCCCCACTGTTATTTTGAATAATTATCTGGCCAGTTGCCATGCTGTACCAACTCTGAGACGGTAGAAGCCCGCTAATCAAGGGAGAACCAATAATATCACCAGATTGGAGAAAAGTTAGGTCGCTTTCGCAGAAAGTGGTTCTTACCCAAATAGAAGCATTAGAAGGAAGAGGGCCACCTGCGGGATGAAGTAGCTGCGTAGAAAACACTATCCACCTTCCAGGCGGGAGGTCTATGTAACTATTCAAGTATTGCCAACTTGGAGGATTAGTGACAAGACTTTGGGGAGGGGTAGCCAGCACCCCCTGAACCATGCCTGCATAGCCATTGTCTATAAATCTGCGCCAGCGCCCACTTAGCCAGTAGTAGTAGCCCGGCGACACTGCATCTTGACCAGAGCCACTGGTAGCGGTATTATACACTATCATTCCGTTCTGGGACGTGCCCCCTAATGGCGCCCATGCCGTGGCACTCGTGAGGGCAGTCGCAGGCAAGAGTACCCCCATGTTCGTTCCAGCTACATGTAACCGCGCCGCTACATGCGGCGCCGTGGTCCCGATGCCGACATTTCCTGTCGCCGTAACGGTAACCAGATCACCGGTCACATGTGTCCACAGGCGGGCCGTACCGTTAGGATTATACCATGCAAACCTATCCCCCGCAGCAGGTGTAGTAGGCCAGCTGGAGAGCGTCCGCCGTACAAAGACGACCTCTGCCCCAAGCCCTGTGGCTACTATACGCCCCTCAACCTCACCTATCCCAAAAGGCCCCACCGTGAGGGTAGCATTCGTGCCAGCTACATGCAAGCGAGAAACCGGTGCCGCCGTACCAATACCTACATTTTGGGCCCACATAAGCCCACTTACGCAAGTTAGAGTTACTATCGTTCGCATGAGACAAAGGTAAAAAAAAAAAAGACACTTGCAAGGCCCATACCCTCCTGAGAACCATAGGGAAGTCTACTACACGGGGGCGGCCTGCCCTGCGGGCAGGCCGCCCCCCACAAAAAAGCCAACGCCTTATTCCTGCGCTGGCCCTTCGGCCTTGAGGCCTACCACCACCCGTAGTCGCTCAAGCTCTGCCGCAAAGGCCGCCTGTCGCACCCGAAGCGACTCCATAACAGAGCGAAGCTCAGCATTAAGCGCCCGCAGCTCGGCATTCTCCGCTTCAAGGCTATCTACCCGCTGCCCCAGTCGTTCACGTTCCGCATCCAGCTCCTTCACCGCATTGATAAGCATGTAGGTAAGCTCATTCGGATCCACCGCTAAAACCTCCTCTAACCTATCCCCCGGGCATTGAAGCCAATAAGGATGCACCATCTCCGGTGCCACCTCCTGTACCTCCTGCGCGATAAGTCCCACATACCACTTGTCCTTGAGGGCAGGAAAATACTTCTCGCTGTATCGGTACGACACCGGTCGCAAAGCCCGTACCGCCTCAAGCCCACGCGCATAGGGCCTCACCTCCGCTTTTGTTCTCAAGTCCGAAAGACTGGCCCAGGGCCCACCGCCGGGCTTGTAGGCCTGCCCATCGCTAACAAAGTCAAAAAGCAGCTGAGACCCGGCTATGTCATTACATGTATTACTACAGCTATTCCCCATAATACTAAATCCTTCATCAGGATAAGGGCTTGTATTCGGACTATTATCTTCTACATGTAGCCTCAGCCTGGTTATATCATTCCCCAAGTGCACGAAGTACATAAAAGCAGCATCGGTGTTATTTTCAAAATTATTGGTAGGACCGCCAAAGAACACCAAGGTGCCTCGCTTGGGATAAGGGCCAGAAGAGGATTGCCAAATAAGCTGCCCCAACCATATAGAAGGATAGTTTATACTACCACCTACGGTTACGATATTCCTCGTAGTAGGCGTAATGGCAAAAACCTCATTACCCCCATGGTAAAAGCTATGCTGAGCACCAGCAGGTACACTATACCACAGCGTAAAATCCTACCTTCGCGGCATGAAGCTGGCGACATTCGACAATACAAGGCTTACCTAATCTCCTATCTACAATAAGTCGATTGTTGAACACGATTTATAATTGAGTTTTTGGACACATAAAGGTACAAAATTTGCTCTCTTATCTCATTATCAGATAAACCGTGATATTTCAAGTAGTTGGCTACCGCCATAGAGTCTCTAACCTCAGGACCATAGCAATATCCCCCTGGCGGGCAAAATGTACTATATCCATTGACAGTAGGAAGCCCTACTTCTAAAGCTGTTAATATGGCCGCGGTGGTGTAAGGGAGATGTTCGCCCTTCTCTATACTTATACTTTCATCAAAAATAAGTACAAACGCCTTATGACAGCTTTTCTTGTATCGTCTAACTGCCTCAGATACTATAACTTTTTGTTCAAAATAACCTATCTTATATGAATTATAATAATTAGGGATTATCCAACTCTCCACCACTACTCCTATGCCAAGTAGAAAACCAATAGCTTTACGCCATTGAAGTTCCTGGATATTAGCAATCCCGTAGACCATGGCAAAAGCGAATAAAAAAATAGATACCATAGTAAATCTATATGTAGAATTCATAGCATTATCATTACCAATAAAATACTTAAAAAAAATATCATGCATACTTTGTCCCTTTGAGTTTATCGAAGTAGTTAATAGGGTGATGGCTAAAAAAGAATAAAAGAATAACTTCCATATCACATTTTTCCTTGCTGATGAATTCAATGCCACTAATAAGAATAGGAATAGCGTAATAAGACCGATCATTTGAGCCCTAATGTAAGCATATGGACCAAGTAAATGTGCAAAATAAGCGTATATATTGTGATAAATTAAACTTTGTGGAGCAGAAATAAAATAGGAGAGTACATGTAGAGAGATTGGCTCTCTATTATAGGTATAACGCGTATGCAAAATAGCGATAATGACATACAAACTCAAAGGCAATAAATATGGAATGGAGCGCAAAGAAAAAATACCTACGATATAACTTTTCCACAAAATGGACACACTCCTTACATACAGCAAAAAATAGAGCATGAACATTATCATTAGACAAAAAGCCAGCATATAGCCTCCTTGTATAAAAAACAATCCTTGTACACCTAACCACATTACAGATATACGTAGATATTTTACGTTCATGGAAGAGATAAACATTTGAAAATAATATAGAGTTAGTGGAGTAGCAAACAAGTACAGAGTTTTGGGATCAAGCATTCCAAGAATGGGTAAAGAGAGGGCAAACAGAAAGGCACCCGCTCCACTTAACCATGGAGGCATAAAACTTTTTCTCAATACGTAGTATGCCGTAACATACTTAGAAAAAATACCTAAAATCAACCAAAAAGAAAATGAATACTCCATATTTATACCCATTATTCTAAAAATAATATAAGGAATGCTCGTAAATAGAAAGGAGTCGCTTAGCAATAGGGAGGAGTCAAATGGATAAAAATACGGGGCATTAAAAAGTGAAACATTAGGAAATTTTTTCCAGAAAATGTAATTATATTCCAAACAAGCCATCTGGTAACGCGAATCTATATTATCACCTGGAAAAATGGAGAAGTCGCATCCCCATCTCCAAACAATATGAGAGAAGTACATCCCCAAGATGAAAAATAAGAAAGGCCACTCTCGACCCATGAGTACAAAAAAAGTTCTCTTCCTACGGAGAGGCGTAGCCATACCCCTGCAAATGTAATACACTCTCATAGGGAAGGCATCTTGTACCCTAACGAGGCCGCGACAGCGCCGTAGGCGCTATCGCGGCCAGCTCCTTCCCAAAACGTTCCCCCCTCTAAACCCTAATACAGCAGCTGTTGACCTTGAAAAACTTCCGCCTCCACTTACTGGCCCTGCGAGCGAAGCTGCCTATTTTGCGCTTCTAAGTCGGCTACACGCTCAGACAACGTTCTAAGCTGCTCTTCTAACTGACTTATTCGACGAGCCTGAGATTCTAAGCGCTCTACCAAAGCTTGAATGCTTACCAGAGCCACACCCGCAGGGTCAACCGTAGAAATATACTTTTCTACATCTGGCGCATCCTGCGCACCCGTACGGAAAAGGCTATAAAACTCCTCCGCAAATGGACCTATGTGATATTCCTCCGTTCCCTTGTAGTACCACCCCTTTATCGTCAGCCTACACACGCGAGACAATATATCCTGTTTATCTAAATCCACAAACCGCTCTTTGAAAGAAATAGAAGAACCATTTGTCCATGTGCCTCCACCCGAAACATACGCCCCATTTCCAGTCGAAGTATTCCCGGACTCCCCTACCTGAAGGGGATACTGAGGCTCAGTCCAGCGATTAATAGCTACTCGTCCTGGCCGAGATACCACAGGCTGGTTTCCGGGAGGCTCTTCGGTAGGGATAGTCAAATAGCCAGGAATCGTGTTACCATTTCCAAAAATATATAGACGATCTGCATGCGTATTAGGGTCAGCAGTAGGTCGTACGCCATATCCTATGCCATATACATAATATCCTCGCAAATCACAGTAAGCGCAGCCAAGCCCGAATACAGCTCCATGGTATTTACTTCTATATCCTGCATAGCTCTTACCACTTATCACCGTATCACGGCCAGAACTTATGATGGTAGCACCCCAAACAGCCTCCCCATTAGGAGCAACTACGCTATTGCCAGAGGCTATAATGGCACAAGCACCCCCTGCACTATTGGCCCCATTCGTGCGGATAGCATTGTGCGCGCCTCCTACTATGATAGATTGCCATCCCCCGCCCGTGATCGCTGTGCCGATAGAGCATTGCGAGCATGAGTATATACCTTTCCAGCTCTCCCCAGACATAATAACAGAGCGATCTGATCCTACTATGACTGAACCCCCAGAATTCATTATCGTATTTCCTTGCCCTCCGATTATGACTTGCTCGGCTCCAGAACCAAGTATCTTATTATTCACTCCTCCTATTGCCGCAGCTACAAGTGGTTCCACCCGGTGAACTGATCCTACTGCCATGGAACCACTACCTAAAACTGTATCCCGATCTCCTAAGGCAGTAGACATAGAGCCTGAGGCCACGTTTTGATAGCCGGCGGCTAAGGCATAAGAACCACTGGCCTGATTTTGGTATCCACCAGCGACTGTGCTGAAATTGCCCGTAGCGGTGTTTTGATAGCCCCCGCTGACTGTACTGTAACCACTGCTGGCGGTGTTGTCCCTACCCCCACTAATGACACTGTAAGCGCCACTGGCTACTTGCGTGTTTGCACTCCGACTACTTTGCAAATCTACCGCATGCAGCCCGCGGGTGTTCCCCCCACCTCGCTGGATGCTCCACCCTGGGGCTACGGTGCCCGGGGTATTGAAGCGGAAGGTCTCTTGATTGTTCACCCGTATCACCAGCGGCTGCGCATCCGTCGTCCCTAAAAAGTTCACTGTCGGGTTCGTCCCCGCATTCCCGGTAAGCAGCCACGCTTTGGTCCCCCCATCCATCCGAACCCACCGACTGCCATCCCAGTAATAGTACCCTGGACTTACATCGTTGGGGGGAGTACCTGCCGTGGCCGTATTATACACTATCATCCCGGCCTGCGGCGTACCTACCAGCGGCGTCCATACCGTGGCACTCGTGAGGGCAGCCGTAGGCAAGAGCACCCCCATGTCCGTTCCAGCCACGTGCAGCCTCGCCGCAGGATGCGGCATCGCCGTACCAATACCGACATTTTGCGCCCAGAGCGGCGCACTACTGAGCAGCAAGCCAATCCCAAGAAAAGCCTTACGCGTACGCATATCGCCCCAAAGGTAAAAAAAAAAAGCGAACTCGCCAAATCCTACCTTTGCGACATGAAGCTTTGGCAAAAGGGGATAGTAGCCGCCGTGTGGGGTGGGTATATGACGATTATGGGCCTTATCACCTTTCCCAACCACTATAACTTTCGAACTTATTTTTATGACCTTGCTTTCAGCCTCGGTATTTTAGAACAGCACCTTCAAGGGTATATTATTCCAGAGAAAAAACAAATGTTTGGATTTCCTGTAGCGCTTCATGCCTCCCCCTCTTTCTATGTAGCCCTTCCCTTTTATGCTGTAGGAGGGGCTTGGGGCACGCTGATTTTTCAGTGGTTGGCCATAGGCGTGACGGCAGTGGGTATTTTTTTATATGCGTATCACCGCACCCAGCAGTGGGTAGTAGCCTTGCTCAGTATGATGCATTTCTTCGGCATGTGGGGAAGCTACAGCCTGCTCTCCTTCGATTGGCACGAAGTATGCACAGGTATATTTGGCATCCCCTTTTTTCTGCTTTTTTTTGAAAAAAGAAAATATTTTCTCGCAGCACTTTTTTGGGCTTTCTTTATTGGAGCTAAGGAAACTTTCGCCATATGGGGCGCTTGGCTAAGTGCATGCCTTACCTTCTTTTACCGAGAGGATCGTCAAAAAGTACGCTTCTTAGGGCTGACCACGCTTCTGACCCTTCTATGGATAGGGGTTGGTTGGCTTCTTTACTTAAAGGGCGGTTCTCCTGAGGCTTCGCGGGCCCATCTATATACTTATCTTGCTGACCCAGACCCCATAGCCGTTTTACAAGGACGCAAACCCCTGCCGGAACACAATACCCTCGCCCTCTTACGCAATCTTCTTACCCGTCCTCAACTGGTATGGACTCTTCTCTTCGAGTCTCCTACTCCGGAAGGTGTGGGTATCAAAACCGAAACTTATTGGGCCTTCTTATGGTCTGGAGGATGGGTCGGCCTCACCAATCCCATATTCTTACTCGTATACGCACCCGTTTTCTTGTACAAGAACTTAAGCGCTGATCTGCAGCTTTGGGGCACCCTAACTCAGTATAGCATGGAATTTGCCATAACCCTACCTATATTTTTGCTATGGGGAGCCTTACGCTGGCGAGGTACCCGCTATTTTTGGTGGGCTTTGGGGGCTGGCATAATCGGAAGCCATGCTATTGCTTATGAAATGATAGCCCATCCCTATTCCAAATGGCATATTCCTACACGAAGTATCTTTTGGCACTCAAAACATTATTGTAGCCATCACAATTATGCTAAAATCCATAAAGCACTCAAGCTCATCCCCCGAGAAGCCCGCGTATCTGCCTGTACCAACTTAGCCCCCCACATCCCCCCACGTTTTGGCTATTATGAGTTTCCGTATATTGGTGATGCAGAGTATGTCGCCCTACTTCGCAACAATCCCGAAGGTACATGGCCACTTAACCCACAGGAATACGAAAAAAAGATAGTCGACCTAAGCCACGACCCCCACTGGGAAAAAATCTACGACAAAGACCTACTGGTTATCTTCCGTCGGAAAAAGCCGTAGCGCCCTTTTCTACCGCACATTCTGAGTGCGCCTTACCTTTGCTTTCATGTGGCGCCTCCTCCTCCTGAGCTCCCTCCTCTGGAGCCAAGTCACCCTTACCTACCAAGACCCTACCCGAAAAGTGTATGTCTATACCCTCGCAAATGGCTTGACTGTCATTGTGAGTCCCAACCCCGCTACGCCCCGCGCTTTCGTAATGATTGCCACCCGCGCCGGCAGCAAAAATGACCCGCCCACCCACACCGGCTTAGCCCATTACCTGGAACACCTCCTCTTCAAAGGAACCGACCGCTATGGCACCAAAGACTACGACCGCGAAAAACCCTACTTAGATGCAATTGAAGCTCTGTACGAAACATACAACCAAACCCGCGACTCCCTGGCCAGGCTGCGCCTATACCAGCAAATCGACTCCGTAGCCCAGCTGGCCGCAGAATGGGCCATCCCCAACGAATACGACCGCATGGTAAGCGCCCTCGGTGCCACCGGCACGAATGCCTTCACCAGCTTCGAAGTCACCGCCTACATCAACGATATCCCCGCCCACCAAGTAGAGCGGCTCCTCCGCCTGGAAGCCGAACGCTTCCGAAAACCCATCCTCCGCCTCTTCCACACCGAACTGGAAGCCGTATATGAAGAAAAAAACATCGCTATCGACAATGAGGCACGCGAGCTAAATGAAAAACTCTTAGCAGCCCTTTTCCCCGACCACCCCTACGGCACACAAACTACCATCGGCACCATAGAACACCTCAAAAATCCCTCCATCTCCGCTATCAAAAAATACTACGAGACCTACTACGTGCCCAATAACATGGCGATTATCGTAGCTGGCGCCGTAGAACCGCAAAAAGTAGCCGAATGGGTCCAAAAATACTTTGGGGCGTTTGCGCCTAAACCCATACCGCCCTTCCCCTATGCCAAAGGCGGACCTTCTCCCCTAAAAAAGCGCCAGTATGTAGAGGTCGTAGGCCCCCAACCGCCCCAGCTGGTAGTAGCTTTCCGCATGCCACCTGCGGGCACCCCAGAAGCGCTCAAGCTGCGGCTCTTAGACCAGATCCTCTCTAATAGTGTCACAGGTCTCTTAGACGAATGGCTCATCCAAACCCGAAAAGTCAAATCCGCTTCTTCCTCGCCGATGGTTTTAGCCGACCACAGCGTGCATTTCTTTTATGTAGAACCCAAACCCGGCCAATCCTTGGAAGAAGCCGAAAAACTCTTCTGGGAAACCCTCCGGCGCATTCAAAAAGGGGACTTTGACGAGAGCCTCCTCCAAGCGGCCGCTAATGACCTACTTTTTAGTCGGCTCAAAACCTGGCGAGACAACCGCGCCCGCGCCCAAACGCTCCTGGATATTTTCATCAAACAGCTTCCTTGGAGCGAAGCGCTCTATGAAATAGAAACCCTGCGTACCCTCCGAAAAGCGGATTTAGTGGCCTTCGCTCGCAAGTATTACAATCCCAAGGCCTGCGTAGTGGCTTATAAAAAACAAGGGCCTCGTCCTCCCTTACCCAAGGTGCCTAAGCCGCCTATCACCCCGCTCAAGATTGAACGCGCGCAAGCTTCCTCTTTCACCGAGGCGTTTTTGGCAGAAGCCTCCTCCATAGAACCACCCCAGCCGCAGTTTGTGCAGTTTGACCAAGCCCTGCAAACCCGAAGCCTGCATGGTCGTATCCCCCTCTACCTCCTCCCCAACCGAGAGGATAGCCTCTTCACCCTCGTATGGTACCTCCCGCTCGGCAGCGAACACGACAAATGGGTCCCGCTCCTCCTCCGCTACTATGAACTCGTAGGGCCTAAAGGCATGGGAGTACAAGCCTTCAAACGACGGCTCTTTAGCTTGGGGGGACGCATCGCTTTCCGTTCTGACAACAGACAAGCTTACATCCAAGTAGAAGGCCTCGCGCAAAACCTCGTTCCCCTCGCCGCCCTGGTGGACTCTCTTTTGCGCATGCCCGAAGTAGATGAAAAAACTTGGGCTTTCCTCCGAGAAAATACCCTAAAAAACCGATTAGATGCCAAGCAAAATCCTTTATCCATACAACGGTTCCTGATTGCTTACGGTTTGTATGGCCCAGAAAATCCCAGTCGGTACCTCCCCTCTGAGGCGGAGCTTCGGCAAATGACGGCCGAAGAGTTGGCCCGGCGCGCCGCCGACCTCTGGCGCTTCCCGTGGGAGCTGTATTACGACGGCCCGACCAGCGAAGGATTAGAAAAACAGTTAGAAAAATCTATTTCAGCCCCACCGTCTTGGGAAAGGCCACCCGCCCCTAAACGCTTCCTCATGCAAGAAACAGCCCAGAAAAAAGTATTTTTCGTTCATTTCCCTATGGTACGGGCGCTTATGACTTGGATACACCGCTCGGTATCTTACCAACGCGAACTGGTCCCACAAGCTCGGTTTTTTACAGAGTATTTCGGAGGTGGGATGTCAGCGGTCGTTTTCCAACAGATTCGGGAAGCTAAGGGTTTAGCGTATGCGGCGGGGGCTTATTTTGTGGCACCCGACCAGCCGGATAAGCCTTTTTACTTTATCGGCAACATTGGCACGCAAGCAGATAAGCTCATAGAAGCGCATGCGGCCATGGAAGCCCTCATAGACAGCTTAGAGATTGTGCCTTCTTTGGCGGAGGTAGCCCGTCAGGCCCTTTTGGCCGAAATAGCTACGACCCGTCCTCAACATGAGGAGGTATTTTATAGCTTTTGGGAAGCACGTCGCTTCGGTCTGTCTCGGGAGCGCCGCGCCGACCTGTGGGAAGCCCTCCAGCAGCTCTCCGCCAAAGACCTGGAAGCCTTTTACCGTACCTATCTCCAACACAAGCCCAGAACCCTCCTCCTGGTAGGCGACCGAGAACGGCTGCCCCTCGAGGCCCTCCAGAAAAAAGGCCTGGAGGTGCGCGAGCTTTCCATAGAGGAGGTTTTCGGCTACTAATGCCTACTCCCTACGAACGCATCTACAGCTTAGAAGAGCTTCCAGCTGTAGTAGAAGCGTTGCGTAGCTGGGCGCCCGGGGTACCCCGATGGCTGCTCTACGGCCCCCTGGGCGCCGGTAAAACCCAGCTCGTACGAGCGTGGCTCGGCCCCGAAGTATCCAGCCCTACCTTCACTTATATCCACCCCTACTCCCGAGGGGTGCATGTGGATTTGTATCGCTTTCCCTTCCATAGCCCTTCCCGCTGGGCAGAGCTGTATGACCTTTTGGAAGAAGCCCCCCTTATCTTCGTAGAGTGGGCCGACAAGCTCCCCGAACCGCCTCCTTTGCCGTATGTAGCCCTTTTTATAGAAGTACTACCCAACTCCCTGCGCAAAATACGCGCTATTCTGCATCAGGCGGCACCGTAAGTGAGAGGTTATCAATCAAGCGTACTCCTTCCACATAGGCGGCTATTAAGGCTCTGGGCTGGCTTGTCTGGGAGAGATGCTCTATGGGCTCCAAGGAATATTCATCCACGATAGCCAAGTATTCCAGTTTGACTTCTGGGAAGCGTTCTATTAAGTAGGTGCGCGCCTCGCGCAAAAGGTCCGCAGTCAGCCTGGTTTTAGGAACAAGCGCTTGGATGTATTGGAGGGTCTTATATAAAGCCACAGCTTGGGCTCGTCCGCGAGGCGAAAGGTACGTGTTGCGCGAGCTCATGGCCAGCCCGTCCGGCTCTCTTACTGTAGGTACCCGCACTATCTCTATGGGGTAAAACAGCTCACTTACCAGCTTTTCTATGATACGAGCCTGCTGAAAGTCTTTTTCGCCAAAGTAGGCGCGGTTTGGCGCCACTAAGTTGAATAACTTCGTAACCACCAACGCCACCCCATCAAAGTGCCCCAGCCTATAGCTACCACACCATAAGCGGCTCAGGCGCGTAAGGCTTATCCATACTTCGTCTTCGGGGGAATATATTTCTTCCTCCGAAGGGGCGAAAAGGGCGGCGATGCCCAGATTTTCTAAGAGGCGCCTGTCACGGTCTAAGGTACGCGGGTAACGGTGGTAGTCTTCATTGGCACCAAACTGGCGGGGATTGACAAAAATACTTACGACGGTCCAGGCGTTTTCTTCTAAGCTGCGCCGCACGAGGGAAAGGTGTCCTTCGTGCAAGGCCCCCATGGTCGGTACAAAACCCACCCCATCTTTGACTTTTTGGCGCCAGGCGCGCAGTTCAGCCTTAGTCTGTAGAAACTCCATCGTATGAACGGTTTAGGTAAGCCGCTATCACCAAGTCTCCATACACATTTAGGGTGGTGCGCAGCATATCCAAAAATCTATCAATCCCATATATCAGGGCTATGGCCCCGCTGGGCACCCCAAAGAGCGGCAACACACCCGCTAACAGCGGCAAAGACCCGCCCGGCACCCCCGCTGCCCCAATAGCAATCAGCATAGCCAAACCCACTACCCCTATCTGCTCGCCAAAGGTAAGCGGAACCCCAAATACTTGCATCAGAAAGAGCAAAGTGACGCCCTCGTACAAGGCAGTGCCATTTTGATTGACGGTAGCGCCGAGGGTTACGATAAACTGCGCGATAGGCGGGGCGATTTTGAGCCGTTCGGTGGCCACGCGGAGGGTAGTAGGCAAGGTGGCATTACTGCTGGCCGAGGAAAAAGCCATCAAGATGGCGGGACTACTTTCGCGCAGCATCTGGATCGGAGAGCGCCGCGCGAAAAGCCACACAAACAAGCTATACACGGCTATCAACTGCACAAGCAGGCCTACCCCTACCGTCGCTACATATCTGCCTAACAGAGGAAATAGTTCCCACCCCAGGCCCACGACAGCTTTAAAGACCAGGCCCGCGACACCAAGCGGAGCTATCCATCGCATGATTTGGATAAGGAGCCACAGGCTGGCTTTATACACGACTTCTAAAAGGCGATAAAAAGACTGCGTTTCTTCTCGGGGCAAGCGAGCCAGGGCTATCCCAAAAAGCAGCACGAAAGTGACCACAGCTAAAAGCCCTCCTTCCTGCTGGGGGGTAAAGGCCATAGCCACTTCTCGGAAAGGATTAGTGGGCAGGAGGGAGAGGATATATGCTGCTGAGAGGTGTTTTTGGGGCAGCGTCTCGGTAGAAAAGCGGGCCAGAAGCTGTGCTTGAGCGGCGGGAGAAAGCGTGGCTCCCGGCTGGAAAAGCTTAGCCAGCGTAAGGCCTATGGCAGCCGCTATGGCCGTCAGACCGATTATCGCCCAAAAGGCTCGCCACCCTACCCGGCCCATCGCCCCCGTCTCACTCAGCTGCTGAATACCCAATAAGAGCATCGGCACCACCAACGGTAGAATAAGCATGAATATGCCGCGCAGAAAGATTTCGCCGGCGAGGTTGGCCACCTGCAAAGGGATCTCCGTAGATAGCCCTATCCCCCGCACGAGTAACCCCAAGCCGGCCCCTACCCCAAAGCCCGCGAGTAAATAGAGGGGCAGACGCTTATCGCTATCGGCGCTCACGGAAACGCGGGGGTTTTTGTGGAAGGAGTGCCGCTAACGCCTGCCCTAAACCAATCCCTACCCCCCCTAAAAGAAAGCCTACTACTGCCGTGATGCCCCACAAAAAAGGCCGGGTAACCCCGAAAAGCGTAGCCACCCTTTCAGCCAGAAGGCCCTGATTGGGAATATCCCAAGCCAGTGCAAAAACGAGCCATTCTATGGCGACGACGCCGCCTGCGGCTAACGCCCACCACCCCTTCCCCCGGAAAAGGTACCCTACCACCGCAAGTACATACAAGGTTCCACTCCAGTGGGGTAGCCATGCGGTAGCCACGCCCGTAAGGAGGAGTACTGCCCCCAGAAAAAGGAGAAACCCTTTACTTTGCATGCCTATGGCAGAAGTGCCGGTAAAGGTAAGGTATTGGATTGGCTTATGGAGTCGCTAAGATTTACACGCGTGCGTCGGCTGGCCCAAGAGCCGGCCGCTTCTCTGGCTTTAACTGCCTATTTACCCGTTCCTACCGAAGAGCCTACGGTTTCCCCGGAGCGACTGGGCAAAGTCCGAGAAAAAGCCGAAAAAGCTTTGGCGAAACACCCCGACGTAAAAGAGGCCGAAAGTTTCCGTACCAACTTAGACTATGCCATCAGCCAAGTGACCGAAGCCGAATACAGCGACGGCACCTGGCTTTTAGCGGTAACCCCCACCATAGCCGAAGCGCTATTCCTGCCTTTCGCCCTGCCCGAGGAAATCCATATAGGTAAAGCGCTCAAACCACACCCCGCCCTCTATGCCCTTTACCGGGTGAAAACCGTCTTTATTGGCGTCTTTTCTGAAAACACAGTTCGGTGGTTTGAGTGGGTCAACCATCGACTCTTCCCTATTGCGGTGCAGCCTGAAGTAAAAGAAGCTTTATCCCAGCTCCACAAAGCGCGCCAGCAAATACAGCAGATTACCGTAGATTCCCCTCAGTATTCGGAGTTATTTGTGCAGATGGCCCGCTCGGCCTATACCATGGCGCTGGTAAAATACACCGATACGCTGCGCAGCGTAGTCACTTTCTACCTCACTGAGGAAAAAGCGCCTGTGGTCCTCATGGGAGAAGACCGTCTTTTGCACGAAGTCGCTCGCGGCATGGAAGACAACAGCGCTCTGACGCTGATTGGAGGCATTCCCGAGACCGCAGCACCTGAGTTGATTGCCCAACATATCCAACAGCACCTCTTCCACCAAAAAATGGTCTTAGAACAGCTCTACTATCCGTTCTTAGCTTATTCCGAACCCTATACCCCCGAGGAGATATGGACCCTCTTGCAGGACTCGCTCCCTTCGGCTCCAGTCCTTTTTGTACAAGAGGGGTATAGTTTCCCTGCCCAGGAGCTCCTCCCCAAGCGTAGCCTCCCTACTAAGGACGGCGTTGACCTCCTCGTGGCAGCGGTACGCGAAAAAGGGGGAGAAGTCCTTTTTCTCCCTGCGGAGAAGCTTAAGCATCCCCTCATGCTCGTATTACCATGAGGTACTGTATAGCGGCAAACTGGAAAATGCACCTATACCCTGCTGAGGCAGAGGCGCTTTTTCTCGCGTTACGGGATGCCTGGCAGGAAGCCCCCCTATCAAACTTGCCGGGGATTATTTTTCCGCCGGTGCTTTACCTACAGCGGCTTTCCGATTTGCGCCAAGGAAGCCCCCTCCAGATAGGGGCCCAAAATGGATACCCGGGAGAGTTTGGCGCTTACACCGGCGAAGTCTCCATGGCCCAACTCGCAGCAGTAGGCACCCAGTGGGTACTCGTAGGCCATTCCGAACGGCGTCAATACTTTGGCGAAGGAGAAGCCTTCCTCCGAGAAAAGATCCTCAGTGCACAGCAGCGCGGTCTGTCGGTCCTCTACTGCGTCGGCGAAACCCAAGCCCAACGCTCTGCCGGACAGACCTTTTCTGTGCTCACGAGCCAGCTGGAGGGCGTCTTGCGCGATACACCCATAGCGTGGTCTCGCTTCGCCTTGGCTTATGAGCCGGTATGGGCTATCGGTACGGGCCTCAATGCTACCGCTACCCAAGCCCAAGAAGCCCACGCCTTTCTCCGCGCCCAGCTTCGCACCTACGGCGCACCCGCCGATACTATCCCGATCCTCTACGGTGGCAGCCTCAAACCCGAAAACGCCGCCGAACTCTTTGCCCAGCCCGAGGTGGATGGCGGCTTAGTAGGCGGAGCCAGCCTCAAAACCGAAAGCTTCCTCGCTATCGCCAAAGCCCTTTTACAGAAGCTACCCGTGTCCTAACAACTTTTTCTTTGCCTAAAATCGTTTTCCTTTGAGGTATGGATTGGCGCAGTTATAAACCGCTCCTCCTTCCGCGTATTCCCGACCTTCATCAGATAGCGGTATACGAGGCTCATGGCGGCTATGCCCAACTCCGAAAGGTCCTCACCGAAATGACCCCAGCCCAAGTGATTGAGGAAGTCAAAGCGGCTAATATCCGTGGCCGAGGGGGCGCTGGCTTCAACGCCGGCCTCAAGTGGAGCTTCATGCCCCCTAAAAAAGAGAGTATCCCCCGCTACCTGGCCGCCAACGGCGACGAATCCGAACCCGGGACCTGTAAAGACCGTAGGATTTTTGAGTTTAATCCCCATGCCTTTGTAGAAGGGGCCCTCATTGCCGCCTATGCCATGCAAATAGACGCGATTTATGTCTATATCCGAGGGGAATACGCCGATTGGATTGACCGCCTCCAAGCAGCCGTAGATGAAGCCTACGCCCGGGGATATATTGGGAAAAACATCTTAGGCAGCGGGTTTTCCACGGAGCTGTACCTCCACCGAGGGGCTGGCGCCTACATCTGCGGCGAAGAAACCGGGCTCATGGAGTCCTTGGAAGGCAAGCGAGCCTACCCGCGGTATAAGCCGCCTTTCCCCGCACAAAAAGGCTTGTGGGGCTGTCCTACCACTATCAATAATGTAGAAACCTTGGCACATGTACCCCTTGTCCTACGGATAGGGGCCGCTGCTTATACGCAGATTGGCGCACCCGAACACCCAGGGCCCGTCCTTTATGGGATTTCCGGGCATGTCCGGCGCCCCGGCGTATATGAGTACCCAAGTGGCATGTTGATTACAAACCTTATCTACGAGGTAGCCGGAGGCATCCGCAATGACAAAAAACTCAAAGGCGTGGTTCCTGGCGGTTCTTCCACGCCTATACTCACTCCTGAGGAAATAGAAGGCGTGCATATGAGCGCTGATGCCCTCCGTAAAGTAGGCTCTATGATGGGCACCGCAGGCATGTTAGTCCTGGACGAAGATACCGATATGGTGCGCTTTGCCTACCGTATCGCAGCTTTCTACAAACACGAATCCTGCGGCCAATGCACCCCCTGCCGCGAAGGCACCGGCTGGATGAAGCAAATCTTGCACCGCTTCCTGGATGGAACGGCTACTTATAGCGATATTGACCGACTGCTCTCGGTAGCCAATCAAATAGAAGGGCGTACGATTTGTGCCTTGGCGGATGCAGCCGTATGGCCCGTGCGGGCTATCGTCCAAAAATACCGAAAAGAGTTTGAAAAAGCGGCCAAACCTACCCTCATTCCCGTAGGCGCCTAAGTAGGCACGGTTTTTGGTACCTTTGCTTCACTGGCCTCTATGCTCACCCCCATAGACATCCAAAATCAAACCTTCAATAAAACCCTACGCGGCTACGACCCCGAGGAGGTAAAGACTTTTTTACGACAAGTAGCGCAGGAATGGGCCGCCCTATTAGAAGAAAAACACCAGCTTAGGCAAAAAGTAG
The DNA here is from genome assembly GCA_026003215.1 of Bacteroidia bacterium. Classification (GTDB taxonomy): domain Bacteria; phylum Bacteroidota; class Bacteroidia; order SpSt-205; family SpSt-205; genus SpSt-205. The sequence continues at coordinate 1,852,904 of BPGV01000001.1, read as the reverse complement.
AGCAGCTCACCACTGAGCTGCAAAGGTATAAAGAAATGGAAGCTCTTTTGCAAAAGACCCTCCTACAAGCGGAGGAGACCAGCCGTTCTACCCTCCACACCGCCGAACAAAAAGCAGCCCTTCTTATAGCTGAGGCGCAACAAAAAGCCCAAGAAATACTGGCTCAGACAGAACGGCGTAAAGAACAGCTGGAAGAAGCTATACGGGCTTTGCAGCAGCGCCGCCAAGATATTCTCTTGGAGCTGCGTTCATTCTTAACCCTCCAGTTAGAAAAGCTGGAGCAGCTCAGCCAAGTCTCTGGCAGTGTTATTTCTACGGCAGCCACTAAAACTAACACACCGGTTACGCCGCCGCCCCTTACCACGCCGCCCCCCACTACACACACTTGGGCCGCTAAAATCGCCGAGAAACTATGATACTTTCTGATACCCAGATTCTCGCCGCCATAGAAAAAGGCGATATCAAAATAGAACCTTTTCGCAAAGAAGCCCTCGGTAGCAATAGCTATGATGTACACTTGGGTCCTTACTTGCGGGTATATGCAGCGCCTGTACTGGATGCCCGCAGGCCTACGCCCTCCAACCTGATAAAAATCCCTCCCAAGGGATTATACTTGGTGCCAGGTGTCTTGTACTTAGCTGCTACCGAAGAATATACCGAAAGCCATGCTTATGTCCCCTTCTTAGAAGGTAAAAGCAGTATAGGCCGGCTGGGGATACAGATTCACGCCACCGCCAGTAAAGGGGATGTAGGCTTTTGTAACCACTGGACCTTAGAGATTACGGTCATTCAGCCCGTGCGGGTCTATGCGGGGATGCCGATTGGTCAGCTTATTTTCTTTGCCTTACAAGGCCCTGCCGAGGTCCCCTATGTAGCCCGGCCCGCCGCCAAATATACCCAGCGCGATCCCCTACCTATGCCTTCATTATATTGGAAAAACTTTCATCCTTTATGAAGATACCTGCGCATACAGCGGCACAAATAGCCGAAATTTTGGGCGGTTCTTTGATAGGTGACCCTACGATCCCCGTCACAGGCATCAATGAGATACACCGCGTAGGGCCAGGGGACCTGACCTTCACCGATGTGCCGAAGTACTTCCGCAAAGCCATGGAAAGCGCCGCTTCGGTAATCCTGATTAACCAAAGGGTAGAGCCGCCCCCTACTAAAGCGCTGATACTTACCCCTTTCCCTTTCCGAGACTTCAATCGGCTGCTGGAATACTTCCAACCCGCTACCTTGCCCACCTTTGCGCCCACTCAGGCATCTTTTGAAGGGGTAGCGATTGGTCAAAATGTCGTGATTGGCGAAAATACCTACATAGAACCCGGCTGCCACATAGGCCACAATACCACTATCGGCCCAAACTGCTACATCGGACGAGATACCCTCATCTATCCCAATGTCACCATCGGCCCCAACTGCTATATCGGAAGCCATGTGGTCATTCAGTCGGGCTGCGTGATCGGCGGCGAAGCGTTTTACTACAAACGCAACCCCGCTGGCTCCGAACGCCTCCTGAGTAAAGGGCGCGTGGTGATTGGCGATTACGTAGAAATCGGCGCCAATACCACCATAGATCGCGGCGTTACCTCCGATACCTATATAGGCGACCATACCAAGATTGATAACCTGGTACAGATTGGACACGATACCTTCATCGGGCGAAACTGTCAAATAGCGGCTCAGGTAGGAATAGCCGGCGCTTGCGTGATTGAAGATGGGGTCATCTTATGGGGACAAGTAGGCATTCCAAGTGGGATTCGGATTGGACCGCGTGCCACCGTACTGGCTAAATCCGGCGTCCTCACCTCCTTAGAAGGCGGCAAAGTGTATTTCGGCTTCATCGCTAAGGAAGTCAAGAAAGCTTGGCGCGAGATTGCTTCCATGGGACGCCTACCTCGTCTCCTGCGCACCTTAGACCCACCCAACAGCAACGGCCAAGCCCACGATGAACTTTCTCTCCCGTCCTAAGCTCCTGTTTGCCCTACTTTTCCGGTATTTCCTTAGGGGGGTATTCCTTTTCCTGCCGGCCCTCGCCACGCTGTATATCTTATGGGTCTTACTCCGCTGGCTGGATAATATCATCCCCACGGGCTTCCCAGGCTTGGGGAGTCTCATTCTCATAGTGGGGCTGACGCTCTTAGGCTATCTAAGCACCCACTGGATAGGCCCTTCTCTCATAAACTTCATAGAAAACCGCATACGCAAAATACCCTTCATCGGCTTCATTTATAGCTCTATACGGGATTTGATTGAAAACTCTCGGCGTTCCGTACGGTTTGATAGACCTGTACTTGTGCGCCTGCATCCCCAAAGCGAAACCTACCAGCTGGGCTTCCTCACCCATGAAAATCCTCTCCCACCTCTTCCCCTTGTAGCGGTATACCTGCCCTATGCCCTTAGTTTTATGGGGCAGCTCGTGTTTGTACCCCGAGACCAGATCCAAGAAATCCCGATGAAAGGGGCAGAAGCACTGCGCTTTGTGATTTCTGGCGGCTTGGTGACCCCTACCGAAAGTGCCGATGGAAAAGCAGGTTCCTGAAAGCCGAATTTTGTGGCAGCATCCCCTCCTGCAAGTGGAGGAAAGACTCCTTCCTTCGGGGGAGAGTCGACTCGTGGTGCATAGAGGCCAGTTTGTAGGGGTATGCCTACACCTCCTCACGCCCGAGGGACAAGAAGCCTTCTTACTTGTAGGCCAAGAAAGACCTACGCTCCAAACAGTCTCTTGGGAACACCCCGCTGGTATGATAGACCCGGGCGAATCGCCCCTACAAGCAGCCCTGCGGGAGCTGGCTGAAGAAACAGGCTGGCTCCTCCTCCCCGAGGACCTTACGCCCCTCCATGAAAAACCGCTTTATCCTTCGCCGGCCTTTTGGCATGAGTCGGGTTTCTTTTATGCGGCTCGGCTGATGGTACCGGCCACTGTCCTGGAGGCCTACGCCCAAAAACCCTTCCGCTATACCCCCGCCGGCGAAAAACTCTTCCTACTTGCCCTGCCGCCCGACCAAATCCTTTCCACCACCCAAAACCTTCAAACCCTCGCCCATACACTCCTCTACTATGCCCACCACGGTACTCCTTACCGAGTCTTACCACCCCCTACTTCTTGATACGCTCTCTACTTGGTCAGAGATTCAACTCTACACGCTCCCTACTCCTACCCACCCTGCCATCACGGCTGTCCTCCCCGAAATAGAGCTATGGATCCTGCGCGGGGCTATCCCCATAGACGAGTCCCTACTATCCCATGCCCCTAAGCTGCGGCTTATCCTACGGGCAGGCTCAGGCACCGAACACATAGACAAAGAAGCCTTGGCCCGCCGAGGTATCGCTCTGCGTAGTACGCCCCAAGCCAACGCTGCCCCTGTGGCAGAATACGTAGCAGCCGCTATCCTTTCCCTCTGCCGTGGTTTTTTACCCGCCCACCATGCCCTGCGTGAGCAGAACACCTGGCAGCGTAAGACCTTCATAGGCCGAGAACTCCCCGCCTTGAAAGTAGGCCTTATCGGCTTCGGTGAAAATGGAAGCCGCACGGCCCGACTCTTGGTAGCCATAGGCGCCACCGTACTGGCATACGACAAATACAAAAGCGGCTTTGGCGGTAACGGCATTCACGAAGTGCCCTTAGAAACCCTCTATGAAGAAGCCGATGTGGTGAGCCTACATATACCCCTCACGCCCGAGACACGGGGGTGGGTGGATGAAAGTTTTTTCAAGCGGTTCTCTCGTCCGATTGCCCTTATTAATGCTGCACGAGGCGGAATTGTGTCCTTGCCCGCCTTAGCTCAAGCACTATCTGCAGGCAAAGTATGGGGGGCTGCCATAGATACCCTGCCAGAAGAGCCGCCAGCCAAACTCTCATCGGCCGACCAAGAAGCTTGGGCTTACCTGCGTCAGCATCCGGCGGTATTACTTACGCCACACATCGCCGGGGTAAGCCAGGAGAGTGAGCTACGGCTGGCCCAGGCGGTTTTGGGCACGCTGCGTACCTTCTTGGACGGCAGCAGCTATCCCTAAGGCCATCCAACACAGCCCATAGACTCGCTGCCGCGCCAGCGTCCCCCAATACGGCACCGCCATCGCCACTCCTCCTACTACTATAACCCCTAATAGGAGCAGGGCGACATAAGACCGCTTCCATCCCCCACGCCACCACGCCCACAGCCCCCAATACGCCATAAGCCCTGCACCGACCCAAGCTTCCAGCGCATAAACAGCTACCAAAAGCTTCTGAATATGCCAAGGCAAAGGCCCTAAGAGTCCATAGACTATCCCTCCCCCTAAGCCCTTCCATACCCCCCAAGGCGTAGGCTTAAAATCCAAGTAAAACACACTGGCCTCAGGCAGCTCTGGATGCAGTACCGGCGCCAAAGCTTCCGCACGATACCGATAGGCCCAGGGGCCTACCCAATACATAAAAGCGAGGACGCCAACTACACTTCCCACACTTATTGCCCACCACGAAGGGAAGCGCAAGAAGAGTCCCACTCCTATCGCCAAGGGCATACTTTCCGGGCGCAGGAGCAGCACGGCTACCAGGGCCAGCCCCCCCCCTATATCGCGCCAGTGCCTTACCGAAGCCACCCATGCCGCCCCATATAGCATAAGCGGAAACACCAACGTATCTCGGAGCGCCCCAGAAAACCAAAACGCTACACTCGGCCATAAGAAAAGAAACACCCAGAAATAGCGTGGCAAAGAAATAACTGTCTCCCACCGCCTGTAGGCCGCATATGTAAGCAAGCCGCCTATCAGCCCCATCAGCCCCTGAAGCCCATAATAACTCCCCCCAGCCGCTACATAAGGCAAGACGGCCAAGCGATAAAAAATATAGTTACTGGGTTCGCTCCACTCGTAATCGTAGCCAAAAAGCTCTATATCTTGAAAGAACACCTGCCAACCTACTTTTTCCCAGTTGTAGGAAAACTCTTTGAAAAATAAAGCTAAGGCTACGCCCGGTTCATGCCATAGGTAGTAGGAGAGGCGGCCAGCGGTAAGATATACTTTTAAGGTATCGCCAAAGCAATAATAGCGAGCATAGAGCCATCCGAAGGCCCATGCTGCGAAGATGCGGGCCACTAAAACGGCATACACCCAAAAGGGCTTACGGTGCCATTCCAGCCAATAAGCGGTATAGCCCAGCCATGCGCCTACCAACCCAAACCCGAAGAGTTCTCGCAAGGGGTCCAGTACCACCATCGGCCAAAGTTACCTATCTTACCCCCCTATGCTGGTGAAAGTACCGGCTGCGGCGCTCTACGGCATCTATGCCTATCCCGTAACCGTAGAGGTCAATCTTTCACCGGGGTTAGGGTATGCTATTGTGGGTCTGCCGGATAACGCCGTCAAAGAAAGCCGAGAACGCGTAGAGACAGCTATACGCAATAGTGGGTTTTCTTTTCCACGGGGGAAAATCATTATAAACCTCTCGCCGGCAGACCTGCGCAAAGAAGGAACAGCATATGACCTTCCTATAGCCATCGGAATCTTGGCGGCTTCTGGGCAAGTAGCCGGGGAGGCGTGGAATCACACGCTGATTATGGGGGAGCTTTCGCTGGATGGGAGCCTTATGCCTATTCGAGGCGCGCTGCCAATAGCTATTGCGGCACGCAAGCAAGGCACCTCCCGCCTCATCCTCCCCCCGGCCAACGCTGGCGAAGCCGGCATTGTCAAAGACATAGAGGTGTATGCCCCCAAGACGCTGGCAGAGACGGTGGCTTTCCTGAGTGGACGGCTGCCGCTCCACCGCGTATTCATAGATGCACGAGCGCTTTTCCAGAGCCAGCCTACCACCGACGAGGTAGACATGAGCGAAGTCAAAGGGCAAGCCCAAGTAAAACGCGCCTTAGAGATAGCTGCGGCTGGAGGGCATAACATCTTACTGATTGGGCCCCCAGGCGCGGGGAAAACCATGTTGGCGCGCCGACTGCCTACCATTCTCCCCCCTCTTTCCTTGGAAGAATCGCTGGAAACCACACGTATCCATTCTGTGGCGGGGCTGCTGCGCGACCACCAGGGCCTTGTCACACGCCGCCCTTTTCGGGCGCCCCATCATACTATCAGCGACATAGCGCTGGTGGGGGGTGGGGCTTATCCGATGCCCGGCGAGATTAGCCTCGCCCATAATGGCGTACTTTTTCTGGACGAGCTACCCGAGTTTAAGCGCCAAGTGTTAGAAGTACTTCGGCAGCCTTTGGAAGAACACCGTATCGTAATCGCTCGGGCACGCTTCCGCGTAGAGTATCCCGCACGGTTCATGCTGGTAGCAGCGATGAATCCCTGCCCCTGTGGCTACTATACTCACCCTATGCGTCCCTGCACCTGCGCCCCCGGCGCCGTACAACGCTACACCGCACGCATCTCCGGGCCGCTCTTAGATAGGATTGACCTGCACATTTCAGTGACCCCGGTGGAAACCCAAGCCTTAGCCGATAGCGGCCCCAGAGAAGATAGCGCCACTATCCGAGAACGGGTAGAGCGTGCCCGCGCCCTGCAACTGAAACGCTTTGGCGACATACCCCAGGTTTACACCAACGCCCAGATGCCCCCCAAAGTCGTAGAAGAGTTCTGCCGGCTGGACGAACCCGGCCGTCGCCTCTTAGAGAGCGCTATGGAACGCCTCCAGCTCTCCGCACGTGCCTACGACCGCATCCTCAAAGTAGCTCGTACCATCGCCGACTTAGCCGGCAGCGAACGCATCCGACCCGAACACATAGCGGAGGCCCTCACCTACCGCACCTTAGACCGAAGCACCTGGGGCCTCTGACCCCCATCGCGGCGCTTCCACCGGGATACCCAAAAGGTCCAACACTCGTAGCACGACTGTATCTACCAGCGCCTCCACCGATACAGGCCGACTATAAAAAGAAGGCATCGCCGGCACAATCAGGGCCCCCAAGCGCGCTAAATACAACAGCCGTTCCAAGTGCCCTGCGTGTAAAGGCGTTTCGCGGGGCACTAAGATGAGCTTGCGGCGTTCCTTGAGCATCACATCGGCGGCGCGCGTAATCAAGTCATCCGAGACCCCTGCGGCCAACCGTCCTACCGTCCCCATAGAACAAGGAATTATCACCATCGCCTCATACTGCGCAGAGCCGGAAGCAAATGGGGCGAAATAATCTTTCGCCTCATACACGGGGAAAGTCGTGGGCAGCGGTTTTTGGAGTTCCCACTCCCAGACGGTGCGGGCATTTTCGGAGAAGACCACCGCTACCGCCAGCGGCGTTTGTTCCTTCACGGTGGCGAGCCGCTCTAAAAGCCTATCTGCGTAAATGCTTCCACTGGCGCCGGTGACGGCCACGACGAGCTTGCGCATACCTCACAAGGCTAACAAAAAGCCTATCTCCCAGCGAGGCGCAGAGGGATAAGAACGAGGAGGTGCTTCTCCATAGGTACCCCGCCGATACAGGGGCAAAAGGTGATAATAGGCACACAATCCTATCCACTGCCGCCCAAAAGAAGCATACAATCCGCCCTGCCAAGGGGAAAAAACAGAGACCCCATCCCAGCGCACCCGCTCAACCCGTCCATGGCGATGAGCTACATACTTAAGACTGCTGGCGATATGTCTTTGGGCCCAACCGCCTATTTCTATCCAATATTGGGGGAAAATATCATCGCTTCGGCGTCTCTCCCAGCGGAAGCTCCCCTGCACATATACGGCCCCAAACCGGTACCTGAGCCACCGATACCCCGCTGGCATAGAGTCAGCGTAAGGCGCCGTACTGGCAGAAGTAGCCCGTAATACCTCCCTACCCCAGGCCCATCCTGCCTGGACACCGACCCCAACGCTCCGCCACACATGCCACTGCCACGCCGCCCCCATCCGCACATGCCCAGAAAGCAACGGTACCACAGGGAAAGTATCGCTAATAGCGGTCTGCAGAGGAAAGCTCCGCAAGACCACGATATCAAAAGCATGGTCTTTCGCAAAAAGCCGTTGGAGAGAGTCGGAAACCCCTTGGGTCCACCCTATTGCTCCTATACCGAGTACCCTAAGCGTCCACCTCACGCAGAAGGGGCAAGCTCTACTAAGGACACTTCTATGGTAGTCCGATCTTCGCTCAAGTCCGCTCGGAAAGCCGCAGGCCCTTGCACATGATGTAGAATAACAGCATCCGCCAGTTTATCCGCCAGGAATCGCTGTATAGCCCGCTGTAGCGGTCGTGCCCCAAACTGCTCATCAAACCCTCGGTCTATGAGAAACTCCTTTGCGGCCTGTGTAACTTCCAGGGTCCACTTATTTTCCGCGAGTTGTTTATTCAGCTCTGCCAGCTGAAGCTCCAAAATCTTCCGAGCATGTTCCCGTGTAAGCGGATTGAATACGATAATATCGTCTATACGGTTGAGGAACTCAGGGCGAAATACCTTGCGGAGGGCGCCTTCAAGTACTTGGCGCATAGCATCTTGGTTCTTTTCGCGGCGGGCTGCGGTCATAAAGCCGACCCCTGTACCAAACTCGCGCAGTTCTCTGGCCCCAACGTTAGAGGTCATGATGATAACCGCATTGCGGAAATCCACCCGCCGGCCCAAGCCGTCGGTGAGAGACCCATCATCCAGCACCTGTAAAAGGATATTGAAGACATCTGGATGAGCTTTCTCTATTTCGTCTAAGAGGATGACGCTATAGGGTTTGCGGCGCACGCGTTCGGTGAGTTGGCCCCCTTCTTCGTAGCCGACATAGCCTGGGGGAGCGCCGATAAGCCGAGACACGGAGAACTTCTCCATGTACTCCGACATGTCTATGCGAATGAGGGCATCAGGGGTATCAAAGAGATATTCGGCCAGGGCGCGGGCCAGTTCTGTTTTCCCTACACCTGTCTGGCCCAGAAATACAAAAGAAGCAATAGGCTTGCGGGGGTTCTTGAGTCCTGCTCGCGCCCGTCGGATGGCCCGTGTGACCCGTTCTACCGCTTCATCCTGCCCTATAATGCGCTGCTTGAGAGCTTCTTCCATCTGGGCCAAACGCGCCAGGTCGCCTTCTCCCACCTTCTGAACGGGAATACCCGTCATAGAAGCCACTACGGCCGCAATGTCCGCCTCATCTACTTTGAAGCGCATTTTCTTAAGCTCATCCTCCCATCGCGCCTTTTCCGCTTCCAGCTGCTCTTGCAAGCGCTTTTCCAAGTCTCTTAGTTGAGCTGCCTCTTCATACCGCTGGCTACGCACCACCTGGGCTTTCTTTTCTCGCACCTCCTCAATCTTAGCCTCTAACTCAGCTATACGCGGAGGTACCTGGATATTGGCCATATACACCCGAGCCCCAGCTTCGTCCAGCACATCCAGGGCCTTATCCGGAAACTGTCGATCGGTAATATAGCGACCACTGAGCCGCACACAAGCCTCTATCGCTGCATCCGTGTAATACACATGATGGTGCTCTTCATAGCGGTCTTTGAGCTGGTGGAGAATCCGTAAAGTCTCCTCTTCGGTGGGCGGATCTATCATTATCTTCTGAAAGCGCCGTTCTAACGCTCCATCTTTTTCAATATACTGCCGATATTCATCTAAGGTCGTAGCACCGATAATCTGTATTTCCCCTCGCGCCAGAGCTGGCTTAAAGATATTAGAGGCATCCAGCGACCCCGAAGCCCCTCCTGCCCCTACAATCGTATGCAGCTCATCAATAAATAGGATAACTTCAGGCGCTTTCTCAAGCTCAGCAAGAACACTTTTCATGCGCTCTTCAAACTGGCCGCGATACTTTGTACCTGCGACCAAAGCGGTGAGGTCAAGCGCTACAATACGCTTGCCAAAAAGGACGCGGCTTACCTTGCGCTGCACGATACGAAGGGCTAACCCTTCCACGATGGCCGTTTTCCCGACGCCAGGCTCGCCTATGAGGACCGGGTTGTTTTTTTTGCGGCGGCTCAGCACTTGAGCCACACGTTCAATCTCACGGTCCCGCCCGATTACAGGGTCCAGCTTGCCTTCTTCGGCCAAACGGGTAAGGTCTCGCCCGAAGTTATCCAATACAGGCGTACGGGAGCGGGTCGCAGTTTTACCCGAAGCACTTCCTCCCCCTGAACGGCTGCCCCGAGCCGGCGGCTCGCCCGGCTCTATCGGGTCCGAACTGGACATCGTAGGAAGCTGCTGTTCAATCTCCGCTTGTACCACGGCATACGAAACACTGTACTTCTCTAAAAGATGCGTCACTGGGGAATCAGGCTGTCGCAAAATAGCTAACAGCAAGTGCTCTGGCTGTACCTCAGGCGAACGGAAACGGCGGGCTTCTAAGGCCGCTTGACGCAGTACTTTCTCTACCTGCTTAGAAAGAGCTATGCGTCCAGAGGTAAGACGTGGCTGAGGAGAGCGCCCCAGCTCCTCCAAGGCTCGGCATACCTCCTTGACCGGCACCCCCAACGCAATCAATAACTGATATATCCCATTCTCCTCTTCCTCCCGGAAGAGGGCTAACGCTAAATGCTCAACGCCCACATAATCACTCCCCAGCCGAATAGCTTCCTCTCGACTTTGGGAGACGACCTCACGGGCTTTTTGGGAGAACTCCGCTTCCATAGCTATAGGAGAAGTAACAATATTCCTGCCAAAAGTAATAGGTTAGCCATGCCTAAGGGAAGGAGTACCTTCCAGCCTATCCGCATCAGCTGGTCATACCGAAAGCGGGGAAGCGTCCAACGCACCCACATAAACACAAACATCCAAAATACCGTCTTGACGAGCAGCCAGCCGATGCCCCAGACATTTTGCCAGACCACAGGCCACTTTGACACCCCTATCAGTCCCTCAAACGGCCCCAAATACCCCCCCCAGAAAAAAGTCGCTATTAGCGCCGAAGCCGTGATAAGATTCATATACTCAGCCACAAAAAAAGCCCCAAACCGAATAGCCGAATATTCGGTATGATACCCGCCTACGAGTTCTTGTTCGGCCTCGGCAAAATCAAAGGGGGCCCGATTGGCCTCTGCAAAAGCAGCCACGACATACACCACAAACCCTACAGGGTTTAGAAAAACGAACCACCCATACCGCTGAGCTTCTACGATACTCCGCACAGAAAGGGGATTTTCTTGAGGGAGGAGATAAGCCGTCAGAAGCAGTACGCTCAAAAGCGCTACGCCTAAAGAAAGCTCATAAGAAATGGTCTGAGCTCCGCTGCGTAAGCCTCCTAAAAGCGAATACTTACTTCCTGTCGCCCACCCAGCCAGAGACAGCCCATAAACATTAAGCGAAAGAACACCTAAAAGATACAAAATACCGATATTCCCATCAAAGATTTGAAGGTAAGGCGAAAGAGGGAGAATAGCCACCGCCCCCAAGGCCAACATAACCATCAGCACAGGCGCTGCCAGCTGGAGGAGTTGATAGCCTTGCGAAGGCTGGAAAGTTTCCTTGAAAACAAGCTTAAGGACATCAGCCAAAGGTTGTAACAGTCCCTTAGGTCCTACCCGATTAGGGCCTACTCTATCTTGGATCCAGGCAGAAACTTTTCTTTCCATAAGAGTAGCATAGGCCGCGAGGGTAAAAAACACGGCCAAAAGGCCCCCTAACGTCATCCAAAAAGTCACTGGCACGGCACAAAGTAAAAGAAAATGCCCCCTTCCCTCGGAAGGGGGCATCTGTAGAGTATACAGCGGTGGTAAGGGTTAGAAGGTCCAGAGATTGTGCTCAAATTCAATCATTTGCTGACGCCGGCGTTCTGCCTCATTTAGCGTACGCGACTCCTCACCGGACACGATAGTTACATATCCGTTGAAGCGGCGCAGCTCAATGATTTCCCGCATAGAACGATCCTCTGCGTCATTAGACCGATTGCGCCACTGGGTATCATCCATTACATCCATGACATCCTTATAGCGGAAACATACAGCAGGTTCATCCGGCAAGGCCCCCTTGGGATCTACCTGAATAAGGCAGAGGTACTGCATGTCATAGTACATATCCGAGCGGTTCTTATCAAAGATGCGGTCTTCTACAATCTGTATTTTAGTTCGGTAGTATTTGAGGTATGGGAAACCTTGCTCTGCCTTGGGAGTGACGGTAGCATCGGAAGTAGGTGCAGCATCGATCCCGCCCCCTAAGTCCTCGCCCCCAAACTCATCCCCGCCAAGGTCATCGCCCCCAAACTCATCCCCGCCAAAGTCTCCCCCGCCCATCTCATCTCCCCCCTCTCCGCCTGCAGCCTCTCCTCCGCTTTCAATACGACGAGAACGCGCATCAAACTCTTCAAAAGAAACTTGCTGGCTAAGGTTTTTAGGACTATACCCTACAAACTTGCCGTCCTTGAAGCCCTTAAGAAGGGCCACTATCATACCCTCCCGATTGGCATACGGAGACTTATCTGTGATAGGGTCGGTACTATAGTTGGTATAGAGCCTATACCCAGCTTGACCTGCTTCAATAGGTTCGTTAACTTTCTCACGCAGGTCTATCGTAAGGACCACTTTTTTTCGCCAAAAGTGGTCATCTACCCGCGGCGGAAACTGGGCAAACGCCGTAGCTATCCCAAAAACGGATAGCATGATATATGCTCTTCTCGTCATAACCTCATTCATTTGCCGATGGTTATAGGGAATGTCATTTCCGTAATGGAAAAGTCCTGCTTAACTTGCTTATTCTGGAAGTTAACCCGAAAGACATCTGAAAACTGCACGTAAAGCACATTGCCCGGCTGAAGGCCCCGAGCGTAGTCGGTGAGATCCACGCGTACGAAAGGGGAAGGAGCTACCCGGGAGCTGGGGAGGGTACCGATAGTCTGCGCCCCTGCGAGCCCTTTGACCACCTTAACCTCAGGGCGATCTATAATATAGCGCGCATCTTCCGGCAGGGACTTGGCAAAATCATTATCGGGCACCACTCTGATAGTCACTGTAGCCGTGCGCGGCACAGGCGAGACCCCATTATACGGGTCATTATTTACAAACACCCGCAGAGAAGGGCGCGGCGGCGGAACCACCTTGTAATCCAAAGAGCCCAAATTCACCAACTGCCCCGCAGTGCGCGTCTGTACATTGAGCCTACAGGTCTTAGCTCCCCCCCGAGGCACCACACGAAACTTCTTCTTACTTTGTTTAGATTGCAGTACCTGGGCATTATCTGCCGTAACTACCGGATCATACAGTTCACCCAGCGCCGGCACATCAATATTGAGGTCGTTGCCACACTCTGCATACAAAAGCTGCACCGCAGCAGAAGTTACTACGATTTCTGGCTTGACCACTTCAAAAGTCTTACGCAAGCGCAGCTCCTGAAAAGAACCATCTGCTTTAGGGATTCGAGCCACGACGCTATACTCTTGTTTCCCTTTACGCTGGCCCGCAGGGATTACGCGAGCTGACGCAGGAATGCTAAATACGGCGGTATAACCTCCCCCTTCGAGTTTCATACTACCCGTGCCCGAAAACTGGGGCTTGGCTTCGGAAGAGGTAGCCGCCACAAACACCCGTGTCTCAAACTTCATCCCCGCCACCACTATCTCTGACCGAGGCGCATCTACCAGCACCAGGGAGTCTATCTTGAAGGTTACTTGCCCCAGCTTGGACTTGATAAGGTTGAGTATCTCCGCCTCCACTACATAAATATCATTGACATACTTGTAAATGACCGCCAAGTTAGCTACAGCCGGGGTCATGTGGAATGTGAAGTACTCCCAGGTCTTTTCCTTGGATTCTTTTTCCTTCACATAGGGATTATCCTTGGGATCCACCACCAAATCTTGAAAGCCTTTTCCTGCATTAGGCAGCTTGCCGCCGGAGATTCGCGCATAGGTTTGGTTCGCCCAGCTTATAAAGGTATCTAACAAAGCGTGCATTTCCAGCGCTTTACCTTCCCCCCTTCCGCCATTAGCTGCGTCGTTCTTCCCCATCCAGAAGCGGTAGTTATTTTCCCGCTCATCCAAGCGTTTTAAACGCCCCGTTTCGGGATCCTTCCCCGCTATCTTTTCATCAAAAAGAGCTATGGCATACTCTCGCAGCTTCCCCGCCACACTGTCGGTTTTAGCCCGGACTCTATTCACTTCCTCAATGAGCGGCTCATTCTTGCGACTACCGGTTTCTATCTCCTTTTGGATAGCTGCTTTTATGCTCTCACCCAAGTCGTGGTTATTTTTCTGAAACTGCTCAGCGGTATTTTGCAGCGAGTCCGCCAGATTTTGAAAAGCCTGGAGCACCTCTGCGCTCACGTTCAGCGCGAGAAGCGCCGTGAGCACGAGGTACATCAGGTTTATCATTTTCTGACGGGGTGTCAGCTTGCCCGAGGCCATATTTTCTCAGCGTTGAAATGCCGATGTAATCCCTGAGAGCATACCGCCATACACGGCATTCAAACCGCGTAAGTTATTATTGAGGGTGACCAGCTCTTGACGAAGCTGATCGGCATCTTGGGCGGTAGCCTCTATACTACTGAGCACACGACCAATTCCGCCATAGAAACGCCCGATAGAAGCAATATGCTTTTGCATCTCCTGCAGCTCATTCTCATATACGCTATTGAGCTGAGCTATAGTATGCGAAAGGGTTTTTATCTGGGCCTGATAGCTTTGTATGTCTCCAAAAGAGGCGGCTATCTTTGACATCGCATCGGCTGTGACAGCATAGCTTTGCGAAAGCTGTTCTACCCTGTCCGAGGCCTCCCGCACCTTCTGCGCAAACTCATTCGTGGCGGCCGCAGCATCAGTAATATCTGCCAGGTTAGTCACACTCAAGCGCAGCCCCTCAATGGAAGAGGCCAACTGCTCCAAAAGATCGGGCGTCAAACTACTCTCCTGAAGAGACTTAATGCCCGGCGCGAGGCCCGGCAAAACACCCCCCGGCCCCCCCATACCCAAACCCAGCTCAACCGGGGCTTCCTCCTCTTCTTCCTTGAGCTGAGGAAAAACCCTACTCCAATCCCAGTGCTTCTCATCTTCCGCAAGAGGCTCCAAACCAGACACAAAAAACACAGCCGCCTCCGTACCCAGCCCTACAATAAGCATCTCGTTGGCTCCCGGAAGGTGCAAAATCTTAAAAAGGGCACCTATAATCACCACAGAAGCTCCCCATGCATAGAGATACTTCATCGCGATTCTGTAGCCCCGAGAACGAAGAAGGGCATCAAATCCGCTTGCTTTTTTTGTAGCCATAAGTCTATATAGTTAGATATTTTTCCAAGATTATCGCATTGCACCCGAACGACCAATCACCGACAGCGCGCATCGAAAGCCAATATGCGACTTAGTCGTATCGGCATACTCATAATCCCGCGTACCCACCGACAAGAAATAAGCCACATCATTCCACCCACCCCCTCGCACCACACGACGGCGATTTTGCTTGCGGGGATCCCGATAAACAGGATTGAGGTCGTGGGCATAAGCGATAGGACCCGTCTCTTCAAAGTCATCCTCACACCATTCAGCCACATTCCCCACCGTATGATAGAGCCCGTAATCATTTGGGAAGTACGACTTAACGGGCGCTGTATACTCAAAGCCATCTGCTATATAATCTCCGCGGCCAGGCTTAAAGTTTGCCAAGGGGCACCCCTTAGAGTTGCGGGTATAAGGCCCCAGCCAAGGGTAAATCTTGTGCTCATAACCACCCCGCGCCGCATACTCCCATTCCGCCTCGGTAGGCAAGCGGAAGCGGGGCACCGGCGGTAGCTCCCGACTGGCGCGATAGGCATTATAAAAGAGCGTCCGCCAATAGCAAAAGGCTTGAGCCGCATACCAATTCACCCCTACCACCGGATAATCATCAAACGCCGGATGCCAATAGTAGTTCTCTACGAGCGGCTCATTATAGACAAAGTTGCCAAAGTCCCTATTCCACACCTGCGTGTCCGGATACACAAGCCGCAAGTATTCCTCTTGATTATTTATTTTCTTCCCATAATACCGCTCCATGAAAGAAAAGACACTATCTGGAAAAGCATTTTCAGAGCCGGCGACCACTTCATCCACAAACTGCCGGTACTCGTTGTTAGAGATTTCTGTATCATCTATATGGAAAGCGCTCAGGGTTATTTGACGGATGCGGGCATTTTGCGAATAATTCACATCCTGCTCATTATTACCCATGTGGAAGGTACCCGCCGGAATAGTCACCATCCCATAAGGGAGTGGATTATCCCATTTGGGGCGGCCTTTTACGCCTGTCAGCTCCCCCCGCGCACCTGTCTGACCTCCACCCCCACAGGCTGTCAGCCAGAAGAGGATACTGGCTACTACACAAATAGATAGTTTCGGGCTACGCATAGCTTCCTGCGATTGCAGCAAATATACGGCGTTTTTCATATATGCAAGAGATTAGGATTAGCGAAAGTCTTTTCGGTCACGGACACCAAAGTCTGGGGGTATGAGCCGAAAGGCCGGGGCCAGCGTATACACAACCACCAGCTCATGAGACCCTGTCGTCACTGCCCCCAGCCGGGAAAGGGTATAATCATACGAATACCCCACAAATAGCCCCTCGGTAGCTTGGAGCCCCAAAAGCGCACATACCGCATCCCCGAGCCGATACGAAGCCCCTATCACCACCGGCTGAACCCGTAGCGCGAGGTTAGCTTCAGCCATGTATTGGGACTGGGCCAGCTTAAAGAAGAGAGAAGGCACCAGTTCCACAGTCTCGGACAAGCGAGCCGTATACCCAGCTGTCGCATAAAAATGCCTCGGCACTCGACTACGGCCTGTAGAAGTAAAGTCTTTCAGCGCCGGCTCGGTCAGGTGCAAAGCAGAAAACCCTACATAGAACTTATCTTCTGGGAGCGTAAAATACAGTCCCGCCCCGACATCTGGCAAGACCATAGAGGCTGCCCTATTAAAGAGCGTTGGGTCCGGTATCTGTTCGGGCTTGAGGGAAGCTCCATCCAGGGACTTGCTGATTATTCCGCCCGTGACGCCTATTTGGAGGGCTGAACCGCTGGAACCAATAGGCAGGCGAAACGCATAGGCTGCCTTCACATCCGTAGTGCGAAAAGGGCCAATCTGGTCGCCCACCACACTCAGGCCCACCCCGCCCCGCAAAAAAGTAACCGGCGTATGAGCATTCACGACAAAAGTAGTGGGGTGCCCATCAATCCCCACCCACTGCAGGCGCGTAAGCCCTACAAACTGCCACGCTCCGGCATAGCCTGCCGCCGCAGGATTGAGGCCAAACCGATTGTACATGTACTGTGTAAACTGCGGGTCTTGCTGGGCCCACACCAGCACCCCCACACTTAGGAGTAGCCAACGAAGCTGCACGGCGCAAATATAAAGGGTTTTTTAGAAAGTCAATCGCGTCCGAGTGCCGAAGACCGCCCCTGCGCATTGCGCAAAAACTGAACCAGCAAAGCCAAGAGTGAACTTATCTCACCCCGCGGCGCATAATCTGTTACATGCAGTCCCTCAGCCTGAGCTACCCGCAAGGTATCCTGCCCAAAGACCAAGATAGCTGTCTCCCCTTGCTTGTAACGGGGATGCAGGTGCTTCCAGGCCAATACGCTGGTCGGCGAAGAGAAACACAACACGGAAAATCGCTTGCGTCGCAGCTCCGCCGGCAGGGGAAGATACCGTACATGATACACCCGCACCGTAGCCACGGGGATGTTATACTTAGCCGCTTCCCCAAAGAAATGCAGTGGCGCAGCCCCTCCCCCTACATATAAATACTTACTCTGGGGGTGCTTACGCATGTACGGTATCAGTTCATCTAAGCTATGGGCTTGGGCATAGGTGCGGCGCCGCAGTGCTCCCGGAATGTACTGGTAAAGATGTTGAGCCACAGCTTCGCCCACGCAGAGGAAGCGGCTGTCAGCGGGCACCTCCAACCGCATCTCCTGCATAAGCCGGAAGAAATGATCCACCGCCTGCCGCCCCGAAAAAATATACGCATTATAATCCAGCGGACTAATTCCCTGCTCCCGAAACTCCGGTAAAGTCATACCTTGCGTCTCTACCAGATTAGCAAAATATAGCTCTACTTTCCAGGAGCGGGCCAAATCATAATACGGGGAGTCAGCAGACGGCGGAGCCAAAGCAATAAATATACTCCGAACTCGCTTCATGCAGTCATTAAGAAATAGATAAAAACCTGGGCAGCGCAAAGGTACAGAAAAATAGGCATGTGTAGGCTCAAACGCACAGCCCGCATCCCCCACAAGCCCACCAGTACCCAAGGAAGCGCAGGTCCCCATACCAATCGCACCATAAGCGCTACCAAGGCCCCTGATAGCCAACTCTGCCAGTACCGATGGATAGTGCCTTCCATGAATAACCCAAAAAGCATTTCCCCCACCAACGCTCCCGCAAAAAGGCCTACCCACCCCCAATCGCCTAACACTGCCCCAGACAGCCCTAAGAGAAGGGTCAATCCACCTACCGTTTCCAGAAAGTTCGTAGGGATAGGCCTATGAAGACCGACCATAATCACCTCCCGGAGCACAGGCAAGAAAAATACCCCTAACCCCACCCCTAATAGCATGCCCACAAACACCGGAAATGGAAGAGGTCCTGCGTGGGGGTTACGTGTAGAAGGAAGGGGCGAAGCGGCAATACAAAACTGCTTATGCTGTTTGCTTAGCGCCACTTGTACGCGCGCAGGGGGCATTTCCGCAAAGGCTAAACAGGAGTCCCTGTGTTGCAACAGAGCCTCTACGCTATGTACTCTACGTCCTACGTGACTGCAGTCCCCTTCGCATGTATCCCCTACCCAAGAGGGGTACGGCTCGGCTGGCCAACCTACCAAGGAATCCTTTCTAAGAAGATAAATACCCCCCAATATACCGCCCTTACCTCTACTCCGAATACGCACTCCTACCACCCCACGCCCCATTAGGGGAATAGCTACCCAAGGGGCGTTGCCTAAAAATAAAAGCCTATTCTCCTGATATACGGCTATCTCCCCTTGCACCCCTTCCATATAGAGCACAGTTCCCGTATCTATCTCTATCTTCCTGGATATCAACCAAGAAGAGTCGCTAAGGAAAGGTACCGTATGCCCTCCACCCCACCCCTGACTAAGCTCTGCCTGAACCTTATAGCCAGCTTCTAACAACGAGGAAGGCACATACGCCACCGGCGAGACCCACCCTTGCCCCCACAAAGTGGCATAGATTTGCGTCCCTATGAGCCAGAAATGGAGCTTGCGCATCGGACTGGGCTACGATGCCCACAAATATACCGAAGGGCGCCCCCTCCGCTTAGGCGGGATAACTATCCCCTATGAAAAGGGGCTATTAGGCCACTCCGACGCCGATGTGGTGCTTCATGCGATTTGTGATGCCCTCCTCGGTGCAGCTAACCTCGGGGATATTGGACAGCTCTTTCCCCCTTCTGACCCCCAGTATAAAGATATTGACTCCCGACACCTCTTGAAGGTCGTACGAGAACGGATTTGGGCGGCGGGATGGGAGATAGTTAATATAGATGTGGTGATTATTGCGCAGCGGCCTCGCCTTAGTCCGTACTATCCTGCTATGCGGGAAAGCATCGCTACTACTTTGGAAATCCCGCTGGAGAACGTGAGTCTAAAAGCAACTACCCCTGAGGGCATGGGGGCCTTAGGCCGAGAAGAGGGCGTGGCAGCGTATGCCGTGGCGCTCCTTCAACGAGCCTCTTGAGCCAAAGGCGCCGAAGGCCCACGCCGCCAAGTAGCCTCTACCTCCCGCCGAAACCGCTCCAAAAAACTCCCTCTACCCCACTCCGCCTTCTCCTCCTCACTCCACAAGCTTGGGAAAAACTGAATCCCTTGGTTATACGGCGGTAAGTATTCTTGCCAGTTGGTCCCGCCCGTAGAGGGTAACGCCTTTTCCTCACTCTTAAGGTAATACGCGGCCGTACGCAAATGCACAAATCGCCAATAAATATTTACTTGCACATCCACTTCCCGAAAAACCTGAATAAGCTTATCCGAAACCTGACCCTTAGTGAGCGCTTGTTCTAAACGCGCGTTGAGGTTCTTCTCCACCCAAGCATGGGCCATAGCCCGGAGGTGTCCATCATATTTTTGCTCAAAGATTTTTAGGGTAAGGGTTTTTTCGCCTGTGCGACTGTCTAAGTTGCCGTACTTCCAGTAGATGTAGTTATAGAGCTCATCTATATGGTCGGTTTTGAGATCGCGGTGGTGGGGGGCCAGTAGCTGCCGTAGGCCTGTACTCATGAGCTCTATCTCACGGAACTGTACGGATTGAAAGCCACTGGCTGGCAAAAGCGCCGTCCGAAACCGCAAAAAGTTTTCCGAGTCCATCCCATACAGCATAATCTCAAAGCTATGCGCGAGGTGCCGAAAGTAACTTTCTATCCGCCGCAAGCGCTTAAGGAGAGTACGTTCGTCTTGCCAGCTCTCCTGCGAAAGAAGCTCCAACTCTACCTTTATCAGCTTGAAGTACAGCTCCGTAATCTGGTGATACACGATAAAAATCACCTCATCCGGGAAATCCGTTCGGGGCTTCTGCAGCGTAAGGAGGGTATCCAGTTCTATGTAGTCCCAGTAGGTGAGGGAACGGCTATACAGGAGCCCTTCCAAATAGGTCTCCATGTCCTGGCCGAGGAGGCTGTATTTACGGCGCAGGGCTTCTAACTTTTCCTGCATGAGACAAAAGTAAAACTAATAACTGACGGGGCTATGGGGCGGCTTTGGAGGCTACATGGGCTGCGTAGTAGGCACATAAGTCGGTGAAGGGGCAGCGTTCGCACTGGGGCTTGCGGGCCGTGCAGTGATAGCGTCCAAAGAGGATAAGCCAGTGGTGTGCCCGCCCTAAATACGCTGGGGGGATAATCTGGCGTAGCTCTTCTTCTACTTTTTCGGGGGTTTTGCCTTGGGCCAGGCCCAGACGCCGACTTACGCGGAAAACATGTGTATCTACGGCGATGACTGGGGCTTCCCACAGGACCGAACTAATCACATTAGCGCTTTTCCGGCCGATGCCGGGGAGCTTTTGAAGCTCTTCCGGGTCTTTGGGCAGCTCGCCATTGTATTTGTCCATCACTTCTCGGGCGAGGGCTACTAAGCGCTGGGCTTTGCTATTGGGATAAGAGATGCTGCGGATATACGGGAATACCTCCTCGGGGGTAGCCTGGGCCAGCGTAGCAAAGTCCGGGAAACGCGCAAAAAAAGCCGGGGTAGTCTGATTGACCCGCACGTCCGTGCATTGCGCAGAGAGGACCACCGCCACAGTAAGCTGATAGGGGTTTTGGTAATGAAGCTCGGTGGTGGCATTCCCATAGCGGGCCTCTAAGACAGGCAAGATGCGGACGGCTTTTTCGGCAGGCGAGAGAGCCATACGCAAATATCCGGGCCCAAATCCAAAAGTGCGGTTACTTTTTACAAGAGGGGGTTTTTTATGCCGTATATTTGGGGCGATATGACACGCGCATACCTTTTATTAAGTGCCCTCCTTTTCGGATGGGCGCAGCAGGTACAGGTGCCTACGCAAATCGGACGACCTGTCCGACCTATTCGGCTGCCTGCGTATCTCCTCTCCACGCCCCAGGGCCGCATCCAGAGCCTCCCTTGGCTCCAGCCTAACCAAGACTACGCCATCGTGCCCACCCCTACCAATGACATAAACTATGCCGGCGACACCCTCATCAGTAATGGTACAGGACCGAATACCCGAAGCAATCCGCCTGCCGCTTGCATAGGTACTTTCTTCGACTCGTTAGAAGCAGAGGCGGCTTACTTAGTGGTAAGTAATCTCCGGGACACTGCGGGCACTGTGAGCCCTCCCCTCATAGCTTTCTTAGATGGTGCTATTGCTGAACGCTACGACATTACCCCTGACTTAGGCAATGTCAATCGTACGGTGTCTATCAAGGGGGTAGCCCTGCTCTGGGTTAATTTCTCTGGCACAAACGGGTGCGTCCCGCAACTCCAAGCCCCCACGCCGGACAGTTTAAGCGACGGGGCCTATACCCTCTTTTATACACTCCATCCCGCACGCACTTATAGCTGGGGCAGTCCTTTCTATAGTCCTGCTCGGCCAGGCACCTATCCCCAAGCGCCTGTACGCACCACCGCTAAGCCCATTTCCGACGTGCGCATAGGCAACCTGCTCTTAAATGAAACAGGGGCCAACTGTCCCACCCCCCAAGGTAATCCCCCTAGCATTACCGAACTATTTGACTTTGCTTATTTCTCTACGCCGCTGGATATCACTGACTCGGCCTCCTATTATGTGGCTGTGGGCACGGAACGGTACAATCTAAAAAACTATAACCTCACCGATACGCTTTTCTTCCTGATGGGGCCTGCGTATGCGGGTCCTATGACTAATCATCCTTGTTTTACAGGGGATACGGCGATTATAGGGCGGAGCCTTGTGTCCTGGGCGATTTACGACACCAGCAGCGGGGACTTCTACGCAAAGCCTTCTGGATTGAGCCCTACGCTGCCCGACTGGGTGCCGACGCATCTCTTTGGTCCGCCTATCAACAAAGGACTCAACTGGGTTCTTTTCCCGATTGTGTATGCCCAGGACATTACCACAGGGGTGTGGATACGTGGGGATAAGCTCAGCATGATGAGTCCGTATCCGAATCCGGCCACGGACTGCTTCCACCTCAAGGTGCAGACGCCTACCCCCACAGAAGCTACCCTCTATCTTTATACGCTGGATGGACGCTGGGTAAAGACGTGGGGGCCCCGTTCCCTTTCTGCCGGCGAAAGCACTTTGAGCCTGGATACAGGCGATCTACCCGCAGGGAGCTACCTCCTCCGCGTCCAAAGCCCCTTGGGGGCCGCCGCCTTCCACCTGACAATCCTCCGCTAAATATCCTGAAAAAGTGTGGCAGCGGGGCTGCTGAGGCAGCCCCGTTTGCTTTTTAATCGTATTTTGGACCAGATGGGAGGGCTCCTGCGCCGCCGGCCAGTCCTGGCAAACTACTACCTCACCTACCGGTGCAACGCCGCCTGCACCTTTTGCGACATCTGGGAAAAACCCTCGCCTTACGCTACCCCTGAGCGCGTCATAGAAAACTTGCGTGCCTTACGCAAGCTGGGCGTGCGTATTATTGACTTCACAGGGGGGGAACCGCTCCTGCATCGGGACCTCCCGCTCTTTTTAGAAGCAGCTCAGCGGATGGGATTCATCACCACCGTGACCACCAACGGCCTTCTTTACCCCAAGCGCGCCCACCAACTGCGCGGCAAGATAGATATGCTCCACTTCTCCTTAGATGCGGCCACAGCAGAAAAACACGACCGCTTACGAGGTGGGGTCCCGTGCTTCGCATTTGTGAAAGAAAGCCTCAAAATAGCTACTCAGCTCGGCGAGAAACCGGATATTCTTTTCACGGTGACCCCAGAAAACTGGCAGGATATTGAGGGCGTATATGAACAGTTTGTGCGGCCGCACAAGCTCATCCTAATACTCAATCCGGTTTTTGCCTACAATAGCGTAGGCGCTAATCACCTACCCGCAGAAGCGGTGCGAGCGCTGCGCCGGTGGGGACGACGCCCCGATGTATACCTAAACGAAGCCTTTTTACGTCTGCGTGCCGAGGGAGGCAACTCCCCCTATGCCCCCGTATGTCGGGCCGCCTCAGCGACTATCGTCATCTCCCCAGATAACCGCTTGCTGCTCCCTTGCTATCATGCGCATGAGCAGGGGTACAGCTTCCCCATAGATCGGCCTTTGGCGGAACTGTACCACAGCCCAGCTGTAGCGCATTTGCGCCAGTTAGAGGGGCGATTTAGTTTTTGCGAGGGGTGTGTCATCAACTGCTACATGGAGCCGAGCTTCGCGGTGGAGGTGAGCCGGTATTTTTGGGCCTCTCTCCCGAGCACGCTACGGTATGTGTGGCGGAAGTGGGGCTTCTGGGGATCTCTGCGGTTATGGATGCGGACGGTATGGCCTCCGGAAAAAAGAAAGGGCGGCCAGCTTAAGCTGACCGCCCCACTTCAACCGGTGCTCTCGGGTTAGTTGAGGAGGCGGGTGATGGCTTCCCCTACATCGTAGACGGGCTGTCGGCCCGAGGCTAAGAGGATACTACTCCCGATAGCGGAACGGTAGCCGCCAGCACAGTGCACGGCGATGGGCTTGCCCTGGGGCACCTCACCGATGCGCTCGCGCAGCTCTGCCAGTCGGATAGGAAGCGCATGAGGTACCAGAGGGTTCGCCCCTACTTCGTCGGGGTCACGTACATCTACGACGGTGTAGGCGCGGCCGTCATGGCGCAGCACCTCTACATCTGGGAAGGGTTCTGGGCCGGTTTCCTCGGCATATTCCACACCTACGAATACCCCTTTGAGGTTGGCTTCGTAGCCGATAGCCAGCACCTGGTCAATCGCCGTCTCATACGCCGGCGCTGAACTCACAATAAGGTAGTAGGGTTCGTCGGGGGCGATAAGAGACCCCAACCAAGTGTTGAAGCTCTTTCCTAAGGGGATGTTTATGGCGCCTTTGCGGTGGCCTTTGCGGAAAAGGTATGCGGGCCGAGCATCTACGACGGTGGCTTGCCGGTCCAGAACCTGCGCAGCCTGCGCCGTAAATGGTCCGAGTTTTTGGACAGTTTTGAGGGCCTCTTCGTAGCCCGTAGGGCCTCGGCGATTGACCTCTACGCTATTGGGGAAGTACTTGGGGATATGGGGCTGCCCCGTCACAAGCGCCTCAATAAAAGTTTGCTCGTCGGCGGTGTGAGCCAAGAGTACAGCCCAGTTATCCAGGCGCTCCACGCCTATAGTGCTGGCGTTGAACTGCTTGAGGGCTTTACCGCAGAGGGTACCGGCGCCATGGGCGGGATAGACCAGGGTAGAGTCTTTCAGGCGAGCAAACATGCGGCGGAGGCTATGGTACATGTCGCGGGCTTGGTCTTCCCGCTGCTTTTGGACGTTACCCGGCTTTGGCGCGCAGGTCTGCTCGGCCTACATCCCCGATGAAAAGCCAGTCCCCTGTGAAAGCCGCATATTCTCGGCCTTCTTCATCATAGAGCACATACGTCATGCTGTCGGGGGAATGCCCAGGGGTGAGGTAAGCTTTGAGTTTGGCCCTGCCGATGGGGATTTCGTCGCCGTCTTTGAGGCCCACGTAAGGCACCAGCAGACCTATGAGTTCGCTGGCATAGACTTTGGCGCCGGTCTTCTGCGCAATGGCCCAGTAGCTACTCACAAAGTCCGCATGGGGATGGGTGAGGAGGGAAGCCACGATCCGGGCACCGGTAGCCTCAGCCAGCTCTAAGTAGGGGCGCTCGTCCCGAGCCGGGTCTATCACGGCCATTTCGCCATCGCTAATGATAGCATAGCCGTATTGCGCCAACGGCTCGTCAAAAAACTGCTTGACTATCATAAGCTTAGGAGTTTAGCCGCGTTCATATTCAAAGCCGGCTTGGATGAGGTCTCCTATCCCCCCTACATTATACGCCTCCAAGCCTTTACTGCGGAGGAACCCCACCGCGGCTTGGCTACGCCCCCCTGAGGCACAAAATACCAGGTAGGTCTTGTCTTTGTCCAAGTGCGCTGCCTGACGGTCAAAGCCATTGTAAAAGTCGGCATTCTGAGAACCTTTGATACGCACTTGACGATACTCTGCAGGCGTACGCACATCTAAGAGGACATACTTGTCCGGTGCACGCAGATACTTTTCGCGTGCTTCACTGGCACTGATACGCATAGGCTATACAAGTTTAAGGGTTATTCGGTAGGGAAGCCGGCTTGCACCACGGCCCCAAAGCCACCCATATTGTAGGCTTTGAAGCCGTGCTTGCGCAGGATTTCGGTAGCAGCGGCGCTGCGGCGCCCCGAAGCACAGTGGAGATAATACACCTTGTCTTTCGGAAGGTTTTGTATGGCTTTCTCAAAGTCCGCGTAATAATCCACATTTCGGGCGCCTTTGACATGACCACTTTGGTACTCGCTCGGCGTGCGCACATCTAAAACGACATACTGGTCCGGATGCGCTTTCCAGTTTTTATACGCTTGAGCTGGGGCGATAGTAAGCGGTTCCTGCTGTTGAACAGTGACTTTCTCAGAGGCGGGCTGTGGCGAGATCTGCCCGCAGGCTACCCCTCCCCACCAGAGGAGGATAACTATTGCAACTTTGTTACGCATAGCACCAAGGAAAACAAAAAATGGTAGTCCAGAAGTTCCAGCAAGAAACTGGGCCTGCGGGGACGCCGCAGGCCCGTGCGCGCAGCGTATAAGAAGCGGGATTAGCGGACCACAGGGACGGTGATACTGTGGCCGCCGTAGGTGACGATGTAGGTCCCCGGTTGGGGGATAGGGAAGCCCACCGCGCTCAGGAAGGGGGAGGGTTCCAGCGGGAGCACATGGAGGAGGCGGCCGTCTATGGTATAGAGGCGCACCTCGCCGCCCACTCCTTGGTCAAAGAGCTGGATATGGATACTTTCTTGGGCAGGGTCGTACCAGGCAGAGAAGGCGCGCCCTTCAGCGGGGGCCCATTCTACGCGCTGGGTGGTAAGGTAGGTGCTGGTGCGGCCGTCTTCGTAGCCGAAGCGCAGACGGTAGAGGTTTTCTCCTACGAAGGGCTGCCGGTCCAAGTAAGTGGTAATCTCCAAGGGGAGCTGGGCGAGGGTTTGCCAGGTTTGGCCGCCGTCGCCGGAGCGGTCTATGGCCCAGCCACTGAGCCTTTCATCGGGGCCGAGGCGATTAGGGTCATAGTTCCAGCGGAGGAAGACGCCCTCGGCCGGACGCGCCTCAGCCCGGAAAGCCACCACCGGCTGACTGAGCGGCGTACAGGTGAGCGGGACCCCACCCCAGCTCAGGTTGTACCCCTGGGCTCCAGCCGTCCAGCCGTTAATCATCAGGAGATAGGTAGAGCCTGCAGTGACACTCAGGGGCGCCAAGCACCCATTCCCGCACACATCTTCGCTAACATCGCTACAGCCACCTCCAGTGGCGAGCCGGGTACAGGGATTGGTAGCGCCGCAACCCCCACTCTGTGGATACATCGCATAGCTACAGCGCACAGGCGTCCCTAAGGAGCCGCTATTACAAGCGGAGAGCATGGCGCTATTGTTTGTGAAAGGCCCCCATATAGCGATATCGTAGTCATCCGTACCATTAGTGGGGCACACACTCAGGGTAAGCGTACCTGAGGCGGACGGCTGAAAGATATAAAAGTTGGTATAGTTTTCGTTGGTGATGCATCCGCCGCATTGGCTGGAGTTGCCGGGGCCATTGCTTATATCCGATATATTGGTAGCTATGCAAACTGCTCCGCTACAGTCGGAGTTGCCTGCGGCGGGGCGGCTGCAGGGCACACAGCTAAGCGTAGCCGCCCAGCCAGGACGCCTCACACTCCCATCCGAGCAAAAACGAAACGTCAAGCACCCACTCGCATTCGAAGAAGTAACCGTGCCTGGACCGGTAGTGCCGCATCCACCCCATATAAGTGGACTATTCTGTGCAGGGCCGTTCAAAACCAGAAGGAGATCATAACATCCGAGAGGGGGTGTAAATATATTCCCACATCCAAATAGTCCAGGTCCACCTGACTCCACATCAAAGCTTGTAAACTGCGCCCTCAGACACAGGTTATCTGCATTGGGGCAAAAGGTCCAATATATAAGATCTACATCATTGGCGTAGTTCCCCGTTGGCCCGCCATTATCGTAGTAGTTGCCCGTGCAGGTATGCACTTGGCACCCCCCTGAGTAGGTGTTTTGCTGGCCTGTAGTGGGGTGGTTATAGTTCTGCGCATATACGAGTAGGGCGAGCGCCCATCCTAAGTGCTTTTTCATAGCCCTTTAGCTTTTTTGAGGGTTGCGTTAGACGGCGTAGGCCTGGTGCATGTCTCAGGGAAGCGCGCACAAAGCTCAGCCCGACAACGTTCTATGCTTTTGAGCCTTACGCGGTAAGCGCCTACGGTGTATTCTCTGTCCTCTGTGGCGTGTCTTTCAAATAAGCGGGGATCTACCTGCTGCAAGAAAGCCTGTACCTCTTCGGGGGGAGCCCCCGGCGGGGGAATAACCTCATAGCTCTCAGAAAACTCATATTTGAGGCCTTCCCACTTGAGGGGGGTCTTTTCGTGTACCTCGGCGATGTCGCTCTCCGAGTAGTACTTATAGAGCGCAGAGGAGAGTGTCTGCGCTAAGCCCCAGCAGAGAGCCGTCGCAGAGAGGAGGACGGCCCGCATAATACAAAAGTACGCAAACCGTCCATTTGTTTAACCAAAAGCGCCTGAGAGGTACAAGCAGCCGCCTGAGGGGTAGGATTAGGCGTCTGAAGGGTTTTAGTGCCTACCTTTGGGTATGCGTTGGATGCAAGGGGTAGCTGGATTGATGGGAGTAGGGGGAATAATAGGGGCTACATTGTATGCGCATGCGGTGCCGCAGCCGGCTTTGGGGCAAGCTGCGTATATGGCCCTCTTCCACACGGCGCCGCTGCTGTATCTGAGCCTTCAGCCGCAGTATTTCCTGCATACGCTGGCAGGGGTAGGCTTTACGATGGGCACCCTGTTATTTACGGGGAGCATATACCTCAAGTACTTAGCGGGATGGGGGGGCGCTACGGCGGTGGCGCCTGCCGGTGGCATACTCCTCCTCCTCAGCTGGCTGGTAGTAGGCATAGCGGGTTTTTGGCGGAAAGGCGTATCTTAGGGCGTGTGGGTTAGTCTCTTAGGGCTTGTATGGGGGCAGTACTTCGCGCCGAGGGTCATCGGCGGAGGCGAGCTCCAAGCCCCCTTGCAAGGCGAGCCCCTCTCGGCTAATCCTGTGAGTGCCTTTCCCTACCAGCGTTGGTGCGCCCAAGTAGGAACAGCCTTGTATGGGCCTGCGCCGGAGCTATCCTTTCGCTTAGCCGGGGGAAGCTATTCCTGGGACTCGCTTCAGATGGTGAGCTTACTCCTTCAGCAGTGGCAGTTTGACAAGCTTAGTCAGTGGGAGGTAGGAGGCGGGTATGCGCTACGGTTTTTGCGGGGGCAGGTCACCTTGGCGGTGCGGGGGCGGTGGCTTAGTACTTTTTTCTCGGAGTATGGGCGGGTGCAACGTTTTACGCCGGATGTGGGCTTTGCGGCTCGGATAAGCCCAGCGCTGCGCATAGGCGGGTATGGGTATAATCTCTTAGCGCAAGGATGGGGGTTCCTGCCGGGGCGCATGCACTATGGTATTGGCGTGGCGTATGCCCCCCATCCCTCCGCCGAGGTACGCACCGAACTCCTACGCGAAGGAGTCTTTCCCCTCCAAGTGCGCACAGGCTTTTTGTATCGGCCGCATCCTATCCTCACCCTGCGGGGGGGCGTAGGCCTTCCCACCCTCTTAGTGGGGGCGGGCTTTACGTTAGCCTACAAAAAAGTAGGGCTGGACTTTGGGTATCGGTACCAGCCCAGCACGGGCAGTTGGGTAGGCATAGGACTTTCTGCTCCCTGACCATGTACAGGCTGCGCGTATGGCTAAGCAGCGGCCTCCTCTGGGCCCAAGGCCAGGTAACGCTACCGGCTCCAGTAAGCCTTTTTGCCGTAGATGCGTTACACCACATGTACGTGTGGTCGGAACCCGAGCGCGCCTTGTACAAGGTATGGGCGCCGCGTTACGACTCCCTCACGCGGATAGGCGGCGCCCCAGGCGAAGAAGGCTTTTTATCGGTGACCAGCATAGCCCCCATAGGCAATCAGCAGCTTTATGTATTAGACGCTGGCGGGCAGAAGATAACCCTCTTAGGAACCAACCTTCAGCGGTTGCAGCAGCTTTTGTATAGCCAGCTTCCGCCAGAGGTAGCGCAGGGATACCCGGTGCTCCTGACTGTGGGGAGCGGCGGCGAGTTATATCTTTTTCTGCGGGAGACGCAGGAGGTGGTGAAAATAGACTTTTTTGGTCGGGTGCTTCTACGCTTTGGGGGGAAGCTATTTGGGCCGGGGCGGATAATCGGCGGAGCGGCCCTATATGCCGAAGCTGACCAGCTGTTCATCACCGACACGGTGCAGCGGCAGATTTTGGTGTATGATAGCTGGGGCAATTTTTTGAAGGGAGTGGCTTTTCCTGAGGGAATGGACCGGGGAGCAGGGTTTGCCGCAGGAACAGTGTTTTATCGGGATACGGTGGGGTGGTGGTACAGCAGGGAAGGGCAAGAGCTACCGCTGCGTTTCCCTACCGCGCCGCAGGCGGTGTGGGTGCGGGAGCAGCGCTTGTATTGGGCGGCAGGGCGTGTGGTGGGATGGCTTCCGCTGCCTTGAAGCGCAAGAGATAGGGTTCAAAGAGGCTGCCTACATACACATAGGGGCCAATAGGCAGGGCTATACTGGCTGTGGCGTATCCTTTAGGCGCTGCGTAAAGCGTCTGTACGCGGAAGTTTCCATCGGGCTGGGCCTGCACCGCCACGATAAGCCAGCGGCTGCGCTTCCCACCGAAAGCCAAGCTTCTGGCCCAGGCAGTAAGGCGCCGATGACATACTACCCAAAAGAGGGTATCGTTTAGCGCTGTGATATTGTCGGGATAGCCCGGTAGGCGAACGCGGCGCACATACCGCAGGTTCGGCGCTGCTTCCGTCTCTTCATATACCCAGAGGGCTTTCCGGAAAGCCACCGACACCAGGAGGCGCTGCTGAGAGGCGCTATAGGCCAGCCCACTGGCATACGGGATGCGTCCCGCAACGGGCCAGCAGGAGTCGCCTTCGCAGAGAAATACCGTACTGTGCACCCTGCGCAGAAAGAAACCCGCTACAAGGTGCCAGCGGGCGCGGTGGCTTCGGTCATTAGCCACAAAAAAGCGCTCAGGACCCGTGGGACATATCGCTTGGAGGGAGACAAACCGTCGGTCCTGCCATACCCTGGGCTCGGAGAGCTTTTCCCCGTCCCACGTAAAACGCCATACCTGAGTGGGGCGAGCCTTGGGGCCGTTGAGGAACCACACGTATGGCGCCCGATACGCTAAGCCAAAAGGATGCCAGCGTCCGTCAGGAGTCACTTCTCGGATGAAAGGGGTTTCTTCCCCTGCGCTTAGGCGGTAGAGGTGCCCCGTTATAGCGGTATCTTCTATTGCGGCGCGGCGGTCGTAAGAAAACGCCCAGAGGTAGCCTCCGTCGGTGGCCAAACCTTCGCAGCCGGGCAAAGCCAAGGTAGTATCCCAGGCTTGACCCTTTACGGATAGTAAGCCTTGGAGGCTTGCCAGTACGACTCCAGCTCGTCGGAGGAACATGTGCGTGGGTCTTTGTTTTGTGCGGCAAGCTGTGCCTCCATCCAAGTGAAGCGCTGCCGAAACTTGGTATTGGTGGCTTGAAGGGCTTTTTCGGGATGGAGGCCCAGGTGGCGAGCCAGATTCACCAGCACGAAGAGCACATCGCCCAGCTCCGCCGCGGCAGCGGCATAATCCTCACGGCTGATAGCTTCTTCCAGTTCGGCGATCTCTTCGTGGAATTTAGGGAGGAGAGCGGCGGGGTCTGCCCAGTCAAAGCCCAAGGCAGCAGCTTTTTCTTGGAGGCGATAGGCTTGGAGAAGAGGGGGTAAGCGTTCGGGCACGCCGGCAAGGGCGCTACGCTGCTTTTCTGCTTTTTTGAGGTTTTCCCAGCGGGCAATCACGGCCTTGGCATCGCCAGCCTGCGCCTCGCCATATACATGGGGATGGCGGGCTATGAGCTTCTGGATGAGGCGTTCTGCCACTTCTTGGATGTGGGTCAGGCCGGCTTCTTCGGCCAGCTGGGCATAAAAGAAGACATGCAGGAGCACATCGCCGAGTTCTTCGGTAATGTCGGCGGGGTCTCGGCGTTCAATCGCCTCTAAGAGTTCGGCTACTTCTTCCCAGGTGAGGGGCGCCAAACTGTCAAAAGTTTGGGCGCGGTCCCAAGGGCATTTTTGGCGCAGTTCAGCCACGATAGCCCGCAGCCGCGAAAAAGCCTCCACAAGCCAAAAGTACGGCAAAAGTCTCAGGCGAGGCTGGGAAGGAGGGTTTCCAGCGCTTGCGCCCGAGAACCCTTAAGGTAGAGCACGGGGGCTTGCCCCAGCCATGCGGGCAAGGAGGCTTTGAGGGCTTCTACAGAGGGATAGAAGGCGTGTGGAAAAGGTAACCCGGGCGGAGAAGCCGCTTCCCAGAGCGGCCCTACGAACGCCACACCCGCTATGCGGGAGGCCTCCGGGCGTAAAGCTTCTATGGCAGCTTTGTGGGCTGGGAGGGCATACTCGCCGAGTTCTTCCATTTGCCCCAGTACAAGGGCGGCTTTTTGGCCTGCTGGCAAGGTCTCCCATAGCGCCGACAAGCTCACCCGCAGGGAAGATGGGTTGGCATTGTAGGCTTCTACTATTTGGATTTGGCCGCTGGGGGCCCAACGCACCTCGGAACGGTACGCCTCCGGCTGAAAAGACCGAAGCCCTTCCATTGCCTTATCCCAGGGCACTCCCAAAAGATGTACTACGGCCAACGCGGCCAGGACATTCAGGCGGTTATAGCTGCCCCACAAGGGCACTTCTACGGAAAAAGGAGTTCCCGCTACATACCCTGTCACCCGCGAGCAGTCCCACCCTAAGGGCGTCCAAGTGCCCTCCGCCAAGCTCCCAGGACCATTGCCAAAATAAGCTACGGCTATCCCCTCCGGCAGGGGCTTACTGCACAGGAGGGCATCTTCGCTATTGAGGAGGAGCTGGCCGCTCTGTTTCTGAACCAGGTACTCGGCGAGTTCCCACTTGGTGTCCAGGTTTTTTTGGAGGGAGCCGTAGCCTGCCAGGTGGTCCTCGCCTATGTTGGTAATCACGGCGAGGGTAGGGTCGGCAATCTGGGCAAGGAGGCGCACTTCGCCGGGGGCATTATCGCCTATCTCCACCACAGCATAGGCATGGGAAGGCTTAAGCCGCAGGAGGGTGAGGGGCAGGCCGATGGCGTTATTCCAGCTTTTGGGGCTGCCTAAAGTCGGGGCGATGCTTCCCAAGAGGTGGCCGATAAGGGCCTTAGTGGTGGTTTTGCCGTTGGATCCACCTACGGCCACGACAGGCAAGGAAAAGCGACGGCGATATTCGGCGGCGATTTCTCCGAGCCAGCGCAGCGGGTCGGGGTGAAACGCTATGTGCTCGGAGGGGATACCCGAGGGCGATGGATAGCCTTGGGGAAGCACGATAGCGGAGGCGCCTTTTTGCCAGGCCTCTTCAGCAAACTCGGCCCCATGCCGGCTGCGGCCCGGCAGCGCAAAAAACACCTCCCCTGGCCGAAGTGTACGCGTATCTACGCTGGCCCCTGCCCCGCTCAGAAGGAGCTCCCCTACAAAAGCTAAGCTCACTCGGCTTCCACGGCTTTGACTTCGGGCACCATGCGGGTAAGGAGCGCTTCAATCCCCGCTTTGAGGGTAAACAGACTGGAAGGGCAGCCCGAACAGCTCCCTTGCAGACGCAGTCGCACCACTCCATCCGCAAACCCTACATATTCTACATCCCCGCCATCCATCGCTATCCCCGGCCGGATGTACTCCTCAATGATTTGCTGGATTTGCTTTTCCACGCCTTCGGCGGTAGAGGTAGTGGGAGCGTTGGGGTTAGTCAGGGGGCCAGCCGGTAAGTACGTACGCAAAACTTCTTTGACTTTGGGGATAAGCTCTTGCCAGGCGGTGTTTTCTGTGCGCGTGACGGTGAGGAAGCCCCGCGTAAAAAAGAGGGCTTGCACCCCAGGAATAGCCCAGAGCGCTTGTACCAGCGGCGGGTCATAGGGAGTCGGCGCCGTAAGCTCCCACGTGCCCCTATCCAACAGGGGCGTCTCCGGCGGCACCACAAACTTCAAGCTATGGGGATTGGGGGTGATTTCCGTGTAGATGAGCATAATCAAAGAAACAAAATCTTCACAGCACTTCTTTGCCGTACCAGCTGTGGGCTATCCAGGTTATGAGGGCATGGATAGCGGTTTCTTCCTCGGGGGTGAGGGGTTCCGCATCTAAGAGTTCGGGGCGGAAGTGCTCTTCTACAAAGTGTGTGTGGGTCTGTCCTGCCCGGAAAGTGGGATGTTTGAGGACAAACCGAATAAAGTCTATGGTGGTCTCCACCCCGACTATGGCAAACTCCGCCAAGGCGGCATCCAGCCGTTCAATGGCGCTTTGGCGGTCGGGTCCCCAAGCGATGACTTTGGCCAGGAGCGGGTCATAAAAGAGGGGCACGGACTGACCCTCTTCGTAGCCGTTATCTACCCGCACGCCGGGGAGGTTAGGGGGCCTATATACTTTGAGGAGGCCCGTGCTGGGCAAGAAGCCGGCCCGCGGGTCTTCGGCATACACGCGGGCTTCTATGGCATGACCTTGCCGAATGATGCCTTCTTGGGGCAGGGGCAAGGGCTCCCCTTGCGCCACGCGCAGCTGCCACTCCACCAAATCCAGTCCCGTAATGCTCTCCGTAACCGGATGCTCCACCTGCAGCCGGGTATTAACCTCTAAGAAGTAGAAGTTTTCCTCTCCATCCACGATAAACTCCACGGTGCCAGCTTGGGTATAGCCTGCTGCCCGCACGAGGCGGAGGGCAGCCTCTCCCATGGCCTGGCGCGTCTTTTCGCTGAGATGGGGCGCCGGGGCTTCTTCTATCACTTTTTGGTGGCGACGCTGGATAGAACACTCTCGCTCAAAAAGATACACGGCATTCCCATGCAAGTCAGCGAAAACCTGCATTTCCACATGGCGGGGCTTTTCTATATACTTTTCGAGGAAGACGCTGGGGTCACCGAAGGCGGCTTGGGCTTCGCTGCGGGCGCGAGCGAGCGCTTCTAAGAAGTCGGCTTCGTGGAGGACCTTGCGCATGCCTTTTCCGCCGCCGCCAGCTGCCGCCTTGATGAGGAGCGGGAAGCCTATCTGTCGGGCAGCTTGGAGGGCTTCGCCATCTTGGACGGCATGGGCTGTCCCCGGCACCAACGGCACTCCTACTTCTCGCGCTAAGGTCTTAGCGGTGACTTTATTGCCCAGCTTCTCCATGGCCTCGGGCGAAGGGCCCACAAAAATCCGTCCGGCCTCACGCACCGCCCGAGCAAAGGCCGGGTTTTCTGAGAGGAAGCCATACCCGGGATGGATAGCGTCTGCGCCCGTAGCTTGCGCTGCTTGGATGAGTTTCGGGATGTTGAGGTAGCTCTCGGCTGGGACATTCCCTCCTAAGAAGTACCGCTCATCAGCCATCTCTACGTGGGGAGCATAGCGGTCGGCTTCGCTATAGACGGCCACGGTGCGTATGCCCAGGCGCTGGGCCGTGCGTTGGATACGACACGCTATCTCTCCTCGGTTAGCCACGAGGAGCTTACGGATAGGCCGGCTCATTTGCGCCGAAATAGCGGGTGGGCTTGGCGCGGGTCTCGCCCCTGCGCTTGAAGCTTATTTACACTGCGCAGGAGCTTACGCATCTGCTCAAACTCCCGCAGGAGCTGATTCACCTGCTGGATAGAAGTACCACTGCCCGCCGCAATACGGCGGCGCCGCGAGCCGTTGATGATAGCGGGATTGCGCCGCTCCTCCGGCGTCATAGAGAGTATAATCGCCTCTATGTGCTTGAAGGTCTTTTCGTCAATCTCCAAGTCCTTCATCTGGGAGAAGCCCGGTATCATCGCTAAAAGGTCTTTGATATTGCCCATTTTGCGGAGGGTGCGCAGCTGGTCCAGCATGTCTTCTAAGTCAAACTTATTTTTTTGGAGCTTTTCTTGGAGTTTTTTGGCTTTTTCGGCGTCGTATTGGGCTTGTGCGCGTTCGACAAAGGAGACAATATCGCCCATGCCTAAAATGCGGCTGGCGATACGGTCGGGATAAAAGGGGTCTAAGTCCTCGGGTTTTTCGCCAGTGCCGATAAACTTGATAGGGAGGCCGGTGGCAGCTCGTAGGGAAAGCGCGGCCCCTCCCCGAGCATCCCCATCCATCTTAGAGAGGATGAAGCCCGAGACCGACACGGCTTGTTGGAAGGCTGTGGCGGTGGTAACGGCATCCTGTCCGGTCATAGCGTCCAAGACCAAGAGCACCTCGGTAGGTTTGAGGGCGGCTTCCATGCGGTGCAGCTCTGCCATCAGGTCGGTATCGGGGGTTTGGCGGCCGGCGGTGTCTATGATGACCACTTCACGGGCCTGCTGTTTAGCGGCCGCTAAGCCCCGTTGTACCAGGGCTACCGCATCCGTAGCCCCTTCCTCCCGATAATAAGGAACCTCTATTTTTTCAGCTAAAACGGCGAGCTGCTCCATCGCCGCCGGCCGATAAATATCTGCCGCTACTAAGAAAGGAGCCCGTCCTTGTTTTTTTAGATAAAGGGCCAACTTGGCCGAAAAAGTGGTTTTCCCCGCCCCATTGAGCCCTACAATCATATACACCGTGGGGGGTACAGGCGCAAAACGAAGGGGCTCTTGCTTCTCTCCTAAAAGTTTTACCAGTTCATCATAGAGTATCTTGACAAAGAGCTGGGCTGGGGTGATAGACTTGATGACTTCTTGGCCTAAGGCCTGTTCTTTGACCTTTTCGGTGAAGTCTTTGGCGATTTTGTAGCTGACGTCGGCTTCCAGGAGGGCGCGTCGGACTTCTTTGACGGCGTCAGCGATATTGGCCTCGGTGATACGGGCCTTACCCGCCAAGCTCCGAAAGGTCTGAGTCAGGCGTTCGGCTATCGCCTCAAACATACTCGGCAAAGATAAGGTCTCAGAAGCAGCCTATCTCGGCGAGGGTATGGGCTTGGGCCGCTTCGCGGAAAAGCGGCTTGAGTTTGGCCCAAAAAGCCCGAAAAAGGGCACTATTGCGGTACTTCTCCAGGGCTTCCGGGCTTTCCCAGGCGCTTAGGGAGTAGAAGGTGGGGCCTTCTGGGCTTTCTTCTCGGTACAAGCGAAGCGCAAGGCAGCCGGGAAAGGCCCGGGTATGTGGGGCCTGCGTTAGGAGAGCCGCTTCGGCTTGGGCCGCGTGCTCCGCCTGAATAGGCATTTGTACCCAGCGCCAGATAGGCATCCTTAGGAAAAAGACACAGCCACCGGCCGAACCCCCACTTTTCGGCGTACCTCGGAGAGGGTCTTTTGGGCTTCGGCACGGGCCTTCGCTGCTCCCTGCTGTAGCACCTTTTCTAACGCTACTCGGTCTTGGGACCAGTGCAGGTAGGCCTCCCGCTGCGCCGCAAAGCGCGTCTTGAGGGCTTCAAAGAGGGCTTCTTTGGCTTGGCCGTAGCCATATCCCCCAGCTAAGTACCGCTGGCGCATCTCTTCCACCGCTTCCGGCGGCGCCACCACCGAATACAGCTGAAATACAATACACTTTTGGGGATCTTTGGGAGCCTCTACCGGGGTAGGATCCGTAACGATGCGCTTCACCCGTTTATGTAAGGTCTCCAAATCGCCCAGCACATCTAAGGTGTTTCCGTAGCTTTTGCTCATCTTACGGCCATCTATGCCCGGCAGCACCATCACTTCCTCTCGGAAGACGGGCTCGGGCAGCTTGAAGGTCTCTCCATACGTGCGATTGAAGGCCCCCGCTAAATCCCGCGTCATCTCCAGGTGCTGCTTTTGGTCCTTTCCTACCGGCACCAAGTCAGCTTGATACAAAAGAATATCGGCTGCCATGAGGACGGGGTAGGTAAAAAGCCCGGCGGAGACTTCGGCGAGGCGTTCGGCTTTTTCTTTAAAGGAGTGGGCATTGGCCAGCATGGGATACGGGGCCAGGCAGCCTAAATACCACGTTAGCTCAGTGACTTCGGGGACATCCGATTGGCGGAAAAATACATGCCGCTCGGGGTCTAATCCGCAAGCCAGCCACGTAGCTGCTACGGCGTAGGTGTTTTCTTGGAGCTGGGCGGGGTCTCGGATAGTGGTGAGGGCATGCAAGTCCGCTATAAAAAGAAAAGCCGGCGCACTTTGTGCGTTAGCCAGCTCGATGGCGGGCAAGATAGCGCCCAGCAGGTTCCCTAAGTGCGGCTTTCCGGAGCTCTGGATGCCGGTGAGGACCCGGCTCATGCTTGCTGCGGAGCAGCGGCTTGGGTACCCGGAAGCGGATGCTTGTTCTTTGCCTTGCGCGGACGATATTTCCCGTGGGTGCCTCTCCAGATTTTTCCTCGGCGGCTTCGCCTATCGCCTTTTCCCATGGCGGCAAAGATAGGGGTTTTAGACCACCTCCTGCCAAGTCCAGCGCTCCCCTTGAAAAGACACCTCTATACAGGTGGGACCCTCGTGGGGCCGAGCTATGCCTATTACCTGGGCTGGGACGCCCTGCGCCTGAGCCAGCGCTATAACCTCGTCGGCGACTTCAGGCGCCAGGTAGAGCTCCATGCGATGCCCCATATTGAGCGTCTCGAAGAGGTCTTTCCAGGGGCGCCGCCCCGCCATCAGCGCAAATACCGGCGGGAGCGGGAAAAAGTTGTCTTTCCGTATGAAGGTATGGGGCAGGTATTTGAGAGCTTTTCGCTGCCCGCCGCCGGTACAATGCACCACTGCGTAAATATGGGAACGATACCTGGCATAAATAGCCCGCAGCACGGGTAGGTACGTGCGCGTAGGACGAGTCAATAGCCAGCCTAAGGGGTACCCTTCCACGCGACTATGGAGGGAGTAGAGGCCTTGGTAGGGTTGCGTTAGTTCAGGGGCTACGGTCTCCGGATAGCGCTGGGCATATTCTGGGGAGAGTAGAAGATGTCGGAGGGCCGTGATGCCGTTACAGCCTACCCCGCTGTTGTATTCGGTTTCGTAGGGGGCTTGGCCGGCGCTGGCCAGCCCCACAATCCAGACCTCTCTGTCCGGCCGCCGCAGGGGAATAAGTTCATCGGCGGGCACACGGGCGGCCGCTACGGCTTCTACCCCTATGGTGCGCACCACATCCGGCATGTCAGCCGTCTCTCCCCCCGCTACTTCCGCTCGGATGCCCCAGCTGCGCAAGCGCTCCGCAAAAGCATATACCCCTTCGATTAGCTGCAAGACCACTTCATCGGGGATATGAAAGGGATTACGGGTGATAGTGGTGGAAAAGGCAAACCCATCCGTTATGCCACTACAAGCTAAATCATCGGTATTCATGACGAGGGCGTCTTGGGCGAGGGCTTCCCAGACCGTAGCATCGCCGGTTTCTCTCCACCAGAGGTAAGCCAGAATCCCCTTGGTGCCCACGCCATCGGCATGCAAAGCGAAACGATACGCTGGGTCTCCGGCTATATCAGACCCCACCGCCGCGAAATACCCGCTTTGCTCAGCGGGTACGCCCCTGAGGAAGGCTTTATGGGCAGAAACGCCTAAGGAGCGGTACCAGTCTTTTTCATTCATCGGCGGGCGGCTTATTCTTTCGGCCAAAGATCGAAAAGTGCACAAACCGTTCGGGATGCAGGCGCAGTTCGTCTAAGAGTTTGCGCAGGCTGATGACGCTCCGGTCTAAATCTTTATACAAGCTGCTATCCCGCAGGAGGAGGCCGGCGGTACCGTGCCCTTGATTGAAGGTTCGGAGGAGCGTTTGCAGCTCACCCGCGGTAGAGTCTAAGCGGGCGAGGAGGGGCGGCAAGCGCTGGCTGAGGGAGTCGGTGCCTTTCTCTAAGTGAGAGAGGGTGGCTGTGAGGCGGGGACGCAGCTCCGTCAGCGTGCGGTCGAGCGCGCCAAGCGTCTGCCGAAGCTGGGCCGCCGTAGGGGTAAGCTCCGCAGAGGTTTTATCGGCAAGGGTGCGGAGGGCACCTATGGTTTGGGGTACAGCACCACTTTCTTTAGCTAAGAGGCTATTTAAGTGGGTGGCCGTTTGGTTGAGCTGGGCTAAAAGGGTGTCTAATCGGTCTCGCAGCGGGCGTATCTCTTGGAGTACCTTATCAAAGGTGCCTGTGGCGAGGCTGTCTCGCAGGGTATCCCCTTCTTGGGCGAGCCGTTCTGCGCTGCCGGGCACCAGCCACAGCCCCTTCGTGCCCAAAAGGTCTAAGTTGGTGATGGTGGCCCGGCTATCTATGGGTAGGGGTATCTCGCGCAGCACCTCAAACTCAATCAGCACTTCGCCCGTGCGAGGATTAAAGCGTAGGTCTTGGACTTGACCGACTTTGTAGCCCCGATAGAGGACTTTATCACTGGTAGAGAGATTATCTGCGTTTTGAAAGACCGCATAATAGGTGGTATACCGCTGAAAAACCGAATGCCCTTTTAGGTAGTTGAGGCCAAAAAAGAGAAAAATAGCGGCTACCGCGGTAATAAGGCCGATTTGAGCCTCTCGGGAAAGGCGCAGTCTCATGGGTGACACAAAAATACGCCGCTCACCGGAGTGAGCGGCGCAAGATACGGTAAATACGCCTGACTTACTTGAGGAAGATAACCAAGATGGCCACCACTTCGGCAATCAACGCGACCCCTTCTATGAGTGCTGCTGTGAGGATCATGTTGTTACGGATGTCACCGGCAGCAGAAGGTTGACGCGCTATCCCTTGCAGGGCAGCAGAGGCTAACGTACCAATGCCTATTCCGGCGCCAATCGCGGCAAGGCCTGCTCCAATCGCAGCGCCTAAATACTGAATCGTACTCGCTGTCTCTAACCACATATCGGCCGCAAAGGTAGCAACTTTCAGTGAGACTCTTCCAACGCCATCCCCAAAAATACCGCCGTCAGCATCGTGAAGATATACGCCTGCAAAGCAGCTACTAAGGTCTCAAGCGCTATCACAAAAAGACCCAATAGCACCGAAAAAATGGCCACCCCATAGCCTACCCCTATGGATTTGAGCAAAGCCGACAAAATAAAAATAAGACCGATTACCGAGAGTGTCATTAGGTGCCCTGCCAAAATATTGGCAAAAAGACGCATCATAAGCGCAAAAGGCTTAGAGAACATCCCTATAACCTCTATGGGCATCATAAACACCTTAAGCCACACAGGCACGCCCGGGTACCAAAAAATATGCTCCCAGTAGCTTTTGGTGCCATTGACCTGTACAAGGATAAAAGTGAGGAGCGCCAAGAGGAAGGTAAGCGTGATGTTACCCATGATGTTAGAGTTGAAGGGGGTCAACCCAAAAAGGTTACTCAGCCAGATGAAGAAAAACACGCTGAGGAGATAGGGGAGGAAACGTTCGGCGTGGTGGTGGAGGCTGGGACGAGCCACTTCGTCGCGGATAAAGAGAATCGCCGGCTCAAGCCACCGAGCGATGCCCCGAGGCGGCGCCACCCCAGCCTGAGCATACGCCTTAGCCGCAGCGCGTCCTATGCCCAGAAGCAGAAGACCTACGAGCAAAAACTGAAAAGCTGTCTTCGTGAGGGAAAAATCCCAAATAGGCTGGCAATCTATAGCGGCTATCTTCCCTTGATGCGTAAGGGTGAAGCCTCTCTCCTCCAAGGATTTTTGAATTTCCTCACGCGTGTGCCCATGCACAAAAAATACGGATAAACCCCGTGTGGGATGATAAATGATCCGCGGCAAGGGAATGCTAATGGGGATATAGTGTGTGGTACCATCGGGATTTTTGCCCCAC
This sequence comes from Bacteroidia bacterium, assembly GCA_026003215.1. Lineage (GTDB taxonomy): Bacteria > Bacteroidota > Bacteroidia > SpSt-205 > SpSt-205 > SpSt-205. Next base: position 1,811,720 of record BPGV01000001.1, on the reverse strand, counting down.
GGGATATCCACGATATGCCAGTCGTAGCTGTCTTTGACGTGCTCCAGGATAAAGTCTGCGGGGCCTTCTCCCCCGCCTGCCTGGGCTACGGAAAAAGCCGCAAAAAACGCTATGAGGTACTTCTTCATCGGCGGCGCAAGTTACGAAGAGAGAGACTCACTTCGGCTATCAGGAAGGTGCCTATCGCTACAAGCACCACTGGCAAAAAGAGCCGCAGAGACGGAGAAAAGTACCAAGCCATCCCCCCTATCCACACCGGCCATAGAATAAGCCGGACAAACGACGGCAAGAGTACTGCTGCGCTGCCAGTAGCCGTACGCCCGAGAAAGTGCGCCAGGAGCGCCACGCCTCCACAGCCAGCCCACGTCCATACACCCGCTATTTTAGCCGGCGGAGGCACGACCCCATAGACCCCCACCACCCCTATCACGGTCAAAGCCAAGAGTACCGCATACCCTTTCATACTCACAGCTTAAGGATTCGCCAGAAGATATGCACCACGGCCAGTATCCCTCCTACCAACACCCCATAGGGGTGCCCCTCCAACCATTTCCCGATTCCATATCCTAAACCGAGCCACAATCCCAAGATAGCCACTATCTCTGTGCTAAAAGCGAGATAGCGTTGCCATTCACTTGGCCGGTTGGGCTTCGGCTTCGGCGTAGAGGGCATCTATTGCCTCTTGGTACTGCTGCAAAATCACCCGGCGCTTAAGCTTGAGGGTCGGTGTGAGCTCGCCCCCTTCGATGGTCCATTCTTTGGGGAGCAGAATAAACTTTTTCACGCGTTCAAACTGCGAAAACTGCTGGTTTATCCGATCTACTTCAGCTTGGATAAGGGCGATGACTTCGGGATGATGCACCAGCTCTTCGCGACTGCTAAAGGAAAGGCCTTTTTCGGCAGCCCATTTTTCTACGGCGGGGAAAGAAGGCACAATCAGCGCCGCAGGAAACTTCCGAAACTCCCCTACCACCATGGCCTGCTCAATATACATGGAGCTTTTGAGCGCCGACTCAATAGGCTGCGGCGCAATGTATTTCCCCCCTGCGGTCTTGAAGAGTTCTTTTTTGCGGTCGGTGATATATAGGAAACCGTCCTTATCCAGCTTACCTACATCGCCGGTATAAAACCAGCCGTCTTTGAGGACTTCGGCGGTAGCTTCGGGATTTTTGTAGTAGCCCACCATAACATTGGGACCACGGATCACGATTTCGCCTTCCCCTTCGGTGTAGCCTTCTAAGGGTTCTATACGTACCTCCACACCGGGGATAGGCCTGCCCACAGAACCTACACGGAAGGCATCAAAAGTATTGACAGCGATTACGGGTGAAGTTTCTGTGAGGCCATAGCCTTCCATGATAGGGATGCCGGCCCCCCAGAATATCCGGGCCAAGTGGCGCGGCAGAGCCGCGGCCCCAGTCACGATGAGTTCTACATTACCGCCGAGGGCTTCCTTCCACTTCTTAAAAACCAGCGCGCGCGCCAGACTCAGTTGCAAGCGATAGCCTAAGGGATAAGCGGCTGCACGCTCAGGTTCGTAGTTTTCTACCAGACCCAAGGCCCAGAAAAAGAGCGTGCGCTTGACCCCAGTCAAGGTGCGTGCCGTCGCCATAATACGCTCATAGACCTTCTCCAAGAGGCGTGGCACCGATGTAAAGACATGGGGCTTTACTTCTTTGAGATTTTCTCCAATAGTATCCAGCGACTCCGCATAATATACCCCTATCCCCATCGCTAAGTAGGTATAAAACACCATGCGCTCAAAGCTGTGGTTGAGCGGCAGAAAGCTCAGGGCCCGCAATCGCTCTCCTTCGGGACTACGAGGTATCAGGTTGAGCGAACGCACCGTAAGCACATTAGACACGATATTGTGGTGGGTGAGAATAACGCCCTTAGGTGTACCCGTGGTCCCCGAGGTATAGAGAAAAGTCGCCCAATCGTCCGACTGTACAGCTGCTTTATACGGGGTAAGGTCGGTCGTATCTTCTTTCCCCAGCTTGAGAAACTCCTCCCAAGAAGTCAGATCCGCCTCGGGGTCAAACACATATACTTTTTCCAACGAGGGGCATTGCGGCAGGATAGATTTTACTTTTTGCCAGATATCCCCCCCAGCACAAAAGAGGATGCGGCTCTCCGAGTGCTGGAGGATGTATTCGTAATCTTTGGCGATAGAATTGGCATACATGGGCACGACGATGAGGCCGATTTGTATGGCGCCTAAATCTATGAAGTTCCATTCGGGGCGGTTATTGGCGACGAGGGCGATGCGGTCGCCTTTTTTGAGGCCGAGTTTGAGGAAGGCGCGGCTGACGGTATCGGCAAGCTGAGCTACTTCTTGGGTGCTATAGGTGCGCCACTGGCCTTTTTGTTTGCCGGCGATGGCGTCAGGACGGGGGTTCTGCAGCTGCTCTGCCAGGATGTCGTGTAATCGGCGTATCTCCATGCGGCAAATATACAAAAGGTGGGGTGTGGGTAGTAAGCCGGGTTCTGTGTCTACGCCTGCATTTCTCTGAGCGGCCTACCCGCCGGCTCTGGGAGCGGTCATTGCCAGCTGCTTGGCCTTGCGCGGGCTGGGGGTTACCCGAGGGGACGCTCTTACCGTCCCTTTTCACCCTTACCCCCGAAGGGGCGGTATGTTTTCTGTGGCCCTATCCGTCTGCTGCCCTTGCGGGTCAGCAGCCCTCCCTTGCGGGAGGCAGCCTGCTCCCACGCGCCCGGACTTTCCTCCGGCAAGCTTACTTGCCGGCGCAGGCGCCCCCACCCCCCACCTACTTCTCCGCAAAATCTAACCCTAAGATACGAAACTCAGCCCGTCGATTGGCTTGCTCATCCGCATCCGACAGCTCCGGATAAATCAGCGGCTGCGACTCCCCATATCCCATCCAGGTGAGCCGCTTCGGATTGATGCCCTTCTGCGTAAGGTACTCCACGACAGATTTGGCGCGGTTATTGGAGAGCTTGATATTGTACGCTTCGCTCCCGTTGGTATCAGTATGCGCACCGATTAGGATACGCAAAGTGGGATTTTGTTGGAGAAGGGTAACCAACCTATCCAGTTCGGCTGCAGCATCTGGCCGAATGTCGTACTTATCAAAGTCAAAGTAAATATTTTGCAGCACAATCGGCCGCGCAATCTCTATGCGGTCTAAATAAATATCAATGTCCGCCTCTAAATCCATAGACTTGGTAGCATCTTTCGTAGAGACGGCGACTTCGTTAGCTAAGTACTCAGGGGCGTTTCCAATCAAGCGATACTCTTTGCCAGGCGTGAGGGTAAACTTATAAGAAGCGCTCTGGTCTGTATTGAAGGTATCCAAAGGAACGAGCTTATCGCCCTGTACTTCATACAAGGTCACGGTAGCAAAGGGGATGGGTAGCTTGGTAGAGGCATCGCGGACCGTACCATGCACCGCCAGTTCAATCTTCGGACGGAAGATACGCTTGACCGTGTAGATATCGTCGCGGCCTTTCCCCCCCGGTCGGTTGGAGGCTAAGAGGCCCAAAGTGTCCTGCTTCACCCAGATGAGGGAGAAGTCATCATACGAGGAGTTGATAGGCGAGCCCAGATTGACGGGCTGCTGCCAAGTAGCGAGGCGCCCTTCCGCCCGGAAGATATCGTACCCGCCTAACCCCGGATGCCCATCCGAAGCAAAATAAAGCGTCTTTCCATCCTTGCCTACATGCGGATATATCTCGTTGAAAGGCGTATTGATGATTTTACCCGCATGTACAGGGGCACTCCATTCTTTCCCTACCTTTTGGGCGTACCAGATGTCGGTGCCCCCCATACCCCCATCTCGGTCTGAGACAAAGTACATGAGATTCCCATCGGGCGAGAGGGTAGGTTGCGCGTCGTAGGTAGGAACGAGTTTCTTTTTGCCCCGAGAGTTGACTACGACCTCGCGTTTGCCAGCGAGGGCCTCTATTTTTTCAAAAGGCCCCCATTCTTTCTTTTGGGGGTCAAAGGTGCTTTGATAAATCGCACAGCCCCAGACCTTTCGATACTTGCCCTCGCCGCAGATACTGTAATACATCGTCAGCCCATCCGGAGAGATGACAGCGCTACCGTCATTAGCTGGGGTATTGACACGCTTACCGAGGTTTTGGACCTTGCCCGTCACTCGGCCGAGAAGGGTAGTATCACTTTTGAGCTGAACGACCCACAAATCCGAATAGGTAGGTTCTCCATACTCGGGGAAACGCGCCGTACTTTGGCCCCCTGTACGATGGCTGGTAAATATTAAGAAAGTATCTCCTTTCACCACAAAAAGGGCTGGGGCGTACTCACTGGCTTGGGAGTTAACCGCGGCCAGGGCTCTGAGTTCATAATCGGGCTGCTGCGCCAAAAGCTCTTGCGCTAACCGGCACCCTTCCAGCTCTATTTCGGCTTGCTTGCGCAAAATATCCTGCGCCTTATGCCGCGCCAGAAACTCCTGAAACGACTGAATAGCCTCCGGATACCGCCCTAACTTCTTCTGCGCCAAGCCTAAGTCCAAGTAAATCGTATCATTCGCCTCTCGGTTGATAGCTATGGCCTTTTGGTAAGCCTCCACGGCCTGCTCGGTATTGTTGGTATACCAGTAGCAGCGAGCCAGGCGATACGCCGCATATTGGTTATTCGGGTCCAAGCTCAAAACTTGCTTGTATAGCTCTGCAGCTTTCTCTGGATTACGGAAGGTATAATACTCTTTATCTGCTTCGGCTAAAAGTTTTTTTATTTTGCCGGACTGGGCCCAGAGGAGTGTCGCCCCTAAAAAGAAAGTAAGGTGCCGTAGCATGCCAGCGCAAATATAGGAGAAAAAATCCCAAACTCAGCTAAGCCTTTCCCTATCTTTGCCCTATGTGGCCTACGCAGCGTATTCGGCAGGCTTTCTTGGACTTTTTCGCCCAAAGAGGGCACCTGATTGTCCCCTCAGCGCCCCTCGTGAATAAAAACGATCCCACCCTCTTTTTCGTCAATGCAGGCATGAACCCCTTCAAGGATATATTTATGGGCTTTAAGGAACCGCCAGCACCCCGAGTAGCCGATACCCAAAAGTGCTTGCGCGTCTCCGGCAAGCACAACGATTTAGAAGAAGTCGGACATGATACCTACCACCACACCTTCTTTGAAATGCTCGGTAACTGGTCTTTTGGGGATTACTTTAAGGAAGAAGCTATTAGCTGGGCCTGGGAACTCCTTACGCGGGCGTACGGTCTCCCCCCAGAGCGACTCTATGCCACCGTATTTGGCGGCGATGAGGAATGGGGCCTGCCTCGAGACCAAGAGGCCTACGAAATATGGCTCCGGTACCTGCCTGCGGAACGCATACGATTCTTTGGCCGCAAGGATAACTTTTGGGAAATGGGGGAAACGGGTCCCTGCGGCCCTTGTACCGAAATCCACATAGACCTGCGCCCCGAAACCCCCGACTCCGCTGCGCCCCTCCTCAACACCGGCAACCCCCTCGTGATAGAACTCTGGAACCTCGTCTTTATCCAATACAACCGCCGCAGCGACGGCTCCTTAGAAACCCTCCCCCTCAAAAGCGTAGATACAGGCATGGGGTTAGAAAGGCTCGCTATGGTCCTCCAAGGCAAAACTTCTACCTACGACATAGATATTTTCCAAAGGCTACGCACCGAAGTAGAAAGGATCACAGAGCACAGCTACGGAAAAGGTGGCCTCACCGATGTAGCTATTCGCGTGGCATGTGACCACAGCCGAGCCATCACCTTCGCAATCGCCGATGGGCAGCTACCCAGTAATACGGGCGCAGGCTATATCCTGCGGCGCCTGCTGCGGCGCGCCGTACGCTATGCCTACCAGTACCTCGGCCAAGAAAAACCCTTCCTCCACCAGCTGGTCCCCGTATTAGGGGAGATTTACGCGGATACCTTTCCCGAAGTAGCCCAGCAAGCCGAAAGCCTCATGAAAGTCATCCAAGGCGAGGAGGAAAGCTTCCTCCACACGCTCGGCCGGGGATTGGCCCGCTTGGAAGCTTACCTTAGCCAGCACCCCCACCAAAACATCCCCGGCGAAATCGCCTTTGAACTCTACGACACCTATGGCTTCCCCTTAGACCTTACCCAGCTCATCGCCCGAGAACGGGGCCTATCGGTAGATACCGCCGGCTTTGAAGTCGCATTGGCCGCTCAGAAAGCCCGCAGCCGTCAAGCTACCCAGCGCAGCTATGGCGACTGGCTGGAGCTGGAGGAAGGCGAACATTCGCACTTCGTGGGGTACGACACCTACGAGACGCGCTGCCGTATCCTCCGCATGCGTGAGGTCAAGGAAGCCAAAGGCACCTTCTACCAGGTAGTGCTGGATGTGACGCCTTTTTATCCCGAGGGAGGAGGCCAAGTAAGCGATACAGGCGAGCTGCGCCGCGGCCGCCAAGCGTTACCCGTCATCCACGTGTATCGGGAGCAAGATACGATTGTCCATGTGCTGCCTGAGCTGCCCCGAGACCCCGAGGGCGAATGGCACGCCGTCATAGATGTAGCGCGTCGCGAAGGCGCTTCCCGGCACCATACGGCTACGCATCTCCTCCATGCGGCGCTACGTCACATCCTTGGCCCGCATGTGCGCCAAAGCGGCTCTCTCGTAGCCCCTGACCGACTGCGGTTTGACTTCACCCACCCCACCAAGCTCTCCCCCGAAGAACTCAAAGACATTGAAGACCTCGTCAACAGCAAAATCGCCGCAGCGCTTCCCCGGCGCGAGTACCGAGACCTACCCTACGAAGAAGCCCTCAAAAAGGGCGCGTTGGCTTTCTTTGGCGAAAAGTACGGCGACCGCGTGCGCATGATTGAGTTTGGCGGGAAGTTTTCCCGCGAACTGTGTGGGGGTACCCATGCCGCCAATACGCTGGAGCTACGCTTCTTCAAGATACTCAGCGAGTCGGCGAGTGCTGCGGGCGTGCGCCGTATAGAAGCTGTCGTAGCTCAGGCTTTCTTAGAATGGGTACAAAAACAGCTGAGCCAACTGGAAAATCTACAAGCTCTCCTAAAAAATCCCCCACAACCCATAAAGGCCTTAGAGAAACTTTTACAGGAAGGGGAGGAAAGTCAAAAGCTCCTTCGGCAATGGTATGAATCCTATGCGCGCCTGCTTTTGGAAAACTGGAAGGGATCCGGCCTGCTCTCAGAGAAAAAAACCCGCCTCACTGCCGAGGTGAGCTTACCGGCAGGAGCCTCCCTCCGAGAACTGTTACAAGCCTTACAGCACTTAGAGCCCCAAGTAACTTTCCTTTTAGCGGCGCACAACGCTGATGGGACATATATCGGTATAGCTGCCCCAGAAGGCGCAAACACCCTTTTTCAAGCTTTGGCGCGGCAGCTGGGGGCTAAGGGCGGCGGAAATGCCCGCTTAGCCGTAGGGAAACTTCCTTCCGACCGCTTCTCCGTAGAAGTCCTCCACCAGCTTGCCGCCACCCTCACCCAACAATAATCCATGTCAGCGTAAAAACTCTACCTTTGCGGAGATATGCAAAACCCACGCATAATCCTTCTACTTCTTCTGGGAGCAGGCATAGGCCTACTGATAGAAGGCTGCCGAGGCAAAGAAGGCCCCCAAGGCCCTGCCGGGCCTCAAGGGCCTGCCGGACAAGATTTGGTACGCCCGCAGCAAGGCTCCATCCAAGGCACCGCCCGCGGCAAAGACAATAACGGCAACGCCTTCACTATTCCCTTCCGCTATACTTATTACTATGGCACCTCCGGCACCGTCCAGGCCATAGACACTAACACGCGGGAGTTTTCCTTCACTCGAGAAGACAGCTTGGGTTTAGGCAATATTAGCCTAACTTTCCGCTACAACGCTTCTAATCAAAGTGTCTCGAATGTGACCATAGATGGGGTAGCTGCGGATATCTCTCAGCAACCTGCGCCTACCTATACTATTCAGCAGCTGCCGTCTGTCCCTAATGTCTTTCCAGGCACCACCCAGAACATCTCTAACGTGGTGTATGCCGGTGACTCTGTGACAGGACGCCTCCTATACATTCGCCCCTCCTACAATAATGTGCCAGGCATAGGTACCAATACACATCCTGATACCGTAGAGGCCACTTTTTCTATCCGCGTACTACCCATACGCAGCTATGGCCGGGTAACCCCTACGCCCTAAACCCTTTCTGTCACACGGTATTCTCCCCCCTTCGTTCCTGTATCAGGAGGAAGGGGGTTATTTTTGGGCCTTAAGCCACCGGAGCACCTCTTCGGCGCTGGTATCTGGGGAGACGCCTTGGCGGAAAAGCGCGACTTTTCCTTCCGGGCTAATCACCACCACATCCCGGCTACACATGCCTGCAAAGCGTTTAACCCCAAAAGCCGCGGCCCACTTGCCTTCTGGATCTACGAGGAGGGGCACAGTGAGCGCATGCTTTTTCTTGAAGGCTTGGTGACTTTCTGCACTTTGGGTACTTATGCCATACACCTGCGCACCTGCTTTACGAAACTCCGGCAAAAGTCGAGAAAACTCTTTAGCCTGGCGTGTACAGCCGGGGGTATCATCGTGCGGATAGAAAAACAGTACCACCCATTGGCCACGTAGTTTTTCTAAGGCTACGACTTGTCCTTGTTCGTCGGGGGCCTGTAAGGCCGGCGCAGGGTCGCCTACTTTTACCTGCGCTGCACTAAGCCCTAAGAGGGCCATCCAAAAAGGACGCATGAGTAGGAAACAATATAGCTCCCCTTTTTATTCCAAGGTTCTTACATTTGGGAACATGAAACGGCCTCGTCTCTCCTTTTGGCTTGCGGGGCTATGGGCACTCCTTCTGGGAGCCTGTCGCTCAGCTAAAGAGCCGCCTCTGGCTGAGGCCAGTGCGTTTCCGGAGCCGGTGGCGCGGATTTTGGTGCGGCGCTGTGCCGGCTGCCATAACGGTTCTGCTTTTCTTTCGTCGGAAGCAGAACACGACCACGGAGGCCCCTCTCCTGCCGAGGTTAGCTGGATAGGCACCCGAGTAAACCTTACCCGGTGGGACAGCCTCCTCTACGGCTATCGCGGCGAAGTAGGCATGGTCGTGCCCGGCAGTCCTGACTGGTCGCACCTGCTTTGGCAAGTAAATCGCTTCCCGCACTTAGGCCCTACCGCTGCGCCTATCATGCCGCCGCCCGTCCCTGACAGCAGCAACCTCCTTACCGCCGAGGACATAGAAGTACTGCGCACGTGGATAGCCCAAGGCGCCCCTAATAAGGAAGGGCAAGTGCCGTGGGCAGACCGGCTTACCACCCCGCACCGCAAAGCCTTCGTCTGCGCCGCAGGAAGCGACCTCATCGCCGTACTGGATTTAGATACCTACCACATCATGCGCTACATACCTGTGGGCGTCTCGCCCGGCGCCATAGAAAGCCCCCACTACATCCAAATCTCCCCCGATAAGCGCTATTTGTACGTGACCCTTATCGGTGGGGCGGCTATTGAAAAGTACCGCACCGACACCTACGAAAAAGTAGGCCGCTTAGCCGTAGCCCCTGACCCCGCCCACATAGAACTGAGCCCCGATGGACGATACGCCGTGATTACCCATTTCACTACCACTTCCCCCGTCAAACTCACCCTCATAGACGCCGAAAATCTCCGCATCTTAGACCAGCTGAACGACCCCACAGGCCAGGTTATCTTACGGCCGCATGGTTTGTGGGTGACCCCGGATTTTCGGTATGCGTATGTCACCGCTAATACCGGCAACTATATCACGCGTGTGGAGCTTTCGCCGGATAGACAGCGGTTTATAGACTTTACGCAGATACCGCTGGCGCCGGGGCTTTTGCCGCAGCCCGACACGCGCTGGGGGCCGTATCAGATTATAGGCGAACCTACAGGGCAGTATTACTTCGTGAGCTGCGACGCAGCTAATGAAGTGCGCGTATTTCGGCAAGCCGATGATAGCCTGATAGCGGTCATTCCCACAGCGACGGCCCCTAAGCTTATGACCTATGCCAATAACCTTCTCTTTGTGCTGTGCCTCAAAGCCAGTGCCCCTGCGCTGCAAGGCGATAAACTGGGCGCCATAGCCGTGATTGATGTCCAAAACCTTCGCTTACTGACGCACATATACAATACGGGACATTTGCCCCGGGGCATTGGGATAGACCCTATTCGCCAGCAGTTATGGGTATCTTTTGAAAACTTAGCGGGGAGCGATCCCCCGCACCACTATGTGGAAGGCCTGGCGGGTTCTCCCGGCAAAGTATATGTCCTCGCCCTCCCGACTTTTACCCTCCAAGCTGTGCGCGAGATAGCTCTGGCTGGCTATGGCTTGGCCCTTATTCCGTGAAATGCCCAACTTTTATTTACCTTTGTGAAAGGTGCCCATGACCGTATCCTATGAACATAGGCTCCTTTTCCGCCACGAAGGACCCTTAGACATGGAAGTCCTCCCCCCTATCGTCCAACATTTAGACAAGCTCTTAGCGCAGGAAGGCGTACGCCCTCCTCTCCGACGTAAGATTATTTCTTGCTTGATTGAATTGGCTCAGAACATTATCCATTACGCCGCCCGCCACGACCAAATGGTGCCCCTCATCACCCTCAGCCGAACCGATGAAGGTATCGTCCTCATCACCCGAAACGCCGTCTATTATAGCCAAGAACTCTTCCTCCACTCTTACCTACAAAACTTGACCCAGATGAGCCGTGAAGAGTTGGAAGCCCTGCACCACCAAACGCTCGTAAGCGGTTCCTATTCAGACAGCGGCGGCGCTAATCTCGGCCTTCTACAAGTCATTTACAAGGCCGACCGCTTTGAATATGAACTCACGCCCGTAGAAGGAGAGTATAGTTGGTTTACGGTAAAAGCCACCTTCTTGACGAAAAGCCATGAGTGATTTGACGACTTCTGAAAAGCTGGTTATTGAACCCACCTTCACTACGCCGGAGATTGTCTTTGATCCGGGTAATCGGCAGTTTTATCTTAGAGGCAACTCTTATCCCGAAAACTCCGTAAAGTTTTATGGGCCGGTCTTAGAATGGCTAAGTCGCTTCGTACAAAACCATGTTCCTACGAGCGAATCGCTTACCTTAGAGGTACATTTAGAATACTTCAATACGAGCACGGCTAAAGTGCTGCTGGATCTTTTCCGCTACTTTGAAGCGCTCCAAGAGAAAGGACAACCCGTCCAAATACGGTGGCTCTATTTAGCGGAGGATACGGAGATGGAAGATGCGGGGTTAGATTACCAGGCGGCGGTGAAGGTGCCTTTTGAGCTGGTTCCCCTCCATGAAGACCAAGCGTGACACCACCACGATTGTTCAACCCAGCGTTAGCTTTGACAGGGAAGCCGAAGGCGCCCAAAAACTGAGCCAGTGGATAGACTCCCTCCCTACCGATAGCCCGGAGCGGGCCCGATTGCAAGAGATCCAGCGGCATTATGAAGAACTTTTGGCTACAGCGCGCCTCCTGACCCGCATGGGCGACCGCCTCCAAACCAAACTCAAAACCGCTAACGAAGAACTCGCCCGCAAAAACGAAGAGATCGCGCGCTACAACCAGCAGCTCCAAGAAAAAAACCGCGAGCTCCAAGAGACCTTGGATGCGCTGCAAGCCAGCCAACGCCGCCGTAAAGCCCTCACCGTCCTCGGCCTGAGCACCATAGCTATCTTCATCCTGACAGAGCTGATTGAGTACTACATAGAACAAACCGCTTCTACTGCGACCAGCCGCTGGGCCAACTTCATCTCTATAGGTCTCAAAGCACTAATAGCTATCGCCTTCAAACCCTTAGAAGAACTGGTAGAATCTCTACTGGCCCGCACCGTCAAAACCTAAGGTATGGGGCTCCCCGTGTATTTAGATTACAACGCCACGACGCCTGTACGCAAAGAAGCCTTGGAGGCGATGCTGCCGTACTTCAGCGAGCGGTTTGGGAATGCCGCCAGCCCCCACCTCTTTGGCAAAGAAGCCCAAGACGCTGTGGAAGCGGCCCGTACCACCCTCGCCACCCACCTGGGCACCTCCCCGCAAGAATGGATATTTACCAGCGGCGCCACCGAAGCCCTCAACCTCGCCCTCCAAGGCGTCGCTGCTGCTTACCGGGAAAGCGGCAAAAACCACCTTCTCCTCGCCGCCACAGAGCACAAAGCCGTATTAGACCCCGCACAAGCCCTCCAACAGCAAGGCTGGACCGTAGAACTCCTCCCCGTTACCCCCGAGGGCCTCGCAGAACCCGACACCCTCCGAAAACACCTGCGCCCCTCCACCCTCCTGGTGGCCATCATGCTCGCCAATAATGAGACGGGCGTAGTGCAGCGCATCCACGAGCTGGCCCGCCTCACCCACGAAGCCGGGGCTTTCTTCCTGTGCGACACCACCCAAGCTATCGGGAAAATACCTGTCTCCCTGCCTGACTTAGATGTGGATATAGCGGTGCTCTCCGCCCATAAGTTTTATGGGCCGAAGGGGATTGGCGCCCTCTTTATACGACGCAAGAACCCGCGGGTAGTGCTTCGCCCCCTGCTATATGGCGGCGGACACGAACGCGGCCTGCGCAGCGGCACCTTGGCCGTACCCCTTATTGTAGGGATGGCCGCTGCCCTCCAAGCTACCCTCACCGAACTGCCTGCTGCCACCGAGCGGCTCCTCTCCCTGCGCGAAAAACTCTGGCAAGGCATCCAGGCTTTGTACCCTTCAGCTCGTGTCAATGGCGCTTCTGCTCCCCGTCTCCCCAATACCCTTAGTGTGACCTTCCCTGGATTGAAAGCCAGCGATATTATGGCGCGGGCGCCGTACCTGGGGGTAGCTACCGGCTCTGCCTGCACCTCCGCCAAACCCGAACCCTCCCATGTGCTCTTAGCCATGGGGCTCTCCCCCGCCGAAGCTAAAGCTACGCTCCGCTTCTCTCTCGGCTTACCCACTACCGAAGCCGATATAGACCTCGCCTTAGACTACCTGCGGGTAGCCCTCTCGGCGTTAGCTCCAGCGTAGCCCCACAATCCCCAGCACCAAAAGGCTTCCTGCCCCTACCCCATATAAAACCTTTCTTCCCCACGAGACCGCTGCCGAAGGCCCTTGCCACAGTGCCCACGCCACCCGTCCATATATCGCAAACCCCGCTATGGTAGCTACAAGCCCCACTCCTATAAGAAAAATACGCAAGAGCCCCTCAAAGCGTATGAAAGCTTCTACAAAAAGAGCCAGCTTCACCCAGAAGCCTAATACTGGAGGAAGGCCGGCCAGATTAGCCAGTAAGAGGAGGCCGACAGCATCTCCTATGCGTCCGCGCCAAGGGTGTGCAGCATACAAAAATGCCAGAAAGCTGGCCCCGGCATAGACCAGCCAAAAGTTCCAGCCTGCGGCTTGAGCCCCCGGCGCAAGAACCAATACCATGTAGCCTGCTTGGGAGAAGCTGCCCCAGAAGAGTTTCTCTATCGGGGTAGGCGCTGACCAGGCGCGGGCATAGCCGGCGCCTAAGCTCACCATCCCCAAGACGAGAAAAATAAACGGCAGAGGGCCCTTGCCTTCTGTGGGGAGGAGGCTCAGGAGATTAAGCAGTAAGGCCCCTTTGGGTATAGCCGCGTACCACGCTGCCCAGACTGTGGGCAGCGCCCGATACACCCCCAAAAGCCAAAAATGCCACGGAATCAGACCTACCTTTATAGCCCACCCCCAAAAGAGACAACCATCGGCCAAAAATCCCCCCGACTCTATGGGATACGAGAGGGGAAGGTGCTGGACCAGCCGAACCGCTATACCCATGAGAATAAGCGCCGATCCTAAAACACTCCAAGTGAAGTACCGAATAGCTGCACTCCACTGCAGGGGTTCCCGCCCCATCGCTACCACGAAAAAATACCCACTGAGTGCGGCACTCTCCAAGCAAGCCCAGCTAAAAAGCAGGTGGGTACTGCGCAAAAGAAGTCCGTAGGAGCCCAGCAAGAGCACTAACGCCCAGGCCCCACCTAAGGAAGGGGGCGTTATCATCCGGGCGATGAGGGTAAGGGCTACGGCTACGGCCCAAAAAAGCGTTGCTTCGGGGGAAAAGCGCAGGAGAAGGGTTTCGGCTTGCTCCTGCCAAAGAATACCCCCCGCATACAAGGCCAAGGCTAAGCTGCTTAGGAAGCGATACCTATACGCTAAGGCGGCCGCTATCAGTCCCAGTTCGGGCCAGAGCCGCTCAAGGCCCCACATAGGAAAGCACGGTTAGCCAGGGCCGAGGGAAAATCCCTGCAAGCAAAATCCCCAGAAGCAGTACCCCTATCACGGCAAGCTGCGGCGCAAAGAGGTGGGCTTCGGGTAGCGGCACCTGTTCAGGAGTAGGCTGAGCCAGCTCCCGATAAGCCCGCAAAAAGTATATGCCTGTGAGCGGTAAGCTCAACGCCGGCACCCATGCCCATGTCCATCCTATGCCGGCCCCTGTGCCTAATACGACAAGCACCTCTGACACAAAAAGGGCCGTACCCGGCACGCCTATCGCCGCAAAAAACAACACCACAGGCAAGAGTTGCTGAAAGCCTACTCCTTTGAGTACCCCACGCAAGTAACCGATGTGCCGGCTCCCTGTGGCTTTTTCTATGTAGCCCACCCAGGCAAAAAGAGCTGCGCTTACCAAGCCATGGGTAAAAAGCTGGTGATAAGCGCCCTGCAAGGCGGTGGAGCTGCCCGCACCTGCCCCTATGGCGACCAAAGCCATGTGCCCAATAGAAGTAAAAGCAATGAGCTTTTTGAGGTCCTTTTGGGCGGTAGCCACAGCCGCCGCATATACTAAGGAGAGTCCCCCCCAACCCACCAAAAGTCCAGAAGGTCCATTGATCCAGACCCAGCTCAGGAGCGCATACCCGCCCAGCTTGAGGAGGAGCCCCGCTAAAAGTATAGAGACTGGGGTGTCGGCTTCTACATGGGCTTCGCCCAGCCAGTTATGTAGCGGGATAAGGGGCAGCTTGACAGCCAGACCTATCGTCATCAGCCACCAGGCCCCCATCGGGAGGGCCATACCCCGCCATTCCTCCCACAAACCCGAAGCGCGTCCCATGAGCCCCCACAGTAGCCCAATCAGCAGCACCACCGACCCTCCCAGCGTAAAGAGGGCAAACTTGACCGCCGCGGCTCGCCGCTGTCGTCCCCCCCACCCATAAATAAGCAAAAACGCCGGCACCAGCGAAGCCTCGTAAAACACAAAAAACAGCACCACATCCCGCGCCAGAAACACCCCCTGCGAAAAAGCCATCACGAGAAATACCAAAAAGCTAAACGCTCTGGGCCGAGCTATCTGCGCCACCGCATAAAATAAGGCAGCATGCCCCAAAAAAATAGCGAGAAATACCAGCCAGGCGTTCTGCGGGCTCAGCCCTATGGCATAGAAGAGCGGCTTCCCCCCTAAGCTGAACCACGGCAACACCTGTACCGGTCCTTGGGCATGGTAGGTAAGGTAGAGATAGCCCCACAGGAGGAGGTGTCCAAAGCCACTACCCACCACCAGCCCCCACAAGGCACGCCGCCCTAAGAAGAGCGACAAAAAGCCTATAGCCAGGGGCCCCAACCAAAGGAGATTTAGCGCAAAAACCGCCATACAATCGCTGTCATGAGCGTGAGAAGGAAGCCCCAACGTAGGGCTTGCGCATAGGTAAGGGGTTCATTCGGGGCGGTGAAGACCGCCAAGGCCCCGCGCGCCCGACGAGCCATAGCCCGCCAGCCTCTATGCGTCATAGCTACCTCTGTCAAGCCGCTAAGGTACGCAAGCCGTATCCACCGCTGGGCCACCCGAACGAATACCCGCCCTAAAAAGACTTCCATACCTGCCCAATAGCGGACCCAAGTGAGCCAGGCATGCAAGGTATCTTGGGTCAAGAGGAGAAAAGGCCTATCTAACCGCCAATACAGCTGCACTTTGGCGAGCCAGACCCCCACTATACCGAGCGGTAGAAAAATAAAAGCTTCGGGCACAGAAAAGCGCAAGTATCCTTCTGCCAAGCAGAACACAGCTAAAAACAACGGCGCACTTAGCCCCCTATATGGGTCAGCTGCTGCACCTTTGCGACGAAGGGAAAAGCGTCCCCATAGCCGTCCTAAGGCGAGAGCGTTGAGTCCCTCAGCAATAGCCAATAGAGGGGAGCCGGTGTGCGCGCCAGCAACAAGGAGCCCAGCGAGAACCGCTGCCAGGCCAGCTTCCCAAAGGGTGAGATAACCCTGCCTTTGCACCCATCCCAGGAGGAGAAAAAGCGCGGCCTTGAGGTAGCTGTGGTGTAAGAGGGCCTGCTGGGCTTGCTCCGGTTGAGGCCACAGAGCCACTACTCCCGCTAAGTGGGCCGCCGTCGTCCAGGCCAAGGCTACCTTCGGGGAACGGCTCCCTACCGCCCCTATCCCTGCACACACAGCGAGTAGCTCAGCTGCTTTTTGCGCCCCTGCATCAAAGCCCACTCGCCACTCAGGATAGCGCAGCGGCCCATATACCCCTAAGGCCACCAGCAGGGCAGAATGCAAAAGCGCCGACACGGGCGCAGGCGCATACATAGCCTGCACCAGCCAGAAGGTAAAAGGAAAAATCCCCGCTTTCACCAACCCCGCTATCCAGAAGCCTTCAGGGAAAGCCTCGGCCCCCGAAGCCGCCATAAGCCAAAACACATCCCCTACCCGATTGACAATAAAGGCGATAAAGGCTGCCTCTAAGCTACGCCGGCTTACTCCGCGTGCCCCCACAATCAGGGCCCATGCGCCCACGCTCACCAGCTCCCAACCTGCAAATATTTCTAACCAGCTCTTGCCGCTTACAAAGAGAAACACTCCCGTCACTGCTAACCCATACCCAAAAGCATACAATAAGCCACGGGCAGGGGCATAAAAAAAGGTATAAAATGCCACCACCGCAGTAATCTGGGTGGCTGCCCGAGCCAACGGTTCTTGTACAGCGAAGCTGCCTACGCCTAAGCCTATGGCAAGGACTATAAGGAGAGAGCGGGTAAGCACCTTAGCGGGCGGCTAAGTAGCGGGCTATCCCCCGCAGAAAGTCCAACCCATCTAAGTGGCCTTGGTAGGGGTCACACGCCCGCTCAGGATGGGGCATCAGGCCTAAGACGGTCCCTTCGGCGTTGATGAGGCCGGCAATAGCCGCAAAACTTCCATTGGGGGCTGGTGCAGGCACATAGTGCAGGCGGCCCGGGGGTAAGCTACCCGCTGGTTCATAGCGCCCTTCGCCGTGGGCAATAGGCAAACGATACGCCCGCCCCCCTATGTAGTCGCTCAAAGGGCTAACCCCTCTGAGTTCTATGGTGACGGTGGTGCAGAGGAAACGCCCGCCGCTGTTTTTGCGCAAAGCGCCGGGCAGCCAGCCCGCCTCCGTAAGAATCTGGAACCCATTACATATCCCCATTACGAAGCCTCCCTTCCGCCAAAAAGCCTCCACCGCCGACATGATAGGCGCAAATCGCGCAATAGCCCCCGCCCGTAAGTAATCGCCATACGAAAAGCCCCCCGGCAAAAACACGGCTTCCAAGGGCGGTAGCTGGGATTCGCCATGCCAGAGAAAGCGCGGCACAAACCCCGCCCGCTCTAACGCATAGTATAAGTCCCTATCGCAGTTACTGCCGGGGAAAACCACAATGCCGGCCCTTAGACGCATGCGCCGGCAAAAATACCCTTCTCCACGCCTACCCCCACTTGCAGGAAGGGTTCGTCCGGTAGGAGGAGGGACGGGATATGCGGCCACGTGGCCTGAGCCAGCGTTTCCATCTGGGCATAATACAGTTCTATGGGGCGATGGCGCATAAGCGCGCCCGCTATCCAAGAAGCCCATTCCCGCAGCGTCTCTGGGGTGCGTTGCACTAAAAGGTAGTTTCGGGCTTCCTCCCAGATTTCCATGGTGGGGAAAGGCTGCGTAGCCCAGCGCTGCACCTCTTCCTGGATACGGGCGACAGCTTCAGCCGCACGGCTTCGGGCCACTTCTGTGCGAATGACCAGGTAGCTTCCCGCTTGCGTCTCCTCTGCCCGCGCATAAATTCCATACGTCAGGCCGGCCTCCTCTCGGATGGTGCGCATGAGCTGCGAACCAAAATACCCGCCCAGCCGCAGCACCCCTAAGGCATACCACACATCCGAAGGGGAGAGAGCACGCCGCCAAGGATACGCCCAGCGTAAGGAAGCCTGCTGGGCCTCGGGTGTTTCCTCCACCTGAATAGTAGGCTCTTTTTCCAAAGGGAGCCGTAGCGCATACCTCAGGGGACGGACCCATATCTGCCAAGGAGTTAGCGACTTAGGCAAGGTAGGGGCTACCAGCACCACCGCACGCAGCCCCCGCCAAAGAAAACCCTCGTGGTAAGCCCAGAGTTCAGCTTCGCCCACCTTTTGAAGTGCCTCAGGCGAGGCGCCCTCCATTACCGCATAGGTATCTCCCCACAACCCCTGGGCTACATAGGAGTCGGCCCGGTAAGCCGGATTCGCCCACGCACGTATGTGGCTCTCTATGAGCCGAGAACGGTGCTTGACCACATCCGGACCGCGCAAGAGCGGCGCCTCTACCATCAAGTGTAGAAGCTCCAGCGCGGCGGGCAGGTTCTCTACCAGCCCACTGGCCGAAAGCCATATACTATCCAAGGAGCTGTGCCACTCAAAGGTCCAGCCCAGCCGTTTGAGCCGTTGCGCTAAGCCCCCCGCAGGATAACGAGCATTTTCCGCGGCTAAGAGACGCAATAGAAGGGCTCGCGTGCCAGCGGGGAAATTGGGTAAAGCTGGGGCCTCCCACACCGCTATGAAATGGGCTAAGGGTTCGGTCGCCCGAAGCCAATACACAGGGAGCGCCCCTACCGGTTGGAGGGACGGACGAGGGGGAGCGAAAAATCCAAGCCGCACGCTCACAGCCGCTCTAAGAGTTTCTTTTTCTGGGCTTCGTACTCTTCAGCGGTGAGGATGCCTGCTTGATGGAGCTCGTGGAGCTTCTTAAGTTGCTCGTAGGGGTCTTGGGCGGCAGGAGGGGGATTTTTGTGAAGCGCTTCGGAGAGGGTTTGTCCTTCGCGGAAGGCGCGCTGATAGGCTTTCTTGGCCGCTTCTACATCAAAATCTCGGAGGGTGCCCCCTGCTGCGAAGTGGCTTTGAAAAACTCGCCCTACCGCGTAGGTAGTAGCGGCCGCAGCGACGGAAGCCGTAAGGCCCCCTATCATCCACCCAATCCCCGGGATAACCTTCACCAGGGTAGCGGCGCCTCGTACCGTAGTGCCCCCTACGAGCGCCGCGATAAGACCCTTCGCCATGCCCGAGAAAAAAGGCACCTCGTACAAGCTGGCCAGCTTCCGCACCAGATTCAGCTGGACGGCAGTAGTCAAGCCCCAGTCGGCAAAAGGCACCGGCAAGAGCCCAGCCCCCATCGCCACAATCATGTGTTCTCTAATGAGCTTTTCGGCTTCTTTGTCCTGCCCCGCCATGGAACAAAGATAGAACGCTACCGCTTAAGGAGGCGATACGTATGGCTGCCGCCCGCAGCGGTGCGAAGCTCCAGCAAGAATACGCCGCGCGCCAGCCCCTCTAAGGGCACTTGGTAGTAATGCGTCCCCGCCGAAGGCGTCTGGATATCGTACGAGGCCACCCGCTGCCCTTCTGCATTATACAGGATAAGTTGGAGGCGCTGGGCCTGTGTCGTGTATAGCTGCAGGGTCACCCATTCCTCAGCCGGATTAGGATACACCCCTACCAGCACAGGGCGGGTCGCAGCCGAGACCACCGTAACAGCCCCCCGTTGAATAAGCGGAGGATTATACCCTGCCGGGGCCGAAGTAGGCCTTGTAGCCTTGCGCAAAAACCGCTCTCCGCTTTTTGCATACCAACCATCCCCCCAGCTCTCCCCAGCTTGCGGCTGCGTAATCGTATTTACATAATACCAGTCCCCTTGCACGGTATCGGGCTTCACATCTATGAGCACATAGCCATGCTTGGTGAGGTCTACATAGCGCACATGCGGATTTTGCGACTGGACAAAGCTTGGACTGGCAAAGTTCCCTAAGAAAGAGGCATTAGCGGAGGTGATACTGGGCGAAACAAACTCCACCGCTGTGGAGCCAGCCCCTGTTGAGTTATTATAGGTCCCCGGGCCGAAGGGGAGATCATTGCCCCACGACGTATGAATGTCTCCCGTGAGGACAGCGACATTCCCGATATTATTTTGGATAAGGGTATCCATCAGGCGACGGCGTTCTGCGGGGTACCCATCCCACTGGTCAGGATTTACCACGTAGGTAGTCCCGAAAACGGTGACTGTCAGCGGGGCCACCATCACCTGCTGCCCAATCAATCGCCAGGTAGCTGTGGAAGCCTTGAGTTGATTAGTGAGCCAGCTGAACTGAACTACCCCTAAGAGGCGTCTATTGGGGTCGTTCATCGTGGGGTCATTGGCTGGCACCCCCGGCTGAAAGCTGATAGCTGTGACTTGCTGGTCCCGCCCGTAGTGGCGCGTATCTAAAAAGATAAGGTCTGCCAGATTGCCCCACTGAAAGCTGCGCCATATACGTAGGGAGTCGGTGGGGTCAGGCATTCGGAAAGGCATCCATTCATGATAGGCGCGGAGCATTGCAGCTTTCCGTGCAGAAAAAGGGCCCTCGCTGTTAGGATCATGGTTCTGGGCCCCACCCGTCCAAGCATCGTTGGCCAGCTCATGATCATCCCACACCGCTATCATGGGATAGTTTTGGTGGAGCCACTGGAGCATCGAGTCCAGCCGATAATGCGAATAGCGTATGCGGTAATCCTCCAAAGTTACCGTTTCTTTGGGGGGGTCTGCTTGCCGCACGCTATTTTGCTGGGGACCATACTCGTAGATGTAATCCCCTAAATGCACCACAAAATCCACATCATTGCGCAGCGTGATATTTTCATAGGCATTGTAGAAGCCATTTTGGTAGTCGGCACAGGAAACCACGGCGATACGGAGGCGCTGGACGTTCCCTGTGGGCATAGTACGCGTGCGCCCCGTCGGCGAAGTAGCGTTTAGCGCATGAAACCGATAGTAGTACCATCGGCCGGGCTGTAAACCCGTGGCATCTACCTTGACCGTGTAGTCTCTGTCGGCGTCTGTGGTCGTGCTCCCCGAAGCCACTATCTGCGAAAACTGCGGGTCATCCGCCACCTCCCAGGTGACACTAATGGGACCCGTCCAGTTTTGCGGAGGGGTCACCCGCGTCCAGAGAATAACCCTATCGGTCCAAGGATCCCCTGACGCCACCCCATGCAGAAAAGGAGCTTGGCTTAAACGCACATACGCCCGATTGGGATGGGTAGTCGTCTGCGCCCATACCACAAACGCAAGCCCCAGCAGGAGGAGTTTATGCATGCCTCAAAGGTAAAACTTTACTTTCATTCTATCTTATGCTGTACCTTTGCCTCCATGGCAAGCCGCGTGTATAAAGGGGTCCTAAAACAACCGAAGACCCTGCGCGAGAAGCTTGTACAAGGTTTTGTAGATTTCGTAGAAGAGGTGAATGTGCGATTCTCTGTGCATGGCAATCCCCCCGTCTACGACACACGACTCTTCCCTTGGGCCAAAGAACTGGAAGACCACTGGCAAGTCATCCGCGCCGAACTGGAAAAAGTCTTAGAACGCAAAGACGAGCTGCCCGCCTTCCATGAGATCACCCCAGAGGTACAAACGATTACCCAAGACAAAAACTGGAAAACCTTCATGTTTTGTGGCTATGGGCGTTGGAGCGAAGCCAATACCAAAGCCTGCCCCGAAACTACCCGCCTTTTGCGCCGCATCCCCGGCATCAAAACCGCTTTCTTCTCTATTTTAGAGCCCGGCAAGTACATCCCGCCCCACCGCGGCCCGTATAATGGGGTCTTGCGCCTACACCTCGGCCTGATTGTGCCCGAACCCAAAGAAAACTGTTGGATACGCGTCCACGACCAAAAACTCCACTGGGAAGAAGGTAAAGTTATCATCTTTGATGACTGCTTTGACCACGAGGTGCATAATAATACCAATGGCCTGCGCGTCGTGCTTTTTGTAGATTTTGTGCGGCCCACTTATTTCCCGGCCAATGTGCTCAACTGGCTCGTGCTCAATATCGCGTACTTTACCCCCTACATCACCGAAGCCGCCGAACGCGAAAAAGCCTGGGAGCAGCTTTTCTACCAGCACAAAAAGTAACCCCTTACCCTTCTTGGGCGGGCAGCGGCGGTCGCAACGAGAGCGAACGCTGATAGGCTGCCCAGACGGCCCGAGAGAGCGCCGGCCGAAAGCCCGCTTTTTCCAAGCGGTAGATGGCTTCGGCTGTGGTGCCACCGGGAGAGGTTACTTCGTGCCGCAGGGCGGCGGGGTTCTTCCCCGTATGCTTGTAGTAAGCCACGGCCCCTCGTAGGGTCGCCTCTACGAGCCTTTCGGCGATATGACGCGGGAGGCCCATATGCACCCCCGCATCCATAAGCGCCTCCATAAAGAGAAACACATATGCCGGCCCTGTACCCGACAGGGCCGTAGCCATGTCTATATAGCTCTCCTCCTCCACATAAATCTCTTCGCCTAACGCAGCCAAAAAGCTTTTTACGGTGATGTGCTCTTCCTCCGAGAGGCTATCGGCGGTCCATACGGTGATGCCTGCGCCTATGCGGCCGGGGGTATTCGGCATGGTGCGTACCAGCCGCGGATGCCCCAGCGCTGCTCGTACATGCGCCAAGGTCACCCCCGCCATGACCGAAAGCACCACCGACTCCGGCTTGAGGAGCGGGCGCAATGTCGGCAGTACGTGCAAGGCTTTTTGGGGTTTGAGGGTGAGGAAGAGCCAGTCTACCGCTTCGCCGATGTCGGCAGGGGCGGTAGCCTCCACGGCACCGAAACGCTCTGCCAAAAGTCGTCTCCGTTCCGAGGGCGGCCCGAGAAACACCAAGCCTTCTTGGGGATAGACCTGACGGAAGGCGCCCGCCAGCGTCTCTCCCATCACCCCCGGCCCGACAATCACCGCTCGCATATCCCTAACTCTGTTTTGTCTTCCATAGCAGGAGCTCAGCCTCTACCATAGGATAAAGCTGGTCTATCTCCGCCTGGAGGGTTATGGTGTGGGCAATGGCGGTGGCAATGCGGATATAGTGCACCGGGTCATCCAGGGAGCGTCCCTTGCGGTCTTTCAGGTATTTTTCCAGCACCTGATAGCCGCCAATCTGGTATGCCCACATCTCCGGCGTGATGCCCTCAAAATACTTGTCGGCGTTGATATAGACGCGCTTCTGACCGGCCTCGTACCGCACAATGCGGATACGGTCCTCCCCGCTGCCCTGGTATTTGACCTGCGGCAGATCCAGCTCCGGGCTGCGTAGCAGGTGCAGGTCTATCAAGCGCTGCCCCAGCGTCGCCATTTGACGGAAGACCTCGGGATCCGCCGTAAAGGGCACGCGGGGAAAGTCCGTACGTAGCTCCTGGGCGTATCGCTGGCGGTAGGTGGGGCTATAAAAGACAGCGTAAATATAGGCCAGTACCTCCTCTGGCGTGGGGGGGAAGCCATAGACCTCGGCCAGCTTGGGCAGCACCTCCTTGGCCAAGTTAGGCTGTTTGTCGGTATGTAACATATCGGAGGGGTAGCGATAGAGGGGAAACACATAACCGATTTCGCTGGTTTGATTGGAAATCACACAAGACTCCGTGATTTGACTGGCTACGAAGCAGTGTTGCCAGGTTTGGCTTGCTTTGACCTGGCGCGTAGTTACCAATGCCATATTCTTCCCCGCCAGCATGTGGGACATGACTTCGGGGCGGGGCATGCAGTGGAAACCGCGTGAGCGACCCGTATAATAGGTGTAGCGAATATCAAAGGGGCGATACAGGATCGGTACAATCTTCTCTCGGTGAGGACCGCCGTTGTGCCGCAGGTCCTGTTGCGCCAGCGAGACTTTCCAGTCGCGCGCATCCTTGCCCAACTGGTACGCCTGCCGAGCCAGCTCTTCATCCATGCGACTAAAGTTGAGAACCGTCGTCCAGGCTTCATTGGATGTCCAGTGAATAGTGAGTTTATCCCTTGCGGTGACGATGCCCACGCTGTTGACGGGGAAAATCTCGTTGATGCGCAGCCAGGAGAGGTAAGTCTGCAGGTTGGGGGTGCTACGCGGCACGAAGAGGTAATAGGGCGAGGTTGGCTGGATAGGCTGGTAACCAGTGGTGGTCAGGTCGTGGGTTTCCAGCCAGTCGTATTTCTCTTCGCGTCGGCCGTAGAGGTCGGCGTGATAGACGCCGCGCTTTTCAGGGTAGCCGTGGCGGATGAAGAAGGCAATGGCTACTCCCTGGCGAATGTCAAAGACGTTCTCATCTGGGCGGCCGTCGGGGGCGGTTTCCCGCTTCAGACTATTGCCGTGCAGGTCAAGGATGTAGATTTCGTCAAAGGTCCTGAGCAGGCTCTGGCGCATGCCGCGGAAGGTAGGGTTATCCAGGTAGCCGTGGTTGGTAATCATAGCGACGATACCGCGACCCGCCTTGTGAACCTTCCACTGCGCAAACCGTAGGAACTTGACGTAGTCGTCCTGCAGCCACTTGGGATTTTTCTCGCCGAGCGGCTGACCATCCACCGTGTAGTAACTCTGGGCGCCATCCAGGTCGGTCTTCAGGAGTTGCTCCGTCCAGTCGTTCTGATTGGCCGAAATGCCGGAATAGGGGGGGTTGCCCAGGATGACCAGGATTGGCTCCTCCTTCTTGACGCGGGCGGCCTGGTGGCTTTCTTCGGAAAGCGAAGCCAAGCCGGGGATTTGGATTTGTTGTAAATCTTCCATTTCCAGTGCGTTGGTCAGGTAGGATTGGAAGCGTTCCCCCTCTTGGAGCGGCACGCCGAGCGCTTCAAGCAGGAAGCCTATCTTCATGTGACCGATAGCATAGGGGGCCATTAGCAGTTCAAAGGCGTAAAAGTGGGGCAGGATGTGCCGGCGCAGGAAGTTTTCCTTTCCACCCGTGCCATATTTGGCGGTGAATTCTGCAAAAGCCACACGGATGGCCTCAGCCGGGAAGGTAAGCGTGCCGGCGGCCGGGTCTAATAGCGTCACAGAAGGATCGGCCAGTCCATCGGCGAGCCCAAAGCGGGTTTTGAGCAATTCATGGACGGCGCGCACGATATAGCGCACCACCGGCTGCGGTGTATAATAGACGCCGCGTCGCTCACGCGTTTCAGGGTCGTATTCGGCCAAGAAGGTCTCGTAAAAGTGCAGGATGGGGTCATCGCCCTTGCCTTGTTTGTAGTACTGCTCGAGGATGGCTTGGACTTCAGCGGCATTCAGGACAGCGGCAATCTCGTCCACAATGACCTCCATCTGGCGAGAGGGTTTGCCAAGCGAGATGAACTGGAAAACGTCGCGTAGGATGCCGATAGTGGGGGGGATAAGGTCAAAGGCCTCGCGCCGACTAAAAGAGCCTGGGGTACGGGTACGGGCAGCAAATAGCCCATACGTGAGGGTCTGGGCGTAGAGGTCGGCAAACTGCTCGAGGGAGAGGTTAGCGATTAGGTACTTGCGGAAGGCATCGTAAAAGCCATAGAGGTCACCCTGCCCGTGCTTGATCTGCTCGGCCAGTTCCGGCCGAATGACTTCGTCGCGCAGGAAACGCGTGCGCCGCGCAAGTTCTCTCGAAAGGGCTTGCGGAGTCAGGTAATGCGGGAGAACGAAAGAAAAGAAAGTCTCGAAGAGCTGCTCCAGCGCCTGCATTTGCTCGGCAGGCGGTTGGGTTTTTAGCTGCTGCGGGATAAACGAACGCGCCAGCATAGCCCCCCTTAGCGCTTGCCCTTCCCGATACAACCGAAACTCGTAAAAGTTCGTAAGGATGAGATTAGGAAAAGTCGCGCGATACCGCCGGAGCTGAGGCGAGTCCGCTATGCGGTCAAGGTTTTGGTGAGGGGCCTTAGCCTCTATGTAGCCAATCACCTGATGTCGGCCGTCCCATACCCGAAAGTCAGGATTTCCCGCATCTGTGGGCTTAGGCAGTACCGTAACCTCAATGGTTTTACCCTGGGCCCGAGCGAACGCCTCTATGAGTTTTTTGAGGAGGTCATAGTAACTCTCCTCCCGAGCATCCCCCCGCTGAGTGAGCTTAGCTATCTCCTCCAGATAGCGCTCTATTTCGCCGCTGATGCCCTTTTTATTCATCCAAGCTTACACAAGCGGCTGTGCGCTCACCCTATCAGCGCCTGATAGGCTTCTGCGCGCAGGAGGTTTTTCAGCTCTTCGGGCTTCTCTATACGCACGCGAATCATCCACCCCTCTTCGTAGGGCGACTGATTGATTTTTTCCGGCTGGGTCTCCAAGAGGGGGTTTTTTTCCAGTATCGTAGCGGTGACGGGTAGGTATAGGTCAGACACGGTTTTGACGGCTTCTACGGTGCCGAAGACAGCACCCGCTTCCAAGGTGTGCCCCACCGTCGGAATATCCACATACACGATATCGCCCAGTTGCGACTGCGCAAAGTCGGTGATACCTACCAAGCCTTCGTTTTCGCTGGTGAGACGCAGCCATTCATGCTCTTTGGTGTAGTATAAGTCCTCTGGAAAGTGCATACCCGCGCAAAGGTACAGGTAAGCCGCTCAGCTAAAAGAAGGCTGTGTTTCTTCGGCGTAGGCTTCGGTAGGGGGGCACACGCAGACGAGGTTCCGGTCGCCATAGGCATGGTCTACCCGCGCCACGGGCGGCCAAAACTTATACGCTCTCAGCCACGGCGCCGGGAAAGCGGCTTTTTCTCGGGAGTAGGGGCGGTCCCAGTTTTCTTTAAGCAGCACTTCTTGGGTGTGGGGTGCCCGCCGAAGGACACTCTCTTCTACGGGCACCTGTCCCGCCTCTACCTCGGCAATCTCCGCACGGATGATTTCCAGCGCTTGGATGAAGCGCTCCAGCTCCTCTAAGTCTTCGCTCTCGGTGGGTTCTATCATGAGGGTACCCGGCACCGGGAAAGACACCGTAGGCGCATGAAACCCAAAGTCCATGAGCCGCTTGGCGATGTCCTCCACTTCTATGCCGTACTTGACCTTGAAGCTGCGCAGGTCCACGATAAACTCATGGGCCACCCATCCTCCTTCGCCTGTATAGAGGATAGGATAGGAAGCCGCCAGCCGAGCCTTGAGGTAGTTAGCGTTCAGGAGGGCCACTTGGGTAGCGTAGGTGAGTCCTTCGGCGCCCATCATCCGTATGTAAGCGTAGGAGATCCAGAGGATGAGCGCGCTCCCGTAAGGGGCAGCCGCTACAGGACCGATTCCCTCTGGCCCACCCGTAGAGACGACCGGATGCGTGGGTAAGTACGGCACCAAATGCGCCGCCACCGCAATAGGCCCCATCCCAGGCCCCCCTCCCCCATGCGGTATCGCAAAAGTCTTATGGAGGTTCAGGTGGCAGACATCCGCCCCGATATAGGCCGGCTTGGTGAGGCCGACTTGGGCATTGAGGTTGGCACCATCCATATACACCTGTCCGCCCACTGCGTGCACCTTGTCGCAAATGTCACGCACACGCCGCTCATACACCCCGTGCGTAGAGGGGTAGGTAATCATGATAGCAGCCACACGGGGTCCATATTGAGCCAGTTTAGCGTCTAAGTCCGCCAAACTGATATTGCCTTGTTCATCGGCACTTATGACCACGACCTTGTACCCGGCCAGGACAGCGCTGGCGGGGTTGGTTCCATGCGCAGAAGAAGGCACCAATACCACATCGCGGTGCCCTTCTCCGCGGGCCTGGTGGTACCGACGGATAACCAACAGGCCGGTGTATTCGCCCTGCGCGCCGGAGTTGGGTTGGAAGCTCACCGCCGCAAACCCCGTAATCTCACATAGGTAACTCTCCAAGCGCCGCAGCATCTCCTGATACCCTGCAGCCTGCTCCTTGGGCAAGAAGGGATGGAGCTGGTTCAGCTCGGGCCAGCTAATAGGCATCAGGGCCGCTACGGGATTGAGCTTCATCGTGCAAGAACCCAAGGGAATCATAGAATGCACGAGCGATATATCTCGGCTTACCAGCCGATGAAGGAAGCGCGTGAGCTGCTGCTCCCCTTGATAACTTCGGAAAGTAGGATGCGTAAGGAAAGGGGTCTGACGAGCAAGCCCAGCCGGATAGCAGGGCTGCGCCACCTCAGAAAGGGAAAGGGCACGCCCCTTAGCTGCCCCTAAGACCACCGCTAACGCTTGGAGGTCTTCTTCTCGGACCGTTTCATCCAGGCTCAGTCCGACATCGCCTCCTTCATAATAGCGGAGGTTGATACGGTGAGTCGTAGCCTGCTCGCGTACTTTTTGGGCCTCTGCAGGCGTGAAGCGCAAACGCAGCGTATCAAAGAAAGTAGAGTAAGCCAGCTCTATGCCTGCAGCTTGGAGGGTCTGGGCTAAACGAGCGGTTTTGTCATGAATAGCTTGGGCAATAGCCTTGAGGCCTTCGGGGCCGTGATAGATAGCGTAGAGGGTAGCCATGTGGGCTAAGAGCACTTGGGCTGTGCAGATATTACTGGTGGCGCGCTCGCGTTTGATGTGCTGCTCACGCGTTTGGAGGGCCAGTCTATAAGCAGGGCGCCCTTCGGCATCTACCGTAAGGCCTACGAGACGCCCCGGCAAGTGGCGCTTGTAGGTTTCAGTAGCGGCAAAGAAAGCTGCGTGCGGCCCCCCATACCCCATCGGCACACCGAAGCGCTGGGTAGAACCCAAAGCCACATCAGCGCCCAACCGCCCCGGCGCCTCCACCAGCGTAAGCATCAGGAGGTCTGTAGCCACCGCTACCTGCACCCCGGCGGCTTTCGCCTGCGCAATAAGGGCAGGTAAGTGCGGCCGTATCCACCCATCCGTCGTCGGATACGCAAGAATAGCTCCAAAAAAGCCCGTCCAATCCGCCTCCTCCGGTACGCCTACCTCCAAGGAAATACCGAGCGCTTCTGCCCGCGTAGCCACCACCCCTATCACCTGCGGATGAAGGAGCGCATCCACAAAAAAGCGCTTGCCCTTCCCCCCAGAGAAGTTATAAAACATGAAAAGCGCTTCGGCAGCCGCCGTAGCTTCATCTAAGAGTGAGGCATTCGCCATAGGTAGGCCGGTCAGGTCTGAAACCATCGTTTGAAAAAGCATCAGAAGCTCCAGCCGTCCCTGCGCAATCTCCGGCTGGTAAGGGGTATAGGCTGTATACCAGGCGGGATTTTCCAACACCAGCCGCTGAATAACCGGCGGCGTATGGGTGCCATAATACCCCATCCCGATGTAGGTGCGCCAACGGGCATTTTGTTGGGCCAGCTGCCGCATTTCTTCTAAGATTTCGGCTTCGGTGGCGGGTGGGGACAGGCGTAAGGGTTCCCGCACACGGATGGACTCAGGTACTATCCTGTCACACAACTCCTCTAAGGAGGAGACTCCCACGGTTTTGAGCATGTGGGTCAGCTCTTCGGGGCGGTGGGGTACATGCCGCCGCACAAAAGGAAACATGGCGCAAAGCTAAACATAATACGCTACTGGCTCTTTTCTTATCTTGGGGTATGCGTTCTTCTCTGCGCGGGCGGTGGTGGCCTTCGGTCTGGGGGTGGGTAGGCTGGGGAACCTTGCCCGTGATAGGGATAGTAGGCACCTTTCTGGCTCCTCGTTCTGCTGGACTTAGCCTCTCCTCTCCCCCACCCATAGAGGTAAATAGCGCTGATAGCCTCACGCTCCTCAGCGTGCCGGGTTTTTCTGCGGGGAGGGTTCATCGGCTCTTGGCGGTGCGCCGAGAGCTGGGCGGCTTCCGGGAGATTGAAGAAGTGGAAGTGACCTTAGACTCAGCGGCATGGCAAGTCGCTGGCCCCTTCCTCACGGTGAGCTATCCTACATCGCCCGAGAGCTTACTTCTCCTAAATCTCAACGCCATAGACAGCGTCACGCTGGTGGAAAAGGGCCTATGCCGCCCCAAAGCCGCCCGTACTTTCATCCGCTATAGGTACAAGCGGGGCGGTTTCACCCGCTGGGAAGAGCTGGACTCTCTCTACACCCTCCTCCCCATAGAACGATATCGCCTGCGCCGGTATGGCCTCCTCGCGCCCCCTCAAGCATCCCGTCCGCCCAAAAGTCCAAGACCTAAGCCTAATATCCTCAATATCAACCAAGCTTCTGCAGAAGAGCTGGAAAAACTCCCCGGTATCGGCCCCAAGACGGGGGAACAGATTGTAAAGTATCGGGAAAAGTTGCGATATTTCGTCTCCCCGTCGCAGCTCAGGGAAGTGTGGGGGCTTCGGCCGGAAAACTTGGAAAAGGCCCTCCCTTACCTTGAAGTAGGGCCACCCGCAAGGGGGCCGCTTTCGCTGCGTTACGCCTCGGTAGAAGAGCTGGCAGCTCATCCCTATATTTCTTGGAAGCTGGCCCGCCAGCTCGTGCGCCAACGTACCCTTTGGGGCGACCGGCCTATCCCTACCGACGTATGGCATACTTGGCTTCCCGACACCTTACTGCCGAAACTCAGCCCATACCTCACAGGCGACTAACTTTGCGCATGCTTTTAGAAAAGGAGCTCCGTGAGGCTATCCGAGAGATTCCCGATTTTCCCCAGCCCGGAGTCTTGTTCAAGGACATTACGCCCCTATTTTTACGGCCTCGCTTGGTGGAGCGGTGCGTGGAGGAGCTTTCTCGGCACTTCCGGGTGCGCGACGTGAATAAAGTCGTGGGGATTGAAAGCCGAGGCTTTTTGCTTGGGCCGATGATCGCGCAGCAGTTAGGGGCGGGCTTCGCTATCGTCCGCAAAAAAGGGAAGCTCCCCGAAGTAGCCGCCAGCCTCTCCTACGAACTGGAATACGGCTCCGCCACGATAGAAATGGCCAAAGATGCCATTCAGCCGGGGGATAGAGTGCTCATTCACGATGACCTTTTGGCTACGGGGGGCACGGCTGCGGCCACCGCTAAGCTGGTACAGAACCTTGGGGCGCAAGTGGTAGGCTTTGCGTTCCTTATTGTATTGGAGGAGCTGGGGGGACGCCAAGCTTTGGAGCCTTTTGGGGCCCCCATAGTTGCGCTGCTCTCGTATCCTCGTTAGCCCTCAGCGGGGAATGTCCCCCTCAGTGCTGATAGTGAGCGCAGAGACGGTTTTACCGCTGCGGTGGGCGGTATTGCGGCCCGGCTGGCCCCGAGAAGCGGCCCGCTTTGAGGGCGACACCGATAAGCGTACCTATCATTTCGCGGCCTATACCCCCTCGGGCGAGGTAGTAGGGGTGGCTTCTTTCTTTCAGGAGCCCTACCCCCCGCTGGGCGAAGGGCCCTCCGTATATCGTCTGCGGGGCATGGCTACCCATCCGGCCTACCAGCGCCAAGCCGGCATAGGACGTACTCTCCTCCAAAAAGCCTTGTCTTTCTTAGCGCGGCAGGGTATCACCCTCGTGTGGTGTTATGCCCGAGTAGAAGCGGTACCCTTCTATGCCAAGCAAGGCTTCCTCCGCTGGGAAGCCGCCGGCATCATAGACATCCCCGGCGTAGGCCCCCACGAAGTATGGTACTACCCCCTCGCAAAAGGCACCGCCGTGAGCGGCGTGTAAAGGCCATTCAGGTAGCGGTGCCACCCCGCCACCGCTATCATCGCCGCATTATCCATACAGTATGCCAGCGGGGCTAAATACACTTCTATCCCTCTTTCTGCTGCCTGCGCCAATAGCAGCGAACGCAAGTACTCATTAGCCGCTACGCCTCCCACTAACCCCACCCGAGGGATACGATAAGTCTGCGCCGCTCCCAGGAGCTTATCCACGAGGTAAGAAAAAACGGCCTTCTGCCAACTCGCACACAAGTCGGCTAAGGGGATTTCGGGATGGTCTCGCCGCGCATACAAAAAAGCGGTTTTAAGCCCACTAAAGCTAAAATCCCATGGCTGCTCGGTGCGGGGCTGGGGAAAACGAAAGGCCCCGGGATTACCTTGGGCCGCCAAAGCCTCAATCTGGGGGCCGCCCGGATAAGGCAGGCCCAGCGATGCGGCGACTTTATCAAAGGCTTCGCCTACGGCATCGTCTTGGGTGCGCCCTATCGCTTCCATCGCTAAGGGATGAACCACCCGAAAGAGGTGCGTATGTCCCCCTGTAGCCACGAGCACCAGGAGCGGATAAACCACGGGCTTCTCTCCCAGCTCCAACGAAGCCACATGAGCCTCTAAATGATGCACTCCGATAAAGGGACGGCCTTGAGCCGCAGCCAACGCCCGCGCAAAGGTAGAACCCACCAAGAGCGACCCTAATAACCCTGGCCCCTGCGCCGCAGCTACCGCATGTAAGTCAGCCCACGTGAGGCCCGCCCCCCGCAAGGCTTCCTGTACTGCAAGTGGTAGTCGCACTTCATGTTCTCGGGAGGCCCACTCGGGAATAACCCCCCCATACGCCGCATGCACTTCCTGACGATACACCACATGAGAGAGCACCCGCTGCCCATCATAAATGCAGGCAGCAGTGTCGTCGCAGGAGGTTTCTATGGCTAAGAGCACCTGTTACAGCCCCTGTTGGAGCTGCTGCATGCGCTGGCGATACGCCGCCCGCTTTATCTGTTCGCGCCGCTTGACAGACTTCGGTATGTAGTACATGCGTTCCCGCACCTCACGCGCTATACCCAAGCGGTCAAACTTCCGCTTGTAGCGCCGAAGCATCTTCTCTAAGTTTTCTCCCTCTTGTGGCTCTATGACTATCATGGGCAGCAAAGATACGCAAAATCCCGGACAAAGGGATTAGACCCGCTCTAAGAGGAGGCTTACCCCTTGGCCAACGCCCACACAGAGGGTAGCCAAACCGAGTCGTTTTTGGTAGGTATGGAGGCTGCGGGCCAAGGTGAGCGCCAAGCGTGCCCCACTCGCTCCGAGCGGATGCCCTATGGCGATAGCTCCGCCATGTACATTCAGTCGGGCCTCGTCTATCTCTAACAGCTGCATGCAGGCCAGCACCTGCGCAGCGAAGGCTTCATTTAGCTCTATGAGGTCAATCGCGGAAAGGGCCAAGCCAAGCCGACGCAGGAGCTTTTGCGTAGCCGGCACAGGTCCTATACCCATGTAAGCGGGGTCTACGCCCGCCGTAGCCCCCCCCACGATACGAGCCAGCGGCGTAAGCTGATAAGTACGGAGCGCCTTTTCGCTGGCTAAAAGCAGCATAGCGGCCCCATCGTTGATACCTGAAGCGTTCCCGGCGGTGACGGTGCCTCCCTTACGGAAGGCCGGCCTCAGCTGGCTGAGCTTTTCCAAGGTGGTGTCGGGTCGGGGGTGTTCATCCTCGGTAAATAGGGTCCCATCCGGCAAGGGCACAGCCACCAGCTCCCCCGCAAAGAATCCCTTCGCTTTGGCTTGGGCGTACCTCTGCTGGGAGCGCAGCGCATAGGCATCCTGGGCCTCCCGCGTAATGTGGTACTTTTCTGCGACATTTTCCGCGGTCTCCCCCATACTGTACGGCGGGTATTTTTCAGCCAAACGTGGATTGATAAAACGCCAGCCTATGGTGGTATCGTAGATTTCGGCCTTGCGGGAAAAAGGAGTCTCGGCTTTGGGTAGGACAAACGGGGCTCGGCTCATGGATTCGACGCCGCCGGCCAGAACGAGGTCCGCTTCGCCGGTGGCGATGGCCCGGGCGCCTTGGAGCACCGCCTCCAGCCCAGAAGCACAAAGGCGATTCACCGTCACCGCGGGCACCTCTACCGGCAGGCCCGCTAAAAGCACGGCCATCCGCGCCACGTTGCGGTTATCTTCTCCCGCCTGATTGGCACAGCCTACAATCACCTCATCGTAGGCGGCTAAGGGGATTTGCGGATACTGGCCTACTACCGCCTGCAGTACATGCGCCAAGAGGTCGTCAGGACGTACTAAGGCCAGCTTCCCGCCATACCGACCAAAAGGACTGCGCAGCCCCCCAACCAAATATACCCCTTCCATGAGCCAAAGGTACGACCTCCCGTTATCTTTGTCCCAGTGGCCGAAGTGCGCATAGAACCCTCCTGGAAAGCCCTCTTAGAAGAAGAGTTCCACAAGCCTTACTTTGAAGCTTTGATTGCCTTTATCAAAGATGAAGTGCGTAAAGGGAAAACCCTATATCCGCCGGGGCCGATGATATTTCGGGCTTTTGACTTGTGCCCCGTAGATAAGGTCAAGGTGGTACTTTTAGGGCAAGACCCCTATCACGGCCCCGGCCAAGCCCATGGGTTATGCTTCTCTGTACCCAAGGGCGTACCGCCCCCGCCCTCGCTGCAAAATATCTTCAAAGAAATCCAGTCAGATTTGGGCTTTCCGCCGCCCCCCCACGGGGACCTTACTGGGTGGGCCAAGCAAGGGGTTTTGCTGCTCAATGCTATTCTCACGGTAGAGGCCCACCGGCCGGCTTCTCACCAAAACAAAGGCTGGGAGCTTTTTACCGACCGGGTCATCCAGATAGTGTCTCAAGTGCGTCCGCATGTGGTTTTTCTTTTATGGGGCAGCTATGCCCGCAGCAAAAAGCCCCTCATAGACAGCACACGCCACTTGATTTTAGAAGCAGCGCACCCCTCCCCCTATTCGGCGGATAAGGGCTTTTTCGGGTGTAGGCACTTCTCGCAGGCCAACGCGTTTCTCATCCAGCACGGCATAGAACCCATAGACTGGGGTCGGCTGGAGTAGAAAAGAAACTCCCCAGCCGACCCCACCTTTCTTACTCCAAGACTACCCGCGCATAGGAGAGCCCTTGCGCCGAGCGGAGCTGTACGATATACAAGCCCCGTGGCAGATCGCCCACGGCGAGCGTGGCTGCCCCCTGCGCAAGCAAATAGCGCCGTATGAGCTGACCTGTGACGGTGTAAAAGGCCACCTCGCCAAAGCTCCCTGCTGGGGCTTCTACATAAAGCTCTTGGGTAGCGGGATTGGGATACAGGCGCCACCCTGCCGGTGTCTGCTGGGCTAAGGTGGTGACCACCACTTGCGCCGTATCCACCCCGCAACCATTGTAGGCATAGAGATGGACGGTATAGGGGCCATTCCCTGCATAGGTGTGCGTGCCTGCGAGCACGCCTACCGCAATATTCCCATCGCCAAAGTGCCAGACCACGCTATCCGCTCCTGGGGCCTCGCCTGCAAAAGTGAGCACCCCATTTACTAAGGAGGCAGAGAGTATCGTCGGCGTGGGCACGCTGCTCGCCACATGTATCTGTCGCGAAAAGCTCCTTCGTCCGCAGGCAGGATTTACTCCATCCAGCTT
Source organism: Bacteroidia bacterium (assembly GCA_026003215.1). Taxonomy (GTDB): domain Bacteria; phylum Bacteroidota; class Bacteroidia; order SpSt-205; family SpSt-205; genus SpSt-205. Next base: position 1,776,704 of record BPGV01000001.1, on the reverse strand, counting down.
GACGGTATAATACCCCGGCTGGCTATAGGTATGCGTAAGGACAGTGGCGGTATCCGAGAGGAGCGTACCATCGCCGAAGTCCCACTGGAGCCAAGCGGGATGACCTTGGAGGGGGGTCGGTCCTTCCCGGTGGAAGGTCACGGGCTGTCCTACACACGCCATTCGTGGCGCTGTAAAGTAAGGGGCTTGGCTTTCCTTCACTTCTAAGCGGTAGGTCAAGGTATCTTCTCGTCCGCCGCAGGAGCGCCAAAGGAGGTACACCGTATAGGAGCCGGGCTGGGCTGGAGCCACAAAAGAAATACCTCCGCCCGTGGGTGCCGTTTCTACCGGCTGGCCATTGGCATAGACTATCCGCAGCTCTTCTATCCCGCCGCCACCGTACTCTCTCGCGTCATAGTCGTATACATACACTTGCTCCCGAGCACAAACCACCAATTTGACTTCAGGGGAGGTGGTATACCAATAGTTGCAAGTTGTCTGGGTGTACATTACTGCGCCGGGCCGTCCCGTACCGGTATTTTCCACTCGGAAGGCCCACACTTCCTGCCATAGCCCACACGGCGTCTCTAACTGGCTTTCTATGGTATATACCCCGGGCGTCATGGGCAAGGTATATGTATAGGTAGAAGGTACAGAGTCAGCCGGCCAGCTCAACGTATCGGTAGGCAGGAGGAGGCGCCACCGCCACGAGCGCCCTTGGGGCTGCGTCGTCAAGCTAATCCGCACATTCCTACCCCCACACAAGACATCCCCCCATACCCAATAGGTAGGACACCAGTCCGCAGTACATCCCCCAGGAGCAAAATCAATATCGGTGAAGCGATTGATACCTCCCCACCGTGCCAAAGCCGTTACCGAAAGCGGACCAATAATCCGATTGCCCCCACTGGGGTGGTAGAGCTGAGCGCGCACCGCAAGGGGCTGGCCGTTCCACGTGAAGACCGTCTCTGCCGCAGTGACTGAAGGCGCTGTCCAGCCCCCGCCAAAGTTCCAGGCAACCAAGTACCCAGCTTGGCCCGGGGAAAAGTTAGCAGAAGGTTGTACCGCCAAAACCACCGAGTCTCCCACACAGAAGGGCCTCTTCTTCAAGAGGATAACCCCATCAGGGGTCAGCGTAGAGGAGAGTGTAGGACTCCAGTAGAGCACATCTTCGCGGCTACTGCCACAGAGCACTTGGCGCACTCGCACCGGATAGCCCCCCGCCGGCGGAGGCGCACTCAGCGTATAAGAAGGCGTAGTGCGCTGGAAGCCCGTCCCCCCGATAGCTATTCCCTCCCACTGGCCGTCATCCAGCCAATCCACATATACCGTGCCCCGCACTCCTCCTAAGCGCAGCTGTACGGGCTGGCCCAACACATAAGTAGACGGCCCCAAAATAGCCGGAGCTGTAAGGGCTGCGGTCGGCTCTATGGTGACACCCGTCTGGAGGGTCTCCCTACACCCCGGCAACCAACTCACATAAGCTTGTATCGTATAAGTCCCCGGCGCCGAGAAGGTCGTCCGTCCTATGGGACCCGTAGCATCCACGGTGCCATTCCCGTCAAAGTCCCACCCTACCTGCGCCCGTAGCTCCCCGTACAAATCCACATACAGCTCTACCGGATCGCCCACGCAGTAAGCCCCCATCGGCTGGAGCACACACGCTCCCCCTACAAAAGGATGTCTTGGCTGTACATACAGAGTGGCTTGAAGATAGGGACCCTCAGGCGCCCAGGGGCGTCCCCGCAAGTATTTTATACCTATCACATCGTAGGTATCCGTCACCACCGGCACCGAGAAACGCCATACTGTCGGATGCGTCACAGTGATAGAGTCGTATCTCACGCCGCCCCGCTCTACCCATACCTTGATGGAATCCACATCGGTCGTAGTCATGCTGATGGGGATATAGGCTTCACCACCAGGGCATGCCCAGAAATAGATATCCCCTACTCCACCCCAGTTACGCCGCAGCTGGAGGAGACGATAGCTTTGGGCCGTATCGCCTGCTGGACCTGTCACCTGGAGCGCTACTACCACGGGGGGAGGGTTTGGATACGCACTCTGGATGCTGGGGGTAAATATCAGAGTTTCAGCCGTGGAAAAAGTAGGGTTGAAACCCATAGCATTCCAAAGGGGAAATACCGTCCAGCGCCAGCTCGTGATGCCGGCTGCCGCCATGCCCATCGTATCCACTACCGACGCGAAGGTGTCGAGGAAATACACCAGGCTGCGTTCCGGCAAAGGCGCGCCCGTCGGCTGGCCATTCTGTACCGCGTATAGCTGCCATTTACTGAGGGGCCAAGGCGTCACTTGCCCCCATACCAGCCCTCCCAAAAGGAGAGCTATTCCCGCAAGCCATCTATCGTATCGCATACGCTTGAAAGTTTCGGCTAAAATACGTTTTTTCTTCATTCATCGTACCACCGTTATCGTGCCCTTGTACTCCACAGGCGCATTCCGCCCCTCAAACCACACCCACACATACACCACATACACATCCTCCGGTACCGCCTCCCCCTTGTACCGACCATCCCAGCGGCTCCCTACCCCACGCCCCTCATACACTACCTTACCCCACCTATCATACACCACCCACCGCATATCCCTCACACGACCTTCATACCGCACCACCGGCCATACCTCGTCATTCACCCCATCCCCATTCGGACTAAATGCACTCGGCACCCATACCGCATTCCTCCCCCTCACCTCCACCTCCACCCGCTTCTCACACCCTACACTATCCCGCACCACCGCTACATACCGCCCCTCCGCCCACGCCCATAACGTATCCCCTACCTGCCCAGTCCCTACCCACTCTATCACATAAGGAGGAGCACCGCCCCCCACACGCACCACAGCGCCCCCAGGCCTATCCTCCACATCCCATACCGTATCTACACTCACCCAAAGCGTATCATACACCCGTACCTCCACCCACCCCCGCCACTCACGCCCCGCACTATCTACCACCACCACCTGATACCACCCCCCCACTAACCCCTCCTGCCGACATCCCTCCCCTACCCGCCGCCCATCCCGATACCACAAACAATCATACGGAGGCACTCCCCCACGCATACGCACCTCCCCTCGCCCTAACCCCCCACATACCCCATCCCACACTACACATTCCCCCTCCCCACTACTACCCACCTCATCATCCCATAACCCAACCTCATCCACATGCAAACCCCCATCCCCCCCATTCACCCACCACTCCATATACCCTAAACCCCGACTCACCCTACTACCCCCATACCACCGCTCCCACAAACTATCCGACACTAAACCCGCCCCACACGTGCTCACCCCATTCAGCCAGTACCTATCCTCATCAAACCCTATAAACTGCGTATCTAAACGCGTACTATCCAGCCATCCCACATAAATAAACCGCTCCCCACCCAACGCCACCAACGTCCCCTCCAACACTACCCACCGCCCAATAGCCGTATCCAGCCTCACCGTGCTATTCTCCCACCAGCTCCACCGCGCCTTGCTCAAATACTCTGGACTCTCCCACGATATGCTATTCTCCGCTACATACCCCCCACGACAGTACGGATACACATTCGGAAAGGGCTCCGTACTCACCACCACCCCCACATTGTGTATCACATACACACTCCGACGCGGTACTGCCACCGCCAGCCGCACCCGATACCGCTTCCCCGCCTCTAACGGCTCCTTCAAATACCCCATCACCGCATACGCCCTATTCACCTTATTCCCCCAACCCCCACAACAGCTCTCCACCGGTCCATGATTCAAACTCACATAGCACCCTCGCTCCCCTATACGATACCCCCGCCACCACACATCCGTACCCGTCGCCGTACGAGCCCAGTTTACGGTTCTCTCTGGATAAGATAGAGGCAACCGAGAAACCGTATCAGCAGGGCGATCAAAATAATCCCCAAAATAATGGTCAGGACGCACAAACCCTAGAGTTGCATAGCCCAGCCACTCCCGCTCCTGAGGTGGTACTCGCCGTATAACCTGCCCAGATACCACCTCATAAATAGGCCTATACACATAAAACGGAGACAACAAATCTCGCGGTACCCCCCAAATACTATCAGGAAATAGCCCTAAATAGTTGTGGTATATCTGCTTCCGTCCTACCCACCGATAGTAGCCCGCTACCTGCACCGCCTCATTCTCCACCGCAGCACTATCCCCGCCACTCGGACCTATCACAGCCTCTGGACACCTCCCCACACAATACGTGTACTCACTACACTCCGGATCTAATCCCCACCCCACCAACCGCGCCGTGTCCGGACAACCCCGCCCCGTAGGTAGCACCTTCTGCATCGGTCCATACACCCACGCCACCCGCAAACCCCACCCACTATCATACCGAAACTCCTTCACCCCCCCTTCCTCCCCTCGCCCATTCCATAAAACCCCACAACAACGAACCATCGCCCCCCGCAAACTATCCCGCCCCACCTCAGGCCACCGAAAATCCCGATACATCTCCTCTACCCACGCCCTATTCCCCTCCCACAGCGCCCACATAAAAGGATCCGTCAAAAACACCGGCGAACCACACCGAACCCCGGCCCACGATACCGCACTATCCCACGCAGCCCTCCACACACTATCCGCATACCTACGCACACCCCTATAATACTGCTCTACACTATCGTACGCTAACCATCCCCCATAATACCACAGCTCCCGCGCTAAACCCTCCCCTATCCCATACCGCCTGTCCACCCCACGCAGCCAAGCCCGATACCCCTCCGAACCCCTAAACCCATGAAAATACCGCACCGGATAGCTTATCGTAATATACCCCTCCCCACGATACGGAGCCAGCTCCCCACACGGACCCCCCACCTTCACCGCTTCTATCCCCAGCCGATGCCACTGCGGCGATGCCTTCACCACACCTATACCCGCCCCAAGCCGACGATGATGCCACAGCGGCCTATTCATCGGCATGCCCCCCAGCGCACGCACCGGCGGAAACCACAGCACATTCCCCATCTCCCACAATACCCCATACGTACCAGCCCGCTGCACATACCACGGCGCCCCATACCGCCACACCCCCCGCCTATCCATCCATCCCCACGGCTCACCCCGCCGCCAAAAAGCCTCCAATACACCGTCCACTGATGATGAACTATAGTTATCCACCGGAGGCACAAGGTTATTCACCAAAAAAGAACCGCCATCCTCTTCCGATGGATACCACACCGACCGATTGAATGCTGCATAAAATAGCGTAGAAAAAGTCCATGGCATCAACTTGTAGGAGGTATCCTTAAAAATCTCAAACCCCATAGATATTCCTTCCGGCACTTCCTCCCTATCCTCCGGCGCCTCCCCCCACCGCGCCAGATGCGGAAAAAGCCGTCGCCCCCCCAAAAGCCCATATACCGACATATACACCCCATTGAAGGGATTCAAGTGAAAATACCGATACAGCACATGCGACTTGCCCCGCAGCCAGCTCCGCCGATAGTAATCAGCCGGTACCAAGAACACCCACCACCGCTCCACCGTATCCATGCTCCACCGTGGATCGGGATACCCATACCGCCAACCCAACTGCCCAAAACGCATAATCGTAGAAAACTTATAATAATCTATCCAATCATATCCATGGCGCTGAACCGAAACCGTCCCAACATTTATTCTACAGCAATGCACATCTTGTTGTATGAAAATAGAATCAAATAAACTTGGCACAAACGTAGAAAAACCGCTCCTATCGGACAACAAAGTCAGATGCCCATATCTCCAGAACCGCCAGTTGGACAAAATAGGTTGGGGATATTCGGGATAAAAGAAAAACTGGGGATGCCCTACGGTGCTGACCCAATACGGCGCAAAGTGCAAAAGCCCTTGGAGGGTGCGTCGAGTCACCCCCCACTGGAGCCCTCGCCCAGACCAGTGCCGCACCGGCAGCAAAAAAGACCCCTCCACCCGCTCCGCCGCCAAAGTATCCCACGCCCCCCACCCCGGCTCTACACCCCCCGCCGACGAACTCACCCACAACGTATCCGGCGCATTCCACGCCGTGCTATCCTCCTGAGGTACCACCCCAAGCTGACCTCCAATCTCATGACACCGCGGAAAAGCATACCGCAACGGCAAATACGGCAAAGAAGAGTCAGGGCCGCGCACCCGCCGATACGGCAGGTCTCGCCTACCCTCCGACACCCCACGCCCAAAATACGACGGAAAATACCGATAATCCCACATATACGGCACCACCCCCAAAGAGCTATAGCGCGGCGTAAACGCCGGATAAAAAAGCCGCGCCCTCGCCCCCGTATGCGTCGGCACCTCCACCGTACACCGCCCCACTATCTCCATCTGGTCCTCAAAACCCCCATTCACCACCAAATCCCCATGCAGCGGATACACCCGCTGCCCCCAAAGGGGCAGGAGGAGGGCCAAAGCCCCCCTCCCCAAACAAACCCTTAGCCCCCTCATGGATATATCCAGAGATTCTCCCGGCGTACCGCTCGCCCACTGCGTAGAATCACTTGGTAAATGCCCCGGCTCCAATGCACTACATTGAGCCGCTGATACCCCTCCCGGCCTTCAATCTCCCGCCAAAAGACCCGTCGCCCCTGCGAATCATATATCTCCAAGAGACCCTCTGCCTCCGGCAGCTCGCCATAGTAAATGGTTACGGAGAGCTCGGCCGGGTTAGGCAGGAGGTGGAGGTACATGGGACGGGGGCCTGGGCCCGTGGTATCTAAGGGGTTAGGGGTAGTAGGACGGCGCTCCTCTATGGGGCGGTAGGGAACCCGCTCAAAGAGGTAGGGTTTATGCGGCTCGCGCAGCTCGCCTTCTGCTACTTCTTGGGAGTCGGGGGGGGCGAGGCGAGAGGCTTCGTTTGCGCTACACGGGCTGGGTAAAAAGACGGTGTCGGCGCCCAGCCAGCGCAGAAGCTCCTGCGCTAAGTAGGCGGCGGGGCCGACCGAGTCGGGGCAGCCATACGCTATCTGCCAGAGGGTAGCCACATCGGCAGCATCCAAGAAGGTACGCTCGGCTTTGTCTATGAGGCCGAGCGCAGTCTGGAAGGCCTCTTCCATGGGCTGGGTGGTGGGGAGGACTTGGCTGAGGGAGAGGGCCGTGGGGTCGCCGGCGCGGTAGCTATGGTAGGCCAGCTCTAACTGCCCCATCGGCGAAGCCTCCACCTGCTGGAAGAAAGCCCAGGTGGCGCTATCCTGCCGCCAGGTGGTGTCGGGGGTCTTGACCAGCTCGCGGAAGGTAGCCCAGCGGGCATAGGCTCGGCGCGCGCTGCGGCTGGTATCAGGCCGAGGAGGCCCCGGCGGGAAGAGGGGTACCGTGCCACACAGCCCTCGGGCCACGCCCACACACAGCGCCGGCGCCCGCCTCACAACAAAAGAATATGCTCCCAACTTGCAGCTACTATCTCGTACTTGAATGCTCACGCCCGGACGCTGCTCAAATACTTCTATCTTAGAGATTATATCTCCTCCCACCCATACCGTCGGCTTCGGCGCGGCCGGGAGATAGATGCTTCCCGAGGCGACGGTGGAGTCGCCTATCTTCAACACTCCTCTATTCCCTTCATAAAAGAAGTGCAGCTCGTGATTGAGGGTATTCCGCCGGAAGTCCACGGGGGGGGTAGCAGAGACCCGGTCTCTAAAGTGGTAGCCCCAGCGGTACCCCTGAGAGGTATTGCAGTACACTTGGAGCTGGATGGCGTTAAAGTCCAGGCTACGGATAGCTGCGGGGTTGCGTACATCGCAGATAGGGAGGGCGGGGAGGCTCGCCCCTATCAGGGTATTCTGGCAGAGCTGATAGAGGAGGGGACTGGTAGGCTTCTGGAGGGCGACACCACTGGCGCCCACAAAGGCCGGCGTGATGATTTGATTTTGCTTGATGTAGATAGGGCCATCGGAGGCACTGGCTAAAATACCTGTGCGGTACCCAGAGAGAAGATTGCCCTGGATAGTGAGGGTCGGTAGCGGCTTGAGATATATGGAGCGCTCACTTATCCAGATACCCTCCAGGGAGCTGCGCGGCGTAATAAGGATTTGGTTATTTGCAATAGCGCCATCTACATTAGCACTACGCATAAGGACTATGCCCCGACTATACTGAGAAATAACATTCTGAGTAATCGACAAAGAAAAGGACCGGTTGCTTACCCCTCTATTCCCAATATCAGAGAGGAGGATAGCGACACTCCCTTGCCTAAAGGTATTCTGCCCTACCTCCGCCAAGGAGAAGCTTAAGCCATATCTCCCTACTGCCTGAACCCCTACATAGACGGTATCAAACTGGCTCTCCCTTATGCGTAGGAAGCGGCGGAAATCCATTTCTATCCACTGGGAGCAGACGCCTGTACCGGGGGGACAATCGAAGGGCTGCGGGCATTCTATGATGGGCGTTTTGCCGGGGAGGGAGAGCTGGCGCACGCCGAGCTGCGCTCGGAGCGAGTCGCTGCGCACGATGAGGCAGCTTTCGCCATCCAGCCGTTCATACCGCGGTTTGATAGCTTCTATGGTGGCGCCTTCTCCTACAATCCCGTAATGCAGGCCGCGGAAAATGACTTGATCGTCTTGTATAGAAAGGCTATCGCCGCTGCGCACCCACACGCCTACGGTAGCCTGCACGCGCTTGGTGAGGGGATCTACGCTGATAGGCGGACGAGTGAGATTCCACCGCCGCCGCGTGCCCATATCTACATAGAAGCAGGAGGAGGGATTGCCCTGTACCCAGACGCTATCTACCCACGTAAAGAGAGCATTTTTGAGGATGCAGGCGCTAAGAACGGTCTCTTCCCCGGAGCGAGCCTTCCAGAAAAGCCCTACGCCACAGCGGTTGAATACAGCGCCAGAGACGCGCCAGTAAGCCCGGCCCTCCGCCCACACGCCGGTATCTGCACCGATGACCCACACCGGGAACCATTGCGGGGAGCCATTCACCTCCCCTTCTATGCGCACGCGGGAGCCCGCCTGCGCGTAGATGCCGGGCCAGCGCTTCTGGCAGGGCTCTAAGCGGCTCCAGTAAGGGCCGCCCCTGGCGCAATCGCAACCCCCGCGCTCAGTGCGTATAGTAAGCTCTACGCCCGGCTCTACCCACACCAGCCCATACGGCCCGAAGTACATCTGCACATTTAGCCAGGTGACGGCTTTATCCACATAGAGGGTGTCATTTACGTAATACGTCTTGCACTGGAAGGCCTGCGGGTCGCTTTGGAGGAGGCTGCTTACACGGGTAGGTCTAATAAGGGTAGTAGGCGCAGCGGGATCTCCGCAGCAGGCGGCTATATCTAAGCAGACGGTATCGCTACAGCCCCAGAGGCCGGTCACCACTGCGCATATACGGACCGCCTGACCCGTATAAGGGCCCCATCCTTGCACCAGGAGGAGCGGATTAGCGGGGTTTGTTCCGCCTAAGGTGTAGGATACGCCAGCAGGCACAATCCAAGTAACCTGGGTAGCTGGGGGAACCCCTATCACCCAATATTCTCCTGGGCGGCAGGTAGTGGGGGAGGTTCCCTGGATAGCGAGGTTGAGGGTGCCTTTAGCGACGGTGCGACGCACGGTGACCACACAGGGCCCTCGCTGGACGGTAGCTTGTACGATACAAGATGTGCTTCCCCCCCAGTTAAGTACGGTAAGGGTGTCGTAGTTTAGGGTATAGGTAGGGCTGCCCCCTCCACAGAAGAGCTGCCAGAGAATCTGGTCGCCTGGCTGCCAGCCACTCACGACGAAGCGGCGCGGGGTAGTATCCCAGCACATGTAGGAGACCCCTTGAAGGGTCACTTGGGGAGGCGTCACCACGTGCACGGTCGTGCTGGCTTGGCAGTAACAAGAAGCATTAGGAGCAGGAGTACCCGGCGGACATGCCCATGCTTGCACGGTATAGGTCCCCGCCATTCCATACGTATAAGAAAAGGAAGCAGATGTACCCGTATTGTAGGTCTGGCCATCCCCCGGCTGCCAGAAGTAGACGGTGCCAGTAGGGGCGGGACACCTACTGAGCTGCAGGGTAAAGGTCACGGGCTGCCGGCCTGCACAGACGGTATCAGGCGTAGCGCTAAGCGCACACACAGGAGAAATAACCCGCACAGTCCTGCTGGCTTGGCAGTAGCAAGAAGGATTAGGAGTGGTAGTACCCGGTGGACACGCCCATACTTGGGCTGTATAGGTGCCAGCCGCCCCATAAGTATAAGAAAAGGTAGGCGTAGCGGTGCTGTAAGTCTGGCCATCACCGGGTTGCCAGAGATACACTACGTCCGCTGGGAAAGCGCAGTTTCCTCCTTGCAGAGAAAAGACCACAGGCTGCGTTCCGACGCAGACGCTATCGGGAGCCGCCGTAAGGGTGCATACCCTGGTCGCTTGCCGAATAGTATGACTCACAGAGAAGCAACTGCTGCAGGTGCTCCCATCTCGGAAGGCTGGGGCCGTGCAACACCCCGGACAAATGAGCGTGGAGTTATACGTAAGGGAAAGGGACACAGTGAGATCGCCCGTAGGAGGCATAGTGAGAGTAGTACATACGACAGCACTGTCTCCCCCTTGCGGAGCCGGCGCCGGCAAAGTAAAACTCTGCCCGCCTATCGTCCAGGTATAGGTAGAAAGATAGCTTACCCCACCTATGACCGCACACAGGCGTACGGTATCGCCGCCACACGCGCTCCCTGGCAGGGAGCCCTGCCAAGCCACGCGCGTATCCACTACTTCTACCACTGTACCGCTACCTACATTTCCTACTCCTATCCAGTAGGGGATTCCCCAGTATCGGCCTGGCGCTGGACACGGTGACAGCCAGAAAAAGGGCCGCCCCCCTACCACATCATACGAATAGGCTGTCCCCCCCCTACACGAAATAGGCTGATTGCAATAAAGGGCATTCGCCAACCCCCCCAATGTACACGAGTCAAGCACTTGTGGCACCCCACCGGGAGCCTGATAATAAAGCGTGGCATACATGCACCCTCGTGGCCAGGTGGCACAGCTTCCCCCCGGACAGGCATGCACAGGTTGATACGGTGCGAGGGCTATCCACAAGCCCTCAGACCGGCATACCCGCAACGTTTCTGCCGCACAAGCAGCAACATCCCCTCCATCTACATCTACATTTGGGCATATACACTCCTCAGGGACATAAGTAGTATTACATATACAACTGGCGCGTATCGCTTCCCATACCGTCCAAGTAGTGTAATCCAGCGTATCGGGTGGGGTAGCCGGCTCCCATCCTCCCCCTATGCACTGGGCACGAAACGCATACACACACAAACTCCCCTCAAATGTAACGCCTCCCTGAGGGGGAGAAGAAGGATCGGCCTCCACTTGCACATACAGGGTATCCTCTGCTGAGAGCTTTATTCGGTCTCCGGGGAGGAGGGACCGCACCACAGCCCCCGTATCTAAAGGGCATACGCCTACCTCATAGCGTACGGTCAGGGTATCTGAGACGGGCCCTATGTACAGTGCCCATCCGGGCGGTAGCCCATACACGGTGTCCGGGGAGAGAAGATGCGTACCCGGCCCCAACCACACCGCATTACACGGCATCGGCGAGGAGGTTTGCGCATACGCTACCCCCCCCCCCCCCCCAGCCAGTAGCCCCACCAGAAAAAGCATACGAAAAAAGCTTCCTGGCGCCAAAAGCGCCTGCACTCCCCGCAGGAAGTGCCCCCGATGTAGGACGGTCGGCTTCATACACTTAACGGTTTGTGGTCGCGGCTAATATACGAAAAATCCAAAAATGCAAGTCCCCCCTTTCTCGGTCTAAGTGCGTACCTTTGCCTACATGGCTACCCTGTCTATGCCCCGGGTAGAAGGGGCTATATGGGAAGCTTTCGGCATCCAACCCGAAAATAAAGGCGCCTATACCGGACGGGAAGCTGTCCCTGGCGACGGCACCCCTTACGCTAACCCCTCGCCGGTAGATGGCAAAACGCTCCCCGCTGTACAGAAGGCCACCTCCGACCCATACGAAGCGGTAATACGCAAAGCGCAAGAAGCTTTCTTAACCTGGCGCATTACGCCCGCCCCCAAGCGCGCCGAAGTCATCCGACTCTTTGGGGAAAAACTCCGTAAGGTAAAGGGCGAGCTGGCACAAATCATCTCCTATGAAATGGGCAAAATCTACCAAGAAGCGCTCGGTGAGGTGCAAGAGGTTATAGATATGTGCGACTTTGGGGTAGGGCTTTCTCGGCAGCTGTATGGCCTCACCATAGCCTCGGAGCGGCCGAACCACCGCATGTACGAGCAGTGGCACCCGCTGGGCCCCGTGGGGATTATTACGGCGTTTAATTTTCCGGTGGCGGTGTGGGCGTGGAATGCGGTGATTGCGGCGGTATGCGGCGACCCTACCGTATGGAAGCCCAGCGAAAAGGCGCCCCTTTCGGCCTTAGCTATCTTCGCTGTGCTGCGGGAAGCCATAGAAGAAGCCCAAGTGCCCGAAGGCGTCTTTAACCTCGTGATAGGCGATGCCGAGCTGGGACAAACGATGGCGTGCGACTCACGCCTGCCGCTCATCTCGGCGACGGGATCTGTACGCATGGGCCGTTCCGTAGCCCAGCAGGTAGCCAAGCGCTTGGGCCGCTCCCTCTTAGAACTCGGCGGCAATAACGCGATCATCGTTACGCCGCACGCGAACTTAGACTTGGCGCTGCGGGCCGTCACCTTCGCCGCCTTAGGTACCGCAGGCCAACGCTGCACTACCCTCCGCCGCCTCATCCTGCATGAGTCCATTTACGAGACCTTCTTGGAGCGGCTCAAAGCTGTCTATCGCCAAGCCAGCGAACGCATAGGTAACCCCTTGGACCCCAATACCTTGATAGGTCCGCTCGTAGATAGAGCCGCGGTACAAACGATGCAAGAAGCCCTGCAAGAGGTCCAAGAGCAAGGGGGCCAAGTCCTTTTTGGGGGCGAGGTATTAGAAGGGCCAGGCTATGAAAGCGGCTGCTACGTGCGTCCCGCTATCGTCACCGCAGAAAACCACTGGCCAATCGTGCAGCGGGAAACCTTCGCCCCTATTCTCTACGTCCTCAAATACCGCACCTTAGAAGAAGCCATAGCCCTACAAAATGGGGTTCCGCAAGGGCTCTCTTCCAGCATCTTCACCAACCACCTCCAAGAAGCCGAACTCTTCCTAAGTGCGGCCGGGTCTGATTGCGGGATAGCTAATGTCAATATTGGCCCTTCTGGCGCTGAAATAGGCGGGGCCTTCGGCGGAGAAAAAGAAACAGGCGGTGGCCGAGAAGCTGGCTCCGACGCCTGGAAAGCTTACATGCGCCGCCAAACCGTCACTATCAACTACGGCAACAACCTCCCCTTAGCCCAAGGGATTCGCTTCGAAGTATAAATGATCCACGGCCAAAAAGTCGTCGTCGTCCTGCCGGCGTATAACGCCGCCGCTACCTTGGAAAAAACCATAGCCGAGATTGACCGTAGTATCGTAGATGAGATTGTGCTGGTAGATGACGCCAGCCAGGATAACACCGTAGAGATAGCCCGCCAACTCGGCATCCAGCACATCCTCGTGCATGAAAAAAACAAAGGCTACGGCGGCAACCAAAAAACATGTTACCAGTATGCCCTTAGCTTAGGGGCAGATATTGTGGTTATGCTCCATCCGGACTACCAATACACCCCTAAGCTCTTACCCGCCATGGCCCATCTGGTAGCGTCCGGCATTTATCCCGTCGTGTTAGGCTCCCGCATCTTGGGCGGAGGCGCCCTCAAGGGCGGCATGCCGTTGTACAAATACATCGCAAACCGCTTCCTTACTTTCCTACAAAACTTCTTCTTAGGGGCGAAACTCTCCGAGTACCACACCGGCTACCGCGCCTATAGCCGAGCTGTCTTAGAGACGCTCCCCTGGGAGCACAATAGCGATGACTTTGTGTTTGATAACGAGTTTCTGTCGCAGGTGATTTATGCCGGCTTCCCGATTGGCGAGATAAGCTGCCCTACCCGCTACTTTCCAGAAGCTTCCTCTATAAACTTTCGTCGGAGCGTAAAATATGGTTTGGGAATTTTACGCGTGACGGTGGAGCACCTTCTGGCCAAGTGGGACCTATACGTGCATCCTCGCTATAAAATCCGCAAGCTGCAGCCTGTCTCTGCCTAAGGCTATTACCTTTGGTTCGTGTGGCAGCGCCTACTGGGCATAGGGATAGCTTTAGCGCAAGCGTGGGATCCAGCCCGCATCCAGATTTACCGGGATAGCTTAGGGGTAGCGCATGTGTGGGCACCTACCGACGCTGAAGCCGCCTATGGCATGGGCTGGGCCCAAGCCGAAGATGTACCCGAAGCCTTGCAATACAACCTCTTAGCCGCCCGAGGGCAACTGGGCCGAGTATTAGGTAAGGAAGGCGCGGTGTGGGATTTTCTCCTGCACTTCGCTGGGATAGATACGATGACTTTCCGGCACCGGCTGGACCCCACGGTATGGCACGTGATAGAAGGCTTCGTGGCGGGAGTAAATGCCTACTTCGCGGCCCATCCCGAAAAGCAGCTTGTACGGGGCCTCTTCCCCGCCACGGCGGAGGATGTAGCGCGCGGTGCCCACCTCATCCTCAACGTTATGGGCGACTTAGGGCGAGCGGTCTTATGGACTCGGAAAGGCTTCCTCTCCGACATAGTCCCCTTGGTGGAGGGCTACGGTTCTAATGCGTGGGCTGTAGCGTCCCACCGCTCAGCAGACAGCGCCACCTGGCTCCTCCTCAACTCGCACCAGCCCTTAGAGGGGCGCTTCGCCTGGTATGAAATCCATGTCGGCAGCGCCGAAGGCTGGAATCTCACGGGCGGTACCTTCCCCGGTGGGCCTTTTCCCTTCGTGGGTGCTAACGCCGCCTTAGGCTGGGCCCACACCAACGCCTACCACAACCTCACAGACATATACGAACTCACTGTCCGCCGAGGCAAATACCGCTTCGGAGGCGAATGGCTCCCCCTGGAAAAGCGGAAGGCGCGCTTGCGCGTAAAAGGCCTGCCTTTCCCCCTCACGCGTAAGGTATATCGTAGCGCCTTTGGCCCCACCTTGAAAATAAAGGGCCGATGGTATGCCTTTGGACAGCTTACCTACAGCGAGGGGCGAGCTTTGGAAGAGTGGTACCGCATGGGTAAGGCGCGCAGCTTCCCCGCCTTTGTAGAAGCGCTGCGGCTGCATGCCCTCCCCTGCTTCAATACCACTTATGCGGACTGCGAGGGACACATTGCGCTCTTTTCCTGGGTGCTGCTCCCTGAGCGGGATACCACGCTCCGCTGGGATCTGCCTATCCGGGACCCTTCTCCAGCCCACCGTATCCAAGAGAAGGTGCCCGTAGAAGCGCTACCGCAGGTCATAGACCCGCCTTGCGGGTACGTGTATAACGCCAACCAAACGCCTTTGCAGGCCACCTGCCCAGCAGCCCAGTGGCACCCCACCCGCAAACTAATCGGACTCCAGCGCTTCACCTATAACCGGGGGGAGCGGCTGGCCGAGCTCTGGCCACGCTATGACGGACGCGCCCTCACCTGGGAGGACCTCAAGACCCTCAAGCACGACCGCTGTATCGCTTCCGAGGGGAGTTATAAGCGGGTGTTTGCTCCCCTCTTTCAGCTAAGCCCCGATAAGTATCCCGCTCTCCGGGAAGCTATAGAAGCCCTTCGACGCTGGGCCGGCTGCGCCGAACCTCACGACACCCTTACCGCACTGGTGATGGTTACCCATGCCTACTTGGAAAAAAAGATGGGCTTGCGCTTGGTAGAAGCCCTGATTTTAGGCTACCCACCCACCGAAAAAGAAGTAATAGGTGCCCTGCGCCAGGCAGTCAAAGTGCTGAAAAAGCACTACGGCACCCTCTATCCTCGTTGGGATAAAGTGCTCCGGCATGGGCGAGGCGGTGTAGCAGTGGGCGTAGGGGGCTTTCCAGAAGCCTTGGAAGCGCGCCACTGGCGGTGGGACCCGCACAAAGGTTACTTTAAGGTGACTGGGGGCGATGGACTCATCTACTGGATGCGCTGGAAAGACGGCCAGGTGTCGGTGTGGGGCATTCAACCGTATGGGGCCTCCCACGTGCCGGGGAGTCCGCATTACACCGACCAAGTGGAGGCATTTGCGGCGGGTCGGCTTTTTGAGCGGCTGTTGGATTGGGAGAGGGTTCGGCAAGGAGCCGTCAAGGTCTATTCTCCGCAGTGAAAAAAGAGGACTTCTTGGGGGGCGGCGGCCCACCTGCGGCGGGCCGCCGCCCCCCCCCAATACCCCAAAAACGCCGGAGAAGCTGCCACTCGCCCCCGCGCACTGACAGCCGCCGCATCAACTCCCCTACTGGGCCCCCCAACACTCTACCTGCGGGTAGCGCATTACCCCTACCGCCCCCTTACCCTCTAATACCGCAAAAGCCCCTCCACCGCTCTCGCCATCTCCTCCAGCGAGGGCAAGTATGCCTTTTCTAAAACCAGACTTAGCGGCACCGCTGGCACCTCGGCACTCCCTATCACTTGTGGGGGTGCATCCAGCTGCTCAAAGGCATTTTGCGCTATCCATCCCGCCACCGCCTGCATGAAGCTATGCGCCGGCGGCTCCTCCGTAAGCAGAAGCACCCGATGATACCGCGCACACGCTTCATATATGGCCTCGTAGTCCAGCGGGGATAAGCTTCGCAGGTCTAAGAGCGCCACCGCTCCTGGGAAACGCCGGGCCAGCTCCAGTCCCCAGTGCACGCCCATGCCATAGCTGATTATCGCTACAGCAGGGGTCTTTTCGGCCTGCATCCACCAGCGAGCCTTGCCCACAGGCACTACATAGTTTTTGTCGGGTTCAGGGGTTTTAGCTGCCCGCGTGCCAGGCACCTTAGACCAATACAACCCCTTGTGTTCCAAAATGACCACCGGATTGGGGTCATAAAAGGCCGCTTTTAGAAGTCCTTTCATGTCGGCGGCGTTAGAGGGGTATACCACTTTGATGCCGCGTATACTGGTGAGCACGCTTTCTACGCTGGAGGAGTGGTAAGGGCCCCCGCCTAAGTAGGCACCACAAGGCACGCGTATTACCACGGGCACCTCCCATTTGCCGTTAGAGAGATAATAGGCTCGGCTAAGCTCAGTAAAGAGCTGGTTAAGCCCCGGCCAGATATAGTCGGCAAACTGTATTTCTATGATGGGGCGGCAGCCTACTGCTGTCATGCCTACCGTGCTCCCGATGATGTAAGCTTCTTGTATGGGGGTATTGAAGACCCTATCATCACCGAACTTTTCGGCGAGGGTAGCGGCCTCGCGAAAGACGCCTCCCAATCGCCGCCCCACATCTTGGCCGTAAAAGAGGGCTTCAGAATGCTCGGCTAAGATCTCTTCTACGGCGTGGAGGGCGGCATCTACCATGAGTACTTCAGGGGCGCCGGGCGGAGTGCGTTCGCCTCGCTCTTCAGTAATCGGCGTAGGAGCAAGCACAAACTGTGTCAGACTCTCCGACTCTGGGTCAGGGGCAGCCATTGCCCGCTGAAACTCCGCTTCTATGTAGGTCTGGGCTTCTTTTTCTATGGCATCTAAGTCGAGCTCAGGGTATTCTGCGCTGAGGAAGGCCCGCAGGTGCAACCGAGGGTCTGCAGCCAA
Source organism: Bacteroidia bacterium (assembly GCA_026003215.1). GTDB lineage: Bacteria > Bacteroidota > Bacteroidia > SpSt-205 > SpSt-205 > SpSt-205. The sequence goes on along the minus strand of BPGV01000001.1, from coordinate 1,759,158 downwards.
AGCCTGCTCATACTCATCCGGAGAACGGTACCACTCTCGCCGTACCCCTGAGGTGTGGTGACCAATCAGCGGTACCCGAGCATAGAGCAGGGCGGGTCCCTTGCCTGCGCGTACGTGGGAGAGCGCCTCTGCCGCAGTCGTATAGCAGGAAAGAAAGTCGTTTCCTTCAGCTGCGATAAAAGTCTGCAGGCCGGGGAAACCCTGGGCATATTCTACGGCGTTCATAGCCCGGGTCTCGGCTTCGGAGGCCGAGATAGCCCAGCCGTTATCCTGCACTACATAGAGGATGGGCAACTTTTTGAGCACGGCCATTTGGAAAGCCTCGGAGACTTCGCCTTCGGTGATAGCGCCATCGCCCAAGCTACATACGACGATGGCGTTATCGTGGCGGAGGCCCCGCCGCCGCAAGTACAAAAGCCCATGCGCGGCACCGGTAGCCGGAATGGCTTGCATCCCCGTAGCCGAAGATTGATGGGGTATCTGCGGGCGCCCCGGCCCCCGGTAACTGGCGTGATTATAATACGTGCGTCCCCCAGAAAAAATATCCTCCCGCTTGGCTAAAAGCTGGAGCATAAGCTCATACGGCGTGAAGCCCATCGCCAAAAGCAGGGCTTCATCCCGATAGTAGGGATACACGAAATCTTCTGGGATAACCTGAAAGCCCACCGCTATTTGGATAGCCTCATGCCCCCGAGAAGTAGAATGTACATAACGTGCTATGTCCCGGTACTCGTCATACAGGCGCGCCATGTGGTGGGTGTAGCACATGAGGGTATAGGCTTGCCGAAGCACAGGAAGGGTTACGGTTTGCACCATTCTCCAAAGTTGCCCATTTTTCGTAACTTTGCGTATTATGAGCGGCTATCATCAAGAGCGGCAGCGGGTACTCCTGGTGACCACAGAATGCGAGCCTTTCTGGGCTGAGACCCCTGCTGCCCAATATATTGCCCAGCTTCCCGGGCGGTTATCTCAGCAATACGATGTGCGCATTCTCATGCCCAAATACGGTCTGATAGATGACAGGCGCTGGCGCCTCCACGAAGTGAAACGGCTCTCCGGCATCACCATCCGCGTGGGAAATATGGACTATTCCCTCAACGTAAAAGTCGCCAGCATCCCTGGCACCCGTACACAAGTGTATTTTTTAGACAATCACGAGTTTTGGGCTCGAAAAGGTATATTTACGGACCCCGACACGAATCAACCTTATCCCGACAACGATGAGCGTATGATATTTTTCAGCAAAGGGGTAATTGCTATGCTCAAGACCCTTCGCTGGGCCCCGCACATTATTCACTGTAATGGGTGGATGACGGGTCTTTTAGCGTTGTACTTCAAATACCAGTTTCATCGGGACCCTTTCTTTGGGGGGGCCAAGCTGTTTTTTACCCACTACGAGACGGAAATCCCTTCGTTCAAGTTTTCTTCCTCTTTGCCGGACAAGGCGCGTTTAGATGGCTATGCGCATGAGGTCTTTCAGCGGCTGGCGGGCGACCCCTACGAAAAACTTTTGACCGAAAGTAGCCAGGTAGCCGAGACTCACGAAGGCGACCCCACCCCCGAAGTCTGGATAGAGTCCTACCAACAGCTCCTCGCTTGAAAAGGTTTATAGGGGTAGCCCTGCTGCTGTGGGCTATCGCTTGCCGTAATCCCCAACGGGGAGGTGAAGCGGTTTTCCCCCCTCCTCCCACCCAGGTAGATACCCTCCGCCTGAGTACCATACGGCAGGTCTTTCTTACCCCTCCTTCTACTACGAAAGCTCCCTTTGTCTTCATAGGCGAAACCGAAGACACCCTTATGGGCCGATGGCAGGCAGGCTGGGCCACCCAGTTTGCCTTAGGGGGAGAAAATGTCCAGTTTTACGCCACCGAACTGGTAGCGGTAGACTCAGTCATCTTAGAGCTCTTTGTCGCCAGCTCGTATGGCAATATCGGTACGCCTTTAAGAGTCAAGGTTAGTCGCCTTACGCAGCCTTTGACCTCGGGCACTTCTTATCCGCCAGACGCTACCTTCCCCACCGACGGGCAGAACCTTACCTTGCCGGGCCGAGATACCCTCACCTATACGACCTTCACGGCGGGGGTAGTACGCTTTGCTTTGGATACCAGCCTCGGACGGCAAATACTCACCCTGCCCTCAAGCGCCTTAGCTAATCAAGCCACCTTCCAATCGGCTTTTCCGGGCCTCTACATCACCGCCGAACCCTTTCAGGCAGGGGCTTCTGCAGCGGTCTATACCCTCTTTCCGCGCAGCCCCTCTACCGCTCTGCGGATTTATTACCGTGAGCGCCTCCAAGGCCAAGAAGTCCCCCAACGCTACGACTTCTATATCACGGACACGTGTACTTGGGCCTACCGCTTGGTGCGCTCCGTAAATGGTCCGCTTCCCCTGCGGGACCAGCTTGAGCAGGACTCTACCTTGTGGCGGGAACGGCTCTTGGTAGCTGGGGGCTTGCCGGTGGGGATTGCCTTCACGGTGCAGGGCTGGGAGCAGATTGCCCGCAGGCCTGTCCTTTCCGCTCGTCTCTTGTGGCCTTCCGATAGTAGCACCGCTGCGGCGTTCAATGCTTTTTATCCTCGGCCCAATAGCTTTTCCTTGTATGCGGACACCACCGAAGAAGCCGCCACCGCTGCCTGGGGCTTTGGTGAGTTTGTCGGGGAAGCAGCGGTATGGGACCTCACCCAGCCCATCCAAGAGGTTGCCTTAGGCCGCCGAACCCCTCCGCAGTGGCTCTATCTCTGGACGACTGGGCGTACGTACACCCTGCATCGGTGGGTAGCCGCCGGCTTACAAAGCCGCACCCCCCCCTACCTCATCGTTATCTCCGCTGAACCGTAGCGGTAGACGCCTACCACTTCTATTTCTCGTGCAGACACGCCGGTAAGACAAGGCTGCCGGCGTCCCACCCCCTCAGGAAGGCGATAAAGCCATACCGTGTCTCTCTGCGCTACGTAGCCCCAAGCCCCCAAAAAATCGGCGGCTATACTCTGTACTTGCGGAAGCCCGCCCTCTTCTAAGCGCCCTTCCCATAGCAGCGAGAGCGTCCCGAGGTATTCCGTGCCAAAGTTCTTTTGGAGATAGGGAGAAGCCACGCGGAGACGATACCGAGCCGGGCGGGCAGTGTCTATTTGCACCACACCCGCCTGCGGGAGCGCGCTAAAAGCATACACCGTATCGCGTCCCCGCCATACCCCGGCCAACGCAGTAGGAGATTCGGTCCAAAGCGCTTCTATGGGGCCCGGGAGGGTTCCTTGCCAGAAAGCGGTCTTTTCGCCGGGCCGCACACAGCGCAGCTCCTTCCCGTCCCCTATGCCTACAAAACTGGGGGCACTTACCACCCTCTGCCCCCGCAAGGTAGGAATAGCCGGGGTCTCCTCCAGCGGAGCTGAGGGCCGCGGACTCCAACCCAACCAGCCGCTCTCAGAACCTACCCCATAGATATACAACGACTTGCCCACCGCTACACTTGCTAAGGCCAATACCCCCCCAGCGATAGGACTACTGCGCCGCGCAGAAAACGCACCGGCTGAGAAAAAATATACCGTATCCCCCCCCCACGCCAAAGCGACCATTTCTTTATCTGCGGGCACTATGGAACGCACCTTATACGGGAGACGCACAGGCGCTCCGCTTTCGGGCACCCACCATAAAAGGCTATCCGTACGCAAGTATACCCCTATGCGTCGGGGTGCGTAAGCACTATCATCATCCCAACGACATTCCCCTAATAGGCCCAGCGCAACCAGAGCGCCCCCCACGTAAAGCCCCCGCCGAAGGTGGCTAAAATTAAATTGTCGCCCTTTTTGAGCTGACCTTCGTAATCGTACAGACATAGCGGCAAAGTCGCAGAAGTTGTATTACCGTAGCGCTCAATGTTCATCATTACCTTTTCCATAGGGAGGCGTAACCGTTCAGCTGCGGCTTCTATGATGCGTTTGTTTGCTTGATGGGGCACAAAGAAAGCGATATCGTCGGCGGTGAGATTGTGTTTTTTCATGAGGGCTTCGGCAACGGCGGCCATCTGCACCACGGCATGTTTGAAGACCTGCCGCCCTTCTTGATAGACATAATGCAAACGGTTTCGTACCGTACGCACAGAGGGGGGCAGGACGCTACCGCCGGCTTTCATGTGGAGGAATGTACAGCCGCTGCCATCGGCCTGGTGTAGATAATCCATCACACCTACTTCTTCTTCGGTCGGCTCTAACAGAACCGCTCCCGCCGCATCCCCAAATATCACACACGTAGCGCGGTCCCGATAGTCAATGATACTGGACATTTTGTCGCTTCCAATCACCAGGGCGCGTTCTACTCGGCCGGCGGCGATACTGTCGGCAGCTACACTAAGGGCATACAAAAAGCTACTGCAGGCGGCTTCTACATCAAAGCCCCACGCGCGCCGCGCGCCTATAGCATCAGCGACGATATTGGCTGTAGCTGGGAAAGGGTGTTCAGGCGTGACTGTAGCCACTATTACCAAATCAATCGCTTCGGGGGGAAGGCCGCGCTTGCGGAGCGCATCCTTAGCGGCTTCGGTGGCCATAAAGGCGCTTCCTTTGCCACGCGGGAGAATGCGTCGCTCTTTGATGCCTGTGCGTTCTAAAATCCACTCATCCGAGGTCTCTACGAGTCGCTCTAAGTCTGCATTGGTCAGACGCTTTTCTGGGAGGTAAGCCCCTACGGCTGTGATAGCAGCCCTACGCATGGGCCTTGAAGGCTGCGGCGATCTTGTCGGTAAGTCGAGCTTCTACCACCGAGACCGCCGTGCGAATCATATTCCGAAAGGCTTTGGGTGAGGAAATGCCATGGCCAATAATCACATGGCCCTGAGCCCCCAAGAAAGGCAACCCTCCTATATTCTCATAGTTGAGCCGCTCCAAAATAGGATTGGTGGGCACTTTCTCTCGCAAAAGTTCATATAACGACTCGCCAAACTTGAGCAAGATATTCCCCACGAAGCCATCGGTCACATACACATCGGCAAAGCCTTGGGTGAGGACTCGCCCTTCGGCATTACCTACAAAGTGAATATCAGGGGTCTGCTGGAGGAGCGCATAGGCCTGCTGCGCCAATAGGTTTCCTTTGCTGGGCTCCTCACCGATATTGAGGAGGGCCACCCGCGGCTGAGGGATACCCAGCACCTCACGCATATACACGGTGCCAAGCTGGGCAAACTGTACCAGGTGCTCTGGCTTACAATCTACATTGGCGCCCACATCGCAGATAAGAGAGTACTGGTTCTGGCCATAGGGATAAAAGGCCCCCAGCGTAGGCCGAGACACCCCCGGCAGATTGCCTAACTTGAGTACGGAAGCAGCCACCACAGCGCCTGTATTGCCCGCACTGATAAAAGCATCTATCCCACCGTCTTTGAGCGCCTGGATGCCGACCACGATAGAAGAGTTAGGCTTTTGTACGATAGAGCGAGCGGGGTTTTCATCCATCTCAATCACTTCCGAAGCGGGCAAGATATATACCGGCGGCGCAATCTGAAGGCCGACCTGCTGCGCTACTTTTTGGATTTCTTTTTCCTCGCCCACCAGCCACACCTCCACTGCGGCGGGTAGCTCAGCCAACGCCAGAAGGACCCCCTGGAGGGGATTAGTAGGTGCGAAATCCCCCCCAAATGCGTCTATGCCTATGCGCATTAGGCTTCGCTGTCTTCTTCGGTAGCGAGGACTTTCTTACCCCGATAATAACCGCTGACAAGATTCACTCGGTGAAACAGGGTGGGCTCCCCACTCTGCGGGTCAATATAATACGCGGGGGTAGGCAGCTTGTGATGGGTACGGCGCTTGTCACGGCGGCTCTTGGAGTGTTTTCGTTTAGGATTGGCCATAGCGCCGCAAAGGTAACAAAAACTTAGCCCTCGTCAGGTCCTGCCTCCAGGTACTGCCACACAAAGGCCGGGCATGCTGCATCAGGACAAGAAGGACGCACCCTCTTGCGCGGAATAGCTAACCCTATGTAATCATAAAAACTTTGCGACAGGTCTATGTAATCCTCTTTGGGACCTAAGGTAAAAAACTCTTCTGTATCCTCCGGCGGAAGGTAAGTAGAATCCCACGCATAGATTTGCTCGTGCTGCGCTTCTATGGGGAGCTCAATAATCTCTAAGCCTCTATCGCACGGCACTTTTACCCACCCTTTGAGGGAAAAGAAAAGCCGAAGGTAGCGACTTTCTTTACGGACAGCTACTTGGATATGCACCCATAGGTCCGCTATGTCATAGGACGCCCCTATTTTCTCTAAGAGAGCGGGGCCGACTTCCCACTCCCAGGTACTTTCTCCCGCAGGAAGCCGCGACACATAAAGGCCATACTTCATTCTGTAATCCGCTGCAAATCTTTATCCAACTTTTCCAGAAACTCCGCTTCATACGGATGTACTCGCCCATCCGCGGCGATGACAGAACGAAAAGTATCAAGGATGTCAAACCGGTAATGCCGTACTTCTTCTCTTACGCTGGCGAGGTGCTGCAGGGCTTCCTGATAGGCCTGCTCGGGCGTATAGGACATTGCATGAAAAAGCTGTAAGACAGCCTCAGCACGATGAGGAAAGTTAGTCGGGATAGCTCGGAAAGCTTCTTCCACACGATTAGCGAACGTTTGCATCTCCTCTTCTGCGATAGCCCCATCTGCCTTAGCAAAGGCGTATGCCAGCCCGCCTATCCCATCCCAAAAGCGACGGCTGGTAAGCATGGCGCGAAGGTACAGGAAAAAACCTACCTTTGTCGTATGCGAAGTTTTCGCTGGGCCTGGTCGCTCGTGACCCTTGCTTGGGCCCAACCTATAAACATTGCCCAACAGCGTGTAGATCCCCTCACTTTTACCTTTGAAGATGGCCGTACTACCCTCGCCGATTATGTACTCAGCCAGCTACGTGCCCATACTACTTGCTGCGGCGTAGATAATATTTATGTAGAGCTGCGCATCACCCCCGAGGGTACCGTAGAAAATGTACGAGCGATGACAGGCCGCAATGACTGCTACAAGCAGTCTCTCCGAGACATTCTTATGCCGCTGCGCTGGAAAGTAGAAAACTTCCGCTCGACCCGACCGTTATACTATGAGTTCCGCTTAAGCGAAGCGTGTAAGGGTACAGACCAAGATAATGTGTATAAGCCTATTCCCACGCCTTCAGCGGGGCAGCCTGTAGCTCCTGTAGCTCAAGCCGCTCCCCCCGCTCCTGCCCCCGAGAAGACGCCTTCCCCGGCCCCCGAGCCTAAACCCATTCCTGTGACCCCTTCCTTGCCCGGTAAAACGGAACCCCAAGAAAAGCCCATCCCTTCCACACCGGCACCGAAGGCCGAAGAGCCCCCTAAGCCTGCCCCCCAACCTAAAAAGACCGAGCCTGCCCCGCCTGCTGAACGCAAAAGCCCACCCCCCCCCAAGGAACCCCCTACCTCTGGCCGAGTCTCCACCGAACCCGCCCGAAAAGGCTACCAGCCCGGCAAAGAACCCCCCAAAGAAGCCCATCCCCCTAACCCGCCAGCCGTCTTAGGTAGCTTACCCTCCGATTCCGTCCCTAAGCCGCTTCCCGTCTCCGTACCTAAGAAATACCAAAGTACCGGCGAAAAACGCCCCCCCAGCGACCACCTAAACTCCTTTGTCAATACCAGCGGGCCCCGCTTTAGCGAGCCCGATTACATCAACGGCCCTGTAGCCAAGGCCCTCTACCTCAAACAAGAATACCGAAAACGCGGGGTATGCGGGCTCGTTCACGTCCTCTTAGAAGTAGCGATTGACCCCCAAGGCAATGTACGCGGCTATCGCATCCTCCGAGCCAATCGCCCCGACGTAGAAATCGCTACCCCCCAAGTCCTCACCGGCATGAAATATAAACCCGTACCGCTGCCCACCGTGTTTTATACCGAGTTTAAGATAGATGTAGATTGCCAATCAGACCAACAGCGGGTACGGCTGGATACCATACCGGACTTTCTTTCTACCCCCGAAGGTAAGCTCATCCGCCCAGCTACTCCCCAGCCCTGAGGCTTACCTAAGTGCGTGCAACTTTTTCCGCTTGTAAATCGTATACATCCATTTTGGAGCTATGGGAATGCGGCAGCTGAAGATTCAGAAGCAGATTACCAATCGGGAGTCCCAGTCGTTAGACAAGTACTTGCAAGAGATAGGGAAAGTACCCCTCCTCTCCATGGACGAAGAAGCGGAACTGGCCCGACGCATCCGCCAAGGCGATGAAGAAGCCTTAGAAAAGCTCGTCAAAGCCAACCTCCGCTTCGTCGTCTCCGTAGCCAAGCAGTACCAAAATCAAGGGCTACCCTTGACGGACCTCATCAGTGAGGGGAACCTCGGCCTTATCAAAGCCGCTAAGCGGTTTGACGAAACCCGCGGCTTCAAGTTTATCTCCTATGCCGTGTGGTGGATACGCCAGAGCATCCTCCAAGCCCTGGCCGAACAAAGCCGCATCGTGCGCCTCCCCCTCAACCGGGTCGGTGCCCTCAATAAAATCAATAAAGTCTTTGCCCGCTTAGAACAAGAATACGAACGCGAACCTTCCCCCGAAGAGATTGCCGAAGCTATGAATGGCACCCTCTCCCCCGAGGAAATCGCCGAGATCATGCGGCAATCCGGACGCCATGTCTCGCTGGACTCCCCCATCGCCCCAGGCGAGGATACCCGCTTCATAGATGTATTGGAAAACACCGACCTTCCTCAGCCGGACCAAGTACTGATGTATGAAAGTCTGCGCCAAGAGATTAGCAAGGCCTTGGCTACCTTGGAGGAACGCGAAGCGCAAATCCTGCGCATGCACTTCGGCATAGACCAACGTTACCCTATGACCATGGAGGAGATTGCGGAGAAGCTCGGCCTGACCCGAGAACGGGTACGGCAAATCAAAGAAAAAGCTATACGCAAGCTCCGCAGCAATCCCACTGTGCTGGAACCCCTCCGCCAATACCTCGGCTAACCCCTACATGTCCTCAAACACCGCAGAGCCTACCCGCACCAACGTACTCCCCTCCTCAACAGCTATCTCAAAGTCACCGGACATACCCATACTGAGGATATCTATCGGGCGGTCAGGAAAAGCCTTCTGAAGCTGTAAAAAGAGTTTATATAACTGGCGAAACTCATGGCGGACCTGCGCTTGGTCTGTCGTGAGCGTAGCCATGCCCATAAGCCCCCGTAGCCGAAGCACCGGCAGGGCTGCCACCCGCTCCGCAAAAGCCATTAGCTGGTCAGGGGTTATCCCATGTTTGGTAGCCTCCTGCGCTACTTTCACTTCAATAAGGCAGTCAAGTGGCGCAGCGGCCCGCTTGGCTAACTCCGCCAAAAGGCTCTCCCTATCCACCGCATGCAAAAGCTGAATATACGGTAGTACCGCTTTGACCTTATTCGTTTGAAGGTGCCCAATCCAGTGCCAAGCAATATCGGGGGGGAGGTGGAGCTTTTTTTGCAGGAGTTCTTGGACGCGGTTTTCGCCAAAAAGGCGCTGGCCCTTAGCGTAGATAGCCTGGATTTTTTCTATGGGCTGGCCTTTGGAGACCACGAGAAGGGTAATCTCCTCGGGCTTGCGCCCTGCGCGTAGGGCAGCCTGAGCTATCCGTTCCTGCACCTGCTCATAGCTCATACGGCAAAGTAGCACCTTTCAGAAGTTTGCTCGGGCCTGCATCCGCGCCGAATGCACAGGCTCCCGCACCGTAAAACGCCCCTCATACAAAAGCGATAGCTCCACAAAACGGCTAATAGGCAAGTTGATCGTAACGCTGGTAAAAAGATTACGACCAGGACGAAGCCCCTCTAAAACATCTAAAAGCAAGAGCGCCGGCAGATTTTGGGGGCCCTGATACCAGGCCGGCTCTACCCGCAGGCCTACAAAAGCGCCGGCTTTCCAGCTCCAGCGCTGCTCTACGGGCAGCTTGAAGCCCCATACCCGAGCGGTGAGGGGTACCTGGACCTGCCGATTCCGATAGGTTACCCCTACCGTAGTGCGCCAACGCGCAGAAGGCTGGTATATTGCTTGGGGTTGAAAGTCATACCCCTCGTAGGCATAGTTCATTTCTGCTTGCTGAGGGGCGGTACTTTCCTTGTCTATCCGAAGGAGCTGGAGTTCAGTGCCCCAGGCCCGAGAAAGCGTATAGCGCGTACGCGAAGCATACTGGCGGCTCCTCTGCCGCTGGAGCCCCGAGAGCGGCATAAGCTGCGAGAGTTGATATTGAAAAGAAAAGGTCTGGTCTCCCCGAGTAGCGGTACGAAAAAGAAAAAGGTCTTGCCGATGCAAAAGCGTCCACTGCAAAAATGAAGTATCCCTCGGCGGAGAAGCCGGTACATAGCGATACCAGCGACGGTCCGGTGCATTTTGTCGCTGGTCCAGCCGCGTGTTGAGCTGATAACTGAGCCAACGCAAGCGCTTTTCGGGTTGCCAACGCAGCGCCAGGGCTACCGAAAGCGCCACCGCCGGAATAAAGCGCCCCGTCGCCCGAGAAACCGCTATGTAGTTCGCGATAAGGGAATTGACCGCAGGAAAAAACTCCTCTATTTGCTGTAGGCCATCGCCATTTAGGTCTCGCCACTCATGGGTACCCTGGCCGGGATTGACTGCTACATACAAGATCTGCCGTTGCGGGGTCTGCTCCGCCGAAACCTGATAAAACCCCTCTACCTCCCATGGCTTGATTCGCAAGCGCACCGTGTTTTGGCTCAAAAGCGTACGGGTAGGCGTGAGGCCAAATACGCTATCCCCTGGCATAAAGACCCGATATGTGGTAGTAGTGCTGAAACTCACCTGGGTGCCCGTAAAAGCGAGTTCAGCCTGGGGCATGTACGCAGCGAAGCGGAAGCCTTCGGTGGGGGGCGACTCCCGGGGACGCGCCTGCCATTCCCGCCGCCATTGGTAAGCTACTCGGAAGCGCCACCGCTCCCCTTGATACCGCAGGTAAGGGGTATATTCGTAAAAACGGAAGTTAGCCGAATCTAAGAGGGCGCTTCGGCGCCATTCTGTCCAGACGGCGGTGCCCCCCTGCCACTTGCCCCAAGTGTAAAAGACTCGTCCTGTGGTGCGTAGCCACCGATCCGCGCCTATTTGGGTTTCAGCGGTGATATGCTCAAACAGCAGCTGCCCCCCCAGGCCCTGAGTCGTATCTAAGCCCTCCCATAAGGCCGCATACCGAGTATTGCGGAGGGAATCGCCCCAGCTACGCCACCCCAGGTAAGGCGTGAGCCGATAGCGACCCCCGACAGTCAAGGGAAGCCGCGTCTCTATTAGCCGCTCCACAGCCCGCTGCCCTAAGTCGTTATAGTTCCACAAGCGGCCATACTCACGCTCATAGACGCGGTCGGCGTTTTGGTATTTCGCCCCTACATATTGGAGGCTTACCTCTGGGGAAAATCCCCAGCGCATGGAGTCGGATAGCGCTTGCCAGCGAAGCGTTTGTCGTAAGGCTACATCCTGCTCTATGCGTCCTGCAAACCGATTAGGCATATAACGGCTCCCATCTACTTCGCTTTCCCACGTCAGTCGCAAGGGCAGTTGCCACCGATGCCGAAGCGATAATACTTCTATGGCCGTGGGCAAGGGAATCGCCCTCCCGATACTATAATCACCTGCCCCAGGTCCTACCCACCGAAAAGCGTTGCCGTTCAGCGAAGTGGCTTCACGGATGTAGTCGCCTTTCCCTGGTCCCACATACACAAAGCTAAGTTGATAAAGGGCTTGCGTGGAGTCCTGACTCAGCCCAAAGTAGCGCAGGGTATCCCCACCTATTACCGTATCGCGGGCAGCATACCGTATAGCGCCGGCTTCGTAGGGGAGGGTATCTATACCCGGCAGAACGCCTATCCGTACTTCTGGGGGTAAGCTGGCTAAGAAAGCCTCTTCCGCCGGCGAGAGGCTGAAATCCAACGGTCGCCGGGGATTATCCGCCTGCCGAAAGTACGAAACGGATAGCTGGAGCTTTTCGCTGCCCCAGCTATCCGCCAACCACATAAAGGAACGCCCATAACTTCGGTCTGCATATTCAAAATCCACCACTATGCGTGTAGCCGCAGTAATAGGCACCCGCGGCGTGAACGTAATCTCCCCTACCGTGTAGTCTATCACATAATCCTGGTCTTGGCCGCGACGCATGGGGACGCCATTGACATATACTTTTTCTGAGCCGGCCAGGATAGGAATGAACCGTTCTCCATTTTTCCCGGTGAGTGGATAAGGCCCTTGGCGGCCTTCTTGGCCCATGAAGGAGTTTGTATGGAAAGTACCTTTGGCTTCTGCTAAGGCGAGATGCGGGCGATGGCGCCCCTCCATGCGTTTGGCTTCTATACCTAATACATTGCGGTAAAAGTTAGCAAAGCGGGAGCGGGTCTCCTTAATCTCCAAGTCGCCCAGTAGGAGCTGGATATCCCGCCAGCGCAGGCCGATATTCACCCGGTCAAAATCCGAAAAGCTCTGGGTAGCCGCAGTCTGAAAAGGGAGATTTTCATCGGTAAGCGCAGCGATCAGATAGAGGTCGGGCGCGATCAAGCCTTCCAAGTTGAGGCGAAAGGCGCTATTGAAGGTAGCATTCTGGCCGGTGCCTACGGTGAGGGAACGCACCAAGGCGCCATTCCGATGCACGGTAGGCGTGAACGTATCCGAGGGGGGAAGGAAGGGGGGTTGAGGAGAAGGCACAGGGGTATTCTGTGCGAGGCTATCCCAACGTTCCAACGCGGACCAGGGTAAAGGCTGATACCGAGGCCCCCCAGAAGGGAAGCGATAAAGCTGTAAGCGGACACGTAAGGAGTCACCCCCACTTTCCCAGTATAAGGCATGAGCGAGCGTATCATAGCGCCACGCCCTGGCCGGCAAAAGTTCTACGCTGTGAGGTAGAAGCCACCCTTTCGGCAAAAGCCACCGAGTCACCGTCGGCGGGAAGACAGTGTCTATCTGTATCGCCTGGGCATAGAGCGCCGAAAAAAAAACTATACCCCTGAGCCATAGGAGGTAGGTCTGCTTCCTTAGGGCATAGCACTTATCCCATTTTCGCCGGAAAGGCCACATAAAAAGTAGTGCCGGCCCCCACCTCACTATGAAACGCGATACGCCCCCCCATGCGTTCTACGAGACCTTTTGTGATAGCCAGACCTAATCCTGTACCACTACGCCGAGTGGTGAAGTAAAACTCAAATATGCGTTCTTGGACCTCTGGTGGGATACCCGGGCCATTGTCTTGTATGGCGATAATAGCTTCGTGCCCTTCTATCTGCAAGGAAACCCGAATCCATGGGGTTGGATGCCCTTCTAAGGCTTGGAGGGCATTTTGGAGGAGATTATTGAGGACTTGCTGCAGCGCGTCGGGATTAGCCTGAATCCACACAGGTACTTCGGGCAAGTACAGTTCCAAGGGAATTGGGGGATTTTGTCGGTAGGGGAGGGTCTGCTCTTCTAAAAAGTGCGGAAGATGAATCGGGGTCAAAGGCAAAGCCTCCGCAGAGCCTAAGCGGGCAAAACTCATAAACGCATTCGCAATACGCACCAGAGCTTCTATGCGTTGGAGGAGACGAGTAGAGATGTCTCTGAGCTTGTCAGGGTCCACGGTAGGCATGCGCTGAAGGTGCTGGAGGTGTATCTTGAGCGGGGTAAGAGCCGTTTTGATTTCGTGGGCAGCTTGGAAGGCCATTTCCTGCTGGCTGACGCGCCGAAGGGTCGCTTCTAACGCTTTTTGGTTTGCCCGCAGCCGCTCTACCATATCGTTGTACGCAGAAACCAACGCCGCTATCTCATCTTCTTTACCTTCCCAAGTCAGGGGCGGAGGGTTAGCCGCCTCAGGCGCAGAACGCAGCTGCTTAGCAATCCGTTCCAATCCCTCCGAAAACCGCCGAAGAAGCAGTATCCCCACCCCAATAGAAGCTAAGGTAAAAATAAGATAGGCATTTACCGCATACGCAATAAAATCTCGCAAAGGTTCATAGAAAGACTTTCTGTAAAGGGGCGTAGGTATCTGCAATATGCCTATAAGGCGCCCTCCTTCAGCTCGTAAAGAAGCATACCCTAAAAGCCGCTCTTCTCCTTTATCCGCAGTAACCACTATATCTGCATTCGGGCGGCTTATTTGAGAAAAAGCGCTGGGCTCCAAGAGTGGCGGCGCATAGATACCCCAATAAGCCCGGGGAAGCGTACTGCTATACAAGGTACCCTGAGCCGTATATAGAAACACTTCGGACCCCGAGAGGTAAGCCACTCGGCGCATCAAGTCCCGCACAAAAGACTCTTCCAGGGCCATGTAGCTCCCTAACCAGTGGTTGAGCTTTTCTAAGAGGATAGGGTCGCCGGAAAGGTAGCCCCGCACGGAAGTAAGCCGTTGGACAAGCTCCTGCCGCAGACGCTCCTGACTCAATCGCCAAAAAAGAAAGAAGCTTACCCCGACCAAAGCTATTAGAGAAAAAGCCACCAGCCCCCCGAAAAGCACTTGCAGTTGCGCCGCAAGGGGCCCCTCGCGCCGATATAACCTGTACCAGCCTGTGCGTAAAACACTTCGATGCTCTATGGCTAAACCTACCCCTAAGAGCATAAGAAATATGGGCAGCGTGGCTAAATGCGCAGCCCTATCTCGTGCGGGATACCGCAGATAGGCCACTAACCCCGAAACGCTGGCATAGAAATATTCATAATACTTGTCTGTACGCACACGCCGCCCCTCTGTACCCACCCGCAAGGCCAAATACTGCGGGAAATCTTCTGCGCCCCACTGTCGGATGAGACGCCGGCCCTCATATAGCGCATACGATGGATCCGAGGGTTCTTCTTCCATAGGATATAGCCGGGCCCGGAGAGGCCGGGAACGCGGATGAAACTCAATCTGCACTTCAATAGGGGGCAAGTCTCGCAGTTTCACTGGCACCCGGGCTACGTATAGATACCGAGGCCATCCCGTTCGCACAAAGTATGTGTAAGGCGCTAAGGTAGGCTCCGCATAAGGCGGTAGGACCTGCTTGCGCGGTAAAGGCCGTACTTCAAAAAGGTTATCTATGCGCTGCCCGTCTACACTCCAACAAGAAATAACAAAGTCATACTCATCGCTTAGGGTGAGTAGGTGCTTATTTATTATCTTGGCGATAAAGCGTGCATCTATGAGGAAATCTTCTATGATAAGATTTTGCCAAAGGAGGGAGTCCGAAGCGATTTGAGGTATCGCCCGCGCCATACGATACTCTAAGGGGGGCTTCCGAAGTTGTACGACTAAGGGCGCAGCTGCTCGTAGCTTCTCATAAGCTCGGCGTTCATAGCCCCAACTAATCCATGCATTTAAGGCCACCACCAATAAAACCGCTTGTAGCCCTTGGAATACAAACCGAAGACCGGCACGCTCTAAGGCCAGCGCAGCATATAAACCTATCAGTGCCCCTCCACCCCAGAGTGGAAGCCCGATGAGCCACACCCCTATGCTTAGCCCGACTACACCTATCCATACCCAAGGAGAGAGCTCTCCCCCCCGAAAAAGCCTAAGGACCCGCCACACCATAAAAAGCACCAAAGCCCACACAGACAGTTCTTCTATCCCTAACTGACGCAGGGGGTCTATTTCTACCTGGCTATGCTGCACAAAAAGATAAAAAATACCCCCAAAGAGTACCCACAAAAGGCCAAAACCTCCTACAAAAAAGGTCGTCTGAACCCTCCGAGGAAAAGAGGGCAAACGTTTGGGCAAAAAAACGGTAAGCCATAAAAGAATCCCCATCGTCCAAGCGACATCCCACAGACTGGTATGTAAAGGTGAAATAGCGCATTTGTCGGCAGAAAATATGGGCCAGGATAGCAGTCGCCTGGGTATATCGGTCCAGTGAGAAACCTGCCAGAGCACCAGAAGGTAGCCTAAAATCGCCCAACGCGCCTGGGTAGCTCCCCACCGCTCAAGCACTTCTTCCCATAAAAAGAGTCCCACACATAAAAGCATGCCTGCAAGCAATACCATATATACCACGCGTAGGGGATACCGCAAGCGATCGGGGCAACCTATATAAAAACGCAAGATAGGATGTCCTTGCAAATCCGAGAGTTCGATAGGGAAGCCAGATGCCGATTCATTTTCTAAGCATAAGTCTGAAAAGCCTACTATACCACTGACTTGCCATCTGCGATATACTCCAGCTAAGGGCGGCTCTACCCGCAACGGCAAAAATACCACCTGCACTGTACTGTCGGATAAGAGTTTCAGGGCATAATAGAGGCTTTGGTCATCGGCTACCAGCTCAGGAAGGGGGCTATTGAGGGCAGGTAGGTTTTGGGGGAGCGGCCACTGCGTAGTATTCCAGCTCCGGAGCGCCCCATCCCCTACCCGATACTGCAAAAAAAGTACTTCAGGATGGGCTTGCCAACCTACGGGATCTTCCCGTAACTCATACAGCAACCCCGAATACTTGCGTAGCTGCCTTTCCCAGGCCCACTGAAGAAAATGTCCAAAGCTCTGGCTAAGCCATTTCTCCGAGACAGACTCACTTACAAGTGCCAGACCCCCACCAACTATCCCTAAAATCACCGCTACGCGGCCGGCCCGAAGTCCCATTCCTACGGCTCCGAAGAAGAACGAGCTATTTTTCTCCCGTAACTCTGCAAGAAGCTATACTTCTCTACTCCTATATCTATAATACGCTCCACTGTATCATACAGGTGCATGGGCAAAGAAAATGAAAATCTCTGTCGATCCCGTAAAATCAAAGTAAAGTGCGCCAACACTCCGTCGTAATGAATGTAATAATCATACACCTGCTCCCACGGTATGAGCTGCACCTCCCACCGAAAAGCACTCCAATCAAAACGCACTTTATAAATCCCTCTTTCAGATATAGGCTGCAGGTAATGATAGCGCAACCCCAAGTACAAAAGTCCGACCACCCCTACTACACCAAAACTTATCCCCGAAAGTTGATATAAAGCTTTCGCGATAAGAGGGGAGTGGGCATATTTGATAGCCAGCGCATACGAGAGCATGCCGCCACTGAGGAAGAAGAGCCCTCCAGCAAAAAGGGCCGCTGTCCAAAGGCTAAATGCAGGTTTTTCCCAGCGCAGGAGCACCCCGGCAAACTTCCGCTGGAGGGCCACCGCATAGCCCCATACAGCCACCGTGAGACCTGCCAAGAGCCCAGCTATCCCTGTCAAGACATAGCTTAGCCCTACCATTACCTCGGCCATAAAGGCCTGCTAAGATAAAGATTTTCTGGCAAGGTACAGCTTACCTTTGGCTATGCTTTGGGCCTTAGGGAGTTACTTTGTGGTAAGCTTAGCGGTGGGTATATGGGGCCGTCGGCGCACCCAAGCCACCGTAGAAGGGTACTTTGCTGCAGGACGAGCCCTCCCCTGGTACTTGGCGGCACTCAGCATGGTAGCAACCACCTTTGCGGTGGATACCCCCCTCGCTATCACCGAATATGTGCGGGAAGGCGGCCTCGCCGCCAACTGGCGCTGGTGGAATATGCTGATTGGCGGCATGCTTAGCGTCGTGGTATTTGCCCCGCTCTGGCGACGCAGTGGCGTCCTCACCGACAGCGAGATCCTCTCCCTCCGCTATGGCAATAAACCCGCGCAAATCTTACGAGCTTTCCGTGCCTTTTGGCTGGGCGGCTTCATCAACCTCGTGATTATCGGCTGGGTCCAGCAAGCCATGCTCACCGTCCTGCAAACTTTTGTGGGGCTTTCGCTGGCTCAATCGTACTTTACCTTAGCGCTCTGTACCGTCGTAACGCTGGCCTACACCCTCTGGGGTGGGCTTTGGAGCGTGGTGTGGACCGATGTGCTACAGTTTATTTTAGCATTAGGCAGTACCACGCTGCTCATGATACGGGTACTCCCGGCTACCGACTGGGCAGCTGTGCCGACCTGGGCCTGGCGCCTACTCCCTGGAGAGAGCAGCACGGAATGGAATCTCCTCACGGCCATAGCTTTTCTCGGGGTGCAGTGGTGGGCCAGCTGGTACCCCGGCGCCGAACCCGGCGGGGGCGGCTACATCCTCCAGCGCATGGCCTCCACCCCCTCCCCCAAAGAAGCCCAAAAAGCCCTCGCCTTCTTCCAAGTGCTCCATTATGCGGTGCGGCCCGCCACCTGGTTTTCCGTAGCCATCGCCTCGCTGGTCTTTTTCCCCACCCTCTCTGACCCGAAAAACGCTTACCTCCTCATGGCTAAAAAGTTCCTCTCCCCTACAGAACAGCTCTTTTTGCTCATAGGCCTGGCCGGCGCCTACATGAGTACGCTCTCCACGCATTTTAACTGGGGGGCCTCCTACATTGCCCGTGACTTAGGCCTCCCCGAAGAAAAGGGTTTACGCTGGGGCCTCTGGGCCACTATTTTTCTGGCTGTGCTTGGGGTAGCCATAACCCCCCTCATGACCAGTATCGCCGGCGCCTGGAACTTCCTCTTAGAGTCGGGGGCTGGTACGGGCTTTGTGCTGCTGGTCCGGTGGTTCTGGCCCCGCATCTCTATCTGGAGCGAAATCGCCGGCCTTTTAGCCCCGATGGCCGGGTATCTGCTCTTCCGGTGGGGCTTAGGCTGGGTTTTTCCGGAGAGCTACTTAGCGACCGTCGGCTTCACCCTCGCTTGTGTGCTCTTGGTGACCTTCCTCGGTAAAGGAACCGACCCGACCGTCTGGAACGCCTTTGCCCAGCGTGTACAGCCTCGGCTCTCCTACCAGGCGCTCCTCTTGTGGATTTTAGGCACAGCAGCCGGCTATACCCTGCTTATAGGCCTTTTGCTGTGGCTGCGAGACGGCGGCATTCCTTACCTACTCTTGATAGGAGCTGCGGGCCTTGGCCTATTTTTTTACAAGCTTTCCCAAAACAGTTCAAACATATAAGCCTCTCCTTTACAAGGGATGTAAGATACGAAGAATGGGGGAGGTCACCCGCTTTGTGCGGTGCTTAGGGCCGAAGGTAGGGAACGTTTCTCCGCCCTTTTGCACCGAGTCAGGAAAAAGTCTTACCTTTGCGGCTGCTTTTGGGGGGTTAGCTCAGTTGGTAGAGCGCCAGCATGGCATGCTGGAGGCCAGCGGTTCGACTCCGCTACCCTCCACGCTGGGGAGTTAGCTCAGGTGGTAGAGCGCCAGAATCGCACTCTGGAGGTCAGCGGTTCGAGTCCGCTACTCTCCACGGGAGAGGTGCCGGAGTGGTCGAACGGGCACGACTGGAAATCGTGTACCCCGACAAAATCGGGGTCGGGGGTTCGAATCCCCCCCTCTCCGCACCCCAGCGTGCCCCAGATCTGGTAAATCTCGCGTGTAGGTAAAAAAGCAACTATTCCCTCAGGTAAAAGGTTTATTCCTCGCTGTAAAATACGTTTCTGCGAGCTACTCTATGTGCACTCGCTAAGCCCGCACGTATCCCTGCGAGTCTTGAGCCAGCAGCAGATACACCCCGGGCGTACGGATTAGAGGATAGGTATGCACGCCCGCTGCTGACAGCGCAAGCCCATTCTTTAGGCACTCTCAGCCGGTAGGGTATAGAAGGGAAAGGCAAGGCGGCCGACGGCGGGCATGTCCAATATAGCGCCGGCTGGCCAGACCCTGTCTTCAAGCGCACAGAGGGCTCCCAGCACGGGAATAGGGCGGTCAGCGCTACGACCTACCCTGCTTGGATGCACCTGCCTACAAATCTATGGGAGGAGAAAGGAAAGCAGTTCCCCTTAGAAAAAGATATAATAAGCCGCCGAATACCCTACCTTCGGGCATGCGGCTGCGGTCCACGGTGAGCATCTTCGCTCGGATGACGGCGCTGGCCCAAGCACACGGCGCACTCAACTTAGCCCAGGGCCTGATGTGGTTAGACCCCGACCCTGCGCTCCTGCAAATAGCCCGAGATACCTTTACCCGGGAAGGGTCCCACCAATACAGCCTCCCCACGGGCGATAAATCCCTACGCATGGCCGTGGCGGCCCTCTCCGAGCACTTCTTTGGTGTCTCATATGACCCTGAGCAGGAGATTACCCTCACGGCTGGGGCGACCGAGGGGATTTTCACGGCTATTATGGGGCTGACCCAGCCCGGGGACCACGTACTCTTCTTTGAACCCGCCTACGATAGCTACCTCCCCGCCATTCAGATGGCCGGCGCTACCCCTGTGCCTATCCGTCTCCACCTACATCCGGAAGGGGTGCGCTTCCCCTGGGAAGCCCTGCCCGCACGCATAGACTCTCGGACGCGCCTCCTCCTGCTGAACTTTCCCCACAATCCCACAGGCCGTACCTTGCACCCCGAGGACGTACGGGCTTTGGAGGGGTTAGCGGCCACTTATCCGCACCTGCTCTTTGTGGTGGATGAAGCATACGAGCTGATGACCTGGCACCCCGACCCCTTGCGAGAAGAAGCGGTGCCCCCACTCAGCCTGCGTCAATCGCCGGTGTTGCGGGAGCGTACGGTCGTGGTGGGTTCCTTAGGAAAACTGGTCGGGGCGACGGGCTGGCGCTTAGGCTACCTATTAGCGCCGCCTACGCTCACCGAGGCTCTGCGTACTACGCATCAGTTTATCACCTTTTGTGCGCCGACCCCCCTCCAGCAGGCGGTAGCCCAATACCTCAGCAGCCACCTGCCCGAGAGAGCTACTTACTTTCACCAGGCGCTCTTAGAACGCCGCCGTTTTTTCGTGGAGCAGCTGCAAGCCCATACAGATTTAGCGTTTATTGCGCCGGAAGGGGCCTATTTCCTCCTTCTGCGCATTCCCTCCCCCGAGCGCGACACCGAAGCCGCCGAGCGTTTAGTCCGAGAAGGGGGGGTAGCTACGATACCGCTTAGTCCGTTTTATCACGATGGGTACGATCCGGGGTGGCTGCGGGTGTGCTTGGCTCGTCCGCTGGAGATGCTGGAGCAAGGGGCGCTGCGGCTAAGTCGGGCCTTTCCGGGGGGGCAATCCACCGCCCATCCGCGCGAATAAGCTCAATCAGCGCTTCCAAGGCTTCTTCTTCGCGGACACCTTTGCGTACGATCTCCTTGCCCCGGTAGAGATGGATAGTACCGGGGCCAGCCCCTACATAGCCGTAGTCGGCATCGGCCATCTCGCCGGGGCCATTCACGATGCAGCCCATGATAGCGATTTTGACGCCTTTGAGGTGATGGGTCTTTGCCCGGATGCGAGCGGTGACCTCCTCTAAGTTAAAGAGGGTGCGCCCACAGGAGGGGCACGCGATGTAATCGGTACGGGTAATCCGCAGCCGAGCGGCCTGTAGCAGGTCAAACGCCAGGCGCACCCCTACGGCGGGCGGTCGCCCCGGCACATACAACCAGAGTCCATCCACTAAGCCATCCAGCAAGAAAGGGCTCACCTGACAAGCCATTTCTACGGCTATAGCATGGGCAGGACGAGGCTCAGGGCTACTCTTCGGTGGAGGTAAGAGGAGACGGGGCACCATAGGCGGCCGATACCCCTTCTCTGCGGCGTATAAACGCATCCAGCGGATGGCTCTACCCGGAAGAGGCCCCTCTACCTCAAGTACCCACACCACCGTAGGGTCGTGGAGGAAACTCAGGTCAGCCCCCTGAAGGTCTGCGGGTCGAAGAGCCACCCAGTTGAGGGTGGGATGGCGTAAGGACGCTGCTCGCCAGCGCTCAAGGGAAGGGAAAAAAGGCGTATCCTGCGGCCGAGCCACTTTCTCCCAGATAGGCGCCTCATAAATGAGGGGAATAGGCGGGGGGGACTCAGGCACCGTATCGCCCACATAGATAAAGTCGGGGGTTTGTTCGCCGCCGTAGAGGAGGAGGCCGGTGGGGTCTTGGCTATGGTCGGCGATTACGATAGCGGGTTCGGTGGCGCCTATTTTGTGCACGGCATAAGCTGCGAAGCGTTCGTACTGGAGGCCCTGCGTAGGCCAGGTAGGTTCGGGTAGAGGGAGGGCCGTATCGCGGTAAGTTTCAGCAAAGCTCACCAGAGCGCGGCAAGTGGGGAGTTCATTTTCGGGGGGTTCGGTGAGGGAGACCCGCACGGTATCCCCAATCCCATCCAAGAGGAGGGCTTCAATCCCCAAGGCGGACTTGATGCGGCCATCGCTGCCATCGCCCGCTTCGGTAACGCCGAGATGGATAGGGTAAAGGCGTCCATGGGCCCGCAGCCGCGCCACCAAGTGGCGATAAGCCGCCACCATCACCGCCGGATTGGAGGCCTTCATGGAGATAACCACTTGATAGAAGCCCTCCGCCTCACAAATGCGCAGAAACTCCATCGCCGACTCCACCATCCCTTCCGGCGTATCCCCATAGCGGTTGAGGATACGGTCCGAAAGCGAACCGTGATTGACCCCTATGCGCAGGGCGGTACCGTATTCTTTACAGATGCGGACCAGTGGGGCGAAGCGCTCATAGATGCGCTGGAGCTCGGCCTCATATTCGGCGTCGGTGTAGGTACGCTGTTCAAACCGCTTTTTGTCGGCGTAGTTGCCGGGGTTGATGCGGACTTTTTCGACGATGCGGGCAGCTACTTCTGCGGCTTTGGGCGTGAAGTGGATATCGGCTACGAGGGGCACGCGACAGCCAGCGGCACGCACCTGCTTTTTGATGTCGGACAGGGCTTCGGCTTCGCGTTGGCTGGGGGCAGTGATGCGTACGTATTCTGCGCCGGCTTCGGCCAGAAGGAGTACTTGGTGCACAGTAGCGTCAATATCCAAGGTGTCGGTGGTGGTCATGGTCTGGATGCGAATGGGGTTTTTGCCGCCTACGGGCACATCCCCAATCGGCACCTCTATCGTCGAGAGGCGCTTAGGCGCCACCAACGACGTATAATAGGCTTGCAGCTCGGGCAGCACCGCTCAAAGAAAACAAAAACAGGGGACTTAGCGCAAGAGGACGAGCTTTTCCTGCGCGTGGGCCGTCTCGCCGGTGAGGGGATTGCGCACCTCTAAGCGGTAGATATACACCCCCCGGCCCAACCGATCGCCGTATTGGTCCAGCCCATCCCAGAAAAGGTCTTGCGATAGGTTGGTACGGGTGTCTATGCGGCTGGAGAGCACCTGCACCAGCCGGCCCGTGACGGTGTAGATGAGCACGCGCGCTTCTAAGGGCTGGCCGGGCTGGTTATGCTCAAAGAAAAAGCGGGTGGCGGTGGTAAAGGGGTTAGGGTAGTTGAAGAGGCGACCGATTTTGAGGCGCCCTACCTCTGCAACATAGAAGGCGGTTTCGGCGGAACCTTCCTGCCCGGCGAGGTTATAGGCCCGCAAACGCAAGCGATACTCGCCCTCCGGTAGGTCGGTGAAACGATATTCTACTTTGCCCTCGTTGGGATGGTCTCTTTTGCCCTGGTAATACGCGCTGAGGAAGTACTCCTTGTCATTCAGGGTAGCTTTGAGCTCACGTCCCACCGCCAACGAAGAAAGATTGATGCCCAAGCTATCATAGAGGTAAGCAATCAAGAGGGGATTAGGATGCGTCCAAGAACCACTTACCCAAGTGGTGTCGTTGATGTAGAGGCGTATGGTGGGCGGGGGGAGGTTGGGCGGGAGGGTATCGGGGCAGCAGATAATAAAGCGCGTCTCGGCTCCGGCGGCGGTCCGTCCATCAGGAGCTTGCGCCCACAGGGAAACGCGCCCCCACCCCGGCTGCGGGATAATATCCACAGGTAGGTAAAAAGTCAGCGAGAAGGTGCCATTTTGCACCGTAGCGACCCCACTAAAAAGGAGTATCTCCCGGGCGGAAAAGCTTGTGCGACTGATTAGCGTTTGTAAGGTCAGCGATTTATCCCATACGCGAATGGTCACTTCGCCCTGAAAATCTGTGACGGGATTACCCAAGCTGTCTACGATCTCCCCTTGGATGCGGACGGGGCGGAGGGGACGCAGGGTATCGGGCTGGGTAGCCGAAGGGGGACCTATGCCTATCTCTGTCACCCGTACATTATACATCGGCGTACCTAAGGGCAGGAGCGGGTCCCCTAAGAACGCATAAGAACGCGTATTGATAGCCATGCCGCCGCCCCAGCTACGGTTTTTCGTGCCTTGCATTAGGTGGCCGAGGCGTACTATGCGTTGGGGGCCTATCTCTTCGGAGAGTTCTTGATAAAAGTTTTGGCTGAGGGCAAAGTTGAGCGAAGAAAAGACCTTGCGTGTAGAGGTGAGGAGGCCTATGGCGCCTCTCTGCGGCAGAAAGAGGGCTTCTATCCCGCCGCTGCGGATGGAGGGGGCATCCCACTTACTCCACTCGCATGTAGCGGTGACAAAAAAGAGGTACCGGTGGGTATTCATGAGCTGGCGCACGACAGCAATAGGGAAAAACTCAAAACCTTGGAGCGTGTATTCGTTTCCATGGCCTACGTAGTGGGCGATAAACGCACCTTGGTTCAGCTGAGCTAAAAGGGCCTGCTGTGCCTCAGGAAACACCAATCCGGAGGCGCGGGGCTGCGCAGGATACCGGTCCAAATAGATTTTGGCCATATCCAAGTAGGGGATTTGCTGGGCTATCTGGGTAGCCAGCTGTTCGGCTTGACGAGTATGCTCCCCCCCATCTTTATAATCACTAAAAAACACTATTTTCCCCAGCCAAGGTCCGCGAGTAGTAGGATTTTGGAGGTAGTCGGTGAGTTTTTGGAGATAGTTTTCCAAATCACTTAGAGAATAGGTAGGGATGCGGGTGACAGCGATATCCAAGAGGTGGGATTGGAGGGAGCGGTCGCGGGGGTCATAGATAGATACAGCGGGGCCTTCGCCCCAAAAGCCCTCATTATCATCCAAGAACCCAAAGAAATCATCGCTTCCATAGGAGGTAGGCGGGTAAAAACCTTCACGGCTTTGGTAGGTAGGGAAAAGAGTGGGCCTTTTTTCGCGGAAGTCATAGCTGGCCGCGCCGACTATAAGGAGGTAGCGGGGCATTTGGTCCGGGGTAGAGGCCCGCACGTAGAGCATCCGGAGAAAGTTTCGCAAGGCACAGATGTCAGGCCGTCCGCCCGAAAACTCGTTATACAACACTTCCTCTGTGACGACTATGCAGGGGCCGGCTTCGGGATGCAGGTCACAAAAGCGCTGAGCCAGAGAGGCTTGGGCAGCCGTGGTAGCTACAACAAAACGAATACCCTGCAGGGCATGGAGGTTTTGGTTAGGAACGCTGCCCACCGGCCGAGCGTCTAACCCCGCTTCCGGCGCAAATACGCAGAAGCGCCGCAGGGTATCCCCCCGAGCTATAAAAGAAAAGCCTCCCGCTATTGCGGTCAGGGAGAGCGCTTCCGGACTTGTGGCATTTGTCACATCCCACACCAGCGGCACAGCGGAAGCCTGCACTTCGGCTTGCCACGGCCCCCCAGGTGGCAGGTAAAACACATACTGTCCACCCGACCACGCCAGTGTGTGCCAGCCTATCACCTCTATAAAATCCAGATATCCTTGTCCATTCCCGCTGTAGCTCAGGGTCAGGGTGGGATTTGCTGGTGTATTATACAGCGAGCGGGTAAGGACACCCCAGCGCGCTTGGTAGTTATCCGCTGGGCCAGGAAGCGCCGCGATATTCACACTGCCTAAGGGCGTCCCAGCCCACGACCCGCTAATAACATTGGGAGTAAGGCTACTGGCAGCAAGTTGGACCCGCAGATAAAGGCTATCCATCGCAGGAACGGGGAGCGTGAGAGAAAGGGTAGGCTCCAGGGGAGTAAGCTTTTCGCCCAGCCATACCCGTCCTGACTCCAGGATGTTCGTGAGTTCCCGCTCGTAAAAGAATAGGGTCAGGCCCTGCGTGCGCGGAATAAAAGGGCCTGCGGGCGGTGTTTGCGTGCTTATGCGTCGCCCCGGGCCTAAGTCAAAAGTGAGGAAGTAAAAGCAGCTATCCGTATAAGGATTTTTGAGGTGGAAGTACGGTCTCAGGGGCTGCCCCGTAAGCGAATACCAACTATCCGGGGAGTCGGCCCAAAAGTAGGCGGCATCGCCTTCGTCCCAGCGACCATCGGCTTCCCCTGGAAAATACACCGGCAACTCCACCAGGTCGTCGGGCGGGGGGGTAGCATTCTCTTGGGGAAGGAGTCCGCCCACTTGGCCATACACCCGAAAGTCCCGGGGATTTACCGAGGCTGGGTCTATGCCCAGCGCCCGCAAGGTTTGCGTTGTGACCCGATACACCCCTGCAGAACCCGTAGCCACCTTATACCACCGCCCCGAGGCCAGCACCGACTGCGCCGCAAAACTCCCCGAACTCGTCCGCAAGGCCGGAGCAAGGGCCGGGAGAAGCTTATAAGAAGGCGGCTCTGCCCACAGCCGAAGCCGCTGCCCCGAACGGTGCAGTTGCCACTTATACACATATACCTGCTGCACAGGCTGTTTCTGGTACCAGAGCGGCTCCGAGAGCTGAATAGCTTCTGCGGGGTACCATTCTTGGCCCTCAGCCCAAGGGATACGCGCAGCCCACGCTCGGAAGTCCCCCATGCTATCCCGAAAAACCCCACCGCCTTGCACTTTTAGCGTATAATGCCCTGGGTATTCGTAAAGGGCTGCAGGTAGGAGCTCGGGGAGAAAAGGGTCAGCGATAGCCTTTTGGGCCCACAAAAAGCCGCAGAGCAGCAAGCCTATTTCCCACCGCAATCGCACAAGCAAATATACACACCCCTCGTGTCCCCAGCAGGATTCGAACCTGCGGCCCGCGGATTAAGAATCCGCTGCTCTACCGCTGAGCTATGGGGACAAAGCGAAGGTACGACATTTTTGGGGTATGTTTGTGGGGTGCTGACCTTGATAGGCTTAGGGCTATTTGGGTTATTGGCTTTGGTAGGGGGCGGCTTAGCTGTGACCTTGCGTGACCCCGTATACGCTGTGCTCGCCCTCGTCAAAGCCATGGTAGGACTGGCGGGGATCTACTTCCTGCTGGGTGCTGAATACATCGGTGCTATGCAGGTGATTGTGTATGCTGGTGCTATCCTGGTGACCTTCCTTTTTGTAGTGATGCTCATCAACCTAAGCCCAGCGGATATTCCGCCTTTACCTCGTGGCTTGGCTCTTTATGGCAGCATCGGCATAGCGCTGGGCTGGATGCTTCTCTTAGGGTATGCCCTCACAGCACTGATGACCCTCCCCTCCGCTCAAGAAGCCCGCCCCGAGCAGGACACCAGCCTACCTTACCTCTTTGGCACGCTCCCCCCCTATCGGCAAGACCCTCTTTACCGCTTATGCATTCCCCTTTGAAGTGCTCTCCATTACCCTCCTCGTCGGTCTGATAGGTGCGTCTCTCCTCGTCCAAAAACGCCATACCCATGAAAGTTGAACTGCTGTACGCCGTCCTGACCTTAGCTGGCGGCATTTTTAGCTTGGGGCTTTTAGGGCTACTCCTGCGCCGAAACCTCCTCCTCTCTTTCCTGGCGATCGAACTGCTCCTGAATGCCGCTAACCTCAACTTTATTGCCTTTTCCCGGTATCACAACGACCCCACGGGCGCCATGTTTGTGCTATTTGGGATATGCTTAGCCGCCGTAGAAGCCGTTATCGGGCTGGCGTTGACGGTGCGCATCTTCCGTCTACACGAAGACTTAGGCTTAGCTAAACTGGCCCAACTGCGATGGTAAGCGCTTTCCTACCCCTTACGGTCGCTTTGCCGCTCCTCGGCGCCATGGGGATTGGCCTGGGGAGCTTATGGGTTCCTGCCCTGCGCCAACAACGCAAACTCCTTGGCGCTTTGGCAACCCTCACCGTGGCCTTTTCTTTCATCGGCTTTTTAGCGGCCTTCTGGACTTACGAAAAGCCCCTCTACTTCGCCTTTGCTTGGGACTGGATAGCCATAGATGCGCTGCGCATACCCCTCCGTTTCCAGGTAGATACCCTGAGCTTATGGATGGCCCTCATCGTGACAGGCGTGGGCGCGCTCATACACTTATACTCCATCGGATACATGGGCGAGGACGAAGGCGCCTGGCGGTACTTCGCTTTCCTCAACCTCTTCATTTTCGCCATGCTGACCCTGGTGCTGGCCGACTCGCTCCCCTTGCTTTTCTTAGGATGGGAAGGGGTTGGGGCCTGCTCTTACTTCCTCATTGGGTTTTGGTTCCATGAGGCCGAAAACGCCCAAGCTGCCCAGAAAGCCTTCCTCATGAATCGGATTGGCGATGTGGGCCTCCTGGCCGGGATGATTTGGCTCTTTGCCGAAACCCACACGTTTGACATAGAAGGGCTCAAGCGCTTTGTGTATTCGGCAGATGTGGCGGGGAGCGTAGGCCTTCTCTTCTTTTTTGCCGCAACGGGTAAGTCTGCCCAAATACCCCTGTACACCTGGCTTCCCGATGCGATGGCAGGCCCGACACCTGTCTCTGCTCTCATCCATGCCGCTACGATGGTCACCGCGGGGGTGTATCTACTGGCCCGCATGGACTTTCTGTATAATGCCGCGCCTGAAACCCTCCTCCTTGTCGGCGGCATTGGCACCGCCACAGCGCTCATAGGGGGCCTCATTGCCTTGGCCCAGAACGACATCAAAAAAGTACTCGCCTACTCCACTGTCTCCCAACTGGGCTTCATGTTTGCCGCAATTGGCGCAGGAGCCTATACCGCAGCTATCTTCCATGTTTTTACCCATGCGTTCTTCAAGGCGCTTCTCTTCTTGGGCAGTGGGAGCGTCATACATGCCACCGGTACGCAAGATATCCGCCAGATGGGGGGCCTGCGACGCTATATGCCTATCACAGGATGGACCTTCTGGATAGGCACGTTGGCGATTGCGGGCATTCCTCCCTTGGCAGGCTTTTTCTCCAAGGATGAGATTTTAGCTGCGCTCTACGCTCGGGGCACCGAAGGGACTGCTCTGTACTACTTGTACTGGGGCACCCTTCTCTTGGTAGCGTTTCTGACGGCTTTTTACATGGGGCGCCTTACCTGGCTGACCTTTGAGGGTACCTACCGGGGGGAAGGCCACCCGCACGAAAGCCCTCTTGTCATGACCCTCCCCCTCATTCTCTTAGGGGTTGGCTCGGTGGGGGCTGGCTTTGTGGGGCTGCCGGCCGTGATAGGGCCCTCCTGGCTGCGCGAACACTGGCTGAGCCAAACTATCCGAGAAATACCCTTACCTCACCTCTCCCACACCACCGAATGGTTCCTTATAGCCCTCTCCGTAGCCATAGCGCTTATGGGTATAGGACTGGCTCGCGCGTTGTACAAGGAAGGCCTTGCCGGCGATGCCACACTCAGTCAGCGGTTAGGTACTTTCTATACCCTCCTGGCCCAGCAGCTAAAAGTAGATTGGCTATACAAGCAGGCGTTTGTGCAGCCCTACCTGGTTTTAGCGGACTTAGCGAAGGACGTTATCGGCCCATGGGTGGGACGCGGCCTTCCGCGCGCTGTATCGCAAGGGCTTCTTCGTCTCTCTGATGCGCTCGCTCGCTTCCAAGGGGGCTACTTGCCGGTGTATCTGGCGTATGTGATAGGACTGGGGCTGATTTTCCTCTTGTGGGTGCTATTGTAGTTGGTAGCGCACCTGCAGAAGGGCCTCCGTACTACGGCGATAGCTGCGCTCCCCCGGCGGACGAAAGAGATTTTGACCAGCCCGCAGCCATATCGTCCACTGCCGCCCTACCCGCACCCGCACCATCCCATAGACCCGTTGTCCCTCCCCATAATAGCCGGGGATAAAAAAAGTCGTAGGCGGCATCGCCTCATAGGTGTAAATACGGGCATCGTAGCTTTCTATCCGATACATGACCCAGCGCAGAGATACACTTAGCCAAAAAGACGGCTGCCACCGCACATCTTGATACATCAGCATGCCACGGCTCTGCGTCTCCCGCGTGTATTGGCTCACCTCTATGCGCGCCATGTAGCGCCAAAAAGGGTTTATCTCATACACGCCATGCACACGCACATAGCCCCGACGATGCGGTATTAGGCGATAGAGGTATTCCCCCTGGGCAAAGTCGGAGGAGACATTGTAGGGCTTTTCTTCGTAGCGCAGGCGCGCATATACTTGGAGCTTGCGGCGGATAGTGTAAGTGACCTGGAGGAGGGTTTCGTACCCTGTGGTGGGGCTGTTGGCGCGGTAGCGATACCATGGGAAGGCATACAAGTCTTGAAAGCCGGCTACCTCCCAGCGCGGCGCAGGACGCAAGCGAACCCCCAAATAAACCCCTTGTTCGTTCTGCAGGGCAAAGGGCCGCTCCGCAAACGTGTATCCATACAGCGAAGTAAAATCCGGGTCAAAGTGCCGCACCTGTAACGCTATGTCCAAAGTAGGATGTAGAGCAGCGATCACGGCCGCATTAATAGCTTTGGCGCCGGTACGGCTGGTGGCCGCTTCCCCAAAAAAGTTGAGGTTGCCCCAAGTGAAGTCCCAAAACCCACTGGCTAACAGATTTTCGGTTCCTTGAAAACCAAAATACTTATAGGGTTCTGGTCCCGCTAAGTTGAGGGCCGGGGAGAAGTGCTGATAAAGGATAGTGGCGCCGGCGCTATGCCAACGCTTACGCCAGGCGAGGATGGCGCCCCCGGCTCGGTGGAGAAGGCTCTTGCGGCGGGCCAGCTCGCTGGGCGTACGATGTAAGCCCGAGCTTAGGAGGGTGGTAACTTCTATTTCTGGGACTTCGGTGGTATCGGCGAGGGTTTGACGCAGAGTAGCGTCTTGTCTTAGCTGCGAGACCATGCCAGTAAGCTCCCACTGCGGGGAGAGGCGGAAGGTAGCGGCCGCACCCCGCCAAAACTGGTACTCATTTACAGAGGTGTAAGGCACCAGGCCATAAGCAGGCTGCTTGAGGGTGAGGATAGGGTCGCCGCCTTTCCCGAAGCCTAAGCCCCGCGCAAATACGAGGCCTTGCCCCACTTGTAGGATGTAGTCGCCCACCACCAGCCGCTGCAGGCTCCCTATCTGCCCTATCGCTATATGCCCACTGAGGAAGTCATACCCGTAATAGCGCTGGGCAGGCGCCCACTGGAGGGGTTCATAGGTGTCTTTTTCGCCGATGAGGGCTACAGAGAGGTACGGGGAGGCTTGAAGCCACAGGCGGGTGTACAGCCGATAGGGGTCGCCTGATGCATTACGGAGGGTCTCTGGCTGCCAACTTAGGCCATCCCAGCTATACTGCCACTGACGCTGGACCCGCTGAATCAACGTAAAGCGGGCCGCTTCGCGCACCTGCTGCCAAGAAGGGATTTGCGTAGAGCCTTCCCCAAAATCATAGGCCGTGGCGGGCCGCACCGTCACAAAGGGCCGCATCAGCTGAAAAGCCGCCTCCGTAAAACCCGGTATCGCCTGTAGCTCATAGATAGACAGCAAAGGCCCATATCGCACTTGGTGCACACGGAGCGCCCGCAGAAGGGGAAGCGTCATGCCGGGCACCCGCAGAAGCGCTTCGTCGGAGGCGCTGTTGAGATCCAGCGGCCGCCGAGCCATCTCCTGGTAGATGTCGGAGAGCTGCGTCCAATCTATGCCTTCGGGCGCACTCTCTGCCTGGTCTTCCAGCTGTAGCTCGATCCGGCTGGCATCCACTGTATCGGAGAGCACCTGGCCCCATAGCCCGAAAAGCCCTTGTAAGAGCCACAGCCCCAGCCCTCGTAGGAGTATGTTAGCCGGCTGGAGCCTCATACCCCCCTATGGAAGGGCCACGGGCTCCTCCACCTGCCAAGTCCCCTCTACCATAGGTAGGCACGCCAAAGAAGAGCTAAAATGCCTCAGGCTCCACCCTTCCCTATCTATCCGTAGGTAAGAAAACCGTCGGATCCAATCGCCTAAAAGCACGACTTGGCTTTTGCCTATCTTTTCCACCAGGGCTAAGTGCCGATGCCCGAAGATATACCAATCTGAGGCCCTTTCCGTGCGGTTTTCGGCAAGTACAAACTGACGGAAGTATTCTTTGGGGCCGAGGTCAATGTCATCCATGGGGGCATGGGCTATGCGGCTTCGTCCGGAGAGGCGGCGCCCCAGCCACAGGCCTATATCGGGATGAATCCACCGATACAGCCGGGTCCAGAAAGGGACTCTGCATGATGCGGT
The DNA here is from genome assembly GCA_026003215.1 of Bacteroidia bacterium. Taxonomy (GTDB): domain Bacteria; phylum Bacteroidota; class Bacteroidia; order SpSt-205; family SpSt-205; genus SpSt-205. The sequence goes on along the minus strand of BPGV01000001.1, from coordinate 1,727,321 downwards.
AAGTGAGCCTGTCTATCCAAGGGAGCGGACCGATTTTGTGGCCATGGGAGAGGAAGAAGGTTTTTCCGTCCCAGTGAGCTACGTAGGGGTCGGCTAACAGGCGCAAGCCTATTTCTTCCGTGAGGTAGGTTGTAAGCCAAAGGTCATGGTTCCCGCGCTGGAAAAACACCGGTATCCCTGCATCCACCACAGCGGCTAAGGCCCCCAGCAAGCGCACATGGCCCTTCGGCACAGCCTGCTGGTATTCAAACCAAAAATCCCATAAATCGCCCAAGAGGTAGAAGGCGGCAGCTTCGGGGGCATGCAGCTCAAGCCAGCGGACAAAGTGCCGCTCGCGTGGAGCACTCTCTGCGGCAGAAGGGGCGCCCGCGTGAAGGTCACTGGCAAAAAATAGGGCCTTCTCGGGCGGGGCCTCTGGCGGATACAGGGAGGCGTGACTCATCCCACGGGCGGAGCATGTACTTTTTCTAATGTGCCATAGCCATGCGGCCGAGGCCCTAAAATCGCTTCAATCTCATCTTGATAAAGAACCTCTTTTTCCAGGAGCTTTTCTGCAAGGGCTTTGAGGCCTTCGTAATGTTCTTGTAGGACAAGCTTAGCTCGGTCGTAAGCGTCTTGGATGATGCGTTGCACCTCAGCATCTATACGGCGGGCTGTTTCTTCGGAATAGGGCCGCTGCCAAAAGGTTTCGTCGGAGGGCTTGTACGCAAAGTGCCCCAAGCCGGACATGCCATATTGGGTGACCATGGCATAGGCGAGTTGGGTCACGCGTTCAAGGTCATTTTGGGCGCCGGTGGAGACCTGTCCAAAGGTGATCTCCTCGGAGGCTCGCCCTGCCAAGGTCATCGCCATCATGTCCAAAAGCTGCGCTTGTGTGTAGAGGTACTGCTCCTTAGGTAGGTATTGGGCATAGCCTAAGGCGGCATAGCCGCGCGGGATAATAGAAACCTTCAAAAGGGGGTCGGCGTGTTCTAAAAACCATCCGGCGATAGCATGCCCGGCTTCGTGATAGGCAACGATGCGCTTTTCTTCGGGCGAGATGACGCGGCTGCGCCGTTCCAGCCCGCCGATGACCTTATCTATAGCCTCTTGAAAGTCGGCCATAGTGATAGCGGGACGATCTTTCCGGGCTGCGATCAAAGCCGCTTCGTTGCACACATTTGCGATATCGGCCCCAACAAAGCCCGGCGTTTGCAACGCAAGCTTATGGATATCTACATCGGGCGCCAGTATAAGATTGCGAATATGCACCTGGAAGATAGCTTCTCTTTCTTTGATATCGGGGCGGTCTATGTAAATCACCCGGTCGAAGCGCCCCGGGCGGAGTAGCGCTGGATCCAATATATCGGGACGATTGGTAGCCGCCATGACGATAATCCCGGCATCGGTGTTGAAGCCATCCATTTCCACGAGGAGCTGGTTGAGGGTGTTTTCGCGTTCATCGTTGGTGAGGGGGACGTTCATACGGCTGCGTACCCGTCCTACTGCGTCTATTTCGTCTATGAATACAATGCAGGGGGCTTTTTCTTTAGCTTGACGGAAAAGGTCTCGTACCCGTGCGGCCCCTACCCCCACAAACATCTCCACGAAGTCCGACCCACTTATGCTGAAGAAGGGCACGCCAGCCTCCCCAGCCACTGCCTTGGCCAAGAGCGTCTTACCTGTACCTGGCGGACCGACCAGTAAAACCCCTTTCGGTATTTTCCCCCCTAAGCGGGTGAACTTTTGGGGATTCTTGAGGAAATCTACGACTTCACGCACCTCTTGTTTGGCTTCTTCCAGGCCGGCTACGTCCTCAAAGGTGATGGAGACACGGTTTTCGGCATCAAAGACGGCGGCTCGGCTTCGCCCGATAGTGAAGATATTCCCGGGGCTGGGGCCTCCCCCCCCACGCCCGCTCATTCGCCCAAAAATAAACAACCATACCGCTACAATCAAAAGTATTGGCAACACATACTGCAAGAATATGCCCAAATAGTCGGTCCGTTCTACAACTTCATAGGGAATATAGCGGCTTTGGAGGTATTCCTCGAGCTTTTCTACAGAAACCACCCGGAAGCTGAAGGGCAGCCACCCAAAGAGGCCTTTTTTTAGCCGTTCTTTGATGTCGTTCAGCTCCAGGGCTTGGGGCGTAAGGTAGACTTCGGCTTCGCGGTGGTTGGCCACGATGACGACTTTCTTGACGAGACGGCGTTCGACCCACTGCTGAAATTCCAAATATGTGATAGGCACGCTGGTTTGGCGCTCTGGCATAAATAGAAAGGAGGCCAAAAGCAGCATAAACAAGATGAGGTATAGCCAATACAGATTGACTGTAGGCGGCCGGTTGGGGCGTTGGCTCATAAGCTATGTGGAACAAAAATACGCATTTGGCCAGAGACAACGGTATTTTCGTTACTTTCGGGCGCATGCGGATTCTGGTGTGCAACGACGATGGGATTACGGCGCCGGGCCTGCGAGCGTTGGTAGAAGTGGCGCAGGAGTTTGGTGAAGTGGTGGTGGTAGCCCCGGACCGCCCGCAAAGCGGGATGGGTCATGCTATCAGCATTGGGGTTCCCCTGCGCTTGTATCCTTCACGGGAGTTTGGTGACTTGCCGGCGTGGGCTTGTAGTGGTACGCCGGCCGATTGCGTCAAGCTGGCTACCGGCGTCCTGAATGAAAAACCCGACCTCCTCCTCTCGGGCATCAACCACGGGGCTAACTTTTCCATAAGCGTTTTTTACTCGGGCACCCTCTCCGCAGCGATTGAAGGGGCCTTTGAAGGCATCCCTTCGGTGGGCTTTTCCCTCCTCAACTATAGCATGGAAGCCGACTTTACCGCTGCGCAGGCCATCGTACGAGAAGTGCTTCTCCTCTACTTAGCCCACCCCTTCCCCCCGCACGTGCCGCTAAATGTCAACATCCCCAATCTGTCCCTCTCCGAAATCAAAGGCATACGACTTACTCGGCAAGCGAAAGGGCGCTTCGTTGAGCAGTTTGAAAAACGCATAGACCCCTATGGCCAGCCCTACTATTGGATGGTAGGCCGGTTTGAGAGCACCGATGCCAGTAGCGACACCGACCTCTGGGCCTTAGAACGCGGCTACGTCTCGGTGTGCCCTCTCCTTACCGACCTCACCGCCCACGAATACCTCACCCACTGGGAAAAAATCTATCGCTAAGCTATGGGCTGGTGGGATTGGCTACGAGGGAAAAAATCCACCGAAGTCCAAGAAGCATCCCCCGCTTTAGAAAAAGGCTTAGAAAAGAGCCGATTAAGCTTCTGGCAGCGGATTAAGACCATTTTTACGGGGCGGCAAAGCTTAGACCCCGAGAGCCGGGAGGAAATAGAAGAACTGCTTCTTTCAGCCGATGTAGGTCCAGCCGTCACCGAGAAAATACTCTCCGCCTTAGAAAAAGAAGTGCGAGAAAATCCCTTGAGAGAAGGCGAGACGCTTTTAGACCGGCTCAAAGTCCTGCTCATACAGCTGGTAGATAGACCCTTTGCCCCACAGGAAGGGTACCCCTACGTCATCCTTTTGGTAGGGGTAAATGGGGTGGGGAAAACGACTACTTTGGCGCGCCTGGCGTATCGGTTATCACAGGAGGGTAAGAAGGTGCTTATGGCTGCGGCAGATACGTTCCGTGCGGCTGCGGTGGACCAGCTTAAGCGGTGGAGCGAGCGGCTCCAGATCCCGCTGGTGGAAAAAGGCATGGGAGCCGACCCCGGCGCCGTCACCTACGAAGCCATCCAAAAAGCCATAAAGGAAAGCTACGATATAGTGCTGATTGACACCGCCGGGCGATTGCACACGCGCACCCCCCTTATGCAAGAGCTGGGCAAAGTGTATCGGGTAGCCGGTAAAGCCCTACCGGGCGCCCCCCATGAAGTGCTTTTGGTTATAGACGCTACCACCGGCCAAAATGCCCTCCGCCAAGCCGAAGCCTTCACTCAAGCCACCGCATGTACAGGCATCGTTCTGACTAAACTGGACGGCACCGCAAAAGGCGGGATAGCCTTCGCGCTGGTGGAAGAGACCGGCCTACCCATCCGATTTATCGGCGTGGGCGAAGGTGCCGAAGACCTCCTGCCCTTTTCCCCAGCAGCTTTCGTACAAGGGCTGCTTGCCTAAAAAGATTGTGCCTTACCTTTGTAGGGTGTCGGAACGCCTAAAAGAAATAGCCGCTCTGGCAGAAAACACCTCGCCCGAAGAGCTGGTCAAGCACATAGAGTCTTTACATCAAGAAGTGCTGGAGGACCCCGACCAGCGCGCCACCTTTGAACAAGAAGCCCCCACCATAGCCGACGGCCTCTACCTCCCTAACATCTTTTGGATATACCTCGCCGCCTTCCTCCAAGAACGCGAAACTTACAGGCCTTTCTTAGAATACCTCCTCCAAGTTTTTGTTCAACAACCCCCCAACGCTTTTGCGGAAAAACGCCTAAAACCCCTCCTGTATGTGTATTTCTCCCTGGAAAGTGAGTTTTTCTTAGACAAGTTGTGGGAAACCCTCAAGCGCTATGGTCGGACAGACAAGCTAAGCTTCTTAGAAAGCGTTCGAGACTTTATCAAGAAAAACCCCACTACTGTAAGCATATTTCGCCAAAAGTTTGAGCTTTTAGCTGACTACATGCCCGACTTTGAAGCCTTAACGTTACCGCTCCCTCAGCTGCGTCAGACTCTCCAGCGGGCCACCCAAGAGTGAAAACCACCAGCCTTACCCTCATAGGGGCTATTGCCGTTGGAGCCATAGCAGGGGCGCTTTTGCGTTTTTGGCTCCAGCGCTACCTGAATCTCTCGGCCTTTTCGCCCATAGGTACCTTCCTCGTCAATATGGGAGGCTCTTTTATACTCGGATTAGTAACAGGCTATTTTGCTTACAAACACTTTTCTCCCTTGTTCTATGGCATAAGCGCCGGATTCTGTGGTAGTTTCACTACTTTCTCTTCTATTTCTATGGAGATTTTTACGCTTTTCCGCCTACATAACCCTATCCGAGGGGCTATGTACGGCCTTATTACGGCCATTGGCGGTCTAATAGCTGTGGCTGTGGGGTACGCCTTAGGACACTCTTGGGGTAAATCTTGAATCACCCTTTACATTAGCCCATACCTCTGCAATATCGCCGCTAAGTCCGCATGACTGCGTGCATACTCCCGCAGCGACGCTATAAGACTTTCTAACCTACCCCTATCGCGTTAGAGCTCCGTCAGTTTCTCTTCTACGGGCGAGACCACCTCCCGTAGCGCCTCCCGCCTATCCCACACAATAAATCCTATCAGCCCCACCACCAGCGCCAAAGTCGTACCTATAAGCCCTAAAAGCGCATAAAAATGGCTATCAGCCTGCTTCTCCGCTTCTGCCATGCGCACCTCTAACCTATCTATACGCGCATTCGTGGCTTGCATAAGCTCCCGCAAAAGCTGCATCTCCTTTTGGATAGCCTCCTGCTGCGCCTCTAAACGTATCAAACGCTCCTTGTCCGCCAGTGTAAAAGGCACCGGCGTCTGCTCCCCTTGCGCCCATAAAAGCATCCCTAACCCTATTACCGCCCACCGCATCCGTACAAAGATAGCCCTTATTTACCTTTAGCCAAAAGGTTTGGGCTACTTTTTTCCGTTCTTTTGGGTCGGAGATGGAGGATGCCCTTTCCTTGCAGGTAGTCCCAGTCAGGCAAGAGCGCCGAGAAGGGGTAAAAGTGTCCTTGCCATCCCGCTGGGAGAGGCCCCCAGGGCTCACCTGTATAGTAAAACACCTCTCCCTCGGGCTTAAGAATACGCTTAATCCACCCCAAGAATCGGGGTAAGGGCGCCACAGCTCGGCCGAGTACCACCGGAAAAGTCTCCTTTTGCTCTTCCACGCGGCCCCAGCGCACCTCTATGCGCTCCTGCAGGCTTAGAGCCTGTACTATTCGTCGCACGGCTTCCACTTTTTTGCGGGTACTGTCTATCAGTACAAACGCCGTATCCGGATGAGCAATCGCCAAGGGAATGCCCGGTAATCCTCCCCCAGTGCCCACATCTAATACACGGCTTCCCTCCGGTAAACGCCACCACCCTAAAAAACATAGGCTTGGTACCAGGTGATGTTCCCATATCCACGCAATATCCCGCCGCGAGATAAGGTTTATGCGGGTATTTACCTCCTGCAGCAGGGTCGCATATGCTTCAAGCTGCGCTACCTGCCGGGGCGAGAGCTTTTCTCCTAAAAACGCTGGGAGCTTCAACGCAAAAACTGCGTGCGGAGTACGTATTGCAGCACCCCTCCGTGTTGATAATAGGCAATCTCCACGGAGGAGCGCAGGAGCGCTGTCACGGTAAAGGTCTTTTCTACCCCAGTGGCAGGGTCTTGGGCCCGGACGGTGAGCTTCTTAAGCGGGGTAAGGCCCTCTGCGATGCCTTCTATGGTATAGAGCTCTCGTCCCGTGAGGCCTAAGGTCTCGGCATTTTCGCCGGGTGCAAACTGAAGGGGCAAGACCCCCATCCCCACCAGGTTGCTGCGGTGGATACGCTCATAACTCTCGGCAATCACTGCCCGTATGCCCAAGAGGTTAGGTCCCTTTGCCGCCCAGTCCCGAGACGAACCGCTCCCATATTCCTTCCCGGCTAAGACAATCAACGGCGTACCCTCGGCCCTATACCGCATAGCTGCTTCATATACCGTAAGCGCCTCTCCGGTGGGGTGATACACCGTCCAACCACCTTCCCGGTCTGCGAGCTTATTACGCAAGCGCACATTGGCAAAGGTGCCGCGCACCATAACCTCATGATTACCGCGCCGAGCCCCATACGAGTTGAAGTCCTTAGGCTCTACCCCTTGCTGAATAAGATACTGTCCCGCCGGCGACTGCGAGGGAATAGACCCCGCCGGCGAAATATGGTCCGTAGTAACCGAATCCCCCAATACCAATAACACCCGGGCCCCGCGAATGTCTTGAAGCGCCGGCGCCTCCGGCCCTACCCCGTCAAAGAAAGGCGCCTTCCGAATATACGTAGAGTGCGGGTCCCAAGCATAAGTCTGCCCAGCAGGCGCATCCAAAGCTTGCCAAGCCGCCTCTCCTTCAAAAATATGGGCATAGTTCTGAATAAAGTCTTTTTCATCTACCACTTTTTCCATCACTTCTGCCAGCTCCTCTGGCGAGAACCATATATCCCGCAGATAGACAGGGTAGCCATCGGGGTCATAGCCCAAAGGCTCGTTTTCAAAGTCAATATCCATGCGCCCAGCTAAGGCATAAGCCACGACCAGCGGCGGAGAAGCTAAGAAATTCATGCGCACTTGGGGGTGGACCCGCGCTTCAAAGTTGCGGTTGCCGGAGAGGACAGCCGCGACGACGAGGTTCTTTTCGGTGATGGCCTGGGATACGGCCGGCGGTAAAGCCCCACTATTTCCAATACAGGTGGTACAGCCATACCCCGCCACATGGAAACGAAGCGCTTCCAGGTATGGCAGGAGGCCGGCTTTGCGGAGGTATTCGGTTACGACGCGGGAGCCGGGCGCAAGAGTGGTTTTGACCCAGGGACGGGGCCGCAGGCCCGCCGCTACCGCCTTCTTCGCCACTAAACCCGCCGCGAGCATCACGGAAGGATTAGACGTATTGGTGCAGCTCGTTATCGCCGCTATGACCACCGCCGAGTCGTTCAGGATGTACTCGCTATCGCCCTCCGAGAGATGGGCAAATCCATTGGTCGGGAGGTGTTCCTTCACCAGAGTAAGGGGTTGGGGCGTCACTGGGTGATGGGCTTTTTGGTAGTTCTTTTCCAGGGTAGCTTGTACGGTCGCCTTGACTGCCCGCACCGGAATCCTATCCTGAGGCCGGCGCGGCCCCGCTATGGAAGGTTCCACGGTGTGCAGGTCCAGCGTCACCACCTGGGTATAAACAGGCGTTTCTGAAGGGTCCCGCCACAAGCGATTGGCCCGAGCATACGCCTCTATCTGCTGCACCTTCTCCGGGGAGCGGCCCGTAAGCCGTAAATACCGCAAAGTCTGCTCATCAATCGGGAAGTACGTCACCGTACACCCAAACTCCGGCGACATATTGGCAATTGTGGCCCTATCGGGCACCGTCAGCGTATCTAAGCCCGGCCCAAATACCTCTACAAACTTATCTACCACGCCCACCTTCCGCAAAAGCTCCGTAATCGTGAGGACCAAATCTGTAGCTGTAACCCCCGGCTGGAGCCGGCCCTCTAACCGCAAGCCTATCACCTCCGGACACGGGAAGTAAAACGGCTGACCTAACATAGCCGCTTCCGCTTCAATCCCCCCCACGCCCCATCCAACTACCCCAATCCCATTCACCATCGGCGTATGGGAGTCCGTCCCCACCAACGTATCCGGAAAGAGCCATCCCTCCCGACTTATCACCACCTGCGCCAAGTATTCCAGATTTACTTGATGGACAATCCCCATGCCTGGAGGCACAATCCGAAAGTTAGCAAAAGCTTTCTGCGCCCACTTGAGAAACTGATACCGTTCTCTATTTTGCTGGTATTCCCGTTCAATATTGCGTTGGAGGGCGAAGGCATTTCCAAAAGAGTCTACTTGCACGGAGTGGTCTATCACTAAGTCCACGGGCACGAGCGGACTGATGAGGCTGGGGTCTTTTCCATGGGCGGCCACCGCATCCCGCAACGAAGCCAAATCCACCACCGCCGGCACCCCCGTAAAGTCCTGCATGAGCACCCGCGCCGGGATAAAAGCTATCTCCGCCTCAGCAGAAGGCTTCCCATCCCACCGCCGAAAAGGTTCTATATGTTCTGCCGTGACTTTGAAGTCATCTTTATTGCGAAGCAGCATTTTCTAAAAGAATGCGCAAGCCATACGGCAAACTGCTCAGGTTAATACCGAGCTCTTTTGCGGCCTCTGGTAAGCTGATGTACTTTTCTCCCGTAGTAAAAAGCTTGGCCCCTACTGCCATGGGGCAAATATACCGATACCTTTACATGCGATGAAGCGTTGGCTTATGCCGCAGTAAGTAAGCTTAGGAGAAATAGCTGAGACAAGGGAAGGCTCAGTTCATTGGCACCACGCCTAATAGATTGATTGAGGGCTGGATTGTTCCCGTGCTGGAAGCTCACAGCCCCTCGACATTCTCCTTAGAAGGAGCGGCCTACAGGATTGGGGGGATGCACTGACCCATAGCTTCGTCTATGCAAGGCAGAGGGGGTTTAGCGCCGCCGCTCGTCAGGGGAATCCTACACTTATACCCCTCAGGCAACCGCGTCTGGATAGGCATCGGGGGGCACATGACTTTACGCTTCCAGGGGCTACCCATCCGCAAAGCTCTGGCTTTTACCAAGGACGAGAGGGCCGAGTGTCAACCTCAACCCCCTCCTGCATAGTTACCTACTCCTACGGGCGATTCTGACACCCCCGGATAGCATAAAACGACTTTTTAGCCTACGGGCCAAATATTGTATATTTGTTTTGGTGCAGGCCGCGCGGGAAGTTTTACAGCGCTACTGGGGCTACTCGGCGTTTCGTCCTGCGCAGGAAGCGGTCATTCAAGCGCTACTGGCCGGGCGAGAAGTGGTGGCCCTTCTGCCCACCGGCGGCGGCAAATCCCTTTGTTACCAAGTGCCGGGCCTCGTCCTGGGAGGGGTTACGATAGTGGTCTCGCCCCTTATCGCCCTCATGCGCGACCAAGTCGAGGGGCTGCTGCGTCGGGGCATTCCCGCGGCTGCCATAGATAGCTCCTTACCTACCCCCCTGCGCGAAAAAATCCTTCACCAAGCACAAGCCGGCCAGCTTTCTTTCCTGTATGTAGCGCCAGAACGGGTCACCACCGCGGCGTTTTTGGAAAAGATTCAACCCCTCCCTGTGCGGCTCATAGCCATAGATGAGGCTCACTGTATAAGCCAGTGGGGCCATGATTTTCGCGCCTCCTACCTGCGTCTGGCCGAGCTACGCGCTACCTTCCCCCAAGCCCTATGGATAGCCCTCACCGCCACGGCTACCCCCCGCGTGCGGCAGGATATCCTCACGTACCTCCAGCTCCAAAATCCTGTCGTAGTGCAGCAGCCCTTCTACCGGCCGAACTTTTACTATGCGGTGGTCCACGATATAGATAAAGACAAAAGACTTTTCCAAAGCTTACAAAAACTCCATGGCTCTGGCATCATCTATGTAAGCTCGCGCAAACGCGCCCAAGAAGTAGCCGAAAAGCTTAGACGCTGGGGTATTTCTGCTGCTTTTTATCATGCAGGGATGCCCGCCTCCGCAAGAAACGAAACCCAAGCCGCCTGGATCCGAGAAAAAATCCGCGTGATTGTAGCCACCAGCGCCTTCGGCATGGGCATAGATAAACCCAACACCCGCTTTGTAATTCATTACGACCTGGCTATTGAGCCGGAGGCATACTTCCAAGAAGTGGGACGGGCTGGACGCGATGGCGAGCTGGCCTACGCAGTAGCCCTACTGGCCCCCAGAGACTTAGAAGAAGTTTGGAATCGCCTTGAGGAAAAGTATCCTCCGCATGAGGTACTTCTCCGCTTATACGAGCTACTTCGGCAAAGGGGTGGCATAGGAGCGCCCTTCCCTATAAATCCCACAGAGCTGACCGAGCAGCTCCACATCAAGAGCTATACGCTTTGGCGGGCTTTGCACCTTTTGAGCCAAGAGGGGTTTCTTTCTTGGCGAGAGGGGCATACCACTCGGGCGTATGTACGGAGCCGGGTCGCGCCGGAGGCCTGGCAAAAGCCTATTACCCCTCTGCAGGGGTGGATTGCACGTTTAGGGGGGGCGGCTCTTTTCACTGAAGGGGCCTATGTGGACCTACTGGACTGGGCTTATCAGCTCGGGATACCTTATACCCAACTCTACGAAGAGATAGAACGGCTACGGCGCGAAGGCTGGCTTATCCACGACGCCCTCCCGCCTAACTTCGGGGAGGTGCTCCTGCAGGAGCCGCCGCCCTCCCCGACCCAGTGGGAAACCCTCCGCCACAAGTACCGCACCCTCCAACAACAAGCACGGGTACGGGCTACTTTCATGCTGCGGTACTACCAGCAGACTGCCGTGTGCCGAGCGCAGTACCTCTTGCGGTACTTTGAAGAGCTCATAGAACCGTGCGGGCAATGCGACGTATGCCGGGGCTACTATGCTCCCAATAGGCCCACCGAGTCCGAAAAAATGCAAGCCGCCGCTTGGCTCTCCGAGTATGCCCAAGTGCCCCGCCCCCCCCACGAACTCAAAGAAGCGATTTTGCGCCTTTTCCCCCAAAAAGCGGAGGCTTTGTTAGAAGGGTTTTTGGCGGAGGGACGGTTAGAACTGCTCCCCGACTGGCGCCTACGCTGGAAAAAATAAACGGGGCGGCTTCTGTAAGGCCACCCCGTTTGTGGGTCTCGGTCCAGCGGGTCAATAAGTGCGTATGATACGCGCCACAGCCTCGCCGGCCGCAGTGCTAACGCGTAAGAGGTATAGCCCTGCGGGGAGTTCTGCCAGGCTGCCTTCCCACTGCCCTAAGAAGCGCACACGCCATAATTCCCGGCCCTCCAGCGTCTGCAATCGGGCCGTAGCCCATCCATACTCTTGCGGTAGTGCTATGTGTAAATAGCCCTGCGTGGGATTAGGATATACCGTCAAGGGGAGGTCTTGCCGCCCCGCCAAAGCAGAGGGCCCCCCTCCACCACCTCCTCCTGTCGTACAAGTAGTTTTCGTCACCCGGAAAAAGTCATTATTATTTCTCGGGAGAAGCTTAACAAAGTTCCACTGGTAGGTGAATATGCCTTGGATACTATCCAGCTCGGTGGTATCAGCGACGATACACAGGGGGATAGTAGGGTCGATAAGGCCATCGGTGACGGCCCAAGTACTGTCGTTGACATACGAGACCTTGAGGGAGGAGAAGATGTTACTGGTTTGGCGACCAGCCAGCACCCGCACCCCCTGGAGCGGAGAAGCCGGGTCCATGCCCACCCGATAATCCCCTGCATGCTGAGACTGGGTGCTCACCTGCGGCTGTACCACATGCAGAACCTGAGCGGGATTATCATGGCGGAAGCGCACCAACATGCTTTCGTATGGCTCAGTAGCGGCATATTGGGTATCTCCATAAATAACATTCAAGGGAAGTACTGTGGGGGTAATAGGCGCAGAAGCCAGCCCTACCCGAGTGATTACCGCATTTTGCAGATTAGTCAAGCCGAAGTACTCATCCACGGTGGCATTCGTGATGATTACCGAGTCGCCTATGTTGAGCGTAGGGGCTCCTCCCGTTGGACGCACCCATATTCCGGCCCAATCTGGGGCCCCCGTCTGCTGAATATGGACATAGCCCAGGTCATTCTCCGTAGCTGTCACTACCCCAGGCACATTAGACACACTGAGACCCCGATAGCCCGAGCTTAGGTAGTCCCGCCGCCCTGAGGGATTGTACGCATAGATAACCGAGGGCACCACATATTGAATATCCGTAATCCGACACCCCGCGCTATTGACCCTATAACTATACGGCTCAAAGGTGGGATACTTCACCATATCACCGCTTTGGTCCTGTGCTACGATATAGTAATGCACATAGGTGCCCTCAGCCTGTGCGGGTATAGTAGCGGTATAAGTGGTAGTGGCTCCCTGCTGAGTCATAGGGACAGCGGTATAGGTCGTACTGGCACCTGTAGCCCAGTAGAGCGTCACTGAGGTTACAGGGTCTCCAGCCATACCTTCGGCATTTACCTGCACTTGCACATTATCGGTCGGTCCTGGGCATACAGGCGTGCGATTGTGGCTACTTACTAAGGGCACAGCATTCCCGATATACACCATACTATCATGCCACGGACATATCTCATACATCGGCGTGCCCGTAGCAGGCCAATAATGCAAGATAATCCCCTTCACCGAGTCCAGCCGTGTACCTGCCGTGTAAGTGCGCGTGGAACCCAACCCCTTGAACTCCCCAAAGACCACGATTTGATACCCGTTAGCATCGGTGCAGGTGAGGCGTACGGGATTGGTAGCGACACTATTTATGGTGAGGTTAGTAAGTTTGACATAGCTGCCCTGCCATTGCTCCCCTACAGCGAGGTTGTGACTTCCATTAGAGAGGTTTAGGTCGGAGACATTGATAGGAGTAGGCGGGGCTAAGGGGATATTAGGCGCTAAGATGACAGGAGAAGTGTTGGTATCAACATTCAGTTGGATTTCGCCTTGGAAGTAGCCTACGGTGCCTACAAGTTCTACATACTGGCCCTGCTGAAGCGCCGTAAAGTTCGGCGGCATATCTGTGGTATTTTGGCGGCGGATTTGGAGGCCGGTGCGTGGGCCGGAGCTCATGCTGTCTTGGAGCCAGATACTACAGCGTTTGCTGTTAGCTCCGCCGCTCACGCCGTAATGGCGGTGCCAATCACAACGGGTCATGACCACCCCGCGCACGCGTACAGTCTGTCCGTGCAGTACGGAGGTGTCGTTTCCTGCGGCTAAGTTTTGCGGTGTCTGAATCTGCTGAATGGTCACCAGCGGCTGCGCAAAAAGCCAGCCGCCCAGCAAGCCGATTATCGTTTTTACCCTACGCATAAGGCTATCGGATGATGACAAATTTTCCTGTTCTCACCTCCCCCGTCTCTAAGTCTTTTACCGCAAAGACATACAGCCCCCGGGCGATGATTTGCCCCGTGCGGGAGAGGAGGTTCCACCCATGCTCGCCGCCGCTCATCACTAGCTGCGTGGGTTCACTATAAGTCTTGAACCAACGGCTATCCTCCGCTTGAGCAGAGGGGTTATCTTCATGATGCTCAAAGCGATAGACCAAATCCCCTGCTACGGTATAGATAGATACCTCACAGTGGGGGGGGAGGTTCGCAAACATGATGCGTTTATCTTCTTGGGCTTGGGAGGGACCTTCCCAAGCGGCCCGTTCGTAGTACGGATTAGGATAGACATAAGGGTCGCCCCAAGCAAAGCCTTTATTGGGCGATGCGCCGGCAAATACCCGCCGTAAAGCGGCCTGCTTACTGCTCTCCAAGGGCTCTAAGTTACGGCTCGGCTCCCCTTCATCAAAAGCGGTGAGAGCGATTGCATGCTGCCAGCCATTGGTTACGCCTTTTATCTCGTACATATACACATAGGGGGTAGGGTCACCGGGGAAGTACTTCGGCTCTGGCAAACGAATGGCAGAGAAGCCATTATCGTAGCCTATGCCGTTGCCTGACCTATCAAACTGGGCAATAAGTTTTAGTTCGTTCAGCACATCCACCACCTCTTTGACATCAAAGCCCAAGGTGGTCTTGTAAAGGCGATACCCTTCAAAGTCTTTTTTACGGGAGATAGGGTCTATACTTTCCTCTGCGGAAGCATCCCAATACAGCCGTATGGTGTTGGAAAGCACTTCATATCGGATTCGAGGCACGGCGGGTGGGCTGGGCAAAAGAAAGCGCGTCAGACGCCCATCGCCATTTAGGTCCTCGCCAGGGTCTAACTGGCCGTTGAAGTTGGCATCTTCTCCGTTGTAGGCGGCTTGGGCCCACTGGGCGTTTCGGATAAACTCTTCTTTTTGCTGGGGGGTATCGGCCGAGTTAGGGTTTCCGTCGGCGGTTTTGCGGGCAAAGACAAATGCAAAGACCACATTCACGCTATCCCCTGGGGCTACCTGCACGAAGGGCCCTGCAGAAAGAAAGACCGAGCGATTGCCTGGCGCCCGCAGCGCCGGCACCACATAGGTGCTCCAATCCGGCCGATCGGTGAGCGATTGGGTCATTTTGAGCCAACGTTCGGCGTCGTTTTGCGGGCTGCGAAACTGCCCCGAAAAATCCCGAAAGGTCCAGCTTTGGAAGTTCGCCCGGAATCCCGCCGGAGGCACAGGCCGACGAGCCGGATGATAAAACTCCCCTTTATAGGTCGCCCCCAAAAACTTGAGTCCAAAATACACATCGGTAAATCCCACATCCCCTGCGGCATCAAACTCATACGCCATGTATAGGGTATCTATGTACCCATTTCCCCCTTTGTTGTAAAACTGCGTGCCGCCCGAACCGGCAGGCGTGATGGTGGTATTGCGCACCACAGGGTCTACCCAATACCCCACATAGAGGGTATCCCACGGGTCTGTACCCACATTCCGCAGGGTGAAGTTGTATAAGAGGAAAAAGTTAGCGAAAGAGTAGTTCCAGTTGTAGGCCTCAAAGTGGATGTCGGCGTAAGCGGGGCCTTGTTCTAAGTTTTGGATGGGGATTTGGGTGCCGGGGACAATCGTGTATTTATCGGTGAAATCCGCTACAAAGTCCTGATGGGAGATGGCGGCGGGGTCATAAGTCGGCTGGTCGGGTAAGCTGCTGCGCTCGGCGAGCGTGGCCCCCGGCTCGGCACTAAACTCAAAGCCCGCTTTGCCGGTGGTGTAACCCGTAGGGTCATCTATGGCGCCGGTGGTAACAATCACGGTGCTCCCTTTTTTGACGCCTATCCAGAGGCCCCCCTCAAAAACGGTCTCTATGCCCGACCCCTTAGGAAACTCCGCCGAACGAAAACCCTGTACCAGATAGCTCCCCTTGAAGGCATTCCCTATCATGCCCAGGTTATTGACAGTCACCCGGAAGTTCCCCAGAGAAGCTTGCTTCTCCACGAAGCTGGCTTGTAGCCACAGAAGGCCCCACCATAGGCCTAACCCCATACCTCACAAAGATAGCGTACCCCGGGTAAAGTGCATATAAACCCTCCCCCCCTTGCAAGTATGGGAAAGTTTGTATTTTTGTAACATGAAGTTCCCTTACCCTAAGGTACTGGCTTGCACTGTGGGCCTGCTCTGCGGGCAAAATGTAGGCATAGGCACGGCTACCCCTGCCAGCCGACTTACCATAAATGGCAATCTCTCGGTGGGAAGCGGCTATATCGGCACGGCAGCTCCCCCCGAGGGACTGATCGTACAAGGGGCGACGGGGATTGGCACCCCCACCCCCGGCTACCAGCTCCATGTAGTGGGCAATGTGCGCTTTGAGGGGGACTTTGTCAATCAGGAGATTACCGGCGCAAATGTCTCTACGCCTGTCCAGCAGATCCCCTGGAATGCTGCGGCTGTGCCTATTAATGGCACTACTGTGTCTATCACCATCCCGGATGGGAGCGGGGTAGCCAATAGCGGGGTACTGATTACAGGCTTTGCGCGGATTGTGAATGCTACCACGATGACAGGTACGCACGCCTTGGCAGGCTATTTTTTGATCCTGCGCCGAGCAGAAGATGCGGCTTTTACCGTAAACCCCACACTTCTTACGTACGGTTCAGGTATTTGCGCGCTGCGCTTCCCTAATGGGCTTAGCAGTGCCACGAGCGGCTTCAACATGAGTACTTCTCTCAGCTACGTGGATTTGAATCTCCTGCCCGGGATTACTTACTACTATCGCTTGGAGCTGTATGGGAATAGCTTCGGCGTGAATGGCGGAACCTTTGACGTTTACGAACGCAATCTCTCTATCCTCCAGATTAAGCGCTGAGGGCGCGCAGGAAGATTTTTTGTACCTTTGCGGCGGGTTGCACCCGTAGCTCAATTGGATAGAGCACCAGACTACGGATCTGGCGGTTGGGGGTTCGAATCCTCCCGGGTGCGCAGGGGCGGAGCGAG
This sequence comes from Bacteroidia bacterium, assembly GCA_026003215.1. GTDB lineage: Bacteria > Bacteroidota > Bacteroidia > SpSt-205 > SpSt-205 > SpSt-205. Next base: position 1,710,788 of record BPGV01000001.1, on the reverse strand, counting down.
CTTCAGGAAGTAGGGAAAGAAGGGAAGTGCGTTTCCTTACCGAGCCGGGCGACAAGCTCAAAAATCGCTTCGTCGGGGAGACCTGGCCAAAGGGGCAAGCTAAAAACTTCGTTGTAGGCTTTCTCTGCGATAGGGAAAGTTTGTCCCGAAGGGAGATAGGGTTGATAGGCTTTATGGCGGTGGAGGGGCTTGTAATGCACGCTGAGCTCAAAGCCTTGGGCGTATAAGCGATAAAGCAGGGCGTCCCGCTGCTGAGCCGTAGCCCCTGACCAAAACACAGGGAAAAGATGCCAAGCTGAGGAGTCAGCCGCTGGCACCGGGTACGGTCGGAGCCAAGGATAGTCCTGTAAAAGCGCCTGGTAAAGAACCGCCAAGCGCTTGCGGGCTTGCCAGAGTTCGGTAAGCTGTTCTATTTGGGCCAGGGCTACAGCGGCTTGAAAGTCTGAAAGGCGATAGTTCCAGCCTAAGGACTCTACTTCGTAGGACCAGGGCTGGCCCGGGGTGCGTCGGATGCCATGCGTCCGTAAGCGACGGGCTTTTTCAGCTAAAACGGGATCCGAAAGTAGCAACGCCCCCCCTTGACCGGCGGCTACGGGCTTGGTGGCATGAAAGCTTAGCGTGGCTATATCCCCGAAGGTTCCGCAGAGCCGCCCTTCTACATACGCAGGCACCGCATGACAAGCATCTTCTACGACCCAAAGGCCCCTCTCTCGGCAAAAGGCCACGATCTCCCGCACAGGCGCGGGGGCACCCGCATAATGCATGACTACCACCCCACGGGTGCGGGGCGAGAGGGCTGCCTCGACCTGCTCCACCGTCAGATGCAACGACGGCCCTACATCCACTACTACGGGCACCCCTCCGGCATGCACCACCTCTGAAGCCGTGGCGGTGAAGGTCCACGTGGGCACGATGACCTCGCCTCCTTCCTTTCCTAAGAGCAGCATATAGGCCAAGTGGAGGGCTGCCGTGCCAGAGCTTACTACGACGGCTTCTCGGCCGTAAAGGTTTTGGAGTGCGGCCTCCAAGCGTTCTACCCATGGGCCGCTCCCCCAGTAGCGCCCCTCTAACGCCTCCAGGAGATAGGCGCGTTCCCGCTCCGAAACACTCGGCCGATGGAAAGGGACCTTAGGCGGCATCGTGCCATTCGGTCAGGGCCAGCACCCCCGGCACAAAAGCCTCTATGAGATACCGTCCCCGTTCAGGCACCTCAATAGCCTCGCCCGGCTGGAGGATCCGCCGCTCAAAGTACATCCAATCAAAAAGCATCTCAAAAAGCGAATGGATCCACCCTGTCTCTCGGAGATCTGCGAGTGGATGGGCCAGGTTAGGCAGGCCAAACTGCTCATACCCCGCTGTACGCAGCCAAAGGGTATGGGTTCGCTCGGCCAAAAGGTCCGACAGCGAGGGTTCTACGTGCACGGGCACTAAGCCTGTCCAAAGGTGGAGGGGGGGAGTTTCTCGGGCGGTGGCTACCAAGCCATCCGCAAAGATTTTCTGGGCCCACTCAATGGTGTGGGCCGTCTGCGCCACAGGATTAGCGATACCCACTACCTTAGGAAGCGCCACTATCGCTTGATACGCCTGCAAGAAAGCCTCTATCGGGTCCGGCTCAAGGCTAAAAAGCCACTCCGCATACGCCCGATGGGCATACAGGCGCGCTTTTTCTTCGGCACTCCAAAGGCTGCGCCCTATGGTTTCTCGCATTACCGCCTCAGGAAGCTGCCCAACCGTAGCCCCCTCTATCGGCTTTTCCAAAAGCACATACAAAAGCGCTTCCTTCATGCGGGGTAAATGGGCACTACTGTAAGGACTTCGCCGGTGTCTATGCGCCACCACCACATTTTTTCATTTATCACGACGGCTCCATACCGCACAGGGGGGAGAGCGCGAAGGTAGCGGGCAAGCTGCATGCGAGCCTGCAGCCAAGCTTTTTCTTCTACGGGATGAGAGACAGCTTTGCATTCAGCCAGGAGCCAGAGGTCCCCTTCGGGGCGCCACACCGCCACATCAAAGCGGCCATTCCCCACCTTATACTCCACCTGTATAGCCGACAGCGGACACCCTATCCCCTGTAAAAACGCTATAAACCGCTGCCGCACCTGCTCCTCAGGGGTGGCAGCCACCGCTTTTTTCCGCACCCTATCCCACACTTGTCCCTTAGCTGACCATTTCATGGCCCTCTGCCACTTTTCCTCGGGCCATCACCGAGTGAATATTATTGGTGATACGGAAGCGATACCGCTTCCCAAACTGGGGATTGCGCATGGCAGCCAGCCACTTGAGCCTCGGCTCAAGCTGCTTTTTATCTACCAGGAGCCGTTCCTTGGTATAAATGGCTTCCTCCCGACTGCGGAAGACAAAGTCATACGCCGGACTCATCACGATAGCCTCTTCGGGACACACCTCCTCACATAGCCCACAGTAAATGCATCGCAGCATGTTTATCTCAAAGACGGCAGGGTAGCGTTCTTTCGGGTCATCGGTTTCTGCCGCTTGCATGTGTATGGCGAAGGGCGGGCACACCCGAGCACATAACCCGCAGGCTACACAGCGCTCCCGACCATTTTCCATCACGAGGACGGGCCGCCCCCGAAACTCCGGCCCCAACACAATCGGCTCCTCGGGATACTGCACCGTAAAGCGCTTCATAAACATACGCCGCAGTGTATACATCATCCCCGACAGTATAGCGGGGAAGTGGAGCTTATCCCACCACGAGAGCTTCCTTTCGCCCGGGGGCGCCGTCCGAATCCGAATGGCCATACCCAAAGAAACAGAAAAACACGGATACCTTTGCTTGCCATGTACAGATTCGCCTTGCTCGCCATAGTTTGGGGACAAACCCCCAATTTCCAGCAGCGGGTAGACTACTTCATCCAAGCCATCCTCTATCCTAAGGAAAACCTCCTGCGTGGGTACATTCGCTTCACTTACACCAATAATAGCCCCGACACTTTGCAGGGTCTATATATCCACCTCTGGCCCAACGCGTACAGCCGGCGCGGTACGGCGTTTGACCGGCAGCAACGCATCACGGGAAAAAAGCAGCTTTACTTTGCCCGCTCGGAAGAACGCGGGTTCATAGATAGCTTAGACTTTCGGGTAGGAGGCCAGCCGGTGAAGCCGCTCCCTGCGGTGCAGGGTCCTCCTCCAGCCCCTGGATACAGCCGAGCGCTGCTGAGGCATGCGCCGGATGTGGTGTGGCTCCCTTTACCGCAACCGCTCCCGCCCAAAGGACAAGTCATCGTAGAGACACCTTTCCGCGTGCAGGTGCCTATTACTTTTTCCCGCATGGGGCGCAGCGGACCTCAGTTTCAAATCACCCAGTGGTACCCAAAGCCGGCCGTCTATGACCGAAAGGGCTGGCATCCCCTCCCCTACTTGGACCAAGGGGAGTTTTACAGCGAATGGGGCCGCTACGAGGTAGAACTTTCCGTGCCGGAAAATTTCATCGTAGGCGCCACCGGCATACTCCAAACCCCCGAAGAATATGCCCGCTTACAGGCCCGCATCCAGGAGACAGGCGACTGGCTTAAAAAAGCTGTCTCCTACGCGTCCCGAGATACCTTGCGCTCTCCTGGGCTCTCCCTACGCATAACGAGAGGGCCTAAGTCCTCTACTCCCAGGAACTTACCGCCGTTTCCCCGTTGGGCGCAAGATACCCTCCCCAGCCCCACCTATAAGACCTTGCGCTTTGTACAGGATAGCGTCCATGACTTTGCGTGGTTTGCCGACCCGCGCTATGGCATCGTTACCGATACCGTGACCCTTGCCGATGGCCATCGTGTGGCCTGCGTAGGCCTTTTCCGCTTGCCTTATTATGAGGCCTGGCAATACAGCGCCCGCTACATCGCCGAAGCCATCCAAAAGCTTAGCCCGTGGGTAGGCCCTTACCCCTACGCGCACGCCACCGCCGTAGAAGGCGGCCTGGAAGCGGGCGGCGGCATGGAATACCCGATGATTACGGTGATTATCCCGACCACCGACACCGCCAGCCTGCGCGATATTATCGCCCATGAGGTCGGCCACAACTGGTTTCAAGGCATCCTTGCCTCCAACGAACGGCTACACCCCTGGCAGGACGAAGGCATCAACAGTTACTACGAGCAGCGCATCATAAGCCCGCCTACCCCCACCACCCAAGATACCGGGACCTCAGGGAGTCGAGGATTGATAATCAATGGTCAGCGTATTCCTCTGCCCATCGGTCTCAAAGGCCGCCTCATAGGGCATCCTATGATGGCCTTCTATCACCACCTCAATGCAGACCAACCTTTCAGCCTCTCCTCGGAAAAATACAGCCTCATCGCCTACGGCATAGGCGTCTATCAACGCACCCAAAATGTCCTTCGGTATTTTGTCTCGCAGGTAGGGCAGACTTCCTGGGATAAGGGCATGCAGCGGTACTTCCGCGAGTGGGCTTTCCGCCACCCCTACCCCGAAGACTGGGTAGGTAGCCTCTCTGCGGAAGGCCTCCCCGCCGCGTCTCTCCTCCACGCGCTCTACAGCGACAGAGAACCCGACTTCCGACTCAAGGCCCGTAAAGTAGGCTCTACCCAATACCAGCTTCGGATTGAGGCCCGACCGAAGGGTTATTGGCAGGGCATCCCCCTCTCTGCTGTAGCTACCGATAAAGACCAACGCCCCTTAGCCGAGTACCACCTGCCTACCGATAGCACCTTCACCCTTACTCTGCCGGAAAATACCCGCTTTTTCTGCATAAACCCCGAACAGGTTCTCTTTGAAAGAAAAACCAACAACAACTTTTTCTACACGCGAGGACTTTTTAGGCACTGGCAACGCCCCGTCGTAAGTTTCAGTCCCCTTCAACTCCCCGCCATGGGCTATACTGGCATAGGCATCACACCAATGGTAGGCTACAACTACCGAGACGGACTTATGGCAGGGCTTTTGATAAACCACGGGCTTTTTCCTAAACGGCTTTTGGAGTTTCATGTGCTGCCGATGTATAGTTTTTTGGCGGGGGAAGTGCGCGGGAGTGCCGGGGTCACCGTGCGGGCGTTCCCTTCTGGTGCGGTGCAACTGATAGAGGCGCGCCTGCGCACCGCTACCTTTGCGGGCTTTTGGCGCAGTAAGGCCAGCATAGAAGCGACCTTCCGCCGGCGGTATGAGGTATTCGGCTGGAGGCATATTGTGCGCTTGCGCACGCATCACTTGGCGTACGCGACAGAGCAGCCCTACACCTACACGTGGGAAAATGCCGGCCGACCTGCTTATGTAGCCTTAGACTGGGAGGGCCGCCGAGAGGAGGCTATCCTCACGATAGCCAGTAGCGCTTCGGTAGGGCATGACCTACGGGGTCACTGGCGCGCAGAAGCCGAGAGCCGCCTAAGCTGGGAGGCCTTCCCCAAATGGCGGCTCTGGGCCAGAAGCTATGCCGGCTGGGTCCAAACCGGCGCGCCAGACTATTTACTCTTTCGGCCCAGTGGGTATGATCCTTTCGGGGAACGGGTGCTGATAGACCGCTTCCGGGAAGGCCCCACCCGCCTTACCCGCCAACAGATGCCGGAAACCCAAGGCGCCTGGCGTACCCCAAGCGATACCTTGCGCACCACCACCCTTCTGGCCGCAAACCTGGAACTGCCCCTCCCGGTTTGGCGCCTCTTGGTTCTCCGCATAGACGCCGGCTTCCTCCCCGTAGAAAAACGCTCCTACTGGGGCCTGAGTGTGGGGCTGCCGGTGATACGACTCTGGCCCGACCTCTTCATCGGCGGGTACTTCCCCGTCTTGGGAAGCTCTTATACCCATGGCCGTCCCACCACCCTCACCCAAGTCCTCCAAAACTTCACTTGGAGCGTAGAAATACCCCTCCACCTGCGCTGGCTGCGAGGCTTGTGGTAAAAGAGCTCTCCCTCAGGGAGAAGCAGGTAAAGGCGTAGGTTTTTGTTTCCCCCTACATGGTGGAGGTGCTTTTAGCCGGAGGCAGTGGGCTGATCGGCGAAGCGCTGGGAAAAGCCTTAGCGGAAGCCGGCTACACAGTGGGCGTACTGACCCGGCAGCGAAAAAGCTTCCCCTTCGCTGAAACTTTTGTCTGGGATGGGCTGCATCCACCCCGCATAGACACGCAGAAGCTCATCGCTGTGGTGCAGCTCTCGGGGGCAGGGATTGCGGAGCGCCGCTGGACAGAAGCCTACAAACGCACCTTGTGGGAGAGCCGCGTGGAGAGTACCCGAGGGCTAACCGCATGGATGCGGACCTATGCGCCGGCGGCGCGGCTCATCAGTGCTTCGGCAATAGGCTACTACGGTGCCTCCCTCTCGCAGGAACGCCTCACCGAAGAAAGTCCGCCCGGTCAGGACTTCTTAGCGGGCCTCGCCCAAGCCTGGGAAAAAGCCGCCCAAGAATCCCCTAAGCCGCCTGTTATCTTCCGTATAGGCGTAGTGCTAAGCCCAGCGGGGGGCGCCTGGCCTAAGCTTCGTCAAGCCTTCCGCTTCGGAATAGGCACCTACTCTGCCCCAGGCCTGCAGGGTTTTAGCTGGGTACATATAGCCGATGTGGTGGAAGCCTTCCTGTGGGCTATTCGGCACCCCGAGAAAAGCGGCGTGTATAACCTGACCGCCTCTGAGCCGGTCTCCGCTAAAGCCTTTGCCCAAGCTGTGGCCCAGGCCCTACATTACCCTATCCTCCTACCCATCCCCGAAAGCCTCCTACACCTACTTTTTGGAGAAATCGCTACCACGCTCACCCGGGGCGCGTATGTAGTGCCCCATAGGCTCTTAGCGGAAGGGTTTGCCTTTCGCTATCCTACCCTCAGTGCCGCTTTGGCCGACTTACTGCGAGCGGCAAAGTAGGCGCCCTTTTATACCTTTGCTCGGATGGATACCGGCATTTTGCACACGCACCACCTTTTGGGCGTACTCTTACTCGTGCTCGTAGGAGCTCCTATCGCCTTCCCCCAGTGGGCAGAACGCTTGAAAAAGCTACACATGGTGTTGGACACCCTTTTGGTGCTTACAGGCGCATATCTCCTTTTCAAGGCGCCTGCAGCGTGGAGCGCCCCATACGTAGCGAAGTATGTGCTGGTCTTAGCTGCGATTGGGCTGGCGATAGTAGGGAGCCGCAGAAAAAACAAACGGCTTAGCATAGCGGCCTTCTTACTTCTGACGTATGCGTATGGACTGGCGCTGCAAAGGGATTTTCGGCTCCGTTCTGAGGAAAAGCGCGTACAAGCCATAGCGACCCAAGGCCCCTCTATAGAAGCGGGGCAAAAGCTGTATGAGACCCTGTGCTTGCGCTGTCATGGCGCAGACGGCCGAGCCGCGTACCAAAAGGCGCCTTCGCTGCATCCGACCCAAAACCCCGATACCGCCTATTGGGCGGCTGTCATTCGTGCGGGGAAGGGGGTTATGCCAGGACATCCCTACCTTACGGATACGCAAATCCAAAGCCTTATAGCCTACCTCCGCACCTGGCAGAAATAAGGCTGCATTTCAGGGCTACTATTTGAAAAAGCTCCATTCAGCACTATGGCGGGCAGCCTGGTCTATAAGGTGATGTGCGAGCTCCTCCCCTAAGTACCTATCTATGAGCCAGTGCACGCCGTACAGTACAGGCGTAAGGAGCAAGGCTACCGTAGCTTTATAGACGTAGTTGAGGAGGCCGATTACGGTCACCTGGGCGAAGCTCCAGCCAGCCCCCCAGTAAAAAGCGATATACAACACTACGAAGCTATCTATGAGCTGCGAGATGAGGGTAGAGCCGGTGGCGCGCACCGCCAGCCACCGCCCGCCCGTAAGCCGCCGCAGCCAGTGAAAGCTCACTACATCCACCAACTGCCCTAATAAAAAAGCCGTAAGCGAACCCACCACTATCCATAAACTCTGCCCAAATATAGCCGAAAAAGCGGTAGGCATGTGTAGCTTTTGTCCGTCCACCTCACGCCATATCCAGAAGTCCGCAGGCGGTAAAAGCATAGCCAGCCCGACCATGAGAAAAGCATACGCTATCACGCCGGCACCCAGCCAGGAAAGAAAGCGCACCGCCCGCAGCCCAAAGTATTCGTTGATAATATCGGTGGTAATAAAGACCCAGGGCCAGAGCAGCACACCTGCAGAGAGAGAGAAAGTTAGGGGGCCTTCTCCGAAAAGGGTAAAAGGATGTGGCTCCAGGCCCAAGGTTCTTTCCAAGGAAAAGACTTTAACACCAATAAACTCTGCGACCAGGGCATTTCCCAGAAAAAAGGCGCTTAGAATAATGAAGAGCCTTTCGGCTTTGCCGCTCATTCGATAGGGTAAGTTTCGCCTTCTTGGACGAGGTAAGTTTCTGGGAAGAGGGCCCGGGCTTCGTCTAAGAAGGGGGTTAGTCGTGTGTATCGGGCAGAGAAGTGGCCTAAGTACAGGCGGCGGACCTGGGCTTGTACAGCTATTCGAGCGGCTTCCACGGCGGTGGAGTGGAGCGTCTGGCGCGCCCGCTCTTGCTGAGCCGAAAGGAAGGTAGCTTCATGGTAAAGTACCGTAACCCCGGAAACAAAATCTGGCACCCTTGGGTCATACGCTGTATCGCTGCAATAGGCATAGCTTCGGAGAGAGGGAGGCGGTAGCGTGAGAGACTCCCATGTGTAAAGTCGGCCTTCTCGTTCTACAGCTCCTCCGAGACGGAGGTGGGCGATCTCCGCTTCCGAAAGCTGAAGGGCAGCAGCACGTTCGGTATCCAAGCGGGGGGGCCGGGGTTTTTCTTGAAAGAGGTACCCTATGGTAGGGACCCCATGTCGCAAGGGAAATGCCCACACTTCTACATGGGGCGTATCCCACAGCTGCACTTTTTCACGGCTTAAGAGTATCTCTCCGATAAAAAGCGGGTAGCGTAAGGCGGCGAAGGTGGCTTGCAGCTGCTGTTCTATGAAGCTGCGCAGGCCCTTAGGCCCCCAGAGGTAGAGGGGCTTCTGATGCCCCTGCATGTGGAGCGTAGTCAGAAGCCCCGCTAACCCCAACACATGGTCGGCATGCAGATGGGATAAAAAGATGGCCTCTATCTTGTGTATCTTGAGGCCGAAGTGGAGGAGTTGGTTCTGGGTAGCCTCCCCACAATCAATCAAAAAGTTTGCCCCCCGGCAGTGGAGCCACTGGGAGGAGTGGTGCCGCCCATGGAGGGGCATAGCACTTCCCGCTCCCAGCACCCGAACATAGAACATTCCCAAAAGTTAGTCTTCTTCCTCCTCTTCTTCTTCCTCCCAGTCTTCTTCTAACTCTTCTTCCTCCCAGTCGTCTTCGTCCCACTCTTCTTCGTCCCACTCTTCTTCGTCCCATTCTTCCTCATCCCAGTCCTCGTCCTCCCACTCTTCTTCGTCCTCTTCTTCCCATTCTTCCTCTTCGTCTTCCCACTCTTCTTCGGCTTTCTTCGCCACAAGGGCGGATTGATTTTGCAGATACAGCAAAGCCTCGTCTATCGTCGGCATAAGCGTGAAGATTTCATCCAGTTTAGACAGAGAAAATACGGAGCGCAGGGGAGGATGCGGCGCCACTACAGCCAAAGGCCTCTCCCCCAGCATGCGCCGCAAAAGGAGTAGCGCACTCAAGACCGAACTGTCTAAGGATTGCACAGAAGACAGGTCTATAATCACCCCTCCCGTGCGCGAGTGAGCCAGCACCGCAAATTCCGCCTTGAGGGCTGGCGTATGCGTAGCATTGAGCCGCTCCTCTAACGGGCGGAAAAGGGTACCGCCTTCCACCTCCTCTATCTGATATCTCATAGAGCGTAGAGGAATGGATTTGAACGCTTTTCTATGCCTATGGTGGTAGATTCGCAGTGACCTGGCCACACTTGCACTGCATCTCCCAGGGGTAATACCTTCTCCCGAAGCGACTGCATAAGGGTATCGTAGCTGGCCAAAGGTAGCTCATAGTTTCCAATACTGCCCCGGAAGAGCACATCTCCCGAAAGAAGCCACCCCAGATCCGGAAGATAAAAGGCCACATGCCCCGGCGAGTGCCCTGGCACAAAAAGCACCTTTACCCGTATGTCCCCTAAGGTCAGTTCTTGTCCCTCGGCTAAGTACGCATCGGCGCGAGGGCCAGAGACATAGTTTAGGCCCATCAAAGTCGCATATTCGGCGGCATGGTCATAGACCACCTCTTCCGCAGCGTGGTAGAAAAGGGGGACTTTATATTTTTGCACGACCCAAGCCACCCCTAAAACATGATCTATGTGGGCATGGGTAAGGTATATCCCTGTGAGGCGTGCCCCTTCTTCCGCCAAGATCTGTTCAAATGCCCGATACTCTTGGGTGGTATGCATGCCGGGGTCTATCACCCAGGCGTCCCCATTGGACGCACAGAGGAGATAGGTGTTTTCTTGATAGGGATTAACGACGAGCCGCCGTAGGCGCATTAGGAATACTCGTAAAAGCCCTTACCGGTTTTTCGTCCTAAGTATCCCGCTTCTACCATCTTTACAAGGAGGGGGCAAGGTGCGTAACGAGGATCGCCAAAACCCTCATGCAGCACCCGCAAAATGGCCAAGCACACATCCAGCCCGATAAAATCCGCCAGTTCCAGCGGCCCCATGGGATGATTCATGCCGAGCTTCATGATGGTATCTATGGCTTCGCGGGTAGCTACACCTTGATACAGCGCATAGATAGCTTCATTTATCATGGGCATGAGCACGCGGTTAGAAATAAAGCCGGGATAATCTTGCACCAGCACGGGTTCCTTGTCTAAGGTGCGTGCCCAGTCTATCACAGCTTGCACAGTGGCTTCATTGGTTTGGAGCCCTTGGATAACCTCCACCAGCCGCATTACCGGGACGGGGTTCATGAAATGCATGCCAATGAAGCGCTCGGGCTTATGTACGTGAGCCGCCAAACGGGTAATGGAAATAGAGGAGGTATTGGTAGCCAGAATAGCGGCTTCAGGGGCATGACGGCTTACTTCTTGCCAGACGGAGATTTTGAGCGACACCTCTTCGGGCACAGCTTCAACGACGAGGGCGGCTTCCTGTACCGCAGGCGCGATGTCTGCATAAAAGGTAAGACGAGCCAAAAGCGATTCCTTATCGGCCTCGGTAAGGATGCCTTTGCGTATTTGCCGATCCACATTGTGGGCGACGGTAGCGCGGGCTTTTTCCCACCGAGCCTTATCTACTTCTACCCAAGCCACAGGATGGCCATATTGGGCAAAGACATGGGCTATGCCTGTACCCATCGTGCCTGCGCCTAATACCACTACCTTAGGTTTCATACCTCAAAGTCGGACAGATTTTTCGGTGACTACTTTTTGGGTTTGCACATCATACACTTGGAGCAAAAACTGCCCTTTTAGGGCAGGCCACACGTAGGTAACCTCAGTAGCTTGCGATTCGTGAATAGGAATACTAAATATCTCCTCTCCGAAGCGATTGTAGCCCCGTACGAGATAGGTGCCGCCTTCTCCAAGCAAGAGACGAAGAAGTGGGGGATTTGCCTCTGTGACAATATGGATTTCCGGCGGTCGGGGTGGTGCCCCCCAGGGGAAGCCCTCATACAAAGTAGCTTGACCCGCACTAAGCGTAGGTCCTACTAAACGAAAACGCACCTTGGTACCGCCTCGGTGAGGACCTGTACACACTTTCACTTCTCGGGGAAGGCTCCAGCGATCTACCGCTACCCGCTGCCAGAGTCGCCAACTCTCCCCCGGCAACTGCCCCTCTACCAGTAAAAATAGCGGTTTGTCCGCCTGTTGAATATATACCCGTGCACACAGGCAGCCGCCCTCACCTTCCCCAATAACATGCGTATACTGCACGCCCCTAAGACTATCTACCAACCAGAGGCAGATCGCCAAAGGATACATTATCAGCGCGATTTTCGAAGCGACTCCATGAGATCTACCGCTCGTTGCGGCTCGAAGATGAGGTAGTAAAGCATGAAAAGAATAATAACCACTAATACAGCTATCATCACTATAAGAAGTATCTGAATACGCCCTACTCGCTTGTCCATAAGAGCACCTTCTTCTGCGATGCGTTGATAGTTATGAATAATAGCCTGTTGAGTCTTTTTGACTTCTTCTTCTTTGAGGCGCAAAAGCTCGTTTTGTCTTTCTAACTCAGCATTCATTTCATCCAGGCGACGCTGGTTTCTGTCAGCAATACGCGTAAGAGCCCGCGCTTCTCCTAAAAGCTTTTCGTACTCCTCCACCATCTTTTTATATTCTTGCTGCCACGCCTCACTCCCCAAGTCCACCTGAGCCAGTCGCAAACGAGCCTCCTGCAGCAGCTTGGACTCCTCCGCAAAGAGGTCCTTACGATTACTTACACTCATACCTTACAAAGGTAAGGCTTCCCCTCCATACCGCTCACTCCAAACCCCGTAGTCTTTTGACGAATGTAATCATGCGCTCTGTATCCACAAAAAGATAGTAAAAGACAAAACCCACAATCACCAGTAGAATTGCCAATATAACTATAAGCATCAATCGGGTTTTCCCCATCTGATCGTATAAGAAATCTCTTTCTTGAGCTTTTTTATGAACCTCTTTTTGCTGCACATGCACTTGTTTTTCCAAGCCCTCTACCTCCATGCTTAGCGCCTTTTTTTGGAGCTCCAGCTGAGAGCGCACCTTCTCCAGCTTATTTTCTAACTGCGTCGCCTGGTGGGTGAGAACCTCCACAGTTTTTAACAAGTTTTCATAGTTTTCTATCAATATCCCATAGGCTTGGCGCCACTCCTCGGGCGAGAGCGCTCCTTTTTCGGCTTTTGCCCGAGCTTCTTCTAAGAATGCCGTTTCTTCGGGGAAATATTGATCTTGCTGGCTCATACGGGTACCAGTTCAAAAGGTACATCTAATAAAGCCTGATAGTCTTGCCCTGTCTCTGCCATGTCTTCATCATCGGCATCATAGTGCCATCGTATCACCACTTTATGACCATTCTTGTGCATCCGTTCAAGCTTACGGAAAATATCCAGGAGGCATTTAGACGAGCTGGTGTTAAAGTACTCCAAATGAAACTTGAATGCGGTTTCAGGAAGGGGATTTTTACTATACTCCTCTATCCAATCTAAAACTTTTCTGTAAAAGCCAATCGCATCTTCAGGTATGCTTCGTCCGGTAATCTCAAAAATACCCAGGTCCGCATTCAGGATGACCTTGGGTGTTTTGGAGGTCGGCTCTATAACAAGGTTGCGCATGGGCAGGCAAAGTTATTTACTTCTCAGGAATACGTGAAACTCGGGCTTCCAGGCTAAAGAAGGAATACTTCTCATTCACAGGGTGGAAGTCGTACCCCAGCCGCTGCCCAGACTTTCGGGCAATATCTATCATACCCAACCCGGCTGTCCCTTTCTCACTGAACCCTGTACCCGTGAGCACCTCTTGATACAGCTGCTTGAGCTCTTCTTTGCTGGCACGATTAATCCGGTCTAAGCGCGCCTTGAGGTCAGGAATCCTATCGTTGAGCACATGGTTACCCGTGATAATAAAATAATCTTTTTCTTCCCGCCCAATCATAAGCAGCGCCGTCTTATCCCGCACGGGATTGGATGGATCCGTGGGGGGCAGCGCATCCAAATGATGATATACATTTTGCAGGCATTCTACCATTACATTAAAGACCCGTTTTTTGACCTTACGATCCTCCCCCTCCCCCTCCAGCTTATTTTCTACCATCTGCAAGATAGAAGACACCAGGTCAGCCGTAACCTCACCTTGATATACAAAGATGATGTTATTCAGCTGCATGTTTTTATAATAGCTATATGTCATACTCATAGGCGGCTACGATTGGACTTTTACGGAAAGTTCAATAGGCAAATTGAGCAGCGCTTGATAATCTTGTCCGGTCTCTTCCATGTCCTCATCATCTTCGTCATAAAACCATGTAACGCGCACCTCGTGACCTGAGGCATGGATAGCTTCCAGGCGCTTAAGTATCTCTAAAATATTTTTAGAACTGCTCGTATTGAAGTATTCCAAGTCAAAGCGCACATGCGTCCTGGGCAGCGGCTGCTGAGCATACTTATCCAACCATTCAAATATGGGATTATAAAACCCCAAAGCATCCTCCGGAATACTTCTTCCCGAAAACTCAAAAATCCCATTCTCTGGGTCCAAAATCACCCGTGGCGTCTTGTGAGTCGATTCTATCCGCAAAGCTTCCATAGCTTATATCATATTTTTTTGGATCCGTGCTTCAAGCGAGAAAAACGAGTCCTCATCATCCAGATACTCAAACGCATAATGCAAGACATCATGCGATTTACGCGCAAGGTCCAAAATACTGATCAACGGCAAACCTCCTATGCCTTGGGGCTTGTCAGCCTCTTTGGTCTGGAGAGCGCGGTGATATTCTTCTCGGAGCTGCTCGGGCGAGAGGGTATTGACCCAATCCAAAAAAGCTTTTACCTGATATACCACTCCGCTGGGGATGCGACGCCCAATGCTTACGGCGTACAGGTAGGGCAGTTGCCGCACAATAAGCACAGAATGGCCCCGCCGCTGATCTTCTCCTAAGGAAAAGGATTCCACCATGATATTAAAGAGCTTTTTGCTTATCCGCCTGTCCTCCTTAGCATCTCCCAAGCGATATTCTACCATGCTTAGGACATCTACCACCAGATCGGGTGTAATAGGGCCATGATACATGAAAATGATGCTATTATCCAGCATGTTGCGATACAGGGGGTACGCATAGCTCAGCGCCGGCTCATGCAAGAGCTCCGATTGTGAAGCCACCATATCCACGGCAAAGATAATGAAAGCTCATAAACGGATACCTACCACCGTTACATCATCTGTAAGCGAACCTTCTCCCTTCCACGCGTTAAGCTCTTCTACCAGGAGACGCGCCTGATCTTTCATAGGGAGATGCCCCCAAGTAGCTAAGAACTCTCGGAAGCGCCGGTGGGAATAGCGGCGATTCCCCTCTCGGTCAAACTGGTCCAAAAACCCGTCTGAATACAGATAGATCTGATCGCCGGCTTGATACGAGAAGGTTTGGGTGGTAAACTGCTTGACTTCCCCGAGCCAAGCCGCCCCCCCTAAACCCGCGGGCGCCCCCGCTACGAGCGACCAAGTGGCATTTTGATACAATAAAAGCGGCCGATGGGCCCCAGCAAACCGCAATATACGCCGCTCCGGCTCTATCACACAGAGCGCTACATCCATGCCATCCTGCACACTCTCTTGCCCAGAAAACATCTCTCGCAACCGCATGTCCATAAAATACAGGATCTCGGATGGCGTCAAGATACGCCGCTCATGTACCGCCGTCTCTAACAGGGTGTAGCCCAAAAAAGTCATGAAAGCCCCTGGCACCCCATGCCCCGTACAATCTACCACCGCTACTACGACTTTATTATCCACAGCGCCGTACCAATAAAAATCTCCCCCCACCACATCCCGCAAATAATGGAGCACAAAGCTATCTGGGAAAAACTCAGCCAACCCCTCCTCCCCTGGAATAAGCGCCCCTTGTATCCGCCGCGCATACGTGATACTCTCCATTATATCCCGATTTTTTTCCTCGAGCTCCCGTTTTTGCTGCTCTAATACCAGCTTAGCCTGCTCTAACCGTATATTCTGCAGTCGGAGCTGTTCCTGTACCTGCCTGAGCTCCGTAATATCCTGAAGTAGCACCACCATCGTCTCTATCTCGCCTTCTGGTCCTACCTCCGGTATCCCCCGCACCGCCATCCGACGAATCCCATAAATAGAAGGAAAATCTATCTCCGCCGATTGCACCTCCAAGCTACTAAACACCGCTCCGATAAACTCCTGCCAGAAATGCACCTCCTCCAGCGAAAAACCTACCGAATAAATCGTATTCCGTATGTAGTGAGAGGGAGGATAACCTGTATACCGCTCTATGCTGGGATTGACATACAAGAACCGCCCCTCTCTATCGGTTCTAAATATAATATCAGGAGAGTTTTCTACCAGAGATTGGAACTTTAGGCGGGTACGATATTGCTTTTCATATTCAACTTGTTCAGTAATGTCGCGTAAAACCAAAAGTATGCCCTGGATAGCGGGGTAGTGGAGGTAGTTTTGACCGGCGGCTTCTACCCAAAGCGTATGCCCTGCTTTATGACGATACCTAAAACGAAGGGTAAGGGGCTCTCCTTCGGTGTGTAATAGCTGGGAAAAATACGCTTTTACGGCATCGGCATCGCTTTTTTCTACAGGGCGGAAAAACACCTGGAGCTCAGCGGGCGCATAGCCTAATACGCGCGTCACGGAAGGACTCAGGTACGTAAGGCGCCCTGTCGAGTCAAAAAGCGCCACCACTTCGGAGAGGTGCTCTATAATAGTCTCCCAGTACTTTTGCTGAAGGGCATACCGCTGATTGAGCCGCACAGAGGCCTCTTCGGCTTCTGAAAGCCTCTGCTTTAGGGTGTGGAGGTCTTTTTTGAGCGAGTCGTGTTGGGTCGCCATGTCCGCCAGGCGGTGCCTTTCCGCCTCCAAAGAGCGCTGGGTCTCCGTGAGGGCTTTTTGAAGGAGAGTATCACGCTGAGCCTCTTCTACGAGGAGGTACCCTATGGCAAAAAAAGGTAGGAGGGCTTCGGCGGTTTCACGCTGTACGGGATCCCATTCCGTGAAGCTGGCCAAATCCCAAACACCTCGGATAGTAGCGCCAGCGATTACCGGTAAGATAGCCAATGCATGCGGGGTAGCGCGGCCCAGACCTGAGCCGACCTCGTACTCTGCCGGTACAGCTGTAAGCCAGAGCGGGTGCCCCTCCCGGGCGACTTGTCCGACCCACCCTTCCCCTATCTGGAAAACCTCCGGCGCTTGGGCCGAATACGCATAAGCATATACGCGACGAAGCTTATCCCCTTCAAGCCGATAAAAGGCTCCAATAGCTGCCCCCACAGCCTGTAAGAATACCTGTCCTGCCTTCTCTACATACCGCTCTACCTCACTTTCTTGCTGACCATAACGGAGTAGCATGAGCGCATGTGCAAATAGGGCTTCTGAGAGGGCTTTACGCTGGGCGAGGTGCGTCAAGTGGGCAATCAGGGTTTCGGCCCCTTCGCGCAGGAAAGGCGGCCAATCACTGGCGTGAGGAGGCACGCTGTGACGCTCGCCCCGAGCCGCCTCTTGGATAACCCGTAAAAAGGCCGCTATGGCCCTAAGCCCTTCCGAAACTTCCTGGGCTTCCTGAGGGAGAGAGAAGGACACCGGCTCCGGCTCGCGCCCCTCCCATAAAAGCCCACGCAAGTAATCCCTTAGACTAAGGAGGCCCCGGGCGACCGACCCCCACCACCACAAGGCTACTCCCACCGCTAAAAGCAGAAGCAGGACCAAAGCGCCATACGCCCACAAGGAAAGGGCTTTGTCCCACTGGACCCATGTGGGGGCCCCTGCTGCCAGCGCAAGGTCCCGCTGGGTAATCACCCATATCCCAGAAAGGAGGATAAAGCCTACGCCCCCTACTATGACCGCCAACCCCACCCCCAGATAATCGGCTATGCCCCAGCGCCGCATTAGTGCTTCTGCCGCTTATACCGCACAAAAGTCTCTGCCCGCGCCAATACTTTGTCAGCGAGCGCCGGTCGTAGTTTGTCCCAAGTCACCGGCTCACTCACCTGCAGAGGCCGACGCAGAGCATATACTTCGGCGACATACCTATGAGCCGCATCCCTGGGCGGCGGACAAGGCCCCCTATAGCCCTTTTGCCCAAAGTCATTATAGCCCTCCTTAAGGTGCTGTGCTCGGGGGCCTACCTCCTGCCCCGAGAAGTTATACACAATCCAATGGGTAAAAGTATCCGCTGGGGCATCCGGGTCATACAGCCGAAGTACATACACTTGGGTACCGGCGGGGGCGCCCCCCCATTGAATAGTAAGCGCTATATCTGCGCCATCACACGTATGCTCAGGCGGAAGGAAGGCCCCGGGCTCGTACCCCTGGATACGCACCCACATTTGCGCCCATAAGGCCGCCGAGAGGCTCAAAATATACCTCATGTTTTACAAAGATAAGGCTTGCAAGGTTACCTCTACAAGCTGAGAGATGGGAAAGCGCACCTTCGGTTCAAACAAAGCCAAAGCGGCTTCCGGCATGGTGGCGATTTCGGCGTCGGCGGGGTCTTGGACAGCCGTAAAGTAGCCTGCTTTATGGAAGAGGTACATCCCGTAAGCCCCATCCCTATTGGCTCCCGAGAGGAGCGCTGCCCCGGCTCGGGGCCACTGGGCCTGCACCACCGATTGCAAGAGTACATCTATACTCGGCCGAGAAAAGTGCACAGGTTCATCTACGGCCAAGCTTAAGTAGCCCTCTTTTTCCACCAAAAGGTGATAATCCGCCGGGGCTACATATACAAAGCCGCCTTCCACAAAGGTCTTATCGTCTGGCTCGAGTACTCGCCACTCCGGCACGCGTCCCAACGCTTCAATCATGCTAATGCGGGGATTGCGCATACGATGGAGGCATAGGAGTATGGCCATTTCCTGGCGATAAGGCATTTGATGCAGGTAGTTTCGCACAGGGGTAAAACTCCCCGCCGAACCCCCTACTACCCATAAAAATACCTCGCGTCCCTTCATTGGCGTCTTCGGTAGAGGCGTTCGCTTTCATTGATGGCAACCAGGCGCTTAGCTGCACTGCACCAAAAGAGCGACTCTTTCGTCCCAATCATGAGCACTCCGCCCGGCACCAGGCTATCTACCAGCTTCATCACCACCCTATCTTGAAGCTCAGGCGTAAAATAAATGAGCACATTTCGGCACAAAACTATTTCAAATAGACCAAATACACCCTCAGAAACCAAATTATGTTGTAAATAAAGAACATTCCGCAAAAGCTCTTGACGAAAAACCAATTGGCCTTCTTCTTCTCTGGCGTATTTATCCAAAGAACTCAAAGGGAAAACGGTTTTTAGGTTTTGCTCATACAGGGCTCGGTTGCGCAAAGGATAGGTAGCTTTTTGGGCTTGGTTCAGGGAACGCTTGTCTATATCTGTAGCGATAAGCTGGGCTCGGTCGTACAATCCCATTTCGGTGAGGAGGATAGCCATAGAGAGGACCTCTTCGCCGGTAGAGGCGCCGGCATGCCATATCCGCAGCTGCGGCATAGATAAGAAAAGCGGCAAGGCCTGCGTCTTAAGCGCGATCCAGGCCGAAGGGTCCCGAAAAAGCTCCGTAGTAGAGACCGTGATTTCGTTGATAAACCGTTCGCAGTAGTCTGGCTGGGTGAGGAGCCGTTGGTTGAGCGTGCGCATATCCGCGAGGCCATACCGCTTGAGCACCGTCCCTAAGCGCCGCTTGAGCGAAGCCGGCGCATAACCCCGAAAGTCATAGCCATACTGGGTAAGCATGATTTGGAAAAACTGCTCTAAGTCGCTATCCGCTATTTCCGGTAGCGTCTCTGGGAACACGGCCCTAAATATAGCTATGCGTAAGCTTTGGTCTGGGCTTGACCTCTCACCGCTTGGGGAGAAGAAGCCCTATACAAGCGCAAAAGCGTCACTTCCGGCCATATCCCCAAGCGCGCCGGCACGCCAATATACCCCAGGCCGCGATTGACATACAAAAACTGGGCTCCTTCTTGGTAGAGGCCAGCCCAGTGCTTATAGAGCCAGGCCGCCGGACTGAAGCGCCACTGGCCCCACTCTACCCCCATTTGGAGGCCATGGGTATGTCCACTTAGCGTGAGGGAAATGGGATATTTGCCTAAGACTTGGGCTTCCCAGTGCGTAGGGTCGTGGGTAAGGAGGATGGCGCAAGTCTGCGGGGGCACCCTTTGCCAAGCCTTAGCCAAGTCCCCATAGCGCTGGAAGCGCCGCCAACTGCTCCAGTTGCCTACCCCTACTAACGCAAGCCGCTCGCCTTGCCGTTCAAGGATAGCGGCTTCGTTATCTAAGAGCCTAAAGCCTGTTTCTTGGATGAGCTGGCGGAGGTAGGCGTGGTCCTGGGCTTTGGCTTCGGGGGTGCGCCAACGGGCATAGTCGCCATAGTCGTGGTTACCCAAAGTAGCCCACTTGCCTAAGGGTGCATTCAGCTGGGAGAGCGGCTGCACAAAGGGTTCAAGCTCCCAGCCGTAGGCATTCACCCAATCGCCCGTAAAGAGGATGGCGTCCGGCGAGAGCTTTTGCACCTTTTCCCACACTTCCTCCAAAGGGCGAGGGGAAAGAAAACTCCCGCTATGGAGGTCTGAGAGTTGTACGAAGGTCACACCCTCCCAGGAGGGGGGCAAGTCTGGCAAAGCCACCTCCACGGTATGTACTTGGAAACGGAAGCGTCCTATCCAAAAACCGTAGCCCAGCGCCACCGCCGGCAGGCTGGCCAAAGTCCCGCCAATCACCTGCAAGGCGGCCCGCCGCTCAGGCTGAAAGGCTTCCCCCGAAGGGGAGAGGCGGCCTTTGGGCAGCAAGCTTGTCCCTATGCCTACGAGCCCCCCTAAAAGTTTAGCCAGCACTATGGCAAGCCACCCTAAAAAGACGATTCCTGCCGTTCGTTGCAGCCATAAAAAAATCGTATGCCCATGCTGGCCCAGCCCTTGTACCACAAACCCCACCCCATACAAGAGCAAGAGTAGTACAAACGCTCCCACGGTGCTCCAGCCCATCCACCGCCGCCAAAACCTTAGGCGCTTCAAGCCATAATACCCTACCCCTTCAGCGATAAGCCATATCCCCAGCAAAAACGCCCAACGCAGGTAACGGTCCATCATACCCTCTCTCTAAACATTATACCAGTCGCCGCAAAAGGTCCTCTCGCAGCATCTCATACTCTAAGAGCGACAGCTTGCCTTCCTGATACTTCTCATGGAGGAGGTCTATGGTTTTGAGGACTTCATCCCGCAGCTCAAGCCACTGTACGCTGGCCATATTGAGACCGGCCCGCATTTGTATGACTTTTTCAATAGCGTCTTCCTTAGGGGCCTGAATGATAAGCTCAAAAACTCGCTCCATAAGTTCTGCTGCCAGCTCAGAGGCCAGCTCCATGGTATGGCCTACGATGCGTCCTACTTGGCTGATTTCCAGCTTGAGCTGACTCCCTGTGCGTTGTACCCCCCGAATGTCCTCTAAGGGGTAATAGGCTTTCTTGTCATACACATGTGTATCGGTAAAAAGCACCTCATAACTGCGAAAAAGACGCTCTTGATAATAAAAAGCCACGACATCCGATGGAGAAGTTACATGTAAGAATCGTACCAAGGTTCGCCCTAAAAGCGAGCTGGGGAGCTTAGGATGCCGATAGAAACCCAGGGTAGGATTTTCGGGGAACTTTCGCAGAAGGAGCACCCGATAACTGCGCATCAGACAAAACTACGTTGTATTGGGCACTACCACTTCCAAGCCATCGTAAGCCAAATAGACCTTGGGGGGCAGTGTAGCTTGGACCTCGGCATGACGGCCCATGAGGTGGCTAATATGGATGAAGTAAGCTTGCTGGGGACGCGCGCGGGCCACTACCTCCAAGGCTGCTTCTAAATGAAAATGCGAAATATGGGGCTCTTTGCGGAGGGCATTCAGGACCAGCACCTCTGCGCCCTCCAGATAGGGCCAGCTTTCGTCGGGGATAGCGCTGGCATCCGTGACATACACGAGTCCTCCTATGCGGAACCCCAACACCGGCAGCTTATAATGCCATACCCAAAAAGGATGCACTTCCACGCCGTGGAGCGTAAAGGGAGCATAGGATTCAATTTCAAAAAGGGTTAGCTGCGGTATGCCGGGATACGGGGGGCCGTCAAAGGCGTAGGCATATTCCATGCGGATTTGGGTGAGGGTACGGCTGTCGCCGAAAAGGGGTATGCGTTTTTCTTGGAGGTAGTTGTAGGGCCGCACATCATCCAGCCCGGCGGTATGGTCTTTGTGGGCGTGGGTAAAAAGCACCGCATCTACGGTGGGCAGACGCGCCCGCAGCGCTTGATACCGAAAGTCCGGCCCCGTATCTATCACCCATACCTTGTCTCGCACGAAGAGCGCCACGGAGGTGCGCAAGCGCTTATCCCGCGGGTCAGGCGAGGCACATACCGCACACGTACACCCCAACATGGGCACGCCCTGCGAGGTGCCCGTGCCCAGAAAGACCAGCTTCATGGGAGGAGCCGTTGGATAAGGGCCTTCTCTTCCTCCGTAAGGTCTAACTTCTCTTGGAGGGACTCGGCAATCAGCGCCAAAGCCCGGGCCCGCCCCGCCGGCGGATATATGGCGTTGATGACGACCATTTTATTTTCATATAAACGGCAAGGCCCCCCTCGGAAGTTTCCCTTGAGGTATTTGAGGGTATAGCCATTTCGGCGGAAAAGGGCTTCTAACTGCGCGAGGGCTTGCGCCTCTACACGCGCTCGGCTCACTCCACAAAGGTAGAAGGCGCGGAAGACTCATCAGCGCTAATCCAGCGCAGCACCTCAGCCTTTTGGGCAGGGTCTAACGGCGCCGGCGCTTGTAACATCAAGTCCGCCCCACTGGTGGTCTTCGGGAAAGCCATTACATCTCGTAGGCTCTGCCCCCCACTCAGCAGCATCACCCACCTATCTAACCCAAAAGCACATCCGCCATGCGGCGGCGCCCCATAACTTAACGCCTCTAATAAAAAGCCGAATTTCGCCTGAGCCGCCTCCTCCGAAAACCCTAAGGCCCGAAATATCCGCATTTGGAGCTCCGGCGTATGACACCGCAAGCTCCCACTCAAAATCTCATACCCATTTATCACGAGGTCATAAGCTTGAGCCCGCACCGCCAAGGGGGCCTCTTCTATTTTGTCTATATCTTCTGGGTGGGGCAGCACAAAGGGATGGTGTGCGGCTTGCAAGCGCCCTTCTGCATCCTCTTCAAAGAGCGGGAAGTCCTTGACCCACAAGAAAGCCCAGGGCTTTTCCGGCGGGAGGTTTAGGTCGCGTAGGACAGCATTACGTACAGCGCCTAATGCGGCATAGGCCGGCTTATCCTTATCTAACCCTACCCACAGCCCTAAGCCCTCCCCTTCCAGAGAGAGGGTTTCCAGCGAAAAGAACTTGCTCAGCGAGCTACTGATGCTGTCTCTTTCTTTTTGGACGGTAGCCAGGGAGAGGGCGCCTTGTTCTTTGGCTATGGTTTGCCAGCGGTCTATCTGTTTACGGGAGGCCTTGCCTTGGGGCACCCATAGCCAAAATACCTTCCTGCCCGCCCAAAACGGCACGCCTTGCCCTTGGGCCCAATCCGTAACCTCCTCCCACGCATGGCTATAACGCAGGTCAGGTTTATCCGAGCCGTAGCGCTGCATCACCTCGGCATACGAGAGCCGGGGTATCTCTCCAATCTCTATCCCTAACACCTGCGCATATACCTCCCGAACCAGCCCTGCAAAGATGGCAAAGATTTCCTCCTGGGTGACGAAACTTAGCTCGCAGTCTATCTGAGTAAACTCGGCTTGTCGGTCTCCGCGATAGTCCTCATCTCGGAAGCAACGAGCAATCTGAAAGTACCTATCGTAGCCCGCAATCATGAGTAGCTGCTTGAGGAGCTGGGGGGACTGCGGTAGGGCATAAAAGGTGCCGGGACGCAGGCGAGAGGGCACCACAAAGTCGCGCGCCCCTTCTGGGGTAGAACGGATAAGCATGGGGGTTTCTATTTCCAAAAAGCCCCGGCTTCGCAAGTAGGACCGTACAACGTGGAGGACTTCGGCGCGCAGCTCAAGGCGGCGCTGCATAATAGGCCGCCGCAGGTCTAAATACCGGTAGCGTAAGCGCAGCTCCTCCTGCCCATCCGTCTCATCCTCAATCAAAAAGGGGGGTACCTGTGAGCGATTCAGCACCACGAGCTTTTCTACTTTTAGTTCTACTTGGCCGGTGGGGAGGGCGGGATTGGGGCTTTCGCGCAAGCGCAAGTGCCCCTCTGCCTGGATGACCCACTCCCGGCCTAAGGCCTTGAGTTCAGCGTAACACGGGCTCTGAACAGGGGCATAGAGCTGGAGGATCCCGCTTCTATCGCGCAAATCCACAAAGACGAAGTGCCCTAAGTCCCGCACGCGGCGAACCCACCCTACTACTTTTATGCGTTGGCCTACATGCTGGGGCCGCAGCTCCCCACACCCATGCGTACGATAAGCGGTGCTTTCCACGAGACAAAGGTACAGGCTCCGCTATGACAGCTGAGGCACTTTTTCTATTGGGGCATATAAGCGGGTATACACCTGCCTAAAAGCTTGTTGGGCGGCCTCTTGGAGGGCTTGGGGCGTAACAGCGGCGACGGCTTCTTGCCAGGCCCGTAGGTCTAAGGGCTGGCCTTGGTCTAACAGAAACCGGCCCTCTATATACAAGCGGTGACTGGGAACCTCATAGGTGAGGGCTTGCCGTCCTAAGAAAGAGCGCTTGATGCGGGCCAATACGGCCGGGGAGGAGGGCTTTTCGGCCCACCGCTCCAGCTCTCGGTGTATAAGCCGCAGCGCCTTTTCGGCCGCTTCTGGGCTAAGGCCAGCGTATATGCCCCATACGCTCTTTTCAGGGTACGCCTGCCAGAAGCTATACACCGTATAAGCCCAACCATACCGTTCTCGCAGTAGACTATTGAGGCGGCTGGACATGTGCGGCCCCCCTATCTCGTGGAGGAGGAGCTGGAGGGGCAGGGCGGCTTCCCAGTCGTAGGCCGCTGGCCCTATCCCCCCCACAGCCAAATGCACTTGCTGGGTGGGACGCTCATACCGCTGGAAAGAAGGAGGGGATACCTGCTCTTCACGCAGGCGCGCCTTGTGCTGGGGAGGAGGCTGCCCATGCCAGCCGGTGCTTTTGAGCGCAGCCCCCAACGCCCGCTCCGTAACAGGTCCTGTAACAAGTAGCACCCACGGCACCACCGCTAACTCCCGCTCATAAAAACGCCGTAAATCCGCTGCCTGTGTAGCACGCACACTCTCGGGGTATCCAATAATCGGATGCTTGAGCCCCCCTTCCGCGAAAAGCTGCTCCTCAAACTTATCCAAGAGCGACTCCTCGGGGATATCTTCGTACATGGCCAGCTCTTCTAAGATAACCTCGCGCTCTTTCTCCACTTCTTTTTCGGGGAAGGTGGCTTCGTAAGCTAACTCATGAAAAGTGTGCAAGAGGAGGGCTAAATCTCTGGGGGCGACTCGTCCTTCAATCGCCATTTTGTCTTTGGTGGTAAAGGCGTTGAGCTCGCCGCCGTTTTTTTTCTATGCGCTGAAAGAGCTCCTTGCCTTTATGTCGCTTGGTGCCTTTGAAAAGGGTGTGTTCTAAGAAGTGGAGGAGGCCTTCATGGCCTGGGGGATCGTGTCGGCTGCCCACATCCCAGAGCAGGAGCGTATATACGCTGAGGGCAGAAGGCTTAGGCCAGAACCATACCCCAGGCGCCACCGGATACATGCGGCAAAGCTACACCACGAAAGGCGGTTACTTGCCGGCTTGGCCAGGGCCCCGATACGGCGGGGCTAACAATACATATGCCCCCCGCTGCTCTACTATTTCCAAATGATGCGCCTCTTGAAAAGGCTTATACCTATCCACCCGGCTCACAAAGTACACCGGAAAGGGCATCTCGCCCGCTAAAAGCTTTTGTTGAAAAAGGTCTGTATCCCCCACCACAGCTGGTGAAGCATCGGGGGACATTTGCCCATAAAAGAAGGGGATATAACTTTTGAAACCCACTGGCCAGACCAGGGCGCCTTCTTGCGCTTTCTCGGTGCAAAACTGGCGCAGGGGGGCCTGGGTATACGCCTCTACTCGGCCAGCCAACTGCCGGAGCATGAGCGCTTCCCACAGCAGGCATACCAGGCCTAATAGACCTAAGCGCCCAGTATTTTTCCAAGGAAGTAGGTAAAGCACTGCCAATCCCCCCGCCAAGACGAAGCCCGGCCAGCCCTCTGTGCCCTCCCAGTCCAGGGGGGTATTTTGGATAGCGGCTTGCATGAAGGGGTCTTTTATCTGTTGTATCCACCTGGGCCAGAAGTGCATAATAACCCCTACGCAAAGGGTCCCTATCGCCAATAAGAGGCCTATTAGCCCTGTGAGGACTCCGCCTGTGCGCCATATCCACCTCCGGTGGTAGAGCCACACCCACGCCGCTAAATAGGAGACCCCATAGTAGCTAAGAGAAGAGTAGTGTAGGATCTTCGTCTTGACTATGGAGAAAACCACCAAAGTCCAGGTGGTGAGCCATAAAAGGGCTTGGGCGGGCGCGGGTAGCTTACGAAAAGGCAGCCGCCAAGCTCCTATCGCCCATAAAGAAGCCGGAAACATCCCGACCGCAACGACCACCAAGTGATAGTACCAAGGCCCCCCATGCCCCGCATCCGGCGTAGAAAAAAGCCGCCACTGATAGGCCCAGAAGTCCGCCAAAAGCTTGCCTCCATCGCTTTGGAGGAGGAGGGCCAGCCAAGGGCCTACTACCATCCCAAAAGCCAACCCTCCGCCCAGCAAAAGCACCCCTATACGTGGGAGCTGCCGCCGGAAAAGTAAGAGCGTCCCCACCGCTACAGCCGGCATAAGGAGCCCCACCGGCCCCTTGGTAAGGGTAGCCAGCCCGGCGCAAAACCCCATACCCAAGGCCCACCCCAGACGCCCCTTCTCTACCGCATACGCGCCGCATACCGTGGCAAGGAGCATAAAAAGATTGAAAAGCGGGTCTATAAGCCCACTGCGCGCATAAAAAGAAGGCAAAAGCGAAACTCCCTGCAAAAAGAGCCAGGTTAGCCCAAACCCCTCCCCATGCCACCTTCTCCCCAGATAGTACAAAACCGCGAGGGTGAGCGCAGAGATAAAGACGTTGGGCAGGCGAGCTCCCCAGGCGTTTTCACCGAAGATCGCCATAAAGCCCGCCTGAACCCAGAAAAACAGCGGGGGCTTTTCCCAAAAGGGGAGAAAGCCGATTTGCGGATAGAGATAGTTACCACTTACCCGCATCTCGCGGGCACACTCAGCGAAGTTGACCTCATCCCAATCAAAGAGGGGCACTTCGCCCACGCCTACCCCCCATACGCCTGCAAAGAAGCCTATAAGTCCTACGGCTACCTTAGACGCGTGCCGTCTCCACCACATGCTGGGCTATCTGGAGGGCATTGGTAGCTGCCCCCTTGCGCAGGTTATCCGCTACTATCCACAGGTTAAATCCGCGTGGATGGGAAGTGTCTTTCCGTAGCCGTCCTACAAATACCCTGTCCTGCCCCTCTACATAGCGGGGCATCGGATAACGGGCTTTTTCGGGCTCATCTTGGAGGATAACCCCTGGCGCTTGAGAAAGTACTTCTCGTACCTCATCCAGCGTAGCCGACTGGGCCAGCACCACATTCACGCTCTCGCTGTGCCCCCCTATCACCGGCACCCGTACCGCTGTCGCCGTAATAGCTAAATCGGGCAGGTGGAGGATTTTTCGGCTCTCTCGGATAATCTTCCACTCTTCTTTGGTGTAACCCTCAGCTTCAAAGACATCGCATTGTGGGAGGCAGTTGAGGTCAATCGGATGCGGATACACCGCCGGCCCGGCAAGGCCTTGCCTTTCACGCATAAGCTGATCCACGGCTTTTTGGCCGGTGCCGGTGACCGCCTGATAAGTAGAGACCACTACCCTCTCCAGGCCAAACGCCCGCGCCAGCGGCGCCAGCACCACCACCAGTTGGATAGTAGAACAGTTGGGATTAGCTATGAGGCGAGCCCCCCCTATATCGGAGAAATTGACTTCAGGCACCACCAGCGGCACGTCGGGCTCCAAGCGCCAAGCCGAGGAGTTGTCTATGACCCATGCGCCTTTTTCTGCAAACCGAGGGGCCCATTCGCGGCTGACAGCTGCACCCGCCGAAAAAAACACCAGGTCCAGCGGCTTCGCTAAAAGACTCTCTATGGATTCCACCACCAGCTCGCCGGTACGGAAAGGGATGCGTTGCCCCACCGACCGCTGAGAAGCCGCCCCATATACTTCTGCCCTATCAAACCCATATAAGGGAAGCGCCTTCAAAAAAGTGCGCCCCACCAAACCGGTAACTCCTACAATCCCAATCCGCATACCTTAGGCGGTAGGTTCTACCCCAAACTCTTCTATGGGTGAGGAAGCCACCTGGAGGTCGGTCACCTGCGTAAGGAGCGGGCGGATGCGCGCTTCCAGTTCGGTGGCCAGCTCCGGATGATCCCGCAGAAAAACGCGTAGATTTTCTCGGCCCTGCGCCAGCTTCTGCCCTTCGTAACTAAACCACGAGCCTGACTTCTGAATAACGCCGAGTTGCACCCCTAAGTCTATAATCTCGCCTATCTTGGAGATGCCCTCCCCATACAAAATATCAAACTCCGCCAGCTTGAAGGGCGGGGCGACTTTATTTTTCACTACTTTGACGCGCACCCGGTGGCCAATCACATCGGTTCCCTCTTTGATAGCGGCGATGCGGCGCACATCCAGGCGCACCGAGGCGTAAAACTTGAGAGCGTTCCCGCCCGTGGTAGTTTCGGAGGGCCCATACATTGCCATGCCCCCTATCTTTTCCCGAAGCTGGTTTATAAAGATAGCGATGCAGCGGGTCTTAGAGATAGAAGCGGTGAGCTTGCGTAAGGCTTGGGACATGAGCCGTGCCTGAAGGCCTACCTTGGCATCGCCCATTTCTCCCTCCAATTCGGCTTTGGGAACCAAAGCCGCCACCGAGTCTATCACCACCACATCTATGGCCCCTGAACGAATAAGCGAGTCGGCGATTTCCAACGCCTGCTCTCCGTAGTCGGGCTGTGAGATAATCAGCGCTTCGGTGTTGATGCCGAGCTTTTGGGCATAGATGGGGTCAAAGGCATGTTCTGCGTCTATGAAGGCAGCGAGGCCGCCTTGTTTGTTGGCTTCGGCAATCACATGGAGGGCTAAGGTGGTCTTCCCCGAAGCCTCCGGCCCGTAAATCTCTACAATACGCCCACGCGGCAGCCCCCCTACCCCCAGCGCCGCATCCAACGCCAAAGAACCCGTAGAAATCACCTCTATAGCCTGGTCACCCCGCTCATTTAGCTTCATGACAGTGCCCTTCCCGTACTCCTTTTCCAACTTCTGCAGGGTAGCCTGCAAAAGTTTTTGCTTCTCTTCGGGAAGGCCTACCTTTTTCTCTGAGGCCATACCTTTGTCAAAGGTATGAAGTTTGTGCGGTTTGTCTGGCAGGGAGAAGAAGCCCTGGGCCTACTAAGCTACTCAGGGGAGTTTGTGCTCTCGTTGGCTGCTGTGGGACGCGTTACCGGACGCCGCTTCCCCTTTCAGGACATGGAGACCTATATCGCTAACCGCCTACCGTACGAAGCTTGGGTAGAATGGGTATTCCGCCGCTATCACGAACGAGGCGATTTTGAAGAGCTGCAAGTACCGTATGCGGTCGTACGCGTACTCTCCCCCGTCCGTCGGCCGGTAAGCCTGCGCGATGGGTATGCCTTTCGCCAGCATGTAGAAGCCGCCCGCCGGAACCGCGGCTTAGAGATGATACCTGAGTTTGACCAGTTCCCCGTATTTTACTTCTCCAACGCCTTGGCTGTCACCGGGCCAGGACCCGTCTATGTAGAACCCCGCCACTTAGAAAAGTTAGACTTTGAACTGGAAGTGGCGGTGATTTTGGGGAAGTCGGGCCGAAATATTCCCGCCCACCAAGCGGATGGGTATATCTTCGGCTACATGCTCATGAATGATTGGAGCGCCCGCAGCCTCCAGATGGAAGAAATGAAGCTTAACTTAGGCCCGGCGAAGGGAAAAGATTTTGCCACGAGCTTAGGGCCCTGGGTAGTCACGCCGGAGGAGTTAGAGCCGTATCGGACCGCTCCCCCGCCTGGCCGCGTAGGGAATGCTTATAAGCTGGCCCTGCAAGCCGAGCTCAACAACACCCCCATAAGCTACGGTTACCTCTCCGACATGAGCTGGACCTTCGCTGAGATTATCGAGCGGGTAAGCTATGGCGTGGAAGTGCTTCCGGGGGAAGTGATTGGTTCGGGCACGGTGGGCACAGGTTGCCTGTTAGAAATCAACGGCACTCGACGGCGAGAGGACCCCACCGCCCCCGAAGTATGGCTCAAACCCGGCGATGAAGTGCTCTTGATTGGGCAAGAACTGGGTACCTTAGCCAATACGATTGTGGCCAGCTGATGCTGCGCTATTGGAGTAGGAGTTTTATCGGATGGGCCCTCAGCATAGGGTTGGGAGGAAGCCCCATAGGCTATGCACAGCGTTCATCGGCGCTGGAGCAAGCGTATGAGGCCCTCCAGAAGCGCCTCACCGTAAATGCACAGCGCTACCTGGCCCAAGCGCGGGAAGACCCCGATAGCCTGGTGCGCTGGGAGGCCGCTCTCCTCCAAGGAATTTTAGCGGCCAGGGCTGGTAGGGAACAAGAAGCCCTCGGCCACTGGTACTTCGTCTCTCGGTACAGTCCTACCTCGCCTTTGGGGGCAGAAGCCACCTATTTACGGGCTGACCTCCTCCTTAGGAAGCGGTCTACTTGGCCAGAGGGGCTGTACCTTTTGCGTACCCTTATAGAGAGCCCGCATACGCCTGAGGATCTACGCGCCGCAGTAGAGAATCGCCTCTCGTACTTTGCGTACCGGGAAGCGGATGTGGGCTTTTTGTGGGCCTACTTAGGGCGAGAGGGGGGGGAGGCGCTTTTTCCCTACTTGGCGCCGGCCGTGAGTTATCACCTACGCCAGGCATGCGAATGGCCCCTGTGGCGCCTTTGGCATGCTTACCATAAGCAGCGCTGCGGTACCCCTCCCGACAGCCTCACGTGGGAAAGCCTCACCGACAGCCTCCCCACCGAAACCCTACGCGTGGCCCTGCTCCTCCCCCTCATGGCTACCCAAGAAAAAAACTCGCCCTTCTTAGAGTTTTGGGAGGGCTTTGAGCTGGGGCTACAAGAGAGCCGTTCTCCATACCTCGTCTGGCGCATAGAGGTAGAAGACAGCGAACGCAACATCACCCACCTCTTAGACCTACTTAAGTTGTGGGAAAGCGCCCCCCCGCACATCTTGATTGGGGAGGTTTCTTATACCCTCAACCAGTTGATTGCGCCCTTTTGTGAGCGTAAAGGCGTATGGCATGCCATCCCGATAAACCCGGCCTATCCTCGTCACCGTTATGCCTTTTCGCTCACCGTGCCCGCTTTTTGCCAAGGAGCCAAGGTAGGAAGCTTCCTCAGAGACTCCTTCCCTAAGCTCGGCCCAGGGGTAATCTTGTATGACCCCGAGGACCCTTATGCCAGTGCCTTTGTAGAAGGGGTACGAAGCACCTATTATGCTCCCACGTATGCTGTGCGCGGTTCCACAGCCGAACTTACCCAGCGCTGGCGTACGCTTAAGGACTCCGTAGCGGAAGCGTCTTGGTATGTGGTAGGCTTTACCCAAGAAGAAGCGATTGGATTTTTGCTGCACAAGTTAGGCCGAGATACTTTGCCTCCGCTCGTGATTGGGTTAGAAAGCTGGAATGCCCTCCGCTATACCCAACTCAAAGATTATCGGCGTATGCGGATATGGGTTCCGCAAAGTACCCTACCGGATAGTGCGGCGTGGTTGAGTTTTAGTCGGAAGGTGAGTCAAGTATTTTCTCAGCGGCCTTCTGTGTTTCATGCGCAGGGATACGATGCTGCGCAGTGGATAGCGTACCTTTCGCAGGCATACAATCGGGAGGGGTTGCCTGAGGGCTTCTCTTGGGAGGGGCTACTCAATCGGTATGTCTATCCGCCGGCCTGTGAAAAGTACCGCTGGCAGCTCTGGGAATACGACCGAGGAGAGGTTTTCCTGCGAGCTCAAACGCCCTGAGGGAGCCAGAGTATGCGCCGGTATCTACCGCAGGTACGCTTGCCCGGGTGGGACCAAGAAGCGCTCCCCAAAAAAAGTGCTCTGATTATAGGCGTAGGGGGATTAGGCACACCAGCCGCCTTGTATCTGGCCGCCATGGGCATAGGCAAGCTCTTTTTAGTGGATCCCGATACCATAGCCGAAGAAAACCTGCATCGCCAACCCTTATACCTCCCCACCCAAATCGGCCGCCTCAAAGTAGAAGCCCTCTCCGCTTATCTCAAGGCCTTTCGGCCCGATATGGTAATAGAGACCTATCCCGTGTGGGTAGATGCCCCTTTCCTCCAGACGGTCGGGCCGCAAGCCGATATATGGATAGACGGCACCGATAACCTTCAGAGCCGCCTGCTGATAGATGCGCAAGCTTCGGCCATAGGGAAGCCCTGGGTCTATGGAGCTATCTTCCAGTGGGAAGGGCAAGCCGCTCTATGGCAAGGCCTTCGATACAAAGATTTTTTTGGCGAGGCGGAGGGAGGGCCTTCGTGTAGCGAGGCAGGGGTACTCGGCGGCTTGCCCGGTATCATTGGCAGTTTGCAAGCCACCTTAGCCGCCCAATACCTGTCTGACCCTACCTCCGCCCCCGTGAATCGCCTCTTTACCATAGACCTGCGCCGCGGCGAAACCCACACCTTCCTCCTGGCCCCCTCGACTTCCTTGCCTTTGGAGATAGCCCTCGCCCAAGCCTACACGCTCCCTCAGCCCCTCTGGATAGACCTACGCGAGGAACCCAAAAAGCCTTTGCCCTTTCCGCACCAGCGCTGGCGGTGGTATCAATGGGATACCTGGGAACTGCCCAGCCAACCGATTGTCTTTGTCTGCGAGACCGGCCAACGCAGCCGACAAGTGGCCTTCCTCCTCCGCAAAAAAACCGGTCGCACCAACCTCTACAGCCTGCGCGGCGGCACACAAGCCCTTTTGTGAAAAAAATCCTATCTTGCCCCTACATGGACCGAGAAAAAGAGCTGCGAGAACGAGTGGAGACCTTCCCAGAAGACCCCTTCTGGCCGCATGCCTTAGGGGTTTTCTTCTTAGGACAAAAGCGCTATAGAGAAGCCGAAGAGGCTTTCAAGGAAACCCTGCGCCGGGACCCAAAGTACCATCCCACCTACTATCAGCTGGGCCTGCTCTACGAGCAAACCGGTCGCGAGCACCCGAGGCCATTGCGGCCTTCCGGGAAGGGATGCACTTAGCCGAGGATGCACGCGACCTTACGCTCCTGCGCGACTTCCGAAGCAAACTGACCCTGTACCTCGGCTTAGATGAAGCGTAGCGCTCTCCTTTGGGTAGGGCTTACCTTGCTCTACGCCCAAGAAAACGCCTTCGGTCTCCGAATAGGGATGAGCCTCTACCAATACCGCACCCCGTATGCGCAGTTCTACGCTCGCCTCGGCGGAGAGATAGGCGCGACAGGACGCATATACCTCTTCCAAAGCCGGAAAAGCCGCTTGGTGCATGCTTTTATGCCGGGCTTTGGGTACCTCATGGGGCATTCTCGGCTTATCTTAGATAGCGCCATATACATCTCGCCGCTCTCGGGCCGTCCCCTCCAAAGCACAGCAAGTGCCCATACCTATACCCACTACCTCTACATGCAAGCGCTCTGGCGGATCGCCTTTGATACCGAGGGCAGCTTCGCCATAGCGGCGGGACCCCAAGTGCTGCGGCTCTTAGGCCAAACCCTCATGTTGCAATACGAAACCCCAGATGGACAACCCATCCAGGAATGGAACCGCGTAAGCGTTAGCGATGTCCAGCGCGTCATACCGCCTTGGATAGCCAACCTGTGCCTGTATGCCGAGCTGCGTATGCGGGAAGGCCTCCATAGCGAGCTACGCCTGTATGCGCAGACGATACACCAGCTCAGTCGGTATGGATGGCCTACGGGTTTGTTGGTGGGGGTGATGTGGCTACGGAAGGCTACTGCGGGAGAATGAAGTAAGTGGTTTTTTGACGGGTTGGGGCGGGCGGCGCCGTAGGCGCCGCCCGCCCCCCACCTCATCGCACATACGGATCCGGCGTCAGATTCGCCCAAATAAAGTCTCTCTGGAGCTGGGCTATCGCCGTGAGCGGAATCTTTGCCGGGCATTCCACCGCACAGGCGCCAGTGTTACTACAGTGCCCAAACCCCTCTGCGTCCATTTGCGCTACCATCTTTTTGACCCGTTCTCGTCGCTCGGGCTGCCCCTGTGGCAGGAGAGCTAAGTGAGACACTTTCGCCGCCGTAAAAAGCATCGCCGATGCATTCTTACACGCAGCTACGCAGGCCCCGCACCCGATACAAGTCGCATAGTCAAACGCCCTATCGGCCACTGGCTTGGGGATAGGAATAGCGTTCGCATCCGGCGCACTGCCCGCATTCACAGAAATATACCCTCCAGTTTGAATAATCCTATCCAACGCCGACCTATCCACCACTAAATCTTTTATTACGGGGAAAGGCTTCGCGCGGAAAGGCTCAATCACAATTGTCTCCCCATCCCGGAAATGCCGCATATACAGCCGGCACGTGGTGATATTCGGCAAGGGACCATGCGCCCGTCCGTTGATAAACATCCCACACGAACCGCATATACCTTCCCGACAATCGTGGTCAAAAGCCACGGGGTCTTTCCCTTCTTTGATAAGTTTTTCATTAAGCACATCCAGCATCTCTAAAAAGGACGCATCTGGCGAGATGCCGTCTATCTCATAAGTCTCAAAGTGCCCGGGCTCTTGGGCGTTCTTTTGACGCCAGATTTTGAGCGTGAATCGCATAGGCTTACTCATTTATAACTTCTCACCGTGGGTTTGACAAACTCAAACTTAAGCGGCTCTTTATGCAAAGTAGGTGGTTCTTTTTCGCCGGCCCACTCCCACGCGGCTACATAGGCATACTTTTCGTCGTTGCGGAGGGCTTCGCCCTCTTCGGTTTGGTGCTCTTCGCGGAGGTGACAGCCGCAGGATTCTTCGCGGTGGTAGGCGTCTACTACCATGAGTTTAGCGAGCTCTAAGAAGTCGGCCACTCGGAGCGCTTTTTCTAAGTTTTGGTTGAACTCCTGCCCCGTCCCTGGCACTAAAACCTCTTTCCAGAAGCGTTCCTGCAGCTCGTGGATTTGGTGGTAGGCTTGGGTAAGGCCTTGGGCATTGCGGGCCAATCCGCAGTGGTCCCACAGGATTTTCCCCAGCTCGCGATGAAATTCATCTACGGTATGGGTGCCTTTGGTGGAGAGTATGCGTTCTATGCGCTTTTGGGTGTCTTTTTCGGCGTCAGCAAAAGCCGCCGTATCGGTAGAAAGCTTTACAAACAATTGTGTAGCCAGGTAGTCGCCGATAGTGTAGGGCAAGATAAAGTAGCCATCGGCCAAGCCTTGCATGAGAGCGCTGGCTCCCAAGCGATTAGCGCCATGGTCGGAGAAGTTTGCCTCGCCAATCGCGTATAGCCCTTCAATATTGGTCATGAGGTTATAGTCCACCCACAGGCCCCCCATGGTATAATGCACGGCTGGATAGATACGCATGGGGGTTTCCCAGGGGCTTTCGCCGGTAATCTCCTCGTACATCTCAAAAAGGTTGCCATAGCGCTGGTAAATAACCTCTCGGCCTAAGCGTTTGATAGCATCCGAGAAGTCTAAGTACACGGCACGCCCCGTAGGCCCCACGCCATACCCCATATCACATACCCGCTTAGCCGCCCGGGAAGCAATATCCCGAGGAACCAGATTCCCAAAGGAGGGGTACCATTCCTCCAGGTAGTACCACCTCTCGCTTTCGGGGATATCTTGGGGACGGCGTTTGTCGCCGGGGGTGCGGGGTACCCATACGCGGCCATCATTACGCAGGCTTTCGCTCATGAGGGTAAGCTTGGACTGGTATTCGCCGGATTGGGGGATGCAGGTAGGATGTATTTGCACAAAGCTGGGATTGGCAAAGTACGCGCCTCGGCGGTGCGCCCGCCAGATAGCCGTAGCGTTGGAGAGTTTCGCATTGGTAGAGAGGTAGTAAGCGTTGCCATACCCTCCCGTCCCTAACACCACCGCATGGCCGGCCACCCGATGCAGTTCGCCTGTAATCAGATTCCGAACGATTATTCCACGGACACGGCCTTCCTCCACCACAATATCCACCACCTCATAGTTGTAATACACTTGGACATTGCCTTGGGCAACCTGCCGCTGGAGGGCCGTATAAGCCCCCAAGAGAAGCTGCTGGCCCGTCTGTCCCCGCGCATAAAAGGTACGCATGAGCTGCGCCCCCCCAAACGAACGCGTGTCCAAATACCCCCCATACTCCCGCGCAAAAGGAATCCCCTGCGCCACACAGTGGTCTATAATCTTGACGCTTACTTCGGCCAGGCGATACACATTAGACTCGCGCGCTCGGAAATCGCCCCCCTTGATAGTGTCATAAAAGAGACGCCAGATGCTATCCCCATCGTTGCGGTAGTTTTTGGCTGCATTGATACCGCCCTGGGCAGCAATGCTATGGGCCCGCCGGGGGGAGTTGTGATAGACAAATACTTTCACCTGGTATCCCAGCTCGCCCAAGGTAGCTGCGGCCGAGGCCCCCGCTAACCCCGCCCCTACCACAATCACCTCTAACTTACGCTTGTTGTGCGGGGCTACCAGACGCAGGCTATCCTTGTGCCGGGTCCAGCGCTTCTCTAACTCGCCGGTAGGGCACTTGTTATTTTCTATAGGGGCCCCTTCTCGCCAAGAGATAGTAGTCGTCGGGGCCGGAGCCGTCAATATCTCTGCCATAAGCGTATTTTTTTAGAATGTTTGCAACAGAAAGTACAGCGGTATAATCGCAAAACCCAGCGGCACCAAAAAGGCAAACGCTGCTCCCGCCCACTGAATCACCCGTTCTATCCGACGATTCACGATAAGCCCCAACGTCTGAAAGCTACTATAAAACCCATGCGCCAAATGAAAGGCCAGCAGAACCATGCTCACCACATAAAAGCCCGAATACCACGGGTTTTCAAAGGCTAACTTACAGCTTTCATACATCGTCAGAGGGGAGCCTAAAAAACGATGTTCCACGAAAAAGTGCCGCAAATGCACAATCAAAAAGATCAAT
This sequence comes from Bacteroidia bacterium, assembly GCA_026003215.1. Taxonomy (GTDB): domain Bacteria; phylum Bacteroidota; class Bacteroidia; order SpSt-205; family SpSt-205; genus SpSt-205. Next base: position 1,674,066 of record BPGV01000001.1, on the reverse strand, counting down.
ATCACCAAAGCACTGATGCGCATGGTGCGCGAAAAGATATTAGTATTCGCCGAAGCATCATTGCGGGCGTATCCTTTCGGGCGACCCCGCCGCTCCCGAAAGATAAAATACAAACCCTGATAAATATGCACCACGAAACCCGCAAAAAGGAGTATCTCTAAGACCCGTATAAAGGGATTCGTGCTCATGAACTCAGCATAAGCGTTGAAGGCGGCCCCCCCATCATCTCGGAGGAGGAGGAGGTTCCCCGCCAGATGCACCACCAAGAAGGTAATCAGAAACAGGCCTGTTAGGGCCATGACGACTTTACGGCCTACCGTTGTATGCAGCCATCCCACCGGAGGGGAGACAGTTTTGGCTTCCATACCTCCGCAAAATAAACCAAAAAAGCCTATTGCGGGGTCACTTTTTGTGAGCGAACCATACTTCTTCGGTAGCGGAGAGGCGTTTGCGTCGCCACCGTAGCGCGGGCCAGGCAGGGGCCCATACCGGCTCTGGGGGCAGGGGTTGCTCGGCATAGGAGACGATGATATGGATTTCATCGTAAAGCCCCGCTGCCAGGAAACGGTTCAGCGTGGCCGCTCCTCCTTCTACGAGGAGAGACCCGACGCGGTGGGCGTGGTATAGTGCAGACAAGCTTTCTTCGGTAAGACGAGCCAGCGGCCAAGCATAGGCCGGAAGGGGTTCTTCCTCAGGAGAGGGGTAGGCAGGCATGTAAAAAACCAGAGGCTGAGGGCTACCACCGGGAAATAGCCGGGTAGTGAGCGCCGGCTTATCTAATAGCCAGGTACGGTATCCTACGGCTATGTGGCTATGCTGGGCCCGCAGACGATGCGCCCATACCTGTCCCCAAAAGCCAGAGATGGGCCACTTACCTACACATCGGCTGCCTATCCACCCCCCATAAAAAGGAAAGCCCCCCGTAGGTCCAGCGGTTTGGGCCCATTTGAGCGTGATGTAGGGCCGATTGTGCCGAAGATTTACCCAGAAGTGGCGCAGTAGCTTACGGAAAGGACGAGGGTTAGCAGCCAGTTCCACACTCAGGCCTGCGGCGCGCAGGGCAGCTATGCCTGCTCCTCGCACGGCAGGATTAGGGTCTATGGTGCCCACCACTACTCGGCGTATTCCTGCCTCCACGATCGCTGGCACACACGGCGGGGTTTTTTTATGCGTATGGCAGCAGGGCTCCAGTGTGACATACAAGGTAGCTTCGGGAAGGCGTTCTTTGTCCCGGACAGCCGCTAAAGCCTCTATTTCGGCGTGGGGCCCCCCATATCGGCGGTGATACCCTTCGCCCAATACTTCTGTACCCACAGCGATTACTGCACCTACGGGAGGATTAGGCTCTACTTCCGCGGGAAAAGCTCGGCACGCCAGTTGGAGCGCTCGCCCCAGAAAAAGCTTATCCTCGGGCCGCATGCCCTACCGCAAGGCTATACGGCCTTCATACACATCTTTACCTTGACGATAGAGGTAGTAAAACGAGCGGCTTTTTTCATCATACACCGGTGGGCTGAGTAGTTCTTTGCAAAGGCTCTCCGGAATAGGCGTATCATTCAGCACAGCATACCAGCCGTCGCGCCGTCGGGCAAAAAAGAGGAGCGCTTTGCCATCACTGCTAAAAATAATATGTTGAAGGAAGTCGTATTGGTCGCTTTCCGTTTCGTTCCACACTACCCCACTCCATGCTCCCTTCCGGCGAGCCATATAGGCTAAGTTTTGTCCTGAGCTATCCCATACCAGTTGGTCCACCGTGGAGTAGAGCTTGCCGAGTTTACCATCCCGTAGCACGGCCTGCTCGTCTTTTCCCTTCCGTACGATGGCGGCATAACTATCCCCTTGGCCACTGAAGCGTACTACAGCTTCAAAGGGGCCAGCTTCCGGCGCCCCGTTTATAAAAATATGATGCCTCCCTTGGAGCACTACGGGATAAATAACAGCTGGCTTGGTGGTAGTTATAAAAGGCTTGTCTATCCGCTCATACGGTCCGAGACGCTTTTTTTGGACGCAGAGGTACTGGTTTTCCTTTTCCCGAGCAATGTAAGCCACAAATCTACTGTCTGGCGAGAGGGTAACGCCTAAAATTCCCTCTGCCAGCCCAAGCACCTCGTGGTCCCAGACAATCCCTATCTGCATGCCCTTCTGCACAAGATACACGAGATGCTGGCTATCGGCGGTAAAGCGCACATCTGATATGAGATCAAACGCCTCTCCTTGAGTCGCATTTTCCCGCAGATAAAACTTCCTGTTTTTAAGGGTGACATACACCATGCGCTGACCATTGGGCGAGAAAGTCAGCTGGTCTATAAAAGATGAAGGCTCCCCGTAGGTATTACTAAAATAATCCCGAATAAGCCACTTATTTTTTTCAACTTGGTATGCGAAAAAGAGCTCATTTTCGGTCTCTGGACGAAAAACCAAGTTAGTCACTTGCAGAAAAGGCCCGGTAGCGATATTATCCAAGAATACAAAGAGCTCTTCGCCTTTGCGCCCTATGTAGGCCAGGTGGCGGTGATTAGGGGAAAGTATGAGGGAAGAGACTTCCTCTAAGGGGCGGCTATCTTCACCATTGAGGTATACCCGCTGGCCGCCTTGCATCCGATGCTTTACCGCTATCACTTCGCCGGTAGGGCTGACAGCCCAGCTTAGTACCTCTTCAAAGCGATATTCCGGCTTACCTTTGGCAATAAGTACATACTCTCTTTCCCCGTATTCCAAAAAGGCATACCAGTTTGTGCGCCCATTTACAGAAAATATCTCCGCTTTACGAATAATATCCTTCTCTGAGCGGAGGGAAAAGACCTTTATCCCATGAAAATCGGCCGACACGGAGGGAAAGTTTCCCCCCTTAGGGAAGGTGGATGTTTTTAGCGCCAGGGAAATACTACTATCCGAGAGGGAAAGCGGTGTAGCACTCACTTGAGCTGGAGGCGAAGAGACCTCTACGGGCGTAGGGGGGGACGTAGGTGACGACACAGGCGGCGGGGGGGGAGCCTCTACCACAGGCGGAGGCGACGGAGGGGACAAGATAGGCTTTTCCTGGAGGGCCTTCCTCTGAGCCGTAATCTCTATCTGCACCAAACTCCGCACTACCTTCTCTGAGCCTCCCATCTCTTGGGCTTTCTTGACCAGGTAAATAAGCCTATCATCCGATATGCGTGCATTTTCTACCAGCACATGGATAAGCGGCTGAAGGCTTTGGGGAAACTTAGCGACTTTCTGCACTATCTGCTGCTCAAGGTCTATAATAGCCTCTACATGGCTGCGCGTGAGGTTGAGTTCATTCCCCCGCTGGACTAAAAGCCGAAAAGCCGCATCATCTAAGGCGTCCACCTGCAAAAATGCCCGAATAAGCGGCTGGAGAAGCTCCGCCCCAAAAAAACCCGACGGTGACTTGCGCAGGTTCTGCTCAACTTCTATAAGCGCTTCCAAGACCACCTCCGGCACCCCCTCCTGGGATGCCAGCTCAGCTAAAAAAGGAAGCTCTTCCTCAGATAGGACGCCCTTTTGAATGAAGCTTCGCACCAGGTAAGCTAATCCTTCTACGGGGGAAGTGCCTCGTTGTCTCAACCGTAAAAACTCCTGTAAGCCTTGGCTTACGGTGTCGGTAAGGCGAGCCTCCCGTGCAAGGTCTATGAGGTAAGCTACTTCTACGGCGGGCATCCCCTGCTTATCCAATAGCCGCAAGAGCGCCCAATAACTCCGTAAAGCCTGAGTAAGAGCTTTACGCTGGGCAGCAGTCAAGAGCTCCATAAGCGGGGCAATAATCTCTGCCGGGAGCTTGAGAGCCTGAGCTTGCGCTTCCACCCATGGCAGGAGCTCTGACAAGCCACCTGCAGCCTCTATGGCCCGTAAAAGGCGCACCAAATACCGCAAGGAAGGCGTGCGAGGCACCTGCACCAGTACCTGAACCACATCAATAGGGACAGAGAGATATTGGGCCACTTCCAGCAAAAAAGGCATTTTTCGCTGGGCTTCACCGCCCAGGGCTTCTATCAGCTTACTAAGCGCCTCCACCCGGGGCAAAAGCTGCGACTGCCCATAAGCCAATCGCGCTTCCACCATCCCCCGCAGTACCCCATCTGGACACCCTAACGTATCCGCATTCTGTCGTAAAAACTTCCAATCCTCTTCGGATATTTCGGGACCTCGTATCAGATCCTGTATCAACGGCCAAAGTAACTCCACTTCCATACGCTTAGTAAATTTTTACTTCATCAGCCCAGCGGAGTTGTATGCTATCAGGGAAGTTAGCGGGCTTCAGAAGAACTGCTATCATAGAATGGGCCACTGCATTAAACTCTTTGAGCCATCGTTCCCAAAAGGTCTGGGGCTTCGGATAAACCCCTACACTATATTCCTCCAAGGCAGCAGCCCGTGCCGCCAGCACTATCGCCGTCTCTATCCCGCCCAGTGTATCCACTAATCCAATCGGTAATGCATCCGTCCCGGACCACACACGTCCCTGCGCAATCGTATGCACCGCTTCTCGCGAAGGATAACGCCGCCCTTCCTGCACTACCGCCAAAAACTCCTGGTATATGCTTTCTATCTCGCCCTGAAGTCGCGCGACTTCCTCCGGTAGCGCCTCCCGATAAGGACTCATAAAATCCGCGTACTTGCCCCCAACCTTTACTCTATCGCTGCGTAGCTCTACATGTTTCTCTAAAAGCTCGCGCACATCAAAAAGCAGCCCAATCACGCCAATAGAGCCGGTAACCGTAGTAGGCTCTGCCACAATCTTTTGCGCAAAAGCAGAAATATAATACCCCCCTGACGCCGCCACCCCTCCCATGGAAACTACCAAAGGTTTTTTCTCGCGCAGCGCACGCAGCGCACGCGCTATCTTATCCGAATCCAATACAGCCCCCCCTGGACTATGTACGCGCAGCACCACAGCCTTGACCTTCTCTTCTCGTGCAAGCTTTTCTATCACAGGAACCAGCTCTTCTGCGGAAAGGGCCGATTCAGGTCCAATCTCCCCCTCTGCATACACGAGGGCTACTTGCTCCTCCGAGCCTTTCTTTTTGGCTGCATGCAGGAGCTGCCTCACTGAAATGAAGGCCGGCTTTTCCTCTCCTTCAGGAATAAAACGCCCCATCCACTCCTGCCATGGCATACGGAGGTCTATGAGACCCTTTGCCTGGGCCTGCTCCGCCGAGAAAAATACATACTGGTCCGGCCATACCCGCAGGCTTTCTGGAGACAAATGCCGCCGCCGAGCAATAGAATCTACCCACACCGCCCATATGTCCTCTAACAGCGCCGCAAGCTGCGCCCGATTATCCTCGCTGTACTTTTCTTCGGTGAAAGACTCGGCCGCAGACTTATACCGACCTACCCGAAAAAGCCTCGGCTTGACACCCCACTTCTCTAAAAATCGCCTAAAAAAGAGCGCCTGGGTAGCCAGACCATTCCATTCTAAGGAGGCTCCTGCTTGGGGATACATCACAATCGTATCCGCCAGCGACGCCAAGTAATAAGTACTCTCCGTAAAATAGTCGCCATACGCATAAATAGGCTTTTTGGACTGAGCCTTAAAGGCAGCCAGCCATCGGCCTATTTGCTGGATTTGGGCAGGCTGGGCAGAAAGATCGCCCATCTCTAAAATAATCCCCTGCACTTTTTCGTTGGTAGCCGCTTCTTGCAGGGCTACGCGTAGCTCCTCTAAGGTCGGCGCCTCTTCTGAAGGGCCCCCAAAAAGCCCCTCTATCCACGAAAAAGACGGCTGGTCCGCAGCTGCATGCTCTCGAAGCTCACCCGAAAAGGCTATTTTGAGCCATCCTTTCTTGGGTAGGGGTTTCGTATCGGCTTCCCTGCTTCCCGCTATGGTCAGCCCTGTTGTAAGCATCCCCGCAATCAAGGCTCCCCCTATCAGGATAGTGAGAAAAAAAGCCAATATAAACGCCAGCACCAGCCGGAGGAAACGCCACATAGGACAAAGTTAGTGGGTTCAGGTGAAGTTATTGAAGGGCGTGGAGGATAGGCAGCCGTGCAAAGCTCCGAGGGTCTAAGTCATGCCCATCTACATGGAAAGCCGGTGCGGTGCGTTCTCGCTTCCACTGGCTTAGGCGGAAAAGGCGTAAGAACTTATCGGCCCACTGAGGAGGGAGCCCTCGAGCCGCCAGATGAGCGCGGAGTGTGGCCGGGGCTACCCCCTGCCGTACCCATAAGCGTTCTAACTCGGCCAATACCGGATAGGGCATAAGGTCCTCTTCGTCGGCCTGGCCGCCGGGACGCAACTCCGCCGTAGGCGTAGCCCAAGCAATCTCCCTCAGCGTAGGCCAGCCAAACTGGTCCGCAGCCCATAACCCCCACTCGCGCAGGTCCGCCTTAGCTACCCCGCCAATAGGGGCCAGCCCCCCCGCACTGTCGCCATCCATCGTAGAATACCCCACAGCCAGCTCGCTTCGGTTGCTCGTCGTAAGGAGCAGCGCCCCTAAGAGGTTAGCGGTCATCCAGATCCCTGGCACACGCGCACGTGCCTGCAGATTCTGGCGGGCTATATCATCCTTTTCCCATGAAAGCGGACGACCTAACCATCCTTCTACTTTCTTTTCATAAGCTTCTACAATATCCTGCACTTCCCAACGATAGAAAGGTAGCCCTACCTCCTCTGCCAAAGCCTGTGCCCGCCGAAAAGTCTCTGCGCTACTCTGCGCTGTGGCCTGGTAAAAACTATAGACCTGGGGGCTTTCTCCCTGCATGTAGGCCAAAAACTGCTGGTAAGTCTCCGTAGGCAAGCGCTCCTTAGCCCAGCGCAAAGCCAGGTGCGCCAGCACCGCACATGCAGCCGAGTCTAAGCCGCCCGAGAGCGACACCACAAACCCCCGGCTCCGGCTCTTCCACAAGTAATCCCATAAGCCCATCGCTATGGCCTCCGTAAGCTCCTCCCACCGCTCCTGCACCCGTAGCGAAAGCGTGCCCCTGGGTTCCCCGTTCTTTTCAGTTTCCTTAGCAGGGGAAACCTCCACCTTAATCCCTTGCGTAGGTACAGGTGCCGCATTTTGGCGGCCTGTCCGCAAGACCCGCTCTACAGGAATATCCGCCCAAGCCAGCTCCCCTTCTTTATACGAAAACACAGGTGTAGCGGCCAAAAGCTCGCCATTCCAAGCAATCAGGCTCTCCCCGTCGTAGAGGAGCTTACCCGCTTCGTTACCCAAGAGGTTAGCGTAAGCATATACGCAGTGGTACCGGTAGCTGCTCTCTAAGACCATCCGCTGGCGACGGGTACGCTTCCCCATCTCATAGGGAGAAGCGTTCAGGCTTAGGGCAATATGCGCATGGACTGCCTCTAAGGGACGAGCTGGCTGCCAGGCATCCTCGCATATTTCTATTACCAGACCCAGCCCTTGCCAATAAAACGGCAAAGCCGAGCCGGCCGGCGCGCCTGTGCGAGGTTCTATCAGCCGCTGAGCCGGGGCCGGAGAGAACCAACGGGGCTCATAAAAAATCCCGTCGCGGGGTAGGTGCCGCTTGAGCGCAAAACCCCATATGCGCCCATCTCCAACAAGCGCAGCGGCATTATACAGCCGTCCATATAGCTCCAGCGGCAGGCCTACCACTACAAGGATATTTTCCGTAAGGCCAACGAGCGCTTGGAGGCTTTCCCACGCCGCCGCAGCCACCCACGGATGCCAGAAAAAATCCCCGCATTCATACCCGGACAAGCACAGCTCCGGGAAAACCAAGACCTCTACCCCCTCCTGGTAGGCCTGAGTGATAAGAGCTTTCACTCGGGCTTGGTTGCCCGCAAAATCCAGAGGCGTAGTACGAACCGCTGCGACGCCTATGCGCATCACTCAATCCGCTCCCCCAGCAGGGAGGCACCCGCCACCACCGTTTGGTTACGCCAGGGCTGCCCCGTAAGCTTATCTATCCATATCGTTTGTTTCACGCCCTCGGCTGCAATCTGCACCCGCCAAGTATCTTTTGCCTGACCTCCCACGGTAATCCGCTCCTCATCCTCTACGGTGATGCGCGCCTTATCAAAGGCTTGCTTCTGCAGCGAGAAAAGGGGCACTTCCGCCACATAGCCCTTTGCCAGCGGGAGCGAAGCCAGATAATACCGCAACGCCCCCCCCGTCGGATACACGGGCTGACCATTCACCGCCGTAGTAAAAGGATTCTTTTGCCCCATCACTTCAAAGGTACCTTCCAGCTTATCCCCTCGCCGTACAAGCACAATCTCTACGCCTTGCTGGGTGCGGTGACCGCGTACAAGCTGCCCTTCCGCATCTACCACCGTGGTATCCGCACTCCGCAAAGCCGGCAGGTCCTGCGACTCTACACTCTCTACAAACAACCACCCCTCCGGCACCTTTTTCCACTCCTCCACTGCCTGAGCGGCGATAGACCTACCGCGCAAGGTTACTTGATACAGCCAACGGCTGCGTAAGGGAGCTTGCAGGGGCAGGCGCAGGGACGCTACTGGAGCAGCCGTTTCCGCCTGGGGAACCTTGACGGTGGCAGGTTCCACCGTAATCTCCCGCAGACGCTTAGCTATCTTCTCCGGCACCTCGGGCTGGAGGCGCCCGCCCAAGCGCTCACTCAAAAACTGCTCAATAGCCACCACCATCGCCATACGATTGTCATAGTTCTGAAACCCATGCCCTTCGTCGGGAGCTAAGAGATACCGTACGGGATAGCCCTTCGCGTGCAGCGCAGCTACAATCTGGTCCGACTCGTGCTGCTTGACCCGCGGGTCATTAGCCCCCTGCACAATCAGCAAAGGCACCCGTATCCTATCCACATGGTATAAAGGCGATTGGGCTTTGAGGCGCTCAGCATCAGCAGAATCCTCCGGATTGCCCACCCGATTGTGAAATATTTTTATAAGCGGCTTCCAATACGGCGGCACCGAACGAATAAGCGTTATAATGCTGGAAGGCCCCACAATAGAAACTCCGCACGCATACAACTCCGGCGTAAAGGTCACCCCTGCCAACGTGGCATACCCCCCGTAAGAGCCGCCCATAATAGCCACCCTTTTAGGGTCAAAAATGCCCTCCTTTATCATCTGTTGCACGGCATCCGTAAGGTCATGCTGCATGGTGCCTGTACCCCACTGCTTATTGCCCGCATTGATGAAAGCCTTTCCATACCCTGTAGACCCTCGGAAGTTTACCTGTAAGACCGCATAGCCGCGGTTAGCTAAGAACTGGGCCATGGGGTCGTATCCCCAGTAATCTCGGTACCAGGGCCCTCCATGCACAAACAGCACCGCAGGCAGGTTTTTAGGCGTAATCCCCTTCGGGAGGGTAAGGTAAGCCGGTAGTTCTACCCCGTCTCGGGCTTTTATACGCACCGGGCGACGTTCTGCCAGGTGCTCCGAAGGCAGGTCCGGCCGAGCACGCCCAATCTCCCGTAGCGCCTGCTTCTCCGCATCCCAAAAATAATACCGCCCCGGCTCCCTATCACTGCTAAAACTCACTACCCCATACCGCTCATCCTCCGACAGCCCCGCGAGCCCTATCTCACCCCCAGGCAAAAGTTCCTCCCACTTTTTAAACCATCCTTCCAGCTTAGAATCAAAGAAGTAGCGCCGACGGTTGTCATCTGTATAAGAAACCAAGCGCAGCTTATCTGTTTTTTTATCAAATACGGTCGCACCCACATCTACCCTATCCTCTGGGTCTTTATGTACCTCTACTTCTCTGCCCGTCGTAGGGTCAAAACGCACTAAGCGGGATTTATCCACACCCTTATTGGTGATGAGGTAAATCTCCTTGCCTTTCTTAGGTAAATAAGCAATAGTAGCGGACTCATCCCATGCGGTTTGATATACTTTTTTGAAGGAAAGGCCTTTCCCTTTGCGGGTAACCTCATAGAGTTCGGTTTCCCCTTCTGGCCCCATCTTCACGGCGAAGCGGATACGGCCCAGCGCATCTATGCCCCATCCTAAGATACCCTCCTTGTTCTCATACAAGAGGGTAAGCTGCCCAGTAGCTAAGTTGAGCTCATACAAATCATGTAGAGAGGGGTCTCTATCGTTGAGACCTATGTAGGCTACACCGGGTTTTTCTCTGGGGAAAGCATACGGTAGCACGCGCACCCCGGCCCGAGGGGTAAGGTCCACCGCTGTGGGAATCTGCCCCGGCTTAGCCTCTGCTACGGCGATGCGATAAAGATGGTAGTTTTCATCGCCATCCTTGTCTTGTACATACAGCACATAGCGACTATCCGGGCTCCAGAAGGGCTGCGTGATAGGCCGCCTATCGCTCGCTGTGATAGGAAAAGCTTCCCCCAGCTGCCCATTTTGAATAGGTTGAAGCCAGAGGTTGAGCGTACCATTATGTGGCTTGATAAAAGAAAGCCATTTGCCATCGGGAGAGATTTCTACGCCGGCCAGGACCGGGTCCCCAAAGAAAAGCTCCCTATCTAAAAGTGGCGGCAGCTGCGCACGCATTAGCCCCCAAAGTACGACAAAGGCGGTTATTACTCGCATCATGCAAAGGTAGAGCTTCCTTGTAAGCTTAGGCTTACAAGCTCTACCGCGACTCGGGACCTCATCTCCCTCAAAGCTACCCCAGAAAAAACTAAACTTTTTTTGCCATCAGTGTCTAATGGCTTACCAATCAGTGCTTTATAAGAAGGTCCAGCTGAAAGCTGAGAGGCATAGCACGCTATTAGGTATGATGCTTGCGAGGAAGTACTGGCAATATGCGTACTTCACGAAGTACATGGCTTGCCATCGGTGCATTATGCACCCTCGTATGGGCACAGTCGCCCTGGACAAACTGGAATGTGTATGCAGACTCCACCGGTAACGGCGCCAGTCCCGTGGGTCTCACGCCCGTGTGTCAAGACACGTATTGGCTTATAGTGGACACCACAGGCATGGCTGCCGCAGGCATCACCGCCTGGAAATGGGTCCTGGACAACCACAGCGGAACCGTCGTATATGATGGTACTTCGGCACCACCGTATCCATTTCCTGCTAACGGTATACCAAACAAGCGTAAAATAGGGGTCTCCTTCCTGAGCGTTGGTACTGGGGGTGTGCTCTTGGGAGTAGCCACCCCTTCAGGAGCAGTAGCCCTGGCGCGCAGCCTTATTATAAAGGGTAGTCCTTCTATCTCCCTCTCGCCCGGAGTGGGGGCTACTTTCTGTCCAGGGAGCACCGTAGCCTTTCAACTTACAGTTACAGGGGCGGATAGCTTTAAGGTAGGCTATGGGCCTAATCCTACCGATACGGTTCGCAACCAGACCACCTTTACGGCGACAGCTCCCGCCACCTCCCCCTGGCAAGTAGCGGTAGTAGCTTACGCTTGCGGGCAAAGTGTCACATACACCACTACTTACTATACCTCACCAGGCGCCACAGGTTACGCTATCAGTACCAACCCGAATGGTGTCTGCCCAGGGCAATCCCTCGTCATCCAACCTGCTTTCCCTTACGAGGTAGGCGATACTACAGGGGTAGTGGTACGGATAAAAGACCCTGCTAATACTATCATCTATACCGGAAACACGCTTCCTGTAACTTGGACCGTGCCTTTAGGTGCCACGCCAGGCGCTTACACAGCCGAGTGCTACTTCACCTATACTTGCGGAAACTCCAATACTTCGTCAGCTTCCTTTACTGTGTATGGCCCCAGCAGCCTGAATCTACCCTCTCTATCCAGTTACCCCTCTTCTTATTGCGTAGGCACCCCTCTTAGCTTGTATGCGTACCCCGCAGAAGGCTTGGTAAGCTGGGATATAGGGAACGACGGCTCTTGGGACTATGTGGGGGCCTCTTCTGTAGAACATACTTTCCCGGCAGGCACGACTTTCCCGGTGGCTATCAAGATTCGCCAACAGCTACCCTGTGCCTCTCGAGAAGATGTGATTTCATGGTCCCCCACTAATACCACCGGTACTCCTTCCGCCTTCGGAAGTGCCTCGCCTTCCAGCGTATGTCCGGGGCAGACTTTCCAGGTCAGCCTCTTTTCTACTAACTTCTCGCTATCGCAGGCAGGCGCTACCCTCCAATGGCAAGCCAGCTGGCTCAATAGCGGAAATCCCTTCAATGGCTATAGCTTAGATACGCTCTTCCCTGCGCCGACTACCCCCGGCAGCCACAACCTCTCCTATACCCTCACTAATAGCTGCGGTTCTTATACAGGCACGGTGAGCATACAAGTGCCTAACGGGGCTCCTAACACACCGCTCCCTTCCCCACAAATAATAGGCACAGTGTGCTCAGGCGGAGGCAACGTACAGGTCTTCCAACTCCCTTTTGTAGGTGCTCCTGATAGCGTGCGCTACCTACTTCCTAATGGGACGGTAATAGGCACTTTTGCGTGGGGAGATACGGTCACAGTTTCTGTACCCGCTGGCGGCACCACCCTCACCTTAGAATACCGCTATCCCTGTGGCAAGAGATACGCAAGCCTGCCTCTCCTCATCTCTACGGAGGCCGCTACTATTCAAGGGACATTCATTCCCAGTAGTGCCTGCCCCGGCCAAAATCTGTCCGGTTCCCTTTCGGGAGAACATATTCAAGAAGTGCGTGTATATGCGGGCCCGAACCTCCTATTCCAAGCCCCTGCGACTACGGTTTCACCGCCTTTCTCTTCGGTCTCGCTGTCTTTCCCTGCCCCTACTGCTTCCACTACCCTTATGGTGGTGGCTATTGGCTGTGGCGGCAATGATACGATGTACCATCCTATTACCATTGCTGGCAATGGCGCCGTAGCGCACTTCCAAGCGTCAGGTAGTGCCTGCGTTGGACAGCCAGTGACCTTCAGTCGTACCGGCACTAATGCTGACGTCTATTCAGCTCAGTGGTTCTTCGGCGATGGAAATAGCCTTTCCGACACCAGCATGACGGCATCTCATACCTATGCTGCCCCCGGCCTTTACACCGTAAGCCTATCCGTACAAAGCTCTTGTGGATACACTTCCTACAGCAGCTCCCTCCGTGTTTATGGAGGGCCAGCTTCGCTGAGCGGCCTGACTATCGGGACAAGTGGTGCCCAAATCACCTACAGCGTTACGGCCACGGATGCCGATTCGGTACGGTGGTTCTTTGACTTCCCGAATGCCACCCCCAGCGCCAGCGGCCTCTCTGGCACGCACACCTACGCGGCTAATGGCACCTACACTGTCGCCGCCATCGCCTATAACCCTTGCGGCAACGACACCGTAAGCCAAACCGTGAGCATCACCACCGCTTCTTTACCCGCGGGAGCGCTTGCTGGGGCATGGTCCCTCTATCCTAATCCTACCCACAGCACCTTCACGGTGGCTCACCCCACCTATGCGGGATCTGCCGAGGTTCGCTTGATAGACCTGCACGGACGATTGGTGGAGCACCGCACGGTCACCCATCTTCCGGCCCAGCTCTCTATCGCCCTCCCCGCCGGCCTCTACACCGTACAGGTGCTCACGCCACAAGAGACCGCTACCCTCCGCCTGCTGGTGGAATAGCCGCCTCAGCTCCTCCTACGACAGGGGCGCCTGCTGCGCAGGCGCCCCTTTTTATTTTGTATCTCTTCTCTCTCCTTCGCGCTGCGCTGCTACAGCCGCTCACAACCTTGGATAAATGCATACGCCTTAGCTTATCTTGACATGGCCTACAATAAGGTAGTCCAACATCCCAACCCTTACAGTTCTTCAAACAGCCAGGCTTCTACCTAATGGAGAACCCACTGGGAGACTCCAGCGGGCCGCCTCTCAGCGTAATAAAACAAGCTACCAAGCTTAGCCTCCACCCCTTCATAAAAAGCCAGACCCAGCCGCCCTCCCCCCGCCAAGTACAGCGCATAAAAAGAAAGGAGGGGGATAGCTCACAGCTACCCCCCTCCCCCATGGGCCAGCTTTGCCCCTATCGCAAGAGGGTCACCGTACCCGTACGCTGGACAGCCTTGTCGTTATTATCTGTCCCCACAAAAGAAAACACATACACCCCTTCTGGAACCTCCTCTCCATTTTGGGTGCGCCCATTCCAAAACTTCGTCATATCCCCGCCATTGGTCCATACTTGAGCGCCCCACCGGTCAAATATCATCAAGGTATAGCGCTTGAAGCCCAAAGCTTGTATATACCAGAGGTCGTTGATGCCATCGCCATTCGGCGTAAAGGCGGTGGGAATAAGAAGCCCTGAACAGGCAGTGAAAGGTATTTCTACCAGAGTATCTACGGCGCACTGTCCACCGCTCCGCACCTCTACGTGCACAGGCAAGGTACCCCCTTGTAGAGGGTTATATTCCCGTTCGGCCATGGGCTGCGTAGTGGTCTGCTGGCTCCCATCCTCCCATGTCCAAATAAAGGTGAGCGGGTCTACGCCCTCTACGTCCACAGTGTAACGGAGACGCTTTTTCGGGCAATCTTCTACCACTTCGTAAGAAAATCGGCGTACTGCAGCGTGATAGGTGTAATCCACTTGGTACGAAACTGGCCCTACGGTACACCCCTTGCGGTCGGTGATAGTGACAGCGTACGAGCCGATAGGTATGCCTGTAAGCTGGTCAGAAGTAGCAGGCAGCGGCGCCCCCGTGCTATCCCGCCAAGTGAAGGTATAGGGCGGATTACCGCCCTGTACGGTGAGCTGTATGGCTCCCTGTGCAGTGGTCTTGCACGCCGAAGGGATAACCTGAGCCGCAGCAATAACAAGGCTATCCGGCTGTGGTAGCACCACTTGCAGCGTCTCACGACAACCTAAGCCATCTCGTACCTCAACCCAATAGGTATCTGCAGGGAGTCCAGTAAAGCTACCCGTGGCATTAGCCTGGCCTAAGCCTATCAGCGCATAGCTAAAAGGAGGGGTTCCTCCTACGCCTTGCACAGCAAAGCCTCCCGTCTCCCCATGGCAGCGCACGGTATCTATGGTGACCACTTGGGCGGAAAGCGCGGGTGCTTGCTGCACGGCAATGGTACGCGTAGCAATACACCCGTTAGCGTCCCGCACCCGCAAGGTGTAAGTTCCAGCAGCCAGCCCACCAAAATACCCATTACTCTGCCAGGTGGGGTACGGTGGAAGCACACTAAACTCGTACGGCCCTGTGCCGCCCGTTCCCTCTAAGCGCACAAAGCCCCCGCTCCCGCAGGTGTACAATAGCGAATCGAGTACCACCACGCCTACCGGTTGGGGGTCTGGCAGCTGCACTACTCACCGTTGGATACATCCCCGAGCGTCCCTTACCCACACAGTATAGGTCCCAGCCGCTCGATTGGTCCACGTAGCGGTAGTACTCCATCCACTTGTAGGGGGCACGGTCCCACTGCCTGTAAGGAGCACATATTGGTACGGGGCAAAAGGCCCTGTGGCCTGCACTTGTATCTGTCCCGTGGGCGTACCCACACAGCGCGGCGGTGTGAGCGTAACTTGTACCTCCATCGTATCCGGCACCGTAAAAGCATAGGCGGTCGCTCCACTCCCCTGAGGAATGTTAGCTATGGGGACATTAACCCCACACTGGTCTGAAATGGTATTGCCATCGCTGCCGGGCTGTCCATTAGGACTACCTGAGCCGGACGGGTTGTACCCTACATATACCGTGTAGCTCTGCCCCGGCACGAGCAGCTGCCCTAACGTAAGCTCTACCGAATTGGTCTGGGGCGGACTCACGGACGCAGCGGCCGTCACCGGCACCTGAGTACTCGTGGCATTATGCACCACCACAAAGTCTGAACCATCCGCCGCTACACTACTGATGTTGATGAGCTCATCAAACCGTACCCGCAGCTTGCTCAAAGAAGGCTGCTGCGTGTCGTAGCTGGGGCTACAAAAAACATACGCACTATCGAGCTGCGGCGGCGTCGCATCAAAATACTGCGCCGTACCATAAAACTGTATCGTAAAGCCCACATTATTATTGCTCCAGTTGTCAATCAAGAGCAAGAAAGTCTGCCCTGCTGTGACATTAAGCCCAGGCATAACGGGAGGACCACCTGCGCCATAACTAAGGATACCTGGCTGCGGGTTTGTATGGTCTAATCCGGTGAGCCCCTTTGTGCTGCAGTAGTTGGAGGGGAACCCGCAACAAGTAGTGACCCCCCGCGGCGTGGAAAAGTTACAGCGTATGGGAGGCGGCACGTTCCCCGTCCCTTGGAAAATGCTACAAGGGTCTTGCAGACCTGTCACATCCCACATGGCAAAGTCATAATCATTGCCCGTAGAATCATTCGGGCAGAGGAGAAAGCCCATCGTACCACTGCTCTGCACCGTAAAAATGAACCACACGCTGCGATGTTCTCCTCCTGAGAGGCAAGTACCTCGGCCTAAACCACCAAGTTCGGAGACGGTACCCGCAGAGGGGATACCCCCCGGATAGCTGTAGGTATTGGTGCAAATACGGATAGCCCCGCTGCAATCCGACTCAGGGAGATTGAGCGGCTGTATGGTTCCAGGCGGCGGAGGGGCGGCAAATGGGTTATACCCCTGCTCCTTCCATCGGATAAGTACACTGTCCGGATACACCTGCGCCCATAGCAGCCCAGACAAGAAAACGACACCGCATATCTTCATCTCTACAAAGATGCAACGCGAACTATTTTTACTCGCTCGCCAGCGGCTCAGGGAGCAAAAATAGCGCCCGAAGGGTAGATAGCCCCGCCTAAGTCGTACTTTCGCCTTATGCGACTTCTTTTGGGGGTAGGTATACTTTTGGGGCAAACCCTCTCTCTCTCCGCCCTCTGGCGAGAGTATCGCTACTATGCCCACACCCATGACCTGGTGGAAGGGTCAGACGGCTGGTACGGCCAAGCCGAAAATGGCCCTATCTACCGCCTATCGGCATCGCTCCAAGCTGAGACCTTAGACAAAGTCACGCCTTTTGACCGTTGGGTGCCTATGCCAGGGGGGCAAGGGTGGATAGCTTGGGAAAACTTGCGGTGGGGCTTCCGCCACTCCAGCTACGGCTCCCTGCGCTGGAAGGCAGGCGAGCGCCTCCTTTCCCTCCCCGGCACCCACTGGAAAGAAGCCGAAGCCCTCCCCCAAGGCACAGCCCTCATCGCAGCCGATACCGCTAACCTCTACCTTTTCCGCCCGGAAAAAGGACACTGGGATACCCTCACCCGCTACACGGGCCCCGTACGGGCAGGTACCACCGACTGGCTGTACGAAGAAGAGTTCGGCTTCACTAAGGCGTTCGCGGTATCGCCCTCGGGGGCCTACCTCGCCTACCTCGTCTTGGACAACCGGGCCACCCCTACTTACCCCCTCACCTATCACGGGAAGGGCTATCCCTTCACCGTCTCCCTGCGCTACCCGCGGGCCGGCGAACGCAACCCTATCGTAAGCCTCTATCTCCTCTCCCTCGCTACAGGCCAACCTACCCGCCTCTGGATAGACAGTACCGGCGGCTACATTCCTTGGCTCAGCTGGAGCCCCATGGGCGATGAACTCTACTTCGTGCATCTCAATCGCTCCCAAAACCACTTCACCCTCTACCGCTACGAAGTAGGCCAAGCGGCGCCGACGCCATTTTTCCGAGACAGCACCGATGGGTTTTTCACTTGGGACGACCGGCACCTCATCGTGTGGAATCCGGACCAGCCCGAGCTGTATTACCTGGCAAACGGCAAAGGTCCCGCCGAGATCTGGCGCTACGACTACAAGGGCCGCCGCCTGGCCGTATATACAGTGCCCGGCCTCCGTAGCTTGATTGGCTGTGCAGCCGGCAAGCTTTTCTTCCACGCCGCTGGCGAAGCCCCCATCCACCAACGGGTAGGATACCTGCCCCTCACCCAGAAAAACCCTGTTCCTGTTTGGCTCACGCCCGCTACCGGCTGGGCCGAAGGCCAGCTCGCCAGCCAAGTCCTCTACCTCCTATACAGCCGCTTCGACTCCCCCTATAAAGAAGAGGTACGTTCAGCGCATGCGCCTGAAAAAGCTCTACCCCTCCCGGACCTCAACGCGCACCTCCGAAACCAGCGCTTGCCCGTACAAGTGCGCTTCGTGGAGGTGCCCAGCCCAGCAGGGAACCTGTGGGGCTACTTCCTCCTCCCTCAGCCCTTTGACTCTACCCGCTCCTATCCTGTGCTTTTCACCTTCTACGGCGGCCCGGGTTCACAGCAGGTGAGCGACGAGTTTAAGAATCTCCCCTTTTACTGGCAGGCTTACATGGTCCAGCAGGGGTATCTCGTGGCCTGCATGGACGGTCGAGGCACCGCCCTCTATCCTGAAAGACGCTTCTCTATCTATCGGCAACTGGGGCTGCCCGAGACGGAGGATATGGTGGCTTTCCTCCGCTGGTTGAAAGGTCTCCCTTACGTGGGCAAGGTTGGCGCGTTCGGATGGAGTTATGGGGGGTATATGGCGCTGCGCTTGGCCTTTGCGGCGCCAGACGCCTTAGCTGCTGCTGTGGCCGTAGCCCCCGTGACTGACTGGCGCCTGTACGATACCGCCTATACCGAACGCTTCATGGATACGCCCGAGCACAATCCCACCGGCTACGAACGCACCGCCCTTCCCCCCGCTAATACCTCCCTCCGCGTGCCCACCCTCCTTATCCATGGCGATGCTGACGACAACGTCCACGTGCAAAATGCCTACCGCTTCTTAGAAAAGCTCTTACGCACCCAGCCCGACGCCCCCATAACGTGGCACATCTTCCCGAACCAAAACCATAGCCTGCCCGCTTACCGTTATAGGGTCTATTGGGAGATAGAACAGTTCTTCAGCCAGCACCTGAGGTAGCCTCACCTCAGCTCATACGCCAAACGCACCGTGATATAAGCGGTTTTGTACTTACTTTTGGTATTGAAGGTGCCGCTCCATTCGAAGGGTTCGTTACTATTTTGGGCGGTTATCTGAAAGACTCCCATACTGGCATCTATGAGCTTGCCTAAGCGACCGCCCCCCGTGGTGGCTATCGTCTGGGCTCGCGCCCGTGCATCCTCAGCAGCCTTCTCCAATAAGCTGAGCTTCAAATCCACCAGCTTAGTATAAAAATACTCCGGGTCCCCTGCCTCAAACTCTATCCCCCGACTGATAATCTCCCCGATTTGCCCTATCATCTTTTCCACTGTCTCTATGTCTGGCGACTCCACAATAAGCGTCTGCTCTACCTCAAACCCGATAAACTCCTCCGAAACAAGGTCGCCCTCTTTGTAGGTGTTTTTATACTTTCGCCGCGCCATAATAGGCGTGAAGCGGCAAGTCCCTTCTTTGAGGTTCCACTTAGCGAGGAAGGCTTTTACAAAGCTTATATCCTCGGCCAGCAGCTGGTTGGCGGTTTTCAGGTCTGGGGCAAGGCGTGAAATACGGGCCTCCCACCGAATAAGGTCCGCCGTAAAATCTTTTCGCGCCGAACCCGTCACCGCAATAGTGTGACGCGGGGCTTTACTCTTTACCCAGGCATACCCCAAAATAACTGCAGAGAGTACTACCGCCAAGCTAATAAAAAGGGCTTTCACATATTTGCTGTCGTTCATATTGCTGCCAAAGTTATGCGCCTCTTAAAAATGGAGCACCTACTCTATCATCTGCTCAGCTGCTTGAAAATAGGCAAAAAGGTCTATGCAGCCCAGGCCTCCGCCAATACCTCGGCCTGTTCCAGTACGGTATCGGTAGCTTTTTCGGTTTTATCGGGAGGGTAGTTGTACTTCCGCAAGAGCCGTTTAACCTTTTTGCGCAGATCGGCCCGCACCTGTTCTCTATACATCCAATCTATGGTCACATTTGCTCGTATGACTTGCGTGAGTTCTTGGGCGATTTGTCGTAGGGTAACATCACCCAGGAGCTGCTGGGCACTCTCGCTGGCCGCCAAGGCATCGTAAAAGGCTACCTCTTCTGGGGTCAGATGCAGCTTTTCCCCACGAGCGGCACTCTCCCGCATCTCGCGCGCCAAGCCAATAAGTGCTTCCACCACCTCTATCACATCCACGATACGTTTCTGATAGCGCTCCAGCAGCTCTTCTAACCGCTCAGAAAAAGTGCGCTCTTGTACTACGTTTTTTCGGAAGACCTGTCGTATCTCCTGCCGGAGGAGCTTCTGTAGCACCTCGACCGCCAAGTGCTTATGCGGCATGCGCTTGACTTCTGCGAGAAACTCCTCCGAAAGAATAGAAATATCCGGCTTATGCAGGCCCGCTGCAGCAAATACATCTATCACGCCTTCGGGTGCGATCGCCTGCGAGACCAGCTGACGAATAGCATACGCTACTTCTGTGGAGTTATTGGCGGAGGGTGTGGGGGAAGCCTGCTTGTGGAAGGCCGCAGCTACCGCCTGAAAAAAGGCTATCTCAGCGCGCAGCCGCAGGGCCTCTTCATGGGGCACAGCCCGCACAAAGGCGCGGGTAAGCGCGCGCACCGCCTGTGTAAAGCGCTTTTTGCCCTCGGGCTCCTGCAAAATGTGCTCTTGGGCCGCAGGTAAAAGCACCAAAGGCCCCCTCGGGTCTCCGCTAAGGGCAGCCGAGTAGTCAAACCCACTAAACATATCCCGGCATACTTCATAGTACGTGCGCATCTCCCTTACAGCTTCCTCTTGGTCTAAAGCCGGGGCCCCGCGCCCCCCACTCTCTGTATAGACCGCTAAGGCCTGCCGCAGAGCTCCAACCAAGCCTAAATAATCCACCACTAAGCCCGCCGGCTTATCCCGAAAGACGCGATTGACCCGGGCGATAGCCTGCATAAGGGTATGGCCTTGCATGGGCTTATCTATGTACAGCGTATGCAAACTCGGGCAATCAAAGCCGGTAAGCCACATATCCCGCACAATCACTAACCGGAAAGGGTCCTTCGGGTCCCGGAAGCGGTCCGCCAACCGCTCGCGCCGTTCCTTCGTGCGAATGTGCATCTGCCATTCGGGCGGGTCTTTCGCCGAGCCAGTCATGACGACCTTTAGCACGCCTTCCTCGTCTCTGTCGCTATGCCACGCAGGCCGCAGCCGGATAATCTCCTCGTACAGCGCCACACATATGCGCCGACTCATGCATACAATCATGCCCTTCCCTTCCAGGACCTCACACCTCCGCTCAAAGTGCTCCACTATATCCCGCGCCACCTCCCTTATCCTCGGCTCGGCCCCCACAATCACCTCTAACTGCGCCCACTTCTTCTTGAGCTTCTCCTTCTCCTCTTGCTCCTCACTTTCGGTGAGTTCTTCGAAGGCCTCGTCTATTTTAGGCTTGTACGCCTCAGGGAGAGATAACTTCGCTAAGCGGCTCTCATAATAAATCGGCACCGTCGCCCCATCCTTTACGGCCTGCTCTATGTCGTAAATAGCGATATAGTCCCCAAAAACTGCCCGTGTGTTTCGGTCGGACTTTTCGATAGGTGTGCCTGTAAAGCCTATAAATAACGCATTAGGCAGGGCATCACGCAAATGACGCGCAAAGCCGTCTATAAAATCATACTGACTACGGTGGGCTTCATCGGCTATGACTATAATATTAGAACGGTCAGAAAGGCACGGATACCGAGCGCCTTTCTCTTCGGGGAGGAACTTTTGAATAGTAGTAAAGACAATCCCCCCACTGGGCACAGCGAGCCGTTTTTGTAGGTCAAGGCGACTCTCCGCTTGGACGGGCGTCTGTCCTAAGCTATCCGCACAGCGAGCAAAAGTCCCAAAAAGCTGATCGTCCAGGTCGTTACGGTCGGTCAAAACCACCACGGTGGGGTTAGCCATCTCTGGCTCCCGCACTATCCACCCTACATAAAAAAGCATCGTGAGGCTCTTACCGGAGCCCTGGGTATGCCAAACCACCCCAATACGGCTTTCTTTTGGCAAGCCCGACTGAGCCGCCCGCCGAAGCGCTAAGGTCCGCTCTACCGCTTTGCGCGCCGCGTCAAACTGGTGGTACGCCGCTATCTTCTTGACCAGCTGGCCCCCTCCTGCCTGCTCAAAAACAATACCGTTTTTCACATACGCCAAGAAAACCTCCTTACGAAATAACCCCTTTAGCAGCCCCTCTAAGGGGTTGGGGGGCTCTGAAGCGTCAGGTTCGCCATCCAATAGCCGCCAAACCCTAAAATGCTCGGGCCCAGCCCCGATGGGTCCTACCCGAGCATCCGTCCCATCCGATACCACCAAAACCTCGTTGTACTGGAAAAGGGAAGGCAGCTCTGACCAGTACGTTTTCAGCTGATGGTATGCGTCAAAGACACTTGTACGGGAGTCAGCGGGATTTTTGAGTTCCATCACGGCTAAGGGGAGCCCATTTACGAAGAGCACGAGGTCTGGCCGACGACGATGGCGATTCTCCACTACGGGAAACTGCCTTACGACGAGCCAGTCGTTTTGGTCGGGCTGGTGCCAGTGTATCAGCTGCACCTGGGCGCCGCGGAGCTCGCCAGTGGGGATGCGGTACTCCACAGGAACACCCACTGTCAGGTAGCGATGGAAGGTCCGATTAGATTGGAGGAGGTCGGCCCCCTCTAAGTGCTTGAGTGTGCGGAGGGCTTCTTCGTGGGCTTCGGCGGGGAGGTCGGGGTTGAGCCGCTCTATGGCCGCTTGGAGCCGGCCTTGCAGGAGCACCTCGCTACGGCTGGCCCGTTCACTGAAGAGCTGCCCCCCCTCAAGGGCGCTACCCGTGGTCGTTTCCCACCCTAACCCCCGCAGCCACTCCAACGCCGCCTCCTCCAGCGTCGCCTCGGTAATCCGTGCCATACGGAATAAAGATACGTCCGCTTTCGCTTAGATAGCTCAGCCGTCCGCAGATGGGGTTTGGTAGGACACAGCAGGGGGAACGCAGCAGAGCACGATAACCCCAACCGAGAGCACCATCCAGCCTGTATGACACTTAATAGCACCAGCAAGCAAACCCTGGTATATCCACTAAAGGGTGATATTGGTTTCAGTCAAGCACGCCGCCATTTGCTAATCCTCTTCCTCGGGTTTAGCCGTTACAAGCTTGACCATCTCATCATAGTGAGCCTTATCCTGAGTTTCGATGAGCTCCAACAGATCTTTTAGAACAGACCCGGCTTCAGCGAGAAGAGACGGGTCGTGGCCGGGATCACCAACGGCGTCGCTGTGCGAGTGTGTATGAAGAAAACGGAGAATTCTATTTTTTTCTGCTTCATCAAAAACTATTGCCTGCATCTTCTGCAAGAGTCCGCCTGAAGTCGCTGGTTGGCGAAAAGCCAGAAATGCCTCAAGAAGACGTCTGGCCATGTTGGGTAGTTCGTAATTTTGCTCCAAACTCGCTGTCCCAGTGTCCATGGCGGCGCGATAGATACGCGCAAACAAATAGTGGTACTCAGATTCGTATTGCTCAAGAAGGGGATCAAGCAGTCGGATTCTGCTACATCGTATGCCGTTTTCATACGCGCAATCCAGCATGTAGAAGCGCGCGGGTCGTTTCGTAATGTCGCTTTTCCTTTGGCCCTTGAGATGGTGGAACCAGTTTCGCACCTGCCTAAAGAAAGTAAAGTTATGTGTAAGTATGAACAGCTGTCCGCAGCCTTCCGTACGCTGACAAATAAAGGCAAACGCTAAGTAAAGGGCATGAGCATCGAGGCTTGACACTGGATCATCAAGCACTACGATGCCGTTGTTCTTGTCGAACCCACGGTCCTCCAGCGACTTGAGGAAGTAAAGCAGAGCAATAGCTGTCATCTCGCCTTCGCTTAGATTTTGTGCAGGTTTGCCGTGACGCGTAATCGTGTATCCAGTGTCCTGTATTTCTAAGCGTAGCTCATCATGGCCGAGGTACTTGCGAAGGTCTTCATTTAGCTCCTCAGCAGGCCTGCGATGCTCCACAATATCGCTTTCCAGTTGTCGTATCTTTTGAGTTAGTTCTTCAATTTTCTTGCTAATTCGATCTACTTCTGCTTTTTTGCTCTCAACTGCTTTCTGAAGCTGGACGAACTCTTCTAAGCTCTCGGCGATCATGTCCAGAGCCAAGCGGTCGCGTGCCTCCTGCACTCTCTGGTCAAACTCGTCGCAGGCTTTGTTGTGCTTACGGATGACATTGTTCACGCGATCCACGACGCTATTATCTACGGATGCCAATTGGACCCTTAGGGGCAATGCCCGGAACGGCTGGCTCTTCTTCTCGTTCAAGGCATTGATGAGCTCGCTGATACATTTCCGCACAGCGTCAAGCGCCTGCCGCAGCGCTTGCTCCGCACCGTCGTACTCCGCTGCTAAATCGTCATATAGTTCAGTCCGGTGGGGGAGTTTCACCCCGGCTGCCTGCTCCTCGAGTGCTTTCAGCCGGCGAATGTAATCTTCGAGCCCCTGCAGGAACCGCTCATATTCAGTGTTGAAATGCGCCTCCAGGTCTTTGAGGCGGTTTTCAAGCAGCGGTTGTTCGCAAAAGAGACATTTGTTTGACTTTCGATCCTTATGCAACGCCAGCCCATGTCGCACCCAGTCCGCAAGCACAGAATCATCCTTTAGGTTCTGGATAGCCGACGAGACAACGGTTTTTTGCATCATCTGGCGGACTTCGGCTGCCAGTTGTTGCAAATCTGGTAGTTGGTACGACACCTCTGCAACCTTCGATTTCTGAGTGGCCTCATGCTGCCGCAGCAGGTCATCACGCGTGGCGGCATCCAATCTATACTCGGACGCATCTCCTTCGCTCGCCATCTGCTGTGCCCTGTCCCGATAACGCCGCTTATCGTATTCGTTATACGCGCTTCCCTTGCGGCGGAGGGTCTCTTTAATGCGCTTGGCTTGATTGATGCAGTGCTTGTCAAGCTCCTGTTCAGCCTGTTCCTTGGTCCGTTTGGCAGCGTCCAGCTCTTGCTGCTTCCCTGTTCGCTGAGCTTTAAGCGTGTCCAGCCTTTGCTGTTTTTCGATACTCTCCTTGCCCAGAACAAAAATCGGTGGGATATCCCCACCACCTGTACGAAACACATTCTCATAAATGAAATCGCGGTTAAAAACCCTGATTGAAAGCTTGGGGTTCAGAAAATCTTTGGCACACACATTACCGTTGTCAACACAGAGCACGACCTCGCCATCTGGCTGCTGGCGGAGCTCAAGGGCTCGCAAGATACGGCTGATCGTAGTCTTGCCAGTACCGTTCCATCCATAAATCAGGTTGTAGCGCCCGAACTCTGGCAAGTCCGTGGGCCATTGGAAATCGCGGAAAATCCCACCGTTGCGTAAGCGTATGATTTTCCTAATCCCAATCATAGCCCGCGCTCCTTTAAAAACCTTTCCACATCTTTCACCCGTAGCTCGCCGCGGATGAGCTTGGGCAGTAGAGGCATCGCGCAGGCCGGCAAGGACGCGGGACTCATTGTACGCTCGGCTTGACTCGGTTCAGATCAACGGCTGGATCCAAATTGTGCCAAATGCCCCAGCCACACTGCGCCGGTGGCGGTATAACGACCTGATATGCGCGCCAGTGCCTCCGGCCTGAACGCGCTGTGCGACCACTGGTCCCACTCATCGTTCCTGTAGAACTGGCGATAGTGTATTCGACGAAAGCTTGGATGTCGAGCACATGCCCTAGCACAAAGCCGAACTCCGGTGGTAACGGTGGTTGCGCGCCGTTAGCACCAATGATACTCCGTGGAGCCCCAACACCACTTCGCCAGGCTTGAGAAAATGCCACGAAGGCGGTCTTGACCGTTGTGCAAGCAGGGCCGAAGCTTACTCGCACAGCAAGGTCTCGCCATTCATGAACTCGAATTTGTTGCTCTTTAGCTCGACGGCAGTGCCCGAGGTCCGACGGTAAGGGGCACAATGGCCTCGGGTCTGGGCATATGCTCCCATAGCTCGATAGGATGGCGATTTGCCCGGCGGGATCTGGTCTGGCAGTATGCTGCGCCGTCGGATTGCTCTGCAACGACCTCCCCAAGTTTTCCCACCTCCCACCCCTCCGGAATCTCTCCCAGTTCTGACTCGACGAGGCGGTCGGGGAAGAGGTCGTAGAGGTGGGCGGGGAGGCTCGGCGGAGGCGACCGGCCGGGCTCGCCCCAGCGGCCCGCCACCTTGGCACGCACAGGCTCATAATCCACAAACCACGCCTGGAAAAGCGCCCGCACCATCGCCTCCAACGTCTCGCTCATCCGACGGTTCAGCTCGATCTTGTCGTCCAACGTGCCAAGAATGTGGGCAATAGCGCGCTGCTCGGAAAGGGGAGGAACGCGAACTCTAATCCGTTGCAGATCACGAATAGTAACATGCCCCATCGTGGTTTTTTTATCCTCCACGTAGCTTCGGAAAACGGGTAGCTGCGATAGCAACAAGTAATACACGAAAGACTGATCGAAACCGGGTTTCGCAATAACCTTGAAGATATGCTGATTAAGGGCTGCTTTAAGACCACGGTACCGGTAAATGCCGACTGAGCCAGACCACGCAAAAAGAATATCCCCTTCTTCCACCCAGTGTTCATTCTCCACAAGTTCTGCAGGTATGCGGTCTGTTTGTTCAGTAATACCCCGATTGAGTTCTGCAATTTTGATAACAGGTACCCCCTCCCTACCACATAGCTCTGAGGGCTTCGTAGCGCGCCCGTTGATATAGTGGGCCACATCCCACAGAAATACCTCTTGCCACTCACTTGCCATAGGCGTGCTCCTCCAAATATACTACTCTGCGGTTCATAACCTGATACCCAGCCTACGCATCATTTCAAAGGTATTGATGCACGCCACGTTGAACGCTTGGCAAACGTCCGGTATTTTGATTGTGGTCTTGGAGTACGGGGCGCTGACTTCCTGCGTGACCACCCTGCAGCCCTTCGCCCGGGCATACGCCACAATCCACGCATCCGCATTAGTCGCTTCGGCGAATTCTCTTTTGGCGGCTTGGGTATATCGTTTTTCACTTACTGCCCAGTTTATCACAGCTTGGTAAGCGTCCAGGATGCTTTCGTCCTTCTTAGTGCTTAGAAAGTAGCCAGCGAAATGCTTTGTTACCCATTTGGCCAACTCGTCCTGCTGGCGAAGGAGTTCGTCGCTTACGCGGTCAATACTGAGTAGATACCCTTGCTGGGCATACCGTAAAAGTGCTTCCCAAAATCCGGGCGCGATGTCAAAGCCATAATAGCGCTGGTGAGCTTCAATAAAAACGCTGGTGTCCAGGAGATATGGCAGCGGTGAAGGATTCACGGCTTTTTGCGGTGGAGCGCTTCGGCCAGCTTATCAAAGGTGCGCCCATACAGCCCTGTTAGTCTGTAGGCTTCGTGGTACAGCAAAGACCCTTCTTTTACGGCTTGCATAACCACCTCAGCAAAGCGCCGTCCCAGCCGGGGTATCTGGGTGGCATAGAAGTCGCCGCCTCCTTCGGCGGAAGGGGCCGCTCGCTGCTCGCGGCGGAT
The DNA here is from genome assembly GCA_026003215.1 of Bacteroidia bacterium. Classification (GTDB taxonomy): domain Bacteria; phylum Bacteroidota; class Bacteroidia; order SpSt-205; family SpSt-205; genus SpSt-205. The sequence goes on along the minus strand of BPGV01000001.1, from coordinate 1,646,907 downwards.
GTAGTCGTGGTAAAAAGCCCGAAACTCCTCTTGGGCTATGAGCCGGAGGTCAAGGGCCCGCCTGGCCGCGACAATTGCACTAACCTTGAAGCGCCGCGCCAACGCTTGAAACGGCTTTGGCCGCCTCTTAGCTTCGGGCCAAAACTCCTGGAAAGGCTGCGCCGGCACTAAAAACTCTGCCGCAATCCGATTACATGCCTGCTCTATCGCATCGTGGGCCGGCTGCAGCTCGTATAAGTCAAACGAAGCGCTGTACCCCAGCCACACATGAGCTAACTCATGGGCTAAGGTGAACATCTGAGCCGCTTTGCTGTCAGCTCCATTTAGGAATACCAGCGGAGCATACGCATCCACCAGCACAAACCCCCGAAACTCCGCCACAGAAAGCTTGCGGTGTGTATTATTCCCTACTATGCTGTTGATAACCACGAGTATGCCTGCTTCCTCGGCTCTCTGGCATAAGGTACGCAGGGCATCCGTCCACGTAGGGAGAGAAGCCGCCCATGTCGTCTCAAGCTTTAGGGCTTCGCGCATAGCATGAGCTACCGCTTGGGGGAGCTGCTTGGCTGGGCAGAACCGACAAAAGGCAACGGCGCATGCCCCCGTTCTATAAGGTACTCGCGCATCCATCCCTGGCGGCGTTGCATCAGATAAAGCGTTTCTACGAGCTCCGGACTAAAAGCCGCAGGAGTACTTTGTTCTATGGTGCGGAAGTAAGGCAGCGGGAGTTCTTCTTTGGGGGGCTCAGGCAGGAAGAAATAGCCGAAGGGCACCCCGACAGCCTTAGCCAAGTCCTCCAGCTGGCGCAGTGTAGGCTTCTCTGCCCCAGAAAGCCAATCATCCAAGTGCGGGAATTTCTGTAGGCGCTCTGCTGGGACCCGTTTAACTGCCCAAGTTAGCACTTGCGGGTTAGGTGTCACTCTAACCGAAAGTGGTGTCTCTGCCATGGCTCTGCAAAGCTAAGTTAGCACTTGCGGGTTAGGTGTCACTCTAACGGTGGCCATAGCCAAGCTCCCCCAGGTTTTCCCAGATGGCTTCTTCCAAGCGGCGGGCCTCTGCCATTTGTTCCTTCAGCGGGACTCTGAGCCGTTTCATCTGCTCGTCAAACGGTTTTGTGATTGCTTTCTTGTGAAAGTGCGCCCACATAGCGGCCAAAGGTAAGAAGGTAGCTACGTTTGCGGGTTTCATCAGGTCACCTTTTAGCGACAAACCTTTCCGCATCTCTCACCCGTAGCTCGCCGCGAGATGAGCTTGGGCAAAAGCGCGTCGCGCATGGCGGCGAGGGTGCGGGATTCGCGCTCGGCGCGCTCGATGCTGTCATCAATTGGACTGCAAAGTCGCTCGAACGCGTCGATTACGCTTTGCGGAGCCACAACGCACTGGATTGCGTGAAAGTCCTTCTTGCTGATTGAACCGAAGACCGTACCTTCCGCCTCAAAGCGGCTAAACACGTCAGCGAGCCCGTGCATGAAGTAATAGGTGTAAGATCGAGCACCACTTTTGTGACGCGCCGCGGCAACACCCCGACCAATGGCACAGTCCTCAAATGCCATGTTGATGTCGCCAACGGGCGCCCGAACGCTAATCAGCGTGTCACCCGCTTTGGCGAAGCGAGTCGGCGCCGTACAAAAGACCCGACGTTCAGGAAAGCGGAATTTGAAGTCAGCTCGACCTTGATAAAACGGAATGCCTTCTCCGGCCTCGTTGTAGGTCGTGCCTGGCGGCGACTGGCCCATTGTGATGTTGAATGTGTCGTCCACGCACCCCACCGGCCACCCCTCCGGAATCTCCCCCAGTTCTGACTCCACCAGTCGATCGGGGAAGGGGTCGTAAAGGTGGGCGGGGAGGCCAGGGAGGGATTCGCCGCGGCGCCAGCGGCCTTCCATCTTGGCGCGGACGGGCTCGAAGTCCACGAACCACGACTTGAAGAGCGCCCGCGCCATCTGCTCCAGCGTCTCGCTCATCCGCCGGTTCAGCTCGATCTTGTCGTCCAGCGTGCCGAGGATGTGGGCGATGGCGCGACGGTCCCACTCGCTCTCGGGCCACGGCACGCGCAACGTCTCCAGGTCACGGCGAGTCGCGTTCCCGAATACAGAGCCGCCGCCCTCAATAGCCGTCCACGTGGTCTCAAGCATACGCAGGGCGAACTCCAGATAGCGACCGTCTTCACGGACCCTTGGTCGAATGATGGCCAGACCACGTCCGATCGCGCATTGGCGGTCCGCTACGTTGACACGACCGATTGGTGCCCGAACACTGAGCAGGATGTCGCCAGGAATCGCAATTCGTGATGGCGCTGTGCAGAAGACACGCGGCGTCGGGTGGCGGTAGTTGAAGTCGGCGACCCCTTGGAAGAACGGGAGACCATCGCCATGCTCGTTGTAAGTCTCGCCCGGAGGCGACTGACCCATAATGATCTCCGCCACTTCACCGAGCTGAACTTCACCCTCCATACCCAAGCTCCTTCAGGTTGGCCTCGATCGCGGCATCCAGCCGCGCCGCCTCGGCCTGCTGTTCGCGAAGCTGCGCCACCAGCCGCTGCATCTTCTCTTCGAAGGGCTCGTCGTCCTCTTCTTGCGGCGGCGCGCCTACGTAGCGGCCCGGCGTGAGCACGTAGCCGTGCTTGCGGATCTCCTCAAGCGTCGCGCTCTTGCAGAAGCCGGGGACGTCTTGGTATTCGCCCGCATCCTTCTCCCCGCGCCAGGCGTGGTAGGTACGGGCGATCTTTTGGATCTCCTCGTCGGTGAGCTCGCGGTGGGTTCGGTCCACCATGCGGCCCATCCGACGCGCATCTATAAAGAGCACTTGTCCCCGCCGGTCCCTGAAGCGCTTATCGGCCTTATTGCGCGCCAAAAACCACAGGCACGCGGGTATCTGGGTAGAATAAAAAAGCTGCCCCGGTAGCGCTACGATACAATCTACCAGGTCAGCCTCTACGATGCCCTGCCGTATCTCGCCTTCTCCGCCCTGGTTGCTGGAAAGCGACCCGTTCGCCAGGACAAACCCCGCTACGCCATCCGGCGCCAAGTGATAAATGATATGCTGTACCCACGCAAAGTTGGCGTTATTCACAGGAGGAACCCCATACTTCCAACGTTTATCTTGTCGTAGCTGCTCACCACCCCAGTCCTTCATGTTGAAAGGCGGATTCGCTAAAATGAAATCAGCCTTCAGGTCGGGGAACTTATCGTCGCGGAGGGTATCCCCATGCTTGATTTGGCCTTCAATCCCGCGCAAGGCGAGGTTCATTTTAGCGAGGCGCCAAGTAGTGTAGTTGGACTCCTGGCCGTAGATGGAGAGGTCGGCTTTGGCTTTGCCGCCGTTGCCGTTTCCTGTCGTATGCGCCCGAATAAACGCTACCGACTGCACAAACATACCCCCCGAACCGCAGCAGGGGTCATACACCCGCCCCCAATAGGGTTCTATCATCTCCACCAGCAGCTTAACTACACACCGCGGGGTATAAAACTCACCCCCTTTGCGTCCCTCTGCACTGGCAAACTGCGCCAAAAAGTATTCATAAATCCGCCCTAAGAAATCTCGGTCCTCAGCGCTTTTTCCGCCTACCTTTACAGAGCTAATCAAATCTATAAGCTGACCCAAGCGGTTTTTATCCAGAGCAGGTCGCGCATAGTCTTTGGGTAAAACGCCTTTGAGGGCGGGGTTATCCCGCTCTATGGCCTCCATGGCTTTGTCTATGATTTGGCCGATATGGGGTTGGCGGGCTTGGCTCTGGATATAGGACCACCGGGCCTCAGGGGGTACCCAAAAAACGCCTTCGGAACAGTATTCGTCGGGGTCTTCGGGGTCTGCGTAAAGTTCTTTTTGAACTTTTTCAATCAAGGCGCGCTGCTCTTCAAAAGCCTCGGATATGTGTTTGAGAAAAATAAGCCCCAATACCACGTGTTTGTACTCTGAGGCGTCCATGGCGCCCCGTAGAGCATCTGCCATCCGCCAGAGCTGTACTTCATAGCCGACAGTAGCGCCGTTGTCCCCAGCCTGAACTGGAGTACCCTTCCGCTTGGCCATAAGTAGGCAATATTACAACGCTTCCCTGCAAAAAGGGATAGGCAAGTCCAGTCCACCTTAGCTATCCTACACCCCTTTGTTTCTCAAATGCCCGACGCACTAAGCTTAGGAGATAGTCTATATCTTCGGCCTGCCTAAGTCTTAACTCCACATTGCCCGTACCCCAACGGCCGACATGCGTTACATCCCTACAAAGTCCGCGTGGATCATGCACTTCATCAAAGTTTAGGTTGAGGAAAAACCGAAGGGAGGCCTTGCGGGGCACGACACTTACGAAGTTAGCGCCTCTTACCTTATAGGCCATGTATAGCTTACGGAACTCCTCGGTGACTTCGGGAGAGAGGGCGAGTACCTCTTTCCGGAAGGCTTGAAACAGCTCAGCTGCGGGACCCACCAGAAGGCGAGGGAAATCCTCTATGCTGTAGCGCCTGTGCTCACGCCCTCTGGTATAGTGCCGCAGGTTGAGGTTCAGGCCAGATTTCCAGGGCGAGCTTTGCCAGCCGGTCGGCCCGGGCTTTGATGGCCTCTTCATTCCAGACCGCTACTTCTGCCAGGCCTTGATTAAGGCGTAAGGGGCTTTCCCGAAAGCCGCCGGGCATATCCCGCTTCTCAGGGAAAGGGCGGTCGCTATATTCGCTGTTGTAGCCCGTTAGGGTAAGGTTTCCGAGGGTATGCACCCACTCTTGCTGGATGCGCTTCCAGTCTGGCCCAAGGGCCTTGCGCCACGCTTCGGAGAGGTTCTCGTTTTGCGGCAGGATGTGCTCAATCGTATACTCTTCGACGAGTACAGGCTCTTTACGGCCGTGGTTTTCTAAACGGCGCAAGAGGTACTTACAGCGCCTACGAACCGTATATAAGTCACGCTCTTTGATAGCCTTTTCAAACTCGCTGTTACGCGGAAACCGCCGATTAGACGTCAACCGTAAAAAATGTTCTTCTATGCTTTCCAAATAACGTTTCTTGTCCAGATGGCGAGGAAAGCTTGCAAAGGTCTTATTGAGAGTATTAGTAGGAATGCCACATACAAACCGACGAAATATATACGACTCTACCAGACGAACGGCTCGCAAAAAATGCTTGTGGGGCAAAATACCCTTTTTGTAGTCCTCGTACAGTTCCAGCAAGAAGGGCCAAACCACATCTGCCTTTAGCTCGCGTAGGTCACTGAAGGCAGCGCTCAGTTCTTTGTCCTTTTCTTCATCGAGCACCATAGCGCAATAGTGAGCGGTAAAACGGTGCATGTCCCCCATCAGAGCCTCTATACCGGCTTGCATCACGGGTTGGGTGTGCGCATAAGCTTTAAAGGCCTCATAGACCTCATGAATCTTAGGTATCGTACCGGTTTTCAGCGTCAAGTAATCCCTCATAAAGGCATCAAACCTACTTCCACTGTGTGAGGACTCTTGACTTAGGCGCTGCTCCATGAGCTGCCAGTAGTTAAGGTAGAGGGTTTGCTGGTGGTGGGGGGCAAGCCCCATGAGAAGGAAGTTGCGAATCAAATCGGCCTGCGCAAGGTCAAGGCCCGTGGAGTTCAAGCTCTCAAAGATGAGCTGGGGGTTATCCTGGTCACGGCTTAGGGCAATATCCACGATTATCAGCTTGGCCAGCCCTCGGCAGAGGGGCCCAAAGTTGCCCCCGAGTCCCTTTATCTTCTCCTCAAAAAACTGGAAGTTCTGAATGAGGCGTTGGGAAGGTTTCTCCAGGGGCGCTTCTTTTTGCTTTACTATGGCGCAAAGGGTGTCACGGTCGGCCGCTCTCAGCAAGAGCTTGTAGGATTTATCTCCTTCTTCGAGGGGGTTTTGTAGGTAGTAGCTTCGTATCTTTTTTGCGGAGAAGCCCTCCATAGGCTCTGTATCGCCCACGGCTCGAGCCAAAGCTTCAAGCAAGAGGGAGAGGGTGGTCAGCCGCTGCTGGCCATCTATGATAAGCAGCGAAGCCTGGCTACTCACCTGGTAAATGCCTTGCTCTACATATACGATTGACCCTAAAAAGTGGGCTTGAGTCTCCTCGCTTTTGCCCGCTCGCAGGATATCTGCCCAGAGTCGGGCACACTGAGGTAAGCCCCATGCGTAGTCCCGTTGGTAAATAGGCACAATAAACTGGGGGGACTTCTTGAGAAAGTCCAGCAGTTTAGCTTCTGTGGCTTTCATCGCAGCGCTTGATTATTTCGTTGCTGACATAGAGCGGCTCCTCCTTTTGCAGAAATGCGGAGCCTCTGGTCATGGGTACCATAGCCGCGTTCATAGGGATTAGGTTTTGCGGCAAGCGCCCTCCTTCGGCGCTTTGCGAGAAAGGAAGTATACCCCAAATACCCATCGCTTGTAGGATTTTTGGGATTTTGGGCAAAAATAGCACTTTGGTTATATCTTCATGATAGAGGGGGTTATGTGAGGGAAGTCAGCGAGGGGCCGGTGGTTATGCGTTTCGCTCTAATTTTCTTACCACCGCTACCCCCATCGTATAACGGGACTATGACGGAGGCCGTGAATGCCGTTCTTTTCCAAGGAAAAGGGGGACAATCCCACATTGGTGCGATTTTCACTGGTACTTGCTGAGCGAGGTGGAGGGGTGGGTTGAGACTTTCAATCCCACATTGGTGCGATTTTCACTCATCTACTTTGATTTTTAGCAGTTTCAAAAGCGATGAGTTTCAATCCCACATTGGTGCGATTTTCACTTCCTCGTGCGTGCGACGCTTATCGTACGCACGCTGTTTCAATCCCACATTGGTGCGATTTTCACCAACACGCGTATTGCAAACTTTATACGTTCAACTTCCCAGGTTTCAATCCCACATTGGTGCGATTTTCACCGGCGGGGTCGTCGTACTGCGCCCGTAGGGCTGGCGGCTTGGTTTCAATCCCACATTGGTGCGATTTTCACGCGAGGTTGGCACAGTACTTCCGCGTAGCCGCGACGGGTTTCAATCCCACATTGGTGCGATTTTCACGAGACACTGTAAAAGCGCTAGCGCCTGCTGGAAGTCGTTTCAATCCCACATTGGTGCGATTTTCACCATCCTGACAGCTGCAAGTGCGCACGGCATCATTGCGTTTCAATCCCACATTGGTGCGATTTTCACGGCGTGTTGGTACGAGGTGGCGCGAGGTCTCGAGGGGTTTCAATCCCACATTGGTGCGATTTTCACGTGCGGCATGGCGTTAGTATAAGTGGGATTACCACGGTTTCAATCCCACATTGGTGCGATTTTCACCACTCGAGTACCTGTGCCCGCTCGCCAGCCGGGGCGTTTCAATCCCACATTGGTGCGATTTTCACCGCCTACAAATAAGCCCTATTCTGTCAAAAAAGTGTTTCAATCCCACATTGGTGCGATTTTCACCAGCGAGTGGTATGTGAACTTCTTTTGGGCTTTTAGTTTCAATCCCACATTGGTGCGATTTTCACCCAGGTTTTTTGAGCGCTTCTTCTGAGGTTTCAATCCCACATTGGTGCGATTTTCACTGGTGGGCGTGATGAGTTTTGGGCTCTCCGTTATGTTTCAATCCCACATTGGTGCGATTTTCACTGATGCAGAACTGCAGCCTATCCTGTCACAGTGGGTTTCAATCCCACATTGGTGCGATTTTCACCGAAGCGTACAACCAGGATCCCGCTTCGGACGGTTGTTTCAATCCCACATTGGTGCGATTTTCACGCGTCAGCGTCGCAAAACCGACCGAGCTCGAAGCTGTTTCAATCCCACATTGGTGCGATTTTCACGGGTGCGAAGGACAAGCGCGTTAGCTCCCCCGAGTTTCAATCCCACATTGGTGCGATTTTCACCGAGCAGTCAGCAGGATGGGAGCGGCAGGCTATCGTTTCAATCCCACATTGGTGCGATTTTCACGCGCGCAGAGGGCTTCTATCACGCTTTTGGGTTTCAATCCCACATTGGTGCGATTTTCACGCATGCCTTTTAGCTCCGCCTCCAACTTGCCGAGCGGTTTCAATCCCACATTGGTGCGATTTTCACCAGGCCATAGCGATAGTTCCAGCGCGGCGAGCTGAGTTTCAATCCCACATTGGTGCGATTTTCACGCAAGCTCCCCCATGCGCCGCAGGCTGTGGGTTTCAATCCCACATTGGTGCGATTTTCACCCCAACGCTCACGAAAGGACCGACATCCGGAAAAGAGTTTCAATCCCACATTGGTGCGATTTTCACCCAGCTCCACCTAGCGAACGTCAGACGAGAGGCGTTTCAATCCCACATTGGTGCGATTTTCACCGCGTCCCTTCGCCCGCACCCCCAGTCTTTGAATGGTTTCAATCCCACATTGGTGCGATTTTCACGCCACTGTCGTGCAGCAAGAGGCGCAGGGTTTCAATCCCACATTGGTGCGATTTTCACAGGGGCCTCTGGTGCTGTTGGCAAGTCACGGAGCGTTTCAATCCCACATTGGTGCGATTTTCACAGTGCGCCGCGAGACTTCAAGCCACTGTGCCCGAGTTTCAATCCCACATTGGTGCGATTTTCACCGTCGTGCAGTGCGCCGTCGCTCAACGTTGAGGTTTCAATCCCACATTGGTGCGATTTTCACCAGACGCGTGCATCATCGCTAGCACCGAGCGGTTTCAATCCCACATTGGTGCGATTTTCACTGCGGCTGAGGCTGACTGCGGGAATGTCCTGTTTCAATCCCACATTGGTGCGATTTTCACGCTGCGATAGCTTGCAGCTGAAGATCACAAGCGTTTCAATCCCACATTGGTGCGATTTTCACTAGCAGTACAAGCACTCAAGCTGACATAGCGTTTCAATCCCACATTGGTGCGATTTTCACCCCCCCCCCCCTCTGTGTCTGGTGGGGTTAAGGAATGCCCGGAAAACCTATTAAGCTTTCCTGCTCTGACGCATCCCCTAAGAAAAACCTCTATCTATCAAGCCCTTTTGCTGAATAGCCAAAGACCTTCTTTGGGTTCCCTTGCCGTCGACCGCCGGTAGGTCACCCCGCCAGCCCCTTCGACGGCAGCCCAAAGGTACAAAACTTTTGCCTAAGTTCTCCCCATGTATATCGTACTCACCTACGACGTGGAAGAAAACCGCGTCCAAAAAGTATGTAGGTTCCTGCGACGCTACCTCCATTGGGTCCAAAACAGCGTATTTGAAGGGGAGCTTAGCGAGGGCCAATACGCCGAAATGGTGGCCGGCCTGCGCAAAATCATCCGCCCCGACTACGATAGCATCTACATCTTCTGGTGGCCCGCTGCCCGCCTCGTCCGAAAAGAAACCCTCGGCCAAGAACGCGGCCATACCGACTGGCTCATAGACTAATCAGCCCCAACACAGCTCCGCATACGCACACGAAGCACATATCCGCTTCCAAGGCACTTCGGGGGGCTTGGGAAGCGCCGTAACCTGCTGTATCTCCCGTATCCAACCCTCCACCTCCTGCTCTGTCTCAGGAGTAAGAACCACCTCCTCCTTCCGACGCTCACGTGGATAGCGTATTTCCCCAGTGATGGGGAAAGGCTCTTCGGCAGGCCAGCCCACATACCGCTTAAGCGCATACAGATAAAAAAGCAGCTGGGCCCGTGCCCCTCTGGGCACCCGACGAGAACGCTTGATTTCCACGATCACGCCCTTTTCCGTATAATCCAGACGCACAAGCCCACTCAGCCAACGCTCCTTGCGTAGCTTAGGCCCGTACGCCTGTTGATGAAGCACACGCCCCTGCTCTACATACGCATTCCCCCGCTCCATGGTAATAAAACGCGAAAAAAACCACAACTTCCGCCGACACACCTGTAGGTAATGCACCTGCGTACCTGTAATGCGTAAGGCTTCTAAATCGGCCCACTCCATACTTACCACCAAGCCTTGAAAACCGTATAGGGTTCCATGTCTAAGAGGTGGCGCATGAGTTTATAAGCCTCTAAGCGGAGAAGCTGGCGATACGAGACCGAACGACGCAAACGCCTATGCTGCACGGTCGTCCCTAACACTTCCATGAAAGCCCTTACGATGCGCTTACGGGCCTCCTCCCGAAAAAATACCCCTTCTACCCGACCTATCGCCTCTAAATCCGCCAAAGTAAGCTCCTTACGATTGAGGAGACGGAAAACCAACCTATCCACCACTAACGGCTTGAAGGGTTCGGCGAGGTCCAGGGCGAGCGAAAACCGCCGTGTGCGGGGCTCATGCAAAAAACTTACCGAAGGATGCAAAGGCGTATGGTATATTTCCGAAAGGGTATGCGCATACAAAAGTGTGTTTAGGAACGAAACCAGCGCATTTACGAGGGTGGTGGGCGGGCGCCGCTCCCGCAAAAAAGGCTCTGGTAAGTTTAGGATAGCTTGCCAAGCCTGATAATAAGCCCCGCGGATTTTGCCTTCCTCTCCCATCAGGTCCGGGATAGTGGTAGTAGTAGGGATGCGCGCGATACGCTCCTCCATAAAGGCCAGCGGCTGGGAAAGGTCAGTACCCCGGTTGTGGTAATAGAGGAGGTTACGGCGCATATGGTAAGCGGCCCCTAAGACAAACTGCTGTGCAATCCTCAGGCGCAGTTCAGGGGTTTGGGCATGCTGAACCTGGGCAATAAGGAGTTCGCCGCTGGTGTGGCGGGCCCGAGGCCAATAGGTACCGGCATAGGTGCCATAATGCGTGAAAACATGCACAGGGATGCCCTTCTGCCCGAGGAAGCGGAGCGTCTGGCTATTGAGCCGCAAAGGCCCCATGGCGAAAATATCCCGTACTTCGGCTATGGGGATGTAGCGCTTTTCCGAGTGCGGGGGAGGCGTTTCAAAAAGCAGGGTGTTTTGCTGGCGACGAAGCCGCCCCGCCCGAAAAAGGTATAAAGACTGCGCCATAATCCTACAAAAATTGCGCCTCTTCTACAAAATCAGGACACAACCCCAGCTCCGGCGTATAGCTTAGGGTGGTGAGGAGAACGCGCAGTTCCGCAGAAAACGAAAACGCCTCCTTATACTCATGCAACCACCACACCGGCACGGGTACGAGCAGCTCAGGCATACGCCAGCCTTCTTGGCGCTCCTTGAGGGTCTGAGCCTCTTCCAGAAAGGCCATCGGAAGCACCTCGACCGAGAGAGGGCCTCGCCGAGTAGCAAAACGCTCCTTTAGCTTTTCATCAGAGAGGCCTATGGTATAACAGCCCAAGGTAGCTTGTACTGCTTGCAGGGTCTGCCGTCCCTGTTCGAGGGCTTCTTGCCATGCTGGGGTCTGGGTAACCTGAGCATAAAGCTCCTGCGTGGCTTGGGCTAAGTCCCTATCTGTGGGGCACTCCGGAAGCTCTTTTAGGAGCGACTCACTCCAGGAGAGGATTTCTTTCCCGTACACCCGCTGGGTGCCCTCGGTGGTCTGGGTATACATGATGACAGGCGCGGGCGGTTTGTCTCCCTCTGCGATTTATGCGGCCCATACGCTGAATGAGCGCATCCACCGGGGCCAGCTCCGTAATAAGCACATCGTACGAGATGTCCAGGCTGACTTCCACGACTTGGGTGGCTACGAAAATCAGGCCGGGACGGGGCTGGGAGACGCGAGATTCCTTAGCTTGGCGGTCACGGAAGGTAAAGCGGGCATGGAGAAGCTCGCAGTCTTCCCACACCTGTCGGAGACGCCGGTAGAACTCTTGCGCATCCCCGATGGTATTGACGACCACGAGTACCGCTTGACCGCTCTGGGCGGCCTCGAGGGCGGCTGACACCCCCTCTTCCAGGAGGGAACCTTCACGCAAGTGTAGGCGATGGCGCCTACGCTCCCATATCGCTGGGTCGGCTTCTACGAGGTGGCCGGGGGGAAAGAGCGCCAAGAGCGCTTCGGGCAGGGTAGCACTGGCCAAGGCTAAACGCTGGGGCCGCTCTCTCTTCAACGCTTCTATGAGGAGGCCCAACGTATAGGGCTCGTAAGCGTGTATCTCATCCAGGATGACTGTGGCGCGCCGGGCGAGGGTGCGGCGTTCCTCCCAGTGGCGTCCATGCAGGTGCGCCAAAAGGTACTGGTCCAAGGTAGCCACCGTGACCGGCTTGGCAAAGACGGAACCAAAGAGCCGTGCGTCCAAGGGGTCTTCGTCGGTCTCTTGACGCAGCATGTAGGCTGCCCGTCCATGGGCCAGCGCTACGGTCTCCTCCCCGTAGATGCGGCGCAGCCGCTGCCACATGGCGTTGGTGGTAGCTTGGGTAGGAAGCAAATATAGGAGGCGTTCGGTGTCGCCTGCCCATAGGAGGAGCGCCTCGGTCTTACCGGTACCGGTGGGCGCCCGCAGCCACAACACTTCTGTGGCGGCCTGTCGCGCTTGGACTTGGAAGGGCCGCAGACGCCCCCTCAGCCTTTCGGTATGCTGGGCAATGGCCTTCGCCCCCTCCGTCAGGAAGAGCGTACCTGAGTCAGACTTTTTAGCGGAAGCCAGCCAATCGGCCAGATGCAGTACCGCCTTGACGCAAGCGAAATCCTTCGGGGGCAGCTGTTGTAGGATGCCCCGCAACGTGGCGCGCTTCTCGTCAATACACTGTACTGTATCCAGAAGCGCCACCGGCGCGCTCTGCAGAAGCGCCTGGAGCTGCTTCCAGAACGGCTCCAGCGGCGGCAGGTTCCCTACGCCCACCGCTTGGAGCAGGTGCCAGACTTCCCCGAGTAGGCTCAGGAGGTCTGGATGGTAACGTGGCTTATCGTAGCCCTTGTAGAGCTCGGAACCCAGCGGCGAATGGTGCGTGAGCACAGCGGCGGCAGCTTCGTAGCGGGTCTGAGGTAATCCGAGGGCCCGATTGAGCTGCCCCTCCAGAAGGAGGACAAAAGGGAACGAAGCCAAGGCGTGGGGATAGTTGCCGGGCCTTCCCTGAATATGGTCTTGGAATTCCTGGGTAGCTTTGCCAATGTCGTGTAGCGCGCAGGCCAAGAGCGCCTTTGTGTAGAGAGGCTCAGAAAGCTCAAGCCTACGAGCCAGCGCCATGCCCAGCCGAGTCACCTCGGCCAGATGGTCAGCGAGTGAAACATCGGGCTTAGCCAGGATCATCGGGAAGTCTCGGTCGTTTACAAAGGTACGCCAAGCCGCTAAGCCTCTTTCCAGCTTAGGCAAAGAAGCGTGCTGGCGTTACAGCAGGTTAGGTTTTGCTCCCTTAGGCGCTTACTAAGGGGCCAAAGACCTCGGGCCAGCTGGCCACCTGCGCCTCAAAATTGCTATCCCCCCGAATCACCACTATGCGATAGCCTTGAGCCTGTAGCGCCTGACGCAAACGGTCATCCAACTGCTGCTGGCGGGGCTGGTCATGCACCGGTCCATCACAAAAGACCACCACATTCGGCTGGTAAAAGAAGTCTGCGATGCAACGGGGCTCGGTAAATGACTTCTGCGCTTCATCGGGCAGCCGACAACCCTGCTTCGCCAGAAACTCCAAAAAACGTCGCTCCAACTCAGACTGCGCACGCTCAAGCAAATAGGCCAAATGGGCTTCGTAGCTGAGGGCGTCTTTGCGCAGCCGAACCTTACTGGTGCCCAGCTTAGGGAGCAGATCCCGCAGGAGACGCCTATCCAAAAGGAAGGCGTCTGCTTGATTGGTGTAGCTGAGCAGGCATTCATAGCAAGCTTGGCGGCAGGTGGGATGGGTGTCGTGGCCGGCTTCGTCATAGTGACAGATGTGCAAGGCTTCTTGGGCCACGCGAGCGAAGGCCTGGGGTTCTTCTACCAGGCGGCGCAACACCCCTAAGCCGCCCTCGGCGGCTTCATAAAATAGGAGGGCCCGATGCTCCCCTCGCCCTACCTGCTCCACCGCCAACTCCCGTTCCTCCAGCTGGAAAGCATGCTCTATCCCTCGCTTGAGGGCATACTGGAGGGTGGTTATCCTGCGGTCGTCCTTTTGCCATTCCGGGACCAGCGGCCGCACAAGTAGCACATTCTGCGTCTCCCGTACACAGAGGGAGAGGCGCTCCCAGGAGGGCAGCTGGGGGGCCTGTTTCTTTTGGGACAGTCTTTTCTCTACCTCGGCATCTGTGAAGAGCTCGCCTGAGCTGAGGTCTATTACAAAGCCGTCGGATTTTCTGCCCTTCCAACCCCAGTTGATATAGAGGAGGATGGCCGTGGGGGCATATAGGAGCCGAAATACCGGCTCCCCTTCTACGAAGACATCGGCTTCCACGAGTCGGGGGCCCGAGTCGGTGGCAGCAAACTGATAAGCAATTTGCACCTTGTATCCTTGGCGAGCCCGCTCTTCTTCGTTGCAGGTGATGCGTTCGCGTCGGGTCAACCGCACGTTGGGGAGCTCCAGCAGCGGACCTACCCAGCTATTTGCACCATCAAACAGAGTATTGCATACCGGGCAGCGTTCTATGTGGGCTTCGGAAAAGGCGCCGCATTCATGGCAGAGGCGGAGGCGCTGGCGCCGCTGCTCCAGGCCGCCCGGCGGCAAGAGAAACCGCTGCACCTGCCACTTTGCGCCCTCGTGATACACGATATTATGCGGGGCAAACTCGCGGATAGCTAAGGAGCGAGGCCGAGCGATGAACTCCCCCTCGCCGCGAGGCACCCACGCCCGCACCGGCAAAGACGGGAAGTTATAGCCGGGAAGGAAGCCTTCCGCGGCCAAATACCGATAGGGATAAAAGTCGCTTTCCTCGCGCGCTACCTCTACCTGCAGGAGGAGATTGCGCTGACGGAGGGCTTCTTCCTGGCGGCGGCGCGCCTGCTGCTGGACTTCTGACGAATGCGCAGCTCGTATCTCTTCTTGGGCTTGCTCAAGCTGCTTTGTAGCACTGCGGTAGAGCTCTCGCCACCGGTTGAAGGCCTCGTCAAACTGGCGGGGAGCCTCTTCAATCACTTTTTCCAACCACTGCTCGCTGAACCACCCGGCGGTTTTGAGAGTAGGTAAATCTGGCTCGAGGATAGCTTGGAGGCGGGTCAGCAGTTGTGCGCGTGCCTCTCGGCCCAGCTGCAGCTGAGCGCTCACGCTCTCGCACAAGGGCAGTTCTGGATAGCGCTCCACCTCCACCACTTCCCGAATAGACTGGCGGAGGGGAAGGGCTACTTGGGCCAGCCACTCGGCTTGCACGTGGGCACGCAGCAGCGCCTCGTTGGCTAAGTCCAACCGCGGGGCCTGCACAGCCCCAGAAACCATCTTTTCACGGTTATGGAAAAAGTACTGGTCGTGGTGGCTGCCGACGGCGCAGTACGCCAAGATCAGGCCGGCTTGTCCTTGGCGTCCGGCGCGCCCGCTGCGTTGGGCGTAGTTGGCCGGTGTAGGCGGGATGTTGCGCAGGTGCACCACATCCAGGTCTGCAATATCAATGCCCAACTCCATGGTGGGCGAACAGACAAGATAGGGGAGGCGCCGTCCCAATGCCGGGTCTTGTTGGTCTTGCTTGCTCCAGCGAAAGCGCCGCTCCCGTTTTTCCCGTTCGCCTAAGGCTACTACCTGGGCCGTATGCTCGCGTGCTTCCAGGGCGGCCAGTTCCTGCCCTGCCTCGCGGTAAAAGCTCTGGAAAAACACATTGACGGGTCTGTCGGCCTGGGGGGTAGGACCTCTACGGCTCCATACGGGGTCGGGCGGGGGAGCCTCTCCTTCTCCGAGAACCCACACCAGCCGCGCCGGATCCAACCGATACAGCCTCCACGCATGGTTTAGGGTCGTGAGCCGCAGGAAGCCCTGCTTTACCAGCACCGCCAAAAGCCGCTCCACAAAGACTGCGAAGTTTTCTACCGCTATTTGTCCCTTCAGGTAGCGCCCGAGGGCTGTCCGCTCACTTAGCCGAAAATAGCCGTAGCGCGGAAGCGCCTTGGGCGAATCGGTAGGCAGTACAAAGGAGGTGGCCTTTTGCAGGAGTTCTGTATGGGGGTCTATGCCCCAAAACTCATTCAGCTGTTCTTGGGCTCGGCGCACAAGCTGCCGCTGAAAGTCTTCTTGGAGCACGCGGGCTTCGATGGCGAGCCGCTTGCGAAAGTGGTCTAATACTGCCCGTACCACCGCTTCCCGTTCGGCCGGCAAGCGCTCTTCCAACGCTGGCACACCCGTCCACAGCTCGTCGCGCTTACATATGTCTCCCAGCTGGTCGTAGTCTATGCGCAGCAGCCCTACTTCTTCTAAGTTTGGCTGGACGACGCGCCATCCCCTCCGCAAATCCTCATACAACCGATACTCGACCAGGTCCCGAAAGGTATCCCATGCGTCTTTGGCGCCTGGCGAACCCTCCTCTAAGTGGGGATTTTGGGCAATATCCCGCACCGTAAGGGACATGTGTCGGAGGACGGCATCTGCGACCTCATGGGAGCGTAACTGGGTATGCGTCTTGAGCGCGGCATAGAGCGCTGAACGGAGCACCGCTGTATGCACAAAATCGTTGAAGTGGCCTGCTTGGAGGGAAGCATCCTGGCGGCTGTCGGTGAAGGTGAGTAGCTTATCTCGGACGGCAGGGAGGCGGGCGGAATGGCGCAGCACCGAGACAGCCAGGATCGTAGTAGCGGAGGAACGCCCCTCGCCGGAGAGGGGAGTCAGTTTGGTGTATTCGGCCTCCCGTTCGGTGTAGTATTCGCCGCAGCGCAGGCAAAGCCAGAGTTTGCGCGCCTGCCACCACATCTGGACGGCCCCTGCGCACTCCGTCTCCGAAAAGCTCCCGTCGGCTTTTACCCATACGGGCTGCGGCACTCGGTCTTTCCAGGTAGAGGAAAGGCGGCCGTTGGCGTCGTACCACTCCTCGGGCAGTCGGTCTTTGTCCCAATCCGCGAAGGTCAGGTAACCGCCTTCGCCTTCGTCCTCGGAAAAGTCGCTTTCCTCGGTATAGGGTAAGAAGCGCTGCTTGACCGCATCGCGCACGACGCGGTAGTATTCTTGTCCGCAGTGGCGGCAGAAGCGCAGCGGATAAAAGGGACGCTCGGGCTCGAGTCCTCCTTCTGCGGAGAAGTTTCGTTGGTCTGGGGGTTCGAGGGTCGCATAGACGGGTCGGCTCTGGGAGATAAACTGATGGAGCTTGAAGGCAAAGAGGGGTTCTTGGGTAGTGTGGCTTAGGGCGGCTGCGCGGGTGAGGAGCTTTTCCAGTTCGGTGCGGCAGTGTTCTTTGGGCTCGTTCAGCAGCTGGGCCAGTTCTTGGGCGAGGTCGGAGAGGGTGCGGGGGAGGCGTCGTCGGTACCTACCGTCCGGCTCAGGCTCAATCCCCACAGCGTATTCCAGCCACCGCGCCAGGGGATGCCGCCTTAGCTCATCCACGGTCTCTGGGAGCGGCTGCCCAAAGGCCTGGCGCAGCTCCGCTGGGGTGGGGGGTCCCCCTTCCGTCGCAGGCTGAAGGGTCTCCTCCACCACCTGCGCAGGCGTAATCTCGGCCCCAAAGAAGCGACTCGCAAAGTCAGCCACTACTTGGCGCCGTTCCTGGGGTGTGGCGTTTGGGTGGGCTACGAGCGTCGCACTGGTGCCGATATGCACGATGGGCCGCTGGCCAAGCCGCACGCGCAGCCGTCGCACCAGCATCGCCACATCTGCCCCCTGCCGACCCCGATACGTATGCAACTCATCAAAGACCAAGAAAAACGGCAGCCCAGACGCACCTTGGAGCAGCACGCGGTCTTCAGGGCGAACAAGCATCAGCTCGGCTATTACGTAGTTGGTCAAGAGGAGGTGGGGCGGGTCCCGGCGGAAAGCTTCGCGTTCGTCGTTGGGGGTGTCGCCCGTGTAGCGCGCAAACCGCACCGGAAAGGGACGTCCCCAGCGCTGCTCATACGAGTTCTTCAGCTCGCGCAGGGCCTGCTCTTGGGAGTTGACCAGGGCGTTCATGGGATAGACGATGAGCGCTCGCAGGCCTTGACTCGTCGGCTCCCGTACAATAGCATCCACAATCGGGATGAAGTAGGCAAAGGACTTTCCGGACCCTGTGCCGGACGTCAGGACGAAGCTTTGGCCGGCGCAGGCGTGTTGGAGGGCTTCTACTTGGTGGCGGTAGAGGCGGTAGCTGGTGCCGTCCGGCCGACAAAAGATGCGGGCTGTTTCGGGATGGAGGATTCCGCGTTGGGCAAGCTCGGCGACAGTAGCCTCGCGTTGGTAGGCGGGGGAAAGCTGCACGAGCGGCTCCGGCCACAAATCCTGCTGCCGATGAAGCCTATCCTCCACAAACGCCCGCAGCCGTTCATCCGCTACCTGCACAAACGAAGAAACGAAGCGGCTGTACTCCGCTATCACCCGCTGCTGAAGCTCAACAATGCTCATAGGAGGAACTTTGCCAAATGTAGCATTTCTGCGGCGCTGCGGAGAGGCAAGCTACCCGGTATACCTGCTCGCCCTGCGCCGAGTGTGGCGCCCACCGACAGCCCAGGGCTTTTGGGTAGTCGGCCTATCTCCCCCGCGAAGCTGCCCCTACCCTGCTCGGCTTCGCTACTTTGGGGGGGCTGGGCTTCTTCCCATCCCGGTTGAGCGGGAGAGCGTCACCGTCGGTCTTTCACCAGCAGCTCGGCTACGGTCTTCCGGCCCTTTACTTGCGCCACTGGCTTACAGGGCCGGAACTTTTCGCGGGGGAGCACCACCCACCCCTTCTGGGCCATCGCCTGCAGCCGCTCCGCCACAGACTTCCCCTCTGGGATAAGGCGACCGATAAGCTTTCCCCGCTCTACCATCTCCACTACCTCCCCGGCCTTTACCCGCCGCAGATAGGCCTCTAAGTGGGCTTTGAACTCTCGTATGTCCACTCGTACCGCCATAAGGGGCCTCCCTCAAAACTTACGGCTACCTGCCCTCGTCGTCGGTTTCCCTAAACAGCCGCATCGGACAGGGCCTTCAGACCACCAAACCATGCGTCGGGCGTACAACTCGCCAAAACGGCGGAGCTCTGCCTGCCTATCTTGCATATTGCGCAAGTTACGACTTTGTGCGTAACTCGCCAAACGGGCAGAGTTTTGGCAGGGCTCGGGGAGGAAGTCCAGCTTAGAAAAGCTCCAGCTGCCCAGAACAGGGGGGAAGGGCCATGGCAAAGTTAGAAAAAGGCCTACCTTCCTCATCCGGAAAGCCCCATAGGTTAAACTTACGATGCATCTTGTATGCCTGCTCCGAAGGTCGTTTCTTCAAGTCCAGGTACCACGAAACCACCATACTTCCCAATTCTCTCTTGACAAGTCGTTGCGATTTGCCTGATAGCGCCACCTGGGTTGCCCCTAAGAGAAGATCGGTCAATTGAAGTAGGTCATCTTTGGCCGAGTTGATAGTTTGTACCGGCTTCATCGCTACCGTCGGATAATGCGGGTCCAGCACTTGCCGGAGAAAGGTGTCCAATTCCACACGATAAACCAAGTAATCCTCAAAATTGTCCACCATATTCTGGTCGGGACGAGATTTACGTTCCTTTTCATCCGAAAAGACGGTCAATTCAAGCTCATGATACCCAAGGGGGGCAAGAAAATAAGAAATACCTGCCTTGATAGCCATAGCTGTAAAACGGTTATAAGCGTGATATTCTTCCTCAAATCGCTTATGCTCAAAGCGTGGACTTGTACGATTGACTGCTAAACAAGTAAAAAAAGCGTTTTCACATAAGCCCTCTTGGTACGCCCGCATCCATCGCCGAGCTACCCGAGCCTTCTTACCAAAAGGCCCCTCGAAACTTTTGGGTAGGTCAGAAAAATGAATTTCACCGTAGTACTTTTCTTGATTGCGATACCACTTGAGAGCCGCTCGCACTGACTCTGCTGTGTCTGACCTCACAAAC
The DNA here is from genome assembly GCA_026003215.1 of Bacteroidia bacterium. GTDB lineage: Bacteria > Bacteroidota > Bacteroidia > SpSt-205 > SpSt-205 > SpSt-205. Next base: position 1,627,248 of record BPGV01000001.1, on the reverse strand, counting down.
AAAAGCCCTATGAGCAGCCACCCCTTGTTAGGCGCCGGTTCGCTTTCATCGTGGTAGATAAGAAAATGGGCTTTTCGACGCTGGGTATACCCGAAAAGATCGCCTTGCATCAGTTTCCCTTCTTGGATAGCTCTTCATTCAGAGCCATTAGTCGGAAAAGTAGCTCTCTTCGTGCGGTGTCGGAGGGCATGAAACGCGCTTGCCCGCGGTCGTTTCGGTAAAAGTCGTGTTGTAAGTCTAAGTCGTCCCAGCCGTAACAGGCGAGCACGGCGCGGTCCATCTCGGCGTGTAAGGCCCGCAGGCGCTGGATATCCTCCTCTTGGCAGGTCGGGTCGTGGAAGAGGTTGTAGGTCTTGGTCAGGCCGAGCTGACGGCGGAGCATAACCTGCCGGCGGTGCTCATGGTACGCCGCACCTACCTGCGCGGCTCGCTGAAACGGCTCCGGCAAAGCCTCCACACACCACCCCCCCACCCACCATCCGCCGATACTCCTCCAACGGAAACGGAAAAGTATCAAAACAGTCTGTCGGGGTGTAGCGATTGCTCGATCCAAGGCTTGAAGCCTGACGCCAGACCCACACCTCATGCACGACCGACTGCAGCAGGGCAAAGTGATAGTCGTCGTCAAAGGCAAAAACGCCAACGGCGTGCGAGTAAATCCAGCCTTTCGGCACGAATGTCATTATGTGCATTTCGCTTGTCAGGGCTCGCACCAGCACCCGGTGCAGGGGCGCGATAGCTTGCCGCATGCTTTGCGCAACGATTCCAAACTGCCACCAATATTCGCGCCGCTTTCGATTGGTAGGATTATGCGGTGGAAGTGCCATGCGTTGGGGTTTCACACGCTTTTCCACGATGCGCAGGAGGTCTGGGTACCGCTGAGCCCGTTCCAATGGCCAGTCGTGGAAGCAGATTACCCACCGCGAGGGCTTTTGTTCGGGGTGGCTATTGAGGTCCTCGCCGTTGAGGTAGGGGAAAAGGCAGTCGGCGTTGCGCGGGTCCTTGGCTAAGAGCGCCTCGGCTTCCGCCGGCTCCAACACGAAGCCGATGCCTACCACGGTATCCCCTACAAACGCCTTGCCTTCGTTTAGTCGGAGGCGTTTGGGTTCGGTTTCCGGCTGGTCATCCAGGCGAGAGGAGATAAAAGGAACCAGGCGGCCGTCAAGGAGGGCACTTTGTGGGGCGTCGGATAGCCCCGTGGTCTTAGCGGTGTGGGTAGGGCTTTTGCTTGGGGGCTGCTCGCTGGGCTTTTTCATCACAGCGACGAGGTTGACTTCTACGCTGGCGACGCCTGGCCACTTGATGAAGCGACGGGCGAAGGTGATGATACCGCCTGCTTGGAGGATTACGGCGAGTCCGCTTTCGCGTGTGTCGCCTTGGCCGATGGTGTTGGTGGCGACCATGCCGAGCCGCCCGCCTGGCTTCAACAGGCTAAAAGCCCGTCGGTAGAAGGCAGCGCAGAGGTCAGCGGTCCCCTTGAAAGGGGCGTAGGCATACTCCAGCCAGCGACGATAAGGCCATCCAAGGGCTCCACCGATTTTTAGCCCGCCCATGAAGGGGGGGTTACCGAGCACCACATCGAAGCCGCCTTCGGCAAAGACGTCGAGGAACTCCAAGGGCCAGTGGAAGAAGTGGAGCTGGTGGGCGAGGGCTTCGGCTTGGTCGACGACCTGTCCGTGGAGGGGCTGGCCCGCCAAGGCCCGCCAGACCACATCCGTGGTAATCGCCTGTTCTACCTCCTGGCTGCCCTTCCCTACTTGCTGAAAGAAGGCAGCGGTCCACAGATTGCAGGCCTGACGCATATCCGACAGCAAGCAGCGAAGGTCCCGGTAGCGACTGGCTTTTTCGGTGATGGCTTCCACGGTGTCGTCCCCGATAGCATTGAGGGCCAGGACTTCAAGGGCAGACTGGCGCAAGGGGGTATCAAGCACAGGGTCAAAGAGGCCGCGTTGTCCGGAACGCTCTGCGGTGTTGCGCTGCTTGAGGGTGCGGGCGGTAGCTTTGTCGTCGCCGGCGACCGGCTCGAAAGCTTCGTCGGGGACGCCGTCACCCAGGACTTGGGGATGGGTTATACCCACCAGCGAGTCGCCGCAGCGGATGCGGTGGTCTAAGAAAGTGAGGGGCTTGCCGGGGAGATGGCTTTCAATCCACAGGGCTACTTTGCACAGTTCTACGGCCAGGGGATTTTTGTCCACGCCGTAGATGCAGTGGGCGATGACCGTGCGTACGGCTTCGCGCTGGGCTTCGGGGGAGGGTTCGTCTTCGCCGGTTTGGAGGCGGGCCAGCTCTTTGGCCAGCCGTCGGGCAGCAGCAAGCAAGAAGTGGCCGGAGCCGCAAGCGGGGTCCAGCACCCGGATAGAGAGCAGGGCCTCCTGCTGTTTTGCCGGGTCGCTTACTTGCCGTAGCCTTTCTTGGAGGACGGGCTCCAAGGCGCTTTTTATGAGCTCCTGCACCAGCTCCGGTGGCGTATAGTAAGAGCCCGTAGTCTTACGCTGCGTCCCCGCCGTGAAGCGGAAGGTGGGACCGCCAGGGCCCTCGGTGATTTGCGGGTGGTTATCCAGCAGGCTCTCGTAGACGGAGCCGAGCTCTTCTACATCCAGCGCCGCGTAGTTGACCTCGGCGGTAGGTTTTAGCCTCTTCGTCGTAGTAGTAAGCGAGGTGAAAAAAGGCGTGGAGGAGGTCTTTGTTAGAGAGGGTGAGGTTATCGAGGGGGATAGTGGCGAAGAGGGCGCCATCCAGCACGGAGAGGCCGAGGAGGCTGGCCAGGGGTTGGCCGTCGGCTTGGGGCGAGGCGTCCCGCAAGAGATGCCACAGCACGCGCAACGACTGCCACAGGTCCTCGTGGTCGGTGTAGGCTTCCCGTCGGTCTACGAGCCGACGCAGGCGGCTGACACTGTAATGCTCGCGATAGAGGTCATCTCCACCCAGCAGCTGCCGTTCCTCCGCTACTAAGAGGAAGAGCAGGCGATAGACGAGGTGCAGGAGGTCGGCGTACAAGGCGGAGGCTTGGTTAGGGGCTTCATAGGGGAGGGCCGGGTTCGCCCGTAAGAAGCCCTCTGCCAGTATTTTGAGGGCCTCTTCTACGCCGGCACGCAGGCGGTCTCGGGCGCGGTTGCCCTGCTGAAGGGCTTCCTGGTGGTAGTACTCGAGCCAACACGTAGGGGCGTCTGCGGTGCCTTGGGGGAGGCGGGTGCGATGGAGGAGCCGATAAAGTAGGACGAAGTCGCCAAAGTGGGCGTCGCCTTCGGCCTCAAAGAGAGCTGCGAGGTCAAACTCCACGTAGGCTTGGCGGCGCAGCAGGCTGGACTTGCGTAGGAGGCGCAGCATGCGGCCGTTTGTGACGAGGCCCCAGAGGTGGTCCGACCGGTTGAGGAACTCCTGCAAGAGGGCATGCGGGGAGAGGCGGGGGGCGCGCCCGGGGATCTACTCGGCCGAGCGCTTGGCGAGCGCCAACGATATGCACGGGCGGGGCGTCTTCGTTTTCCCCTGCCCGGTGGGAGAGAGCATAGCTCACCTCCCCCACCTGGTACGCGCGGGGGTTATAGCGCAGCTCATAGCCCAGTAAGCCCAGAAAAGGGATTATCCACCCCTCGCGGGTGAGGCTTGTGGCTGGGTCGTCGTCGGGCAGGCGCTCCAGCCGCCGCTGAAACACGCGCCACAGGTCGCGCGCATCCCGATAGACCTCGGCTATTTCTTCTATGAGGGAGCGGGGGGCTGCGCCCTTGGCGGCTGCCGGCTTGAAATCCTCCCAGCGTTGGCCGGGGAGCGCCCCTGCTTCTAACCGTTCTAAAAGGTCTGGGCCGAAGAGCCCCCCCTCCAAGTGAATAGCGCGCTCCCGGGCAGGCCCGGCCGAGACGATAACCGATATGAGGGGCTCTCCGTTCATAGCGTGCCGTCTCTTGTAGGTTGCAATACTATGAGGCCGAGCAGGTCGGGCGGCCAATGGAGTTCTACCTGCAGGTTGCGCACAGGGTCGCCTACGCTTTGCCGGATACGGCGGTGGGCCGCTTCCAGCTCACGCGCCCGTTCCTCCAGAAGCAGGCGCAACGGCGTAGAAGGAGCCCCCTCCTCTGCGAATATCGGCCCTATTTTCTTCAAGGTCTGAGCTACCAGCTCTTGTTTTTCAGCGAGCGGGATAGGGGCCTCTGGCTCAGCGGAGAGGAGGGGTAATGCTTCGGCCGGACGAAGCCAATGGTCCGTAAAGACGTGCCAGCCCAGTACGAGGACCTCTTCGGCCAGCAGGGGGGCGCGACGGGGCTGATGGAGGAGGAAGCGCACACGCAGTAGAAGTAATGCCGTCAGCTGCTCCACGAGACGGGTACGGATAGCGCCGCAGCGGGCAGCTACGGGCTCACCCATACCCGCGAACGCCTGCTCAAAAAGATACCGCGCCAAGGCCACAACAAAAGGATGGTTGCGCCCGAGGTATTCGGCGCCTTCGGGCGTCGGACTGGAAAACGTGACGGTCCAGCGGCCTTTTCGGTCGGCAGGCAACGCTCGGCAGACCCCTTCCGGCACTCCCACAAGGGCCGCCGGCTCCGTGATCACCTCCCACACGTCCGCCTGCCGGCGACTCGGCCGCACTTGGAGCCCCAGCTGCTGGCAAGCACTCAACACGAAAGTCCGTACCGCCGCCGGATCCCCTAAGACTTGGTCCGTCGCCTCCATCTCCCGACGAACCTCCTCTGGCTTAAGGGCATGCTGCGCAAAACGCGTGCGACTTTCTTTTTCCCGCTGCATATCTATGTCCCATTTGCGGTGGAGCTCAGCCGTAGGGTCGTCTGCAAAAGCCAGCTCCAGCTGCTGAGGCCGCGCCCGACGGATAAAAAGCGCATGCACCAGCGCATCTACGACCGGCTCTTCATCTTGCGGTATCGGGACGTAGGTGCCGAGCACCTGACGGATGTGCCGCGCCTTGTCCAGTAGCACCTGAATGACAGCCCCATCTACGGGGTTATCCCTCCCATAGAAGCGCACGACTTTGACGGTGGGGCTGGGCTGCCCATAGCGGTCCACCCGCCCTTCGCGCTGCTCGAGCCGGTTGGGATTCCACGGCAGGTCGTAGTGAATAACCGCGTTGAAGCCCTCTTGTAGGTTGATACCTTCGCTCAGGCAGTCGGTAGCCACGAGCACGCGTCCGCCAGGGTGCGCCATGAGCTCTTCTACCTTGCGGCGTCGCTCCTCCTCCCCGATCCGACCCGTAAGGCATAGCACCCGCACCCCCGCAGACCAACCCCCCGGCTCAGCAGCCAAAGTAGCTGCGAGTTTTTCCGCTACATATTCGGCGGTTTCTACATAGTAGCACCAGATAATCGGATGGAAGCCCTCAGCCAGCAAGCCCCGCACAATCGCCAGGCATTCCGTAAGCTTATTATCCTCGCTATCGGAGATAGCTTTGGCCATTTGCTCCAGCATACGTAGGCGGCGTTTTTCGGAGTCCGTGAGTCTTTCTTGGGTGCGATGCAAGAGGGCTGTTGGCAGTTCGTCGGTGGGGAGGCGGTCGTCGGGTTCGTATATAGCTTCCATCTCTGCATACAGGTCGTCTGAGGCCTCCTCGCCGGTGAGGGGTTCTTGGCCTTGGCGCCGCTTGTGCAGCGCTTCCTTAGCTGCGCGGGGACTGGACATGACACAACGCAAAAGCGCCAGCGCTCCCCACCAGCGCATGCGACGCTGATGCTTCGCCAGCGTATGCCCACTCGCCACAATCTCGGTGCAAAACTTATACACCGCTTCAAACAGCTCGCGATAGGCGGGGGAAAGCACATAGGTTTTGTCTATGGGTTGCCGTTCGGGGAAGCAGGCGGCCCCTTCTTCCCAGTGCGATTGAATGTCTTTTCGGGTGCGCTGGACAAAGTGGCGGGCTAAACAAGCACGCTGACTCTCTCCCAATCGCGTGAAATCCCACTGCGCAAACGCCGGGGCCAATAGCCCCAAAAGCTTCTGGAAGGCCTCCGGAATGCCACTGTGCGGGGTAGCCGTGAGGAGGAGCAAGTGGCGTCGGAGATCCTGCGCTAACTCCTGCACCAGCTCATAACGCAGGTGACTATCGGCGCTTCGCCCTGGCGTGACGCTGTGGGCTTCATCTATGATGAGTAGCTCGGGCGCATGGAGGAGGAACGCATGCTTATTGCGCTTGTGCTTGATGAAGTCTATGCTGATTACCTGTACGGGAAAGTGCTCGTAGACGGTCCGGCCGGGGGGAGTGCGGCGCTCTAAGCGCCCAATGGTAGCTGAGTGGATGACTTCCGCTTCAAGGTGGAACTTCTCGGAGAGCTCTTTTTGCCACTGGTCGCATAAGTAAGGCGGGCACAAGACCGCCAGCCGAGTGATTTCGCCGCGTTCCCAGAGCTCGCGCACGATGAGCCCCGCTTCAATGGTTTTGCCCACGCCCACGTCATCGGCAATCAGGAGCCGCACGGGGTTCAAGCGGAGCGCCATGAGGAGAGGTACCAGCTGGTAGGTGCGAGGCCGCACCGAGATTCGGCCGAAGGCGCGCAAGGGCGCCGCCCCCTCCCGAAGCAGGAGCCGGGCCGCCTGCCAAAGCAGGTGCACACGCTGTATATCCCCCACCGCCTCCGGCGAAGGCAACGGAAACTGCGCAGGCGTGAGCCGTTCGTCAGGCAAGGAATGCCCCAATAGGTCGCTCAGGCGACGATGAACCGCTACCTTCTCGTCGCTCGTGCCTGTCAAAGGTCGCAGGAACCAAACCTCCTCCCTATTGCTGGGTAAAAGCACCCAGTCCCGCTTACGGAAGCGAACAATAGCGCCAGGCCTCATAGGCTTTGCGGATTTGTAGGGCAGGCGGGTCCTCGGGCGCCCGCTTCCCAGTCATGCTAAGCTGTCGCATAGCTACCCAACCCCGCGAAAGATACGAAGGAAGCAAGCTGCTTTCCGGGGAGGGGACCTTCGTCTACCCCCCTGCGGTGAAGTCTTTTTTATAGTTGGTTGGGGCACGGCCAGGCTTGGCATGCAGGTAGTAGCGCATAAGGTACAGAAGTCTTTTCTATAGTTGTTGGGGCACGGCATGCCGTGCCCCAACTATGCCCCCAGCGATGAGCTGCTGCCTCCTTCTGCCGGTCCTACTGGGTTTCAAAGCTTTCGTTTGTCTGCATGAGAACCAGTAAGACACGGCGCTTGTCAAAGAGCATGTTAGGGTGATGGAGGGCAACGAGTATAGCTTTGCCTAACGTTTCCAAAAGGAACATACCCATAGGTCGGAAACTTGCTCGCCAGTATGGATTAGTTCGTTTTGGATTCAGAGCCCAGCGCCAAGGAGTTTTCTATAGTTGTTGGGGCACGGCATGCCGTGCCCCAACTGTGCCCCCAGCGATGAGCTGCTGCCTCCTTCTGCCGGTCCTACTGGGTTTCAAGGCTTTCGTTTGTCTGCATAGGGACCAGTAAGACACGGCACTCGTCAAAGGGCATGTTAGGATGATGGAGGGCAACGAGTATGGCTTTGCCTAACGTTTCCAAAAGGAACATACCCATAGGTCAGAAACTTGCTCGCCAGTATGGGTCAGTTCGTTTTGGATTCAGAGCCCAGCGCAAGGAGTTTTCTATAGTTGGGGCACGGCATGCCGTGCCCCAACTATGCCCCCAGCGATGAGCTGCTGCCTCCTTCTGCCGGTCCTACTGGGTTTCAAGGCTTTCGTTTGTCTGCATAGGGACCAGTAAGACACGGCACTCGTCAAAGGGCATGTTAGGATGATGGAGGGCAACGAGCGAGTATGGCTTTGCCTAACGTTTCCAAAAGGAGCATACCCATAGGTCAGAAACTTGCTCGCCAGTGTGGGTTAGTTCGTTTTGGATTCAGAGCCCAGCGCCAAGGAATTTTCTATAGTTGGGGCACGGCATGCCGTGCCCCAACTGTGCCCCAACCGTATCCCAACCGTACCCCAACCGTACCCCAACGGCCGTGGCAGGGACGGCGTCTCAAATGCAGATAATCCCGTGGCACGTGATTGGGCCTGCTGACGGGTTGATTTAACGCCGTATGAGGAAAATGGAACGAAGTCAAGACCCAGCATTCACACACGCTTTCCCTAAGTTCATTCCACCACATTACCCCATTCCTCACCTCGCCCAATAAATAGGCCCGACTCTGCGCTACAGAGGTCTCAGGGACACTCTGCGCCTTAATCCCCCCCAGAGCTTCTGCCAGGCCTTGGAATGGCCCGACGAAAGGCCGACAAACGGGAAAACTCCTTGCCGTCATAGTCGGCGCCCAGGAAGCCCCCAGTCACCCCCTACCAAATGCTATGTCAGGAACCATTCTCCTCGTGCCATTCAAAGGGGATGGCGTAGTCGTTCAAAAGCCTGCCAATCTCCTCGCGCTTCCCTGCAAGTGTTCCTCTCTGGTCCTTGACAACTAACTCCACCTTTACATCGTGCCCATGCAGGGCTTCTAACAGTTTGCGGAGGGGGTAGAGATGCTGGCCCCCGCCAGTCACGTGAAGCACTGAGGGGCGGGCGGGCTGCGGGGACTGCCCCGGCGGGGGGCGCAGGAGTTGTTACCGGAACCAGGCGTGCTTCGGAGCGTTTCAGAATCTCTTCAGGCACATTCTCGGTGAAGATTTGCCCGCTGACCTGGAGAGCAAAGTGGCCCTTTTCTACGCCCTGGCGGATGGCGGTGGAGAGGGCCTCGGTCGGTTCTATCAGTACGGGCTGACCGGGGGAGCCAGTGAGCACGGTCTGGATTTCAGCGAGGGTGACAGGGCGCTCCGCCAGCTTGAAGGTCTCCACCAGATAGGCGGGGCTCAGCGACTCCAACAATATCCCCCTTTCCCGTAAGGCGGCCTCCACCATTTCCACCAGCGTCCTGCCATCGCGTTTGAGGGTGATGCGCAGCTCTTCAACGCCATCAGCGGCGGGGCGGAATAGGTGCTGATACATGCTAAGTAGCAGGCCATACACCTCCCCCTCCTTTTCTTTGCAGAGCCGTCGGACCTCTTCCTGGTCATCCTTATCCAGCTCCCGAAAGGTCTGGCTTTGTTGAAGGTTTTGCAGGGCCAGAAAACGGCGGGCTGCCATCCGTAACTGCCCTTCTTTGCCTTCCTCAGCCGCGAGAAAGAAGAGGAGATTCCGGTGCGTGATGCGGGCGACCACCTCCTTCATCCACTGTTGTGCGGCCTCGGTGTGGCCGAGGCTCCAGGGCAGCAGCACGAGGGTAGCTCGGGAAGGGTCATTGACCGCCCCTTCGTAGGCTGGCGCCACCAGCACCTGCAGGCGGCTTTTGCTTTGGCCCGCCACCTTGACTAAAGCGGCGCGCAAGCTCTCCTCTACGCTCTCTTCGGAAATCCCCTGCTCAAAGTCCAAGATTACTTTGTTCAGGTTGGGCTTGGCGGTGAAGAAGTAGCGGCGGTCGCGGTAGCGCAGGTACCAGAGTTCGTTTCGCAGTCGGCCGAGCACTTCGCTTACCTGGGCTGGATTCAGGGGGGGCCGCAAGAGGGCTATCCGCAGTTCTTCCTCGGTGCATCCCACAAGCTCCTGACCGGCAGAGACGCTATAGAGCAAGGTGCACGTCGCCGCCCCTTCCGCCAGACGCTCCCGACTATATTCCCCGCCCAAACCTCTGTCAATCTCCCTGGCTCGGGTGAGGATATCGCCCGTGACGATGGCCTCCGAACCTCCATCCAGAAGGCGCAGCACCTCGGCGCGGATGTGCCGATCGCCCAAGTCAATATGATGGGGCTGGATGAGATAAGCAGAACCCGGCCGTTGAGTCCACAGGCGGCGGAGCACCAGCGCCAGCAGCCGCAAAGCTCCCCGCGTGCGCTGAAACTGCGGATGCGGCCCCCCACCGCTGATAAAGAAGGTCTATTAGCTCAGGATGGAAAGGATAGGCCTGCCGCATGCGCTCCCGCTGCTGAGGACGACGCAACGACTCAGGGAAAAAGCGCGCATACTCCTCGTAATACCGGTCAAACGCCTCTACGGCGCGTTTAGCGGCTCGTTCCTCCCCCACATGCCGGAAGAGCCGGCGCTTGAGCACGCCAAAAATCTCATCCTGGGCCACCGGCGTCTCGATGAGTTCGGTGCGGCCGATGACCTTGTGCACCCGCTGGAACATCTCTTCGGCCTGTTCTGGACTTTCTGCGGGCACTTCCAGCGAAGAGGTCGGCAGCGACAGCACCAACACGCCCTGGGGAACCTCCCCTACCGCTGCCGTCAGCTCTCGAAGGAAGGCTATGGTCTGCACCGACAGATTGGTATCGCCCACACGCACGGCACGCGCTTTCGCAAGATAATGCATGACCTCGTCCATGAGGATGAGCACTGGCTGAGCTTGGCGAAGCAACTGGGCAAGCACCGCCTGGCCTGGGGGGATGCGGGCTTCGTCGGCGCTGCGCAGCCCTTCCCAGAAGGGTTTCCCGCCCAGTCCGTAGGCCAGCTCGCCCCAGAGCGTGAAGACCTTCACGCCGTCGGCCTCTCGGCCGTGTGGGTTCAGGGCCACCCCGTCCAGCACCACCACACGAACTCCCCGAGGTAGCCCTTGGATCTGGAGCCGCTCGCATAGCCTTTGGCCGGCTTCTGTGGGCTCTACCGCCTCGGGATGCCGTACAAGGTGATAGAGGGCCACCATGGTGTGGGTCTTGCCCCCGCCGAAGGGCGTCTCCAGGCGCAGAACCGAAGCCCCTCGCCCCGGCTGCCCCAAAAGCCGCCCCAGCACCCCCTCAAGCACATTCGCCAAAGTCCGAGTCATGAAAGTCTTGCCAAAAAAGCGCTCGGGATCAACGTAGTCCGGGTCCGCCGTGCCGCTCTGGACGGCGTGAAGGCTGGCCGCAAACCTCGCCGGGTCCATCTCCCGAGCGAAGACATCGGGATGCGGCTCACACACTTCCCATACCGGCTTGCTCATAGCGATGCTATTTATTCAAAGAGTTTCAACTGTCGGGCTTCTTTGAGGGCCGTTTGTGCTTCGCGGGTCAGGGTGGCTCCTGCTGGCAACATCTGCCCCAGCGCGGTAACCTCCTGATGGAGCGATGGATGCGAACCCTCTACCTCATAAAGGGCCTGCGCGACGCGCCAGAGGTGGTGTTCAGGGTCATGGAACCCGCCAGCCGCTAAAAACTGCACCAGCCTTTCCCGTTCGCCGCGTCGCCAGAGGAAGAGCGCCACATGCAGGGCGTCAATGAGCGAGAGCTCTTGCCAGCGCGCTTCCTCCACAGCTCGGTGGATGGGGCGGGCCATCGCTGCATCCTGCAGGCGCTCCCAAAAATCAGGCAGCCATATCGTATGGCCTTTGTGGCGAATCAGTCGGTAGCGATGGGTCAGGTCATCGAGTTCTGCGCCGAGGGATTTTGCCATTTTGTTGGCCTCGTCGAAGTCCAAGGGGTCGCCGCCGTAGGCCCAGCGCCACAGCACATAGAAGCGCGTGGGCGGGTCCACCAAGCCCAAATTTAGCCCCAGTTGCTTCAAGGCGAAGTCCTCTGCCAGGGTGTACACTTCCGTCAGAAGGTCGCCCACGTGCACCTCGGTACCGTCGGGCTTCATCACTTTCTGATAGCGCCCGAAGACGCCCACCGCTGGACAGATGGCCGCTATGAAAAAGTCTGCCCCCCGCAGCCCTTGGCTCCAGAACTCCGCCAGGCGCCGCCGCACCGTCTCGTGCAGTTCCCTTTGCACCTGGTGATACCAGCCGGTGCCGGCGTCCTCCGGCCGCCGCCGGCAGGCTATCAAGACCGTACTCCGCACCGCGCCCTTGCCCCGCTGATGAGTGGAGGCTTCCATCTCGGTGTGCACGGGCCAAGAAGCCGTGGGGTAAAGCCCCGCATCCAGTAGGCTTTGGATGAGTCGCTCCCACGCACCGGTGGAACGATGGGTGAACATCACCACCGCTATCCCCTCGGGCTTGAGCACCCGGTGGATTTCCCCAAAAGCGGCCCGCATCAGCCGCTGGTAGTGGCGCTTGGCAGTCTCCTCGCCCTTCTTGCCGCCCCCAAAGCGAGCGGGATTCTCCACGGCTTCTTCGTCCTTGGGCACAAGGGGCGTCCCAAACGCTTCCGGATAAAGATCGCCCACCGTGCGCCGCAGCCACACATAGAAGAAATCCGAAAGGTCAGCGTACGGCACATTGTCCGCATACGGGGGATCAATCACTACAGCGTCAAAGCTCTTGTCGGAGAAGCAGAGCGCAGCCGCAGAGCCAAGGTGGACAACGCCGCTTTGCAGGATGCGGCCCTCGCGGGTGAGGTAACGCACAAGCCACTCCAAGGCAGCATCCCAGCCGCTCCCTGCTTCACCTTGCAAAGGATTAGTTTCCGCATAGTCCCAAGCCATGTGAAGATGGTGGCCAGCCATAGCGGCTCGAAGCACTTCCTTGCTTGCATGATTGCTTGCCAATACACAGTTATAGTTCGCCATGAAATCCACCCCAAACGCCAGATATGTCGCCACGGCTTTGGCAAACTCTTTGTCGTCGGTTTGGGCCAGGATTTCGCGGTGCGCCGCCCGCACCCACTTGCCAAAGGTCACCAGCGCCAAAAGCTGGCGGGGATTGAAGACATCGCACCACCGCGGCATGTTGTACAAGTAAAGGTCGTCAAGCCAGACTGGAAGTGGCCGCTTCTTAATCTGTTCAACCTCTTCCTCTGGGGCCCAGGGGAGGCCGTAGGGCCAGGGGGAGGGCGTCTGAAAGAGGGGCTGGAGGGCTTTTACGGCTTCGTGGAAGGCCGCCAGGTCGGCTTCGGTAGCCAGGCGGTAGTTGCGTCCTTGGCCTTTGCCCCGCGTGGTGACCACCGCCACCAGGCGATGCCCCATGCGCCCCGCCTGGGCTTCGGCTTTCAGATACTTGTCTTTGGCGGCCGTGCCGCAGAGGAGACACACGGCGTTGCCGCGCGAAACCGTGCCTTTGGAAGGGTCAAAATCTCTATCCTCTCCCTCCACAATGGCGAAGTCCACTCGCCTGGCGTTGCGGTTCGGGATGGGCTTGAGGGCCACCTGTTTATTGGCCTTGCGCGCCAGCCAGAACTGGCGAAAGAGGGGAATCTCTGCACCACAATCTGGGTTTGGGCAGCGGATGGTCCGGCTCCAGAGGTAGGCGATGGGCGTCTCGCCATTGAGCGCAGGATAAAAGCCTGCCAGTTCCTTCCGCGCCTGCTCCAGCACCCATTCGCCCCACGCTTTGACGGCTTCCGTCAGGTGGGGGCCGTAGCGCTGGGGGTATTCCAGGGTAGCTTTCAGGATGAGGTAGGCGACGGGGTTGTATTCTACGGCGTGGGCTTCGCAGCCCAGGCGCAGGGCTTCCAAGGGGATGCTTCCACCGCCCGCGAAGGAGTCCAGCACCTTAGGCGGTGCCTCCGGGAAGCGTCTACGGATAAGGGCGCGAGCTTGTTCCAGAAGGTAGCGGCCGCCGGGGTCGCCGTCATGTACCTCCCAGCGGCAGAGCTGCGCGATAAACTCCGGTGAGACTTCGTCTTCGTCGGCGAGCAAGGCGCCCAGCACGGCCGCACGCGCTACCACCAACGGCCGACGCGCCCACCACACATGCAGCGTAGAGATATGACCGTGACGAATGGCCTTTTCCCGACGCGCCTCAGCAGAAAGGGCTTTGAGGGGGAGGTTTATCTCTATCAGTTTCCGCACGTGAGCTGTCATAGGCTTCTGCCCCCCAACCTACGCAAAATTCCTAAAGGCAAGAGGCCAAGCCCAGGGGCCAGCAAAGAGGCTTAGTCCTCCTTCGTGGCATTAGGTTAGGCTTCTGCCTTAGCTGTATAGGGACTCTACCCGGAGAGGGGTTTCTTGGGGTAGGCTGCTCCCCTCTAAGCTTCTTGCGTGGGCTTTTGTACAGCTTAGCGAGAGGCAGTTTGAGCGACATAAATGACCGTAGGAATGGGGGTGTGGTCGGCGGCACCCAAGTCCCTTTCACCGCAGGCCTGCTTATTCTGTGGCAGGGGTGTCGTGACCCATGGCCATCTGTCTGAGGTTTTGCTTATGCGCGCAATTATTTGCGCGCGAGCAATAAACAATTGCGCGAGAGTAATTAATTGCTCGGGAGCCCATATCGCACTCCTTTCGTGGTGCCACCGAGGCGTTTGAGCCTTCCTGTTTTTTCCAGGCGCTTCAAAAGTCTGTATGCTTGCATGGAACTTATCTGGCACAGTTCTACCACTTCTTTGCGACTGATAGAACCGTAGGCCCGCACGTATTGGAGGATCATCTGTTCTTGCTGGAGGGGCTCGAAGCCACGACGGCGTATGTAGTCGGCTGGGCGACCGAGTCGGCGGTAAATGGCGGCGGAGAGATGGTAGGAGCGTCCCTTGCGCTCGCCGCGCGCTTCCAGCAGGCCTGCCTCCACCAGCTTCTCCAGGAGGGCGCGAGCCTCGGCTTCGGATTTTTGGATGAGGGCAGCGACGCGGATTGCGTTTACGGTGCGTTCCTGCCACAGGGTGTTGAGCACGAGCAGTTCATCCAGTCCCAACGGGCGTCCTGATTGCCGTTCTTCCGCCACCAAGCGCACAAATGCCAGATTTGTCTTTCCACCGGGAAGCACGAGCACCACATCAGTGTCGGTACTTTGCTCGTAAGAAGGGGCTGGGCGTCCATTTCGCAGCTGCTCGGTGAATATAATGTCAATGCCGCGTCCGGTGCGCTCTACGATGCCCGCCCGCTTGAAGGCGTCTGCCAGGAGCGGATTACGGGGTTTCGGAGGCGTGACCAGGATATTGCCGAGATGCACGCCTTCGGGGAAGCCGCCAGGATTGGAGATTTTGATGTGGTCGTCGTACCATTGGATATGCACTGCGCCCAGGCGAGTATAATCGCGGTGGAGCAGGGCGTTAGCCACAGCTTCCCGAAAGGCCCGCTCGGAGTACTCTGGCACAGCCACGCGCAAAAATCCCTCTATCAGTTCTTCTTCTCGGTAGCGTGCCCGAAAGCGTTGCAACACTTCCTCCATAATCCGGAGAAGCGGCCAGCGAAAGAACTCGTTGACTTGCACCCTCTGGCCCTGCAACACTTGAAACGCGACTTCGTGCGTGGGTAGCAGACGGCGCAGCGCTTCCTCTCTCCCAAAGAGCAAAAGCCCCAAGACACGAATGCGGGTGATTGCGTGATTGGCCTCGACTGCCCCCAAGGCTTTCGCCAACTCCTGGTCAGAAAGGTACAGGAGCGTCTCATCGCCCTGGCCGCGACTTTCCCGAATGAAACGGCGCAGGCGGTCAAACTCCAGCGGGTCTAGATCTTCCCATTGAGCCTCTTCTATGACCAGGGCGGAATAGTCTAACAGACGACGAGTGGAAAGGAGGGACTGGATGTCGTGGAAATGCATGGGGATGCATTCGGGCTTGCCTCGTCCGCCTATCGCTCTGCGGAGATAGAGACCGCCGGCGGTGCCCACGGGCGTGCGCACAGGGGGAACTTCAATGGCAATTACTTCTACGCCCTGGGGGGGCAGGGGCACAATAGAGACACGCACGGTTAGAGACGGACGAGTGCGATTGGCGATCAGCGCCTGTAAGCGTACTGGGTCCGTGTGGTTACCATGCCGAGGACGAGCGCCGGTAATGCGCCCATCGTCCTCTACGCCGATAAGGATCCAACCGTTCTCCAAGCCCGGGCGGTTGGCCATGCAGACCACAGCTTCCACGAGCTCGCTATCCGAAAGCGGACGTTCCGCTTCTCCCTTGAATTCTACATCCATCGTCTCGCCTCGCTCAATGAGCTGCAACAAGTATTCAGGAATCATGGCGCTATCGCTGGTGCCAATCCTTGATTATCACCTTCACGATGCCCGTGATGGGCTCTGCACGAAGGTAAGCAGCAGGATTTTGCATCGGATGCAGAACTGGCTCGGCAGAAGCGGCATTTTCCACGACATAAAGCCAATAAGCGTCCTGCAGGCGTTGGGCCATTTGCCATTCGTGCGGCGTAAGCTCCACCGGGCCCGTCGTGGCGAAAGCTTTGACCTCAATATAGCGCACCTCGCCACCCCCCTCCGAGCGGATATCATAGCCCAGATACTCACGGGAGACATCTATCGGCTTGCGTCCCTGCTCCTGCTCGTAGCGCAGGGCCAGCTCCATGCCTATCTGCTCGATGCGCCGGCGCGCCTGCTCATCGGGTATCTCTTCCGGGAGAGGTTTGGCACACACCAAAAAGACCGCTTCCAGTTGCGGCTCCCGAAGCGTGAGTGTGCCTTCGCGGGCCAAAGCCGCCAAACGCTCTTCTTTCTCACGCATTAAGCGCTTGAGGTTCTCTTCCTCCTGCTGGATAGCCGCTCGCATGTCTTCGCCCTTTTCCGCACGGCGGTCATAGTCAAAGAGTTTCTCGTTGGACTCCCGGAGGAGATGGTTGTAAGAACGCTCCAGCCATTCTTTTTTGATGCGGGATTCTCGCGCTCGGCGTTGGGCGGTTTCTTCTCGGAGCCGCTCCAAAGCGGCCATCACAGTCTGTTTGGCGGCCTCCTCGCCTGCCTCCAGCTTTTGGAGCAGGTGGGCCGGCGGGGGAACCGCCCTCGGCCAGGCCTCCAGGTCCCACACCATGCGCGGATCTACTTCCTGCCAGGTGTGCTGGGCAGTATTCCAAAAGAGGGCGATAAGGCGCTCTAAGGCCAAACGGCCCTGACCATCCTCCACACTTGCGCGGAAAAGCCAGAAGATCCCTTCCTCTCCGTCTGGGTGGGTGAAGAGGCCTAAAACCGGACGGGACTCCCGCAGACACTCATCTACCAGCGCTTCCAGGACGGGATGCCCCGGCGCGAAGAAGTCGGCGCCAGCCTCCTGGGCAATCCTGCGTTCGAAGGCAATGCGAGCCCCTTGTAGGAATGACCCTTTGGGCAAGGGGTGCTGATGCAAGAAGGAACGGGGAAGCGTGAGGCGGAAAACGCCCGGCCTCCGCGCATCGGGTTCGCAGGTGCCCCCAATCAAGGGGACCACATGCCGAGTGAAGCGCTCCACATCCCAAGGAACAAGGCATTTTTGACGCGACTCGCGGTCGCCCGCCAAGACCCCGGAGAGATTGATGTGATGCTGGGCCAGGGCGCTCTCCTCCAGCGCACGGCGATACTCCTCAAGGCGCCCCTCCAAGTCTACCTCAATAAGCTGCTCTACCTTCCCTGCATCCTCCCGCAGAATGGCTTCCATAATAAGCTCTTCCAACCGCACGCCTTCCATAAGCTCGCCGATGACATCATAGACGCTGTCGCCCAGTCGCTCGCGCATTCGCTCCAGTTTCTCGAGGAGGCGCTCCAGCACCACCCCCTCGCGCGTGTCTCGGTACAGCATGTTGAATACGTAGCACTCTCGTTTCTGGCCGTAGCGGTGGATGCGCCCCATCCGTTGCTCCAAACGGTTGGGATTCCACGGCAAATCAAAGTTGACCATCAAGCGAGCAAACTGAAGGTTGAGGCCTTCGCCCGCGGCATCGGTCCCAATAAGGATTTGCACCTCGTGGCGGAAGCGCCGCTCTGCCTCAATACGCTCGCTAAGGCTCATATCGCCATGAATGAGGACGACGGGGAACCCCCACTCCTGTTCGATTTTGCGCTGGAGGGCCAGCAGCGTGTCCTTGAACTCGGTGAAGATGAGGAGTTTTTCTTCGGGGTGATGACGCAGGTGCTTTTCCACCACTCGCCGCAGCTCGCGGACTTTGGCTTCTTCCCCAGCTCGCTCCGCTTCCTGCGCGAGGTGAATCAGCGCTTCCAGCTCCCGAATCTCCTCGGCAAGTTCCTCGGGGTTGGTAGCCGCCGTAATCCCTTCAAGTCTTTCCTGGAAGCTTTCCCACTCCCGAGCCGTTTGTTCGGAGAGGTCCTCCAGGGTGTCCTCATCCAGCACAGGAAGGGCTTCTTCCTCTTCCAGACGACGCTCCCATTCCTCCCGCAGACGATGCAATTTATTCCGCCGGCGACGCAGCGACTCCCGCACGGCAAAGAGACTGGAAGAGAGCCGACGTTGAAGGAGGGTTAGCGCTAAGGCCACATTTCGGCTACGGCGGTCGGTGCGTTTGGATACCGCTCCATACCATCGGCGCACATAAGCAGTCACCGCATCGTAAAGCTGCCGCTCCGCCTCCGTGAGATTCACCGCCAGGGTACGCACTTCCCGCTTCTGGAAGAGCTTATTGCCGGCCAGGTCCGTCACCTGTTCTTTGGAGCGGCGCAGCACAAAAGGCAATCCCTCCCTTCGCACCGCCTCCTTGAGATGCTCCACTTTTGCAAACAAGCGAGGATGCAGCAGGTCAAGCAGCAAAAAATACGCGTCATCATTCCCCTTGTGCGGCGTAGCTGTCAGAAATAGGAGATGCGTACAGTGGTTTGAGAGGGCCTCCCCCAGTTGATACCGTTTAGTTTTGTAAATCTTATTGCCATACCGTGTGGCTGAGAGCTTGTGGGCTTCATCTACAATGACTAAGTCCCAGAAGAGCTGGCTTAGGCGATTGCGCACCTCCTCCTGACGAGCAAAGTCCAGCGAGACAAGTACTTGCGGATTGCGCTCAAAGAAGTCAGCAGCAGACAGGTTGCGGAAAAGCTCGCGGTTCAGAATGGTGAAGTCCTCGCGAAAGCGCTCTTGCATTTCGCGCTGCCACTGGTCAAGCAAATGCGCCGGGACAACGATGAGCACTCGGCCAGCGAGGCCGCGCGCTTTGAGTTCTTTGAGGACCAGCCCCGCCATAATCGTTTTGCCCAGGCCAGGATCATCGGCAAGCAGAAAGCGCACCCGTGGCTGCGGGAGGATATAGCGATAAACGGCTTCTACCTGGTGAGGCAAAAGGTCCACTTGGGTGACGCTGACGGCATAATGGGGGTCAAAGGTGTAGGCCAGGCGCATCCGCAAGGCCTCCACAAAAGCAAGACATTTGTCGCGCGAGGGGCATGCTCCCGACTGCGAGAAGCGCTCCACCAAGGTGGGCAAGACGGTCAAGCGCTCAGCAAGCTCCTCAGGAGTGAAGAGGTATTCCTGCGCCTGGCGCGTGTCGGCCCAGATTAGTCCCACCACATAACGGCCTTCCCGCTCATGGAAGCGATACACCTCAGCCTCACGATTCTCTGGCTGAAGGAAAACCCGCTGACCCTCTCGTAGCATAGCACGAAACTAAAAGGATTGTCGTACAGTCCGCATTTCCTCCCTCCTGGCTATGGTACTTTTGACCTCGCAGAGAGCCTCGCGAGGAAGGGAATGATTGGCTTAGGTGCCGCCGTGCTGATAAAACTGCCCGTCCGGGGATCTGCAGGAGCGTCTCCCCTGCTGGTTGTTGTTTTTGGCGCTGCAGGGCATTTAGGCAGCTTGTACTGGTCGCTCCACCCACACCCAGGCCCTTCCTGCCCACATCCATGCGGGAAGCCCCGGCAGTTCCACCTCTCCCCCCAGCGGCAGAAAGCTCACGGGCATGGGGGGCTTCGGGATGTCGGATGCCTTTGGCGTCTATGGTGAATCCCAGCGGAAGGGTCTCCACGATGGGCGGGGCAAAGACGGCGCCTTCTTGGAGGATGGGCCGGAGGTCGGCTCGCTGGCGCACATCGCCGGGCACCAGCGTACCCCGAAAGCGCGGCGCCCCAGGCTGCGCCTCCACCCGCTGCACCGCTTCCACCAGCAGCAGCTCATCTTCGCGTCCGAGCGAGAGCGGATACACCGGGTCGTAAAATGCCTGTGCCAGCTTCTGCAGCAGCGCCTCATCCCCCCCGTAAAGCAGCGTATAGCGGGTGAAAAATAGAAGCTCTCGGAAGTAGGGCGAACGGGCTTCAATGCGAGCGTTTTTGATTTTGAGTACGGTCCACAGGTCTCGGGCGCGCCCAGGCTCATCCTCCATCCAGACGGAGACCTTCAGCCCACGCAAAGGGCTATCGGGTGCCCACAGCTCTCGGTCGGAAAGGCCGAGCGCTGCCCCCGCGATGCCCTTGAGCGTCGTCGGTGGGGGCATGGGAAGCGTGCGCTGATAGTTATGGTCCAGCGGGCGCCGAAAGGACGCCACCGGGGCCCGCACCTGCACGATCAAGACTGGCTCCACAGGGTGCCCACATCTTGCTTGGCCTGCGCGATAGCCTCATGCACGGTCAGCACCGCCCCATAGCCGCCAAGCACCGAGCGGATCTCCTCTTCATTCCCAAAGGTGCCCGGCTCCAGCCCGAAAACGACCTGCACCCGGTAGGCCTTAAACTTTTCCAGGGCATTCACCAGGGGCTGTAGGGCAAGGACATATTTACCGTTCTCGTAGTGGGCCGAGAAGGCCTCTAAAAAGACGGGGTGTTTGACCTGCAGCCGAGCGTAGGCGATGAACTTGGGCGAAAGGTCTACCAGCATTCGTGCCGTGCGTCCCCCACCCCAGAGGATATTGAGGGCTTCCAGGAGCGTTTGTAGGCGTTTGCGGCGTTCCTCGGCAGGGAGTACGCGTTCGCTTGACTCGCCAGTCTCTAACGGCTTGAAGAGGCCCACGCGGTCCAGCTCTACGAGCAGGGTACCCTTGAAGAGGTTGGCGTAGAGCTCAGTTTCGAACATGTTACCGCCGGCGGCCATGGCTTGGCCGAAGCGTTCGAAGGAGCGGGTGCCGAGGTCCCGGTCGCCTTGGAAGGGAAAGAGGCCTACAGCCGCCGAGACGCGCACGGGCGAGGTGCGCCGTCGTCCGCCCGACGGGTCCAGATACCCAAAGAGGTCCTCATCCACGAACTCCCACGGGCGCACGGGTGGGGTGACTTCCTGTCCGCTCACCTGGGCAAAGGGTTCTGAGAGCGGATAGCCCAGCTCTTCCAGGCGGTCGCGCAGCATCCGACGCAGCGCCTGCCCCGAGATGTACGGGATCATGCTGCCATCCGGAAGCGTGACTTTCTTTGTCACCATGACGTTGCCCTCCGTGTGGGAGGCATTTACATTACCCGCGGAAATCTTGGCCAGATAGCCAAGGACAATAGCTTTGCTCATAATCAACTTTCTTGTTTCGTGGGTTTTTCCTTGTACAGGTAAGCGTTCATCGCATAAATAGAAAGGAGCGTCTTTACCCGCACCCAGGGGGTACCGGCGATGCGCTCGCCCGGCTCAATCTTTAGGAGCGCCTCGGGGATGGTGGTCTGCAGCCGGAACTGTGCATCATTAAGCATGCGGTAGAAGTCCTCCGGATTCTTGGCGTTGCGCAGGGCATACAGGAGGCCCATCTCGTTGTGTTCATGGGCTGCTGCCCCAAGCGCATGCCCAAAGCCTGCTAAGATTTTTTGAAACTGCTCATTCATAGCGAGTATCTCTTTTATGTAGTGGTCTAAGATAGGGATTGTACCCCATAGCAGGGGGCGCCGATTCTTCTTCTCTTCCTTAGCCCGCACCTCGTACAGAAACGCTTCCACATAGGGCAAGGGATCGCCAAACTCCAAGATAGCCCAAGCAATCTTGTCTCGCCAGATGCTCTCTGAGTCTTGGCCCTGCTTCTGCCAGAACTGCTTCAATATTTCCACCAGGTGCTGGTGCGGGTTCGCTGCTTGGGTTGTTTCCTTTAAGATGGCCAACCAAGCCCCATACAGATGATACAGCCGCTGAAATTCAGAAAACTCTTGGAGGGCTTTCATACTAAAGGCTTGGCCGGGTGTGCCTGTGATGGCGTAGAGGGTGATGGGGGCAGGCGATGCCTCTGTGGCCCCCAAAAGCGTCGCCAGGAGCTGGCGTGCCTCATCGGAAAGCTGGTCCGATGCCCCCACATGGCGGAAGAGCCGCAAGAGCAGCCCGAGCGTGGTCTCGTGGATATACGGTCCGGCAAAATCTACTGGCGCCGTGCCGCCTTGCTCATCCTTGAGGCGCAGCGGCTCTAAAATCTCGCGATGCAGACGCTCCAGCTCCTGAAGCTCTGCGTGGAAGATAAAGAAATGCAGGGCATCACGCCCTTGGGCTTTCCAGAGCCAGCCCAGGTAGGCGGCCAGCCCCGCCAACGCACAGCGCCCACACACCCGCAGGCCGCGCTTCGTACCCGGGTAAAACGTGCCGAACTTCTGCGGGTCCACCACGAAGGGGTACATCCACATCTTGGCGTCGGTAAGCGGCGCCACATCCCCGCAGAGGTCACACAGTGCGGGTTTCTTGCTTAGCTGGATATCCAGCGTGAACTTCGGCGGCTCGGTGAAGTGGTCTTTGCCGTGGATTTTGATTTTTGACGCTGTGCGGCGCCGAGACTTTGATAAATAAGTTTGTCGGGTAGACCCAATTGGATTTGTCATACTCCCGAAACGCTCCGGTGGCTTCGTCGTAGTATGTACCTTTTTTACCAGTTAATTGCACGAGCTGAGAAAGAAGCCAACCAAGCACCTGCCGGAGGGGATAATCTCCCTCCCCAAACTGCCGCACGAGCACCACCAGCCCCGTATCTATCCAGAAGTTGCCGGTGGGGCGGAGGGATAAAGATACGTGCTCGGATTTTTGATTGTTAGTGCTTGCTGGTAGATCTAACGGCACAGGGCAAAAATATGCTTTTCATCTCACACATTAGGGGTATGCGCTGACTTTTCTAAGCGGAGTTTCAGGGCGGCTTTCAGGTACGCAACTACTGACGACTTTGTCTTGTGTAGCGTTGGGAAGGGCGTTTCTTAGGAAGCCAAGTCTATCCCAGCCAGCCGTGCCAGCTCGCGGTGGAGGCGTGCGACTCGCTCTACTTGTCCCTTAGCTGGGAAACGTTCATAAAATCCCTCTGCGCGGAAGAGGCGACGGTGTTCCAGCCACGGAGCGAGACGGTGGATCCACCGCTCTACGCGCCCTTCTGCCGGTTCTGCATCCTCCGCTGCTAAGTCCGCACAGACCCGAATATGCGCTTTGAGCGTTACAGGTACCGTAATCATGTAAGCTGGATTGCCCCAGGCCTCCCCCCATACCTGTTGCGCCGCTATGAGAAAGTCTCGCACAATACGGTAGTAGTAGTCGGCCCGCTTCCCTGCCTCTTTGATTTGGGACCAGTGGGCGCGCACCCACCGATGAAGCTCATTAAAAAGTTCCGCTTGCAGGATCCACTTGTCTTGGCGGCTGCGCCCCCCGGGGCGATTTATCCTATAGCGAAGTGGACTATCCGGCTCCTCATAAAGCATACGAGTAAGGCGAGCCGCTAACTTCTTTTCTGGGGTAGCCTGCCACCAGCTTACACGTTCATACAGCTCCACTAAGTGACTCTTGTTGATACGCGTAGTAGTTGAGTTTATAATTACAAACATCTCTGCGGCAAAGTCCTCAGTACGTCCATCAAAAATGATACACGGCACAGAGACGGTACGGGCCTCTTCAGGCCACTGACGTCTATAAAACTCTAAGGCTGCCAACCTATGCTGGCCATCAATGATTAGGTACTTATCTTGGGGTTCTTGCAAATACCCTACCGTATCCAGTCCTTGTATGGGTTCAAAGTGCAGGGTTTCACTGGTAAAAAGGAGGATAGTTGCGGGAATAAGAGGCTGCTCGCCAGCAGTTTCGTAAAAGTTTTTGATCTGAGCTACTTTACGTCGGGAGAGCTCCCGCTGGAAAGCGCTATCCGAGCGTTCTATGCGAGCAACAAAAGCAGCTATCTCATCTCCTTCGGGTAGGGAGTCGGCCTCAATCGTGCTGTCCTCGCCATAATAGCGGCTGATAAAGCGAACCTTCGGCAGGAGTACTTCTGCCGGATAGGCCACAAAATAGAAAATGCCCTCTTTTTGTCGGATTTGCGTAGCCAGTATCATAGAGTTTAGGAATTGCTCGCACAGAAGTTACGATATATGCGGGTGACATGGAGTCATACTTTCGCACAAAGGTAAGCCTACCTTTGTTATTGAGCCCTTGCCAGTAGCCGCATGGCTGCAAAGCTCAAAACAGAAGGCCAGCGGAAAGGGTTGGGCTACAGCATAAGGCTATGGGTTAGACGTATGCTTCGTGATGCACTCCATTTTTGAGATGGCTGATATGCTTAGGCAAGTTTTGCGTCGGTGGTGTATTCAGCGACTACCTCCACAGCTCGACTCAGCTCTGCTGCTGTGCTGGCAAGCGTGGGGAGGATATAGGCGACGTTGCCAAGCGGACGCAGGTAAATACCCCGTTCTAAGGCGAAAGCTTTAAGCTGGTGGCGGTGGTGGGAAAGGTAGCCCGTATCTGAGTCGGGGAGTTCTGTGGCCCAGACCAGGCCCACCTGCCGTACCGGCAGGGAGGGAAACCGCTCGGCCCACGCTCTCGCTAACTCGGCCTGGGTGCGCACCAGCGCCTCCAGCTGCGCCTGGGTCTCAGCCCGCTCCCACAGCTCCAGGTTTGCCAGAGCCGCCGCACAGGCTAACGGATTACCCGTATATGAATGGCCATGGAAAAAAGTCTTGAGGGGCTCGCCAGTAAAGAAGGCTTCAAATACACGCTCATGCACGAGCGTAAGGCCTAACGGCATAAATCCCCCGGTAAGGCCCTTAGAAAGGCAAAGGATATCGGGTTTTTCTGCGCATTGGTCGGTGGCAAAGAGAGTACCCGTACGCCCAAAGCCCGTAAATACCTCATCGGCAATCACCAGGCCGCCGGCTTGGCGCACCGCCCGTGCAATCACATCCCAGTATTTGGGGAGATAGCCCCGCATGCCTGCCGTGCCCTGCAGCAAGGGTTCGCCAATAAAGGCCGCTATGTCGGCGCGCCCTTCTATGGCTTGGAGCTTTTGGTAGAGTAGGTCTTCGTTGTCAGGGGAAGGGAAAGGCAGCCATTCCACTTCAAAGAGTAGGTCCGCAAAAGGTGCGGAGAAGCGGCTGCGGGCTGAGACGCTCATAGCGCCGAAAGTGTCGCCATGATAGGCACCCTCCAACGCCAAGAGGCGGGTGCGCCGCTCCCCCCGATTGTGGAAGTATTGTAGGGCGATCTTGAGGGCTACCTCTACGGCGGTGGAGCCATCATCGGAAAAGAACCCCCATTTCAGCCCGGTACGCTCCCCCAAGCGCTGAACCAGGGCCTCTGCCGCCGGATGGGTAAAATCGGCAAAGAGGACTTGGTCTAAGGTGCGCGCCTGGGAAGCGATAGCCTCAGCAATGTAGGGGTGGCAGTGGCCATGTACAGTGACCCACCATGCGCTTGTCCCGTCCCATAGGGCTCGGCCGTCTGCCGTATACAGGTAGGCTCCTTGAGCCCGCACGATGGGTATCGCCTCCGGCATGCCGGGGTAATGCGTCGTAAAAGGCCGCCATACCGGCATGCAGCGAAGGTATCATACCCGCACCATCTCTAACCGCCAAGGCACCTTCCCCTGCTCATGGAGGTAGGAAAAGAAACCTACTACCGCTTGAAGGTTTCTTTCTATTTGGCGCGAAGGAAGCCGCCGAACCTTCCGTAAGTAAGACGCCCAAGCTATCAGGCTCACTTGAGCTCCTTCCGCCGACTCATTCAGGAAGCGGCGCAGGAGCTCCTGGGTGGGGACAGTAGAGTTATTGTAGCGCCACCGCAGGAAGGTTTTTATAGCCCGCACTGCGGGAGCCTGTACAGGTGGCCGCCAGATTTCCATAAGTCACGCTACCTACGCAAAAGCCCTGCCAAAAGTTGCACGCGAGAGTTTTTTTGTTTTGGGAAAGGATGGGGCAGAAAGTCGCTATTTGGCTTCTGAATGACCTGCGGCTGCATGACCACCCCGCGCTACAGGCGGCACTGCGAACCCATCCCCAAGAAATGCTTTTCGTGTATGTGTGGGGTCCTCCCGCAGTAGCATGGGGCCGCTATTCGTATCCGCCGGCGCTTCCGCAGCGCTTCCCGCGGGCCAGCGTGCCCCGCCAGCGGTTTATCTTGGAGTCCCTCTTGGACTTAGCGCATCGGGTGCATCTGGTGCTACTGGAAGGCGAACCGCAGGAGGTTTTGCCGGCGTGGGCTGCTGCCCAAAGCCTCTCAGCCGTATATGCCACCCGCGAGTGGGCCCCCGAAGAAGCCGCCTACCAACAAGCCGTAGCCCAAGCGCTCGCCGCTCGCGGTATCTCCTTCCACACAGAGGAAGGAAACGCCCTTTACCGCCAATCGCAGCTCCCCTTTCCGGTAGAAAATCTGCCGCTCCTTTTTACGCGGTTTCGGCAGCTGGTGGAAAGAACGGTATCGGTGCTTCCGCCCTTGCCGGTGCCGCCTGCGCTCCCTTCCTCGCCTTCCACCGAGACCCTGCGCCTCTTACAAGAGAAGCTTGCCCCACTCCCTCCGTATGCCTCTCAATCGTTTCCCTTCAAAGGGGGAGAGACGGCCGGCCAGAAGTGGGTGCGCACCTACTTTGAAGGGCCGGTCTTTACCTACAAGCAAACCCGCAATAGCTTTTACGGAGAGACTTTTAGCAGCCATTTTTCGCCGTGGTTAGCGGTAGGGTGTCTCTCGCCTCGATGGGTGTATGCCCAGCTGCGAGAAGCCGAAAAAAAGAAAGGCGCCAACGACTCCACCTATTGGTTATTTTTTGAGCTTTTATGGCGGGAATATTTTCGGTGGTTAGCCTTGCGGTGGGGTAAAAAACTTTTCGCTGCGGGTGGGCTGCGTGACCTCCGGCTGCCCTGGCGGCACGATGAGCAGCTCTTCACCGCATGGATAGAAGGCCAGACCGGCTACCCTATCGTGGATGCCGCCATGCGCGAGCTCAAAACCACCGGCTGGACTTCCAACCGAGCCCGCCAGATTGTAGCAAGCTTCCTCACGAAAAATCTCTTTTTAGACTGGCGCTGGGGAGCCAGCTACTTTGAGGTTCAGCTGATAGACTACGATGTCTACAGCAACTGGGGCAACTGGCTTTATCAAGCCGGCGTAGGCACCGATGGGCGGGGCTTCCGGTGGTTTGACCCCGTACGCCAAGCCAAACTGTACGACCCTGAAGGGCACTTTATCCGGATGTGGATACCTGAGCTACGCAGCCTCTCTGCACCGCGAGTCTACATGCCTGAGCCCTCCTTAAGAGCCAAGCTCGGCTATCCCGAACCCATCGTAGCGTGGCAGGCGAGCCTCTCGTATGCCAAAGACACCTACTGGCGCGCCGTCAAAGGCGAACCCAAAGGCAACCAGCTATTGCGACTCTTTCAGGACGAGGAAGAATGACCCTCACCCGCACAGCGAAAGAAGAAAGTCTCTGGCGCTCCTACCAGGCAGCGCAGGCGATTACTCGCCGCTATGCTCGCACCTTCTATTTTGCCTCGCATGCCCTTCCCCCCGAAAAGCGCTACGCCAGCTATGCCTTGTATGCTTTTTGCCGTACAGCCGACGCGGCCGTAGATGATAATCACCCCAATCCCACCCAAGTTTTAGAGGAGCTGCAACTTCTCCTTCGAGGAGAGGCTACTTCGTTCCCTTGGGCTGCGGCATGGCGAGATACCCAGGCGCGCTTCCAGGTGCCCCTTCCCCTCCACGAGGAGCTCCTCCAAGGCGTAAAAATGGACCTTTACCGCACCCGCTACGAGACCTTCGAGGAGTTATACCTCTACTGCTACCGAGTAGCAGGGGTGGTGGGTCAGATGATGACCTACATCTTAGGGTTTAGAGACGAA
The DNA here is from genome assembly GCA_026003215.1 of Bacteroidia bacterium. Classification (GTDB taxonomy): domain Bacteria; phylum Bacteroidota; class Bacteroidia; order SpSt-205; family SpSt-205; genus SpSt-205. Next base: position 1,599,866 of record BPGV01000001.1, on the reverse strand, counting down.
AGGGCCCTGCTTTACGCCGAAAAGCTGGGTGTAGCCATGCAGCTTACCAACATTTTACGGGATATTGGAGAGGATTGGCAAAGGGGTCGCGTGTATCTCCCCCAAGCCGAATTGCAGCAGTTTGGGTATTCTGTGGAAGATATAGCTGGAGGCAGGATTACGCCGGGATTTTATCGGCTTATGACCTTTCAAGTAGAGCGGGCACGCAGCTTTTACAGCGAAGGGCGCAAAGGCATACCGCTCTTGCTGGAGCCTTCGGCTCGGCTCACTACCCGCCTCATGGCCAACCTCTACGAGGGGATTTTGGACGAGTTAGAAGCACAAAATTACCCTTCTCTCCAAAAGCGGGTATATGTTCCCCTCCCTAAAAAGCTCCTGCGTTCCCTCCCGGAAGCGCTGCGAGAAGCTTCTTTCACCCTCACCGAGGAGCTGCTCCCCTTAGGCAAGTACATGACGATAGCAACCCTCCTTTTGGGGGCAGCTGCGATTTTTTCGCTCAACACGGGCTTTTTTTCGGAATGGCGCTTTATGGATGGGGTATTTCTCACTTTATGGAGCTTTACCGGCTTGTATATAGCAGGGCAGGGGAAAAACCGCGTAGCGGCAGTGGTTGTAGCTGTGCTGGGCTGGCTGATTGAAGTGATAGGGGTGCATACGGGCTGGCCCTTCGGCGCTTATAGCTACACTCACGCGCTCCAACCCCAGCTGCTGGGCGTGCCAGTGCCTATCGCGCTGGCTTGGGGCGCCTTAACAGGGCTAAGCAGCTACGCATTGGGGGCGCTACCGAGGTGGAGCCGCGCATTAGCCGTCGGTACGCTCACCGTCAGCATAGATATCGCCTTGGAGCCCTTCGCCACCACCCTCAGAAACTACTGGACATGGGCAGGCGGGGATATCCCCTGGACAAACTACCTCGCTTGGTTTGGGTTTAGCGGGCTACTGGCTCTGGCCTTCCAAGGCAGCAAAAGCCCCCCAGACAAACGAAGGGCGCTCGTTCTCCTGGGCCTATTGTGCCTGCTCCTTTGGAGCACCTTGGTAAGCACTGGGATAGGGAAAGAAGTCCTCTTGAGCATAGGTGGGGTATTTCTGCTTTGGAAAGGGGCGGCATGGCTAAAAAAGTAATCCTCGTTGGTGGGGGACTGGGAGGGCTTAGTGCGGCTATCCATCTGGCAGCCCAAGGGATACCCGTCACCCTCTTTGAGAAAAACGTTTCCCTGGGCGGCAAAGCCAGCGAAAAATGGATAGGTCCCTATCGTTTTGATACCGGCCCCTCCGTAGTTACCCTCCCTGAGGTGATTGAAAGCCCCTTCCAAGCGGCGGGGGAACCCCTTGACGCCTATCTCACCCTCATCCCCATAGAACCCATCACGCATTACTTTTTTGCGGACGGTCGCCAGCTTACGGTATGGCGTGACCCGCAAAAAATGCAAGTAGCCCTCAAGGGCTGGGGACCCCCTGCATACGACAGGTGGCAACGCTTCCTCCAGTACAGCCGACGCCTATACGAGAATGCCGCGCCTATTTTTCTGTACGAGCCTATTCACGAGCTGGGCTATCTCCTACGCTCCCCTGCTTTTTGGCGGTGGAAAAACCTCTTCTTGCCGATAGACCCTTTTCGAAAGATGGCTGCCGTAAATGGCCGTTTTTTTTCTGAACCGGCCTTAGCTCAGATAGCTAACCGCTATGCTACCTACAACGGCTCAGACCCGTATCAAGCGCCCGCTACGCTAAACCTCATCTTTTGGGTAGAAAACGGCATAGGGGCGTATTACATACAAGGCGGCATCTATCGCCTGGTAGAAGCGCTGGAAAAGCTGGCCCGAAAGGTGGGAGTAGAGATTTATCCAGATACCCCAGTCCGGCGCATCGTCACCCATAAAAACCATGTCGTAGGGGTAGAGACCGATAAGGGATTTTGGGAGGCCGAGGTAGTGGTAAGTAATGTAGATGTACGCACCACTTATGAAAGTCTTTTAGGAAAACCTCCGCCTTCAAGCGTACAGATGGGGGAACCTTCGCTGTCGGGATTGGTGTTTTTGTGGGGTGTGCGATGGCGCTCTCCGCTCTACCATCATAATGTGTTTTTTAGTGCAGATTATGCGAGAGAGTTTAGCGAGCTTTTTAAGGAAAAGCGGCTCCCTTCAGACCCGACGGTGTATGTAGCTATTACGGCGCGCACTGACCCCACGCATGCTCCACCCGATGGGGAAAACTGGTTTGTGATGATAAACCTTCCGCCTCAACGCGAGCCCTTATCCGAGGCCGCTATCGCAGAACTCCGAGAAAAGGTAGTGCAGCGCTTGCAAAAGAGCATAGGTTTTTCAGCGCCGTATATCCAAGAGGAGGCAGTGCTTACCCCAGCGCATTGGATGGAACTTGGGAGTGCCTATGGAAGCTTATATGGAACGGCTTCCAATCGGTGGTGGTCGGCTTTTCTACGCCCTCCTAACCGAAGTCGTCGCTACCGCGGCCTGTATTTTGCAGGAGGCAGTGCCCATCCCGGCGGCGGCATTCCCCTCGTCCTCCTCTCCGGCAGGCACGTCGCCCGCCTGATAGCGGATACACACTTTCCTAAGGGTAAAAATGTTGAAGGAAAAGTATGCGAGTAGTGTGTATAGGGGCGGGGTTTGGGGGGTTAGCGTTGGGGATACGTTTGCAAGCCCGAGGCTATTCCGTAACCCTTATAGACAAGCAATCTACGCCGGGCGGGCATGCGGCTCAGCTCAAAAAAGCAGGCTACACCTTTGACATGGGGCCCTCCTTGATTACAGCCCCCGCTCTCCTTGAAGAACTTTTTGCGCTGGCAGGCGAAAAGTTGGAAAACCATCTCCGTCTCATCGCGTTGGACCCTTTTTATCGCGTGTATTTTTACGATGGGAGCTTCATAGACTACACGGGCGATAGCGAACGAATGAAAGCGCAGATAGCGGCCCTCAGCCCCGGCGAAGAGCGCGCTTATGAGGCTTTCATGGCCCATGCCCGAGCTTTTTATGAGGCCGTGATTACGGAGGGGTTGGGCGCTCGGCCTTTTACTTGGGCAGAGTTGTGGCGATTCTTGCCCAAGGCCCTGCGCCTGCGAGCGCTTACCCCCACCTACAACTTAGCCGCCTCTTATTTCAAGGACGAACGGCTGCGCTTTATTTTCTCTTTTCATCCGCTTTTCATCGGGGGAGACCCTTTCCGGGCGCCTGCCGTGTATCAGATGATTCCCTACTTAGAAAAAAGCGGGGGGGTATGGTATGCGTTGGGCGGCATGCATGCGGTAGCTCAGGCCTTAGCCCGTCTCTTCCAGCGGCTCGGAGGCACTCTCCTACTGGGCACCGAAGCCCAAGAAATTCTCGTAAAACAGGGGAAGGCCTTCGCGGTGCGCACCCCCGCCGGCGAAATACCCGCCGATATCGTCGTATCCAATGCAGACTTCCTCCATACGGTCACCCAGCTCTACCCTAAACCCTATCGCTGGACCCCGTTCCGACAAAAGCTTATGTCGTATTCCATGAGTGCTTTTTTGCTGTACATAGGGGTGCGCCGCCAGTATCCAGAGCGCCTACCGCATCATACTATCGCCTTAGGTCCGCGCTATAAGGGATTGGTTAAGGACATCTTTCGGCGCAAAGTCTTGGCGGAGGATTTTTCGCTCTACCTGCATGCCCCTACGCGTACGGAGGAAGCCATGGCCCCCCCCGGCGGAGAAAGTTTGTATGCCCTTTCTCCAGTGCCCAACCTACAAAGCCGCATAAACTGGCAAATCGAAGCTCCACGTTATACCGAGAAAATCTTGGGCTTCTTAGAACAAAAAGTAGGTCTGACTGGCCTAAGCTCCCACATAGATGTTTTAGAGGTTTTCACGCCTGAGGATTTCCTTCGTCAGCGGAATTGCATGTGGGGGGCGGCGTGGGGGCCAGAGCCGGTATTGTGGCAGACGGCCGTATTGCGTCCGCCTAATCGGAGCCGCCGTATCCCCAATATGTTTTTCGTCGGGGCGGGCACGCACCCAGGAGCAGGCGTCCCCGGCGTACTGCTCTCCGCTATAGCCACCGAAAAGGCCCTCACAGCAGCCTATCCCCTCCCCCAACCCTTAGCCGTCGTATGAAAGTACTCCTTTTCTGGAGCGGGGGGAAGGACAGCGCCTGGGCTTTTTATCAGCTGCGCAAGGCCGGCCTGCCCGTAGCCGCTTTAGTCACCACTGCCACAGCTGAGCATATCGTTCCTTTTCATGGCGTGCATGTGGATTGGGTGCGCAAACAAGCTCGCGCCGTTGACCTGCCCCTCTGGGAAGTACCCCTCCCCTACCCTTGTCCCAACGACTTATACGAAAGTATCGTAGGCACCCTTCTCACCCAGGCCCGCCAGCAAGGCTTCACCCATGTGGCCTTTGGGGATCTGTACTTGGAGGACATTCGGGCCTACCGGGAGAAGCTCGCCCAAGCCGCTGGGCTGAAACCCCTCTTTCCCGCTTGGATAGGGAAAGCCCACCGCTCCCTGGGTTTAGCTCGGCTTATGCTTAGCCGAGGGTTTAGGGCTATTGTGACCTACACCGACCCCTTACAGCTCCCCACGACCTCCCCGGGAGCCCTCTATACGTGGGAATGGATAAAAGCCCTTCCGCCTACCGTTGACCCCTGTGGGGAACGGGGGGAGTTTCATACGTTTTGCTTTGCAGGGCCGATATTTGAAAAGCCGATTTGCCTCCCGAAGCATGCCCTTGCCGACCTGGCTCTACCCTACTGCCGCTGGCCTCTATTGTGAGCCGGGGGACTTTTACATAGACCCTTGGCGACCCGTTGCGCGTGCGCTGATAACCCACGCGCATACAGACCATGCGCGGCCCGGCTGTGCCCATTACCTCACCGCAGAGGAAAATCGCCTACTCCTTCATGCTCGTACGGGGGCTTCTTCCATAGAGACTCTCGCTTGGGGGGAGAGGCAGCGCATCGGCGAGGTAGAAGTAAGCTTCCATCCTTCCGGTCACATACGAGGGGCAGCCCAGATACGCCTGACCTACCGAGGAGAAGTCTGGGTTATCACTGGAGACTACAAAAGGCACGCCGACCCCACTACTTTGCCTTTTGAACCTCTCAGGGCGCATGGCCTTATCTCAGAATGCACCTTTGGCCTGCCCATCTACCAGTGGCCTGACCCCCAAAAAGTACTCCAAGAGATAGCCGATTGGTGGGAAGCCTGTCGGGAAGCGGGTAAAAACGCTGTGCTCTATGCGTACAGTCTGGGAAAAGCTCAAAGGCTTTTAGCCAGCCTACCTCCCGTAGGCCCTGTGTATGTGCATGGCAGCATTGCCACCCTAAATGCGCTTTACGAAGCGGAAGGAGTCGCCCTTCTCCCGTATAAGCCCCTTTCGGCTTACGATAAGCGGGAGAGGGGAGCCTTGGTGATAGCACCGCCAGCTTTTCAAAAGAGTCGTGGCATAGAACGGTTAGAACCCTGCGAGGAGGCTCAGGCGTCGGGATGGATGGCCATCCGAGGCCGTCGCCGGCAAAAAGGGTTGGACCGGGGATTTGTGCTTTCGGACCACGCCGACTTTCCGCAGCTGTGGGAGACGCTGCGGGAGAGTGCAGCCGAAACTATCATTTTTACCCACGGCTACACCGAGACGATGGTTCAACTGGCTCGTATGCGGGGCTATGACGCCTACCTTTGGGAGACTGCCTATGCCGGAGAAGTGGATGTTGAGCCGGACGGACCGTTTGGGGGACTTGCTCCTGACCCTGCCCCTGGGCAACTTCCTCAGGAAACACCTGCCCGAGATAGAGCCGGTCTTTCTGGTGCGGGCTTATAGCTTCCCGCTTTTAGCGCTCCACGACCCGCCCTTTCAGGGAGAGCTGTGGGAAAAGCGCCCGTCGCTCCGAGGGTACGCGGCTTTCGTGCATATTTTCCCCCGTCCGGCCATAGCGTGGTGGGCTTGGAAAGAACGGGTTCCTGTGCGCGTGGGAACGGCACGGCGGTGGTACCACTGGCTTACCTGCACTCGCCTCCCCAAGGTAAGCCGTCGCCATAGCGGCCTACATGAAACCCAGCTCAACTTTGCGGTGTTAGCTCCGCTGCTTCCGCCCTCTCTCCGAGAAAAAGTCCTCCGTCTGTCTTGGTCGGAACTTCTTCTGTATCGGCCGAGGCTACGGGCAGCGGGAGCTATTCCTTCGTTTGTAGAGGAGGTTCTGAGGGAGGGGGCCTATCGGGTGGCGCTGCATGTAGGTTCGGGCGGGGGGGCGCCTCAGTGGCCCCTGAACAAATGGATAGCGCTGGCTTCTCAGCTCACCGAACGCCTCCCTGGGGTAAAGCTTATCCTTACAGGCAACGCTGCGGAGGAGGGACGTATTGGGCAGCTTATAGGGCGAGCGCCCCATCTCCCGTGGGTTAGCACGGTGGGTAGGCTATCCCTGTCGGAACTGGTGGCGCTCTTAGAGAGGGTGGATTGTCTCGTGGGAGGGAGCACCGGGCCCCTTCATATCGCTGCGGCCGTAGGTACGCCCGTGGTAGGCCTTTTTCCCGCCACGGCAGCGATGGGGCCTTGGCGCTGGCGTCCCCTCACCGAAAAAGCCCACCTCTTTGGCGGAGAAAACCTTTGCCTTTCCTGTCCTCAGGCAGAAAACTGTACTTGCCTAAACCAAATCTCTGAGCAGGCCGTAGCTGAAGCCGTCATCCAGCAAGTCCGCGCTCACTCAGGCAGTAAAAAGCTCTAAGCTGTGCTTGGTGGCATACTCTGTGAGGTAACGTTGCAAGGCAGGATACAGGGCGAGGGAAGGGTCTTGGGCTACAAGGTCTTCAGCGGCTTGGCGGGCTTGCCGCAGGATAGCCTGGTCTTCAATAATATCGGCTATTTTGAACTCGGGAAGGCCGCTTTGTTTGGTACCTAAGAAGTCGCCTGGTCCCCGCAGCTTAAGGTCTATCTCCGAGATACGGAAGCCATCGTTGTATTGGAGGAGGGCCCGCAGTCGTTCTAAGGCTGCTTCTGAGAGGTCATTCGGGGCCATGAATATAGCGTAAGACGGATGCTGTCCGCGCCCAACCCGCCCTCGCAGTTGATGCAGCTGAGAGAGGCCAAAACGATCTGCATGCTCCACAATCAATACCGTAGCGTTGGGCACATCTACGCCAACTTCTACCACGGTGGTGCCGACCAAGATTTGGGTATGGCCCAGCTTGAAAAGCTGCATCTCGCGCTCTTTGCGTTCGGAGGGCATCTTACCGTGGAGCATCCCCACGGAAAACTCCGGGAAGGCCTGCCGTATCAGTTCGTATCCTTCTTCCACGGCTTTGAGGTCCAGTTTCTCGGACTCTTCTACGAGGGGATAGATGATGTAGGCTTGACGGCCTTTTTGGAGCTCGGCACGCAGGAGGTTCCACACTTCTCGGCGGTGGGCTTCGGTGCGTACAAGGGTTTTTACAGGCTGGCGGCCGGGCGGCAGCTGGTCTATAATAGAGACATCCACATCGCCGTACACGGAGAGCGCCAAGGTACGCGGGATAGGCGTAGCGGTAAGGAGGAGGTTATGGGGACGGTGGGGATGGGCTTTTTCCCAGAGGGCGGCCCGCTGCTTGACGCCAAACTTGTGCTGTTCGTCTATGATGGTGAGGCCCAGGCGATGATACACGACATTTTTTTGGAAGAGGGCGTGGGTGCCTATGACGCAAGGCATTTCGCCGGAGGCAAGCTGGGATAGGATGCGCCTTTTTTGGGCTGAAGGCGTGCTGCCCATGAGGAGGCCCACCGCCAGGCCTAAGGGCGAGAGCCACTTGCGGAAGCTGCGGGCATGCTGCTCCGCCAGTACCTCCGTAGGCGCCATAAGCGCCACTTGATACCCATTCCCAATCGCTATCAGTGCCGCAAAAAGCGCCACAATCGTCTTCCCACTCCCCACATCGCCTTGAATGAGCCGATTCATAGGCACGGGCAGCGCCATATCCCGACGTATCTCTTTGATAACCCGTTTTTGGGCCTCTGTAAGAGGAAACGGCAAGTGTTTCTTATAAAACTCATGCACCAACGGACCTACCTGAGCAAAAGCTGGCGCAGTATATTGGCTTTTGAGAAAATACTTCCGCCGAATAAGCAGCACTTGCAAAAAAAAGAACTCTTGAAACTTGAAGCGATGTCGGGCCTTTTCGGCTTCTTCTACGGAGGTGGGGAGATGGATAGCCCGCAAGGCCTCGGAGAGTGGCAGGAGATCAAAAGCCTGGCGAACATGTTCGGGAATAGGGTCTTCCATTTCAAAACCGGTCTGTCGGTATAGCTCTTCAAAAAGCATACGGAAACGCTTATCGTCTAAGCCACTTTGGCGAACCTTTTCTGTGAGGGGGTATACAGGATGTACTCGTAAGAGTTTTTGCAGCTGGGCCGCTTCGGAAAGAGGGAATATCTCAGGGTGTGGTATTTGGAGGGTGCGTTTGATGTAGCGGGGACGGCCAATCACGAGGACTTCTTGGCCCGGGGCAAACTTTTGGCGGACCCAGTCCCAGCCTTGGTACCAGACAAGTTCTATCCAGGCTTGGCCGTCGTAGAGGGTAGAAACGAGGAGGGCGCGTTTGCCCCCCGGCAGAGGCCGCACTTGGAAGCTCCCCAGTCGTCCACGGAATACCGCTTCTTGGTCGGGACGCGCCTGCACAATCGGCGTGACTTCCTTGTAATCCAAGTAGCGGCGCGGGAAATACTCCGCCAGGTCTTGATAGGTCTCTAAGCCGAGTTCTTCTTTGAGGACTTCTGCGCGTTTGGGGCCGACACCCTTAAGGTAAGTGAGGGGGGTCTGCCACACCTCCGCCGCTCCACCCATGGATTATTCACGGAGGAGCTGCCCCCAATACGGCAGACCCACGGGGGACTCCGCTTTGAGGGTGTAATAACCCGCAGGAAGCCCCCGTAGGTCTATCTGATAGGTGCCCCCCACCTCATAACGCCAGGACTGTACCAGTTGGCCTATGGCATTATAGAGCGAAAGGTGCCACGGCCCCCCAGCCGGCAGCACCACCGTAACCCCTTCATGCGCCGGATTGGGGAAAAGCTGCAAGCGGATGGACCCCCCTGCCTGCAAAGCAGAAGGCAACGTGCGGGTCACCGTAATAGTTTGCCAGGCCGTGTCGCTACAGTTGTAGTTGCGTGCAATCAGCATCACCGTATAGGTGCCCGGCTGAGCATACGCATAAGAAGGGCTTACCGCTGTGCTGGTATCCCCCGTCCCAAAAAACCATAGATAGGTTGTGGCCCCCGTGGAAGTATTGGTAAAGGTGACGGTGCCGCCGCCTACATTGAGGTCTACGGGATTGGGAGAAGCCGTAAAGTTCGCTTGGAGAGGCAGACTCGTACAATCCCACAGCACCTCAATCGAGCCTACCGCCGTATCTGTGCAGAGGCCATTACTTACGGCCAGTACTATGGGGAAAAGGCCTGCTTGCGTGTAGGTATGGGTAGGAGTGGGGGTTCCGGTGACGGGGGAGGACCCATCGCCGAAGTTCCACACCCAGCCGGTAGGGGTAGGCGTGGTTTGGTCGGTGAAAGACACCGGCTGACCCACTTGCGCCGTAGAAGGCCCCGAAAACTGTGCCGAGAGCGGCGCACCCAAAGTCACATCCACTTGGTCAGAAGCCGTGCATCCAGCAGCATTTTGGGCTACCACAGCATAAGTGCCCGAAGCAGTAGCCGTAATCTGGCAAGCAGTGCCCGGGAGCGGATTGCCGTTGAGGGTCCACTGGCAGGTGGTAGCCCCTAACCCAGCATCCAACACCACCGACGACGCGCATAAGCTCCTATCTGGCCCCAAATCCACAGAGAAGTTCGTGTAGGTCACCTGAATGGTGTCTCGGCCCGTGCAGCCACTGCTATTACTGACAAGCACGCTATACGTGCCACTTTGGGTAGCGGTAATAGTCTGGCTGGTAGCAATAGGCACACCGTTGAAGGTCCAGAGGTGGGTATTGCCCGGGAAGCCTGCATCTAAGACAGGCGGCGGGTCTCCTGCGCATAACTGGACATCCGGGCCTAAGTTTACAGGGATGGAGGGCACGACGGTAAGGTTGAACGTATCGCGTCCTTCACAACCGCCGGGGTAGGATACACTCACGACATAGGTTCCTGGGTTAGTAGCTTGGATGGTGGAGACGCCCGTAGCCAAGGGGTTGCCATTGTAAAACCAGGCAATAGTAGCGCCGGGGAAGGTATTGACAGAAAGGGAGAGGGGCGGATCAGAGAGACACCGCAATGTATCGGAGGGGAGTACTACGGAAGGGTTGCTCACGACATAAACCGCTATACTATCCCACGGGGAGAAGCCGCAGCAGTTGGTTTGGAGGCGCAGCTTGACCCAGTACTGGCCCGGGGCACTGAAAGAGACAGGAGGAGGATTTTGGACAGTAGCGGAGGCAGGAGTGGCCCCAGGAAAAAGCCACTCATAGCCATCTGCCGCCACAGGGGTAGAAAAAGTAATAGGCGTCCCTGTACAAACCGTAATCTGAGAAGCTTGGATTTGGGGTAAAGGGATGGTTCGGGTAATAAGCACAAAGTCCGCATAAGTATAGGGAAGGCCATCTACGAGAAGGGTAGGGGTTTTTGCGCCCTCGGTGGAATAAGAGACGGTGGTAGACGGAGCCGTGGCAGAGGGCGGATTGCCTCCCGTATTCCATACGAAGTAAGAGCCTGGTGCCGAGGTAGTTAGGGTGACGGCTTGATAGGTGCAAGCGGGAATATTATCCACCGTGATAGGCGGTTCCAGCGGGTTATACCCATTTTGGACCACGGCTGGGTAGGTGCCCGGAGCCGAATGGTAATAAAGGTCATAGGCGACGCCGGGGGAACCGTTGCCACCGCGGCCGCCGTTGCCGCCACGACCGCCGTTGCCGCCACGACCGCCAGCGCCACCTTCACAGCCGGCAGCACTCCCGCCTGTCATAAGGCGGTCATTGCCGGGGGCACCGCCTACCCCGCCAGTCCCACCTAAGCCCCCCGCCCCCCCCATACCTGCAGCCCCAGAACCCCCGGTGGTAAGCCGACAATCTTTGAAAACCCCATTCGGGCCATTATTCCAGAGGAAGACGGCGAAGCTGCCTCCTCCGCCAGTACCCTTGGTGCCATGGGTGCCATGCTGTCCCCCTTCCCCGCCGCCACCGCCCCCGCCGCCTGGGCTATTCCAGTTATACGTGGCCCCACTTAGCCCCGGAATACACCCGATGCTTCCACCGCCACCGCCGCCTCCTCCACCGCTCCCATCGGTACCATCTGTCCCATCGGTACCATCCTGCGGCACAAAGTAGCCGCCCACAAACTGCGCCACGCCATCTTGCCCGTCTTGGCCGTCTTGCCCATCCGCGCCGGGCTGGCCATCTTCACCGGTGTGCGCCGGGTCAGAAAAAGGCGTAGGACAGTTATTGAAGTAGTTGATGATATCGGTGGCGTTTAGCCCATTGGTGCAGTAGCAGAGGCCGGGTTTGCCTGCGCCGCCGGCTCCGCCGCCAGGACCGCTACCGGGCTGCCCGGGCTGACCATCTGGGGCCGATATCACCGAAGGGTCACACAAGCTACAAAAGGTACAGTTTGTCCCGGTACCTCGGGCACCGCCGTTACCACCGTTGCCCCCGGCTCGAGCCCCACCCGACCAGCTACTTCCGCCAGCCCCCCCTAAGTTGGTGTAAGGAGGGGTAGTGGGGTCACAACGGCGACAGCCTAAACCGCCGGGTTGCCCTGGGGCACCAGCCGCCCCATTTACCCCCGGCGTGCCATTAGTCCCATCGCCTCCTTTTCCCGCATGGATTTTACACCGCGCAATCGTATAATCCCGGCATCCATTCAGATACACCCCATAGGTAGAGAGGCCTGGCCCGGGGGCATCCGCTACTTCTATTTCCAGGTCCTGCAGCCGAAAGCCCCGCCGCCCTATCGCCTGAATAGCCGTCAAACGCGGCGGGTTGGGTTCTACATTAGTCGTGGAACGAATCAGCTTGGTGATAGCCGTATTGGTTTTTTGCCAGCCCGAGCCGGGCACGTAGCCCCCCTCTATGACGACGCTATCTATGGGGATAACCAAGGGCGCATTCAAGGTATAGGTGCCCGCAGCCAACCGCAAGTACCGTGCAGAGGGCGAAATAAGCGTAAGGGCATAGGATAAGGAAGCAGGGTTCGCTCGGGTGCCGGCCGGCCCACTATTGGCCCCCGTCGGCGTGACATAGATTATCCCACACTCCTGCCCATACCCCCACAGCAGCAAGCCTAAGGCATATCTTAAGTACCGCCCCATGCAGGCAAATATAGCTCTCTTTGGCAAGTAGAGGCTCCCGCAAGTATGAAAAAGAGGTTGCATTTTGGCGCACATGCGGCTATATCTCATACCTACGCCCCTCAGTGCAGAACGGCCCTATTGGGAATATCCCCTTCTTCACGAGACCATCCGGCAGGTACGCTTCTTTTTTGTGGAGCATCCTACGCGGCTCCGTCCTTACCTTCAACGACTGGGGCTACATCCCGATAGCCAACTCTTTGGTTGGGATTCGGCGTTAGGAGATTGGCCATGGGAGGCTTACCAGCAGGTGTTTTTAGCTCGGGCAAAAGCCGCCCTTCTCAGCGAGGCCGGTCTGCCGGGGGTGGCTGACGCCGGGCACACTCTGGTACGACGGGCCCACGCCGAAGGTTACGAAGTCATTCCCTTAGCGGGTCCTAGCAGCATCACCTTAGCCTTGGCCGCTTCCGGCCTGAGTGGACAGCACTTCACCTTTTGGGGATACCCTCCCATAGAAAAACGCAAGCGTTACCAGTTTCTCCAAAAAGTCTTCCAAGCTGCTACCGAGAGCACCCAAATCCTCATGGAGACCCCCGGCCGAACCCAAGCACTTTTTGAAGAGATTCTTCAGCGTGCGCCGCATACCCTACTCCTTTGTGTAGCCCATAATCTTACCAGTCCCACGGGGTTTGTTCACACCTACCCTATCCCTCAGTGGGAAGGGCAAACTCTGCCAAAAGCCCCCACTTTATTCTTACTCGGACGCTAAGGGGAGTTCTACGGCAAAGAGGGTATAGCCCGGCTCACTGTGCAAGAGTCGTATCTGTCCTCCATAGCCCTCTACGATTTGTCGGCAGAGGGGCAGCCCTAAGCCGGTCCCTTCGCCGGGGGCCTTTGTGGTGAAAAGTGGCTCAAATATCGCTTCTCGTAGGGAAGGAGGCACCCCTTTGCCCGTGTCCTGGAAAAGAATCTCCACTTTCTCACCAGCCACCCGCACTTTTATAAAAAGCTCTCCGCCATCGGGCATCGCTTGAATAGCATTTTGGATGAGGTTAGCCCATACCTGGTCTAAGCGCGCAGGATGAGCATTTATCCAAAGCGGGTCCGGTGGGGCCTCAAAATGCACCTGCACTCGGCGCAAGAGGGGTTTATAAAAAGCTATGGCTTTTTGGAGGTTTTCTTGGAGGAGGACTTTTTCGGTGGGAGCGGCCTCCATGCCCCGTACATACATGCGTATGGCTTGTACGCGGCCGTAGAGTTTCTCTGCGGCTTCTTTGGCTCGGCCCAACGCTTGCCCAAACAAGAGCCACTGCTCCCATACCGAGAAGGTAGCCTCATCGGTGAGGTAGTGGGCTATGGCGGGCCACTGCTCGGGCGTATAGCCTAAGAGCGCCAAACGTTGTATTTGTGGGGGAGGAAGCTCGGGATGGGCCACCTGCCAGGCTTGTCGTAAAGCGCGCAGCTGTTCTGGGCCCGGACGAGCCTCCAGCGGTAAGGGCATTTCCGGCCGAAGGCGTCTTAGTTTTTCCTCCATTTCGCTAAGGGCCGACTGGATGACCCCTAAGGGCGTGTTGATTTCGTGGGCAATGTGGGCGGCCATGAGGCCCAGATTAGCCATGCGTTCGCTCTGTAAGAGTTGGACCTGCTGAGACTCAACTTGGCGGAGGAGGGCTTGCCGTTCGGCTTGGAGGCGCCGAGCCAGCCGCCGATGGTTCCACTCCCGGACGGCCCATATCCCCATCACTAATGCCAAGGCCCCTACCAAAAACGCGAGACGGGCCGGCCACGACTCATACCACGGCGGACGAACTTCCACTTCCCAAGAGACAGAGACACCAGCAGGGTACCACGGATGCCGCAGAAGCACGCGTAGGGGGACTCGTCCCGGGCGGGAAAGCGCCAACACCAAAGAAGGCTGGGTCAAGCGCCGAGGCGCTTCTTCGCCTATTTGGACCCAAACGGTCGCCTGACTGGGCAGAAAAGGCACCACCGCCGTCCAGGATAGTTCTACGTACGGCCTCTCCGTGGGCAACTCGAAGCGCGAAGCCGAGAGCGACCGCAGAGCCGGCCCCATTAGACGCGCAGAAAGATGCAGCGGGGTAAGCTTACCCGCGCCGGGCTTATACACGAGCTCCCCTAAGGAGGTAAATATCCGAACTTCTCCCGCCTGCGTATAGGTTCCCAGCACCCGTCCCCAAGCGAGCGATAACGGGGGGAGTTTATCTCTGCCTGGCAGCGCGGAAAGGGTATCCCGTACGCGACCTTTTTCCCATCTCAGCCAGGAGCGCCCCACCCGAAAGAAGACCCCTTCTCCTTCGGAAACCACTTCTTCCGGGAGGAAAGGGAGCTTATAGCTTTTCCATTGGCGCCCATCCCATGTATAGAAAGACTCGGCCCGCCAAGCCCAAAGGTTTGCTCCTTGCCACCCGAGCTTGCGGATAGGCTGCGGGAAACGATACCGTAGGGACTTTTGGTCTTGTTGGATGACGACTTCCATGCCTGTGGCCCAAGCGAGGGTTGTGCCCCGAGCCGCTATGGCTCCGACATAGCGCCCAGGTGCTAAGAAGGGACGGCCGGCCTCATCCAAGATGCCCACAGGCGTAGCCCATAGCCACTGACCCTTATAGCGGGTGGCTTCCAAGAGAGTAGCCGCATAGCGCCGAGTCCCTTCCGGAAAGATAGCCGTCTCCCCCTGCCAGAATACCCACTGTCCGGCTTCTATCCGTCCTTGGGTCACAGGCACAGGCCACCGCCTCACCCAGTGGATAGGCGCTTGCACATAGAGCGCTACGCACTCCGAAGGGGTAAGCACGCAAAGCAGAGAGAGGGACGCTTCCCATGCGGCTGCATAGACAGGTTCGCTCCCTTGCCAGACCGGTTTCTGGGAAGGCCATTCTATCACACTTGTTTCCGTAAGGAGGTACGGGCCTACCCAGGCCCGGGCGCCCATGCGCACACGCCGGCCCTGCGGAAAAGCCCATACTTCCCCTTTGTCGTTTATGAGCCAGAGGAGATGGGTGTGGGAAAAGCCCTCTATCCAGCGTCCCGAAGGAACAGGAAGGGGAGTATTTGCCGGCCATAGCCACAGGCTATCCCCTGCTCGCCAAAGAAGGCCCCTTCCCGAGACGCCCATCCATTCTCCCGGTGTCTCGGAAAAGGTCCAGCGTTCGCCTTGCCGCTCCGCCCATAGAGAAGCTTGGACGCCCCGAAGGGCTATGCCCGTAGCGCCGTACCACATCCGATATATCCACCCTGTGCCAGAGAACGCTACAGAAGAAAGACTTTCCCCTGCCGCCCAATACACCCTATTCATTCCTCCCAAGAGCAGGGTATCACCACCCAACGCTAAACCCGCCCGCGCTTCTTCGGGAAGGCGGAGCCGCTCTTCCCATCCCTGGGTATTGAGGCGCCACACCCGCCGTCCATCTATTACATACACGCGTCCCTCAGGACTAATCAACGGAAAAGCATACGCCCCCCACCGCCCCTGGGGAGCTGTCCAACTCTCCCACACCGGCAAGAGTACCCATACCCATCCCAGCACCGCCCAAAGATACCGGCTTGGACACGCGTTTGGAAAAGAAGCAAAGTATGTATATTTGCAGTATGCGTACGCTCGCACACTTATCCGTACTGGCCCTCCTCTGGGCCGGTGTAGCTAAGGCCGGTGATGATAAGGCCTCTAAGATGACTATCAAAGTCGAAAAAGAACAAGTGGCGACCGCCCAAAAAGCGCTCTCTTCGCTCAAAGGCGTCAAATCCGTCAAGTACGACGAAGCCCAAGGCCAGCTCGTTATTTTGTATGACAAGCCGACTTTGGGCTGCTGCAGCCGGCTACATAGCGCCCTAAAAGAAGCCGGCGTCCAATACACCCTTGTGTCTAACGAAGAGTACCCCGCCTGCAAGGATAAACACGAACATGGCGAAGAGCACTCGGACGCTGCCCCTACCGCCCCGGTCCAAAAAACTTCTTCCAAGAAAGCCAAAAAAGGCTGCTGCTCCGGCGCCAAAAAGACCAGTAGCTGCGCCAAGGCTTCCTAAAGCCTCCCCTTGCAAGTTTCACTTAGATTTGGGATCCCGTGCAAGAAATACGGGATCCTTTTTTGTTTTTCACTGATTGGCGCAAAAGAGGCAGGCAAACTTCACCCTATATCTCATACTCCCTTGCGTATGGACCAGGACACATGCAAGGCTCTTAAGATAACCCTACTGATTGAAAAGAACCAGATGCCCGTGGCCGAGATTCTCCTCAGGAACTATCACGGGGTCATTTCATTTTCTTCCGAAGAATCCGGTTTAGACACTTACCAGCGGTGTATCATCGTGTATTGCCACCGTCGGGACCCCTCAGCTAAAAACTTATACTGGCATATACGCGGGGCTGTAAATTACCAAGTCCTAAGCGAAGAACATATAGTAGTATCTTCAAAAGACTGCTACGAACCTCCCCAAGACCCCCCAAAAAAGGTATACCGGCATCCTTGCAGTGGAGTCCGAGAGGGAGAGTAACTGTTGGAGGTGTTTCAAGCTTGGGGGCCCATGCTAACTTTGTCTCATGCGACAAATATTAGCAGCTATTCTTAGCTGGGGAAGCTGGCTATGGGGACAGACCTGGTATGATGTAAATGGAGGCACGGATGGCCCGATTGATGTCTTATATGCGTGGCAAGGTGCCCTGTACGTAGGAGGACGCTTCCAAAACATCGGGGGGAATGCCCTTCAGGCTCAGGGTATCGCCCGCTTTGTCGCAGGCCAAGGATGGCAGCGCGTGGGCCCGGGCTTAGGCGCTGGCGGCACAGGGGCTATTTACGCTATAACCGAATACCAAGGGAAGCTCATCGTGGGAGGGGAGTTTGCGGGTATCGGCAATAGCTCCGCCCAGAACTTGGCCGCCTACGACCCTACCACCAACACATGGAGTGCCGTAGGCGGGGGCGTCTCCGGACCGGTGTATGCGCTGGCCGTGTATGATGGAGAACTGCTGGTAGGCGGAGGCTTTACCCAAGTAGGAAATCCCCCGCAATACATAGCGTATTTTGCCCGTTGGAATGGCTCGCAGTGGCTCGCCCCCGACCCTTCCAATACTTCTCAGCTACTTATGGGGGGAGTACCCCGCGCCTTCGGGCTCTTCCAAAATAAACTCTATGTGGCCGGCAGCTTCGTGGCAGGGTACTACAACAACACCGACTTGGCTTACCTCGCTATATGGAATAAAGCCCAACAGCGTTTAGACCCTGCCTATCCCAGTGGCCAAGGCCCCAACAACAACATATGGTGCGCCACCGTGTGGAACGGCAAACTATACATAGGCGGCGACTTTACCATAGCCGGCAGTGCCTCTGGCAAGCTGGTGACTTTTGATGGGAACCAGTTTCAAAGCGTCCCTGGCGCCCCCACCAGTGGGAGTGTACGCGCCCTCCTCCCTGTAGGTAGCGACCTGTATGTAGCAGGCAGCTTTACCTCGTTGGGCAATGGTACCGTCGTCAATCGAGTAGCCAAACTCTCCTCTACGGGCAGCTGGAGCGCCTTAGGTAGCGGTTTAGGTCCTACCATTGTAAGCAGCCTGGCCTGGTATAATAACGCGCTTTATGCAGGTGGAAGCTTCACCCAAGATGGTGGAGGCAGTCTCAACGTAGGGTACATTGCTGCGTATGGGACCTCAGCCCCTGCAGCCCTGCATCAAGGGTTTTTAGCGCAGCCTTTCTACATAGAGCGACTGCCTGAAGGCGTTTATTTCCTTGTAGCTCAAGGATCTCTGCAAGACAAGCGCCTAAGACTTTGGGATGCGGCAGGGCATCTCTTACATGAAAGCCCGCTCTCCCTAAACCCCGGCGACAAATACCCCCTACTTCTACCGCCGACAGGGGGACTCTACCTTGTAGAGATACAAGGTGCCACAGGCGAGCGGTATACCTTCAAGGTAGTGCCCCCCTTAGGGGTTAGCTACTGAGCGCCTGGTCTAAAAAGTCCTCTACGAGTTTTTCCACGGAGTCTTGCTGCGGAAGGGAAGCCATCATACCGTAGAGGGCAGCGGTGCGTTTAGGGGGCTTGTCGGTGCGGGCTGTGCGGCTAATCCAACGTGCCATAGAACGCACCCACCGTTCGGGGAGGATGGCGAGTCCTGTTCGCACAGCTTGCCGTCCCAGCCGCCGGCGCCAACTGCCCCGGCTGGCCCGCAGGCGCTCTTCGACTACCGCCTCACGCAAATCTCGGATAAAGGCTTCCACTACCCGCGCATGCCCAGCCGTGACCGTTAGGTGCAGGCTGGGGGGCTTCTGCTGCCTATCTAAGAACCATCCCCTCCGCCCCAAAGCATCCCCCAAACTATATACATCGAGCGGCGACCGCGCCCCAAACGCAAATACCGTGGCCACAGGCTCGCCCACTATGTAAAGCTCCGGTATTTCGGCTATCGCCGCCTGTATGTGCTGTGCAGCTTCCCAGGCTGCTTTTGCAGCCAAGATATAGCCTTCTTCGCCCAGATGCTGTAAGATCGCCCATGCGGCGGCAATAGCCCCCGCCGAACGCGTCCCCGAAAAAGTCGCCGAGGCATAAATGCCCCCAGGCCACCCCCCATATACAAAAAACTGATACCGCCGAAGCTGCCGTTCCCGGTACAATATCACCGAGGCCCCCTTGGGCGTATATCCGTACTTGTGTAAGTCTACCGAGAGGCTGGTCACCCCTTCCACCCGGAAATCAAACGGCGGGATAGCCACGCCGATTTTTTCCAGAAAGGGCAAGACAAAGCCCCCCACACACGCATCCACATGGCATAGTAGGCCATATTCTCGCGCCAGCGCCGCTATCTCTGGAATAGGATCCATCACCCCATGCGGATACGACGGGGCAGAACCCCCCAAAAGGATAGTTCTTTCAGAGAGGGCGGCCCGCATGGCGGCTACATCCGCTCGCCCTGCGCTATCCACCGGCACATGGATAAGCTTTAGGCCTAAGTAATGCGCCGCCTTATCAAAAGCGGGATGCGCGGACACTGGCGCCACCACTTCGGGCACAGAGATATGCGGGCGTGTGGCTCGTGCCCAGTCGCGAGCAGCCTTTAGGGCGAGGAAAATGCTCTCCGTACCGCCACTCGTCATCGTGCCAGCCCCTTCAGCGGGACAGTGGAGAAGCGCCTTCACCATACCTACGACGTCATTTTCCATTTTGCGGAGGCTGGGGAAAGCCAACGGATTAAGCGCATTCTCAGCAATATAGCGCGCGTAGGCTTCTTGTGCCAGCCGATGCACCTCCGGACTGTGATAGTACACCAAGCTCCAGAGACGACTACCCGTGCTGTCGGTATCGTGGTGCTTGAGTTGGTCTATCGCTGCGAGAACCTCTTCCACAGGGCGCCCCTTGGGGGGAAGCTGCGTCATATATGCAAGGTACAAAACATCTTTGAGGGATGTTTCTCGTGATAGGCGCCGGCGGCGTAGGCCAAGCCATAGCTACCCGCCTCCATGAAATAGCCCAAGAAGTATGCCTTGTCCATCGCCCTTATCAAACCCTGCATGTCCCTTATTCCACAGTCACCTCCTGGGAAGCGGTACCGTGGGAAAAAGTACGAGGTATCTTCCTCTGCGTAAAAGACCGCCAAATAGCCTCCACCGCTGAGGCAATCCTACCCTTCGTAGGCCCCATAGAAGGGATCGTACATACCGCGGGCTCTATACCGCTTTCTGAAATCGCCCAGTACTATGGAGAAAAAGCCGGCGTGCTTTATCCACTTCAGACTTTCACCCCTGGTCAGCCAATCTCTTGGGGCTCTTTCCCCATTGTTTGGGAAGGGCCACCCCTCATCCGAAGGTGGGCTACACTTTTAGCCGGCACCGCTGAAAAGGTGCATTACGTCGACAGCGCCTTGCGCTTACGCTTGCACATAGGGGCCGTCTTCGCCGCTAACTTTGTGAATGCCCTCTTTCATATAGCGGATAGGCTGGCGCAGCCCGCAGGCGGATGGAAGCTGTACTTACCCTTAGCCCAAAAAGTGGTAGAGAAGCTGAGTTATCTCTCTCCCGCTGAGGCCCAAACTGGACCGGCTCGCCGAGGAGATACCCTTACCCTGGCTAAACATGAAGCCTTCCTCCAAGCCGAGATGCCCGAACTCCTCCCCTTGTATCAAAGCCTTTCAGCGTACATCCAGATGCACGCAGCTCAATCGTCCCGCCAGTAGTCGTAGATTTTCTCGCGCTTGATTTGGGCTTTTTCGGTCAAGTACTTGACCAGGCGGTAGGCCGCTATCGGGTCCAAGATAGGGTACGTAGGCCGGAGCGTACGCTGATAATAAATATCCCGATAGCGCTGCTCCGCGACTTTTATGCGTTCTTGGGGGTCCAACGGGAGGTTTTGGAGGAAATAGGCAATCAGTTCGGGGCTGACATTGTCGCGAGCGACCTGAGTCTGGGTCTCCAAGGGGATATTCAAGAGGGCCGTTTTGAGTTCTTCGGGGGTGCGGATAGCGGAAATACGCACGGTAGGTAGCTCTATGGTATCCTCGGTGAGGTAGTTCACCGCATACATGAAGCCCTCAGTGGTATCGCCGGTGTAGGCTTGGAGGTATTCGCTGAAGATAAAGCGTCCCCGCTTATAGCCCAGCGCAGAAAAGTATAAGGTATCTCCCCGCACGACAGGCAAGCTATAAAACCCATCTGCGTTAGCCACCGTACCTCTACGGGTTTTCCCCACACGAATGGAGACATAAGGGATGGGTTCGCCCGTGGTAGCACTCAGTACCATGCCGGAGAGCTGATAGACCTTGGGCTCTTGGGCGCAGGCCAGGGCAAGCAGACCTATCAGCCATAAAGTCCTCATAGCCGCACGGCTACGAGGAGCACATCATCCGTAGGGGTCGCCCCACTGCGCCAGCGCTCAAACTCCTCCTTAATACTCTCTACCCACGGCTCTAACTCCTTAGGCGGATTTTGGGTGAGGAAGTCTCGGACGGCAGCACGGCCGTACCGCTTACCATCCGAAGCACGCACTTGACGCTCCCATCCATCTGTGAGGAAGAGGAGCACCCACTGCTTCTCCACGGGAATAATCGTACTGGTGTAGAGCCGAGGCGTTTTCTCTTCGCCTTCCAGCCGCTGCCCTACTAAGCGCCTATCCGCCTGTAGCTGTTCCCAGCCCAGCATAGGCGTATATACCCACAGCGGGATATGTGCCCCTGCATAGTGCACCTCCCCAGCCGAGGATAGGACTGTACATACCCCCACTTGAAATCCTTCTGTTTGTAAGGCCTCTAACTCGGGATCGCTTTTCTTGGTGGGAGGATACAGAAGGTCTAAAAGGCTTTTATGCAGCTGACTAAGAATACGACCGGGGTCGGTCACCCCCCGCAAAGTCACAATTTCATACAGGAGCGTGTGGGCGATAGTAGAGAGGATGGCCGCAGAGACACCGGCACCCGAGGCATCTACTACTGCGAGCACTTGGGCTCCATCCTTTCCTCGTCCTACCCAGAGAAAATCGCCACTGACCACCCCCTTAGGCACTAACCAATATACACTTTCCGGAAAAACTTGCTGTAGCTCCGCCTCCCCATGCAAAAGGGCCTCTTGAATGCGCCGAGCCACCACAAACTCCCCGGTTACTTCTTTTTCCTTTCCCAGGATATCTTCCCGTAAAATCCGCTCTAAGGACGCCACCGTAGTCCGGGAGACAGCCCGCTGCATCTCTAATCTCTTGGTAGCATAGTCTTTATACTGCTTGTAAGCGTCCTCATACCGCCCTTCTTTTTCGGCCAAGCGCGCCTGTATTTCTGAAAGAAAATACTCCATCACGCCTTGCCGAACCTCGCCTCGCAAAGCTTCTACTTTACGCAGAATTTCATGGGCTTTTTCCAGCAAACCCAACGCCACATAGGTATCGGCCATGGTGGCATATATGTGTAGCTGCAAGTGGGGATTGTGTATCAACTGCGCCAGCTCCTCCGCCCGCTCTAACCGCCCCAACGACTCTTCATGGCGCCCCATTTCATTCAAAAGCTGGGCATGACTGAGTAAGGCCCTCACCACTAAATCCTCCTCCCCTAAGTCCGTAGCTATATCCAACGCTTGACTAATGTAAGCCTCCGCCTGCGAATACTGCTTTATACTTTGGTGTAGCGAGCTCAAACTCACACAAGAAAAGAACATCCCCCGCTTAGCTCCCACCTGCTCATGAATATGCAACGCTTTTTCATGATACTCCCGCGCCAGTTCTAACTGTTCCAGCTCACCAAAAAGGGAACCCAGATTAGCTAAGGTCTGCGCATAAAAGAAAGCTAAATCCGGAACAAGCTCTAAATAGCGCAAAGAACGAGCCAAATGCTCTACTGCTTTATCCAGCCGCCCCACTTGCTGATAAACCGTACCCAGATTAGAAAGGGTAAGCCCTAAGCCCCGCATGTTTTCTAACCCTTCAAAGAGCTTTAGGGCTTCTAAGAAGTACTTTTCGGCTTCTTCCAAGCGGCCTTGAATCGCATGGCCTATACCTAAGTTACGCAAGGCCCAGGCCTCGCCCTCGGTATAATGAATAGCCTGTGCTTTTTGGAGCGCATCCTCGGCCAGCTTAAGGGTCAGCGCAGTATTGTTATATCTTTCCTCGTAGGCTTGGCTATTCAGTTCATCTACCAGCTTTTGCTGGCGTGTCACATCCACAGGCGAGGCCATACTCATACAGGTAAAGAAGAAGAGAGACGCGCATATACGCCCTCACGCAGACGCTGCGCTACTTGTCGGAAAGCCTCTATCGTGCGAGCCACATCTTCCTCTGTGTGGGCCGCGGTGGGGATAAGCCGTAGTATTATCTTCCCCTTCTCTATCACCGGATAAGTAACCCCCGAGCAGAAAATGCCAAGGTTTTCCCGCAGGTCTTTTACTAAGGCAATGGCTTCGGCGTCACTTCCATGGAGATAGACAGGGGTCACCGGCGATTCAGTCACACCAATATCAAAGCCTGCTGCTTTGAGGCCCTCTTGAAGCCGGCGCGTGATGTGCCAGAGACGAGCCAGCCGTTCTGGCTCCTGACGGATAATCGCCAAACGCTTGCGTGCCCCTATCACGGCCGCAATAGGCAAAGCCTTCGCATAAATCTGACTGCGGAGGTGATACCGTAAGTACTGGATAACCTCGCGTTCCCCGGCCACGAATGCCCCAATCAAGGCCATCGTCTTAGCGAAGGTAGCCAGCCAAATATCCACCGCCTCTTCCACCCCAAAGTGCTCAGGCACGCCCCGCCCTGTGCGCCCCATTACCCCGAAACCATGCGCATCATCCACCAGCAGCCGAAACGGATACTTGGCTTTTAGCGCCACTATCTTATCCAACGCCCCTAAGTCGCCTCGCATCCCAAATACCCCTTCGGTAATCACTAAGATGCCCCCGCCGGTCTTTTCGACATGGGCCACGGCCCGCTTGAGCCGCTCCTCTAAGTGGCCTATATCGTTATGGCGGAAGCTCATCCGTAGCGCCGGACTGAGCCGAACCCCATCTATAAGGCACGCATGCGAAAGGCTGTCATAAATCACCACATCATGCCTATCCGTGAGCGCATCTATTACCGACAAAAACCCTTGATACCCATAGTTCATGAGGTAGGCATCGGGCTTGCCGACAAAGTCCGCCAGCTCCCGCTCTAACGCCTCATGCTCATCGGTATTACCCGTAAGCATGCGAGAACCCATCGGATAGGCAAGGCCGTAGGCCTTAGCGGCTTCGGCGTCAGCTTCGCGCACCCGGGGGTCATTCGCTAAGCCCAAGTAGTCATTCAGAGACCATACCAACATTGGCTTTCCCTGGAAGTACATGTGAGGCCCCAAGGGGCCGGTGAGTTTCGGAAAAGCTAAATAATGATGTCCGATTTCCGCGTATTTGCCTAAGTCGGCGCGCATGCGCGCCCGTACCTTTTCAAATAAGTCCATACTCCACAAAGTTACGCCGAAAGCCGTTCCACTGCTATGGCCACGAGGCGGGTGACATAGCGGCTCTGGCCTTGAGGCGGGTGCCAAAGGCGCCCTTCCAGGGTAAAACGCACCCGTATTTTTTCCGACAGGGGTAGAATCCGAAGCTTTTCTGCCAGAGGGGTATAGGCTTCTAACAAGATAAGCTGAGGCTGAGGGGTATCGCTTAGCACCACAAAGGGAAGCTTAATCCTATCGGGGCGCAGTTGTATGGGGGGTAAAATAGCGTGCAGGACGCCTACGAGTTCATACTCCGGTGCGCCGCTCATGCCGCCTTCGTAAGACAGCCTCCACCTCAGCCGGGGAGAGCCCCGCTGCCAGCAGGAGTACCCATAAATGATACATAAGGTCAGCCGCCTCTTCAGCTAAACGCGCGCGAGACTGGGCTAAGGCTGCTACCACCACTTCCACGGCTTCCTCGCCGACTTTTTGGGCTATAGCCGGAAGTCCCTTTTGCAGGAGGGTCGCTGTATACGAGTTTGTTTCCATATGCTGGGCTTTTTCCTGGATAATCCGCCACAGATGACCCAAGAAGCTACCTAAAAGCTCGCCTTCCTCCGCAAAACAGCTATAAGTACCCCTATGGCAAGTAGGCCCTAAGGGAAGTGCCCGCACCCATACCGTGTCCCCATCGCAATCCGCCCGCAGCTCCACCAGCTTGAGCTTTGCGCCGGAGGTTTCGCCTTTTACCCAGAGGCACTGACGACTCCGGCTAAAGAAAGTCACCCAGCCTGTTTCCAGCGTATGGTGATAGGCTTCTTCGTTCATATAGCCTACCATGAGGAGGGCATGGGTTTCGGCGTCTTGCACTACGGCGGGCAAAAGCCCCCGCGAGAAGTCCGGCGCAGTCATAGCCGTACCGATAGTCCTTTCGCGTGAAGGTACGACTTGATCTGTTGGGGTGTAAGAAGGCCTTCATGAAAAATGCCGGCAGCGAGGGCTGCGTCGGCCTTCCCCTCGCGAAACACCTCCAAGAAGTGCTCTATGCGTCCAGCCCCGCCTGAGGCAATCACCGGTACGGAAAGGGCTTCTGCGACTTGACGCGTGAGGGGGATATCAAAGCCTTGGCGTGTGCCATCTCGGCCGATAGCGGTGAGGAGGATTTCGCCGGCGCCGGCGGCCTCAGCGGTTTTACACCACGCTACCGCCTCCCACGCAGTGGGACGCCGCCCGCCATGCGAATATACCCGATAGGTACCGCCTTCCTCCCGAGCTACATCTATGGCCACGACGATGCACTGGCGACCGAAGCGGGCCGCCCCCTCCGTTATCAGTTCGGGCCGTTGGAGAGCGGCCGTATTTATGGAGACTTTATCCGCTCCGGCCTCTAACAAGCGCCGAATATCTTCCACATCCCCTACCCCCCCCCCTACTGTGAAAGGAATACGCAACCGCGCCGCTATGCGCTCTACCGCTTGCGCAAAGGTCTTTCTTTCCTCCACACTGGCCGAAATGTCCAAATACACCAGTTCATCTGCCCCTAAGTCTTCATACCGCAGACCTAACTCCACAGGATCCCCCATGTCGCGGAGATTTTGAAAATGCACACCCTTAACCACTCGGCCGCCTTGCACATCCAAGCAGGGGATGATACGCTGGACCACCATCCCACAAATATCGCCTCATGTCCCTTGCCAACCGCCCCCCAATGCCCGGTATAACCCAATCTGCGCTTTCAACAGCTCAAGCTTAGTCTCTATAAGCTCCATACGGGCATCCAAAGCCTCTACTTGCGTCAGAAGGACTTCCAAATAATCGGCCTCTGCGGCACGGTACAGATTATTGGCTATAGCGATGGACTCGGTGAGGAGACGCACCTCCTCGGCTTTCACCCGGAAGCTTTGGGAGAAGTTTTGGATATGGGCCAGCTCATTGAGCACCTCGGCGTAAGCATGAATAAGCGTTCGCTCATAGCGGAGGAGGGCCTGGCGCTGCCGCGCTTTGGCCGCAATATAACCGGCTTTGAGGGCATTTCGGTTTATCCAGGGGAGTATAGCCTCCGCAGCCAGTTGATACAACATAGACTCCGGCGAGAGCAGAAACGCCGGCCGGAAAGCTTGCATCCCTACCACACCTGATAAAGAAACTTGAGGGAGGAAAGCCGCATACGCCGCAAGGGCTTCTAAATGCGCCGCTTTGAGCTCTAACTCCGCTTGACGAAGGTCAGGCCTATTCCGCAAGAGCTGCAGAGGTACGCCTACCATGAGGGTCGTATCAATAGTTTTATCCAAGAACCCTTGGGAGGCACGGGGCAAAGGCTCTGGCAGGCGACCCACTAAGAAGTTTAGGTAGTTTTCCAGCTCGGTGCGACGCTGCTGGAGGGCATATCGGCGATTTTGGGTATGAAGCAGACGTGCTTCAAAACGATTGACAGCCAGTTGGGTAGCTTTGCCCGCAGCTTTACTCAGGCGCATAAGCTGCAGGGCATTCATTTGGATTTGGATGTACTCGTCTATGGTAGTTAGGAGGTTATCTACAGCCAAGAGTTCATAGTACGTCTCGGCTATCTCGGCGACCAGACGGGTGACTGCGTAGCGTCGTCCTTCTATGGTGGCCAAGTAGCGCAAGAGAGCCGCCCGGCGGAGGGTGCGCAGGCGCTTCCATATATCCAGTTCCCAGTGGGCATAAGCCCCTATCTCATAAGTAGAGAAGGGCTCTGGGAAAGCTTCGCCGGGGGCTACCTCCAGGGTATGCTCCACCGCCCCCATGCGCGTATAACGCCCCACTTTATCCACATCTACCCGCCCTCCTGGGCTTAGGAAAGGAAGGTATTCGCCGGTGCGGGCCTTGACTTCGCTGTGAGCAATCTCTATTTCCGTCAGGAGTATGCTAAGCTCTTGGTTGCGGGCCAAGGCCGTGTCTATGAGCGCGGCTAAATAAGGGTCTGTGTATAGGCTTTGCCAGGGGTTATTCGCCAAAGAGAGGGTCTCTGCCTGAGCCGTGCCGGCATACCGAGCAGGGAGGGTAATACTACTTCGCAAGGCTACCGGCCGAGGCCCTACACAAGCAAAAAGCCCCCATAGTCCAATAAACAGCGCATATCGCCGATAGCGCCCCTTCATACGCGGAAACTCTTTGAAGATTTTTTACGGTTGCGCAGCCGCCATAGCGTACGCACATGGAGGAACTTCTTCCATAACGAAGCCCGCGCATAACTATCGGCCACAATCTCCTCGGTGAGCGAGCGGCCTTCTTGGGCGTGGAGGAGTTGACGTCCCTCGCCGAGCTTAGCAAAGATATAGTACAGCCCCGGAATCACGAGCACGCCCACCACAGTGCCCAGTACCATAGCGCCAAAAGCCGCACTTCCCACCGTACGACTGGCGACCGCTCCAGCCCCATGCGCCAACATAAGCGGTATCACCCCCGCTACAAACGCAAAGGAAGTCATCAAAATAGGCCGTAAGCGCAGCTTAGCCCCTTCTACTGCAGCCTCCGCCATAGAGAGCCCCTCCCGCTGCCGCTGCACCGCATACTCTACAATAAGTACGGCATTTTTCCCCAAAAGACCTACCACCATTATGAGGGCTATCTGCGCGAAAATATCATTTGCAAGGCCCATGAGCCGCAGCATGAGGAAAGCCCCAAACACCCCTATCGGTATAGACAAGATCACCGCAAAAGGAAGGAGAAAGCTCTCATACTGTGCCGCAAGCACCAAATATACGAAAGCCAAAACCACAAGAAAAATGTATAAAGATTCATTCCCTCTTTTAGCTTCATCATAGGAGAGGCCTTCCCACGCAATATCGTAGCCGCGCGGGAGGGTCTTAGCTGCTACTTCTCGGATGGCGCGTATAGCTTCGCCGGTGGTATAGCCCGGCGCAGGAAGCCCCCGAATAGCCGCCGAGTTATACAGGTTATAGCGGGTAAGCTCATTTGGACCTTGCCGTTTCCTCAGCCGCATGAACGCAGAATACGGCACCTGCTCCCCCTTATCGTTTTTGACATAGAGATTGAGTAGGTCAGAGGGATATTTACGAAACTCCGGCCCCGCTTGCACATACACCTTGAAAAACCGCCCAAAGCGGATAAATCCTTGCTCGTATGTGCTGCCTATCAAGATATTCAGATTTTCCATCGCCTTGCCGATGGATACACCTTTTTGCATGGCAATCTGATTATCTATTATCAGCTCGTATTGGGGGTAGTTAACCGCATAAAAGGTAAAGAGCCCCGTGATTTCCTTTCGCTTGCGGAGGGAATCCATGAAAGTCTTGACCACCTTATCAAAGGCAAAATAATCCAAAGTGCCAGTTTTATCTAAAAGACGCAAAGAAAAACCCCCTGAAGTCCCAAAACCAGGTACCGCCGGCGGGTCAAAAAACTCTACTACGGCCGGAATAGTCTTTGCTTTTTCTTCCAGTTCTTCACGGACTTCTGCGACAGAACGCTCACGCTGCGACCAGTCTTTGAGGTTAATAAGCACAGTGCCCGCATTAGAACCTCGCCCTTCTGTCATAATCTCATACCCCGCCAACGCCGTGGCCGATTCTATTTCGGGGATTTCTTCGCAAATTTCTTGGAGCTGGCGAGAAATAGCAAAGGTCTTTTCCAAAGTAGAACCCGGTGGGGTTTGTAGCACCGCATATAGGATGCCCTGGTCTTCATTGGGCACAAAACCTTCAGGTAGAAGTTGCGCTAAGAGCACAATCCCAACTACAAAAGCGGTAATAATGCCTAAAGTAAGGCCGCGTTGGGTCACAATCACCCGAACAAGCCCCGCATACCGTTCTGTTAGCCGCTCAAAAGCTTGGTTAAACTTCTGCAAAAATCGTCCTGCCCACCCCGAAGCGTGGCCATGATGCGTTAGTGGCCGCAGAATCATGGCACTCAGCACTGGCGTAAGGGTAAGCGCGACCACGGCCGATAACGCAATCGCACTGGTAATCGTAATAGAAAACTGCCGATAAAACACCCCCACTGGCCCACTCAGAAAAGCAATCGGAACAAATACCGATACCATCACAAGGGTTATCGCTATGACCGCCCCGCCTATCTTGCGGAGGGCTCTCTGTACCGCTTGATAGGGCGAAGCCGCCCCCAGCTCCATTTCCAAATGGGTGGCTTCTACCACTACAATCGCATCATCTACAACGATACCAATCGCCAAAACCAACGCAAATAAGACCACCATATTAATGGAAAGGCCAAAGATGTTGGCAAAAAAGAACGAACCTATCAAGGATACGGGCACCGCCAGCATCGGTATAAGCGTAGAACGCCATTCTCCCAAGAAAAGTAATACCACCAACGCCACTAAAATAAACGCATCCCGCAAGGTATGCACCACCTGCTCTATAGAAGCATCTAAAAAGCGTGAAACATCATAGCTTAGGTTATAATGCATGCCCGGGGGAAAGTCTTTTTCAAACTCGTTTAGCTTTTCTTTGACTTGACGGATGACTTCTTGTGCATTGCTGCCCGTTATTTGCTTAAGTACAATAGAAGTAGCCACATGGCCGTTGATGTTAGAGTAAATATCATAAAACTCTGAACCCAGCTCCACACGTGCAATATCCTTAAGGCGGAGAATTTTGCCATCTTCGTCGGCTCGGATGATGATATTTTCGTACTGTTCGGGTTTATTATAGCGGTCTTGATAAAAGAGCGTGTATTCCAAGGACTGGGCCATTTTGCCGGAGCTTTGTCCCAGGCGGCCCGGCCGTGCCAAAAGGCTTTGTTCCAGCATCGCCTCCATCACCTCTTCGGCGGAGACATTGTAGGCCCGCATGCGATCGGGGTTAAGCCATACCCGCATGGCATAAATCCGACTTCCCAAGATCTGCGCTCGTGCCACCCCCTTGATGCGCTGGAGCTCGGGTATCATTTTAGTCAGCGCATAGTTGTATAAGAACTTCTCATCCAGCGTGCTATCGGTGCTGTACAAGTTTATATACATTAGCATGCTGGGGTCAATAGGCGTGATAATCACCCCCTCACGCTGCACAAGCGGCGGGAGCAGCGGCATCACTTGGTCTACCCGGATCTTGACCCGCACCACCGCTTCGTCGGGGTCTGTGCCGGGATCAAATACCACTTGAATGGTACCCTCGCCCGCACTGGTCGCATCGGATATAATATACCGCATGCCAGGCACCCCATTAATAGCTTACTCCAAGGGAATAATGGTGGATTTTATAAGTACATCCGCGCTGGAACCCGGATATGCGATAAAAACATTTACTGTGGTGGGGGCCACCTGCGGAAACTGCGACACCGGCAGCTGATACAGCGACAAAAGCCCCACGAAAACCATCAGCACCGAAATCACTATGGCCAAAACCGGCCGCTTCAAAATACCGCCAAACATACCTTATTACAAAGAAGGACTATTCTGCATGTAAAGGCAGCTCTGCAATAGCTTTCTCCGGCGGAATAAAAGCCGCTTCTATCTTATCATTTTCCCGCACTTTGTTTAAGCCATCCATGAGGATACGGTCCTTGTCAGAAAGGCCTCGGCGCACGATGTAGATATGCGGGAGTTCAGCTTCTACTTCTATGAGGCGGGAATGCACCTTGCCCTCTTCATCTACGACATAGACATATTTTTTATCCAGCACTTCAAAGGTGGCCCGCTGCGGGATAATGAGGGCCTGCGGAAAAGGCTGCCGAATGAGGATAGTACCCGTTTCTCCGTGCCGCAGGAGCCGTTCGGGATTCGGGAAGGTAGCCCGAAAAGGGATATTCCCCGTTTTGTTGTCAAACTCTGCTTCGATCGCTGTAATGGCGCCCTCGTAGGGAAAAAGCTGGCCATTCGCCATGCGCAGCCGAACCTTGATGACGCTATCGCGGCGCAGGCGCTGGGCATATTCCAAGTATTCTGCCTCCGGCACATTGAAATATACCCACAGCTGGCTATTGTCTGAAAGCGTCGTAAGCAGCTCCCCTTCTTCTAAGA
Organism: Bacteroidia bacterium; assembly: GCA_026003215.1. Lineage (GTDB taxonomy): Bacteria > Bacteroidota > Bacteroidia > SpSt-205 > SpSt-205 > SpSt-205. Next base: position 1,568,809 of record BPGV01000001.1, on the reverse strand, counting down.
GCGAACCCACCCGCACATATAACATGCCCACCAGTCCATCAAACGGGGCTCGTATAGTAGTAAAGCTCAGGTGCGCTTCGGTATAGGCCAACTCAGCCTTAGCTTTTTCCAGCTTGGCCTTGACCAGGGCCAGCTGAGTAGGAGAAATCACCCCACTATCCGCTAAGGCTTTTGCGTTTTGATATTCTACTTCCGCATATTGCACCTCAGCGAAGGCTTTTTGGTATTCTGCTTGGTAGATTACCGGGAGGATTTGGAAGAGTACCTGGCCGGCTTTAACAAACTGCCCCTCATCTACAAAGATTTTGGCTAAGTAGCCTCGCTCCAGCGCCCGAACTTCAATATTGCGGATAGCCCTAATCTGGCAGACGTACTCACGCACGGTAACTGTATCTGCTCGCCAAGCGGTGGTAACAGGCAAATGCGGCCACTCAGGACCTTCGGGATGCTTATGACAAGCTGCAAGCAAAAGAAGGGCGAGCATCACACCCGGCCCTCTCTTGGCACGGGAAAGTAAAGGAACTCTCCTCGTGCCGGGGCTATTTTGCCACATGGCGGCCAAAGGTACTACTTGTTTTGAGCAACCAAGGCCTCCTTTTAGAGGCGACGGGGAGATTCGAACTCCCGTAGAGGGTTTTGCAGACCCGTGCCTAACCACTCGGCCACGTCGCCAGCAGCACAAAGATAGGACAAAAGCTTTTATCGTTCGTAGGCGAGGAGCTTTAAGGGGTCCACTGGCAGCCCTCCCAGCCAAGTTTCTATATGTAAATGCGGACCCGTAGAGTAGACGCCTAATCCTCCAGCCAGGGCAATCACATCCCCCGCTTGTACCTTTTCCCCTACTTCACGCAAGAGGCGGCTATTGTGCTTGTAGAAGGACACCAGCCCATTAGGATGCTGGAGAGCGATTACATAGCCCGTCTGATAGGAGTATTCGGCAAAGATAATGGTGCCTTCTGCCATAGCAAGCACAGGTACCCCGGCTTCGCAGGCAATATCTACACCCCAGTGCGCTTGCGAAGCCTGCATGCGCCGTACTACTTGTCCCTCCACAGGAAGCACATACTGGCCTGATTGGAGGGTGGGCACTAAGGGCAAGCTTCCGCCGGACGGCTCACTGCGCATACTGGCCTGAAGCTTCCGCAAATCCTCAATAAGCAGGAGGTGCTGTTGCACCCGGCGCTCTACCTGCTGCGTCCTCTCCAAAAGTTCCCGATAAGCTTTATAAAAACGCTGGGTAGGATACCCCGGTATCGTATGACGCAGGGGCGTATAAGCAAAAAATACCCACATAATCCCCCCAATCACAAGCAGGATGAGACCCCAGCCCCAGCCCGGCAGCCGCACTTCCCACCGAAAAGTCCCACTTTCTTCCATCCACAGCAAGCGATACCGCCGCACTATACTTTGCCACACCCCTCGCCAAAAATGCCAAGACATGCCGCAAAGCTACGCATCCGCCAACACCCCCACGGAGAAACCAAGAAAAAAACCTACCTTTGGATATACGCTTCTCTCTCCATGCGTAGCGCCATAGGCCTCTTAAGCGTGCTTCTTCTATCGTGGGGATGTAGTGCAGAACGCAATAATGCCCTCTCGCGCACTTGGCATACTTTTGTCTCCTATTTTAACGGGTACTACCACGCTGAACAGCGCTTCCGCATAGCCCAACATGAAATAGAACGGACTACCCCAGACCCCACCGAAGGGTTTATCCGCATATATCCCCTCATAGACCCCACCTATGCCCGCTCGCAATATACCCGCTTGGAGGAAGCAACCAAAAAATGTGAAGTCATTATCTTCCGCCACAAAAATGGCAAGTACGTAGATGACTGCCGTACGCTTATTGGGCAGTGTTGGGTACTCCGCAGCAATATCCCCAGTGCGGACCAGAACTTCAGTTATGTATTGAACGCCTTTCCCAACACCCCCTTACGGGCAAAAGTGTATTGGTGGCAGGCGTATGCTTCCCTACAAGAAGAAAATCCCTACCGGGCTGAGAGCCGCCTCACTGAGGCCCTTTCCCTCCCCCCTAAGCAGCTCAAACGTCACAAAGCACAGCTGGAAGCGCTCTTAGCTCAGGCACTTGTGGCTAAGGGGCAGCCTGAGCTGGCTACGCCCTTTTTGGCCCGAAGCGTTAAAAACCTGGATACTCGCCTGCGTCGCGCCCGAGCCTATTACCTTTTAGGCCAGCTTTACTTACACGAAAACAAGCCGGCTTTAGCTGAAGCTGCCTTCCAAAAGGCCTTCCGCCTGAATGCCACTAACGGTTTAACTTTCCAGTCGCAGCTGCAACTCAGCCTTTTGCGGGGGGCTAAAGACCCACGCCTCATCCGCCGGCTGGAGAAAATGGCCCAAAGCGCCCGCTACGAAGACTACAAGGACCAGATTTATTACCGTATCGGTCAGCTCTATGCCGAAAAAGGCCAATACGAAGCTGCCCTACATGCCTACAAAAAAGCCGGGAGCAGCGGGCAATCTCCCGCTCGGGCCTTGGCGCATTACGAGGTGGCCACGCTATACTTTGAAAAGTTTCAAGATTTAGCGGCTGCACAGAAACATTACGATACTGCTGCCACTCTTATACCTGAAAAGCATCCCAAAGCAGCCGAAATTAAAGCGCTGCAGGCCCGCTTCAAGGAATATGCGCTGCTCAAAGAGCAAATCCATCGGGCCGATAGCTTGCTTACTTTGGCTGAGCTTTCTCCGGAGGCGCAGGAGCGCGTGATAGAAGCGTATATTCAAGCAGAGGTCACGCGCAGAGCCGCTGAAAAAGCCCGCCAAGCTCAAGCCACAGCTTCCCCTGGCACCACCCCGCCAAACCCTTTCCTGCAACAAGGCATGATGGGCAGTCGGGGGGGAGGGTTCTACTTTGACAATCCTGTCCAGGTTTCCAATGGCCGGCAAGAGTTCGCTCGGCTGTGGGGTGACCGCCCCGACGAGGACCACTGGCGCCGGAAAAATAAAGCCAGCCTCCCGACCCCTACTCGCACAGAAACCGCCCCAAAAGAGAAAACCGCTGATAGTCTCAGCATAGAATGGCCCGATAACATGGCGGACTTGACTCCTCAACGAGTAGAAAGGCTCAAAAAACAGCTCTTGGCCATCATACCGCGCTCAGCAGCCCAGAAAAAAGCCATGGAAGATACCCTCATCGGGGCAGGGCTTCCTTTGGCCCAGTTGTATGTAGAAGCCTTCCATCGGCCTGACTCCGCTAAGGCCCTCTATCTCTGGTTACGCAAACGCCTACCCCATCGCAGCGAAGCTCAGGTGCCCGCCCTCTACGGCTTATATGTTCTGACCAGCGGCACCCCAGAAGGTGAGGCCTACAAACAAGAACTGCTCCAAAAATATCCCCACTCTGACTATGCCCGCCTGCTTCTCGCTGGCGGTAAGATTTCGCAAGACATCTCCCCTACCGTGGATATCCACCAAGCGTTGTTGGAGAGTTATCAGAAAGAAGAGTATCTCACCGTCGTGGCTTTTGCAGAGGTTACCCAAGATAAATGGAAAGGCACACCCTCGGAGCCAGCGATATTGTACCTAATAGGGGCAGCTTATACCCATTTAGGCGAGGCGTCCAAGGCGCTACCCCCGCTCCGAGAACTCGTACAAAAGCATCCCCAAGCCCCCTGCACACCCATGGCCCGAAAGCTTCTTCAGCGACTGGAAAAAGGGCAAACCCAGTTTGTGGAGGAATCGCGTCCTTCCCCCCAGTTGGCTTCTGCGGGCCCTACCCCACCCATCTCCTCCCCTTCTTCTCTCAATACCACTGGCTTTTCCACACAGCTGCGCAGCGGCGAGCCCATCTTGGTCGTCCTGCTGGTGCCCAAAGACAAAATCACCAACGAAACGCTCAAACAGCACTTGGCCCGTACCCACGAACGGTACTTTGGGGACCAAAGGCTCAACCTCGTTGTATTCCTCTATAATAATACCCACCATTTAGCCTATGTAGCCCAGTTTTCAGATTACCGAAGTGCGGAAGCTTATATCCAAGCTATTGCCAACGAGCCGTGGTACAAAGATCTGGGGGTACAGTATCCCCAAGACTTTTTCCCTATCTCTCAAGCCAACTTCCGGGTGGCTTTTACGCAGAAGCGCATGCATGACTATGCAGCTTTCTTTGCGCAAAACCGCGACCAGTTTCGCTAACTTCGCCGCGTGAAGCGGGCTCTCTTTCCCGGTAGCTTTGACCCCATCACCAACGGCCATATTGAAATCGTACGCCGAGGTCTCCTCCTTTTTGACGAAATCATTATAGGCATAGGACTCAACACCGCTAAGCAGGCCATGTTTAGCCCCGACCAGCGCCAGCGCTGGATAGAAGAAGCTTTCAAAGATGAACCCCGCATAAAGGTGCACCTGTACACCGGCTTGACCGTGCACTTTGCCCGAGAAGTAGAGGCTCGCTTCATCCTGCGGGGACTTCGCTCGGCTCCTGACTATGAGTACGAACGCAATATTGACCTCCTCAATAAATACCTGGATGCCGAGATAGAAACCTTTTACCTGCTGAGTAGCCCGGAAACTTCTTTTGTTTCCTCCACCTTAGTGCGTGAGGTCATCCGATTTCATGGGCATTTGGAAGGATTGCTCCCCCCGCACATTATACGCGATATTTATGGCCTTTATCCAGGCGGCGGGCCAGTAAGTGCCCCTTCTGCTAAGAGTTCATAGGCTATGGCGCCTACTCTGTCCATTCTCACAGTAACTTTCCAGGCCGAAAAGACCCTCCCCCTCACCCTCCAAAGCACCGCGGCTCAAACCTGGCGTGATTGGGAGCACATCTTCGTGGATGGGCGCTCTACGGATAAAACGCTCTCCCTCATACAAGCTTACGCAGAAAAAGGGGTGCCCGTGCGCTGGATTAGTGAAAAAGACCACGGCATCTATGACGCCATGAACAAAGCCCTTCAGATGGCCACCGGCAAATATGTGGTTTTTCTGAACGCAGGGGATGCTTTTTTCGGGCCAGACACTTTGGAGAAGCTTTTCGTCCATGCCCCACCAGAAGCCGATGTGCTGTATGGCGACCATGTGTATGTGTCAGAAGATGGGGCCCTGCTCCCTCGGCGTCGTCCCCGCCCTTACCCCCACCACACGCTCACCGCAAAGCACTTTCGCACGGGAATGGCTATATGCCACCAAGCCCTCTTCGTGCGAAGGGAAATAGCCCCTTTATACACCTTGGAGTTTCCCTTAGCGGCGGACTTAGATTGGGCTATACGGGTACTAAAGCAAGCCAAACACCCCTACGATAGTCGCCAAATACTTATTCGGTATTTAGCGGGAGGGGTCTCGGCCCGTCGCTTGCGGCGTTATGTTTGGGAACGCACCCAAATCCTTTTGAAGCACTTCGGCCCCATCGCTGTAGGTGAAAGCCTCATAGCGGCGCTCCAAAACCTCCTCAGGAACGGGTACCCTCCCGTTCAGCCCATATAGCCTCCACCCGTCTGTGAGCCGCACTTTTCAAAGAGACCTACTGATTACGCTCATAGCCAATCTCCTCTCTAAACCAGCTTGGCTTTTAGCCGATAACCTTATTCAAAATCAGATTGGCCACGAGGCCTATGGACTGATTGGCGCCCTCTTAGGGCTGGGGCAATGGGCCACCGCTATCGCCGATTGGGGCCTTTACGCGCTGGTCACCCGCGAGATGGCCCGATTGCCCGACCAGTATAGCACCCTCAGCGCTACCACCCTCACCCTTAAGCTAGGGCTCTCCCTTACAGCGTTTGTACTTTTTACAGGGTTGGGATGGCTCATAGGTTATCAGCAGGCCCCAGCTTTTGTATGGCTCCTCCTCCTCCTCCTTTACCAAATAAGCCTCAGCTATTTACAGTTTTTTCGAGCCTACTTTCAAGGTACACAAAGCTTTCGGATAGATGCGTTTTTTTCTGCCCTGGAAAAAGGGATCCTACTCCTTTTCTTAGTTCTTTTTTGGGAAGGCCTCACAGCAGATAGGTATGTAGGGCTCCTTGTTTTGAGCGGCGTGCTATCGGCCAGCACTGCAGGGGTATGGGTACGGCTGCGATATGGACCTGTCTCGTGGCAGCCACGGCTTACACTGTTGTGGGAAGCTTTCCGCCAAATGACCCCTTTTGCCCTGATGGGATACGTCAGCGCTATAAATGAGCGCATCAATCAAATCCTCTTAGAACGCTGGATAGGTGCCTATGAAAATGGGCTATACTGGGGTGCCTACCGCTGGCTCTCCGCAGCTATGATGTACTTATGGATTGTAATGCCGCTTTTCTTTGCGCGGTTTGCGCACTTAGGCCGAGAAAAAAGCCCCGAGCTGTGGCGCACCTTCGTATGGGGCCACTTAGTGGCAGCCCTGCCCCTCATAGGGATAGCTGGCGTTTTCTTAGCCGAACCGCGCTTGTTTCTTTTTCTCTTTTCCCGCAGTACCCCCGAAGAGCTGGCCACCATGAGCGCTACTTTGCAGACCATGGCCTTACCCCTTACCCTCAATGGCCTATTTATCATTTACAGTACCTACCTCACGGCCGTGGGGTATGAATGGATAGCGCTGCGGCTGATGCTTTTAGCCGTGACAGCCAATATCCTCACTTGCGCGTTCCTCCTGCCGCTCTGGGCAGAAGTAGGAGCAGCTATAGCGCTGGGTATAAGTTATGCCGTATATGGCGTAGGCTATGTTTGGGCCTTTCACAAGGTAGCACCGATTCCTGTACCTCTTTCTGTGCTTTTCCGCTTGGCTGCACTAGCCCTCATCTATGAAGGCGGTATGCTTGCCTTCTCTTACCTCCCCGTACCCACCAGTGTCCGGTTGGTTTTGGCGCCGGTATTTTTGGCCCTCTGTGCTTGGATAACCCAAATCTATCCTCTTTGGCGTTATGCGCATCGCCATAGATAGTCGTTTTCTTTTACCGCATTTGGAGGGATTCGGGCGCTTTACACGCGAGGTAGCCCGAAGGCTCATCCAAGCCTATCCAGAGACCCAGTTTGACCTGCTTTTTGATAGGAAGCCCTTACCCCAGTATCATTTTGGGCCGAATCAAGCGTCGCGCATCCTCCCCCCTCAGACCCGCCACTGGTCCCTCTATGAGCTCTGGTGGCGCTTCTCGGTGCCGCTCTACCTCCATCGGTATCGTCCCCAAGCACTCTTTGCTACCTATGGTCAGCTCTCGCCCGCCGCAGCCCGGAAGGTCCCCATCGTAGCCTTTATCCACGATGTGGCTTTTGCGCGTTACCCTGAGCACCTCCCCCGCAGCTGGTATACCTACTACATGCGCACCACCCGGAATACCGTCCGCTATGCCTCCCTCCTAATAGTAAATAGCCGCTCTGTGCAACAAGACCTTCAAGAGCTCTTTGGTGTATCCCCGGAGAAAATGCGCTTGGCTTACAGTGGCTGCGATGTAGAACGATTTCAGCCGCTCTCGCCAGAAGTGCAACCCGCTATCCGCACCCGCTATACCCAAGGCTGCCCTTACCTGCTCTACGTAGGAAGCCTGCATCCCCGTAAAAATCCCCTCCGCCTTTTACAAGCATACGACCTCCTGCGTGCCCGGTATACAGAACCCTTGCGTTTAGTGATTGTAGGGAGATTTATGTTTGGCAAGGGCAGCTTCTACGAAGCTTACCAGCACATGCGCCACAAAGAAGAGGTAATCTTTCTCTCTCGGCTACCCGATGAAGCGCTGGTCTCCTTATATGGGGCTGCGGCAGCTGTGGTATACCCTTCCCTATACGAGGGGTTTGGGTCTCCCGTAGCGGAAGCGTTAGCCTGTGGGGTGCCTGTGGTCACCAGCTCCGTAAGTTCCCTACCCGAGGTAGGCGGAGAAGCGGCCTTTTATGCCAACCCCTACGACCCCGCGGATATTGCTCGGGCCCTCTACGAAGCCCTGACCGAACCCGAAGCCCAACGTCAAGCCCGCATCCAAAAAGGGTTAGCCCATGTGCGCCGCTTCAGTTGGGAGGCTTGCGTCCAGACGATATGGCAAGCCCTCTCCGAAGTAGCTGCCTAACGCCGCTCTCTTACCTTTGAGGGGTATGTCCTGGGAGGAGACGTACTTTCGTTTTACCACGGCCTTGCGAGACAAACCGCGCCCCTTAGCGCTGGTAGATAAACAAGCCTTTGAAGAAAACGCCCGACGCGTGCTCTCTTATGCGGGGCGACTTCCTGTGCGTATCGCCACCAAGTCTCTCCGATGTACCCCCCTACTTAGGCATCTCATAGAACTGGATACGCGTTTCAACGGTTTTTTATGCATGAGCGCGCGCGAAGCCCTCTACTTAGCCCGCCAAGGCTTAGATAACTTCGTGATAGGGTATCCTTTCTTTCAACCCGCAGAACAAGAAGCGTTTCGCACCCTCGTAAAAGAAGGCAAAAACGCCGTCGCCATGATTGATTGCGTGGAGCACGCCGAAGCCCTCCATTACGCTTTCCGGGGCAGCGCCCATCGTGCCCGCGTGTGCATAGAGATAGATGTCTCCTCCGATTGGGGCTGGCTGTACTTCGGAGTGAGGCGCTCGCCGTTGCATTCTGAAGAAGCCCTACTTACCTTAGCACAAGCACTACGCCGCCTGGACCGCATAGAAGTGGTAGGCCTCATGGCCTATGAGGCCCAAATTGCCGGCGTAGGCGACAAAGACATAGGCTGGAAAAGCTTCCTCCTCCCTTTCCTAAAAAGGAAATCCTGGAAAGAAGTACAGGAAAGGCGACAAAGAGCTGTAGAGTCTTTGCATTCAGTAGGGTTTACCCTTGAGTTTGTGAATGGCGGTGGGACAGGCAGCTTACTTGCTACCAGCCAAGACCCTACGGTTACGGAGGTGACGGCCGGCTCAGCTTTTTTTGCGCCCGCTTTATTTGACCACTACCAGGAAGTGACTTTTGTACCTGCGGCGGGCTTTAGCGTAGAAATTGTACGCCGCCCTACTCCTAACATTTTTACTTGTCACGGCGGGGGATATATTGCCTCGGGTGCCGCCGGACCGGACAAGCTGCCCCGCCCCTGGCTCCCCCCCACGATGAGGTTCCTCCCCCATGAGGGCGCCGGCGAGATACAAACGCCGGTATTTTTTGATGACCCTCCCCCTTTTCTGCGCATAGGCGAACCCCTTTACTTCCGCCACGCCAAAGCCGGCGAACTCAGCCAACGCTTCCCCAGCCTATATCTCATTAACGGAGACCGCATAGAAGCCACTCTCCCTACCTACGCCAGCTTGCCAGAAGTATGGGCATAAAACGGCTGGATACCTACCTCTTGGGAAACTTTGTAAAACCCTTCTTGGCCAGCTTCAGCACTACGCTGGTGGTACTGGTTATTCAGTTTCTCTCCCGCTATCAAGAGGACATTTTAGGGAAAGGCTTCCCGGCCAGCGTACTCGCAGAACTCTTCTTGTATGCCTGCGCCTCGCTGGTGCTTTTAGCGCTGCCGATGGGGCTCCTCATGGCTGGTCTGATGACGATGGGTAACTTAGGCGAGCGTTTAGAACTGACCGCTCTCCAGAGCGCTGGCGTACCCTTCGCACGGATATTAGCACCGCTTTTGCTCTTTGGTCTACTCAGCTTAGGAGCCGCCACTGCGCTTGCGTGGTATGGCATCCCCCACGCTAACCTAAAGCTCTATACCCTCCTCTACGACATGGAGCAGGCCCGGCCGGCCCTTGCCCTCAAACCCGGCCTCTTCAACCGCTGGATAGAAGGATACGCCATCCGCGTAGGTACTATCCACGGAGAAAAACACCTCACCGATGTGCTTATTTACGAATATGCCCCCGATGGCAGCATAGAACGCACCATTACCGCTCGCCACGGGGAGCTCTTTGTAGATAAAGAATGGCTCTTTTTAACCTTCACCCTATACAACGGCTGCCAATACGAAACTTCCCTCAAACCCCAGCGGGCCCCCTTATGGAGCCGGGCTTGCTTTGATACCTTGCGTATGCGCTTAGACATCTCCGGTTTAGGCCTCAAACGCTCCGATGAAAAGCTCTTTGCGGGCCACCAATACATGCTACCCATAGGGGACCTCCGCCGCGCCATAGACAGCTTACATGTCCTCTTACGGCAAACGGAGGCCGACTGGCAGAAAGTGTTAGAAGCCCAGCTCCCCCCCCCTCGTTTAGGCTCGGATACCCTCGCTCCCCCCCCCCACTCCGAAGCCCTGCGCATTCAGGCCGAAAATCTCCTCCGCCGTGATAAAAGCTTGGCCGAATACTACACCGAACGTCTCCGTCAGCTCTACGAGACCACCTGGCGCTACGAACTGGAATGGTATTACAAGTTTGCTTACCCGCTGGCCCCCGTAGTATTTCTGGTTTTAGGGGCTGCTTTGGGTGGAATAATCCGCAAGGGGGGCTTGGGGACACCGCTGGTGGTATCCACCGGCTTTTTTATTCTTTTTTATGTTTTGAATGCCCAAGGCAAAAAACTGGCGCGTGAAGGGATCCTTTCTCCCGGTGTAGGCGCCTTCTTACCCCTGCTGGTGGTAGCCCCCGCGGCCTTATACCTCGTACTTCTGGTCACTACCGAGGCGCGTTGGCTTTATAAGGACTATTGGGTCAAAAAATGGCGGGCATGGCGCGCCTCTTAGTGATTCAACCGGCTTTTCTCGGGGATGCCATACTTACCCTTCCGCTCCTGGGGCAGCTCCGCCAGCACTTCCCACAGACAGAAATACACTACCTTGTCCGCGCAGGCATAGAACCGCTCCTGGAAGGGCACCCCTGGATTACCCAGACCTGGAGCTGGGATAAAACCTGGCAAGGTTGGCTCCACTTATTCTCGGCTTTGCGGCAATACCAGTGGGAAAGTATCATAGTAGTACAACGTTTTTTTCGGATGGGTTTGCTGGGGAGGCTGCTCCCCGCCAAAGTGTATATCACCTACGAGAAAAACCCCCTGAGTTGTTTATACACGCACCGCGTCCGACATGCTTTTCAACCTGGCCTTCATGAAACCCAGCGCGTACTAAGCCTTTTAGCCCCCTTAGGCCTTCCCACTGAGGTGCCTCCCCCTCCTTGGCTCTTCCCTTCCCAAGAAGTCCAGGCCCGCGTGCGGCTGTGGGCAGAGCAGCAGCCCTATATCGTGATAGCCCCGGCTTCGCGCTGGCCTACCAAAGAAGCCCCGTTTTCTTTATGGGGTCATTTTTTAGAGAAAATACCGCCCCACTATACCATCTATCTCGTGGGCACGCGAGAAGAGGCCCCTCGCTTTGCCCCACTCCTCGCTCATCACCCTAAGGTCCATAACATAGCTGGACAGCTTTCCCTCTTGGAAGTGGCGGCTCTCCTTCAAAAGGCAGAACGCGCCTTTACCGTGGATAGTGCCATCACCCACTTAGCGTCAGCAGTTGGCTGCCCTACTACGACCGTATTTTGTTCCACAGTGCCGGCCTTTGGATTTGGGCCTTTGGCCCCAAAGAGTCAAGTGGTGGAGCCGCCTTTTCCCCTCGCCTGCCGCCCCTGTGGCTTACATGGCAAAAAAGCCTGTCCCCAAGGGCACTTTCGCTGTGGTACCTCCCTTTCGCCCGAACCCCTCCTGCAGTCCCTCACCGAAGCTCCTCTATAAGCACTTCGTAGGGCTGCTTGCCTACCACTTCCAGCCGATACTGTCCCTTACCTGTTAGGTAGATCACATCCTCATCCGGGGTGGAGACATTCACCAATATCTCCGAGTAGTCCGGATTATTCGCATCGTACAAGATGAGTATCAGCTCCCCGGGCTCTTTATTTTTCCAGTATATCTTCCACTCGCGACCCGAGATGCGAAAAGGAGGGGTTTTTTGGGGCTTTTTACTGTTGATTTTCACCAGAGGGCGCCATTTTTCTTTGATGCGCACCTCGGAGCGGCCTATGGTCCCTGTGAGGGGAGGGGCGGCTTCCTCTTCGGGTTGTTGGCTTGTGCCCAGCCCTTCACAGCCCCAAAGCAGAACTATCCCTATGCCTATCCAGCGAAACGGCTGCTTCATGGGACAAAGGTAACCCGCCGTATAAGAAAAACGATACACAGCCCCACCCCTTCATTTGGTACCTCTGTGGATAAAGAGAATAGGCGCTTCTTAGCCCAGCTCCCCTCTTCAGTCCCACGCGAAGCCCATGCGTCGGTACAGCTCGTCGGTCAGGGCCGAGTAGGGGACTTTCCCCAGCACTTCAGCTAAGAAGGCCCCCGCTAAGAGCTGGCGAGCTTGCGCCTCAGGCATACCCCGCACCCGTAGGTATTCCAACATGTGTCCTTGCACGAAGCCCGTGGTCACCCCATGCGTACAACGCACATCATCCGCAAAGATCTCCAGCTGCGGCCGGCTATAAGCTACTGCCGACCGTTCCCATAAAAGGGCTTTGTGGGATTGGTAGGCGTTGGTTTTTTGGCCCTCACGATGCACGTAGATACGCCCTTGAAAGGCGCTCCGCCCTTCGGCATACACCAGCGATTTAAAAAGCTGGTTGCTTTCGGTGTGAGGTGCGGCATGTTCTATGCGGATAGCCTGATCCACGCAGTGACGGGAAGGAATGCGGGAGGCTCCATGTAAGTATGCAGCGGCACCCGGCCCAGCTAAACGCACCTTCATCTCCGAACGCTTCCACAGCGCCGACACCGTCATATCGTAGGTCTCTATCCGCGCCTCTTGAGCTACCTCAGCCGTAAAAATCCCGTATAAATGCCCCTCCCCTATATCAGTAGGATAAAAGAACCTTACTCGGCCGCCTGTGCCTACATCTATATGAAGACGCAAAAGCAGGAAGCCTTGTACGGAGGGTAGTAGCCACACTTCGGCTTCTGCGTGCGGGGCGACAGAGACCGTCACGAAAAGAGGCACCAGACCTTCGGCTACGGCCGGCTGGAGGAGTACCCGTTCTTGCTTATGAACCACATAATGCGCGTGGGCTGGTGCTGACGCCAGGAGCACCTCCCAGGGCGAAGTGGGCTTAGGGAGGCTCCTCAAAGCTGGCAGGTCTTCACTGGGGGGCACCTGCTGCGCAAAAGGCCAGCTCCCCACTACGGGAAAATCTGCCATGGCTTCCCTCAGCTGGCCCAGTACCCATTGTCGCCGGAAAAACTCCACCGGCGTATATTTCCAGTCCTCCTTAAGCCGTTGCTCTGTAAAAAGTGAAAGCAAGTCGGCTCGTTGAGCGAGCGCTTGCCACTCAGCCCTAAGCTTAGGTGGCAAGCCCGCAGCCGACGCCTGCCCCCGCAGTATCTCCATTAAGTGCTGGGCACCCGCCTCTATACTCAATAGCGTAGTCTCCACAGGACTGGCCATCATACCGCAGCTAATAGAGGTTCATACCCTTTTTCTTCCAGCTCCACGGCGAGTTCAGCCCCACCCGAACGCACAATGCGTCCATCCGCCAAAATATGTACCACATCCGGCCGAATATGCTGCAAGATCCGATAATAGTGCGTAATAATCAAAAATGAACGAGCCGGCGAGCGCAGGGCATTCACGGCTTCTGAGACCACTTTGAGGGCATCAATATCTAAGCCCGAGTCGGTCTCGTCCAAAATGCACAGCTTAGGGCCCAGTACAGCCATTTGGAAGATTTCCGCTCTTTTACGCTCCCCGCCGGAAAAACCTTCATTCACTGAGCGGGAAAGGAAAGCGGGATCCAGTTTGAGGAGGGCGGCTTTTTCTTTGAGCAGGGCCATAAGTTCGGCAGTATCCAGGGGATCTAACCCTTTGGCAGCCCGGTGGGCATTCAAGGCCGCCCGCAAAAACTGTATCATGCTCACCCCCGGTATTTCCACAGGGTATTGAAAAGCCAGAAAGATACCCGCATGGCTGCGCTCTTCTGGGGAGAGCTCTAAAAGATTTTGTCCCTCAAAGAGAATCTCCCCTTCGGTCACTTCGTAGCCTTCTCGGCCAGCCAGGACGGCCGCTAATGTGCTTTTACCGGCTCCATTGGGCCCCATAAGGGCATGCACTTCACCAGGGCGCACTTCTAAGGTGAGACCTTTCAAAATTCCGCGCCCTTCTACGGAAACATGCAGATTTCGTATCGTCAGCATAGGTCTATGTATTCGTTATCCGACGCTTCCTTCCAGACTAATCGCCAGCAGTTTTCGCGCTTCTACCGCAAACTCCAAAGGCAGGTGCGCCAAAACCTCCTGACAATAGCCATTTATGATAAGCTCCACGGCTTCCTGGGTAGGAATGCCGCGCTGATTGCAGTAAAAGAGAATATCCTCGCCAATTTTTGAAGTGGTAGCCTCATGCTCTACGACAGCGGTCGGGTTTTTTACCTCTACATACGGGAAAGTATGCGCCCCACACGCACTCCCTATGAGCAGCGAGTCACACTGCGAAAAATTTCGGGCATTTTCCGCATTAGAAAGGACCTGTACCAAGCCGCGGTAGGTGTTATTACTTTTTCCTGCAGATATACCCTTGGATACAATACGACTGCGGGTGTTTTTGCCGATATGTATCATCTTGGTGCCCGTATCGGCTTGCTGGTAGTTATTGGTGACCGCGACCGAGTAAAACTCCCCTACCGAGTCATCCCCTTTCAGGATGACACTGGGATACTTCCAGGTTATCGCTGAGCCGGTCTCTACTTGGGTCCAAGAGATTTTAGCGCGCTCGTAGGCAATCCCCCGCTTTGTCACGAAGTTATATACGCCGCCTTTGCCCTCTGTATCGCCCGGGTACCAGTTTTGCACCGTGGAATACTTGATATAGCTGCCTGACAAAGCCACCAGCTCTACCACCGCAGCGTGGAGCTGATGCTCCGAACGGCGAGGAGCAGTACACCCCTCCAGATAGCTTACATACGCGCCTTCATCCGCTATAATCAATGTGCGTTCAAACTGTCCCGTCTTACGGGCATTGATCCGGAAGTAGGTAGAAAGTTCTAACGGACAGCGCACGCCTTTGGGCACATACACAAAAGAACCGTCACTAAATACCGCCGAGTTTAGCGCGGCAAAGAAGTTATCGTTGTAGGGGACGACGGTGCCTAAGTACTTTTTTACGAGGTCAGGATAGTTTTCTAAGGCTTCGCTCATAGCGCAAAAAATAATGCCCATTTTAGCGAGCCTTTCCTTGTACGTGGTAGCTACGGACACGCTATCTAATACTGCATCCACAGCCACTCCTGCCAAGATTTCCTGCTCCTCTAAGGGAATGCCCAACCTGTCAAAAATACGGCGGATTTCGGGGTCTACCTCTTCCAAAGATTTAGGGCGGTTTTCTGCTACGCTCTTAGGGGCAGCATAGTAATACGCATCCTGATAATCTATGGGGGCATAGTGGCCATTGAGCCAGTGCGGTTCTTTCATGTCGCGCCAGGCCCGGTAGGCCCGCATGCGAAAGTCCAGCATAAAGGGCGGCTCTTTCTTTTTCGCCCAGATGTACTCAATAATCTCCTCGCTCAGACCCTTAGGCGCATACTCCTGGTCTAAATCGGCTTCAAAGCCCCATTCATACTCTCGGGTCAGGTGCTGGGTGAGGACTTCGTCTTGGGTAGGTTGCATGACAAATCTGGATTTGGACTAAATAACAAAAAAAAGCTGGTTCGCCGCGCAGGGTGAAGCTCACGAGCCAAAGAGCGCCTCTTCTACCAGCTGGCAGACGGTATGACCTATCACCATGTGTGCCTCTTGAATGCGCGGGGTATCGGTAGAGGGCACTCGGAAGAGGTAATCACACCGCCCGACCATCTTGCCCCCCGCAGCGCCCGTAAGCCCTACAGTAATCATCCCCAGCTCTCGGGCCGTATCTATGGCTCGGAGCACATTGGGAGAGTTCCCTGAAGTACTCATGGCCCAGAGCAGGTCGCCAGAGCGCCCCCATCCCCGCAGAAGCCGAGCATAAGTCTCTTCATAGCTGTAATCGTTAGCCACTGCCGTTAAGAAGGAGGTATTTACATGGAGAGCCTCAGCAGGCAGGGGCGGGCGGTCCTTGTAATAGCGCCCAGTAAGCTCGGCGGCCAAATGCTGGGCATCGGCAGCACTCCCGCCATTCCCACAGAAAAACACGCGTCCCCCTTGCCGAAAAACTGCTACTATCCGCAGTGCTACTGCCTCTATAAGCTGGCGTATCTCCTCCGAGGCTAAGAGCTGCTGCTTCACTGCCACAGCATCCGAAAGCGCCTTGAGGATTTTGTCCTGCATCCTTCAAAGGTACGGTCAGGGGGACTTCTGAGCTAAAGCCCGTCCAAAGATCCAAGTTAGCCCCACAAGCCCCACCCCCGAGAGAAGTACAGGGGGTGCATACGAGGTGCCCCACTGCATGAGTACTACCCAGAGGCTCCCACCTACTATCTGCCCAAGTGGGAAAGCCCCGGGAAGCACCTTTCGCCCCCACAGCACACTAACCCCCACCATGCCCCCATACGCCAGTAGCGTCGTCCATGCGCTGGCTACATACCCATAGCGGGGAATGCCGTAGAGATTGCCTACCCACGTGATAAGGCTACCCAAAGCCGTAATAAAAAGGCCTGCAGTGGGCCGCTCCTGGAGCTTATACCAAACGGAAGCCTGGACGAGACTGCCCATGAGGAGATTGGCCCACAGGAGGATAGGCACCACAGGTAGGGCAGCGTGGTAAGCGGACGGAAAAAGCGACCGTGGCAGTAGTCCACCCCAATCCGTCGTCACTAAGAGCGGCGCCCAAAGGCTAAGAAGCAAGACTCCCGAAAGGCCAATAGCATGATACAAGAGCCAACTTCGGCGGTAGAAGCACAGGTCGCCTCGGCTTTCGCCTAAGAGGAGGGGTTCGCCGGCTTGGCGGTAGGCCTGCACAAAGAGCGCCAAGGCCATGGCGATTTTATAGGCGGCACTGTATAAGGCCGTCTGGGCAAGGTCATAGCGCGCCAAAAGCACCCGGTCCAATACATCGTTGGTAGCCCCCAATAGCCCCATCCCTGCCAGTGTAAGGCCGTAGGTGAGGAGGAGTCTTGTAGGGAGGGAATCGTTAGATGAGGAGACGCGACGAGGTCCCCAGGCCAGCGCCCAGCTCAGCCGCAAAAGAGAAGCGCCCAAGTTTGCCCACAAGATAAAATCCAATCCATATCCCTGCCCCCCTACCCCCCATATATTGAGCCCCAGTAAAAGCAGTACATGCGAAAGCTGGATAGCCGCAAAGCGGGCCGGTCGCCCCAACGCCCGTTGATAAGCCAGCGCAAAGCTTCCCCACGCATCTACCGTCCATATCGCAATAGTGAGCCACAAGAGGGAAAGCCTGTCGGCGTATCCCAAAGCCGGCCCTATAAAGGGCACCGCTAAGGCCAAGCTCCCTGCTATTCCACCCCCTACGCCGACAGTCAGGCCTAACATTTGCCAGAAAGGGCGCGCCTTTCCTTGGCTAAAGCGAAAGTAGGCTGTTTCCATCCCCGCCCCTGCCACAATAAGCCCGAATACCATCCAGGCATACAACTCTGACATGCGTCCGAAGTCCTCTACGCTCAGACGATGCGCATATAGCGGCGTAAGTACCCAGTTCAGCAGGCGGGCTGTGGCCGTGGTCAGGCCATAGACGGCGCCATGATACAAGAGCCGACGCAGGGACACCCGCTATGCGGAAGGCTCCCCCTGCGAGTCCCACAGCGCCTGAAGCCGAAGCCGCCCTTCCCATGCCAAAAAAGCTACCTGTACCCAATCCGCCACCTGAGGAACCCGTTCCCAGGCCTGCTTGAGGGTATCTGGCGTGAGCACCCCCAGTATCACGGGCACGCCGCTGGTGAGGTTAAGCGCACTGAGCTGGTGAAATACCGCATGGGCCAAATACTGGTTATGCTCGGTAGCCCCCTTGAGTATGCACCCCAACGCTAAGATAGCGGGAAGTTCATCGGCAGGGCCAGGTTCATAAGGCTGAAAGTAGCTGATAGGCCCCGGCGACTCCAACAGAAACTCCGAGCGAAGCCGACTCTCAAAGTTTCCCTGAAAAAGCGGGGGTAATCGCAAGTTGCTTTGGATTTGCGTAGGGCCTTGTACAGAGACCACCTGAGCAAACCCCCGCTTCCATGTGTAGTGCCGGGCAATGGCCCCGGCTGCATGCACCAGCTCAAAGCTGCCCGCTACCTCTATCCGATGCACCCGTTCCATCGGGAAGCCCAAACGATGTACTTCTGCACACAGCCCCTCCCACAGCCGAGCCATCAGGTCGCCATGCCACCGCGTCTGGAGGACAAACAGGCGTACCCGTTTCAGGAGCTCCAGCGGTGGCGTATAAGAAAGACCCTCAGTGCGCATGGGCTGTCTCTACCCGAGACAGATGCTTCTGCGCTGTAGAAGCTTCCCCCGCTAAGGGGTACTTTTTGAGTATCTCCCTATAGACCGCAGCCGCTTTTTCCCACTCTTGGGCCAGTTCATAGCTCAGGCCCGCCTGCAAAAGGAATACCGGACTCGTCTGGCTGTTGTTGTGGATTGTAGCGGCTTTTTCATAGAGCTTGGCGGCTTTTTTATATTCTTGAAGCTCCGCGTATGCTCCGGCTAATGCCGCCGTAGCCACCCCACCCATATACGAACCAGGTACATCGTATGCCTCTAAGGCTGCCCGGGCTTCTTCAAACTTCCCGGTCTTTAGGTAGGCAATACCAAGGTATAAGCGGCAGAGATTGCCAGCTTCCGTACGCCCGTACTCCTCTACGAGCTGCTCAAAGCCCATCGCCGTAGCGGTACCTTTAATAGCCTTTTCAAAAGAGTCTTGTCGAAAAAACGCTTCTGCAAAGCGCATTTCTCGCAGGCACTCTTCATTCTGACTGGCTAAGTATTGGCGATAGGCCAGCCATCCTACGACTACCACTACTAAACCTATCCCGGCATAGGAAACAATCCGATTTTGCTGGAGACGCCGCCACAAAGCCAGCCAACGATTCTCCGAGGAGGGCGTAGAAGTTTCCGTTTCAGGCTTAGGGGTTTGTTCTTCGGCCATGTTGGGGCAAAGATACGCAAGGGCGGGGGGTTTCTTAAAGGGTGTCTTTTCCTATAATACGTCGCCAGCGGCGCTGCCCTGCATCATAAAAAGTATAGGGGTCTGGAAAGGCTACGAAGGTTTCATTCCACCGGCGCAGGTCGGTCCCTTGGCGCCACGCGGTAAAGAGCCCTTCCACCACTGCCCGTATTGTATCTGATGGAAAGCGATAGGTCCAAAATAGCTCTTCATAAAACCGCAACCCTGTATCACTCAGGATACCCCGACCTACCACGGCTTCCCGCCGCCCCGGGAAAAGGCTACGCACTGGCCGACTGAAGCCAAAATAGAGGGTTTCTCCTGCCGGCACCCACAGCTCCCACCGATAGGACTGGATCGAGTCCTGCAGCGCATGCCTCCCTGCTACCAGCGGATAAAGCACCTTCCGAAGAGAATCCCGCTGAGAGACCGGTATCCCTTCTGGGGTAGGCCACTGCGTAGGGGAGCTACACGCAACACAAAGAAGGGGCAGAAGCGTGCTTCTGCCCCCCTTTTGAAAGAGCTTCTCCAAAAGCGCCTTAGTACTGAGCATTTTGTGGGTCAAAGTGGGTCCATCCATCCGTCCAGTCTCTATCCGGTGCTAAGGCCCCCTTGAAGCTTACCTGCTCAAAGAAGCTGTCACTTAGCTTAGGATGAGAAAAGTCTGCACCCGTAGCCCAAGGAGAGCTTGCAGGAAGGCGCAAGGACGGGTTTGCCTGGCCCTGGATAAAGCTCCAGAAAGGCGCTGGAGTAGCTGTGGAGTAGCCGCCGAGGACAGCCAAGTTAGAGTCTACGAGGGTAAGGTTCCCGGCTCCCGAATCCTGCCATATAGCCTTAGTGGCGGAGTCGGTATTACCCTGACCTCCCCGGAAAGCTGCGCTTGCATTCCCGGAGTCTACCAAGAGTACGTTGTGCCAGAGAATAGCCCTACCGGCCGAGTAGTGGTCTGCTGTACTTCCACTTCCGCCATCTATGCGGAGACCGGTAGGGAAGCCCCCCACGATGGAGTTACTTAAGGAGACGGCCGCATTGCGCCGAAGGTGTAGCGTATTTTGATAGTTGCTACTTCGGCTCCCCCCTTTGCGGGCAATCGGCCCTACTATCGTGACATTAGAAAGCACCGGCGCCGTATAGGGTTGGCTATTAGAACCCGAGGGGTCGTTATCCATCTCAAAGCCATTAGAGCCGGACTGGTCTGCGCCAAAAGGATCGCGGATAGCCAAGGCAAACTGCACCCGTCCTGACCACCCAAAATCGCCATCAAAGTCATCATCCCATGTACCATAAGAAACCAAGTACTTCGCATCCACAGTCCCACCGAACCATTCAAGCCCATCATCGCCACTAAAAGACACTTGTACATGGTCTATTTGCGTACGACGACCCACTCCGCCCAGCGTCAGGCCATTGATTTCATTATTGGGCGTGAGGGCCACACCTGCATATTCAATACGCACATACCGGAAAATGCCGGAGTCATCCTCGGGATCTGTCCCCCCGTACTCTATGGGCGGATTGATACCCTCTATGGTGACGTTCGCGCTATTGACGGGCGCACGCCCCAAAATAATCACCCCACCCCAATCCCCTCTATCTCGTTCGCCAGGGGCAAACTTAGAAGTGAAAATAATCGGCTTTTCGGGCGTACCCTCGGCATAGATTTTACCCCCCCGGTCAATAATCAAGGTGCCCTTGGTGCTTCTATCTCCGAATATGACCGTCCCTGCTGGGATGCGTAGGACGCCGCCCTCCCGCACGATGTACTGCCCTTTGATAAGATACTTCTTGTTGGCATCCAACACCCGCTCTGAGGTCAGCTCCCCCTCCAACACTACAAGGTCTTCGACAGGGGCAGGCGGGGTGGACTCTTCTTTTTTCTTACAGGCAATAAAAGCCCCGAGAACCAGGGCTACCGTCCAGAAACGCATCGGTCTCATATCGGTACAAAGGAGAGAGGCTTCCGTAAAGGCAGTTTTATCCCTACGTAAAGCGTGTGTGTAGAAGAATTTATTGGGATTGACAAGATTTACCTACCTTGCTGAATGCGCGCCCTACAAATAACTGGCGGCCTTTTGGCGGGGATAGTTTTTTGGGGTTGTGGCGGAGGCGAAAGAAGCTCGCCCGATACCTACACGTCCAGTCCTGAAGCCAAGCAAAGCGTCTCTGCCTCCCTTACCCTCATTCCCCACCGATGGGAAGGAGCCTCCGACTCCATAGAGACTTGGACGGCACGAAGTGGCGGAAAAATCCTCCAAAGAGAAAAGTATGAAAACCGCTTTTACTCCTATACCCTCCGCATCCCCACGACCAAGGCGCTGGATTTCTTCACGCAGGTACGCACCTTAGGCGAAGTGCTCAACGAACATACCTCCCTCTCCGACATCACCCGCGCCTATAACGACATAGAAGCTCGCCTCAAAGCCAAAGAAGAAGCCGTAGAACGGCTACGGGCCCTCCTCCGAGAAGCCCACACCCCCAGTGAGATTTTAGAAGCCGAAAAAGCCCTCCAAATCGCTCTGACAGAGCGCGACAGCCTGCGCAGCTCTTGGGAAAATAACCGGCTCCTCTCTGAGACCGTGCAGGTAGATATTACCTTGCGCAATCGGCGCTTTGTCTCGTATCAAGAGGGGGGATCCTACTGGGCCCAGTTCTGGCAAAGCATAGAGGCTGGCTGGGATGGGTTTGTGTATTTTACCTTCGCTCTGGCTTACTTGTGGTGGCTCTGGCTCCTGATAGGGTTAGGTAGCTTCTTGTATTGGTGGCGCCAGCGAAAGAAAACTCAGCCACCCACCGCCGCTTGAAACGGCCGCAGAAGCTCCGGCAAGGTACCAGACAGTACCCATTCCTTCACGCCCTCGCCAATCAGCGGTAGTAGGAGTATGCCGTTTCGGTACAGGCCATTCACATAGAAGAGGCGCTGCCCCGGTGCTTGAGCGAGGAGCGGCACCCGTTCCGCCGTGGAGGGGCGCAGTCCCGCCCACATCCGCAAGATGCGCACTTCGTACAAGTCCGGGAAGATATAATAGGCCCGCCGGAGAATATCCATCACGCCTCCTACGGTAAGCGCGGTATCTAAGCCCTTTTCTTCGGCAGTACCGCCGAGGATGATATAGCCGCGCTTAGGCACGGCATACCCATAACCAAAGTTGCGGTTGTAATACCGCACAGGGGCAGGGAGCCACCCCGGCCGAGGCGATTCCACCGCCACCATCTGCCCACGCACAGGATACACCCGGAAAGGCAGTTCCAGACCTTCTATCGGCACGCCTACGCACACAATCACGGTGCCCGCTTCGTAAGTGCCGGCTGGAGTGTGAAGCAAGAAAGAGCCCGTTCGAGCTTCTATGTGTCGGACTGGCGTATGGGCCAGCACCTGGCCTCCAGCCCGCTGGATAGCTTCCAAGAGGCGGTCTCGCAGAAGCTCCGGAGACACATGCGCTTCATCTCGGGCAAAGCTCCCGCCCGGCACCCGCGGCGAGAGCATAGGCAGGCGCTTCCGCAGAGAAGGGCCCTCCATCCATTCTACTTTGAGCCCCTGTGCTTGCTCAAAAGCTACACGCCGTTGCAGATACGGCACATCTTCCCTTGTAAGAGCCAGCTCATACGTGCCGGAGGGCTCGTACCCAATATCGCCCAGCTCAGCCGCCCAAGCGGGATAACGCTCTCGGCTGGCTATCATTGCCCGCAAGAGCGGAAGCTCCTCAAACTCTGCCTCGTAGGCAGGGGAGAGCATTCCCGCCGAAGCCGTCATAGCCCCTCCCCCCGGCTCGCGTGCCTCAAATACGACGGGCGAATACCCCGCCCGCGCAAGCTGCCACGCTACCCCTAAGCCCGCTGCTCCCCCCCCCACAATCGCATAGTCAACCCCCTTGGCGGGCATATACCAGCTCTATCTGGTCGCCTTCCTTTATAGGTGTCTGTGCCCACTCTGCTCGCGGGATAACCCGCCTATTTACTGCCACCGCTACGCCTACTTGGGAGGGGGCGATACCCATCCGTTCTACCAGCCCCTGGACCGTAAGCCCTTCGGATAGCTGGGTCTCTTCACCGTTTAGACGCACGCGCATACGTAGCTAAAAACGCTTTTGCGGTCCCCTCTATCACCACCCGCATAGGTGTGTACTGAAACTCCGGGTAAGTCCGAATAATCTTAGACCCATCATATAGGAAGTCTGCGCTGGAGGTACGGGCCGTCTCACGAGTAGCGGCCGCCGGCAAGCCCAGCCACCTACCGATATACTCCATAGCCCAGCCTACCCCCACCGCTACCTCTTTAGGCAGAGGAAAAAGCGGAGGACGCTTGCCTAAAACCCGCGCTATCTCCGTAAAAAGTTGTTTATAGCGCCAGTTTTCTGAGACCAAAATGTATTTTTCTCCCCACCCTTGCGGATATGCTTCTAAACCCGTAAAAACAGCCCGTACCACATCGCCCACCCCGACAAAACCATTTGTACCTATGGGATACGCCGGCAGGCCCCGCCACACCATCCGGAAAAACGCTGGAGAGCCTTTCTCCCAAGAAAGGTATGGCCCCACAATAATCCCCGGATTGAACACCAGTACCTCAAGGCCCTCCTCCCCACCCCGCCATACTTCTTTTTCGCCCAAGTACTTGGTATAGCCGTACTGCGTATTGTAGGGCGAATCTTCCCACAAGGTCGTCTCGGTGATAGGCTCCTTGGGGTTCTTAGGGCGGCCCAGCGCTGCAATAGAACTCAAATAGACAAACCGCTTGACACCATTCTCCAACGCGGCATTTACCAGGTGGCGGGTGCCTTCTACATTGGTTTTGTACATCCATTCACGGCTGCGGGGCGAAAAACTAATCGTTGCCGCAAAGTGCAACACCGTCTCTATGCCCTTTGTAACTTCTAAGAGGAGCATGGGGTCAGCTAAGGAGCCTTGGATGAGCTCTACCTGACCGAGATAGGGCTGAAGGACGGGGTGATTAGGGTCTCGTACAAGAAGGCGTAGCGGAGCGGGTCGGCCCCTTTTAGTCCATTCCTGCAAAAAACTATACCCCACAAACCCCGTAGCCCCGGTCACTAACCACATGCCCCGAAGATACAAGATGCTGCATACACCGATGGAAATCCTTGCTTAACCTTGCCGAATGTGGGATTGGCTGCGCCCCTCTTTATTTGCGCTGCCGCCCGAGCGCGCGCATCGCTTGGTTTTTACGGTGGCTAAGCTCCTGGATAAAATAGGCTTTTGGCATAAAGGGCCCCCTCAAATAGCGCCCATAGAAGTATGGGGCTTGCACTTTGCCCACCCCATTGGCTTAGCGGCTGGGCTGGATAAAAACGCCGAGCTGCTCCACCTATGGGCACACTTAGGCTTTGCCTTCGTAGAGGTGGGTACAGTGACCCCCCGCCCACAGCCCGGCAACCCCCGCCCACGCCTCTTTCGCATCCCCCAAGACCACGCCCTCCTGAATCGCATGGGCTTCAACAACGATGGCGCCATCGCTATCGCTCGTCGCTTGGAAAAGCGCCCAACTGCCCTCCGCCTCGGTATCAATATCGGAAAAAATAAAGCCACCCCCTTAGAAGAAGCTCATAAAGACTACCTCACAGCCTTTCAGATACTCTACGAATATGGCGACTTCTTCGTGATAAATGTAAGTTCGCCGAATACCCCAGGCCTCCGCACGCTACAAAACCCCGAAGACCTTAAACGCATTATAGGCACCCTGCAGGAACACAACCCGCAAGCCAAACCCCTCCTCCTCAAACTCTCCCCGGATCTCGCAGAAGCAGACCTTCGCACCATCGGCCACACCGCTCGAGAAATGAAAATAGCCGGCTTTGTCGCTGGAAATACCACCACCCAAATAAGCTACCCCTCTCTCGGCCCGGGAGGCGTGAGCGGCAGGCCCCTCAGACCGTTTAGGCAAAAACTCATACAGACCTTGAAAGGATTCGGCCTCCCTATCATCGGTTCCGGAGGCATACTCACCCCGGCGGACATTACAGAAGTTCTCACTTCTGGCGCAACCCTCGTAGAACTCTATACAGGACTCATTTACCGAGGCCCTGCCCTCCTACGCGAAGGCATGAGGGGAGTGCTACCCCACTGACGCTGTACCCCGTAGGGGATTCGAACCCCTGTTTCCTCCTTGAAAGAGAGGTGTCCTAGACCGGGCTAGACGAACGGGGCAACGCTGCGGGGCAAAGGTACGAAGTTCCTCACAAATGCAAGTGCCCCTCTACTTCTTCTTAGGCGGAGCTTTTTTAGCCGCGGGCTTGGCTGCACCTTTTGCCGGCTTGGCAGAGCCAGCCTTAGAGGCAGTCGCCCGCTGGGCCGCAATCTCCTTGCGGACTTCATGCGCCCACTTGCGCAACTCTAAAAGCCCCTTGCGCGCACGGGTACCTGCGGCCTTGTTGCCGTCATCATAAAACTTCCGAAGGTCCACCAGGACCTCGCTTACGAGCTTTTCGAGCTCTTCATACCGCTTGGCCATAGTCGTTTGTGTTTAAGTTATTGTGCCAAAGGTAAAGAGTTTTCCGAACATCCCACCACCCCAGATAAGCACGCCCTTCCACGATTTTTCCACACTTTGCCTGCCTGATAGGGGAACCCTTGCTCTAAAAAGTCTGATAAGCTTCTGCCCCCCCTGCCATAGAACCTTATATCCCCCTCCCTCCCTTTGCTGTTCCGGCCGGTTGCCCTATCTTTGTCTCATGAAACACCTCCTATGGGGCCTTGTAAGTAGCCTCTTTGCCCAAGCCAGCGGAGGCGTACAATTCTTCACAGGCGACTGGCAAGCGCTTACCAACGAAGCCCGCCAAAAAAACAAACTCATTTTTGTAGACTTCTATGCCACCTGGTGCGGACCTTGTAAGATGTTAGAAAGATATACCTTCACAAATCCGGAGGTTGGCGCCTACGCCGCCAAATACTATCTCTCCTATCGCATAGACGCTGAGAAAGGGGAAGGTGTACGCCTGGCAAATCAGTTTCGGGTACGGGCCTACCCGACGATTGTATTTCTGGACCCGCAAGGCGTAGAAATCGGCCGTCAAGTAGGCTATGTAGATGCGCCTACCTTCTTAGCCCTCCTCAAAAAATACGCAGAACGCTACCAAGAAAAACGCGGGGAGGCCCCCCCTACATGGGAAGGCTTCAAAGAATCCTATCAAGTATTTTTGGCAGACCTTCATACCAAAGCCTGGGGAGGCCTTTTTGCAGAACGCTTTTCTGCTTGGCGCAAAGCCATAACGGCCAACGATGATGCAGCTATGCTGCAAGCCTTACAAGGGCTTCCCACTCCCGCGCCGGAAGTACTTATGGCGTTAAGCCAGTGGCACAAAGGCCAAAAAGACGCCGCCCTGCATGCGCTTCACTATAGGCTCTATCAAGCGCAGAAGCTCTCCCCCCTCCAGGCCCTGTGGCTAAGCGCTTATGCCCTCACGTACTGGGACGCCCTCCCACCCGAAGCTGTCCAGTGGGCTTCTTATGCAGTAAAAAAAGACCCCACAGGTGTAGGCTTCCTGACCCAAGCTGCTTTATATTATCGGCTGGGACGCACGGCCGAGGCCCGCTCCGCCCTCAAAGAAGCCAAAAAGGATCTCCCCCCCGACCACCCCGCATGGACCACCCTCGCCCAGCTCACCGCCCAGCAGGAGAAGTAACTACTAACCTTCCCACCACAGGCGCATGGTCCGATAGGGAAAAAGTCTCCAGGCCACCCTTCGTGCTGTCTTGATGCACAAGCCCTTCTACCCATATCCCATTACTGAAAAGATAGTCTAACCGCCGATTCCACCATCCACGGCTATTTACCGTATGGCTATAAAAGTCCTGCTCACGCGCTTGATACACTTCTAACGGAATAGCTTCATGAAACTTCTTATAAAAGGGAACCAGCCACTCTACCTCCCGCGTATAGTCATCCGCGACAAAGGTAGGATCTACGTCTTTGCAGGCATTGTCGTCAAAGTCTTTGAGCTTTTTCGTACCTGGCGGCACAGTATTAAAGTCGCCCCCGGCTACCCACAGCGCACCAGCCGCCGTAAGGCTGTCTAAAAACCGCTCCAAAATCCGCAGCTGGAAATACCGAGTGCTGTCCGGCTCAGGCACATACGCTTCTAAGTGGGTATTTATGACCCAAAAGTCTGGACGATTAGGCAAGGGAATATGGGCTACCAGGAGATTACGCCGCAGGTAAAAAAACCTATACCACCACGGATAAGCCGCTACCAAAGGCAGAGGAATCCGGTACGCCGTATCTATCGGCCACCGTGAAAAAATAGCATTCCCTGAGTTTATAGGGCCTAAATCCTTCTTTGGGAGGTAGCGCACATGCCACTGACTCGCATATACGGCATACGAGAGCCCACTGCTGTCGGCAATATACCGAAGCATATCTACATACGCCGACCGCTTGGAGCCTATATCCAGCTCCTGCACCAGTAAAATATCGGGATTGACCTGGCGTATCTTTCGTAAAAGACCATCCAGGTTGTGAAGCACTTCTTCTTTTGTCATCCAGACTCGGTCGCCGTAGCAATCAAAGAAAAAATCTATGCGTGCTCCACCAAACTTAATGTTCCAGGTCATGATAGTGAGGGTATCCTTAGGAGGAGCAGGCACAGCGCCCGGACGCGCATAGGGCCACGCGGGTACGGGCTCTTCATACTGTACTACCCAGAGGTCGGTTTTCCAAACCACAACGGTGAGTATGAGGAGGACACCTACTATGCCCAGTGTGATTCGAAGCCAGGGGCGCATGCCCCAAATGTACCTATAAACCCAACCGCTCGGCCAAAATTTCCGCTATATCTTGGACCTGTACTTCGCCTTGCTTGCCTGCATGTTTCACCCCATCGGTAATCATCGTCATGCAAAAAGGACACCCCACCGCTATACGCTTAGGCGAGAGCGAGAGCAGCTCCTCTGTGCGTTCAATATTGACATCTTTTCGGCCTGGCTCAGGTTCTTTGAACATTTGGGCGCCGCCGGCTCCGCAGCAAAAAGAAAAATCTCGGCTCCGCGGAGCTTCTTGGAGTTTCGCGCCCGCCTGACGGAGGAGCCGGCGCGGAGCTTCGTACTCGTCATTCGCCCGTCCTAAGTAGCAAGGATCATGAAACACTGTACCGCCTTCCACCCCCCCCTCCGCGGGCAAATGCAAGCGCCCAGTCTCTATAAGATGCACAAGATATTGGCTATGGTGCCATACCCTAAAATGGCCCCCCAGCTGCGGGTATTCATTTTTGAGCGTATTGAAGCAGTGCGGACAAGAAGCCACTATCTCCTGCACTTCGTACGCTTGGAGGGTCTGAATGTTTTGGAGGGCCAGCATCTGGAAAAGGAAGTCGTTCCCTGCTCGCTTGGCCGGGTCACCGGTGCAGGTCTCTTCCGCGCCTAAGATGCCCCAGCGTACACCGGCCGCATCCAGGAGCTTTACAAAAGCCCGAGCCACCCGCTGCGCCCTATCATCAAAACTGGCCGCACAGCCCACCCAATACAATATCTCGGGTTTTTCTCCCGCCACACTCCACGCCGCCAAAGTTTTGCCTGCCATACTTATGCCTGGATAAGGTTTTCAGCCCATTTTGCCCGGTCCGCCGAAGGAAAAGCCCAGGGCGAGCCGTTGTTTTCCATATTCACAAACGCTGCATTCAGTGTCTCCGGTGCTTGGGAAGCTTCCATCACTAAGTATTCCCGCAGCTGTACAATAATAGAAACAGGATTGATAAGCACAGGACAGGCCCGCACGCATGCATTACAGGTCGTACAAGCCCATAGCTCCTCAGGCGTAATGTAGTCACCTAAAAGCGCCTTTCCATCCGGCGTCCAACGGCCGTTTTTGTGTAAATGCTTCTTTATCTCCTCGAGCCGATCGCGGGTGTCCATGAGGATTTTACGCGGAGAAAGTTTTTTACCGGTGAGGTTAGCCGGGCATACGGAGGTGCAGCGTCCGCATTCTGTACAGGTATAGGCATCTAAGAGGTTTTTCCAACTGAGGTCGGTCACATCCTTGGCGCCTAAGGTAGAGGGGGTCTCCGACGAAGCCGCTTCCCCCTCCTGCGGAAGGCCTAAGGCTTCTTTTACCACCGCCGTAACCTGCGGAAGAGAAGGGATTTCCCCTACGGGCCGAAGGGGGGCATAATAGGTATTCGGAAAGGCCAAGAAAATGTGGAGATGCTTAGAAAAGGGGATATAATTCAAAAAAGCGAGGATGCCCAAAATATGTACCCACCAGGCCGTACGCTCAATAAAAATGAGCGTCCCCTCTGACAGCGGGACAAAAAAAGAGACAAACGCCTGACTCACTGGGAAAGTGCCCACACTTGGATAAATAGCTTTTTGTTGGAGGGCTTGGTCCGCAGCATTCATTATTAATAATGCCACCACCAACACAATCTCGGTCCAGAGGATAATATTTGCATCCAAGGGGGGCCAGCCGCGCATTTCTGCGGTGTGGAAGCGCGGCAGCTTGGCTACATTCCTGCGCCAGAGAAAAACTACCGCTGCCACAAAAACCAACGCCATAAATACCTCTGCGCCTGTTGTAATCAAGCTATATAGAGGGCCTAAAAGCGGGGCCAGTAACCGATGTCCCCCGATAAGGCCATCGGCTATAATTTCTGTCACTTCCACATTTATCACCAGAAACCCCACATAGATGGCCCAGTGGGCTATGGCTGCTACAGGCCGATCCATCATCCGCTGCTGAAAAACCGCTACGCGTAGCATTTGCCTCCAACGCTCAGCCTTACGCCCTTCCACAGGTTCATCCCGTCCCAGCAAAATCGTTTTTCGTAGGAGACGTACATGATACACAAAAAGGGCTATCGCCCCCACCAGTATCAGGAAAAATATAATCTGCGCAATCACGACAATAGTAATGATTTTTTAGTCTTCATCCTCCTCAAAAAAGAACTCATCCTGCGAGGGGTAGTCTGGCCAGACATCCTCTATGTTTTCGTAAATGGTATCGTCATCGGGTAGCTCCCGCAGGTTCTCTATTACTTCCAAGGGTGCTCCTATCCGCTCTGCATAATCTATGAGTTCGTTTCGGGTAGCGGGCCATGGAGCATCCTTTAAGTAGGAAGCCAGCTCCAGCGTCCAGTACATAGCGGGGCAAAAATAAGCCTTCTTGGGCACTTATATTTGTGCGTGTCTATTACGACGCTTGTCCTTGGAGGATGTGCCGTAGCTTCCCTGTGGGGATGGACCAGCGGTACAGCTTATTGGTACCGGTGGGGCCTGATGCCGTACCGAGTGCTGCGAGGAGAATGGCATCGCTTGCTCACCAGCATTTTCTTCCATGCGGACCTTACCCATCTCCTGGTGAATGCTATCGTGTTTTTGTCTTTTGGGAGAGTGATGGAGGCTTATTATGGGCCAGAAAAATACATAGGGCTTTTACTTACCGGCCTCCTGGGAAGCGGATTGCTAACCCTCTGGCGCTATCAACGTTCTCCCCAGCATGTGAGCATCGGTCTTTCGGGCGTCGTGAACGCGGTACTTTTTGCCTTCATTCTCCACAACCCTACCGCGAAACTCCTCATATTCTTTCTGCTGCCGATGCCAGCGTGGCTATTTGCGCTCTTATACATCGCCTATAGCGTATACGAAGGCCAGAATGAACGGGGGTATGTCAATCATTGGGCTCATATAGGAGGAGCCGCCGCTGGTATAATATTTGCTTACTTCCTCAAGTAATCCATGATAAAGCCTCAGTCCCTCGACCTTACGCCGATACCAGAAGATTTTTTTGAACAAGATGTATGGACAGTCGCCCAGGGGCTATTGGGCAAGGTATTAGAAGTGCGTCTGCCAGAGGGGAGCGCGGCCGTGCGTATCACCGAAGTAGAAGCCTACGGCGGGGCACAAGATCGGGCCTGTCATGCATACGGTGGCCGTTACACGCTCCGCACCAAACCCATGTACGACAAAGGCGGTACGCTTTATATCTACCTCTGCTACGGCCTCCATACCCTCCTCAATATCGTCACCAGCGAAGAAGGCAATCCCTGTGCCGTACTCATCCGAGCCGGCGAACCCTCGTGGGGCATTCCCCTTATGCAACAGCGCCGCAAAGGGGCCCCTCTCTCACGCCTGACTGTCGGCCCCGGAAGCCTCACCCAAGCCTTAGGCATACCGCGCACCTGGTCCGGCCAGTATCTCCCCACCCATCCGCACATTTTCCTTTGGGAGCAACCTCATCCTCCTTTTGAAATAGCCACAGGTCCCCGCATCGGTGTAGCTTACGCTGGCCCAGATGCCCTCCTCCCCTGGCGCTACTGGATTAAGAACTCTACTTATGTATCGCCTATTCCTAAAAAAAACTTACCTTTGTCTAAAACCCTATCCCATTATGGGTAAAGCCATTTTGCTTGTGGGCTTGCTGAGTGGCCTTTATGCCCAAGAGATGTATGTCCTAAACGAAACGGTCTATATTGCGCCGCAGGAAACCTTAGCCGTAGTGGGGGCTCCCCCCGGCGACCTACAAGTAGATGGAGCTGGCATTATCGAAAATAACGCTGGTGTGGTATGGCTCACCGGAGACTGGATAAACTCCTCCTCAGGGGACGGGTTTGTAACGCCGCGGGATGGATGGCTCTGGCTCGTAGGTGGCTATCAACGGCTCGTAGGACCTACCCCCACCTTCTATAATAGCATTCAACTTTTCAATAATGGGGGCGACCTTAAAGAAATGATTGGCGCGGATGGCCGTATCCAAAACTTCCTGGTGCTGAATGACTGTGAGCTACGCACCAATCGCCAAACCATGATGGTAGAAAACCCAGACCCTGCAGCTATTGCACGCACCAGTGGTTTTGTGAGCAGCACCGGCGTAGGACGGTTAGGACGGCGCACCGATAGAGTGGCTTCCTACCTTTTTCCCGTAGGGGATCGGCAGTTGGGGCCTTTCCGGTATAGACCCGTGGAAGTAACTCCTTCGGCTGCCCCTCATACCTTCCTCGTGCGTTTTGCGAATGTAGACCCCACCACAGAAGGGTACGACCGTACCTCAGTCCGCTCGCCGATAGACCAGGCGAATGAGTTTTTCTACCACATCGTAGAAAGAGCTGTTGGATCCGACCCCATTACCCTCCGCATTTGGTACGACGAAGCCAGCGACACCTACAAAGACACCCTCGCGCACTGGGAGGTTCCAGCCAACCGTTGGGAGGCTGTCAATACCCTTATCAATCGCAGTGCGGGCATTCCTCAGACAGGCATGACCCAAAGCGCCTATATGGAGAGCCAAAACTACTCCAACTTCTCCTCGCCTAACTTTGCTTTGGCCCGCACTCGCTTACCGTACGTCATCTATGTGCCTAATGTCTTTTCCCCCAACGGCGATGGGAGCAACGATGAGTTTCTGATCTACTACCGCGGCTTTGTACGCGTAGAGCTGCGGATTTATGATCGCTGGGGCCTCCTCATCTGGCGCGGTGAACAAGGTCCGGAAGGACCTATCCGCTGGAATGGCCTCACCCAAAAAGGCGAACATGTCCCCGAAGATGCCTACGTCTTTGTAGTACGGGGCTATCTCTCAGATGGCCGTTACACAGAACGCGCAGGGACGGTAACTGTAATCCGATAAAATGCAATATATCCTATGACTATGCGCATAATAGCGGTTTGGCTTGCTTTAACCTCTCTCTGGGCGCAAGTAGGTATTGGGACGACCACACCTACCAACAAATTAGATGTAGCAGGTGATGCCCGTATTCGGACCCTTAATCCGCTTCTCTCGCCCTTCCGCCTCGTAGGGGCCGATGCCCAAGGCGTCTTAGGCGAGGTGCGCGGTCAGAACAACGGAGACCTCCTCCAGTGGGACGCTACCACCAATCAGTGGGTCCTCTCTCCAGGCCAGTCTAACGCTTGGCTTCTCTTAGGAAACAGCGGCACTAATCCCGCCACTAACTTCCTCGGGACCATAGACGCCGCCGACCTCGTCATCCGAACCAACAACACCGAACGCTTGCGGGTCCTCAGCACCGGCGAAGTGCGAATCAACACCGCCACCACAGCCAAGCAGGTGCATATAGCAGGCGGTAACGCAGGAGGTCTCCAAGTGACCGTGAATAGCAATGGCGCCGCGAGTCTTAGTGCTAACCTCTTTACCTCTACCTTGGCTGGTGCAGGCAACGTAGCCCATGGGGTGGAGGTAGTAACGGCCGGCGATGCTACTTATCTCATCGGGGTAGGGAGCGTGGTAAATGCTAATCAGGCCGGGGCTAATGTAGGTTTACGCGGTCGCGCCGATAATACGACTGGCCGTGCTATCGGGGTATGGGGTGCCGTGGGAGATGCGGCCCCTTACATAGGCACCGTATCGCCTACATATGCTGCCGGCGTCTTGGCTTTCAATACAAATGCCCTTGTGCCGGCAACGGGGACCTTGGCCACCCCTACTGCACCCGCCGCAGCCGACCAACAGTATGCCTTGGTAGCCCGAGGCCGCACCCTTATTGAAAATGGCCAACTCATCCTCTCTGCTCCCATCTATAACCCCGCAGCCCCTCCTCCTATCACGGGGATCCCCACCGGTCCGGGTACGCGTATCCTCTGGCTGCCAGAGCGAGCTGCATGGCGAGCCGTAGGGATAAATCCCCGCCCCGATGACCCCTTCTCGCCTAATCAGACCGACCATGCCGATCCAGCCAATATAGGGTATGGTTCCTTTGCCGTAGGGCTAAACGTGAAAGCCTCCGGGACCCTCACCTTTGTAGCAGGGGTAGCAAGTGAGGCTACTGCCACTGGGGCCGTAGCCCTCGGTAAATATGTCTCCACTACACATCCCGGTTCTTACCAGATTGGTGATGATCCTGGGTCCCCCACCAGCCGTTCCGTCTCTATGCTCCGTTCTATTCTAAGCAACCAATATAGCGCCCGCTTCTATAATGGGTACCGCTTCCTTGTGCGGGAAAAAGATAACGCTGCCCCTTGGAGCGCCAACCCTTTCCCTACGCCTGACCCTACCCAACCCCCCACCGCCTACCCTAACCGCATTCCGGGGGTATTCATCGCCGGGATGTACAACCACAGTCGTTTGGGTTCTATAGACTATGGTATAGGCGATGGCTGGGTCGGCATCGGCACGCAGCTACCAGATGCCCCCTTGCATATCGTTTCCACCTGGAATAATCGGGGCATCCTCATAGAAAATGGTTCCCTGGAGGCCCGAGGTACTGGTAACATAGAAGTAGCCGGCACAGGCACCTTCCGCGCAGCAGGCCAGCCCGGCCTCACCCGTACCGTTAATGTGATGGGCGCTGGTGGAGCCCCTTGCCAGCTCATCTTCTCCAAAGGCATCTTGGTCGGCACAAACTGCCCGTAGCCCACGCCCATTCTCCCAGACCCAGAAAGGCCCCTTTCTTTCGGAAAGGGGCCTTTTTATTTACCTGTCTCCCCCTAAAAGCCTACCTTTGCCCCATGCAGCGATACATGCGTGTGATTGGGCTGGGGATTCTTTTCTCCTGCAGCCAGCCCTCCGTTTCGCCGGCTCAACCCACCCACAAACCCCTCCGCATTGGCTACACGAACTTAGAGTTGGTCCTCAGCTACCTCCCCGAAGCCCAACAGGTAGAACAGCAGCTCCGTACCTACGAACGCAAAGTCATAGAACAGCTCAATATCAAACAAAGCTACCTCCAAACCAAGGTAGAAGAATACACGGAGCTCAAGCAGCAAGGCAAGCTTACCCCCGCTCAAGAAGAAGAACGCCGCAAAGAGATCCTCCGCTTAGATGAGGAAATCAAACGCTTCCAGGAAGAATCCGAGCAAAACTACCTCAAAAAGAAAGCAGAGCTTCTCCAGCCCGTTATTGAAAAACTGCAAAAAGCTATAGACGAGCTGGCTGCAGCGGAGGGGTACGACTATATCCTGAATAACTCCAACTCCACAGGGGTAGCATTTATTCTGCATGGACCCAAAGGTGACGATGTTACCGAAAAGCTACTGAAACGGTTAGGCGTAGATACTTCCAAAATCCAACGCCCCGACACTACGGGTAGCGCTCCCCTTTCCCCACCTGCTACCGGGGGTACCCCTTCTCCCGCCTCTCCGAAAAAGTGAAGGGTACGGTCGGTCTCTTTGATTCGGGGTTAGGGGGGCTTATCACGGCTCGCTACCTCCATCAGCTCCGACCCGACCTTTCGCTCTTGTATTATGGGGATACGGCGCACTTGCCTTACGGGGATAAGTCGCCGGCCCAGATACGTGCCTACACGCGGGAGATAGTGTCTTTCTTGGTGGAAAAAGGCGCCGAAGCGATTGTAATCGCCTGTAATACTGCTTCCGCTGTGGCGCACGAAGTAGCCGTTGAAGCAGCTCAAGGTCTCCCCGTATTTGACGCCATTCAGCCAGCCCTGGCCCGACTACTCAATAGCACTCCGGCCACTATCGGGATTATAGGTACTTACACCACTATCACTTCGGGAGTTTATAGGGACCCCTTGCGGGAGGCTGGCTACCTTGTGCAGGAACGCCCCACACCCCTCCTCGTGCCGATGATTGAAGAAGGCTGGCTGGACCATCCGGCTACCCACGCTACTATAGAGACTTACCTCTCAGCCTTAGGCGAGATAGATACCCTCCTCTTAGCTTGTACGCATTACCCGCTGATCGAGCCAGCTATCAGGCGGTATTACCAAACAACAGGGAAGCCCGTACAAATCCTCAGCACGGCCCGACTCTTGGCTGAAGCTGTGGCCACCACGCTACCGCGGGCGGAGGACCTCTCTCCTCCCTCCCTACAAATCTGGGTTTCTGACCCTAATCCGCGTTTTCAGGCTTTGGCGGAGCGTTTTTGGGGCACGGCACTTCCTATTATGCCAGCGAGCACTTCCCCTACGGCTCTGGCCAAATCCCCGGCTCCGTAATCTCTATACTGTGCCCATCTGGGTCCCTAAAGTAAAAAGATCTTCGTCCCAAGCGCCATACGGCTTCATGTTCTATAGGTATGCCCTTGGCTTGTAGGTGATTTTTCCACGCTTGATAAGCTTCTGAGGAAGGGGCTTCAAACGCAATATGCTGAACGGCAGTACCTCCATGGATAGGCAAAGTGGGGTTTTGCAACGCAAACTCCGGCACGAAGCATAACAGCATATCCGGCCCTACTTGCAAAAAGACATACTTGCCGAGCTCCTCTGCGATACAGCGCAAGCCTAACTCCCCCTCATAAAAGGCTCGCGTACGGGCTGTATCTTGGACATACAAGCAGGTCTCTTTGATGTGGCTAAGGAAGGGCGGCCACGAGCTGGGCGTATCGCTGGTCATAGGTTTGGGTTCCAGAACACCCCATTTGCTGGGCCCGCTGACGGATATTTTGGACCCGTTCCCCTGGGTCAGGATGGGTACTTAGAAACTCCGGCGGCCGAGGCAACCCACCTTGAACAATATACTCAAAGAAATCCGCTGCGCCGTCAGCCCGATAGTCCGTGGGACATAAGTAGATTACCGAGTGGGCATCGGCATCGCGCTCATGATCTCGGCTAAAGCTCAAAGTAAAAAGGCCGCTTATGACCTGAGCGAGGAGACTTGAGTCATTTCCTGTGATGAGAGAAAGGAGTGTTTGGACGCCATACGCTTGAGTAAGCAGCTGGGTCGTATGGCGACGGTCCGCATGGGCCATCTCATGCCCTAATACCCCTATGAGCTGCGCTTCATTGTGAAGAAACTTGATAATACCCGTATAGACATAAATGTAGCCGCCTGGTGCGCAAAAAGCGTTGAGCACACTGTCATTGTGAATAATCCGTATGCGCCAAGGGAAACGGTCCGCATACTGAAGCTGTCCGGTCGCCAAAATGGTATTACGCATACGATACAGGTGCGCGTACGCTGTGGCATATTGGGCTGAGTCCAGGATAGGATATTCCGTGGGGTTAGACTCAATCTCTGCCATCACTTGTGCCCCCAAACTGAGATCATCTTCTACCGTAAAAAGGTTTATGCCTGAGCCGCCCGTGTCATCTTTTTTCTTACAGGTAGTGAGGAGGACACTCCCCACCAGCATAAGCAGCCGTACCCTCATAAGCGAATAAAGGCTTTGGTTAGGGTTTTTCCCGTAGCTTCTTGGCGTACTTCTGCAAAATAGATGCCAGGGCGCCAGCCTGAGAGCGAGATAGCCAGCTCGGTATGCCCTCGATAAGGACACTGAAACACCGCTCGGCCCTCTGCATCGTAGATGCGGAGGGTATAGTAGCCTAAGGTGGTATCTGGCAGAAAAAGGAAAAGGCGTTCGGCCGCGGGATTAGGATACAGGCGCAGATCCGCGGTAGGGAAAGGACGGTGGAGAGCTGTCAAGCGTACAAGGGCTCTTTCGCCGTTAGGCAAGCCATAGCCATAAAGGGTATCCGGCGAAGCATACCTATCCGCAGAAGCCAAGATGGCTTGCCGTATCTCCTGGGCAGAAGCGGTAGGAAAAGCTTGCCACAAGCAAGCCGCCAAACTGGTAATCAGCGGCGCCGAAAAAGAAGTACCGCTGGCTTGCTGGGGCTGGCCCGAGAGGCCTATTACATAGGTACCCCACCCTAAGGCTACCACATCAGGCTTTATGCGGCCGTCGGTGGTCGGCCCCCGAGAAGAAAAAGGAGCAAGCTGCCCACTACTCCCTATAGCCCCGACAGCCAACACACTGTCTGCATCCGCAGGAGCCGTGATGTAGCGCCACGAAGTATTGCCTTCATTCCCCGCAGAAGTGACAACCAATATACCTTTTCGCGCAGCGAGGAGAGCGGCTTGGGTAGTAATTGCTGTATGACCATTCATGTCCGGGTAGGTGTAGTTTTCCGCAGGGTCATCAAAGGTGCTGTACCCTAAGGAGCTTTGGATAATATGTACACCGATGGAGTCGACCCACTCGGCGGCGCGGGCCCAGTTCCATTCTTCTATGCGGGACTCGGAAAGGGCATTTTCCGTACGCGCCAAGAGCACACTCACACCCGGGGCCCCTCCTATGTAGCCCACGGAGTCATCATAGCCCACTATTACCGAGGCTACTTGGGTCCCATGGCTATTGTCCCCAAAGACGGTGCTATCCCCAGCGACAAAGTCATATCCCCCTAAGTATCGCCCCTCTCGAAATACCCGCTGAAAAGCCGGGATCTGGTCCATGTACGGGAAGCCCGCATCTAAAATCGCCACCCGAATCCCCTGCCCCGTATACCCTAAATCGTGGAGCGAAGAGAGCTTGAGCTGGTCTAACTGAAGCGCATTGACCGGCACGGTAACCTTAGGAGAGACTTTGGCCCCCCGAAAGCTGCTCAGCGAAGAAACCCCTATCGCCGGCCGTACCCGTACAAAGGGCACTACACAGTGTATATACCCTCCAGTAGGAAGCCTCCCACCAGCGGGAACCTCTATTAGAGCGGCATTTAGCCAGCGAGAAACACCCCATATTTTCCCATAGTGAGAAAGACTGTCTATCCAAGCAGAGGGGATGGGCACATCATATATATCTATGGGTATCCCCAGCTGAAGGCGCTGCTGAAGGGTAAAGGAAGATAAACACTGCTCCGGCTTCCATAAAAAGCTGTCTGGTTTGGCTGTGAAATACACGAGATAAAAGGAAGATTGGGCAGGGAGGAAAAAAGGGAAACTCCCCACGGCTAAAAGCCATTTTTTCATACGCGGCATAGGCGTCCTACAAGTACTCTAAGATACGCACTTTTGCGGAAATACCTCGTTTATTCCAATAGGGCGACCCAGTCACTCCCCTGATAAAGAAGCGCTCGGCCAAGCGGTAAGTCTTTGTCCTCTTCTATCTGGAGCCAGCGGTGTGGCAGCAGATTCCATATCCATGAAGGAGGAGAGAAAGCATATTTTTCGCGCCAATAGGCTACCAAAAGCGGGTGGGCTTTCACGCGCAATATCGCTCTGGGATAGGCTTTGCCCCAGAAAACGAGCTGTTCTTCAATCCGGTCGTAAGGTACAGCGGTATGAGCGAGATACCCTTTCCCATGGCAAGTAGGACAGGGAACCTCCTCAGAAGGTTCTACGGGGGCCCGACGCCGCTGCCGCGTAATCTGTACCAAACCAAACTCACTCATAGGAAGTACCACATGTTTCGCCCGATCGGCTTTCATAGCTTCACAGAGACGCTCATACACCAGGCGCCGATGCTCCGCAGAACGCATGTCTATAAAATCCACTACGATAATCCCCCCTAAATCCCGCAAGCGAAGCTGCCGAGCAATCTCCTGCGCGGCTAAGAGGTTCGTTTGCAAGGCCACTTCTTCGGGGGGACGATTTTGGGCAGCAAGGGAGCCGCTATTTACATCAATCACATGGAGCGCTTCTGTGCGTTCTATCACGATGTACCCCCCATTCGGGAGGGTAA
Organism: Bacteroidia bacterium; assembly: GCA_026003215.1. Classification (GTDB taxonomy): domain Bacteria; phylum Bacteroidota; class Bacteroidia; order SpSt-205; family SpSt-205; genus SpSt-205. The sequence continues at coordinate 1,529,632 of BPGV01000001.1, read as the reverse complement.
CGGTACGCCCCAGCAAAAGCCGCGTGGCCCGGTCTACCTCAAAATAGCTTTCCAAAGGTTCTTTCTTTCTATGGAGACGCAGCGCAGGCGGCGACAGCAAACGATGTATCTGGAAATACTGCTGTATCTCTGCATAAAGGGTCTCATCCGCTACATATATCACCTCAGGCATAGAGTTGAGATAGTCCTGGATGACCTGTGTAATAGAAGAGCTTCCCTCAGAAAGCCGATAAGGAGGTTTTTTGCCCTGCAACTTTCTCTGAAAGTCCTCCCATTTCTGAATAAGCAAGCTATATTCAGCTTCCAGCTCCGGAGGGGAAAGCTTTTGGCCGCCAGTGCGTAGTATCATACCATAAGGAGCCCTGTAAAAGGCTTTAAGCTGTTCGCGCCACGCTTGCCGCTGCACAGGGTCTACAATCCGATGCGAAATCCCTATTTCGGTAGAAAAGGGCAGCAAAACCAGTCCTTGTCCGGTAAGGGAAACCTGCGTGCTGAGCCGGGGCCCCTTTGTATCAGACATTTCCTTGACTACCTGGACGAGTATCCAATCGCCTGGATGGAGATATTCTGCAATAGAAGCCTCCTTAGGAGGGGAAGCCTCTACCTGCAAAAGTTCCACAGAAGGCCTCTTAGCGCGACGCAGCGCCTCTACATAGGCTCGCTGCAGAAAAAAACCCGGTGCTATGTCACTGACATGAAGGAAACCTTCTCGCACCAAGCCTATGTCTACAAAAGCCGCATTTAAGCCTTTATTGACCTGGCTGACCGAGCCTAAAAATATATCCCCTAAGGCATACTCCCCCCCTTCTACCACCTCATGATACTCTACCAGGTGGCGATGCTCTAAAAGATATACACACAGCTTCTCGCCTCGCCGCGTAAGGACCAGCTCCCGCAAAGGAAGCGCCTATTAGCGAAGCTTTTTCTTATGCCGGTTCAGGCGACGACGCTTCTTGAGCTTGTGCCGTTTGATTTTGCGCAGCTTTCTTTTCCGACCACAGGGCATAGCGGGCGCGAAGGTAGGTAGAAAAAACCAGACTTGCTCCAGAAACCCTACCTTTGCCGACGATGGCTACACCCACCAAGAAAAAGAAGACCGCACGCTCTAAAAGTGCATTAAAGCGTCAACGGCAGATTGCGCGTCGTCGCGCCCGAAACTTAGAATGGAAAGCCCGTCTGCGCCAAGCCCTACGGGCCTTCCGCAAGGAAACCGACCCCACGAAGCTGCCCGAGCTGATGCGGCAAGCACACGCTATTTTAGATAAGATGGCTCGCCGTAATATCATTCACAGGAATAAAGCTGCCCGGTACAAGTCCCGCCTGGCCCGTATCGTAGCACAAAAAGTCGCAGGCACCCCTTCTTAAGCGCGTGGCTGCTTCCCCTCCTGCCCGCACCCGCTTCTGGGCGCATCCCCGAGGCCTATATGTGCTCTTTTTCTCCGAGATGTGGGAGCGCTTCAGCTACTATGGGATGCGGGCGATTTTGGTATTGTACCTTACGTTCTATGTACACTATCCCCGTTCCGCTGCCTTAGAGATTTACGGCCTATATACGGGGATGGTCTATCTCACGCCTATTTTAGGCGGCTTTTTAGCGGATAGATGGCTGGGGTATCGGGGTACCGTATTGGCCGGCGCCTTACTGATGATGTTTGGGCACTTTGCCATGGCGGTGCCGAGTCTGCTTTTTCCTGCTCTTGCGCTCCTTATCCTCGGCAACGGCCTCTTTAAACCCAATATATCCACGATTGTAGGTTCGCTCTACCTGTCAGAGGACCCTCGACGCGATGCCGCCTTCACCATCTTTTACATGGGCATAAACCTGGGGGCATTCTTTTCGCCTCTCGTGTGCAGCACCTTAGCGGAGAGCTTCTCTCCGCACTGGGGGTTCGGAGCCGCGGGCGTAGGCATGCTGATTAGCTTGATTATTTTTTCGGCCGGTTTATCTACGCTTCGCCCGGCTGCTGGCTCCTGGCACCCCCTCCAAAAAACCGAGATCCTGCGGATGCTCCTGACTACCCTCATAGGCATAGGGGTAGCTTTCGGGGGGGTGGCTATTGCCCGCCTTTTAGGCCGGTCCCTCGTCTCTGAACTCTTCCAATGGGCAGTGGGCAGTGCTTTAGCCGCTGTGGTGGTGTACTTACTCTTCCGTCTGCGAACCCCCGCGGAATGGAAACGCACTGGAGCTATACTCCTTTTAGCCCTCTTCTCGGCCGTTTTCTGGATGGGCTTTGAACAAGCAGGAGGCACTTTCAACCTCTTTGCCCAAGAAAAAACCGACCGCTTTTTACGTATAGGTAGCTTTCAGTGGGAGTTTCCTGCGCCCTACTTTCAATCGCTTAATCCGCTGCTCATCTTTGTGCTGGCCCCCCTCTTTTCGGCTTTGTGGGTATTTCTGGGGGCACGCGGGCGCGAGCCGCTCACTCCTACTAAAATGGGATTAGGGCTCTTACTCCTCTCGGCCGGCTTTTGGGTAATGAGCTTAGCAGAAGGCCGAGCCGCCACCCTGGGTAAAGTAGGTCCCTTTTGGCTGGCTGCTGTCTATCTCCTACACACCTTAGGGGAGTTATGCCTCTCACCGGTAGGACTCTCTATGGTCACTCGGGTCGCCCCCCCAGTAGTAGCGGCGATGATGATGGGCGTATGGTTTCTCTCCTCGGCTTTGGGCAACTATATGGCAGGCATTTCCGAGGAAGTGCTCTCTCGCCGTGCGCTTCCTCTCTATCCTACACTGGGTATCATAAGCGCCATAGCTGGGGGCCTATTGATTTTGCTAACTAAGCCTCTGCATCGGTGGATGCAAGCCCCTATCCCCGAGAAGATCTCAGCCGACTCGTTGACGCAGTAACGCCGTTCGCTGGAAAAGCTCTTCCCGAGAAAGGTCTCGGTACAGGGGAGGCAGCAGGCTTCGCCGCGTACATTCCAAGACGGCCAAGTAGGTCATATACTCCACCTCTTCGGGATACGTAGGCGGTATAAAGTCTTCCAGCGTCGTCTGGATGTCACTCCATGTGGGGGCATCTCGGCCCTCTAAGAGGGCCCGGAAGCGCGCCCGGGTAAGGAGAGCCTCCCATTCTGCCCCAGAGAAGTTAGGCAGATCTTCCCATCCGTCTTCGGGCAGTGAAGTCTCAGGCACTCCAATACGCCTTAGGAGGGTTTGAACGACCTCTCGTTTTTCTTCGGGGGTGGTGGAGGGAAAGAGGGGAATATGCTCTTCGGCGCGTCCCTGCCGCTTAAAGTCCACCGGCAAAAGGTCCGGCCGAGCCGTAATCAAAAACCACAGGATGCGCCCCCGATGCCGCGGGTCGCTCATAAAGTTAGCCAGGCGGCCAAAGACGCGAGCACTTACACCGCTATCTCGTCCCCCTTCTCGGCTGCCCAGCTGCGTGTCCGCTTCATCTATTACGACGGCGATGGGGGCCAATGCTTCTAAGAGGGCCAGTATCCGTTCTAAGTTGGCTTCGGTCTCACCCACCCACGGCGAACGGAAGTTTTTGAGCTGGACCATCGGGATGCCTATCTCGCCCGCAAAGCACCGCAAGAGAAAGGTTTTGCCCGTCCCCACAGGTCCGGTAATCAAGAAGCCCATGGGGAGGGTAGCGGTATGGCCTTTTTTGAGGGCCTGGGCAATACTACGCAGGTAGGCTTTGGCTGCATGATGGCCCGCTACGGCATCTAAGGTCAAGTGCGTGCTCAGAAACTCGATGAGGCCGCCCGCATGGGCCTCTACCAGCATTTTTTTTCGTTCTACGAGCTGCCCCTCGGTCCAGGGTGTATCGCTTTCGGCCAGCTCGGCCAAGATTTTTTCCACCTGCACAAGCGTAAGCCCCCCCAGCGCCACCGACAGGGCGGTAGCCTGATAACGCTCCTGTAGTTTAGGGTGCTTTTCCAACCAAGCTGTGATGAAGGCCGCCCGAGTAGCTTCCTCCGGATAAGGCACCCGCAGGGCCGCTACATGGGGATTACTTACGAGCTTGGGGTGTAGCTCGGATAAGCCCTCTGTAAGGAGCAGGACCGTAAAATCTGAACGCAGAAAGAGCGGGTCTTGCGCCCACCGTAGAAAGTACAGGAGGGTGGTCTTTTCCTCAGCGGTAAGGTTATTGCCGACGGCAGGTACAAGTGTCTCCGCAAACTCCACGATAAAAGCAACGCGGCACCCCTGCTGTAAGCGTTGCTGAAAAAACCGATGTAAAAAGGGGAAAAGTTCAGCAGGGCTTTTTGGGGGTATAGGCTTGCCGTAGATTTCTTGTACGAGAGTTTCTACTTCTTTTTGGGTTTTTCCATCTCGGTAGCCCAAGCCGGTAGCTCGATTGTAAATAAGCACCATATCCCGCCGTCGGAAAAGGGTATGGAGGAGAAAGTCCCGCAGGAGAGTGGCCTTTTCTTCATACCAAACCAAGTCATGAATGTTGCCGTGGAGCAGAAAGAGCGCCGTACGTCCTGCGTAATATTGGCGGGCCAGTTCGGCGACCCAGGAGGGGAGGGCGACAGCACTCATCGAAAGATACCTACAATCCTATGGCCAGAGGCATTTATAGCGGCCCGATACATGCCCGGGGTATTGAAGTGCAGGAAGACCTCCCCAGCGGGGGAGAGTGCAATCACGCCGCCTTGACCGCCGATAGGTTCCAGTCGTTCGGCAAAGGCTTGGAGGACAGCTTCACGCAGGGGTTGTTTTGCGTAGCGGATGCGCGCAGCAATATCGTAGGCCAGCACACTGCGGATAAAATACTCTCCTTGTCCCGTGGCAGAGACAGCTACGACGCCATTCTCTGCGTAGGTGCCTGCGCCGATGAGGGGGGTATCGCCCACTCGGCCAGCCTTTTTGTGCATGATTCCCCCGGTAGAGGTAGCCGCAGCTAAGTTTCCATGCTTATCTAAAGCCACGGCGCCTACGGTACCGTAACTCCATGGCACTTCGGAAGGGGTTTCTATGCCGTTACGGAGGGGTAAGTTCCAGAGCTGGGCGAGGCTATCGGCTCCTGCACCGACGATAAGCACATGAGAGGTACGTTCCATCACATAGCGTGCCAAGGTGATAGGGTTTCGCACCTGACGCACAGCAGCTACGGCTCCTGCGCGACGCGTGTGGCCATCCATGATCGCGGCATCCAGCTCTACTTCACCCCGTTCGTTGGGCACAGCCCCCGTGCCTGCGTTGAAATAGCCGGCATCTTCCAGCCGGCGCACAGCGACTTCTACTACTTCTATGGCCATCCGCCCTTGCTGGAGGAGAAGGTAGGCTTCTTCCACTACTTCACGCATATAGGCCTCTACTTTTTGGGCTCGGTCAGGGGGTAGGTTCTCCGGACGAATATTCCCTGCCCCCCCATGAATAGCTATGGCAATCGGCTGGCCCATAAGCACACCGCTCCCGAAAAGAAGGACCCCTTTAATGGAGGGCATAGAGGGTGCCCGCACTCGTGAGCACGTATACTGACCCATCCAAGATGTGAGCTGCTGCTTGGATGGGGGCATCCAGCTTGGTCTTCCAAGCGACTTTCCCTGTCGGCACTTCAATCGCATAAAACTGCCCATCCATCCCCCCAATATACAAGTACCCCTCCGCCAAGGAAGGCGAGGCTTTGAAGCTCCCTTTTATCCGAAAAGTCCATTTTTCTTCCCCAGTCTTGCTATCCAGCGCCGCTAAAAGCCCCGACTCACTTGCTACGAATATTACATCTATATCTTCCGACAAAGCAGGCGAACCCGTTACCTTGCCGCCCGTAGCATAGCGCCACTTTTCCATGCCCGTCTGCGCATCCACCGCATATAAGTTGCCGTCATCACTCCCAAAATACACCACGCCCTTGGAGACAATAGGCGTAGTATTGACTTCGTTTTCTGTGCGGAACTTCCAAAGAAGCTTGCCCTCCTTGAGGGAAAGAGCATATACATTATAGTCGTCAGAACCCACATAAACTACGCCCTCAGCGATAGCTGGGCCGGACTGCACTACGCGCCCCGTGGTAAACTCCCATAGTTTCTCGCCCGTGTTTTTGTCCAACGCATACACATTATAGTCATGACAGCCAAATACAATAACATCGCCCGTGATAGCCGGCGGGCTTTGGATAGAAGCATTCGCCTGGAAACGCCAGAGTTCCTTCTTGCTTTCATCTAAGGCGTAAAACACCCCATCATCACTGCCAAAAAATACCTTCCCCTCATAATAAGCCGCTGGGCACGCCACATAGTCCCCCGTGGTATATTTCCAGAAGATTTTGCCGTCGAGGATGTTTATGGCGTACATATTTTTGTCCTTACCGCCTACATAGACTCGGGTACCTACGGCGACAGGCGCGGCCGTTTCAGCGACGCCATTTTGGATCTTTACCTGCCAACGAATACCGTTGAGCTTAGGTACGGCTTTCGTACGAAAGGCCGCCGTACGCCGCGCAATGCTTCGGTAAAACCGAATGTTACGGTTGAGTTCTTCCTTGGCTTGGAAGTCGGGCTGCGCCCATAAGAGAAACCCCAGGGCTCCGATAGCCAGATACCGCATGGGGCAAAAATACACGCTCTCTGGGAAAAGGCACTTATAACCCGAAATACTTGCGGGCCTCGGCTACATCTGCTTCTACCTGCGCCCTTAGGGCCTCCTCATCCGAGAAGAGCCGATGCGGCCGAAGCTGCCTAAGGAAACTCACCCGCAGGGTTTTGTCATATAGGTCTTGCCGCTCCGTAAGCAAATGCACTTCCAGAGCTCCAACAGGGGGAATATACAACAAAGCGGGAAGGCCCTGAGCGACAGGGCGAAAGTGCATTGTTTCTATTTCAGCCCAGCCCACGTAAATACCTGCGGGAAGGCGGACTTTTTCTTCTGGCCAAGGGAGATTGGCGGTGGGCGTACCCAATCGGCGGGCCTCTCGGCGCCCCTCTACGACTTTGCCCCCCACCGTGTAGGGGTAGCCCAATAAAGAAGCGGCTTCGGTCACAGCACCCTTTTGGAGCAGCTGGCGAATGCACGAGCTACTTACGGGTTGGCCGTGCATTAAGACAGGAGGTACCTCTTGTACGGGTATTCCTATGCGTCGGAGCAGCTCTGCAGAGCCTTCTCGCCCGCGTCCAAAACGATGGTCGTACCCTAATACTACCCCAGCCGGTGCTTCCAAAGCGCGTATCCATTCTTCCACAAACGCTTCGGCCGAAAAAGTAGCCAGCTCCCGAGAGAAAGAAATTACTCGTGCTACCTCCACCCCTGCGGCTTCTAAGAGAGCGAGCCTCTCGGGTAGTGTGGTAAGCAAGGGTACACGCTCCCCTCGCAGCACCGTACGCGGGTGGGGATGATAAATCCATACCGAGGTATGCGTATGCCACTCGGCGGCCCAGCTCCGACAGGCCTGGATGAGGGTCAGGTGGCCCTGATGCACCCCATCAAAAGTGCCTAAGGTGAGAATACCGCCTTGAGGGCCGCAGTCTCTATCGTAGAGGCAGCGCATCGGGTTGGATGGCTTGCTGTACGAAATATGCCCCTATACGCGTACGCCTGAGGGCACCCAAGTAGGCCCCCCAGCCGGTCTTGTCGCCGATATCTCTGGCTAAGCTTCGGAGGTATACGCCTTTTCCGCACACGACCCGCAGGAACCAACGATGCGGGGCTTCATAAAGCACTTCCTCAATCGTGTAGATATGGACAGGACGGGGGGGGCAGTTCTACGGGGTGTCCTTTACGGGCCATCCGATAGGCTCGGCGGCCCTGAACCTTTAGAGCCGAGAACGTCGGCGGTCGCTGAAGAATCTCCCCTATAAACGCTCGTAGCAGGCTCTCACGCTCAGCCATGCTAAGCGGTGAAGGGGCTTTCACCGGCTCTGGCGGAAACTCCGCATCGTCTGACCAAGTACGATAGCCCAGTATCACGAGGGCGTAGTACTCTTTTTCTTGGGCTTGGAGTTCGGGGATGTGGCGGGTCTCTTCTTCGGCAGCTACCAAGAGCAGCCCTGTGGCCAAAGGATCCAAGGTACCCGCATGGCCGGCCTTGCGCAGGTGGAAGTACCGCTTGGCCCATTCCACCGCTTGCATAGAAGTCCAACCATACGGTTTATCTATCAGGAAGAGAGCCCCAGCCATAAAAGTACCCCTCCCCCCAAAAGCATGCGATACACCCCAAAAGGAGCCATGCCATAGCGGCTCCACAAAGCAACCAAAAACCGCATAGAAAAGAGCGCCACGAGAAAAGACACCCCTATGCCCATAAAAAGCACTGGGAGATGGGTGGGGGATAGCGCTACAGGACTTTTCCAGAGCTTATACAGGGCAGCAGCCCCTAAGGTAGGCACCGCTAAAAGAAAAGAAAACTCGGCGGCCTCTCGCTTTTCGAGCCCCATGAGCTGGGCCCCAAAGAGGGCAGCCGCCGCCCGAGAAATCCCCGGCAAAAGGCTAAGCGCTTGTATCACCCCTATTCCTGCCGCCCGTAAAAGCGAAAGGGAAGTTATGGGAGCATCCTTATGCGCAAACCATTTATCCATAAAAAGCAACACAACCCCTCCTAAAACAAGATTCACTGCCACTACCCAGGGGGAGCCGAGGAGGTTTTCTACAACGTCCTTCGCCAGAAAGCCTATAAGCGCGGTAGGGATAAAAGCGGCTCCCACCAAGAGATAGAGGCGCGGCTGCCAGAGCCGCGGCCAACTGTGAAACACTACGGCAAGGATAGCCCCCCCTTGAATGATGATTTCAAAGTCTTGCACAAAAGCTTCTTGAGCCCGACCCAACCAAGCACTGAGGAGGATTAGGTGTCCTGTAGAGGAGACAGGCAAAAACTCCGTGATCCCCTCTACAATGGCGAGGAGAAGGGCTTCCCACCAGCTCATCTCCGCAAGATCGCGTAAATGAGGCTGCCAAAGCCCCCCAGAATCACCCAAGGTGCCACATACAGAGCCAAAGAAAACGCTTTGCTATCTACAAAGTGGCCCGGCTGTAGCAGCAAGATGTAGCCAAGCATGAGCAGCGCCACGCCTATACCCAGCCAAAGGTAGTTTCCCCGGGTAAAGGGCATAGCCGAGGGGTCATTCAGAGAAGGGCGTTTTTGTGCTTTCGTACTCATATCAGTCTATCTAAGGTTTGGTGCAAAAATCGGCGCAGAGCCATACGGCTGGCGAAGTACCCCACTATGCCCCCAAATACTATCAGTCCTCCATACAAGGCCAGCAGCCGCAAATCCTCTAAGAGAAACCCTAACGGCAAAAAATACCTATGTACCAGCCATATACCTGCATGGAGGAGTGTCACCGCCAAAAGCGCCCCCACTATCCCTTGGAAAAGGCCTACCTGCACAAAGGGACGCTCTATGTAGCTCCGCGTAGCTCCTACCAGTTCCATCGTACGGATCTCCAAACGGCGGGCAAAGATAGCCAGCCGCACCGTATTGAAAATAAGCAGGAAGGTTACCGCTATCATAACCACGCCTACTAAAAGGCCCACCCCCTGGAGGGTGCCCGACCGCTTCTCTAATACCTCTAACAGCCGGCGCGGGTAATCTACTTCTTTGACCATATCCCAGCTAAGTACCTGTTGGGTAAACAACAGCACGCTATCGGCTGTGACCCTTTCTCCCCGGAAAGTCACCCGAAAGGTCGGTGGAAAAGGGTTGAACCCCTCCATTGCGCGCACGAACTCTTCCCCAGCCACTTGGCGGAACCCCTCCATCGCTTCTTCGGGGGAAATGTATCGGGCCGTCTTTACCAAAGGCTGCGCCTGAAGCCACCGCAAAAACTCCTCTATTTGAGCCGCTGACACAGGCCCATAGAGATGAATACGGTACTCCAACCCCGAGCGAGCCTGTTCAAGGACCAGTTGACCCAACAAAAGAAAAAGCCCATACCCCCCCAGCACAAAAAGCGCCAGCACAATACTAAAAAGTGCATGAGCAAACGGCAGCCCAGGACCCCGCACCCCCCAAAGGTACTACTCCTCCTATTCGCCGCTTTTCTCTAACTTTGCTTACATGACAGCCGCAGAGATTACCCTCCTGTATGAAACCGAGGAGGAATACCATGCCCTATCCGAGGCCCGAGCCATCTTCTCTCAGATGGGTATTTCCTTCCGAGACGAAGCCATTCCCTCTATGCCCTCCTTAGGGCACTTGCAAGGGCTAATGAGCCGCTTGGGCGGAGCCGTGTGCTTGTGGGCTGCCGGCCGAAGCGCTTACCTCCTCCCGTTATTAGCCACCACCTTTGGACCACATTACCCAGTCATTGTCATGCCCTGCCCCACCACTACCGCCCCTCAGCCTTACCTGGATACCTTGCTCGGCGTATTACGCGGATTGCCCGTAACCTTCACATTGCCCCATGACGCCCGAGGGGCAGCCCTCCTTGCCGTCCAATGGCTCGCCACCCGCCACCCCAGCTACGCCGACCTCTTGCAAGCCTTCCTTCATAAACACACGCTCCAGCCCGTCTAACCATTCCTATTCCCCCTTCCCCAAAGCAGGGGGAATATTTTTAGACCACATATGTCAAATCAAAATGATATGAACACTTCTAACTTACAAGGCCTTCTACAAGCACTGGCCCACAACCTGGCCGAGTACGAAACCTCCCACCTCTCGCTCCAGGAACGCCTCCAAAGCTTAGAGCGTGAGCTACATGACCGGCAAGCCATTATCGACCGCTTCGCTATAGTGAGCGAAACCGACACCCGCGGCGTCATCACCTACGCCAACAGCAAGTTTTGCGAAGTCTCCAGGTACAGCGTAGAAGAGCTTGTGGGTAAGCCCCACAATATCGTTCGCCACCCAGACATGCCCAAAGAAGCGTTCAAAAACCTATGGGACACTATCAAAGCGGGCAAAATCTGGCAAGGTGAGGTCAAAAATCGCCGCAAAGACGGCTCGCATTACTGGGTATTAGCCACCGTAGGACCGCTGCTGGATGCGGACGGACACCCCTACCGCTACGTCTCCATGCGGGTAGAGATTACCCGCCAAAAAGACTTGGAGGAGCAACTGCGCCAAGAACGCGATCTCCTCGCCGAGGAAATCCGCCAAAACCTCATGCTGGCCGCCTCCCTCCAGCAAGCACTCATGCCCCCCTTGGAAAAAGAGACGCCTGCAATCTCCCTCCCCTATTTCGCCCTACTGCGCCCGCTCCAAGAAGTAAGCGGTGACTTTTTCTGGATGCATGAAGACAAAGGACGCCTCCTCCTCTTTGTGGGCGATAGCGTAGGGCATGGCGTAGTGGGTGGCCTTATTTCTACCCTCTTTCTCCAAGAGCTGCGCCACCTCGTCCAAGAAAAAGGACTCTGGAGCCCCGAAATCCTGGCCGAAGAGTTAGACACACGCTTAGGACAGCTTTTCCGCCGCCACCTCCCCGTCTCCCTCACCGTGGACGGCACCCTCCTCATGATAGACCTGCGCCGAAGGAAAGCCTCGTACCTATCCCTCCGAGGCCGAGGCGTATGGGCTCAAGGGGGTACCCTCACTCGGTTAGATGCCTTTCCTTTCAGCTTCGGCGAACTCTTAGGGAAAGCCGCCACCGAAACCTCCCTCGAACTCGAGCCCGGCGACCGCCTTTACTTCTATACCGACGGCGTGTACGACCAAGAAGGCGGCCCCCACGGCAAAAAATGGGGCAACAAAGCCTGGATGGAATACCTGCGCGACCTCCAAAACCTGCCCCTCCCCGCCCAAAAAAAGACCCTCCTCCAAACCTTACAGAGCTGGCAAGGACCCCACGCCCAAAATGACGACATCCTTATCATCGGCATAGAAATCCCTTAACCCCAAAAACCCTACCTTTGAGGGGAATCCTGGCTTTACCCCTATGCCTTCGCCCAGCGAGCTCAGCCAGCTCCTCCAAGCCCTGGCCCAAAACCTCGCTCAGTACGAGAATGCCCAACTTTCTCTCCAGGAGCGCTTACACAGCTTGGAGCGTGAACTGCATGACCGGCAAGCCATTATAGACCGCTTCGCCTTAGTCAGTGAAACCGACACCCGCGGCATCATCACCTACGCCAACCCAAAGTTCTGCGAAGTCTCCGGGTACAGCCTGGAAGAACTCCTCGGCAAACCCCATAACATCGTTCGCCACCCAGACATGCCCAAAGAGGCTTTCAAAAACCTGTGGGACACTATCAAAGCCGGCAAAATCTGGCAAGGAGAAATTAAAAACCGTCGCAAAGATGGCTCGCATTACTGGGTATTAGCCACCGTAGGACCGCTGCTGGATGCGGATGGGCACCCCTACCGCTACGTCTCCATGCGGGTAGATATCACTCGTCAAAAAGACTTAGAAGAGCAGCTGCGGCAGGAACGCAACCGCTTAGCCGAAGACCTCCAAAGTAATCTCGCCGTAGCAGCCGCCCTCCAAAAAGCCCTACTAAGTTTCACCCCCAACAGCGAAACGCCTCTCCCTACGTCTTTTCCTCATTTCGTACTGTGGCAGCCCCTCCAAGGCGTAAGTGGGGACTTCTTTTGGGGCGCCAGCGAAAAAAGTCGTATCCTCCTCTTTATCGGTGATAGCGTGGGACACGGCGCCGCCGGCGGCCTGGTAAGTACCCTCTTCCTCCAAGAGCTGCGCCACCTCGTCCAGGATAAAGGCATATGGTCCCCTGAACGCCTGGCAGAGGAACTGGACGAACGGCTCGGCTACCTTTTCCGCCAGAAGCTCCCCGTGCCCGTCACCATAGACGGAACCCTCCTCTTGATAGACGAGGGACGCCGCAAGCTCACCTATGTCGCCCTCCGCGGAAAGGCGCTCCTGGCCCGAAAGGGCACCCTCCACCCCTTAGAACGCTACCCCTTCAGCTTCGGCGAACTCTTAGGAAAAGCCGCCCAAGAACATACCCTCCCCTTAGAGCCAGGCGACCGGCTCTACGTCTATAGCGATGGGTTCCCTGACCAAATCGGAAAAGAAGGTAAAAAACTCGGCTCCGAACGCTGGGAAAGCTTACTTCAGTCGCTACAAAGTGTGTCTTTTTGCGACCAGCCCAGCACTCTTGAAAAAGCCCTCCAAGACTGGCAAGGGGAAACGCCCCAAACCGATGACCGAGTCCTCGTAGCCATAGAAGTACCCCAGTGACCCGCCTGCTCTGGCTCGTCACCCCCAGCCGCATAGAAGCTGAAGCCTTCCGAGCGGGATTACCTGCAACGCTACCCGCGGCCTGTAGGTTTTTTCCCACAGGGGTAGGGGCGCTGGCTACACTGCATACCCTCTGGCAACGGTGGATAGCCGAGGAAAAGCCACATGCGGTTATTGCGGTGGGGATCGCTGGGAGCTTCAGGCGGCGATGGGCCTCAGGCACCATAGTGTGGGTACGCTCCGAACGGTGGGGCGACTTAGGACGCAGGTCTTCGCGTGCCTTTCAGCCCAGTCCACCTACTCTGCGGGAAGGCTTCCCACTCCATTGGGAGGCCTGGCCCGCTGCCTTACCTTTCCCTTTCCCGGCCGTACAGGGCCTTACCCTCCACTCGGTGAGCGCCTCTCCCCGCCAAGCCCGCTTTTGGCAGCGAGTCTATCCCGACGCTGACATAGAAACCCAAGAAAATGCCGCCTACTTCCTCTTTGCCCAGAGCCATCAATGCCCTCTCCTTTCCTTCCGCATCATTTCCAACCGCGTGGGTTCCCGCCGGTGGGATAAGGAAGCTGCGCTGGCTGCCCTCCATACCTTTGCTCATACCCATGTGGCTTCATTATGTGAATGGCTCGTGGCAGGAGACTTTGCCGCCGGGCCGAGGTAGCCTCTTTGGCGATGGAGTCTTTGAAACGTTGCACATTTACCGCGGGAAGGTGCTCTTTCTTACGGACCATTTGCGGCGGCTGCGGCAGGCCCTCCAAACCCTCCACCTCAACCTCCCCTTCCCCATAGAAGCCTTAGCTGCGCAGGTGCAAGCCCTGGCCGCCCCCTTTGAACGAGCCCGACTCAAACTTATAGTGCAGCGGGCAGGAGAGGGCACTTACATGCCCCCTTCCACCGCAGGAGAAGTATGGGCCTTTTTGCAGCCCTTGGCCGATGCGCTTTTTCCTCTCGGCCCAGCTCAGCGAGTAGTGGTTTTTCCTACCCCTTTTCTTACCTATACCCCTTGGAGCCGGTACAAAACCCTGAGCGCCCTCGGCTATGTCCAGGCGGCAGCCTACGCCCAAGCCCATCGCTGTGACGACGCCCTGGTCCTCTCCACAGATGGCGGTTTGGCCGAAACCACCCGCGCAAACCTCTTTTTTTGGGATGGCGCGGTTTTACGCACGCCCTCTCTGCGGTCCGGCTGTATAGCCGGGATCCTTCGTACGCATATCTTGCGCTTAGCTGCCACCTCAGGGATTCCCACCGAAGAAGGGACCTACCCCATAGAGAGCCTCGCCACCGCCTCAGAAGTCTTTACTACGAACGTCCTCCAAGGCATTCGCCCTGTCTTAGGCGTGATTGGGCAGGGTTCCTCCTTTCGTACAGGACCGGATACGCTCGCCGCTCAGCTGGCCCATCTTCTCCGCCAAAAACTGCTTTAGAGCATGCCACCATCCACCACAAACACCTGTCCTGTGATATACGAAGCCTCATCCGACAAGAGAAAAGCACACAGGCTGGCCACTTCGGCGGCCTCCCCTAAGCGGCCTAAGGCTATGCGACTTTTCCACTCCTCTGTCGGCAGATTAGCGGTCATATCGGTGCGAATAAAGCCCGGCGCTACCACATTCACCCGGATATTCCGAGAGCCCACCTCCTTGGCCACCGACTTAGAAAAGGCTATAAGGCCTGCTTTGGCGGCCGCGTAGTTCGCTTGACCGGGATTACCCTGCAGGCCTACAATAGAACTGACATTCACGATACTTCCCTTGCGCTGGGAAAGCATGGGTTTGAGCACCGCCTTCGTATAAAGGAACGGACCTTTCAGGTTCGTAGCTATCACGGCATCCCACTGGGCTTCATTCATACGCAGGAGGAGGTTATCCTGCGTAATCCCGGCATTATTGACGAGGCCGTCTATGCGTCCCCAACCCTTAAGAAGGTCACTTATGAGAGCTTCGGCAGCGGCAGCGTCGGTCACATCCGCTTGATAAGCTTTGATACGTTCTGGCGCCATAGCTACTAAAGCTTCTGCCAGTTCTTTGGAACCCCTATAAGTAAAAGCTACCTTCGCCCCTTCCGCTACAAGTTTTTCTACAATAGCGCGGCCGATTCCTCGGCTCCCTCCTGTCACCAGAATAACTTTATCGGTAAGTTGAGTCATGGTGCAAACATACGGCCCTCTATTCCATACGCAAAAGGGGCCACCCGGCGGGGTGGCCCCTTATCGCTCCAAACGACCGATTCACTTTCTCAGAAGCGCACGAGGCGGAAGGTTTGGCTTCCTACTTGGAGGAGGTACACGCCACTGGGCAGCTCAGGGAGCGCCAAAGTATAACCCCAGGTACCTGGGCCCGGAAGAGTCCATTCCCCTTGCCGGACAATCTGGCCAGAGAGCGTACTCACCTCATAAGGGAGGGTTCCCGCAGTAGCGGCACTGACCGTGAGGGCCCACTCGCCTCCGGGTGAGGGATTCTCGCTAAGCTGTACGAACGGTTGGTTAAGCTTTGCCAAAGTGGTAGTAGCCGTACTGAGCGGTTGCACCTCTCCATCAGGATACACCACATACAGCCCAAAAGCAGGGCCATTTTGGTTTGCCGAGGGATTGAGGAAGCCACTCGCAAATACAATACTTCCCTCTCCATCCCGAGCCTGCGCAGCAGACAACGTATAAGTCACTAACGCCGTGCTCTGCCCCGCCGGGCGAACTTCTATGGTAGCAGCTGTATTAGCTGGGAGGGTAAGGAGAGAGCCTCTGTCTTTATACCGCAAGTTGGTCGCCAGAGACGTACTCCCACTATACAAGTCTACCGCCGGCGCATCCGTAACCCCATGGAAGGGGATTACCTTGAAACTTCCTGAAGGGGCCCATCCCTCTACCCCAGTAAAGGCCACTAATCCAAAATCGGTGGGGATATTATTGGGATTAGCTGCAAAGGCGGTGGGGTTGAGCACTCCTTCGGCTATCACAGCCGCATTCGTTCCTGCGGGCGGAAGTGAGAGATTCGTCGTGGCCAAGGGAGTGGATTGGCCCCGCCCGGTAAAGACCAACGTGACAGGAGATCCCGCAGGCCCGTCTACAAAGAAGGTAGGGGTGGCTTGCCGAAAGTCCAACTGGATTGGATTAGCGCCTACACTCCCCAGATGAATATCTACCTGGGCTAAGGCAGGGTCTGCCGCATTATGGAGGAGCTGGATACGCCGCACTTCCCGCGAACCTAAGGGAATAACCGTGCCATTTCCCAGCGCAAGATGCAAAGCAAAGGCCTTTTGGGGGTCAGGGGTATTGACATAGCCCGAGGCAAAAATCACCCCCGCCTGCCCTACATAGCCAGAAGGTATCGCAAAACCTATGGGGAAAATGTCATTGGGGTTTGCCGTATTCGTATCTAACACAAGAAAATTATCGGGTGCAATCCCCAGATAAGAGGAGGAATACGCATATTGAGGGAGCGTAACATCTGGCTGATAGGCAGAAGCCGCCAGCGGTCTATCCCAAGCTAAATAAGCCCCTACCGTGCCTACATCCGCTGCCCCATGAAACAGAATAAACTCAAAATAACTGGGGTTTTGGGGTATATTGCGTGCATTCTGATAATAGTAAATAGATACATCTGCAGTTCCTGAAAAAAAGTTTATTGTCCCAGCAATCATAGCCACATTATAACTCCCAGGCGCAAGCGTCGGCAAGGTATACTGCAGGAGGATATCTCCTGGTCCTGTGGAGTTACCCGGGGCTACGCCGGCTATGTTAGAGGTGGAGTTTGCCGGGACAGGGGTATAAGGGGTCGCCTGCCGAAACTTAAAGTCTGGTACGGCCAGAGTCCACGTGGTCCCCCCATCGGTAGAGAGATAGATATCTACGCTATCCAGCACGTAGGGGAAACTCACACCTACGACATCAGCTACGGCATGGATGAGCTGCACATAGGCATTTTGCGCCCATCCTAAGGCCAGCAAGCCGACTAAAAGTAGCTTTCTTGCGGCAGCCATACCGCAAAATAAAACAATTGTAGGGGTTTGCGAGGGAGTTACTCGCCTCTTTGGCTAAGGCCGCCGCCCCCTACCAGCAAGCGCACAGAGAAGGCCTGGGGCGTCACCGAGGGACCGTTTTTCAAGGTAATACCGGCTGCAGACCATCCATTTTCAGAGCCCAGGCCCCGTAGATAGCCCAGTTGTAAGCCCAGGAGTAGGCCTTTGGAAGTGAAGTATTGGAGTGTCACGCTGGCCTCTCCGACAAGTCCACCGATAGAAAAGCTCCTGGGAGGAAGGCCTCCCGTAGTATCTATCGCCTGCGCAAAAGAAGCTTCCGAGGGGTGCCCACTCACCTGGAGGGAATAGCCAGCGCCCCCTACCCCGACCGCAGGATAAACCACCAGCTTATCGCGGAAACGCCAGAAAAATCCCAAGGTAAATAGCCCCATACCGCCACCCAGACGGCTTCCCAGAAAGCCCTCTCCTTTCCCACCGACAAAGACCCGACCTAAGTAAGCTCCTCCGCCCCCTCCCAGTAGGAGAGCGCCTGTAGAGGCAGGATAATCTAACCGCGAAGCCTTCAAAGCCTCTCTAAAAGGGCCAAATCCACTAAAAGCCCCATAGCCTACATGAAACCAGCCAGCACCGCCCCAACCCGCATGGGATTGAGCCATCAAGGCACCGGCTACCAGTACTGGCACTATCGTAAGTGTGCGCATTTCAGCTCAGCATTGCGCAAACATTATGCCAAAAACTTACCTCCAAAGGTAATACAGGCTAAAACGCAGGGTGTTTTGTAACGGGTGGTTTTGGATGAGGGAGTTGAGGTAGGCTACATCTAAGCCTATTTGACGGAAAGTAAGCCCGGCGCCTAATGTGATAAAACGCCGATTGCCCTTCATGGGGTCTTCGTAGAAAAAGCCCGCTCGAACCCGGAAAATGCGATTGTAGTCATACTCTGCCCCGATGCTCCAATACACTTCCGACAGCTCCTCCCGCCAGCCCCCGGGGGCATCGGCAAAGCTCTTAAACATCCCTTCCAGCAAAGCTACCTGCGCTGCACCCCCTGCAGAAGGCACCAAAAGCTTATTGTAATCGTTCGCCAGCGAAAAACTATTGAACTCATCGAGTTTCAAAGTAAGCGCGTACCCCACACGAAGATTTCCCGGAAGAAAATCCCTTTGCCCGGAGGTAGTATACGCCATTTTAGCCCCTATGTTACTGACATGTACCCCCCATCGGATAGTCAAAGGGAGCGGCTGCGGCTTGACTTTAAGCGTGACATCTTTTTGGTAATACACGCCCATATCTCCTGCGACAGACCGCCCAGGCTGCGTGGTAATCCCCCCCACAGTGGTAGCCCCGGTGAGGTTACTTTGGATGTACTTGAGGGCTACCCCCGCGGAGAGATTACCCGTGATGACATGGCTATACCCTGTAGAGATAGCAAACTCATTGGCGTCGTATTCGCCTGTTTTTATACCCGCATTATCGGTAAACTCTATCTTCCCCAAGCTAAAAAAGGTCAAAGAGGCTCCAACGGCACCGGCTTTTTCGCTGATATTCCAGGCCCACGGCAGATACAGGTGGTTTATATCGCCGATTCCTAAAGCCCGCAGCCACGGGGTGTAAGAGAACGCTATCCCCATGCGTTCTTGCATGAGGGCGAGCGCCCCTACATTCCAGTGCATACTGTACATGCTGGGAGGCAAGGCCACGCCAGTCTCAGCCAACCCACCGCTGCGTGCATCCGGACAGATAAGTAAAAAGGGTACTGCTGTCGTAATCGCCCGGATCTGTCCAGAAGGGGTGGATTGGGCTTGCGCCCACACCAGGCCTACCAGGGCCACAAGGGCTACACCGCCTTTCACTCGCATAAGGAAATAGCGAACTCCGCTGGACAAAGGTACAGGTTTTGGGACACTATGCCTATCCGAGAAAAGCCACTTTTGCGTATTTTTGGGGCGGAGAGATGCCGGAGTGGTCGAACGGGCCTGACTTGAAATCAGGTAGCCCGCTTTGCGGGCTCGGGGGTTCGAATCCCTCTCTCTCCGCAAATGGTTACGCTTGAGCAGTTTATCGTAGATAAGCAGCAAGAGTTTGAAGGGGCCAGTGGAGCTTTTTCTAAAATATTGCGAGACCTAAGCTTAGGGGCTAAGTTGATTAGCTTTTACCTGCGGCGAGCGTCCCTTACAGGCCTCCTGGGCGAGCTGGGCCTGACCAACATCCAAGGCGAATCGGTACAAAAACTGGACCACCTGGCCAATACCCTCTTTATTCGTCTCTTTTCGCAAAATCCCCATGTCGCTGGCCTGGCCTCCGAAGAAGAAGAGCACTTCATCGCTACCAACCCCCACGGCAAATATGTGGTGCTATTTGATCCGCTGGATGGCTCCTCTAATATAGATGTGGGCGTGCCCGTGGGTACTATTTTCTCTATTTATCGGCGTGTCAGCCCCGTAGGAAGTCCTTGCGAAGCGCGGGACTTCCTTCAAGGGGGCCGCGCCCAAGTCGCCGCAGGGTATGTTTTGTATGGCACCAGCACGCTTCTTTTTTATACGACGGGGCAGGGGGTACATGGCTTCACCTTAGAGCCGGCGGCGGGAGAGTTCTTGCTCACCTACCCGCAGGTACAGATGCCCGCTCAGTGCGCATTCTATTCCTTTAACGACAATCAGCTGCATGAGTGGGCCCCAGGCCTCCAGCGGTATGTACAAGACCTTCATGCCCGTAATCGTACTGCAGCTAAGCCGCAGTCGCTCCGGTATGTGGGGTCGCTGGTGGCGGATTTTCATCGGAACCTCCTCAAGGGGGGGCTCTTCATGTATCCCGGCACGGTCAAGAAACCCGAAGGCAAACTTCGTCTCCTGTACGAAGCCTACCCCATGGCCTGGCTTACAGAACAAGCCGGCGGAAAAGCCACCGACGGACAAAAGCCTATCCTGGACCTACCCGCCCAGAACATCCATCAGCGGGTGCCCCTCTTCCTCGGTCCCGCAGAAGAAATAAACCGCATAACCACATTCCTCTCTGAAAATGTCCCTGTGGAAACGCTTTAAGCGCGCTATTAGAGCCCTGCTCGGCAAAGCTGTAGAAACCATAGAAGACCCCAGGCTTATCCTGGAGCAAAACATCCGGGAGCTCAATGAGCAGGTGCCTAAAATGAATGAACATATCGCCTCCGTCAAAGCCACCGTCACCCTCCTGGAAAAAGAGTTGGACAAATACCAAAAGGAATACAACGAACTCGTCGCCCGAGTCAAGGCCGCCTTAAACCAAAACCGCGAGGATTTGGCAGAGCAATACGCCCTCCGCATAGAAAAGCTCAAACAAAGTATAGCCCAGACCCAAGCCGAGTTAGACTCGGCCAAAAAAGCCTATGAAAAAGCTTTGGAGGTTAAAAAGCTTTTCATGCGGGAGCGCGAGCGTAAGATACAAGAAGCGCGAGCCGCCCTCCAGCAGTACGAACGCGCTAAATGGCAAGCCAAGATTGCTGAGGCTTTTGAGCAATTTGAAGTAGGGGGCATAGACCAAACCCACGACGAGATGGTCAAACGGCTCCAAGAAAAATCCGCCCAATACGAAGCCCGTTTAGAGCTCGCCATAGAAAGCGTGGATACCTCGCGCCTCAAAATAGACGAGGAGATGGAACGCATCCAAGCCAAAGAATCCCTCGCTCGGCTTAAAGCGGAGCTGGGACTTAGCGAAGCCGCCTCTGCCCCCTCCGACCCACCTCGCTCCGAAAAAGAAGGCAAAGAACCTCTTTTATAACCATGCCTTACTCGCCAGAAGAGTATGAAGAGCTGAAAGAGTTCTACAAAAGAGAGCTGAGGGAGCGCAAAGAGTTACAAGAAAAGCTACGCCAGGCCCGGCTGCGGCTACAAGCGCAGTGGCACCTCCAGCAAATGGAAGCTTCTTTGCGCAGTTTAGGCATAGAACCTTCCTTGGAGTCCTCTCAGCTCCCGGAGACGCCCCAAGCTTCGCTGCCGCCGGCCCCGCCACCCCCTAACGATAGCTCCGATAATCCTCCTCCTGCGGAGAAGACCCTCTTATAGTGCGGCTCCTGCAGCTCACCCCTAAGCCGCCCTATCCCCCCAAAGACGGCGGCGCCATAGCCACCGCTTGCACCGTAGAACTCTGGGTTGAGGCCGGCTGGCCAGCTTACGGCCTCACCATGAGCACCTATAAACACCCCTTTCACCCCACCTATCCCACTCCCGTACCTTTTACCGCGGTCCCGGTGGATACACGCCCTACCCCTTGGGGTGCTACCAAAAACCTGTTCACTCGGCTGCCTTATCACGTAGAGCGGTTTCGTTCCACCGCCTACCAAAAAGCCCTCAACCACCTTATAGAGACCTTCCAACCCGACCTTATCCAAGTGGAGAGCCCCTATCTCACGCCCTATATTCAAGGGCTGAGTATCCCCGCCGTATATCGCCTCCACAATATTGAGTGGCAGATATGGGAGCGTCATGCTGGGGAGCAGCGCTTCCCCCTGAACATCTATTTATCTCTCCAAGCCAAACGCATTCGCCGCTACGAGTGCGACGCGCTCTTTGCGTATGCAGGACTCCTTCCCATCTCGCCCAAAGAAGCCGAATGGGCTAAAAATGTAGGGTATGCCGGGCCTATGGAGCTATTCCCCTTTGGGGTAGCGGTAGAACAGTATCCCGCTCCTCCGCTGGGGAGGGCGCACCCCAAAATAGGCTTTATTGGGGGCTTAGACTGGCTTCCCAACCAAGAGGGCATCGTGTGGTTTTTAGAAAAAGTGTGGCCGGCTTTTCGGCGACGACACCCCCAGGCTACCCTCTCCGTAGCCGGCCGAAACTGCCCCCGCTGGCTCTACAGGTACGCCGACGCGCACACCCACATTTTAGGCGAAGTAGCGGATGCCAAGGCTTTTATGCAGGAACATGAAATCCTGATAGCGCCGCTCTTTTCCGGAAGCGGCATCCGCATAAAAATCATAGAAGGCTTCGCTATGGGGCGGGCCATAGTAGCAACGCCTATCGCTGCAGAAAGCTTGGTATTTACCCCAGAGCTACACCTTTTCTTGGCAGAAACCCCGGAAGCCTTCTTGGAGAAGCTTTCGCTGCTGTATACCGATGCTTCCCTGCGGGCAAAGATGGGCTCTGCAGCTCGTGAGCTGGCAGAAACCCACTATGACCGTCGGCAGCTCCTCCCGCGCTTGAAGGCCTTTTATGAGCGGGTACTACACCACGTATAGAGTGCTCTCGCTGATGGCGGGCAGTTCTGCCGATGGGGTCACCGCCGCGCTTATCCGCTACGGGCAAAGCCCCAGCACCGATTGGACCTACGAGCTCTTAGCCGGTGAAGAATGGCCCTACCCCCCTTCCCTCCAAGAGAAACTCCAGCGCCCCCTTTCTGCCCAAACGCCCGAAGACCTTCTCCACCTAAGCATCATTTATACCGACTGGACTGCCGCATGCGTACGGCGCTTTATTGCCCCCTACGCGTGTGACCTTATCGCTTGGCATCCCCATAATGTTTTTCATGAGCCGAGGGCGGGCCTCACTTGGAGCCTGGGAGACAGTGAGCGGTTCCGGGTTCTGGCAGGGTTACCCATAGTAACGCACTTTCGCGCCCGAGACATAGCTACTGAAGGCACGGGCGCCCCCCTTATCCCAAACGCCGACCAGCTCCTTTTCTCCACCTATGAGACCCTTATCAACTTGGGCGGCATCGCCAACCTCACGCACCTTCCTTCCGGTACCGCTTACGATATCACCCCCTGTAACCAGCTGCTCAATGCCTTAGCTCGCCAAGTAGATCCCTCGCTACCTTACGACGATGACGGCCAAATAGCGGCTCAGGGCCGGGAGCTCCCTGACTTAGCTGAAAAAATAGAAAGCCTCCCTTTCTTTGACCTCCCCCCACCCAAAGCGCTGGATAATCTCACAGTACAGCAAGACTTTATTTTGCCCTTTCTCTCCTACCCAGCCTCTCCGGCGGATAAGCTTCATACAGCGATACAGGTAATAGTACGTCAGCTGGCCCGTGCGCTCACCACTGTAGGGGCCAAAACCTACACACTCACTGGCGGAGGGGCCTTCAATACTTTTCTCGTCAAACTTGTGGCAGAGCGCGTAGCTCCACAGGGGATCGCCTTCATACCCGCGCCTCAAACGCTCATTCTGTATCGGGAAGCAATAGGATTTGGTTTATTAGGGCTTCTGCGGTGGCTGGGCCTGCCCAATACATACAAGCGATGGACAGGCTCCAGCCGCTCTCACAGTAGCGGCACCCTTAGTCTTTAGAAGCCAGCGGGAAGCTCAACAGGGGATAGCTCAAATGCTGGGCTACATTCTCCGTAATACTCCCAAAGAGAAACTGCGCTAACCCCTTACGAGCATGGGTGCCCATTGCCAGCAAATCCGCTTTTTCACTCTCCATCGCTTGACGCAACCCTTCTTCCACAGAGATATCGTTATACACTTTGAGCTCCATATTCGGGTAATGCACTTTTTCGCGCAGCTCAGCTATAAACTTTTCTATGGAGGCGGTGTCATAAAAGACATAGGGGGTATTTACAACCAATAGCACGAGCTTAACTGAGGTCCACGGTTGTAAAAAGTCTATTGTTCTTTGGACCACACTAAGTGTAGATTCGTCAAAAATATCTACGGGAAGGAGTACTTTTTGGAAGGGCTTATAGGCATTACCGGGATGAATAGCCAGCACAGGGATAGGACTATGGCGGATAAGGCGAGCCGTATTGGTACCGAAAAGGCCTCCATGCCAAATACTGGTAGCACCGCGCGTGCCTACTACGATGAGCTCCGCACCAGGCACCTTGTCCAGGTACGCTGCCGGTCGCCATACGGTCACATCCCCCCAGAGGTGCAGGTGGATGGACACACCTTCTGCGGGGACAGCGGCGCTATACTCGGTAAGGAGTTTTTTGAGCTCTTCTCGGATTTTCTGGTCCAGAGCGGCATCTATTACGGCCGAGAGGCCGCCCTGGTAGGCTATGCTCGCATAAGGACGGTCATAGATATGGGCTACATGAAGTGTGGCCCCCATCTGACGCGCCAGCGCGATCGCATACGCGTAGGCATTCCGAGCGGTCTCGGAAAAGTCTGTGAGGTGTAGTAGGGTTTTCATTTCACACAAAAATAGGCATTTATTGCCAAGGACGGTCCAAAAACCGGGTATAGCCCAAGTGGAGAAAGAGCCTTATGGGCTGAGGCTGCCTATCGTAATAAGAGATAAAAGCGCCCAGCGGCCCAATAAAGGTTTTGTAAAATACGCCTATCATGCCATAGCGGTAGGTAGGGAGCAGGTCTTCTACCTTACGGGGAAAAAGCAGGCGGCCTTCCGGCAAAGTCACAGTGGGTAGCTCAAAGCGCACCAACGGCTGGTAAAGATAGCCTTCCACCCGCAAAAAGAGTTTTTGCAAGAGCTTCACTGTGAGATGCCCTCCTGCAGCTGCGAACGCGCGGTTGTACAGTTCTGGCAAAAAAAGGGTCGGACTTTCCGGAAAAGGGAAGAAAGCGGGGGAAGCCAGCAGCGTAGGTATAGAGTCACTGTAAGGTCGTTGAAGGGAAGCTCCTCCTTCTATCCGTACACCTACACTCAGACCAGAAAGAATAGGGAGGCTCTGGCGATAGCGTACCACCGCCTGCGGCCAGAAGTGCTCGGCTTGGAGATACGGGGCCCCGGTATAGCGGGGCTTTTCGATAGCTTGATTGAGGTATAGCCCCATATACCAGCGCCCCCCGCTACGCGGATACTGTCGGTCGTCTTCGGTATCTACGAGGAGACGTAAAGAAACACTTCGGGCAGCGGTTTGCATCTCTCGCTCGCTTCCCCCTGTAGGGGTCGCATAAATATCGCCTATTTCCTGCGAACCAAAGGTGGCTTGGGCTTCAAATCGCTTGAACCCCAGTTGGATCCCAGCCGCCAGCTGATTGAAGGTGGTAAATACATTGGCCTGGCGCGGGAGCGGAAGCCAATACGCGCCTAAGCGCTGATAGGCATAGCGGTTCGTTTGGGTCTCGCCAAAGAGGCGTATGTCCAGCGGTATAGGGGGGCGTATGCGTATGCGGGCTTCTAAGCCTTGCGCAAAAGAGCCCTGGGTAATCAGGGCTTCAGCTTCCCAGCCAGCCCACCATACTTTCTGCACACGCGCGCCTACTTGGATGACATAGCCAGAGGGCGAAAAAACCCCTAAGCCCGCCCGCAAAAACACATCGCCTCGGGGACGAACCAAGAAAGTAAGACGACGAGCCACTCCAGAGACCTCACTATCCGGCTCAAACTCCGGAAAGATACTGTAAAACGAAGCTGCCCGTTGCAGCACAAAAAGCCGCCTACGCAGCCGCTCAAAACGCAGCGTATCGTTTTCCCGAAGCGCCAATACCCGCCTATAGAAGAAAGCTTGAGCCGGTGTGGCGGGATAAAACTCTATCTTCCGCACAAAAGGATGCCTGCCCCCCTCTACTTGGAGACGCCGACGACGCTGGGCAACCTCCACAGAGTCGGCTTCCCAAGCCCCTATGGCTTGCCGAAGCTCCTCTATGCACGCCCGAGCCGCTTCATACCCACGCCGCACCGCAAAAGACAAAGACCCCGAAGAAAAATCTGTGCTACTCATATCGCCCAAATCGGGCTGAATAAAAAAACTTCTTTCGGGCAGCTTTTGCCAGCTAAGTGGGTCTGATAAATGCGAAAATAGCCGCCAATAATACCCTTTCTCGCGAAACTCTTCTAAGGTCATTGGAGGGCTACCTACATGCACCCCAATAACAAAATCCGGGCGAAACTCCCGCCGCATGGGTTCCACAGGGAAGTTGTCATACACACCGCCATCCACTAAGTTGGCATACTGCCGAGTGGTCAAAGGCGCAAAAAAGATAGGCACCGAAATAGAGACGCGCACCGCCAAAGGCAAGCTGCCACGCCGAAAAATGACCGCCTTCCGACGAAACAGATCAGCCCCAATCGCCCGATAGGGTACCAACAAGCTATCAAAGTTTCCTTTCGTAGCCAGGCTGACTGCGGCTAACTTTTCATTAAGTCCGAGGTTTATTTCAAAATCGGATATAATCTGCTCAGGCAAGGGCAAATCTCCTTTTGACAAAAACTCTAAGGGTATCTCCCAAGTGGTAATATCATAGGGGCGTGTGGGGGTATAATAGGCATATTCCCTAAAGAAAGGGCCAGGACTTAGCCATTTTCTATTTTCCCGCAGGAGGAGAAGGGTCATTTGCGCGGGGGAGTACCCTGCAGCATAGAAGGCGCCTACCATCGCCCCCATGGAGGTGCCCGTAATGTAGTCTATAGGGATGCGTGCCTCTTCTAAGGCTTGTAGAACCCCCACATGAGCCGCCCCGCGTGCGCCGCCCCCTGAGAGCACCAGGCCTATGCGCGGCCGTATAAGACTATCCCCGCCCTGCCCCCAGACTTGGGCCAAAACCACACTTAGCCACCAGAGCCGCTTCATATCAATCTCCTTGCAAAGCCGCACGCACCGAAAGCCGCTTTAGCTGATGGCGTAAATAGAGAGAGAAAAAAACAGCAATACCTCCAAAAATCACCGCCAACCAGAGAAAATCACTCAGCTGCAGTCGCACCGGAAAATGCTGCAGGAGAAAACCTTCTCCGCCCCTAAGCTTGGCCCAGTGGAAGTGGTCCTGCGTCCATACCGTCAATATCCCTATGAGACTTCCCGACACCCCACTAAAGAACAGCAAAGCTCCCCCTATGTACGTTAGAAGCCATTCTACCCATTGCATAGGCGCCCCCAAGGTGTAATACACCACCCAGTCCCGCTTATTTTGAAGAAAAAAAGTTGAAAGCGTGCTTATGGCTCCGCTCACCGTAAGTAGCATGAGAAAAAACAGGCCTATTCGGGCAAGCACTTTTTCCTGCGCCAAGATACGGAAAAGCCCCTCATGTTGCTTGCGGGCATCTTGGAGTATCACTCCGCCGGGCAGCTCCTTACGATAGGCTAAGAGCACCTTTTCTACTTTATAGCTTTCTCGGAGGCGAACTTCTATTACATCGTAAGGGCCATGCACTTCCGGCCAATCGGCCTGTGCCCCAATCACCCAGCTATCATCGTACTCACGCTGCACACTAAAAATACCTTGGGGTAGCACCCGCCGGCGCAAAAGGCTTTCCATGCCACTGATAGCGAGCTTTTTGCCTGAGGGAATAAGATACAGCCAGAGCGGCTGCTCCTCCACGTCTAATAGCACAATCCGGTTAGCCACCCCTGCACCGAGTAGCACCCCCTGCGAAACCAAGGGGAATCCTTCCCCATACACCAGCTGAGCACCTACACGACTTACCTGCGCATAAGCCTTATCCACGAGACGTACCCGCACGACTGCCTGCCGCTGCCCATACTTAAGCACACCTATACGCTCATACACGCCAGAAACTGCAGCTACTTCGGGCCTTTGACGCAAACTACCCACTAAGGAGTCATTTAACCCCGTACCCACTATCCGAATATGAGGATCTACCCGCTGAAAAACTTCTTCCAGGAACGCACTAAACCCATTAAAAACCGACGCCACCACGACCCAAGCCCACGCCGAAAGCGCGAGCCCCATCGTACTAAGCAGCAAAAGCCATCGTATGATGGGACGGGGGCTACGCCATAAGTACCGCCAAATAAGGCGATACATGTTATTCTTCGGAAAAGAGGGCGGACTGCGTATCGTCCTTTGCTGGGGGAGGTAGATTGCGGAGGATTTCTTCTATGCGCCGAGCGCGCAGTTCTACCTCATCCGCAAAAAACTGAAGCGTAGGCATGACCTTCACCAAGTGGCGGATACGCTGGGCCAAGCGGTACCGAAACTCCCGCTGGTATTGATTAAGTAGGCGCACCACAAACTCCATTTTTTCCTTAGGCGTAACCAGCACATACGCACGGACTTGTTGGAGGTCAGGCGTGACTCGCACATCACTTATCTCCAAAAGGGCAATATCGGCAAGCTCGGGCACCTCAGAGGCCGCTTCATGGAGGATATCCCCCAAAATGCGTTTGACTTCGTTGGCAAACCGCTGCTGTCGTAGATTAGGCGGGCGGCTCATACCCCAAAAGTAGCTATTTACTCCTCGCGGTAAATTGGGGCGCCTAAGGCTTGGAGGCGCTCATCCAGGCGCTCATAACCCCGCGCAATCTGTTCCGCTTGGTCAATCACACTCTGCCCCTCTGCTGAAAGCGCCGCAATCAGGAGCGCCATACCCGCCCGAATATCCGGACTACTCATCCGAATCCCCCGCAGCGGCATACGCCGTCCCATCCCCAGCACCAGCGCCCGATGTGGATCGCACAACACCACCTGCGCCCCCATTTCTATAAGCCTATCTACGAAAAAGAGCCTGCTCTCAAACATTTTCTGATGAATAAGCACATTACCAGCGGCTTGGATAGACACAACCAAGAGCACACTGAGCATATCCGGGGGAGTACCCGGCCAAGTATGGTCCGATATCGTCAATATAGCCCCTTCATAGAGGGTATCTGGCTCATACACGGCCGGCGGATGAACAGTAAGGATATCTCCTTCCAACGAAACAGGCACCCCTAAGCGGTGGAAAGGATGCAGTATAGGCCCCATGTGTTCTGCGGGTACGGAAGTAATCTGGAGGGGGCTTTGGGTCATTACCGCCAGGCCTATCACGCTTCCTATTTCCATGACATCGGAGAGGAGGCGATGATGAGCTCCCCTGAGGGTTTTTTGGCCGCAGATATGCAAGCGGTTCGTTCCCAAGCCTTCCACCTGTACACCCATAGTTTGGAGGAGGCGGCCCAGCTGCTGGATGTAGGGTTCGCAGGCAGCGTGATAGAGGATGGTCTCCCCTTCGGCCAGGGCCGCCGCCATGAGGAGGTTGGCGGTGCCAGTGACGGAGGCTTCCTCTAAAAGGATATACTTGCCCTTGAGGCCTCGGGGCGCTGTCAGGTGAAACACCTCTTGGCTTTCGTTGTACGAGATAGCGGCGCCCAACTCAGCAAACCCCAGTAAATGGGTATCTAAGCGGCGCCGACCGATTTTGTCTCCCCCCGGCCGCGGAAGGTACACTTCTCGGTAACGAGCCAGGAGCGGACCGGCTATAAGCACCGAACCCCGTATGCTGCGAAAGAGTTTTTTTCCTTCGGCCGAGAGGAGACGGGTCGGCTCTATGGCTTCAGCCCGGATACGCACATGATGCGGAGAGAAGTACGCTACCTCGGCCCCTAAGTAGGCCACCAGCTCCAGCTGGCGCCGTACATCTAAGATGTCCGGGAGGTTTGCAATCTCCACCGGCTCAGGGGTAAGAAGGGCCGCCGCTATTACTTGGAGGGCTTCATTTTTAGCCCCCTGGGGGGTGTAAGTGCCCTGGAGCCGCGCTCCCCCCTCCACGATGAACCTCATCGCCGACGCCGGAACCCCTTCGGCTTAGACTTGAAGGCACGCCGAGAAAAACCTTCCCCCGAAGGCTCTCGCCCTTCGCCTTCTGCTGCCTGAGGCGTAAGCCGCACCTTCTCTCCACTTAGGAGATACAAGTGCTCCAGAAGCGCGGCCTCCTCTACAGGCGTGCCTTGACTTCGCAAAACTTGTAGGAGATAGCGTACCAAACGATGTCCCACAGCCTCACGCTGAGCCTCCGGTAGAGCAGCCAGCACCTCCGCCCAACGAGTGGCTAAAAATCCATACTGCCGAAACGGCGTATGTTCATGCGGATAAGGCGGCGTCACCGCCTGCAAAGGTGTAAGCGGAGAAGGAACCTCCCACGGGAAATAGGGCCGCAGCGCCTCCGGCAAAAGGTGATAAAATCGCTCCCGCCGCAGTTTTAGTTCTTCCTCAGACAGGCGCTCTACCCCCTCTATCTGGATCAGTGCCCTAAACATCTGCCGCAAAAAAGGGGGCCGGGCCTCCTCAGGAAGCATTTGTGCCGCTTGGGCCAAAAAGTCTTTTATCCATACACCCCACTCGCTGGTAGAGCGGTGGGCCGGAACCTCCAGCTTACGAGACAATCCGAAGCTTTGCATATCTAAGGTCTAACTTTTTTATGCCCACGGTATCAAACCGAATGCGTACTACGCCGGCTGCGCCGTTTTCTTCTTTTTCCAGTACTCGCCCTCGGCCGAAGTGGGTATGTTCCACCCAGAGCCCTACTTGGATAGCTTCTGGGGGGGCGAGTTCGTGCGGGGCGAAGCTCACTGGGGAAGGCGCCGATTTCGCTCCCATCGCTCGAGGTTTAAGGGTTCCTGCCAGGGCTGGACGCACTTCTTCCCTTTCGGTGAGGCCCATTTCTTGGAGGAAACGGCTGGGCGTAGCCGGCCGGGAGGCTCCATACCGCGAATCCAGCGTCGGACAAGTCAAGTACAAGTGCCGTCCCGCCCGCGTAAGTGCTACATAAAAGATACGGCGCTCCTCTTCCAGGGCGGCCTTACCTTCCTCCAGCGCGTAAGCATGTGGGAAAAGCCCTTCTATCACCCCCACCAAAAACACGGTATGAAACTCCATCCCCTTCACCCCATGCACCGTAGAAAGCCATACCGCATCGGCAGGGGCACCTTTGGGGTCATCACTGGACGAAATGAGGGCTATATTCTGAAGAAAATCTCGTAGCGTAGCCTCATATCCGTGCCTTTCTACAAACTCATACGCACTGGCGACAAAACTTTGAAGGTTTTCTTTCCTTTCCGCGGCGCGCTCATCCTCTGCATAATACAGAAACAACCCGCTCTTGTCCAGAGCTACTTCCACCTGCTCTGCCAGCGGGAGTGCTTGCACACTTTCACGGAAGCGCACCAAATAGGTATAGAAGTTCTGCAAAGCTTTGGCCGAAGGCCCCCGTAAGAAACGTACGCCTTCGGGCAGCACCTGCCAGAGAGAACTATTTTTCTGGGCAGCCTGCTCGCGTAATCGTTCTATCGTAACCTCCCCTATGCCTTCCCCCCTTACGGTCAAGATGCGTAAAAGAGCCTGCTCGTCATCGGGATTGAGAAGAAAGCGCAGGAAAGCCAAAAAATGTTTGATTTCCTCCCGCTGATAAAAGGACAGCGTGCCTATGAGTTTATAAGGTATGCGTTCTGCCCGCAGTTTTTCCTCAAAGGCCCGGGAATACGCATTAGTACGGTACAGGATAGCGATATCCGAATACCGCAGATGATGCCGCATCAGTTCCTCGCGCACTTTATGGACTACCCACTGGGCTTCATCGGAGACCGTTAGACACTTGGTGTATAAATAGGGCGTAGGGCCGGCGGGGTTATGGGTGAAAAGCTTCTTAGGGTATAGCTCCGTGCTATGGGTAAGGAGGGCGTTTGCTAAGGAAAGGATTTGGGGGGTAGAACGGTAGTTTTGCTCCAGACGAATAATCTCTACGGGCGCAAAGTCCCGCTCCATGTAGCGGAAGTTTCGCACATCGGCCCCGCGAAAACCATAAATACTCTGCGCATCATCTCCGACCACAAAAAGATTCCTATGTCGCTCGGCCAGTAAGCGTAAAATGCGATATTGAAGGGGATTTGTGTCTTGGTATTCATCCACGAGGATGTATTGGATGTGCTGGCGGTAGGCTTCCAACACGGCCGATTCTCGCCGGAAAAGCCGTTCCGTCTCTAAGAGGAGGTCGTCAAAATCCAGCGCGTTAGCGGCACGCAGGCGAGCCTCGTAGCGCTTGTACGCTTGGGTAGCTATCTGTTCGGTAAGGGTGAAAGGCTGTACATCACGCCAACCGTACCCTTCATTTTTCCAACGGCTGATAATACTACGGATAGTAGGGGCTACCTTAGGGTCTTGGCCCATCTCCCGCAGGATTTCCCGAATGACGGCCTTAGAGTCGTCCTCATCGTAGATAGTGAAGGTAGCAGAAACCGGATGGCCTTTGAGCTCCTGCCGTAACCACCGCGCGAAGAGGCTATGAAAGGTACCCATGGGCACCTGGCGCGCGAGCTCACCGACAAGGGTAAGGAGCCGCTCGCGCATGGTATCCGCAGCCTTATTGGTAAAGGTAAGGGCGAGAATAGCCGTAGGCGAGAAACCTTGCTCTAAGAGATAGCCGATCCGATAGGTCAAAACCCGAGTCTTACCACTTCCTGCACCTGCGAGTACAATCACAGGGCCCCCCGGATGAGACACCGCCCGCCACTGTTGCGGATCCAAATGGGCTTCCCACGGATGCGCCATAACCTCCAAAGCTAAAAAAACCTACTCACAAGAGCAGGCGTGCCGGCTCTTCTAATAGCGTTTTGAGTGTCTGGAGAAACTGCGCACCTGTAGCCCCATCTACCACCCTATGGTCACAAGAAAGGGTCACTTTCATACGCTTTTCTATAACCACCTCGTCCCCTTTGGCCACAGGGGTAGGTTGGATAGCCCCCACAGCTAAGATAGCCGCCTCAGGAGGGTTAATAACGGCTGTAAACTCCTCTATGCCAAACATCCCGAGATTGGAGATGCTGAAGGTGCTACCGGAATACGCCTCAGGGGTAAGTTTGCGTTCTCGGGCTTTTTCGGCGAGGAGGCGCGTTTCTTGGGCGATCTCAGCAAGGCCCTTTCTATCGGCATGGCGTATCACAGGAACTATGAGGCCTTCTTCTACAGCCACTGCGAAACCAATATGTATCTCATGGTGCAGGCGTATGGCCTCACCGGTCCAACTGGCGTTGAGGAAGGGGTGCTTGCGCAAGGCATGCGCACAAGCTTTGATAACAAAGTCGTTGAAGGAAATCTTGGTATCTGAGAGGCTATTCAACTGCTCACGCCACTGAGCGGCCTTATCCATGCAAATGGAAACGGTGAGGTAGAAGTGAGGGGCCTCCTGCATGCTGCCAGTGAGACGCCGAGCGATGGTCTTGCGCATTTGGGAGAGCGGCTTGTCTGTGTAAGCTGCGGTGGGGACTGAAACAGAAGGCGTGGGTTTTTCGGCTTTTTCTTGGAGGGCAGCTTCTACATCTCTGCGGATGATGCGCCCTCCTTCGCCGGTGCCGGTAATCTGGCGCAGGTCTATCCCTGCCTCACGAGCCATAGCCCGAGCCAAAGGGGAAGCCTTGAGGCGCTCAGGCTCGAACGCTTTCTCCCCCGCAGGAGAAGCCAATGTCGCAGCTGTCACCGGTGGGGGCGCTGAGGTTGGCTCGGAGGCGTTTTGCGTGGGCGTAGGAGCGGGGGCCGCCGCTTTATCCCCTGCTACAAGCCCCGTAATGTCTTCATTAGGCTTGCCAATAATCGCTATCACCGTGCCGATGGGTACGGGTTTGCCTTCTTCTACGCCGATGTACAGAAGGGTACCGCCCACCGGCGCCTCAAACTCCATCGTGGCTTTATCCGTCTCTATCTCCGCCAAGAGGTCACCCGGCTTCACGGTATCCCCTACTTTTTTGAGCCAACGGGCCACCACGCCCTCTGTCATCGTGTCGCTGAGACGGGGCATTTCTATCACCTCAGCCATGGCTATGCAAGTTTATGGGCTTGGGTTTCGTCGCGGTGCTTAGCCAAATAAGGCATAAACGGCGTGCCGCCTGTCCCCACCTCCGTAGGGTTAGCAGCACTCATTTGATGCTGCCGCGCAATATATTGGGCAGCATATTCCAAGTGCTTCGTACGGAATCGCTCAACCCAATGCACGCACTGGTTATACAGCTCCTTGAGCGTAGGCGAGGAGGCATAGAAGCTCCTATCTATATGCAGGCTCTCCAATTCCAGGACGAAGCGCCGATGCCCCGGCGGCATGTAGTCGGGCATCTCTCGGAGGTAAGCGCGTAACGGGTCTTCCGCATGGGTAATACCTAAAGCCGCATCCAAAGAAGGAATGATAGAACTCTGGGCCCCCGTCTCTCCTCGGAACTGCTGGGGCTTCCCTTGATAGGCGGCCACCCCTTCATACCGTACCCCTGCCGGAAGTGCCGGATTATTTTTCCACCCGTGGATGTAAGGACGCACGCGGTGATAATAGATGTAGGGATCGCAGGCTTCCGGCATACGCAAAAGGATTTGGTACATTTCCTGCAGGGCAGGTTCCATTTCGGAGAGGGCGGCCTCCGCTTCGGCAGTATTGTGGGATTGAACAGCGCCCACCAGTCGGGGAAGCTGCCGAATAGCCCGCGCTGCCACCGCTTCTATAGCTACATGGATGAGAATAAACCACTCTTCATCCAGCCCCCCTAAGAAGTTTTGTATAAGCGCGATATTATCCAAGGTAATAAGGCCGTCTTTTTCCAATCGGCGCCAGTTATCTAAGGCATAGGAAGCGTACGAAAGGACTGGGGGACGTCCAAGATGAGTAGCCACGGTATACCACGGCAGAGCGATATTTTCGGGGAGGGTATCTGAGGGGGTAGCTTCCCCCCAAACCCATGCATGGCCAATATAGGAGAGGGCTTGCATAGCCCGGCGCCACTGCCCTTCTGTCTGTAAGTACGGCGTAGGATCTAAAAGAGGCATCTGCCGGAGGAAATGCCGTACCCGCCCACTTACGAGCAGCTTGGGCAGGTCATACGCGTAGCTGTCCCATGCTGCCAGCGCTGATGGAAGCTGCTGGACAGGGTCTTCCGCTGGAAGGAAGCCCCGTTTTGAATCTATATCATACTCGTGAAGCGGCCGCATCGGGCAAACTTATGCATTTTCGGGGCGGCGTGCAGCATAGGGACATCGCTCGGGGGGCTTTCTGGAATAGCTTAGGCTACGTAGTAGGCGGGCTGGTAGCGATAGCTTGGCCCGTGCTGCTGGTATATTGGTTAGGGCGAGCGGGCTATGGGTTAGTCTCCTACCTCGCCTTATGGGTGAATCAAAGCTACCTTTTCAACCTCGGCTTAGGGGAAGCAGTAGGCCAGCGCTTGACCGCAGCCTACTCCATAGGCCGGCCTCAAGAGGCCTACCCCGTTATCCGGGCAGGACTTTTAGGGGTATGGGGGGCTTCCGTGGGGCTAAGCATAGCTTGGCTAAGCTTCGGTCCCCAGACCCTCGCCAGCTGGCTTAAGCTCAGCCCGGCCGAAGCCTCCCTACTCACCGAAGTACATGTATGGGTTCCCCTGGCTTTTTGGGGGACGCAGACGGGGATGTATTTGAGCTGGATACCCGTGGCGCTGCGACGGTTTCGGTGGGCTGCCTTCAATACCCTCCTTCAATCGCTGTGGCAAGCCTTTATCCCCTTGCTCCTGCTAACGCTCTCTCCTACTAAAACCCCTCGCTTGGCGTTAGAAACCACACTCATTGGCTATATGGGCTACGGCTTCACCGTATGGAGCCTTACAGGGCACTTTTTGCGCTGGCTACCGTTGCCCGGCCAGCCCCGGCTCCTGCCCCACCTCCTCAGGCAAAGCCTCTGGATAGCCGCTAATAACCTCTTAGGCTTGCCTATCACCTTCGTAGAGCGTACCCTGATTGGCCGGTGGGCTTCACTCAACGCCATGGGGTTTTATAGTGCGGTGCATTATATTTTCAGTAAAGCTGTCGCTCTTACCAGCAAAGGGGTAGAAACCCTCTTCCCTGTTTTTGGCTCGGTGGTGGACTCCCCCCGGCGGCAGATGCTGCGCCTAAGCCAAGCTGTATGGCTTATGACCACTATAGCTTTCCTCAGCGGCTTTATCGGGACGGCTCTACTAAGTTTTGCTCATCCCCTCCTACCCATCCAAATAGAACTGCTGGAAAGACGCACCTTGGCCGGCCTCCTCGGAACCTGGCTATTTTTTCTTCCCTCCATGCCCTTAATTACTTTTTTTACGAGCCAAGGACGCACAAAAGTAACTTTCCTTCTCAATCTTACGCTGTCTGTAGTTCAGCTTAGTCTGACCGTTTTTCTGGTGCAAAAGGGGTACTTTTTTTGGGCCTCGGTGGGAGGCCTTTGGACCATACTTGGGCAAAGTAGTTGGCTTTTTCGGCGTTTTGGCCTTTCCAGTAGGTTCTGGAAGTATTGGGGCCTACCCACGCTCGGAAGGGCGGCTCTTTGTTGGCTGTTGGGTACTGGGGTGTTTATGTATTGGCCTTCTCCTGCTATCTCTGGAAGTGCGCTTGTAGGGCTGGCTGTTCTCTTTATGGCTGGCGAGCTTGCTGGCCAGAAAAACGCCCGAAAAAGAATATTCCTAAAACAGCTGAGAGATACTTTTTTAGGGTTAGCCGAGACCGCCCGTAGCCGCTTCCTCCGTCCAGCGAGGCAGCGTACGCTGGATAATCGGTAGGAGGGTTTCATCCACTGGCACCTCCCATGGGCTCTCCACCGCTAAGGTAAGCGGCACCGGTAGCGTATCCTCCTCCTCCAAGAGAGCCTCCCTCACCCGAATAAAGCCCAAACCTAACGGATTATAACTATACGCCTTCACAAACGAAAGCCGTATAGCCACTTGCTGCCCCTGAGCATCGTACAATCGCCGTATCTCATACCGGTACGCCCGCACCAAAGGCTCGGTGCCCCGACGCAGGAAAACATATCCCTCTTCCTTATAGAGCGGCACTACGCCAACGACACGGACCTGTAAAGCTTGCGCAATAGTTTCATATAAGGTAGTGCCCTCTACTAAAACTTCCTCTAACCGAGGCAGGGAAAAGGCCACAATCTCTCCTAAGACTTCCATTTCCGGGGAAGGGTCATTAAGGGCCGTCTGTACTTCCTCAGCGAGCTTCGCCATCTCTGTATAAGAGGCCACCAAATCACCCAAAGGGGGGTATAACTTTTGCGCTAAAAAAGCCCGCCGCACCTCTTGAAGGTACGCTAAAAGCCGATATTGTTGGTATTCTGCATCCCAAAGGCCTTCTAAAAACCACCCGGGTCGCAGCCGCTCCATACCCGCTAAAATAACAAAACCTATGCCATAGCTCAAGGCAGGAGAAAAACTGCAACTACGGTATTTATGCCGTCTCCTCCGCCCCCCTCTGCCACTGTAAGATATACCCCGCTTCCATACAGAAGTACTGGGCTAAGCGAGGCATACGCCGAGCGATAAAAGTAATAGGCACTACGGGTAAAGGAACCTTCCACTTGAAGCGGTACACCGGCCGTAAGAAATAATGCCGCTCCGATACAATCTTATACCCGGCTTGCTGGGCTATCCGAGGCATTTGGGGTAGCGAAAGTCGTATCCTATGCAACTTTAGGAGCTCTTCTCGGATATAATCTGAGCCCGTTTCAGCGATGGGTTTAAAATACTTCTCTGGAAGCAAGTGGATAAAAGGAAGCTTCCCCCACACATTGCGTAAAAGATGCTGATGGCCGCCATATGGAGAAGGATAGGCAGGAAAATTAATGTAGAGCATCCCCTTAGGCCGAAGGAGCCGACCTATGTTTTCTAAGGCCAGCTGGGGATTTTCTAAGTGCTCTAACACATCTCTGAGAAGCACTATATCAAACTGCCCCTGCCACTCAGCAGGAATAGGGTCCGTAAGGATGTTATGGAGACGGAGTTCTACGGCGATTCCTCCTTTGTGAGCAATTTGCCTCCCCATAGCTAAACGGGGCCCCTCAATATCCGTACCGAGCAGGCGACCGGCTCCGGCCAGGCCAAATGCCATAAGCCCCCCCGCCTCCCCACACCCTACCTCAGCCACAGCCATTCCCGCCTGAAAATACCCACACTTTTGCAGGTAGGGCACTATCACTTTTTCCCCTACACCAAACTGATAGCCCCAGTAGTATTTGACCGACTCGGGGATATCGGGACTCTCCTGTACTATTCGTAAAAGGTTTGGTTTTCCTCCACCCTGGGCTATATCCTGCCCTTGCGCTAAATCCATACGAAAGCAAGAATACATTTTTTACCCTTTCTCTCCCTGCCCAAACGTCCTACACCGCGAAGCTCATCCCACAAGCACAGGTGCGGGAAGCATTAGGGTTGATAAAGTGAAAGCCCTTCCCATCCAACCCCTCCGAAAAGTCCAGCTGGGTACCTACCAAATACAAGAGGCTCTTTTTAGGAACCACCAGCTCAATCCCCTCGGACGTGAATACCAGCTCTCCCTCCTTTATCTCGGTGGCGAAGCTCAGGTCATACGAAAGGCCCGAGCATCCCCCCGCTTTGACTTCTATACGTATGCGCAGGAAAGGATGCCCCTCTTCCTGCTGGAGAGTCCGGATGCGTTCAGCCGCTCGCGGTGACACGGTAAGCATACCCAAATATACAAAAAACTGGCTGACTAAGTTTTACTTGTTCCTCGGTAAGCCGTCACCCACCGGGAAGGATCCCGGTCAGCATAGAGAGCCTTGCCGACCACGGCATAAGGAATGCCTATGGCTTTGAGGGCTTCTATATCTTGGGGACCGCGTATGCCCCCTGAAGCGATGAGGGGCACTGGCCCAGCCTCCGCTTGAAGTTTTTGATACCAGGCCAGGTCAGGGCCAGCAAGCGTACCATCCCGTTCTATCTGCGTGCATAAAAATCCGGCGATAGGATAGGCGCGCCACCTGCGCAGAAACGCTCCCACAGAATACTGTGTAGCCTCCTGCCAGCCCCGGATAGCCAACCGGTCGCCCCGAGCATCTGCCGCCAGAATAAACCGTTCTGGCCCCCATTTTTCCATCCACTTTTCCACTTCGGTAGGCGCTTCCACAGCTACACTCCCTATTACTATCCACTCAAAGCCGTTTTCTATGGCCCACGCTACTTCCTCCTGCCGCCGAAGGCCCCCGCCGACACTCATTTGCACCTGCGAGAAGCCTTGCCGCAGCTGAGCCAAGAGGGCCTTCTGCTTGAGATGGCCCGCCTTTGCCCCGCTAAGATCCACCACATGCCACCGATGGAGGCCCCACGCTAAAAAACGATTTCCCACCTCTTCCGGCGCCTCCCCCATCACTTGCCGCTGGGTAAACTCCCCCCGCCACAAACGAACCACCTGCCCCTCCCATATATCTATCGCCGGTATCACCTGCATAAATCCAGAAAGTTTTTCAGAAGAATCAGGCCATGCTTGCTGCTCTTCTCCGGATGAAACTGTACGCCGAAAAAGTTGTCTTTTCCCACCACTGCACTGAACGGCTCCCCATAGACGCTCTCTGCGAGGGTCTCGGCCCCCACCGAAGCCCGATACCCATGCACAAAGTAAGCATAAAAGCGCTCAGGTAGCCCTCGCGCCAGAGGATGGTTAGCTCGCCAGGCGACAATATTCCAGCCTATATGGATTCGCCGAGGGGACTTTGCAAAAGGAAGCACTTCATACGCAAAAATGCCCAATCCCGGTACCTCCCCCTCCGCACAATACCCCCCTAAAAGCTGCATCCCCAGGCATATCCCCAAAAAGGGCCTATCCCACGTAGGAAGCCATGCCCACAGTCCAGCAGCTTGAAGGTCACGTACAGCCTCTCCGGCAAAACCTACACCCGGAAAAATAAGCCCATCACACGCCGAGAGCTCCTGCGGATTATCCGAGTAGAGGACCTGCGCCCCTAAGGACTCAATAGCGCTCCGGAGAGAACGGACATTCCCCCCCGAGTACCGAATAAGGCCGATTTTCATAATACCCCCTTGGTAGAAGGTACTGTAGGTTGGTCGTAAGAGCGACGGAAGGCTTCGCGCAAGGCCCGGCCTAAGCCCTTAAAGAGCGCCTCTACCATATGGTGTCCTTCTGCGCCTCGGGCCCAAAGGTGTAGGGTGAAGTGCCCTTCCCGAGCTAAAGTCTCAAAAAAGTGTTTCCACAGGGCGGGCGCGATAGAGCCCACCCCTTCTGAAAGCGCTACTTCCCAGTGCGCATAGCCTCGCCCGCTAAGGTCTACTGCCACCAGCGCCAAAGACTCATCCATGGGCAGAGCCCGCCATATAGGGGTAGAAGCTTCGGCGGATTGGCCATAACGATGGATGCCCCGCTTGTCGGCTTGTATATTTCGGAGGGCTTGGCCTAAGGCAATAGCTACATCCTCTACGGTATGATGGCTATCTACGTGCAGGTCCCCCTTAGCTTCCAGCGTGAGGTCCCAGCCAGCATGATACCCCAGCAGCGTAAGCATGTGGTCTAAAAACCCTATACCTGTGTGTATCTGCGTTGCACCTCGGCCATATAAAGTAAGGTTTAGACACACGTCGGTTTCCCGGGTGCGGCGATGCACCCGAGTCGTAAAAAGCACACTTTCCAACACCCGCCGGATTTCCGCCCACGAAGGCACTTCCTCTACAAAAGGCGCTATGGCGGGAGGTAGCCCCCGAGGATGTAAGGGATTAGGCAGCCACAACCCCCGCAGCCTTAGGCGGCAAGCCAGCTCCATGTCACTTACCCGATCCCCAATCACAAAACTGCGTTCCTTATCTATGGCTCCGGTCACATACGGCAAAAGCAGCAGCGGAGAAGGCTTGCGGTAAAAGGAAGGACTGGCAGCCGGGCTCCTGTCTATGTGAATACCCGCCCAAGTTATACCCTCTGACGCCAAAATATCTAATAAAAGCCGCTGGGGTCCCCAAAAAGCTTCGTCCGGGAAACTCGCTGTCCCC
This sequence comes from Bacteroidia bacterium, assembly GCA_026003215.1. Lineage (GTDB taxonomy): Bacteria > Bacteroidota > Bacteroidia > SpSt-205 > SpSt-205 > SpSt-205. The sequence goes on along the minus strand of BPGV01000001.1, from coordinate 1,489,280 downwards.
AACCCATCTTGGTTAGTAATCATTACGAGCTGGTACCCGCCCACTTGCTGGGCCCATTTGAGGGTAGAGATAACCCCCGGCAGCAGGCGTAGTTTTTCATAGCTGTCTATTTGCTGGGTATCGGGGGGCTCTTCTATGAGGGTTCCGTCGCGGTCTATGAAGAGATAGCGCATAAGGCTTGGAGGAGTTTCTCATTTTCTTCGGGCAGGCCAATAGTGATACGGAGGGTATCCTCGCAAAGGGGCAAGTGGCCCCGGTAGCGGGTAACGATACTTCTTTCTAACAAGCGTTGATAGACGGTCTGTGCCTCCCGGAAACGCACCAAGAGGAAGTTTGCTTCGGAAGGGAAAACTTCTTGGACGATAGGGAGGGCAGTGAGCGCTTGGGTCAGGCGGGCGCGTTCAGCCCGGAGGCGAGCGAGGCTTTGCTGGACAAGTTCGGCCCGCTGAAGGGCCCTCAAGGCCTCCTCTTGGGCAGGGGTGCTTAGGTTATAAGGGAGCTTCGTCCGATAAAAAAGGGAGACGACCTCGGGGTCAGCTATGGCATAGCCTACTCGCCAGCCAGCCATACCCCACGCCTTAGAAAAGGTGCGCAAAATGATAGTACCCTCTCGCCGGCGCGGAAGCCACCCCGCCGGCTCGCTGGAAAAATCAATATACGCTTCATCTATCACCACCCAGCCGGGAAAAGCCGAAATAAAAGCTTCGACCTCCTCCGCAGGCCACAGCGTACCTGTGGGATTATTGGGGCGGCACAAGACAGCCAACGGTGTGTGTTCATCCGCCGCAGCCAAAAGGTCTCCTACCGGCAAAGAAAAGTCTCTGCGTAGCGGCACAGCCTTTACGCGCACCGCATGTATGTGGGCATAAGTTTCATACACCCCATAGGTAGGCGTTAGGGTAAGGAGAGCCTCCCGGTAGGGCTCACACACACTCCGAATAACCCAATCTATAATCTCGTCACTGCCGGCCCCACACAGGATCTCTTCGGCGGGAACACCGAGATATGCACTGAGTGCGCTACGCAAAGCCTGGTGATAGGGGTCAGGATACCGATAGTAATACTCCTGCCAAGTAGGGGCAAAAGGATTTTCATTAGCATCCAAGAAAGTGGCCGCCTTGCCGGTGTATTCATCTCGGGCGCTTCGGTAAGGGGTCACTTGGAGTAAGTGCGCACGAAACCGCCGCATAACCAGATACTAAGAAGGGGAAGCTTCTGTACGGCGCAGGCGCATAGCTTCGGCGTGGGAGGGGAGGCCTTCGGCTTCGGCTAAGGCTTCCACCAGAGGGCCAAGCGTGCGAACTCCCTCCGGCCTAAGCTGTTGGTAGGTAAAGCTGCGCAAAAAGCTAAGCACCGTCAAGCCTCCATAGCTGCGGGCTGTGCCCCCCGTAGGTAGCACGTGGTTAGTGCCAGAAGCGTAATCGCCTGCACTTTCCGGCGTATGTATCCCTAAAAACACCGACCCTGCCCGACGCACATATGTTAGCCACCGCTCTGGCTCTGCACAAGCTAAAATAAGGTGTTCTGGAGCGACTTCGTTGGCCACAGCGAGGGCTGTGGGAAGGTCCGGCACCTCTACCGCCCAGCTATGCACTAAGGTAGCTTCTACAAAGGAACGGCGTGGATGGCCTTGAAGGAGGGACTCCATCTCTTTCTCCACGGCTTCTCGGGGATAGGCAGAGGTATAGAGAAGGCCAACCAAGCTATCGGGGCCATGTTCGGCTTGGGCCAGGAGGTCTGCGGCTACCCAACGCGGGGGGGCCGTTTCATCCGCTATAACCACCACTTCAGAGGGGCCGGCCGGCATATCAATGGCCACGCCGCGGCGGGCCGCTTCCAGCTTAGCCGCTTGCACATATCGATTACCCGGCCCGAAAATCTTATCCACCCGAGGAATAGAGGGGGTTCCCACTGCCAGAGCCGCGATAGCCTGCGCCCCACCTACGGTATAAACCGTTTCAATCCCGCACAAGCGCGCCGCATACAGTACAGCCGGATGCACTTTGCCTTGGGGCCCCGGGGGCGTCACCAGCACCACCGAGGGCACCCCGGAGATTTGGGCGGGCACCCCCAGCATAAGCACCGTAGAAAAAAGCGGCGCTGTACCCCCCGGTACGTACAACCCCACCCGTTCCAGCGGCACATACCGCAGCCCACATAACACCCCCGGCTGCGTCTCCACTACTATTTCCTTGGGCTTTTGCCGAAGGTGGAAGGCATAAAGGTTTGCGTAGGCCTGCTCCATAGCACGCGCCAGCGAAGCTTCCACCTGCGCATGACGTATTCCCTCCGCTGGCACTTGGAGAGAGCCCAACTTTACGCCGTCCCACTTTTCGGTCAAGGCATACAAGGCCTCATCTCCTTGACTCTCCACCAAAGAAAAGACCTCGGACACATCGGGCAAGGAAGGCTGCGCTCCCCGCAAAAGGGCTGGCGAAAAGCCCGGGGCCCACTTATATACTTGCCACCTCATCGGATGAGCTTTTCAATATCTATGACGAGGATACCTTGGGCACCGAGGGCTTGGAGTTGACGCGCCATTTCCCAAAAGCGCCCTTCCTCTACGACGGTATGCACCGATATCCAGCCAGCTTCAGCCAAGGGCATTACCGTGGGGCTCTTGAGACCGGGAAGGAGAGCCACAGCCCCTGCCAACGCTTCTGCCGGAAGGTTGAAAAGAATATACTTCTGGCGCCGAGCCGCTAAAACCGCATCTATGCGAAAAAGAAAATCCTCTAAGAGTTCGTGAGCATTTTCTGTTCGGGCCACAAGCACAGCTTCGCTGTGCATAAAAACATGCACTTCACGCAGGCCATGGGTAAGGAGGGTACTGCCTGTGGCTACAATATCTACAATTGCTTCGGCCAGGCCTAAGCCGGGGGCTATCTCTGTAGAGCCATGGAGGGGTTGTATGCGCGCTTCTACGCCTGCTTCTTGCAGGAAGCGAGCCGTGAGACGGGGATATACGGTAGCCACTTGTCGGCCGTGCAGGTCTGAAAGGGAATGTATGGGGCTTTCTTTGGGCACCGCTAAGGAGAGCCGGCACCGTCCAAAGCCCAACCGCCGAAGGATCTGCAGCGGTAATCCCCGCTCTGCCACCACATTTTCGCCCACAATCCCTATATCCGCGACCCCCTCCGCCACATACGACGGAATATCGTCATCTCGTAAGAGATACACTTCCAACGGATAGCCTGCGGCTGGCACACGCAGGCGCTCCCCTATCGCTGGGATAGGAATACCCGCCTCTTGGAGGAGCCGAAGCGACTCCTCCGCCAGACGCCCCTTACGCTGGAGGGCTATACGTAGCGGACTCACGAAAAGGTAACGCTTTTGCCCACCTTATACCCGGCCAAGAGGCGGGAAAGCCGTTCTATGCCTTCATCCACCTCTTCCTGCGTGATAACGAGGGCCGACCGGCAACGAATAGACCGAGGGCCGGCCTTCAAAAGCAAAAGATTTTCTTTATCCAAGGCGTCTTTTACCAGCTTATCACGAATATCCCCAGAGGGCAAGTCAAACGCCACAAAAAGCCCCCTTCCCCGTACATTATGAATGAACTCGGGATAGAGCTGAGCCAGCTCTTCTACCTTGTGGAGGAGGTGCTGGCCGACCTGCTCGGCATGGGCTACCAGGTGGTCTCCCGCGATAATCTCCAATATCTTATCGGCACGCACCATGTCCGCTAAGTTCCCTCCCCAGGTGGAGTTTATCCGAGAGGGCACCCGAAAGACATTCGTAGGGACCTCATCTACCTTAGGACCGACGAGGATACCGCATACTTGCATCTTTTTCCCAAAGGCGATAATGTCTGGGAGGGCTTCGGGTCCAAAGTGTTCATGCGCCCAGAAGCGCCCCGTAGCCCCCACCCCCGTCTGCACCTCATCGTAAATCAGCATTACATCGTTTTCATCGGCCAGCTGCCGCAGTGCCCGCATAAACTCCGGCCGGAAGTGGTTATCGCCTCCCTCTGATTGGATAGGTTCTATAATAATCGCGCATATATCGTCACGATGCTCCACAAAAGCCTGCTTGATTTGACGAATAGCCAACTCTTCCTGCGCAATGGTCTTAGCTAAGTTTTCTTCAGTAAGGGGGAAGTGCAGCTTAGGATTGATTATGCGCGGCCAATCAGGAAACTTAGCGAAATACTGCACTTTGAGCGGGTCGGTATTGGTCAGACTCATCGTATAGCCGGAGCGCCCATGAAAAGCTTCCTGGAAATGAATCACCTTGGTACCTACTTCCCGGCGGTAACCCTTGGCGAAGTTCTTTTGTACCTTCCAATCCATGGCAACCTTAAGCGCATTTTCCACCGCTAAGGCGCCCCCTGCAATAAAAAACGCATACTTGAGATAGGGGGGGATGGCTACCCGTTCAAAAGTCTGGAGAAAATGCGCATACTGCTGGGTGTAAATATCCGCATTGGTAGGATTCACCAGGGCTGCCCGCATAAGATGATGCAAAAACTCCTCGTCCTGGGTCATTTTCGGGTGATTATACCCTAAAGGTATCGTGGCATAACAGCCAAAAAAGTCTAAGAGTTCTCGGTTATGCTTACTGTCAAAAATCCATACCCCATGGCTTTTTTCTAAGTCCATGACCAAATCCAATCCATCGCGCAAGACGCGTCGTTGGAGGATTTTATCCACCTCCTGGGGAGAGAGGTTCATGCGGTACGCCATACGGCAAAAGTAACAATAACTTGCGGGGGGATGAGTGGCTTTTATGTCCCTTTTCTACCCGAGCAGGGCACAGTAGCCTTAGAAGGAGAGGAGTTTCACCATGCCATACGAACCTTACGCCACCGGGTAGGTGACTCGGTTTGGCTTACGGACGGAAAAGGCCATTTAGCCGAGGGGGTCATCCAAAAAGTAGGAAAAAGCCAGGCCGAAGTAGAGATTCGGCAGTGCCTCCATCGGCCAGGAGAACCCCCTGTGCCCATAGCGGTGCTTATGTCCCCTCTCAAGCAGCTTCCCCGCATAGAGTGGCTCGTAGAAAAAGCCGTAGAACTGGGGGCTACTGCAGTTTATTTTCTCTGTATGGAACGCACCGTTCGTCCCACAGTACCCTTGGAACGCCTCCGCCGGATAGCCATAGCCGCTCTCAAGCAAAACCTCCGAAGCGTTCTCCCCGACCTCGTTGCACTCCCCACCTGGGAGGCTTTCCCGTGGGAACGCTTCACCGTAAAGTGTATGGGGGAGATTGGCGCGACCCGCTCCCTGCGAGAAGCCCTTTCCGCCACCCCTCAGCCCTTCGTATGGGTGATAGGCCCAGAAGGAGACTTTGCCCCAGAAGAGCTTTCTTATCTAAAACAAAAAGAATGCACCGGCGTCCATTTAGGGAACCTCCGCCTGCGGGCTGAAACTGCAGCGATAGTGGGTCTTTCTGCCCTTAAGGTAGCTTGGGGCTACTAACTCAGCCGGCGGCCCGCAAAGGCGAAAGCCGCGATTCTACCCATGCCTCCTCTATCACGAAAGTCTGCCCAGCGGGACGCGTAAAAAGCACTTCTTCCAATACTGTCTCCATGAGACTGCGCAAGGCACGCGCCCCTGTACCTAACCGCACCGCCTCTTGCGCGATCCACCGTAACGCCCCCTCTGTAAACTCCAGCGTAATCCCGTCCCACGCTAAAAGCTGCTGGTACTGCTTCACCAAGGCATTGCGCGGCTCTGTAAGGATACGCATTAGCGCCACTTCATCTAAGGGTTCCATGGCAGCTATCACGGGCAGCCGCCCGATAAACTCCGGGATTAGGCCAAACCGCCGCAAGTCCTCCGGCTGGGTATACGCATAAAGGTTTTCCAGACGCGTAGGGTCCCGATCCCCTTCTCCGCGCCGAAAACCTATGGTCTGCCGCGAAAGCCGTCGCGCAATAATCTTATCGAGCCCTTCAAATGCCCCTCCGCAGATAAAAAGGATATTTTCCGTATTGACGGGAATAAAGCTTTGCTCGGGATGCTTGCGCCCTCCCTTAGGCGGCACATTGGCTACAGTCCCCTCCAATATCTTGAGGAGGGCCTGTTGCACCCCTTCACCGCCTACATCCCGCGTAAGCGAAGGGTTTTCGGACTTACGGGCGATTTTGTCTATTTCATCTATATACACAATCCCGATTTGGGCCGCTTCTACCTCATAGTCTGCAGCTTGGAGGAGACGTACCAAGACATTTTCTACATCTTCTCCCACATACCCCGCCTCGGTAAGGGTGGTAGCATCTGCAATCGCAAAAGGCACTTTGAGGTACTCGGCGATAGTGCGGGCAATGAGGGTCTTCCCCGTGCCTGTGGGTCCTATTAAGAGCACATTACTTTTTTCTACCCGTACGGGCAGCTCTTTGGCCTTTTTGTCTTTGGCCGCAAGGAGGGCCGCTATGCGTTTGTAGTGGTTATATACGGCGATGGCGATTTTGCGCTTGGCGGCTTCCTGGCCGATAATGTATTCATCCAAGTAGGCTTTTATCTGGGCAGGGGAAGTATCGGGCATTTGCCAGCCCTTCGCGCGGCGGCTGCGCCGATTTTCTTCCTCCACAAGCTGGTGTATCTGTTCTACGCAGGCCGAGCATATATACGCCGGCTGCAAGCGCGACTCGATCAAATAGGGCACTTGGGGAGGCGCTGCCCCACAAAAGCTACACCGCGCCCCTTTACTTTCGGCCATCCGTAGGGGCCTCCAGCTTGGTGGGTCTTAGCACCTCGTCTACCAATCCATACGCTTGGGCTTCATCCGCCCGCATCCAATAATCCCTATCTGAGTCTTTCCAGATTTTCTCATAGGGCTGGCCTGTGTGATAAGCTAAGATTTCGTACAGCTCTCGCTTGATTTTTTGTATTTCGGCATGCACAATCTCAATATCCGAAGCCTGCCCTTGCACCCCGCCTAAGGGCTGATGTATCATCACCCGCGCATGGGGTAGGGCAGCCCGCTTCCCCTTCGTCCCCGCTGCTAAGAGCACCGCCGCCATAGAAGCCGCCATGCCCGTGCAAATCGTATTCACATCCGGACGCACATACTGCATCACATCGTAAATGCTTAGCCCATCATACACCGAGCCGCCCGGGGAGTTTATGTAGATAAAAATATCCCGCTTAGGGTCAGCCGACTCTAAAAAAAGCAACTGCGCATTGACGATATTCGCTATCTGGCCATCTATGGGATAGCCTAAAAAGATAATGCGATCCATCATGAGCCGTGAGAAAACATCCATGACGGCAATATTGAGCTGCCGCTCTTCAATGATATTAGGCGTGAGGCCATAGAACCCCTGCCGCAGACGCGACTCATACTGGTCCAATCGGAGACTCTCTATCCCCAAATGCTTTGTAGCGTACCGCCGAAACTCCGCTCCCAACGTCATAGCACGCGAAGGAATAACATATTTGCGGGAACCGGCCGTTCCTGTGGGGGCCCTAAGCGATTTTCCAGCCAAACATTAAAACGCTCCACTTGCATAGCCTGGCGCAGACTTTCCCCCTGATTTTCTACAAAAGTGGCTAAGAAAGCTTTTCGTTCCTCGTCGGAAGTTTCTAACTTCTCTAAGAGAGCCTGCGTCTCAGGGGAGAGATTTTCTACCCTTTTGATTTTTTCCCACACTTGGGCCTCCAGCTCCTCATCAGAGATGCGCAGTTCCGGTTCGTTGTAGGCGTAACTGGCAAAGAGCACCTGCCACGCTATATCCATTTGATACTCTTCGTAACTACGCAGGTGGCCGTTTGCGTCTGTGCGCTGGCGCAGGTAAATCAGATAGTTATACTGGACAATCTCCGCAGGAATATGTACATCCGCTGCGTGTAGGAGCGCTGTTTGATGGGCGCGGGTATTCCACTCCCGCAAAATGCGTTCTATATGCCGCTGAAGGAGAGCCTGCCATATCTCCTCCTCTGACATACCTTGAAACCCCGAGAAGTCCAGCTGCTTTTTGAGGGCTTCCATGTCCAGAGGACGGGCATACGCGGCGGAAACTATCACAGCTTCGGCGTCCCCCGCCGTAAGCGGCGAATATTCGGGCAAATAGGTACGGAGATACTCGGCATACGTGGAGAGCGCCGCAGCGGGGAGGAGTACTTTGTCTCCGGGCTTTTTCCCCGCAAGGAGGGACCAAGGAAACGGCTGTAAGAGGGTATTCCAAGAGAGGCGAATAGGTTCTCTGGCGCCGGGGGCTTCCCACCGCAGGCGAACCAAAAGCTCTTTATCGGCGGGAAGCACGTCAGGAAGGATCTCTACCGGTTCTAACTCGCCAAAAGCCATCCGCAAAATCCGCTGGTAGAGCGCCACATCATCTGCCTGGGCTTGATAGGTATAGCGTACCCGCGCTACACTCCGTAAAGGAAGGGGTTCTGCCGGTACCACCAGGGCCTGCACATGGTAGTGATAATCTACATAAGGGGGTTGAACTTGATACTTCTCCGGGTGGCGATGGTAATAAGGGAATCCTACCAACCGGCGACCCTCTAACGCTTTATCCAAGGCCTCTATAAATTGCTGGGTGACTATTTCGGCCAATACGGCTTCTCCATGCCGAGCGATAACCACTTCTACGGGCACTTGTCCTGGCCGGAAACCCGGCAATACGAGCTCACGCCGGAGTTTCCGCAACTGTTCTCGGTAGGCGCTTTCGTACGCAGCGGCCGGGACCGCTATCTCCCCTTCAGCCAAGTAGGGGCGAGCATATCGTAGCTGTGTGCTCAAGTGCGGATGGAGGGACTCGAACCCTCAACCCCTTTCGGGACCAGATCCTAAGTCTGGCGCGTCTGCCAATTCCGCCACATCCGCAAGTGGCCCCGGCGGGACTCGAACCCGCATTTGGAGTTTAGGAAACTCCCGTTCTATCCAGTTGAACTACGGCGCCCAAAGATATGTACCTTCGCAAAGGTATGGAAAACCTCGCCGTGATAGACCTGCGGCAGTTTACCCACGGGAACGCCCAAGACCGTCACCACTTCGCCCAAGCCCTGGGAGAGGCCTTTTCCGATATCGGATTCGTGATAGTGGAAAACCATTTAGTGCCGGCCGACCTGCAACAAGCCCTTTATGAGCAAGTAGAAGCCTTCTTCGCTTTACCACCCGAAGTAAAAGCCAAATATATCGTACCCGGCACCCATGGCCAGCGCGGCTACACCCCCCCCAACCAAGAACACGCCAAAGGCCGCACGGTACCCGACCTCAAAGAGTTTTTTCATATTGGCCCTGAGATTACTGACCCCACTGACCCTCTCTACGAACGTCTCCCTAAGAATGTCTGGCCCACGGAGGTGCCCGGCTTCCGAGAGACCCTGCTATCCGCATACAAAAAGTTCTTAGAAACGGGGCGCCAGCTTTTGCGGGCTATTGCGCTGTACTTAGACTTAGAGGAAGGCTATTTTGAGCCTCGCATCCATAATGGGCCCAGTCTCTTACGTCTTTTGCATTACTATCCCTTGCCCGAAGGCATGCCTATTCCAGAAGGCGCCACCCGAGCGGCCGAGCATGAGGATATCAATCTCATCACCCTTTTGATTGGCGCCAGCGCCGAAGGGCTGGAAGTGCTTACCCGCGAAGGCAAATGGCTGGCTCCTACCGTGGCCCCTAATCAGATGGTCATCAATGTAGGCGACATGCTCCAGCGGCTCACCAATAACCGGCTACGCAGCACGACCCACCGCGTCGTATTACCTCCCCCAGAAAAGCGACACCTCCCCCGCTTTTCAGTGCCTTTTTTCCTCCATCCTCGCCCCGAAGTAAGCTTAGCTTGCCTCCCCTCCTGCATAGATGAAGCCCACCCGAAAGCCTATCCCGACGCTACCGCCGAGGAATACCTCAACGAAAGACTCACCGAACTCGGCCTGAAAAAGTAACCCTATTCCTTCCCTTCACCCCTGCTTAAAGAGGGCTTTCTTTACTCGCCCTGGCAGGAAAAGTAGTACAAAAAGCACAATAAAGGTGAGCCAGCTACCTACTTGGGCAAAGCTATCCGCATGCAGGTTTTGGACGCGCAGGTCGGTAAGTACCTCTTCAGCTGCTCCCAAGAGAAATATAAGTTCCATCACCAAGAAAAAAGCGGCCCAGTTCAGCCAGGCGATAGCTTTGCGCTCCAGGCGAAGCACTTGGCGGCCAGCCCAGAAGAGCGCACCCACTCCCAAAAGTCCCCATACGGCTGCAATCCCATACACTACTGCCGGCACCGTAGCCCCTACACGGGCATGCCCTCCCCAAAAGAACAGCCACCCTTCTTGGCCGGTATCCCATAGCACTATCCGAAACTGCGGCAGCAAAAAGGCTATTCCACTCAAAGCGGCACACAGGAATACGCTATAAGCCCACAGCTTGGCTTTCTTCACCCTGCGAAGGTAACTACCAACTTTCAGTCAGCACACTGTCGGGCAGCGCTGGACTGATCAACCACGTAGGTCGTTGGAGCTTATTATGGAGTAGGAGCGCATAGCGGGTGGTTTCCCCTGCGACTTCTTGTAGTAGGGATTGGAGCGGTTTCGGCTGGCAGCCAGCCTCACGGATTTCCTTCAAAAGAAAATACGTAAAGAGGCCATGGCGGGCCTGGTGATAGGGTAAGGCTTCTTCTTCGGCGGTGGTGGCAGAAATGAGTACCACCGGACCCGTAAGGACAACCGGTTTGGGGCGAATGCGGATGCCCCGGGCCGCCAAGGGGCTCTCCTCTCGAGCACCCCCACTAAAGCAAGCATCTACAATCATCCACACGCGACCCGCTCCACTCTGCGCCAGTTTTTCTACCGCTTCTGTGAGGCGCATGCCCCCTTCTGCTGGTGTGGTGGGCGAGACATCCACGGGGAGGAGATAGCTCTCCTGGGTCTCTGGATGTGGTACGCCATGCCCCGCATAGTAGAAAAACACTTCTGCTTTCCCGCCAGTATTTTGCAAAAGAATGACCAGCTTTTCTAACTCCCGCTTAAGCTGGGCACTCGTGGCATTTTGGAGAAAGACGATATTCCGAGCGGGTATCCCCAGCATTTGCTCAGCATACATCCGGAAAGCATACGCATCCTGCACCGCATAGGGTACATTCATCGCTGGGGTAAAGGAAGGCTGATAACTGCGATAGTCTTCATTTCCTACAATAAACGCATAGCGATGAGCGTGCACGGTACGGCACTGCGGGATGTTGTCGTCTATGTCTACGGGGGGCGCATACAGGGAGTCTGTTTCTGCGATAAGCTGAACAGGCCGGATCCCCAGTTGGTCTATGCGCCACATGCGCAGGAGACCGCCTTCTCCGCCAGCCACAAGGTACTGGCCGTTAGGGCTAAAGGCCACCGTCCATAGCGCGTTTTCCAAGGAGAGGGTCTTTTCCAGCCGTCCTGAAGCCACATTCCAGAGGCAGAGGAGGCCATCGCGACCGGCACTGGCTAAATACCGCCCATCCGGGCTGAAAGCCACGGCGCGCACACCATCGGTATGCTTCTCTAAGGTGCGGATACGCAGGCCTTCGGGGATAGTCCAGAGCATGACCTTCCCATCTAAGCCGGCGCTGGCGAGGGTACGCTGGTCCGGGCTGATAGCCAAGCCCCGCACCCCCCGCGTATGCCCCCGTAGTACCCGCTGTACAGAAAGCGTTGCAGGGTCTAAGGCGTAGATTACACCACTACCGCTGCCTACATAGAGGGTCTTGGCATGTGTGGGTAGTAATAAAGCATATGCGACCCCAGCCGTATCCCGGAAGGTTTGAAGCCACCCCTCTTCGGTTTCCCACGCTATGAGACGACCACTTCGGCCGAGGGCAAACACCACCGGCTTAGTGGGGTGCAAAACGATAGCTTCCCATGCCTCCACCGGGCGGGTCTTATCCACTCGCCGACTGAGCGCCTCGGTGCGCAGCGGCCGGAAGGTTTGCGCAGAAGGATTTGCCCCGGCCGCACCCTGGCGATACTGATGGAGACTCCACTGGTAGAGCTTCCCATCACTTGAGGCCCCCCAAAAAGTACCAGCACTATCACTTACGCCTGCAAGGACATTTACGCTGGCTGATGCCCCCGTATAGCGCCCTAAAAGCGTCCCATACGGAATATGCCATAAGCGTACGGCCCTATCGCTACTGGCCGTGAGCAGATACCGACTATCGGCGCTAAAAAGAAGGGCATTTACACTTCCTCCGTGCCCTTCCAAGTCCTTATACGGCTGGGCCAGAACGCTCAGCCCGAAACCCAAGAAGAGTACGCTTCTCATCGTTGTCTCACGCTTATGTCTATAAAACGCACGTTTAAATCGGGCAGCCTTAGTCGCTCTGAGAGGAGCCAGTCTTGAAAGTCAGGCAGACTTACTGTGTGGAAGCCGGTCCGAGGGTTGAATCGTTCGGGCGGGGCAGCCAAGGGATTCCGAGAGAAGAGGACATACACCTTATGGAGCATTTCAGGCTTTTCTGCGGTGAGGATAAGCTCATCCGTCCAAAAGGCCTCCGAACGGCGCTTGGGATCCGGTGCAAAAAAGATATAGGTCGTATCTGCTCGCGCAGGCCAAGCTTGGATGCGTTGATTTTGATAGGGGAGGAGGCGATAGACTTCGCCGGAGTCTTCCCAAAAGACTTGAAGATACCCCTCCACCGGCGAACGAAAATACAGGAAAAAGGGATCCCCTGCCCAAAAATCTGTGGTGGTGCACTGGGTATCTCTGCAGCGGAGGGTACGCACTTCCAGCGGCAGGGGAGGCTCTGGACGCGCCCGGGCGCGCCCCTTTACCTTGCACGAAACCCATACTTGGCCCTTGCGTACCTCCGTCTGATAACGGGCCTCTAAGGTCTCGAGCCACTCGGCCCCGATATATTGGTCCGCCGTGAGGTAAAAGTAGGTGCGTGTTTGTGCATTTTGGCCCTGCGTGCGATTCTCCAAGAGATATTTACTGGCGCGTGCCACTTGGGTTGGAAAGCCATTTTGGAGGGCTTGGAAGATAGCCAGCTGGTACGCTTGGCGCTGGGCCCGTTCTAAGGACCAGCCCGGCAGTAGCTCCACTTCCGCAAAACCACTGACCACCTTTTCCTGGGCCCACAGCCAGCCGACCACCCCCCAAGCCACCCCAAAAAGGCCTCTCATTGCAGGGGCAATAGCTTATCTACCTTCTCTTGGAGACCTTTCAAGCGTTCTTTTAGCTCTTGGCGAATCTGTTTCTTGGCCTCCAAGAGGACTTGGTCCCGATTAACGAGGAGTTTTATATTCACTTCCACATTTTTATTAGGGAGATTGCGATAAATCTTGAAAGCCGGCTCTACTTGGCTCAGGGTGGTGACTATGACATTTTTGGCACCAGCTAAGAACTCCGTGACGGAAGTGGCTTCTTCATTATTCAGCTGGGCATTCGCGATGTTGGCCTCAATAATAGCTCGGATGAAGGTCTCCAACTGCCCCGCTAAGTTCAGTTTAGCGGCCTCTAAGGCTTGCATTTCGGCAGCGGTACGGGTCTCAGCCACGGCGTTTCCGTCTGCACTCAAGTATAGGGCCTGGCCCTTGTCGTCTCGTTGGTAAAGCCGTATCCACGTGTACTCCAGCTGCTTTTCCATGGGCAGGGAGCCTGGGGTAACCTCATAGCCGGCTTTCTTGAAACGTTTGGCCTCCTTCCGGGCTTCTTTGATGGCCTTGCGTTGAATCTCTTTCTTGGCTTCCTTTTCGGTCGTCTGGGCGAGCATAAGGCTCAAAAGCCCGACAACACAGGCTACGACTACGGTTCGCATAGCAAAGTGAATAGTGGCAAACTTTGTGCCAAATCTCTGCTCTTGTCCGTTTTCTCTCCTACTACAACCGCCTCTCCTCTATCCCCGCAGACCCGGATTCGCTACCCAGAAAGTTTCCCTAAAATGCAGAGTCTTTATCTTCTACAAAAGGCTCTGCATCCTTAGCCTGCTTCCCACCGATATCAAGCAGGAGTGCCTTACAACTGCAAGTAATCTCTCTTAAGTTTCTTTATTTTGCCCAAAGCCCTATTGTCCTCAGGCGTTATCAGGCTATACGCTTTCCCATGGGAGCCTATTCGCCCTGTGCGTCCTATCCGATGTATATATACCTCGGGGTCTTCGGGTATTTGATAGTTTACCACGAGGCCCACTCCCCTAATATCAAGCCCTCTGGAGGCGACATCTGTCGCTACCACTACCATAGCTCTACCTTCCTTAAAAGACCTGAGCGATTCTTCTCTTTGTTTTTGGTTCATATCTCCGTGGAGCGGAACCACCTTAAGACCCTTGCGCTTGAGACTTTCCGCCACATTCCGAGCATCACTTCTTGTCTTGACAAAAACTATTGCCTTTTCATGTTCATGATTTCTTATAATCTTTTCAAGTTCAGTGATTTTCATCGCAGAAGAGCCGAGTTTTATCAACTTTTCTTCTATATTAGGCCTCAGATCTTCCCCTGAAACCCGTATAAACTGATACCCTCTCCTCAGATACTTTTCAGCCAATATTCTAATCGGGGTGGGTATCGTAGCCGAAAGGAAGAAACTCTGTCTTTCTTGGGGAAGGCGCCTGATAATCCATTCTATATCCTCAATGAAACCCATATCCAGCATACAATCGGCCTCATCAAGGACAAAATGCCTGACACATTCGTATGCCAAAACGCCTCTTTGGGTAAGGTCCTTAATCCGTCCCGGCGTTCCTACTATGATGTGAGGCGTATTTTTTGTCAGGAGTTCTATATCCTTATACACAGGTCTCCCCCCATAAAAACTCCATATTCTGAGCTTCTTGTATTTAGAGAGCTGATACAGGTGCTCTTTTACTTGTAAGGCAAGTTCTCTCGTAGGCGTGAGAATAAGCGAACCCAAACCCTGGTCTCTGTCCATTTTTTCGATAATGGGGATACCAAAAGCTGCGGTCTTTCCTGTGCCAGTAGCGGCTTGTGCCAATATGTCATAGCCTTTTAGCGCTACGGGTATGACTGCTTGCTGGATGGGTGTAGGCTTCTCAAAGCCCATGTCGCTTAAGGCCCTCTGTAAGAGAGGGCTCAGTTGCATGAAGGGGGTGTTCATTGGATTTTCCTTAATAAACCGGCTTCGTCAGGGGGCAAACTTCATGCCAAGCTTAGTGGAGGAAGAGTTTTTCTGTGGCCTGCCATTCCCCGCGCCGGACATAAATTAGGTATAGGCCGGGGGCGAGCCGTTCTCCATTAAGAGAACGAGGCTCCCAGGGAATAGGGGTCTCTTCTCCTGAGATCTGGAACTGGGCACAAAGCGTACCTTCTGCGGTGAGCACCCGCACGTCTGTACCGGCGGGTAGCCCCCAAAACTGCACAAACCGATGGCGAGAAGTACAGGGATTAGGAAAGACTCCCCATGTCTGCTGGGAAGTTTCTCGGGGAGAAAAAGCTACTGAACTGGGACAGCGGGCGGCCTGCCAGCCCCAGTGAAGCTCTATAGGCCACACAGAAGGCCCCACCGAAAGACGAAAGCGAAGGCCCCCAGGCACAGGCGAAATAGCCTCTACCTCCCCTACCGGGGTGAGCCGATACTGCGCTTTATCCAGCGCTTGAGCAGGAAGCCCCCCAGAAAAGAGTACTTCAACTTCCTTTTCACCCACTATACGCCAACTTACTGGGGTCACGCAGGACGGAAGTACTTGCCGCCCAAGGAAAAGGATTCCACAATCCCCCCGCAAATACCGCCCTTGTACATCCGTAAGTAGCGTATCTACAAGTAAGGTCACCGCCCCAGAAGCTTCGGCCCCAAACTGTAATAGCCACGATTTCCCCACTGCCGTAGCCAATGCAGGCCTGTAGGGGCCCGGTTCTATCCAGAAGCTTTCGGTACTTTCCCCGGCCCAGGTTCCGTTTCCCTCTACATAACAGAGCCCTGTACTGTCTATCCAAGCGGTATCTAAGCAAGGGCGTTCGCCGGGCTGTACAAAAAACGGCTCGGAGAAAGCCCCTCCCAGCGCCCGAACGAGGTAATAATACGCCCCTCCCGCCGCAGTGCTATCTACGTAAATGGTATCACCTCCTGTATAGCGGAGAGCGAGATTTCCTGTGGGTTCTACCCGAAAAAGCTCATATCCCGTGGCCCCCGGTACAGCGTACCACCGCAAGCGCACTTGGGTAGGGGAGAGGGCACCAGGTTTAGCCCATGCGGGTGCAGGCAAAAAAGGAGGGACCAGCCGATAAAATCGGGGCACGCTATCGCGTCCTAAGAGGAATAACGTATCGCCGGCGATGGTCCAAAGGCCAAAAGCGCCCCAGATTTCAGCATCAAAAGCCCGGACCGACCACGCCCCTCCTTGAAAGCGTGCCACATACAGATAAGGGGGCAGCCATACGCCGAAGATGCCTTCGCCGGCTATGAGACGCGCCTGGCCGCTAACCCCGCCCCAAAAACGCACCCTATCTCTCAGCACCCACGACGGACCTTGATACACGCCTAACTCCCACCATTGCCCGTCCTTGCCTTGCCCCAAGTAAATGAGCTCTTCACTGCCATCGCCCGTTACGTCGTAGCTCAAAAGATGCGAACCTACCTCCCATAAGTCGGTGGGAAGTACTTTTTGAAGCTGCCCCGTAGGCGTATACAGAAATATCCAGCCCGGATAGTTGCCGAAGGCCCAGAGGGTTTCCACTGCGGTGTGCAGGCGAATCAACCGAGGCACAGTGGTATTCCCCGCCCAAGGCACCGTGTCCGAAAGAAGCCGTAGCTCTTGGCCACTGGTCGTACGCAGGAGGTAACTGCCCCCCTCGGTGCGTAGCCATACGGTCTGACCGGCGTCAAGCCGGGCTGCCCGCCCCTGCCCGGCATATAGGAGATTTTTAGGCGGACTCCCCCCAAAGACAAAAAAACTATCTATCCATACACACAAAAGCTCCGGCTCACCATTCCCATCCCAATCCCTTATATCTCGCGGCAAAAGCCTACGGCCAGGTATGCTATCATAAGGCACAAATGCACTTCCCGCTTGCCGGAGGAAGTATAACCGTCCCAGGCGTCCCGTAGTAGGGTCTATTCCACTGACCACGAGGTCAGGTAGGCCATCCCCGTTCCAATCCTCCCCGGTCTCAGGGAAATAAAATCCCCCTGGCGCTATGAGAGCCGTGGCCATCCAGGGCGCATAGGGTAAGGCCCGAGGTATCCTATCGGCGAGGGTAAGGGATTGTCGCAGGGTATCGGTAAGGCCATAAGCCTCCACCTGCGTGGAAGGGTCAGCATAAGCAGGGAGCCACACGCTTCCGACAGTGTCCAGCTTATCGGCACAGGCGCGAAAGGGCCCCGCAGAGACACAAGTCGGCGTCGCCGCATTTAGATGCCATCGTAGGATATTTCCTGAGAAGCCATTTTGCCAGGCCGGGCTGACATCCAAGTGGTGGAAGGAGAGGCCCAGAGGCACCCCTTGTAGGGAGAGGGTATAAGCTACCTCTTGGCCGTTCCGTAAGGTGAGGCGCAGGCGTAAGAATGACTTTCCTAAAGGGGGCACCCACCCCAAAAACGTATCTCGTATGCTGGGTTGTGTGCCCGTACGAAGAACCTGCCAAGGCGCCTCAAGAGAGCTCGCCCAGGCCACCTCCCACCCTGCCAACAGACTATGATAGGTAGAAAAAACCAGCGGCACAGGACCTGTCACCACTGCATCGGCAGGAGGATAAAGCCATCCCGCGTGGGCAGCCTGCGGATGGTCCAAAGCCGGGAGAAGAACCAGACGCCCACTGCCACTGTACGGGCTCCACCGCTGCGCTCCCAGTGGAAGGGCCCGTGCCGCCAAAGTAGCGCGCACATCTTCCGGCGAGAGCGAAGGATACGCACTCAAAAGCAGCGCCGCTGCGGCAGAAGAAAGAGCACACGCCACACTTGTCCCACTTAGGAGCTGTACAGAGCCATCTGGAAGGAGGGCAGGTACCGAGCTTGCCGGCGCGATCCAATCTACCCGAAAGTACCCCGAGAGCGGCCACAGGTAAAAACTTCCGCTTCCTTCGTCATAAGCCAGGCCGCCCGCAGCTATGGTTTCCGGGAAACCGGAGGGATAATGCGACCGGGCTCCCGTACCATTCCCTGAAGCGGCTACCACCACAGCGCCTAACCGATACGCATACGCAATAGCTGCTTGCATAAGCCGAGAAGGCCGCTCATCCCCAAAACTGCAGTTAATCACCCGGGCCCCTTGCCGGGCAGCATATACAATCGCCCGAGCGATATCGTCATCCTCGCCGTACCCCCCAGCCTCAAAGCACCGAAGCACCATCACTCGGCAACCCGGCGCTATGCCAGCTACGGGCGAGCGGTCAGGTCTCCCCACCATGAGGCTGGCCATAGCGGTTCCATGGCCGTTCTGGTCGGCTGGCCACGGGTCAGGGCCTATGTAGTCGCCCATACCTACCCTATACGGCTGGTCCGTAAAGTCGTACCCTATTACATCGTCTATGAGGCCGTTCCCGTCGTCATCTATGCCATTAAGGTCTAAAGAGTCCAGTTGCCGGTTGCCATTTAGGTCTTCTGCGGCGTTTATCCATAACTGATGATAAAAGGCCGGCAGGTCCCACTCTGTGCCCGAGTCTATCAGCGCAATAACCACATTTGGCGTACCCTGGGTGCGTGTCCAGGCCTCTGCTGTCTGGAGGGCTACATGATGCCAGCCTAAAAGGTTCCCTTCTATGGCCTCGCCATGGCACAGATGCCTTCCCCCTGCAGGTTCCACACAGGATACTTCTGGGAGGGAAAGGAGGGCTTGGTATCTCGCTGTTGGGTCCTGCCCCGCGAAATGTACCACAAACCACCCCTCCAGCTCGGGAAAGGCTGTTCCGTCCAGAAAAGGTTCTTCTACTTTTTGGAGACCTTGCCATACTGGCCCTCCAAGGCGCAAAGAAGGTTTAGTATCTCTACTGGCCTGCTCAAGGGCTGCCTTCAGCGCTTGGGCAGAAGGCTTCACCTGAATATAAAATGTCTGGGCCCATAAGAGACCGAGTATTCCTCCATAACGCCACACCCCCCAAGGTAAGAAAACCCCCTGCAACCTTACCTCCCTCCTTGGCGTATATAGGGTAAATACGGCTCTTTGAGGTTAGTCCTTCCTGTCCTGCTCTTGAGAGAGAGGTGTTTAGTATCGCTCTTTTGCTCCTGCTCTTTGGCAAGCCCAGCCAGAGGCCCCCATGCGGGGCCTTTTTTTATTTTAACTCACCAACAGGAGCGCTGCCAATCCCAAAGCATAACCAACCCCCACTTCCCAAGAGAAGCGCTCTCGGAAAAAAAGTAGGCCCACCATCCCTGACAGGAGCACTATGCCCAGATTATTCCAGAGGAAAAACTGCACCGCCGGTAAAGCTTCTAAACCCCGCAGATAGAAAAAAATAGAAAGGAGATTGGTTGCTCCCAAGACAAAAGCCCCTTTCCAAAGGGAAAGGGAAAAAAGTTTTTTCCCCTTAGCCTGAGCTACATGTAGAAGGAGCCCTATAAGGCCTGCCACCGCCATGATATACAGCGGCACGTGGAGGGTAGAAAGCTCTTTCCAATAAGGATGAGCTGCTTTGAAAATAATATCTATGAGGCCATTCCCGAGCCACAGGAGGAGGCCTATACTGCTTGCTTGCCAGAGCTTTTTCCACCCTTCACTGCGCAGATACGGTGCATGCACCACACCAATCGCAGCCACGCCGACCACTATGCCTATAACCTGAGTCCAAGAGACCGGCTCCCTCAGGATTATCGCTGCAAAAGCCACAGGCCACACTACCGAGAGCTTAGCCAACATCCCCGCTAAGCCCACACCCATTTGCCGAGCAGCAAGTCCCGTTAGGACAAAAACGCTAATAAAAAGCATTCCTAATACTCCCAATGCTACCTGACCCAATACAGGTAAGCTCGTAAGCGCCGCAAGGTCTGGGGGGGCCAAAAAAGTAGCCAAAACCACACACACAAAATAGTTTGCTGTAATCAAAGAAGTCACTGGCAGCCGCAAAACCCGCAGCCACACCAGAAGGAGGACATTCGTGAGGATACTCCCGCCTACATACCACACGCCCGCAAAAATGCATGCTTACCGTTACCTTTGAAAGCACCTACACGCTCATATATGCGCTCCGTAAAGAGCCTTTCTTCTCTAATAGAAAAAGTCTCTCCTCACCATCTCCTACTGTTGTGTGGCATCAACGCAGCTCTTCGCCTCGCCTTTATGGTCCTTGTGCAGCCGGAAATCAAAGTTGCCGAAGATTTTAATATTGCTCAGCATATCGTCGCAGGCCAGGGATTTTCCATTTATGATAGAGGTCCCACTACGGCTAAGGGGCCTTTTTACCCGTTGTATTTGGCATTCTGGCTTTGGGTATTGGGCGAAAAGTGGGGACTATTTGGAGCAATCTTGCTTCAGCATTTCCTTGCAGCTGCGATACCGTGGTTGCTCTACCTTCTCGGCCGTACGCTGCGCCGCGAAGCCTTAGGAAAAGGGGCTGCCTTACTTTTCCTCTTACATCCCTCCTACTTCTACCACCCCACCGTGGCAGAGAATACTACTTGGGTAGTATTCTTAGGCGCTTTGTGGGGTATCTGGCTCTTTCAGTACCCCCCCGAAAAGTACCCTTTTCGCTACCTCTCGCTCTTAGGGGTGCTTCTGGGGCTATTTTTATTAGAGAAGCCCATCTTAGTCCCTCCTATGGTTGCGAGCCTAATCTTGCGATTTTATCGGCGGCTCAAGGCTGTGGGCATAGTTGGACTGACATCACTGGTAGTGATCCTGCCCTGGAGCGTGCGCAACTACTGGGTCTTCGGTACCTTCCTTCCCACCAAGTCTTACGCAGGGGTTACTACTTTCCCCTCTTCGTGGTTGCCTTTTATGGCAGCCCATCCTCGCTATGCAGTTTCTGACTCCTTAGAGGCTATATACGACTCCCTCTTTGCCCTTCCGGAGGCCCAAGCTTACCCCGGCTTTCGGGCCCTTGCCCGACACATTTTACAAGAACGCTGGCACCAGATTCCTGAGCGGACCTTATTTCACGCCCTCATTTATTGGAGTATCCCACCTCGGTATTGGGGCAACCTATCCCTGTCTTTCTTCATCGTGCGTCTCTTACCTGTCTCCCTCCTGCTTGTGCTTTTCTTGTGGGGAAGCTTCTACCTTTGGCAAAAGGACCGATACTTTCTCTTGGCTATACTGGGCACCTTACTGTGGACTACCTTCATTTATGCTCTCAACCAGGTGCTGAACATCCGTTACAAGCTCGAAGTAGAATGGCTGCAGCTTTACATCTGCGCAGCACCCCTGGTCTTCAAGCGACCCCACGGGTGAGGCCGTCCGCGGTTTTTGCTTACCTAAGCCCGGCGGGTACTCGCTTCGGAATAGTCCCCCATCGTACCTTTGGAAAGTGCTGGAGGATTTCCTGAGCTACTTAGCGGGTGCACAAAAAGCCAGCCCACACACCATAGCGGCATATAGGCGAGACCTTTTGCAGTGGAGTAGATTTTGCCAAGTGTATCACGGCTTTGACCCGCTGGTGAGCCCCACCGAATGGCGCCGCGCCTCTCCCCTGCACATTCGGGCTTGGCTTAGTTTTTTTCCTCGGCCTTCTACCCGCGCGCGCAAAGTAGCGGCTTTGCGTCGCATGGACCGCTATATCCGACGTATCCTTCGGGAGAAGGGCCTCTCTTCCTTGCCTACCTCCCCCCGCCTCCCCAAGAGCCTACCCCGGGCATTACCCGAGTCTCATCTCCTCCCGCTCCTACCCTCAGGAAACTCAGAAAATGACTTTATCACCCTCCGCGATGCGCTGGGTATAGAACTCCTCTACGGGTCTGGCCTACGCCGCAGCGAAGCTTGCGCCCTTCAACTATCCCAAGTCCATCTCCCGGCAAGAGAACTCCATATTCTGGGCAAGGGTAATAAATGGCGCGTCCTTCCCTTATACCCTTATCTCCACGGTCTATTGGAAAAGTACCTCGCCTTGCGCGCCGAACTGAACCCCTCTCATGCCTATCTCCTCTGCACAGAAAAGGGGGCTCCGCTTTACCCCAAAGCATTATACCGCATCATACGCTCTCAGTTGGGCACACACCCTCATGCACTCCGGCACAGCTTCGCCACGCACCTTCTGCGACACGGAGCCAATGTGCAGGCAGTGCGCGACCTCTTGGGCCACTCCAGCCTCGCCTCCACCCAAAAGTACTTAGCCGTCACTCCCCCAGAGCTACGAGCTGCTTACCAAAAATTCCATCCCCGAGCCTAATGCGTTGGCTATACCTGCTCAAACTCTTAGGGAAACTCGGCACTTTGCGGCGCATTTCGCCCACGCCGGCAAAAATGCTTCTAAATGCCTTTTTAGGTCGGGATACCCATACCTTGCGCCTACCTGATGGGCAGCTCCTCCCACGCCAGATTACGCCCCCCAACCTCTATGGATACCTCCTCCTACAAGCCCATGTGCCCCTTGCACCTGAGCAGCCCTCCGCCCCGGACATGCTGCGCTGGGAACTGGCCCCTGGCCGATTTTTTCTCACTCGGCTCACCACAGGCATGGACCTTATGACGCTATATGAGCTTTTTGGCCGAAAAGATTACGGCACGGACTTTACTACCCAAGTCGTCATAGATGTAGGGGCTTATAATGGCGACTCAGCGGTGTATTTTGCCCTGCAGGGGGCCAAGCAAGTCATCGCCTTAGAACCGCATCCGCCCAACTTTGCCCTGGCCCAAGAAAATATCCGGCAGATGGGCCTGGAAGACCGGATAACCCTCTTCCCCGCAGCGCTTAGCACCACAGACGGCCAAGCCTTCCTCCAAGTAGCCCCTACCGAACCGGACGCGAACTCCCTCACGCCCCCCGACTCGCCTCTCCAAAAGCTGATTTCTTATACCGAAAAAACGCCTGTTCAAACCATATCTTTCTCTACCCTTTGTGCGCAATACGGCTTAGAAGAGGTAGATTTTATAAAACTGGACTGCGAGGGATGTGAGTTTGCCCTCATTTCTTCCTTACCAGAAGACGAGCTAAGGCGAGCCAAGACCTGGCATATTGAATACCACGCACGTCCAGAACCTTTGATACAAAGGCTCCAAAAGGCGGGCTTTATCGTAGAAAAGAAGTTAGACCGAGGGGTGTTAGGCTATCTGATTGCCCGCCGGCAGGTCAATAATCCATAAGGAAACATCATCTATCTGCGGTATAACCCCTCGGTGGGCTTCCCACGCTGCTTGAGTCTTATTACACGCTTCTGCCGGTGGGAGTGGGGCTACTTCTTGGAGCATCTGGCGTAAAGCTTTGCGGTTCCATTTCTTACGCTCGGCGTTAAGCTGGTCTCTCAGCCCATCGCTCGCCAAGATAAGTCGCCCTCCCCGCTCAAAGGGCCTCGTATGCACTTGCCAAGTAATAGGTCCCTGATTAGCGAAAAAGACCACAGCTATACCTGGGCCTGAGGGGCCTATCTCCTGAAGGTCTCCTCCTTGAGGGATCCACCAACAGTAACTCCCCGCATTAAGGATTTCCACCTGGTTTTGCAGGTAATCTATAAGCACAAAGGAACCTTCCATCCCATCACGCACGCCATGAATCTGTTCTGCATGAAGCAGTCGAGTCATCTCGTTGTGGAGAAACTCTGCCAGCGCAGGCAAGGATAATGCGCTTTCCTCCTCCGTCGCTTTTTCCAGGAGGGTAATAGCTAAAACCGTCATAAAGCCACCAGGCACGCCATGTCCTGTACAATCTCCCAAGACGAGCAGGTATTTTTCTCCGGCAAAACGCCGCGCCCAGTAAAAATCTCCGCCTACCTCGCCTTGGGGTTGATACCAGAGCGCATGGGCAAAGGGCAGCGTTTCCAGCCACTCCGCAGGCGGTAGAAGCGCGCGCTGGATACGCTTTGCATACCGGAGACTTTGGAGGAGTTCTTCATGTTGCTGGGCAATAATGGCATGGGAGCGCTCCAGCGCAGCTTTTTGGTGGCTAATAAGGTCTCGTTGTCGGCGAGTCTCGCGATAGAGCCGAAACAGAAGACCACCTCCGACCGCAAGTATTAGCGCTAAGGCCGCCAAAAAGCTTATCCATAACTTTTGGCGTTTTTGCCGCTCTTCGGCCTGAATCTGCTGGCGCAGCATTTCTTCCCGCAAACGCTGCTCTTGCTGGAGCCATTCGTATTGATACCGAGACTCTATGGCCTTCCGCTGTGCTCGGGTATTCACGAGGCTGTCTCGCGCAGCTACATATTTTTGGTAATGGTTGTAGGCCTCTGCGGGCAGGCCTAATGCCTCATACACCAAACGAGCCGTCTGATGAAACTGTGAAATAGCATCTATGTCATACACGCCCCCCTTTTGGAGGAGGGCTTCGCCCTTCCTTACCCAACGAAGCGCCTCCCCCAAGAAGCTGCCCTGAGCTGAGGGATTCTCAGCTTCTGCGCGTTTGAGGTAATATTCTGCCCATGCCCAATACGCCTTTAGCTGCTCATTAGGAGCCATTTGCGAGCGCACCTGAAAAGCTTCTTGTAGGTACTTATATGCGCTATCCCATTGGGCTTCGTCCATGTAAGCTCTGGCGATATTCGCGGTTACTACGCCCAGGACAGGTAGATTGTGCGTGGCTTTGGCCACAGCGTATGCCTGCTTGTAGTAAAATACGGACGAGTCGGGCATCCGCTGGTAGCGGTATAAGCGTCCAATAGCCGACAGGGTAGAAGCTATATATGCCGAGTCTCCGCTGGCTCGGCGGAGGGCTAAGGCTTCTTGTGCATACCGTAGCGCGTAATCATAGAGAGCCTGTGTCTCATATAAAGCAGAAAGATTATGTAAGGCAAGAGCTCTGAACTTTGGCTTGCCTAAGCTATCACTTAGTATAAGCGCTTGTTTATACAACGAAGCCGCCGAGTCCTGAAGGCCTATCTCCGAAAAAAGCCCCGCCAAGTTATTAAGGGTATAAAACAACAGCTCCCGCTCCCCCAACGAGCGGGCCATGCGTTCCCCCTCACGATAAGCATGTATAGCCGGGACAACCTTCCCTTGCTGATGATAGTAATACGCCAGGTTTCCTTTTTCTCCCATGGCTTCCCTGAGGTAGCCAGCTTGAGCCAGTAAGCGATAAGCGGAGTCAGAGAGAAGGAACGCCGAGTCCACGGCCCCTCGGTAAGCCAGGCCATAGGCCAGTAAGCTCAATATTTTCCCTTGCAGGCGAGCGGCTTGCGTATCATTCCTACCAGCGTAATACCGCTGGAAAAGGTCCAGCGCCCGCCGAGCAAGGGGTTCTACCTCAGCCTCAGGCACATTTTCCCCTTCCTCCAGCAGCGTCTCTATCTCAGCCAGGGCCGTTTTCTGGGCCGATAAAATGCCTAAAGTTATCCAAAAGAGCCAAAAACCCTTCAAGGGTTCGGGCAAGCTTTTTGGACTTTGCGAGAACCTTTGCCGGGCTTAGCGTAACTACGGGTTTGTTTCGCTAAGCGGGAAGCCTGCTGTTCACGTAGGTATTCTTCGTGCTTAGGGTGGTTACAGTTCGCACGAGGATCGCGAAAGAGGGCACACCCACCCCATAGCCCCCACAGTCCCAGTAGGAGTATTACACGTTTAGTCATGGCCTGGATCTTTTAGGGTTTCCTCTTCAGTATCGGGGCCTTTTTCCATTTGGAAGTTTCCCTCTTCGGCGAGGAAAGTCCGCAGCTGCTCTATTTTCTCTGGAAGCTCTGGTGGGCAGCCCGTCCGGCAAGTAATCTTTTTCTCTCGGCCATCTAACCGATACACCAAAATGATGGACGGCAAATCCGAGATGCCTGGATTGTCATACACTTCTGCGTAGGCCTCGAACTTTCCAGCCCGTAAAAGCTCTTTGGCCCGTTTGAGCTCTTGGGGGGAGAGACGACGTGTATAGGTTCCCAATCGCGGCACAAATCGCTCCCCGTGGTATCGTACCACCCCCTCTGGCAGCAGTTCTACCCTATCTATGGGGCACCGGCCATAGCATCCTGTCCGAACAATCTGGATATAGAGGTCCTGTCCTGAGGAAGAAGTAGAGGAAGCCGTAGCCTGGCGCTTAGACCCGCATTCCTGGCCGCCTACTATACCCCAAAAGAGACTGACGCCGATGACTTTCCACATCTATACAAAAGTAAGCTTTTGGTTTGGATTCGGCGGAAACGCCCAAAGGTGCGTGCGTTTTTGTTACTTGCGGTGTATGCGTGGGGGCCTTTTTTTTGGTCTGGCAGGCCTATTTGCCCAGTCCTCCTTTACGCTTAGTGGCTATGTATTGGATGCTCAGAATCGCGAACCCCTCGCCGGCGCTAAAGTTCAAGCTCTTTCTTCTATCGCCGGCGCTTTCACCAATGCGTATGGGTATTATGCCCTACGGCTCTCCGCTGGTAAGCACCTGATAGTGGCCCAGTTCATTGGCTACCGAAGCGAAACCCTGGCGGTAGAGATAAAAACCACCCTTCGCCACGACTTCCTCCTCAAAGAAGAAGGGGTAGAGCTGCGTAGCGTGGAGATTGTAGAAACGTACGAGCAGCGGCGCTTTGAGAGTGCCGCCATGAGCCAAAACCGTATAGAAGTCCAGCAGCTGAAAAAACTCCCTGCGCTTTTTGGCGAGGTGGATGTGCTGCGTTCGCTCTCTTTTTTACCGGGTGTAGCCACGGCAGGAGATGGGAGCTCCAGTTTTTTTGTCCGGGGGGGGTCTTTCGACCAAAATCTCATTTTACTGGATGAAGCCGTGGTGTATAACCCTGGGCATATTGGGGGTATCTTTTCCGCCTTTAACGCAGATGCCTTGCAAGAAGCGCAGCTCTATAAAGGCTACATGCCCCCCGAGTATGGCGGGCGGCTCTCCTCCGTCTTAGATGTACGGCTGCGGGAAGGAAATAGCCCGCGTTGGACTGCGGCTGGGGGGATCGGCCTTATCTCTTCCCGCCTAAATGTAGAAGGTCCCCTCCTAAAAGACCGGGCTGGCCTCCTCCTCACCGCCCGCCGAAGTTATGCTGACCTTTTTCTCCTCTTTGCCCAAAATCCCGAGCTGCGCCGTTCAGCCCTCTACTTCTATGACCTCACCGCTAAGCTCAACTACCGCGCCGGTGAAAAACACCGCTTCTATCTCTCAGGCTATTTCGGCCGAGATGTATTCCGAACTTCCTTTCTGGACTTCAACTGGGGAAACGCTACGACCACCCTCCGCTGGAACTTTATCCCTTCCCCGCGGCTATTCCTGAATACCCTCCTGTATTACAGCAACTACGACTACGCCTTCCTCTTAGAACAAGGGCGAAACCAAGCCCGCTACTCGGCAGGGATTGAAGACCTTGGCTGGCGTACAGAGGGAGATTATTTCTTCTCCGAAAGGCTGAAGCTTCGTTTCGGCGCTTCTCTCATACACCATACCTTCCTTCCAGGGAGCCTGGAGCCCACCAGTGATACCTCTAATCTACGCCCCTATCGGGTGCCTTCTCTGCGCGGGGCCGAAGTAGCTGCTTTTGTTCAGACAGGCTATAAGTTAGGGGCCCGCTGGCTCTTAGAGGGTGGCCTGCGTTGGGCCGGCTTCGGCCTTATTGGGCCGGCTACGCTTTATACCTTCTCGCCCGAGCGAACCCCGCAGGACACCCTCTATTACGGAAAGGGCCGCCTTATTGGAGGGTGGGGTGGGATAGAGCCTCGTGTAAGCGTACGGTATGCCCTCTCTGACCGCTGGGCCCTAAAGACCTCCACCGGCCGTGTCCAGCAGTTTCTGCATGTAGCCACCCTCTCACCAGTGGGCCTACCTACCGATATATGGTGGCCTACTACCCTCAACGTACGCCGACAAGACGGCTACCAAGTCGCCCTCGCCCTCCAGGGGACTCCCCGGTGGAAAAACCATTCCTGGGACTTCTCCTGGGAAATCTACCACCGCTGGATGTTTAATGTGCTGGACTTCCGGTCCGGCGCCGATGTCTTCCTCAATCCCCAGTTAGAACGGGACCTTGCCCAAGGCCGAGCATGGGCCTATGGCAGCGAATGGATGCTCCAAAAACTCACCGGCAAACTCACCGGTTGGGTTTCTTACACCTATAGCCGCAGCTTCAGGTACATTCCTGCGATTACCCCTGACCCTTTTCCGAACTATGTGGATCGCCCTCACCAAGCCAACCTTGTTCTGCAATATGCGTTGAGCAGCCAGTGGGACCTTGGCTTTACGGCCATCTACGCCACAGGCCGGCCTATCACGCTACCCGTAGCTAAATATATTTACGACGGCCAAGTCATAGGCGTGTATAACGAACGCAACAACCGCCGCATGCCAGATTATCACCGCATGGACATTTCTATCACTTGGAAGCCCCGTCCCAAAGAAGGCCGTCGTTGGCAATCCAGCTGGAACTTTTCCCTATACAACCTCTACGGCCGGCGTAATATGTGGGCCCTCCGGTTAGAGACAGACGAAAATAACCCCAACATCCAGCGGGCCTATAACCTGTACCTTTTCCGCTGGGTGCCTTCCCTCACCTATAACTTCCGTTTTTAGCCCGCAGGTGTAGTACTTTTGTTTGCATGGGTATGGAACTGGAAAAAGCCCTCTCGCAGCAGGGCTTCCTGCTCAGTCGGCTGGATGATCTGATAGCGTGGGCACGGGCAGGGTCCCTTTGGCCTATGCCTATGGGCTTAGCCTGCTGCGCCATTGAAATGATGGCCGCCGCCGGGCCGAAGTACGATATTGCTCGTTTTGGCATGGAACGGTTTTCTTTCTCTCCCCGTCAAGCCGATGTGATGATTGTGGCGGGGTGGTGCACCTACAAGATGGCCCATGCTATCAAGCGCATCTGGGACCAAATGGCCGAACCCAAATGGTGTATCGCCATGGGCGCCTGTGCCTCAACGGGAGGCATGCATCGGGTGTATGGGGTTGTGCAGGGCATAGACCAGTTTCTCCCCGTAGATGTGTATGTACCCGGCTGTCCCCCTCGCCCAGAGGTACTCTTACACGCCCTCATGTCTCTCCAAGAAAAAATCCAGCAAGAGCACTCTCTCCTTCAAGATTTTAGAACCCGCGCAGGCAGCTGAAGCGCTTCCAAAAGCTTCTCGGCCTTAAGCCAGCTTTCTTCCCATTCCGCTACGGGGTCGGAGTCGTATGTTATCCCACTCCCCACTTGCAGGACCAGCTGGCGAGAAAGCTTATCATACACATAGCTGCGAATCACCACGGCAAAATCGGCTTCACCGTCAGCGGAGATATACCCTATGGCCCCTGCATAAAATCCTCGTCCCACCGGCTCGTACCGCCGGATATATTGCATCGCCGCCCGTTTTGGCGCTCCTGTCATAGAGCCAGGCGGAAACAGATTCTCGGCCGCCTCCCACCACGGTACTTCGGGTCGCTTTTCTCCACAGACCGTAGAAACCAAATGATGTAAGCCTGGAAAAGTCTGTACCTCAGCCCACCGGGGCACATAAACACTTCCTGGCACGCACACCGTATTAAGGTCATTCCGTACCAGATCCACTATCATAGTGTTCTCTGCCAGCTCTTTGGGATTAGCTAAAAGGGCCGTTACTGCCTCTACATCCTCTTGCCAGGTGCTGCCCCGCCGAATAGTTCCCTTTATCGGTTGCTGGGCGATATATTTCTGCCACTGCCAGAAAAACCGCTCCGGCGAAGCCCCTATCACATACTTTTGTTGAAACTTGAAAATAAAGTTAAACGTCGCGGGCGAAGCCTTGAGGAGATAGTAAAATGTACTCATCGGGTCTATCGTAGCTTCCCATAGAAGGGCCAGAGAGAGATTTACCTGGTACACCTCCCCTTGGTGGATATGCTCACGGAGTTTATCTACGATCTGTATGAAGCCTTCTCGCTGAAAAGAACTTTGCAAAAGCTGGATTTTGCGCACGGGCTCATGGGGGGATGGCTCACTTTCCCATTCCGGCGCTTCCTCCGTAGCAAATACATATTGGGGCACAAAAAAGGCTTCCCGCGGAAACTCTATATACGGGCGCTTGTAATAGGCTTTCCATTCGTAGGTCCAGCCGCCTATATACCATCGCTTTGGATGGAAGGGCGGCTTTGCTGGCTTACGGCCAATCCCCAATACCCACCGATAGATACCAATTTCATCCTGCGGGTTATTCTGTAAATGGAAGTAAAAATACGGATACTTATCTGCCCAGCGTAGTAACGATAGGAGTTTCATATCAATATATCGGACAATAGTAAAGTTTTTCGCATAGATCTTCAAGCGTATCTGCCACCTTCACAGGTTCGCTCTGGCTTTTTCCCCTCCAGTGAAGGTATACCTGCCCCTCCCGCATATCCCAAAGAAGCAGATTTCCAAATACATCATACCCTAAGGGTAAGTACGTGGCTGGAAACTGATCGCGCCACCGATACCGATGTAAAAATACATCCCTTTCTCGGCCATTAGGCTCCAAGAGGTAGGTAATCCGCACCGTACACAATACACCCGCTCGCCATACATCAAACATAGGATATCGGCGCACTACTTCCAGCCAACGGTAATACGCGGGCGGAAAAGTAAATGTGGGCACATTTTCCTCTGGGGTAGCCATCTCTGTCAAAAATAGTACTTTTGGCTTGTATGCTTAAGTGGCCGCTAACTTTCCTACTGATTACAGGGGGTCTTTGGGCCCAAACAGGTGGGTACAATCCCAACGAAATCATTGGAGAGGACGAAGAACCCTCCTCAGCACCAGTCCAGGTGATTCCCCGAGAAGAAGCCCTTATACGCATTAATGGAGAGGTTTTTCAATGGCAGGACCCCCTCATAGTACCCGCAGGCAAAACCTATAACATCCATATCACGGGACTCAAACCCCAATCCAAGCTAATCATTCGCCTTTTCAAAGCGGGGCAGAAAGCCGGAGCTACTCACTTTGACGCAAACGAGAGCGGAGAGATTGAACTGGAAGTCTCCTTAGACAAAAGGCGCTTCCAAGGAGTCGCCGAGGTTATTTACTATCCTTCTAACGGGAAAGAGATCCGGCGGCGCTTTAAGGTGCAGGTACGGTAGCCACTGGCCTTAGCAGTCGGCGAGACCAATATACCTCTGCGGCTATCAGTAAGAGCGCAAAGAGTACCCCTCCCCACCAATCCCGCCATCCCCACGAAAGACCCCTCTTCTGAATACGCCCCGCCTCCCACTGCCGCACCTCTACCGAAAAACCCGCCTCTTGCCAAGCCTCCACAGGCATATACGCAGGCACCGACTCCGAGGGCGAAATATTTACCCCCAAGTACGCATATGCCCTTTCGCCTACCTCCACCCGGTAAATATCCGCCGTTATAGGCACATCCCCCAAAAAAAACCGCATTTTCTCTCCTTTGCGTTCAAAAGCAGGGAGGAGCAGCTCGTTTTTATTTAGAGCGCGTAGGCGCACCTTCGTATCCAGACTTCCTCGCACATAAAAGCTCTTACGCTTGCCTAACCATACTATCCATTCCTGTCTGGAAGGCAAGGATCCTACATAAATCCTTTCAAACAAAGGCACAAAAAGGCTATGGTTTGCTAAACTCTCATGCCAGGGAAAAGCAAAGAGGTATATACGCCCTTTGCCCCAAGAAATCTCCCACAGAAGGACACGGCCTTGTACCTCTTTGAGCAGAGGACGACCTTGGTACGGGAGAAAATCATACACCACGGAAACACTAAGTGGCTCTGCCAAGAAAGCGGGGGTCTGGCCTGTGGAAACAAACACTTTTTCCCAGAAAGAGGGAGACTCGGGCCTAAGCGACACCTGCTCAGACAGGCGCTCTTGACCCCTGTACTTTATCGCGGCAGCGAGAGGCGAAGCTTCCCATGTAGCAGGGGAGAGATTTTCCTGGGGAAAAACTACAAGGGTACCGCCCTCAATCACCCAAGAAAGGCTTTCCGAGGAAGGAAGAGCCCCCATAACTATCTCCACAGCCGCAGAAGAAACTCCAGCCGAACCCCGAGTCTGAAAGGGACTTCTCCCCAGCACCCGGTGGAGCTTGTCAAAATATGGTTTAGCCTGCGGTAGCCCCTGCCACACGGCTTGCTGGTCTATCGTTTCGGCTTCACCTATGCCGATACAGACTTGATTATCAAAATCTACGGCATCCCCCTCTATGGACAAGCATACATACGCCGGGATATTCGAGATATTTAGCACTTCTTCATACCACCCGGGTGTGAGGCGGAATGTCCGACCCTGTAGGGAGACTTTATAGAGCTGATTTTGCGTACCAGAGAGCTTATACCGAAGCACCCACCGCCCCCCCCGCTGCTCAGCACTGAGAGAGTCTATATAGGCATTAGGTAGCGGAAACGTAGGCGCAGGAAAAAGCACTATCTCGCCCAGCGCCCGAGGATTTAGCTTTCCTATCTCCCCCACAGAAGAAGCCTGAAAATCAGAGAGGATGTACACTTTGCGGTTTTGGTAAGAAGCCCCCAAGAAAAGCTTCTCGGGCCGCTCCAAAAGGGTAGCCAACGAAAGGCCCATGTCTGCGGGCTTCACGGCTTGGAGTCTTTCCAGCAGCACCCGACGGCTTACAAAGCCTCCCTCGGGTACAAGACTCTGGGTCGTAAGTAGCCGATACTCATAGCCGGCCGGGTCTCGCCCTATGGCCTCCTTCAAGAGCAAAAGCGCTTGGGTAAAGCCCGGCTCCATAGACGGCGAAACATCCACTACTACCAGCACAGAAGCTTTATCCCCTGTAGAAGAAGCTTGCCCCCAATACGGCCGCGCAAAAAGAAGTACTACCACCAAAACCAGTAAAAGCCGTATAAAAAGCAAAATAAGATGGTGCAACCGGAGGTACGGCC
The DNA here is from genome assembly GCA_026003215.1 of Bacteroidia bacterium. GTDB lineage: Bacteria > Bacteroidota > Bacteroidia > SpSt-205 > SpSt-205 > SpSt-205. Next base: position 1,456,655 of record BPGV01000001.1, on the reverse strand, counting down.
GACTGGAGCGCTGCAAAGCTTCTATCAACCATCCTTGGGAGAACTCATACCGCCGCGCCCGCCTCAAATAAAAGAAATGCACGAGGATGGGAACCAAAAGAGCTACAAGCCCCCACAAAAAAGTCGGATGCAAGAAGTGCATTTTTAGGCGAGCTTCTCTTGGGAGCTCTCAGCTTTGAGCAGCATTCTCTCCTCGCCGGGGGAATACATGCCTCTCCGAGTGATAAGAAGAGCGCACCAGAGGTCCGCTTTCTACATAATCAAAGCCCATCTCTAAACCTATCCGTTCATAAGCAGCAAACTCCTCCGGCGATACAAACCGCTCTACGGGCAAATGTGCGGGTGTAGGCTGGAGATATTGGCCGAGAGTAAGGACATCGCACCCATGCGCTAAGAGATCCTCCATAAGTTCCAGGACCTCCTGCTGGGTCTCTCCTAAGCCCAACATGGCGCCAGACTTAGTGCGGAAGCCAGCCTCCTTTGTGCGGCGGATTTGTTCTAAGCTTCGCTCGTATTTGGCCTGCGGACGCACCCGACGGTATAAGCGCTTCACTGTCTCCATGTTGTGGGAAACTACGTCGGGCTTAGCCTCCAAGACCCGATAGAGTGCCTCCCAGTTCCCCTTGAAGTCTGGAAGTAGCACCTCTATAGTGGTTTCGGGCATGCGGCTTTTGATAGCTTCTACGGTGCGGGCCCATATTTCTGCTCCACCATCCTTAAGCTCATCCCGATTGACAGAAGTAATCACACAGTGCTTGAGCTGCATGAGTTCCACCGCTTGGGCTACTCGCTCGGGCTCTTCCCAGTCCAGTTCTGTAGGCCTACCGGTGAGCACCGCACAAAAACCGCAGGAACGCGTACAGATGTTCCCCAAAATCATAAACGTAGCGGTACCCGCCCCCCAGCATTCTCCCATGTTGGGGCAGTGCGCGCTCTCGCATACGGTGTGCAACTTATGCTCATCTATGACCTTGCGAACAAAGCGGTAGTTCTCGCCGGAAGGGAGCTTTACCCGTAGCCATGCAGGGCGGGGTAGGGTCTGATTAGCCATACCTTCCCCAAATATACAACGCAGGAGCGAGGTTACTTTTGAGTGCTGTGTCGGCACGTGTACTCCGGCTTTTCTTGGGAGGGTCCGTAGTCGGACACTTCCTTTACCACTATAGCCACCTTAGGTTAGACATCTTCGGGTATCATGCTTGGCGCCAGTGTCAGACAATGGCTACGGCCGTCAGCTTCTATGAAGAAGACATGCGCATCTGGAATCCTCGCCGAGATTGCCGAGGAGACGGAGCCGGTATATTTCGTATGGAGTTTCCGCTTTTTCAGTGGAGTATGGCTCTCTTTGGCAAACTGACGAATCTCCACCCTTCCTCAGTAGGAAGGGCCGCCGCTTACGTAGCTTTTCTGATAGCCATAGCCGGCTGCTACGCCTTCCTACGAACTCTACTTCCGTTATCAGCGGCCCTGGCAGGTACCGGGGGATTTTTATGGTCCCCTGCGCTTTTTTACTACTGCACTACACCCCTTCCCGATATACTGGCATTAGCGCTTGGCCTATGGGGATTAGCCTTGTGGAATAGAAGCTCCTTTTACTTAGGAGCAATCTGTCTGGGCATGGCCGCCGCCGTGAAACTCCCCTATGTCTTGCTCTGGAGCTTTCCTCTATCACACGCCCTACGCAAAACCTGCCTTGACAAAAAAACCCTCCTCACCCTCCTCCCTGCTGTCTTTCTCGGCTTACTTCTCCCTGCCGGGTGGTATGCTCACGCAGAAAGCCTATGGAAAGACAAAGGCCTCACCTTAGGCCTCTTGCATCAAAAGCCCCTCCTTTCCGAGTACGCCTCTCTCCTTATAGGCTACTTTGTCTCCCTACTCCCAGAGACCCTTTTCGGTTATGCACTAACCCTTCCCCTTGTCATAGGGCTGGCGGTATCCTTCCGACAAAAAGACTGGCCCTTACTCACAGTAGGAATAGTCCTGCTTCTTTATACGCTCTATGAAATGCCTACCTTGAAGCTGGTACATGACTACTACCTCCTGCCATGGTTGGTCTGGAGTGCTGTGTTGATAGGAAGAGGGCTCTCTTCTCTCAGCCAAAAGGCTTCCTGGCTCCCGTGGGTATTTCTTTTGATAGCACCAGTGGGTGCCTGGGCACGAATGCACCACCGCTGGAATCCTCAGAAACCCGGATTCAATCCAGACCTTCTTACCTACAAAAAAGCCCTACAACAAGCTGTACCAGACTCGGCCCTGACACTAGCAGGAGTAGACGAGTCCTCCTTCATTTACCTATACCATCTCCATAAAAAGGGGTGGTGCATTCCTGACCCTTCTAAGCTCCCGCCGGACTCGATCTATCAAAAAGCCCAGTTTGCCTATAGTGATAATAGGCAGTTGGATAGCCTCCTCGCCCCCTACATCTCCCATGAAATAGGGAGGTGGGGAACCTTCAGGGTATTCAAGCTCTACAAGCCTTAGTCACCCACTTGTTGGTATATCTTATGGAGGGCGGATACCCCCTCGCAAGCGGGAACCTCTTGTTGAGGCGGCAAAGACTCTTGAGCCAATCCCCTTCTGACCCACTCTAACAAACATGGTGCCTGGCGCTCCCAGTGAAGTTCTTTGGCAGCCCTCCGGGCATTTTCTACCCACTCCACATAGGTCACATACTCCCGGCCGATCTCCTCAAGAGTACGCGCTATCTCATGGGGCCGCCATGACTCTACCACCTTGCCGCACCCGTAGTATCTCACCAAAGCCTGAAGAAGTGGCGCTTCCCCCACTAAAAGGGGAATCCCCTGCTGAAGGTAGTCAAAAGCCTTATTAGGCAGGGCATACTTGTGATTCAAGGCCCGGGGGAGCTCCCCAGACACCCCAAACGTAGCTTGCTGAGCGTATCCTTCCAAAGCTTCAAAAGGCACTGCTCCAAAAAAAGTCACTCGCTCTTCCAGTCGCTGCTGCTTTACCAGCCCTTCTAAGTAGCCTCGCAGCGGGCCGTCTCCCACTATCCACAGCTTCCAATCTCGCACATGGGACAGACCCAGTATGAGCTCTTCCAATCCACGGTGCGGGTGAAGCATACCCTGATATAGAAGCAGGCGATTTTCCAAGTAAGGGCGTGCAAAACCCCTCCTCCTTAGCGGCAAGTTGTATATCACCCACACAGGCCGCTTATACCTCCTCTCAAAATAGCGAGCAATAGGAGGACTAACGGCCAAGATATACCCCACACGAGGATAGAGCATTTTTTCCAGCAGCATCCATATTCTTCTCTTGGAGGGGCGCCCTACCATGAAGGAAGAATGAGTATAAAGCTCTCTACTGTCTAAGAGTACTTTCCTGCGGCGCAGGCGAGCTGCCGCCCAGCACGCAGGCAAAATATCTAAATCACATGCTACGACTGCATCCCACTCAGCCCTAAAGAGGAGATAAAACAGAAAACGGATGTTAGCTAAGAGAAAAAATAATGGACCCCGAGGAACTGGGATTAGCAACCGAGTAACCTTGTAAGGACGTTGCGAAAGAGGCTCACACGCACGTGACGTCACAACTCCCACTACCTCTACCTCGTGAGCTTGACTTAGCGTTAGGGCGAGCTTATGGAGCCGCTGCTCATACACCAGGTTGTTGAGAATACAGTGGATAACTCGGGCCATGGCGTAGGATAAACTGGAGTAAAAAGCAGGGCAAAAGTAGGGGATAAGGGAGTTGAGGAAGCTTTCTCCCCCTTCCCTCCAAGGAGCTATCCCGCTTACTTTCCACATCCGCCTACCCTTCCAAATCCATGGAGTGCAAGATATTTTGTTTCTTTGAGATACCATGTTCCCACAATCCACAGCCCTACCATCACCACAAGAGATACCTACTTGGGTGAGTACCTACGGGTATGTGCCCGTGGAACCTCCACCCCATACGGACCTCTTTGCCGAGATACAAAGACTCAAGAAGGAGAAGAACGCCATTCTACTGGCTCACTATTACCAAGACGCAGATATCCAAGACATTGCCGACTATGTAGGAGATAGCTTGGGCCTTTCTCAAAAAGCTGCAGAAACAAATGCAGATATTATTGTATTTGCTGGGGTGCATTTTATGGCTGAGACTGCGAAAATCCTAAACCCTACAAAAAAAGTCCTCATACCCGATATGAATGCCGGTTGTTCTTTGTCGGATAGTTGTCCGCCTGAAGCTTTCCGAGCCTTCAAGGAAAAGTACCCGGAGTATAAGGTAGTGAGTTATATCAATACCTCTGCCGCAATCAAGGCAATGAGTGATATTATCGTAACATCTTCTAATGCTGTACCTATTGTGCAGGCCCTCCCGCCGGATTGGAAGCTCATATTTGCGCCAGATAAAAACTTAGGCCTGTATGTAATGCGAAAGACGGGGCGGCAAATGGTTTTATGGGAGGGTGTATGCATGGTACATACGGTGTTTTCTCATCAAAAAGTTCGGGCTCTGCGGCAGCAGTATCCCGACGCGAAGCTCATTGCTCACCCGGAATGTGAGCCAGCGCTTTTGGAAGAGGCAGATTTTATTGGCTCTACTACCGCCCTCCTCAACTATGTAATCAACTCACTTGATAAGCAGTTTATTGTAGCGACTGAGCCTGGTATCCTCCATCAGATGCGCAAGGCTGCTCCTGATAAGGAACTCATCCAGGCCCCCACAGAATATTCGTGCAGCTGTAATACCTGCCCGCACATGAAGCTAAATACTCTTGAGAAGATCTACAATGCTCTTTTGTATGAGGCGCCGGAGCTTATTCTTCCGCTTGATTTGATTGAGGCGGCTCGTCGGCCTATTGAGCGGATGTTAGAGATGAGCCGAGCCCTGGGGGTTATATCAAAAAGCTGAGCGTGACGGAGAGAGAGCTTATAGCCCGCCTTACAGAGAAGCTCAAGGGGTCTCATGTGCTCCTTCGGCAGGGGATAGGCGATGATGCCGCCGTCTGGGAATGGAACGAGAGCGAGTATGCCCTCTTTTCCGTAGATACCCTTCATGAGCACTGGGATTTTGACCGGACGTATCATGCGCTCCGGTATGTAGCCTATAAGGCGGCTACCAGCGCTATCAGTGATATCTGCGCTATGAATGGGGAGCCGCTTTTCTTAGCGGTGTCTTTGGGGTTGCCGCAGGGTTTTTCTGCTGCTGAAGTGGGCGAGCTCTATGAGGGCTTCCGAAGGGTGGAGGATAAATATGGCGCGGTAGTAGTAGGCGGCGATATATCGGCAGCTCGGGATCTATGGATAAATGTAGCCGTTTTTGGAAAGGTGGAACGCACGAGGGTTACTTATCGTGGGGGGGCTTCGCCGAGGGAGCTATTGTGCGTGACAGGAGACTTAGGAGGGGCCTATGCAGGGCTTAAGGTACTCCAGCGCGAAAAGGCGGTTTTCCTCCAAAATCCTTCGGTGCAGCCCGATGTATCCGAATATACTTACATTATCAGTCGCCAGCTTAAGCCTGAGGCTCGCTGCGATATGGTGAGGCGTCTCCGACAGTTGGGGGTGCAGCCTACCAGTATGGTAGATCTATCCGATGGGCTGGCTGCGGGCCTTTATGCGTTGGCAGAAGGTTCGGGAGTGGGTTTTCATGTGTATCTGGATAGGCTTCCTTTTCATGAACAGACGGAGAAAGTAGCACACCTTTTCAATATGCCTCTTACGACGTTCCTCCTGTATGGGGGAGAAGAGTATGAGCTTCTCTTTACGGCTCCTTTACAAGCCTATGAGGCGCTCCGAGAGGAGCCCCAAATCCACATTATCGGCTATGTTCGGGAAGATGAACAGCTCCTCTTAGAAGATCCCTTAGGCCAGACTCAGGAGATACAGCTCCTGTCGTGGGATAGCTATCAAGCCAGCCGACCTTCGGAGGCTTCTCCTTAGAACTGGGCTTTTTCCGTAGAGCCGTCCATCGCTGTGATGGCACTTTGCCCGCGGGTGACGGTCGTTTGTACTAAATCAAAATATTCTGTTCCTACAAAGGCTTGGTGCTTCACAGCTCGGAAGCCTTTTTCCCATAAGGCAAACTCCTTTTCTTGTAGCTCGGAATACCCCGCCATGCCTTTTTCTTTGTAGGCTAATGCCAGTTCAAACATGCTGGCGTTCAGGGCATGGAAGCCCGCTAAGGTGATGAACTGGTATTTATAGCCCATTTCGGCCAGCTTTTCGCGGAAAGAGAGCATTTCGCTGTGGGAGAGGTGCTTTTTCCAGTTGAAGGAAGGAGAGCAGTTGTAAGCGAGGAGTTTCCCGGGGAAGGCTTCATGCACGCCTTGGGCAAACTCTCGGGCTTCGCCTAAGTCGGGGGTAGAAGTTTCGCACCAAAGGATGTCTGCGTAAGGCGCATAAGCCCGTGCTCGGGTGATAGCCATCTCTAAGCCTGAGCGGATGTAGTAGAAGCCTTCGCTGGAGCGGCCTTTTTCTCGTAGGATGAAGGGCTCATCGGTAGGGTCTATGTCCGAGGTGATGAGGGTGGCGCTGTGGGCGTCTGTACGGGCGATTAGTAGGGTAGGTACGCCTAATACATCTGCGGCTAACCGGGCTGCGATGAGTTTTTGGATAGCTTCTTGGGTGGGAACAAGTACTTTGCCGCCGAGGTGACCGCATTTTTTGGCGGAGGAGAGTTGGTCTTCAAAGTGGACGCCTGCGGCACCGGCTTCAATCATCATTTTCATGAGTTCGAAGGCGTTGAGGTTTCCGCCGAAGCCGGCTTCGGCATCGGCTACGATGGGGACGAGCCAATCGCGGTCAGAGCCTCTTTCTGGGTCTTTGGCGAAGGCGATCTGGTCGGCTCGGAGGAGCGCGTTATTGATGCGGCGCACGAGTGCAGGTACGCTTTCCACGGGGTACAAGCTTTGGTCGGGGTAAGTATGCCCGGCGAGGTTAGCGTCTGCCGCTACTTGCCAGCCACTCACATAGATGGAGGGTAAGCCTGCTTGGACTTCTTGTACAGCTTGTAAGCCGGTGAGGGCGCCTAAGCCCGCTACCCAAGGCTGGGTGTGAAGGGCTTCCCAGAGACGATTTGCCCCCCGCTCTGCAATGGGGTATGGAAAGTCGTAAGATCCCCGCAGCCGAATAACTTCTTCCGGAGAATAAGGTCGGAGGATCCCCTTCCAGCGGGGGTTGGTTTGCCAATCTTGGGTCAGCGCATCCACGCGCTCGCCCCACGTCTTTTTAGGGTATGTACCGTTGGTACGCATAAGTCGTCAGGAAAGGTATGAAAGTGGGGGTGTATAGCAGTTCTCGTAAGAGTTGTGCGGCTTGGCTTGAGAGGGTGGGGTATTGGGTTTGTACTTCGTGAATGAGCTTTTCGTAAAGCCGTATGGAAATAGGTTCTTGGGTCTCTTTTTGGAGTGGCGTAGGCTGAGCAAAGAGCCACTGCCAAAGCTGGGCGCGGGCTATTTCTGCGGTAGCGGTGTCTTCCATGAGGTGAAAAAGCGCTACGGCCCCCTGTCCGTTTAGCCACGCGTTAAGGTAAAGGAGGCAGACTTCTATGTTTCTTCGCACGCTTTCTAAGGGGATGGGCCCTCTGAGGAGCGGGAAAGCTTGTAGAGACTCTGGGTCAAATGATCCTTTAGGGAGTTTTTCTACTTGGTTAGCTTTGCCATTTAGACCTTCTTCAAATATTTTTTTGACTATGGGTACTAAATCAGGGTGAGCAACCCATGCTCCGTCAAATCCTTGAGAAAGTTCTCTGGTTTTGTCTTTCTTGACTTGTTCTATGGCGCGGGCGTTGAGGTCTGGATTTTTTCGGTCTGGAATGAAGGCGGACATGCCCCCAATAGCCAGGGCACCTCGCCGATGGGCTGCGCGTACCACTTCTTCAGCGTATGCTTGCAAAAAGGGCTGATCCATAGTGAGAGACTCTCGGGGAGGCAAGATAAACCCCCGGTTTTTGTGATAAAACTTTATCAGGCTGAAAAGATAATCCCATCGGCCTGCGTTCAGCCCAGCGATGTGTTCCCGGAGTTCGTAGAGAATTTCCTCTGCTTGGAAAGCTGCGGGGAAAGTTTCTATGAGCACCGTTACCCGTACGGTGCCTATGGGGAGGCCCAGGTACTCCTCGCAGTAGCAGAGGAGGGCTTCCCATAAGGCGGCTTCTTCGCGGGATTCTATTTTGGGGAGGTAGAGGTAAGGACCTGCGCCGCGTTTGAGGAGCGCTTCAGCATTATGGTATAGGTAGGTAGCGGTATCAAAGAAGCTGGCGGCTATGGGTTTGTCTTGTATGAGGTAGTGCTTTTCTAAGAGGTGAAGGCCGCGGGGGCGCATGAGGAGGAGGGTAGAGTAGTGAGGATCCAACTGGTAGGTTTTTCCTTCGGGGGAAAGGTATCGGAGGGTGCCTCGGGCGGCGTGGTAGAGCGTCTCTTGCGCTTTGAGCTGGTTTTCCCAGTGGGGGGTAAGGGCATCCTCTAAGTCGGCCATGAACGCATCTGCGCCAGAATGAAGGGCGTTGATGGTGATCTTGGGCTCAGCGGGGCCGGTGATTTCTACATGGCGCTTTTGGAGCTGTGGAGGAAGCGGGCGGACTTGCCATGTGCTTTTTCGGATAGCCGAGGAAAAAGAAGGGGATAGGCCTAACCGCTGCTTGCGCTGGCGTAGGAGGTGCCGGCGCTTTGTTTCCAAGGCCTTATGGAGCTGTCCCAGAAGGGCGCGCAATGAAGGAGGGAAGAGAAAACTTTCGGACACCCACGCGGAAGCCATGCGGCGCAAAGGTACAGGGGAATGACACTTTTTTCCGAATAGATGCTTTTGTATAATTTTTTCCCTTTTACCTCGTCGGGGAGGCGGGATTTGAACCCACGACCCCTAGTCCCCTAAACTAGTGCTCTACCGGGCTGAGCTACTCCCCGAGGCGGGCACAAAGGTAAAAAGAAGGCCGCATTTATACCTCGCTTATACCTATCCACCGAGGTCGCCTAAAGCTATCGGTGTATATAGTCCCGGTAAGCCCTTCTCTTTTTGCTAAAAGTGCTATTTTTTCGGCATTTTCTGGGAATATCTCTACCACAAGTAGGCCGTCCTTTGAAAGATGATTTTTTGCAAACTGGATAAGGTTGGGGATTAGGCCGAGACCTTTACAAAAAAGGGCCTCAGGGGGCTCGTAGCAGCGCACCCGAGCTTCAGTTTCTGAGAAAGCCTCCCAAGGAATATAGGGTGGGTTAGAGACGATAAGATCCCATGTACTCGGCCAGTCCGGTGGAAAGGGCCTTTGGCCGAAGCTTATCTGAGCCAGTGTCAGAGAGATTTTGTTTTTCTCGGCATTTTTTTGGGCTACCTGGAGGGCTAAAGGGTTTTTATCTATGGCATATATTTGACTTTTGGGGAAATGTTTGGCCAGTGCTATGGCTAAACACCCTGACCCTGTACCTATGTCTAAGATAGTTTTTGGAGGGTGCGGGGAGAGCGTGCGGATGAGCCAGCTGGCCCATTCTTCTGTTTCAGGTCGGGGGATAAATACCCCCGGTTGAATAGTGAGGGGGAGGCCTAAAAAAGAGGTTTCTCCTAAGATGTATGCTAAGGGCTCTTGATTTAGTAAGCGCTGCAGGGCTTCTTCCCAGCGGGTTACTTTGTCTGGGGGGAATGGGGATTCGCCCCGAGTGGCGAGCCATACCTGCTCCCATTCAGGTAAGAAGTACGCAAAAAGGCGGCGGACAATGGCTTGTGCTTCGGTAGGAGGGTAGATAGCTTCCAGCCGACGAAGGCTTTGGATGCGTAGAGCTGCCAAAGAAGGGGTTTCACGGGAAACTACCGGCTGGCTATCCATTCTAAGGGGTTGATGGGGGTCTTGCCTTTATAAATGAGGAAGTACAGTTGTGGGGGTTCATTTTCTGTGCTCTGGCCTAATTTGCCGATGGGCGTGAGGAGAGACACCTGCTGGCCGGGTTGAACCCAAACTTCCTTAAGGCGGGCATAGACGGTGCGATAAGGCCCATGTTGAATGATGACCACTTTTCCTTGGCCGGGGATGGAGGTGACAGCGGTTACCTTGCCACTGAAAACGGCCCGCACTTCGGCTTCTGGAGGGCCAGCCAAATACACGCCGTGGTTGGTGATAAGGCCGCCGCTGGCATCTTCTACGGTGCCAAAGGGACTGGCCACCACGACTTTATCTGAGGCTATCGGCCACGGAAGCTGTCCCTTGTTTTGTTCAAAGGCGTTGGCTAAACGCTTTTCTCCGGCTGAGGCCGCCGTTTTTTGGGCTTGCTCTACCTCTGCCCGGATAAGCGCGTCTATCCGCTGCTGAATGCGTAAAAGCTCCTGCCGACTTTGGGAGAGCCGCTGCCTGTAAGAAGACTCTTTCTGGCGTAGCTGCTGATATAAGGCTTTCTTCTCTGCGCGTGTCCGTTGAAGGGCCTGCGCTTGTTCTGCATAAAGCAGTAAAAGTTGGGCTTTTTCTGCGCGACTCTTCTGAAGGCTTTGGGTGCGTACGGCTAAAAATCGCTGGGTTCGCTCAATGAGGTGGAGCTGCTCTTCTCGGAAGCGCGAAACAGCCCTGAAATAGAAAAGGCGTTCATAGGCCTGCTGAAACGACTCCGCACTCAAAAGCCATATCCACGGGTTCATTTGCCGTTGGGTCTTATCCAGCAGATATAGGGTCCATATGTAGTTGCGGTATAACCGCCGAAGGTCTTTTTCCAAGGCCTGGTGGAGGGTTGCCAGCTGATAGATGTCCTGGTCTAATAGAGTCAGTTCTTGCTGAATGCTGTATAGGAGCTTTTCTCGTAAGGCTATTTGGCGGTGAAGCAGGGAGAGTTCAGCCAGGGACCGTTTTTTTTCGCTGCGGGTGTGCTGGAGGAGTGTCTGGGTCTGTTTGAGTTCTTGTTCTATTTGCTGGCGGCGCCGTTCTAACTTTTTGCGTTCTGCGGAGAGATCTCGGGTCTGGGCATACCCACTATGTAGGCCGAGGAGGCAAAGCCAGAGAAAGCTCCCTATTTTTAGGAGCGTGCTCGGTTTCATCGGCCCAAGAAGGTGAGCAAAGCCGCAATATCGGCGGGACTTACGCCGCTGATTTGGCTGGCTTGGCGGATGGTACGGGGGCGGTACTTCATCAGTTTTTCGCGTGCTTCGAAAGAAAGCGCAGGGAGTTTGGTGTAATCAAAGTTCTCGGGTAGGGGTACTTCTTCGAGTCGGCGGAGCTTTTCGGCCATTTGGCGTTCTTTTTCTATGTAGCCGCTGTAGCGAAGCTCTATTTCGGCGGTTTGTACGGCGGTGGGGTCCAGTTGGGCTACCTGCGCACGCAGAGCCGGTTGGACTTCCATCAGGCGTTCTAAGGACAAGCGTGGGCGCAGGAGCAGCGTGGCAAGGGGTGTCTTTTGGGTAATCGGGCTCTCTCCGTGACTTTCCAACCAGCCATTCACTTCTTCTGGGGTGACTTTGGTGGTGTGGAGGTACTGGAGAAGGGACTCTACTTGGGCTTTTCGGTGGAGCATCCGCTGGTAGCGTTGCTCAGAGGCCAGTCCTATGTAATAGCTTTTTTCTGTCAGGCGCAGGTCGGCGTTATCCTGCCGCAGCATAAGGCGAAACTCGGCCCGGGAGGTGAACATGCGGTAGGGTTCGTCCACGCCTTTGGTGATGAGGTCATCTATGAGGACGCCGATGTAGGCTTCGTCGCGGTGGAGGGTAAAGGGCGGAAGGCCTTTTACTTTGGCGGCGGCGTTGATGCCGGCGATGATACCTTGGGCGGCGGCTTCTTCGTAGCCGGTGGTGCCGTTGATTTGACCGGCGAAGAAGAGGTTTTCTATGAGGTGGGTTTCTAAGGTGGGTTTGAGTTGGTAGGGGGGGAAATAATCGTACTCAATCGCATAGCCTGGGCGGAACATGCGGGCATTTTCTAAGCCGGGAATATGCCTTAGAGCTTCTGCCTGGATGTGCTCGGGGAGGGAGGAAGAGAAGCCATTTAGGTAGACTTCAACGGTATGGCGGCCTTCGGGTTCTATGAAGAGCTGGTGCCGTTCTTTTTCAGAGAAGCGCACGATTTTATCTTCAATGGAGGGGCAGTAGCGCGGGCCTATACCTTGGATGACACCGGTGAAGAGAGGCGACTCCTGAAAGCCGCGCTTTAGGATTTCATGGACTTTGGGGTTGGTGTAAGTAATCCAGCAGGGGAGTTGGTCTTTGAGAGGGGGCGTATCTTCAAAGGAGAAGCGTCCGGGCGGGTCATCCCCCGGCTGAAGCTCTAAGCGCGAGTAGTCTATGGTACGGCCGTCTATGCGGGGTGGGGTGCCGGTTTTCATGCGGCCGGCTTCAAAGCCGAGGTCCCGCAGCTGGTCGGTCAGTCCGTAGCTGGCGCTTTCGCCTATGCGCCCACCTGCTTGCTGGTTGAGGCCTATATGGATGGTGCCTCCTAAGAAAGTGCCGGTGGTGAGCACCACCGTTTGGGCGGTAAAAGTCTTTCCCGAGCGGGTGCGTACCCCCTGGACGCGTTTTTTATCGGGGGAGAGGAGGAGGCCCACCACGGCATCTTGCCAGAAAAAGAGGTTGGGGATTTGTTCTAAGTGCCAGCGCCAGCGGGCAGCGAAGGCCGCCCGGTCATTTTGGGCTCGGGGGCTCCAGAGGGCCGGCCCTTTGGAGCGATTGAGCATGCGGAACTGGATCATTGTCTCATCGGTGATGATGCCGGAGAGGCCGCCCAGGGCGTCTATTTCTCGTACCAGCTGGCCTTTAGCAATCCCACCCATAGCGGGGTTGCAGGACATCTGGCCTATCTTGGTCATGTCTAAGGTGATGAGGAGGGTCTGGCAGCCCATGTGTGCTGCGGCTGCCGCCGCTTCGTTCCCCGCATGGCCAGCGCCGACTACGAGTACATCAAAGTCTGTGTCTGGGCGTTTCATGTGAAACACAGGTTTGGGGCCACAGGCTCAAACAAAAATCCTCGGTCTTACGCATAGCTGCTTGTTCCTCAGGGGTATGGTCTCTCCATCCGAGGATGTGTAAGATGCCATGAACCAATACCCGCCGAAGCTCTTCCTCAAAAGGTAAGCGTAGTTCCGCAGCTTGAAGGCGTACTTGCTCGGGCGCGACGAAAATCTCGGCTTCCACACGTATGCCCTCACCTGTGGGATATTCAAAGGTCATGATGTCTGTCGGCGAGGGGTCTTGAAGAAACTTTTCATGCAAGTGGCACATTTCAGGAAGCGGTATAAAGGAATAGTAAATCCGAGAAAGCTCCTGGCCCCGCTGCAGAGCACTAATGCAGTGGGAGAGCCATTTTTTATGCTGATTGGCACCAGGTATGCGCCAGGGTCGTAAGTCTGGGTGGTAAAAAAACCGTATTACAGGAGAAACTCCAATACTACGCATCGTCCACCCTTGTGAAATTCCACCAAGTCGGCCAAGTGACGCATGAGGAAAATCCCCCGCCCGGACTCCCGAAGGAGGTTTTTTTCTTCTGTGGGGTCGGGTAGGGAAGAAGGGTCAAAGCCAGGGCCTTCATCTTCCACTTCTACCCGTAGTTTGGCAGGGGTGGAGCTGTCTTGCGCAGGCAAGTAACGAAACCGAACATGCACAGAGCGGGAGGGGTCCTGGCGATTGCCATGGAGGATTGCGTTGCTTAGGGCTTCTGTGACGGCTACGACGAAAAGAGAGGTCCGTTCTTCGGGAAGGCCTACTTCTTGGGCTATCTGGGAAAGGACGTCCTCCATACGCAGGATTTCCTCCAGGCGGCTGGGCATACTTTCTTCATAATAGCGGCCCGGGGCATTCACCAGGGAGGGTCTCATGGCTGCTGTTGGTAAGATTCTATCAGGCGTTGATAGGCAGGATGATAGAACCAGAGGGGTAGAGGTCCTCTGGCGGGGGCGGGAGAAAGCTGCGGGCGTGGATAAACGCCTGTGGTGCGTTGGAAAAACTGCTGAGCGGTGCGCGATTCGCGTTCGGGGTCCAGCTCCCGCTCATGCTGCGAACGCTCATAATCCAAAAGACGTGTAAGTATCTGCTGCTGGCGCAGAAGCCTTTCGCGGGTTACGGCGCCACTGAGTATTTCCCGTTCGGCCTTTTGCATTTCTTCTATGAGGCTTTGGAGTTGTCCAGCGTCGCTGGGATTTTGCCGCATAAGCTCCTGAAGCCGTAGGCGAATAAGCTCTTGTTGTGCAGAGAGTCGGGCGCGTTCGTCTGGGGAGAGGCCGCCCGGGTTTTCGGAAGCGGGGTTAGGAGAAAGTGCCTTTTGAAGGGTTTCGTTGAGCTGTTGCTGAAGCTGAGGCAAAGAAGGGGTCGGGCCGTTCTTTTGGGCGGGGCGAGGGCTGGGCGATTGGCCCGCCGCTTTATTTTGCGAAGACGAAGGCCGACCCGTAGCTCCTTTCCGCCGAACCTTGAAAGGACGTTGGCAGGCGCCGCCGGCTTGCTGACGGTCGCGCTGGTTTGCCTCTAACTGGGCTAAAAGCTCTGTCATCAGGTTGGCCAGACGGTTCAGCCCTTGCAAAATATACTGCTGCCTACGCACGAATAGCTCCGGCTGCTGCGGTGTAAGCGCCTGAAAATAGCGGTTAATCTCCCGCAAGAGGTCTAAAATGGGCTCTTCTATGGCTGGAGAACGGTGTGCCAACGCATTAAGACTATCATGCACTTGCTGGTAGTCTTGGCGGATAGCCTGCTGCTCGGCTAACAGGGGTTGGCTGAAAGGCAAGAACGACAGACCTTCTTGGGCTTTTTTGCGGGCGGCTTCTTGACGGAAAGAAAGGTTCAGAATGCTTTTGAGGAGGCGGCGTAAGGCCTCGTATTCTTCGGCTTCTTCTTCAGCATTTTCTTGTTGCAGGCCTTGGTCAGCCGCAGAAAGGGCTTGTTCTAAGGCGTCGGCGGCTTCTTTTTGCTCCTTTTGCGGGGACCCACCCTGCTGCATCTCCTCCAAGGCCTTTTGCATGGACTGGCTGGCTTCTTTGAGGTACTGGCTGGCTTTTCCTAAACTGTCCTTGAGCGCTCCAGATGAAGCTTTCTGCTGCAAGGAATCTATCTGCCGCTGAAGGGCCTGCGTTTGGTTTTTGAGGTTTTCTTGGAGGGCTTGGCTGGAAGGGGCCCGCTGAAGCGAGTCCGGTAACGTACTTAGCTGGTTTTGCTGTTCTGCCATCTCTAAGAGCTTAGTGAGGAGCTCTTCCAAGCGGCGCTCTTGCTGATATTCTGGGAGGAGGGCTTCCAGGCGGGCCATTTTTTCTTCCCATTCCTGCCACGCCCGGTCTAACTCTTCTTTGAGCTGCTGGAGGGTAAGAGAGTCTTTGGGGGGCTGCTGGAGCTGGGAGAGGAGCTGCTCGGGCTTCTGCGGGTCGATAGACTCCAAGAGCTTTTGGAGTTGTTGCATGCGCTCGAGAATCTCAGGGGTATAGAGTTCTTGTTCAGCGGCTAAGCGCTGAAGGGCCCGTAGCTCACTCCGCAGGGCCCGAAACCGTTCTGACAACGCGGTGGCTTGGCGACTTTGCTGGGTGCGGTCCCCTTGGGAGAGTAAAGATTCAAGCTCTTTATGAAGCTTGCTCAGCTCCTGCCACAGGGAATCTTGCAGCTGAGTGAAGACCTCTTGCTTGTAAGTGTCACTGAGGGGTTCTATGGTATAGAGGATGCTGCGGCTGGATTTGGGTCCGGTGAGGGCATCGTTGTCCCACACTTCTACGTAGTACTCTACTTTGTCGCTGGGCGCTATCCCGAGAGCTTTCCAGGGGACGGAGAGGGTCTTTTCTTGGAGGGGGTCTGAGGCGATAGCGAAGGGGTAGGCGCGGAAGGACTCTTGGCTTCGGCCGGGGGTGGCGCTCTCTGCGATGCGGTACCATAAAATAGCCTTAGTGAAGCCAAAATCATCCATCAGGCGCACGCGCAGGGTTTGCTCTAACGATTGGGGATTGAACCATTCCGAAAAGAGCTGTACGCTCGGATGATAGTCCGGAAAGGTCTCTATTTGGAGGAGGAGGGAGTCGGAGAAAAGCGAGTCTTGGAGCGAGAGCTTATAGGTTCCTGAGGTGGAAGCGGTGAAGGTAGCCTCCCATTCATGGGCCCAGGTGCGGGTACAAGGTAGCCCTTGAGTAAGTAGTGTATAGGGCCTTTCGCTGGCCACGGAAAAGCGGATGCGAAGGGTTGTTCCCCGTAGTACCCGCACGATGGGCTGAGATAGCGTATCGGCCGGCTTACGGGTATAAGCGGGGGGCATGGCATATACGGTAAAACCTTGGAGGGCAGGCGGGCGCACTACCCGAATGGGAAATGTGCGCAGTACTTTACCCTCCACTTCTATGCGGAGGATGAAGTCCTTTTGGATAGCGGGAAGCGAGAGGGTATAGTGCGTGGGATTCTCCCGATGGAGGGGAAGGGGACCGTCTTCGCTACTGGCGTATAAGGTTTGAGGGAGTTTTTCCCCGGCAAGGGTTATGGAGAGAGAGAGAGGCTCGCTTTGGCGATAAAAGGGCTTGAGGCCCTCTATCCACAGGGAGAAAGGCAAAGGCTTAGCAAAAGCTTGGGTAGGTCGCAAGAAGCGGAAAGATCCTTCCCGAAAAATGGCGGGGAAGCCCAGCCAGAGGAGCCCCCCACCTATAAGTGCGATAAGTAAGAAAAGCGCATAGCGACGGACCTCTGCCCGAGGCAGGGTAACTTCCCAGGGGAGGACGGAAAGCTGCCGCGTTCGCTCTTCTAGGGCGAGGGCAATAGCGGCATTTTGGGCCGGGTCCTGCCGCGCCAGTTGTAGGGCATTGAGGAGCTTATCGCGCACCTCAGGCAGGCGACGACCAATCCAGCGTGCAGCTTCTTCGTCGGAGAGGTAGCCTCGCAGCCGAAATCCATACTGGAGGAGGGGATAAACACACCATCGCCCCAGAAAAAAGAGCGTTCCTCCTATCCAGATGCCCCATAGGAGCTTTTTTACGGGAACTTCCCACCAAAAAAGCCCCTCGGAGAAAGAAAAAAGTCCAAAAACCCCTATGCTCCAGAGAGCCGTCAGTATAAGCCCTCGGAGGATTTGGATGCGGTAATAAGCCGCTCGGAAGGCCACAAGCCGCTCACGAAGGAGGTCCGCCATACGCTTTGCTTACAAAGATACAACAGAATGGGGAAAAGCGGTGGAGAAAGGTCGCCTTACAGGGAAGGGGACTCTGCCTCGCTGATAAGCGCAAAAGATGGGGTATTTTTGTGCCATGAGTTTCCTTATTGTAGAAAAGGAAGTCCGTCCGGGGGTGGCCCTTATTCGGCTCAATCGTCCTGAGAGCTTGAATGCGCTCAATCGCGCGTTGGTGGGAGAGCTGACAGAGACGCTCCTTTCCTTGGACAAAGAGGACTCTGTACGGGCCATAGTCATCACCGGAAATGAACGAGCCTTTGCTGCAGGGGCCGACATCAAGGAAATGGCCAACGATGGCGTGGTGGATATGCTTCTCTTGGACCAGTTCCAACGGTGGGACCAAATCAAGCGCCTGAAAAAGCCCCTAATCGCAGCAGTGAGCGGGTATGCGCTGGGTGGGGGATGCGAACTGGCCATGCTGTGCGATATCATTATCGCCAGCGAAACGGCCCAGTTTGGCCAGCCGGAGATAAAGATTGGGGTCATCCCTGGCGCGGGGGGCACCCAGCGGCTCACGCGAGCCATCGGCAAATCCCGAGCGATGGAATATATCCTGACCGGGCGCTTTTTCTCCGCCAAACAAGCCGAGGCGTGGGGACTGGTAAGCCGAGTCGTTCCCGTAGAGCTCTATCTGGAAGAGGCCCTCAACCTCGCCGCAGAAATCGCTGCCATGCCCCCCATAGCCGTACAACTGGCCAAGCAGGCCGTAAATAAAGCCTATGAGCTATCGCTGGAAGAAGGACTCCACTTTGAGCGGCGTAACTTTTATCTCCTCTTTGCGACGGAAGACCAAAAAGAAGGCATGCGCGCCTTTATGGAAAAGCGCCCTCCCCAGTGGAAAGGCAAGTGACCTAAAAGGTTATGGGGGCTGTACGGTACTCTTTCCAGCCGGGGCCTGCCCAGCTTTGGCCAGATGTACCTGCCCTCATCCAGCAAGCCCTACAAGAGGGACTACTTAGTCGCTATCATAGAGACCCAGTATGGCAAGCGCTTTTCCAAGAAGCCCAGGAAGCAGTGGCCGCTTTTTTAGGCCTTCCGAAGGGATGGTTAGTGGTTTTTGTCAGCTCGGCTACCGAGGCTTGGCAAGTTCTTACGGATGCTACGGCTGAGCTCACCAGCTTACATATTGTGCAAGGGGCATTTGGGGAGCGTTGGCATAGTCTGCAGGCGGCGGCTTCCCCGTTTGCGTACGCGTACAAAGTAGATATGGCCCAGCCCTGGGAGCCGCAGCTGGAGGCCCTCAGCCAGAAATACGGCTCAGTGGGACTTGTGGCGTGGGTGCAGGTGGAAACCTCTATTGGGGCGGCTTTGCCTCCGCCGCACGCGCTTAGAAAGTATTTTCCGCAGGCGCTTATCGCTGTGGATGCTACGAGCGCCTTAGGTGGGCTAACGTTACCCTGGGAAGCGGTGGATATAGCGTTTGCCTCGGTACAGAAATGCTTGGGGCTACCGCCAGGGCTGGGGGTACTTCTCCTTTCCCCAGAAGTGGTGGAACGTTTCCGAGACTTCCCGAGGACGCGTTTCAATAGCCTAAGCTACCTTATACAACAAGCTCTTCAGCACCAGCCCCCGCATACCCCTAACCTTTTGGGGATATACCTTTTGGCTAAGTCGCTCCCTGCGCGTCCTCCCCTTGCGGAGATAGAGGCTACCTTGCGGCAGCGGGCTACGAGCCTGTATGCTTCTTTGATAGAGAAAGGCTATTCGGCATATGTGCCGGAGGGCTACCGGGCTGACTCGGTGCTGAGTTTCTTTTGGCCTGACGCTCAGAAGGCCGAATACCTTCGGGCAAAAGCGGAAGCCGAAGGGCTATACCTTGGCTGGGGTTACGGCCCGGAAAAAGAGCGGTTTTTTCGCATAGCGAACTTTCCGGCTTTACCCGAGGAGGCGTATAAGGCCTTGCAAGAAGTCCTTTTAGGCTGAAGGAGTTATTCGCTGAGGTTTGCGATGCGTAGAAAAGCCCCCCCATCCAGCTGGAGGAGGAAAATCCCTTTGTGGGGGAGAGCGTGGGGGCCTTTGCCTGTATAAGACCGGAGGTACCGTCCCTCCAAGGTATAGAGGTGTGCGACAGAGCTGCCCTCAGGCAAGAAGAAACTGCCGCCCAGCTGAGCAATGTTGCCTGCTTGGAGGGCGGTCGGAGCTGTGGGAAGTAAGGTGAAGCGGACCATGGAGATGGCATCGCCATCGGTGGTGGCATCGCCATTTGCAGCGACTATGCCCATATACACCGAGAGAGGGCCTAAGTTTTCAGTGGGAGGTTGCCAGGAGAAGGACCATCGTCCTATGGGCGTGGGCCGCCAGTGGCTAACCAGCTTACGATTGAAAGGGTCTGTCTGCTCAGCAACGTAGTTTGGGCTGCCTGAAAGACCCGCACTGGGGCGCGGGTCAGAAGGGCTACTATCCGCCACGAGGGTAAGCTGAAAGCCATATACAGGGAGGGAGGGGTGATGCACCTCCAGAGAAAGAGAGACGGGAGGCCCTCCAGGCACATACGAGGACCAAGGTTTCCCTTCGGCCGATAGGGTAAAAGTAGGGACGCTGGTGGGGCCAGCGTGACAGTTGTAGCAAGAGCCTTCTCCTGGCGCTCCAGAGAAGGCGCCCGGGGGAGGAATGGGCCCGTCCGCTGAGATGAGGCCAGCGACGAGAAGGGTACTGCCTATAAAGACCCTCTTAGCCCATCGGGTCATGGCACTATCCACAGCAAGTGGCTATTGCGCTCGCCCTCGCGCTGGAGAAGGTACACGCCTTGAGGGAGAGCGAGGGAAACGGTATGAGTGCCCGACGGTAGAGAGATACGGCGAAGCTCCTCGCCGGAAAGCGCCCATACGACGAATGTTGCTGGAACGGGCGTGTATAGACTGATGGTACCCGCAGAAGGATTCGGGGAGAAAGTCCAGGTAGAAGCTTTCGAACCTGCATGAGGGAGAAAGGAAACGGCAGAACTGTCCGCATAACAGGCCAGAAAAGCCTCAAACCCACCCTTATTTACCTCTTGGAAGCTTCCAGGGGTAGCAAGGCCAGGAGAGCTGGTATAGCCAGTGGCATAGAGTATGCCGGCAGGTGAAAGAGCACATTCTCTGGCCCAGTCTATACCCGTTCCGCCGATATACGTGCCCCAAATGCGGTAGCCTGAAGGAGAGAATATCATGAGGAAGCCGTCATAAACACTCCCCCCATGGGTAGGCTGGGGTGCGTCAGAAGTGGCAATCCCCGTACGGGAGCGGGTCCATCCCGCTATGAAGACCTGCCCTTGGGGAGAGGCTATACAGCGGTACCCCCAATCGTTGGTGTCGCCGCCAAAGTAAGTGGCCCATAGCCGAGTCCCTTGGGCAGAAAACTTGACTAAGAAGCCATCACAGCTGCCCCCACTGTATTGGGATTGAAAGCTGCCTGGGGAGGCGATGCCACTTCTGGAGCCTGTGGAGCCGGTGGCATATACCTCGCTGGTAGGGGTAGCACTTACGCCATAGAGCCAATCTCGGTCTTCTCCGCCGTAGTAGGTGAGCCACAAGCGCTGGCCAGCGGTATCATACTGGCCCAGGAAGCCATCCCATAACCCGCCGCCGTATTGGGTCTGGTAAGCCCCCGCCGAAACCGGAAAGTCTAAGGAACCCGTAGCGCCACTAACGAAGATACCGCCTTGCTGATAAAAGCAGAAGTAGCCTTCTTCTTCTCCTGTGCCGCCGAGATAAGTGGCCCACAAGAGCCCCCCCGTTGAACTAAACTTGACCAGAAAGGCATCCGAAGCGCCTCCCCCATAAGAGGGTTGACTGGTAGAAGGGCTGCCTAAGCCGGTAGAGGAGGTAGCCCCGATAGCGTAAAGATGCCCTAAGCTGTCGGCAGAGACGCTACGCAGGCGATCGGTAAAGGGCCCTCCTACATAGGTGCTCCACAAAAGGGTGCCCAGAGTATCAAATACAGCGATGAGACCATCCCCATCTCCGCCGTAGGAGGTTTGGTAGGCGTTTGGCGTGGCGATGCCGGTAGGCGAACGGGTGGTGCCTACGCAGTAAAGCTGTCCTGTGGGGCTGTAGTGGATAGCATAGAAGATCTCCAACGAGTCGCTCCCAAAATAAGTACTCCACAGGAGCTGTCCTGAAGGCGAAAACTTTGCAAGGAAGGCGTCAGTGCCGCCTCCATACGTAACCTGATGGCTGCCGGTAGTGATGGGAAAAAAGATAAAAGAAGTAGTCCAGCCGGCGATGTATATATTCCCCTGAGGGTCTGTGGTTACGCTCCAGCCGATATCGTCCCCTTCTCCACCCAGGTAAGTGCTCCACGAGAGTATGATGGGGTCAATAAAGAGTGCCTCTGAGCGTGGTCGGCCCTCCACAGCTATGCCATAGGTATCGCCTGAGACCTTCCACGAAGCGGCTACGAGGCGAGGGCCCGCCCATGCTTTGGGGGCTTTTTGGCGGATCTCCCCCAAAGGCGTACGAAAAACCAGCTCGCCTGCTTCCACCTGCACGGAGGCGCCAATCACTTGGAGGCGGATAAGCGAGTCAGGAGTCCCAGGAGCGAGGAGGAAGTCATACTCCAATCGGTTTCCTTGATGACGGAAAAGCACATCTACCCCCGGCCAGACTCCCTGGTAGCGGACGAAAGCATAAGAGGCGCAATGGGTAGCCTTTTGGCCGGCAAGATAAAAGGTCGTAGGAGCAGGGAGAGGGCTCTCCGGGCGGATGGTCGGCGCAGAGCTACTTACAAAGCGCACCTCTATGGTATAAGTGGGGACAGAGACTGCGAGAGAAGACTCAACCTCCTGGGCATCAGCAAGAGAAGGCATCTGGTATAGCTGGAGGAGAAATCCAGTGGGGGTGAGAAAATACCGCAAGCCGGCCCCTTCTGTGCCGAAGAGAAGGGGCCGGCCCAACGAGAGCGCGCGCAGGTCCACGAAGCCGGAGAGTCCTTTACCAAAGAGGATACATCCCAGCAGAACCTGTCTCATGGGAGGATGAAGATGCGGGAGGTCTCTATGCCGTCTTTCTCTCGGAGGAAGTAAATGCCTGGCTGAAGGGATAGCGTGATAGGTTGGTCGGGGGTAAGGGCGACTATGGTGAGGAGGCGACCGGAGAGGTCCCAAATCTCCAGAGAGAGCGGCTCATGGGCAGAAAGAGAGAGCATCCCCGACGCCGTCGAAGCCTCCCAACGGTCTTTACGGATGTCGGTGGATAGGGCAGGTTGAGCCGCCTCATAATACGCCAGCGGTGCACAGGCACCGCCTGACAGCTGATCCCCACAGAACTTAGCCAAGAAAGCGGCCTTGTTGCAGTGAAATAAATCTGTTACAGGATTTTTAGTGCAATAGATAGGTGCATAAGGCTTATGAGTGCCAGGTGTACCTATGAGGTTAGGAGCTGAGCTGCTTTCATACCCTGTGGAGCCGGCGAGGTATACATACCCGTCGGAAGTGGCAGTGCAGCCATAGCCCTCGGTGGATATCGGATAACTAAAATTGGTTTGGCCATAGTAAGTGCCCCACAGTCGGGACCCATTCGCGTCAAGCTTGGCCAAGAAGGCACATCCTGCTGTACAGCTGGTTTGTTGGGTGCCACCGGTAGCGATACCTGAAGAGCTACTGGTAGTGCCTGCGATATAGAGTGCCCCCAGTGTGCCTACAGCACACGCATAGACCTGGTCTGCATAGGGTCCACCATAGTAGGTGCCCCATACTCGAGACCCCGTGGGGCTAAACTTGACGGCAAAAGCATCTGTACCCCCTTGGTAACTATTTAGGTATCCACTGAAAGCAATATTGTTGCTGGATGCAGTAGAACCTACTAAAAATACATTTCCGCTATTGTCGGTGGCACAGGCATAGCCGATATCACCACTTCCTCCTCCATAATAGGTTCCCCACAGCCTCGCACCAGTGCTGCTAAACTTGACCAGGAATGCATCATCGGCTCCTCCGAAGGTAGATTGGTGGCCGCTGGAGGCGATGTTATTGGTGGAGCGGGTAGAGCCTGCCAGAAAAACATTGCCATCGCCATCGGTAGCGCAGCTGTAACCGTAATCAAGGTCTCCGCCCCCGTAATAAGTAGCCCATAGCCGGCTTCCTGAGCTATTGAATGCGGCCAAAAAGGCATCTTGCGAGCCACCGCCATAGGTAGATTGGTGAGCGCCGGGAGAAGCGATACCACTGGTAGAGTTAGTGGATCCGGCTATAAAGATAACCCCACTTTGGGATGCGGCACAAGCGAAAGCCCCGCTACCACCATAATAAGTGCCCCACTGCCGTACACCGGCGTTATCAAACTTAGCCAGGAACGTCCCTCCAGGAGATGTCTGGTAAGCCCCTGGGGTTGCTATGGCTGTGCTACCGTTTGTCGAGCCACATAAGTACACTGAGCCAGAGAGATCTACGGTGCAACCATATCCGTAAGTAGTGCCGCTGCCATAGTAGGTAGCCCATACGAGCTGACCATTTAGGGGGTTAAACTTCGCCAGAAAAGCATTTTGAACATTTATAAGACTGGTTTGGTGAGCGCCTGCGGTGGCTATTTCCCAAGGAGAATTCGTGGAGCCGGCTATAAAAACGCCGCTGTTACTGAGAGCTACGGCTCGGGCTTCGGTAATATACTGCACAGCGTTGGGAGGGGTATAGCCATAATAAGTCCCCCATATACGGATTCCCGGGTCTATGCGGAGGGCTTGGGCGAGGGTGCGGCCCTGGATAGAGAACCCTGCCTCTTGCCCCTTTACCCACCAAGTGGCTTGCACTTCGCCCTCATCAGTCCAGGCTCTGGGGGCCGGCTGACGGATTTCTCCATAGGGGGTTTGCAAGACGAGGTCTCCGTTCTCTATATGGGGAGTGGCGCCCTCGAAGCGCAGGCGGATGAGCTCAGCAGAGGCGCCGGGCGCAAGGAAAAAGTCGTACTCTAAGCCCTCCTGCCCCTCGTAAAAGACGATATCTATGCCGGGCCAAACCTCTTTGTAGCGCAGACGCGCATAGCTTTTGACGAAAAGAGCGGGCGTTTCCGAGGTGTAGAAGTTTTCATACCAGGGGAAAGGGCTTTCTGGGAGGATAGCGGCGGGGTTTGCGTTGAGGAAAGAGATGTCTATGCGGTAAGTGCCTATTTCTGCAGGCAGGATGGTAGGGTGGTGGGGCCTGTCGTAGAGGGTATCATAACAAAGAGGCTGATGGAGCTGGAGGGAAAAGCCCGAGGTATAGAAGAAGTAATGCAGCTGTCCTGAGGTGCCTGCGTAGAGGATATCGGGTCGTGGACGATCATAGGGGTCTCGTACTTGGCCTTTATTTTCTCTAAAAAATACACGGGCAGGTCGTAGGAGGTCTTTTTCCAAGGGAAGAACCCCCCTTGCTATCTCCATAGGTTGGGCATATAGTATCCCGAAAGCAAGCCCAACGACTCTCAGGAGAATACCATGCGTTTTCATACCACTCCTAAGGTAGAAAGGGGACAAGGCGGGCGCGCGCAAGAAAAAGGAGGGGGTGTGAAAAGAGAAAAAACGCCTTTTGGCCGCAATCGCTTATTCTATGCCATATTTCTGGGCTATCGCGTGAAGTGTCTCATGGAGGAAGGTGAGGGTCTCTGGGGGTACTTCTATGGGCTCTGGAGGTGGGACAGAAATGGTCTCTAAGGGTACCTTTTTGAGTAAGCTATGTAAAAAGGCTTCTACGGGGAAGGTGTAGATATTCCGATACCAATAGACTTTTTCCTCAGGGAACTTCTCCCAGCGTTTTAGAAAGGTACGAATGCGTGGGGGCCAGAAATACGGCGCCAGTTCAGTAATTCCCCACAATATGCGTAAAAAAGCTTTCCAAGCGGTATGAGCCGGTGGAGCCGTGGGGATGCAACCGCGAAGCTTACGATACCAGTAACGCATAGTTTTGCGGTTAGAAGTGCGAAAAGCCTGATACCATCGCAAAAAGAGCCACCACGTAAAGAAAATAGATTTAGGAAAGCGCTCTTCTATCCAGGGATGAACCTTAGTATGCCACACTATGGCTTGGTAGGAATCTTGCGGATCCAGAAGGAAAACAAGGTATAGGAGGCAAGCCAAGTGAGCTTGCCTTTCTTCGTATTCATTGGGGGAGAAGATGAATGCCTGAAACATAGAAAAATGCTTTTGAGCATACAGGCGTGCGAAATGCCACTGTGTGGTGCCAAGAAGGTATGCCAAGTATAGATAGGGCGGAAATGCCGAG
This sequence comes from Bacteroidia bacterium, assembly GCA_026003215.1. Lineage (GTDB taxonomy): Bacteria > Bacteroidota > Bacteroidia > SpSt-205 > SpSt-205 > SpSt-205. The sequence goes on along the minus strand of BPGV01000001.1, from coordinate 1,431,460 downwards.
AGTTTGGATTGCTGTGCGGTGGAGATGCTCCAGCGCGAGTGAATGCGCTCCCATATAGCGTGCCAGTGCTCATAAGCCCAGAAAAGACGGCAGTTCAGACACATTACGCCTATGTTTAGAAAAGAAAACGCTCTATGAAGTTCTACATAAGGCGTGGGCAAAGGGGTGTTATAGGTGAGCAGATGGGCCATGCGGATGTAGAAGGAAAGGCTTTCGGCTAAGTTGGTTGGAGAGGAAGCACGATGATGGATAGCTTGGGTATAAAAGTTCATATATGCTCCCCAGCTATCGTGGTCAGGTAGTGGGGGTAGAGCAGGCCCAGTTTTTGGGCGAGAAACGAATACAGCCTCTAAGGCGGCGATTTTAGCGGTAAGGGCGTGGTAGCGTTCAGCAAGGAGGGCGAGGAGCTGGTTAGCCCAGGCTTCTACCTTTTGGTATTGTGGGAAAGTATGCAGTTCTCGGTCGTAGAGCTCCAAGAGGGAGAGGCCCCATAGTGCGACCTCATACCAGCCCATCCGTGTGGCTTTTTCTATGGCTTGGTGCCAGAGGATGCGGGAAAGGTGGGTGAGGCCTCGCCGCCAGAGTACGACGCTTAGCCATAAGCGTTGCCACACGTGGATTTCCTCTTTGAGCGCTTCCTCGGTAGGGGGGAGATGCTTTTCTAAGAGGAACCAGAGCTGCTTCTTATAGGTGCGGAGCGTGCCGCTGTCGGTATTCGGGAATGTCGCCTGGAAAGCTTGCTGTAGCGCTTCATCGGAGTAGATCGCCATCTGGCGTAGGGTCTTGAAGAGCCACCCTAAACGCGTGCCTTTTATCTCAGCGTAGAGGGCGCGTACTTCTTTATGTGTGAGGGAATGGATTACCTCCCACAGCGCCGAGGATGGTAGGGAAGGCGCCGACATAGCCCAAAGCTATGCCGGACTCCTGGCAGTTCCTAATACTTCCCGTGCATGCGGAGGGCGCGCGCCACACGCTCTACCGCTATGAGGTAGGCGGCTTCGCGCAGGGAGATCTTTTGGGTGGCAGCTCGGCTAAAGACTTCGTCAAAGGCCTGCTTGATAGTATTGTCGGCGCGGTCTTGCACTTCGGCCTCGGTATAGTAGTGCCCTCGCCGGTTTTGTACCCACTCATAGTAGGACACAATCACGCCACCGGCGTTAGCTAAGATATCTGGGATGACGGTGATGCCTTTTTCGTTGAGGATGGGGTCGGCTTCGGCCATGGTGGGCCCGTTCGCGCCCTCGGCAATCAGCCAAGCTTTGATGTGCGGGGCATTTTGCGGGGTGATTTGGTCTTCTAATGCCGCTGGAACCAAAATATCTACGTCTAAGGTGAGGAGCTCTTCGTTCGTGATGCGGCTCCCGCCCTTGAAACCATCTAAGACCCCTCCGTGATTGTCGCGGTATTGGATAGCTTGGTGGATGAGGATGCCGTGTTCGTTGTAGAAGCCGCCGGTTTTATCCGAGATGGCTACCACACGGATGCCATTTTGGGAGAGGTATTTCGCGGTGATAGAGCCGACATTTCCGAAGCCTTGGACGGCGGCGGTGAGGCCTTCGGGCCGGCGCCCCATACGTTGGAGCGCTTGTAAGATAACGGTTGTCACGCCGCGGCCGGTGGCTTCCACCCGGCCTTTGGAGCCGCCCAGCTCCAAGGGTTTGCCGGTGACCACGGCGGGGATAAAGTTGCCGCCATGGAGGCGGGAGTATTCATCCACGATCCAGGCCATTTCTCGGGCGCTGGTGCCCATGTCTGGCGCAGGAATGTCTTTATCTGGGCCAAAGACCGAAGACATGGCGCGGGTATAGGCGCGGGTGAGCCGTTCCAGCTCGCCTAAGGACATTTTTTTGGGTTCGCAGGTGATGCCGCCTTTGGCGCCGCCGTAAGGGATATTGACTACGGCGCATTTCCAGGTCATCCAGGCGGCCAGCGCCATTACCTCGCGCATGTTGACTTCTGGGGCATAGCGGATGCCTCCTTTGCCGGGCCCCAGCGCCTTGGAATGAATGATGCGGTACGCCTCGAAGACCTTTACACTTCCATCGTCCATGGCTACGGGGAGGTAAGCGATGTGGATTTCGGAGGGTTTGCTGAGGATCTCGCGCTCATCGGGAGAAAGGCCTAAGCGATCGGCAGCTGCATGAAAGCGGCTTAGCATAGAAGTGTAAGGGTCGGACGCAGGCTTTGTCGGCGGCATAGGGGGGGCAGAAGCGGCATTTTCTACGACAGGCGTGACCTCTTCTTTCTTGCGACTCATGCCAGCAAAGGTAAAGGAAAGCGACTTTTTGGGGATTTGCTTACCTTCGCCTCATGCAGATACAGTACCTCGGCCACTCTGCCTTTTTGATAACTGCCTCCACCGGAGAAAGGCTTCTCTTTGACCCCTTCATTACGCCCAATCCCCTGGCTAAGGATAAAGTGCGCTTAGAGGACCTTCGGCCAGACTATATCTTTCTTTCCCATGCGCACTTTGACCACATAGCGGATGCGGAGACGCTCTCCAAAGCCCATAATGCCCCTATCATCGGGGTGTGGGAGATCCACAGCTATTTTGAGAAGCGGGGCTGCCCGACTTATCCCATGAATGTGGGGGGTACGTGGTCTCCCAAGAAAGGCTCCGAACTCTGGGTGAAACTCGTGCCGGCTATGCATACCAGTAGCTTTCCGGATGGGAGCTATGGAGGAGTACCGGTGGGCTTTTTAATCTCAGATGGCAAGTACACGGTGTATTATGCGGGGGATACGGCACTCACGCTGGAAATGGAGCTGCTGGCTGAGCGCTATGTGCTGGATTTAGCGTTTTTGCCGATTGGGGGGACCTTTACGATGGATGTGGAGGATGCGGTGGAAGCGGCGCTGCTCTTAGATGTAGCGCATGTGGTGGGGATGCATTACAATACCTTCCCACCTATCCAAATAGAGGCCCAAAAGGCTCAGGCGGCCTTCAAAGAAAATGATATAGAACTCCATCTCCTGGAAATAGGGGCCACCTTGAACCTTGCGACGCTTGCAAAGGATGCCCTTCCCCAGAAGGATTCTAAGGAAGCCGAGCGGACTCTTGAAGGATAAGGCATGGTAGTACGGTTTGCGCCCAGCCCTACGGGCCCCCTGCACATAGGGGGGGTTCGCACAGCCCTGTATAACTACCTCCTGGCGCGGAAGCATAAGGGTCGATTTATCCTCCGCATAGAGGATACCGACCAGACCCGCTACGTTTCTGGGGCTGAGGAGTATATTATAGAGGCCCTCACGTGGTGTGGGATTACATTTGATGAGGGGCCGCATGTGGGTGGACCGCATGCGCCTTACCGCCAAAGCGAACGCAAAGCCATTTACGCCGAATATGCCCATGAGCTGGTGCGGCGGGGATGGGCCTATTATGCGTTTGACACCGAAGAGGAGCTGGAGGCTATGCGGCAGAAGGTGAAGGCCGCAGGCATGGAGGCCTTCCAATATGATGCTGTGACCCGCATGTACATGAAAAACAGCCTTACCCTTCCGCCCCAAGAGGTAGAGGAACGCCTACGGTCCCAGCCGTATGTGATACGGTTTTTGATGCCGAGGGGCCGAGAAGTGCGCTTTTATGATGAGATTCGGGGATGGGTAAGCTTTCATACCCGCGAGCTGGACGATAAGGTGCTTCTTAAGAGCGATGGCATGCCCACTTACCACCTGGCGAATGTAGTAGATGACCACCTGATGGGGGTGACGCATGTAATACGGGGGGAAGAGTGGCTGCCTTCTACGCCGCTCCATGTGCTTTTGTATGAGGCTTTTGGGTGGGAGATGCCGAAGTTTGCCCACCTGCCACTTTTGCTGCGGCCGGATGGCGGCGGTAAACTCAGCAAAAGAGATGGCGACCAATTGGGTTTCCCCGTTTTTCCCTTGCGGTGGAAAGACCCGCACACAGGCGAGGAGTCGTCCGGCTACCGAGAACGAGGCTTCCTGCCAGAAGGGGTGGTAAATTATTTAGCTTTACTTGGCTGGCACCCAGCAGAGGACCGAGAGCTATTCACGATGGAGGAGCTTATAGAGGCGTTTTCGTTGGAGCGAGTAAGTAAGGCCGGGGCGCGCTTTGATTACGAAAAAGCCAAGTGGATCAACCAGCAGCATTTGCGTAGGGCGCCCATAGAACGGCTTTTGCCGAGGGTGGAGCAGCTCTGGCGTGAGCGTGGCCTTCCGCCGGTCTCCCAGCTGGTCCTGGCGCGTCTTATTGAGCTGGCACGAGAACGCGCTTCTCTGCTCCCAGAGCTGATAGAGGCGGTACGCTTCTTTTATGAGCGGCCGGCCCTTCCGCTTAAGGAACCCCTGGCCGAGAAGCTTCATGGCGGGGTGATAGCTCTTCTTCCCGAGATAGAGGCCCTTTTCCAGGGTATTTCCAGTTGGGAAGCCCCCCTCTTAGAGGCTAAACTCAAGGAATGGGTCAAAGCCAGGGGGCTTCCTATGGGCAAGGTGCTGCTTACCCTCCGCCTGATACTGACGGGAGAGGAGGCGGGGCCCTCCCTCTATGCGATTATGGAGCTGCTCGGGGCCCGAGAGGTAAGCCAGCGAATACAGCGTTTCCAGGAGGTGTATGGGGTGCCGCGGGGGGTGTAATGGGTGTTCCAATAGCGTATTTGTAGGGGACTGGCTGGAAGGGGTGCGTCCCCCCCAAGAGGCCCCGCCACTCATAGAAGTACGCTTCAAAGGGAATCGCCGAGAGCTTTTCTGGGTGGATTTACAGCCGCCTTTGGCTACCGGAGAATGGATAGTCGTGCCGGAGGTTATCCGCCGAGGAAGTGAAGCCCCCCCACAGATAGGTAAAGGGTTTGATATAGGGTGTGTATCGCTTACGGGCTATCTGGCACAAGCTCGGGCTAAGGCACAGAAGCAACTCCCAGACCCCTCGCAGAAGGTGCTCCGCCGGGCTTCCCCGGCGGATATAGAGCGTTTGCAAGAAGCGCGTGCCCGAGAACAGGATATGCTCCTCCGCATACGCCAACTGGTGGAAGAGTTAGGGCTTGGGCCTGCCCACCAAATGAAGGTTACAGATGTAGAGCTGAGCGCGGATGGGCGAACCCTTATATGTTATTTTACGGCGGAGGGGCGAGTAGATTTTCGGGAGCTTGTTCGGCGTGTGGCAGAGCTTTTTCGGGTGCGGCCGGAGATGCGTCAGATAAATGCCCGAGAAGAGTCGGCGCGTGTAGGCGGGATTGGCCCCTGCGGCCGAGAGCTGTGCTGTAGCAGCTGGATGACCGAAATCCCGGCCGTCACCACCGAAGCCGCTCGTTACCAAGGCCTCTCACTCAATAGCACTAAGATAACCGGCCTGTGCGGTAAGCTCAAATGCTGCCTCAACTATGAGCTGGACGCCTACAAAAGTGCATTAGAAAAGCTTCCTAAAGTAAAGATGCTCTACACAGAGGAGGGCGAGTGGCGATACTTGCGTACAGAGATACTCTTGGAACGCTTATGGTTTGAAAAAGTAGGGGAAGGGAAGCAGGTTTGCATTTTAGCTAAGGACGTTAAAGCCCTTATGGAGCTGAACGCTCGGGGAGAAAAGCCGCCATCTATAGAACCCTATACATTCAAGTTTCCGGATCTGCCTACACGGATTTGAGGGCCAGGCGGAGGTCTTCTTCGGTGATGAGCTGGGGAGCTCCTTCTCGCCAGTGGCGTAGGAAGGCTCGGCGTCCAGCTTCTTGGAGCAAGTGGGCCAGGTCAGCCCGGGTATAGCCCGACGTGGTTTCAGCCCAATGAGTCCAATCTATCCCTGGGGCAAAGGGTAAGGTTTGCGCGTGGCGTGAGAGAAATAGGAGCCTTTCCGTAAAGTCTGGGGGGGGTACATATAGCTTGTGGTCAAAGCGGCCCGGCCGTACTAACGCTTTATCTAATCTCTGAGCATGATTGGTAATCCCTATCACGGCGATGCCTTGTTTGTTTTTTATTTCATCTAAGAGGAGGAGAAACTGTTGCACAGGTCCGGTGAGCCAAGGGAGATTTTGTTCTCTATCGGGAAAGAGGCTTTCCAGCTCTTCGAATACGAGGAGTGCAGGGGCTTTCCGCACGGCGGAATGAACTATATTGCGGAGGCGGCGTTCGGTCTCGCCGTACCATTTGACGGCTAAAGCGGGTGTATGAATGATTTTGTAAGTAAAGCCGCTACCTTGGGCAAATCGTCGCAAGAGGAAGCTTTTCCCGGTGCCTGGAGGTCCTTCTACGAGGAGGGTGGGCGAGAGCGAAAGGCCGTAGCGTTGGGCTTGCTGGGGGGCTGCCAAGGGTAGGTATATCCACTCTATGAGGGATTCTTTTTCCGCATCCATGCCCTGTACCCCTGGAAAGAGGCGTTCCATGAGCACAGGTAGGCTTGGGAGGGTTTCGGAAGGGGGGGGAGAGTTCCGCTCGCGGGTAGAGCGGCGGCTGTATTTATGCAAGTAATCTTGCACAGAGGGTAGATGGGTGAGGATTTCTGCATGACGGCGGAGGAGGCGACGCAAGCTCTGGGCATCGTAGTGATTGAGGGGGTAGGTAGGACGGAGTAGCCCCAGCTCTCGGCCTTCGCGCGCGATGCGGAGCAGCTCTTGTCGGCTGAGGAGAGCCAAAAGCTCCTCCACGTTCAGCTTAGCCATGTGGCGAGGGTGGGGGTCGCACCCACCAGGGCCTCCGCTCGCCTCCCCTAAAAGTACAAAAAGCGTTGGTTTTCTCAGAAGCTCCTCTCCCCTGTGATACCTTTGTTTCGTGCAAGAAAGCTGGCTACGCCGCCGAGGCGTTTTCGTAGATGTGCAAAATGTTTTCAGTACGGTACGCGCGCTAAACCCTAATGCGCGCCTCAACTATCAGGCCCTCAAGGACTACTTCTTGCGGGAAAAAAGCTATATCACCACTTTTACCGCGTTCTCTTCTTTCGACCCAGAGCGGGAGGAGCAGCGGCGTTTCCTCATGGCCTTAGCGCTAATGGGCTACCGAGTGATTACTAAACCCCTCAAACGCCTTCCTTCCGGCGAAATCAAAGCCAACATGGACATGGAGATTGCCATGGAGATATTAGAGGTGTCGGCTTTTTTGGATGAGATCGTGATTGTGTCGGGCGATGGGGACTTTATGGCATTGGTCAATAGGCTCATTCATAAAGGCAAGATAGTACGGGTAATAGGGCCTGACCAATATTCTGCGCCGGAGCTTATCCAGGCCTGCCATGAGTTTATCAGCCTCTCGCGGGTTCCTGGGCTGGTGGAGGAACCCGAAATAGAGAGATAGGCTCGGTTGTTTTTCGTTTTTTTGCCCGTGATGAAAATCCTGTGCTGCATTAGCCATGTGCCGGACACTACCACGCGTATCCAGTTTTCGGCGGATGGCACCCAGCTGGACCGTACCGGCGTAACCTTTATTGTCAATCCGTACGATGATTTTGTCCTGGCCCGAGCCGCAGAACTTAAAGAAAAAAATCCCTCTGGCGTGCATGTGACCGTCCTCTGTGTAGGGAAAAATGGGGCCTCTTCCACGGATAATGTAGATAGCAATCTCCGCAAAGCCTTGGCCTTAGGGCTGGATGAAGCGGTACGGATAGATGCACTCCCCGTGGATGGCTACTTTGTCGCTAACCAAATCGCCGCGTATGCCGAAAAGCAAGGATTTGACCTCTTGTTTTTCGGCAAGGAGTCCATAGACTACAACGGCTCCCAAGTGCCGGGCATGGTGGCGGCCCTCTTGAATCTTCCGTATATCTCTTACGCCACGAGCATAGAGATAGCGGGGCAAAAAGCTGTTCTTACGCGCGAGATTACGGGGGGAAAGGAACGGATAGAATCTCCGCTTCCTCTGGTGCTGAGTGCTCAGAAAGGCCTGGCAGAGTGGCGCATCCCGAACGTGCGGGGCATCATGCAAGCGAAAACCAAGCCCCTTCATGTTCTCCCGCCTGTGGAGGTAACGCCGCGGGTCCAGACCCTAAGACATGAGCTTCCCCCGGCAAAGGGCCCCTTCAAGAAGATTGACCCCGACAAGATAGAAGAACTCGTTCAGGAACTCGCAAACAAAGGATTGATATGAGTGCCGTAGCGGTATGGGCTGAAGTATCCGAAGGCCGTTTCAAAAAATCTACCTTAGAAGCGCTGACGGCCGCACGCACTTGGGCGGATGCCTTAGGCCTCCCTGTATGGGCAGTGGTAATAGGCAAGGAGGTTCCCCAAAATACCTCCCAAGTTTTGGCCGAGTATGGCGCCGATAAAGTGATACGCATCTTACATCCAGAGCTGGCGGAGTTTATTCCTGCGGCGTATGCGCGGGCCATGGCTGCATTTCTTGCGGCCCACAAAGTGCCTTATGCGGTCCTATCCCAGACCTATAATGGGCGGGCTATGGCGCCCATGCTGAGTGTGTGGGCGGATGGGGCTTTGCTCTCAGGGATTGTCCAAGTGCCCGAAAAAGAAAGCGCGGGGTTTCGTGCCCGTCGTATTGCCTATTCTAATAAAGCCATAGAGTGGGTGTACACTGACCATCTCCCCCTTATCGTCACTATGCGGGCAAACGCGATTATCCCTGCACGCGCGCCACGCCCTTCGGTAAGTGAAGAAGATTTTGCTTTTACTCCTTCGGCGGAAGACCTGCGGGCCCGACCAGTGGGCGTGGAAAAAGTAGCGACGGATAAGATACCGCTCACGGAGGCCGAGATAGTGGTGTCTGGTGGGCGCGGCCTCAAAGGACCGGAAAACTGGGGCATAATAGAGGAGCTGGCGCAGGTATTGGGCGCGGCTACCGCGTGCTCTAAGCCCGTGGCGGACGTAGGCTGGCGTCCCCACCACGAACACGTAGGCCAGACAGGCATCCAAATCTCGCCGAACCTGTATATCGCCATAGGCATCTCTGGGGCCATCCAACATTTGGCTGGTGTAGCTTCCTCTAAAAATATCGTCGTCATCAATAACGACCCCGAGGCGCCCTTTTTTAAGGTGGCGGATTATGGAATTGTTGCCGACGCCTTTGAAGTCGTACCCCGCCTCATAGAGGCTATCAAAAAATACAAGGCTGAACATACCCACTAAGCCCGCATTTTACGCTACGGAGGGGGAGTTTCTTCAAGCCCGAACGGGGATAGAGGGGGTTATTCGGCTCTTTGTATGTGATGGGCGAGTGTATGCCCTTTGGAAACCCCTCATAGATACGCTTAGAGCGGGAACTCCCCTGCTTACCGTAGAAGGAGGAGAGGCCATGAAAACTCTCCCAGTCGTGCGGCGGCTGTGGAAAAAGCTCTGGCAGTACGAGGTGGAGCGTCAGGATGTAGTGGTATTTATCGGTGGAGGCAGTATGTTAGATGTAGGGGGATTTGTGGCCAGCACCTGGAAGCGGGGCGTGCCTTTTGTCTATGTGCCTACTACCCTTATAGCTCAAGTAGATGCAGCCATAGGCGGGAAAACGGGTATAAACTTCAAGGCAGGCAAAAACCTAATAGGCACCTTTGCGGAGCCGGTAGCCATCTGGGCGTATAGGGGCTTCTTAGAGACCCTACCTGCTCGGGAGGTACGTTCCGGGTGGGTGGAAGTGCTCAAGCATGCCATGATTGTGGGCGGGGCGTTATGGGAGCTTGTGCTGGCCAGGGATTTTACGCAGGTACCCTCGCTGGCTATTTTGGAGCAAGCGGCTGCCGTCAAGTGGGAGATTGTCGCACAAGACCCGACAGAAAAAGACCGCCGCCGTGTCCTAAACTTAGGCCATACCCTCGGCCATGTGTGGGAAAGTCTCTCTTTGTCCCAAGCTATCCCCTTTACGCATGGGGAAGCTGTCGCAGTGGGGCTGGTGCAAGAGGCCTGGCTTTCCTACCAAAAAGGCTACTTAGCCCCAGCACACTTGGACCAGCTTGTTGAGAAAATCAGAAGTGAAAAGTTACTTCTTCCGCTGCCTTCTTTTACATGGGAGCGTTGGCTAAAAACCCTTCTGCAGGATAAGAAGCGAAAAGCCGGCCGGTTATATGTGCCTATATGGGCTGCCCCAGGTGAAGTGCGCATAGAACCTGTGCGCGTGCAAGAGCTACAGGCGGCTGTACGCTGGTATAAGAAGCTGCTAAGATGATGGTATGGGTTTCTCCGCCCCCTTCCAGGGTAGAGGGGCAGGTTCGGTTGCCCTATAGTAAGAGCCTAAGCAATCGCCAGCTTGTATTGGGAGCGCAGACAGGCCAGCCATTTAAGGTAGAGGGGCTTTCGGCGGCTGAGGATACATACTACTTAGTGAAGGCGCTCCGCTCTTTGGGCTATCTCCATGCCAAAGAGGGAAAAACGCATCTTTTCTCGCTTGATTCGATACGAGGCACCGGGGCTCACCTCTATTTGGGAGAAGGGGGAACGACGTTGCGGTTTCTTTTACCATTTTTGGCGCGTTTTCCAGGGCGATTTTGGATAGATGTGGCGCCCCCCTTACGAAAGCGGCCTATCCTCCCTCTTATAGAAGCCCTCCTATCTGCTGGGGCTCAAATAAAAGTAGCGCTTGGGCTTTTTCCCATAGAAATTTGGGGTGAACCAAGCTGGAGGCCAGAAGGATTTTCAGTGGATAGCTCAGTGAGCAGTCAGTTTTTATCAGCTTTATTTCTCTTGGCGCCTCATTTGCCCGAGGGGGCGTATATAGAGGAACGCGCTAAGCAGCCAGCTACCCCTTCTTACCGCGAGATCACGCGGCAGCTTCTCAGGGCCTATGGCTGGGAATGGATACCTACCCAAGAAGGATGGCGATTGGCGATCGGTTCTACTCCCCAAAGTTCCTTGTACTTTAAAGGAGAGATTGATTGGAGCCTCGCTACATTCTTTTTTGCCTGGGCTATGCTTGTAGAGGCTCGTTTGTTTTTGCCTATATCTTCATGTTCTTTTCAGCCAGAAAGGCTCTTGCTGGATGTTCTGCCTTGGCCTTTGCGCTTGAATTGGGAAGAGGAAGGTCTCTGGGTTGAAAGTCAAGGGGGTCCTATTCCGGCGATAGAAATGGATGTACGAGACTTTCCGGATGCGGCTATTCCGCTGGTGGTAGTGAGTGCTTTTGCCGAGGCACCTTCCCGTTTGACAGGCGTATTTACGCTCCCTTATAAGGAGACTCATCGGCTCCAAGCCTTAGCCACCGAACTGGCGCGCATAGGTGTACAGCTCAAATGGACCCCAGATGAGCTGATGGTGTATCCGCTCCGCCGACAAATCCTGGGCGATATGGTATTTGAAAGCTACGGAGACCATCGGATGGCTATGGGGATGAGTCTCATCGCTGCTCGGAGCAAAGGGCCCGTGGGGATCCGGCAGCCGCATTCGGTCATTAAGTCCTTTCCGGGATACTGGCGCACGCTTACAGAGCTGGGGATAAAATGTACCTTCGCTTCATGAGGGTACGCAACTGGGGCCGAACTGTAGCGATACAACCCACTGTATACGCCGAGCCTACGAATGAGGAAGAGATAGTACGATGGGTCCAGCAGGCTGCAAAAAAAAAGCATACCCTTCGGGTGATAGGGGCAGGACACTCGTGGCCTCCATTGGCGGATACGAAAGGGATATTACTGCGACTGGATAGGATGCAGGGCCTCATATCCGTTTCCCCTACCCAGCATACCGCTACGCTTTGGGCGGGTACGCGCCTGTATCGGGCCCTGCCGCTCTTGTGGAAGGAGGGCTTTTCCCTTTCCAATCAAGGCGACATAGATAGACAAAGTATCGCCGGCGCTTTTAGCACAGGCACCCATGGCACAGGTAAGGCGTTTGGTATTCTGGCCACGCAGGCCGTGCATTATCGCTTTGTAGATGGAGAGGGACGGATACACGATGTGTATGCCGATACCCAGCCGGCGCTTTTTCGGGCTTTGCAAGTGTCGTTGGGCCTGCTTGGCGTGATTACGCAGGTGACCCTACGCGTGGAACCCCGCTTTTACCTTCGTCTTACTAAGAAGCTCTACCCCCTGGAAGAAGCGCTGCAGCGTAGCGAAGAGTGGCTGGAGCGGTATAGACACTTTGAGTTTTTTTGGTTTCCGTATAGTGAGAAGGCCGCTGTCAAGCTTAGCGAGAAAAGCACTGAGGCAGGCCAAGTGTCGTTTTTGCGGCGCTGGTTTATAGATGCCTTGTGGGAGAATGGGGCTTTTTGGGCCGTGAATAAGTTCGCGCAGTTTCTCCCGAGCGCCAGTCCTGCCCTGTGTCGGTTTGCCGGGCGGAGCATGTCCGAAGAAGTACGTGTGGATAAAGCCTATCGGATATTTGCTTCGCCGAGGTGGGTACGTTTCCGCGAGATGGAGTATGGCGTGCCTGCGGCGGCCGGTCCGGAAGTTTTACGGGAGATTCGCCGCTGGATAGAGAAACATCAGCCTGCAGTCAGCTTCCCGATAGAATACCGTTATGTGCGGGGTGATGATATTCCGCTTAGTCCCGCTTATGGAGAAGACAGAGTCTTTATTGCGGTGCACGCCTATTATCGCATGCCTTATGCAGAGTTTTTCCGCGGGATAGAGGAGATTTTTCAGGCGTATGGGGGACGCCCGCACTGGGGGAAAATGCATACCGCCTCCGCCGAATACATAGCTCAGCAGTATCCGCAGCTCTCTACCTTTTTGGCGCTGCAGGCGCAGTATGATTCGCATGGGGTTTTTCGCACTCCTTATTTACAGGCGCTCTTATGGGGCGAGCGTATCTCTGCGGGGGCATAATAGGTGTGCTGACAAGGGTACTTTTTGCGCAGTGTGCTTGCGGTGAACGCTGTTTTCCCCCTTCGCCCCCCAGTATATGGCCAGTGCGCGTGGTAGATTATGCTTTTGGCACTTCGCAGACCTTTGGGCAAGATAGCCGGTACTTTCCGTACAATGTCCTGGGGCCTATCTGTACGACGGCCACCCCCACTCGGCCTTGTGCCGACCCTTGTCAGGTGGTGTCCTTAGGAAAAGGCGGCTATATAACTTTGGAGTTTGACCCGCCGATAGTGGATGGGCCAGGACCTGATTTTGTTGTATTTGAGAATGCCTTCTTCTATGGGAATGGCCAAGTCTTTGAGGAGTGGATGATAGTGGAGGTGTCGCAGGATGGGCAAAACTGGCGGGTTTTTCCGTACGACTCGGTGACAGGGGCCGGATTGGCCGGGCGTACGCCTACGGGGTGTGGTAGTTGCTCAGGGGAAATTAGCTGGCAAGACCCCGCGGAAGCTGGCGGGGATGCGTTTGACTTAGCGCAGGTAGCCTTAGGGTGGGTTCGGTGGGTGCGTGTGCGCGATGCGACTCACTGGCAGCCGTCCGACCGCCTCAGCGCAGACCTGGATGGCTTGGTCGCTATCCACCAGCTTAGTCCTACAGCGCTGGAGGCCCAAACAAACCTCCCCTTTTGGCAAAGAGGAAACCATCTTTTTGTGCGAAGCGTCCTCTCGCCATCGGTGGAGGCATGGGACTTCTTGGGGCGCAGGCTTCCGGTAACCCTCGCCCAAATCGGAAACCAAGAATGGGAGATACAGATTCCTGTCCCTGCGGTAGTGCGTCTGTGGATAGGAGGGCGGCCTTATGGAGCCCGTTTGTCTGGGGGGAGCTATTAGTTAGGCGAGGAGGATGTAAGTGAGAGCGCCTGTGAGGTATCCTAAGAACGCTATCCACGAAACTCGTCGCAGATACCAGAAAAACTCTATTTTTTCCATGCCCATGGCTATCACGCCGGCCGCGGAGCCGATAATGAGGAGGTTCCCGCCTACCCCAGCCGCATATGCCATAAACTCCCACAACCGGTGGTCCGTGGGGTAGAGGTCTAAGGGGTACATTTCAATGGCAGCGGCTACTAAGGGGACATTATCTACTACAGCTGAGAGCAGACCGAAGAGGAATACCACCGCGTCTAAGTTTCCGAGGGTATGGTCCAGGGCTTCTGCTGTCCACCGCAGAATACCTATTTCTCCTAAGGCCCCTACCGCTAAAAGAATACCCAAGAAGAATAGCAAGCTGGGGGTGTCTATCTTCTCTAAGGCGCTGGCTACCCGTAAGCGGTACGGATCCTCTACCTGCCTACGCAGGCGGCGGTAGAAGATTTCTGTGACGAGCCATACGCCTCCCATGGAGAGGAGCATAGCTAAGAACGGCGGCACATGGAAAACGAGTTTTTGGATAGGTACAGCCAGGATACCCCCTATGCCTACTAAAAAAACTATCAAACTGGCCCGGCGAGGTATGAAGTTCTCTTCATCGGACGGGGAAGGGGTGAGGCTGAGGGCGGTTCCCTTGAGTTGTCTGCCGAGAATGAAAAAGGGTAGAGCTACGGAAAGGAGGCTGGGTAGGAACGTACGGAGAATGATATTGACCTCGGTGATACACCCTTTTATCCAGAGCATCGTGGTGGTGACATCCCCGAGGGGGCTCCATGCTCCACCGGCATTTGCGGCGATAACGATAAGCGAGGCGCCCAGCAGCCGCGCATTCCTCTCCTCAGAAGGAACTATTTTTTGCAAGAGTGAGACCATAAGCAGGGTGGTTGTAAGGTTATCTATGACCGCTGAAAGAAAAAAGGTGAGTGTAACCAATATAGCTAAGAAAGCCCACAAGGTACGAGCCCGCAGCAGTTGCAGTACGAAACGGAAGCCGTCGTAAGAATCCACTACTTCCACGATGGTCATAGCGCCCATGAGGAAAAAGAGGATGCTCGCGGTCTCGCTGAGGTGATGGAGGAGGGCTCCTTCGGTGGAGGGAGGTACTGCCCCGTGGGTAAAGAGAGGAAAAACAAAAAGGGCAAACCAGCTAAAGGTTCCTATGAGGATGGCCGTAGCGGCCTTATCTATATGGAGGCGATGCTCTAAGGCGATGAGGGCATACCCTATGAGAAAAACGGCTACTATGAGCGCTTCCACGCGGGCAAATGTACGCTGACTTGGAAAGCCTGCCGCACGGCCTCGGCTATGCTTTTGCGGTCATAGCCGCAGAGGGCGTATTGTTCGGCTTGGGTAGCGTGTTCCAGGACGATGTCTGGTGCGGCTAAGCGTCTTATGGGCAGGTGGTACCCTTGGTCTGCGAACCATTCTAACACTGCGCTGCCTATGCCCCCTATGCGAACCCCATCTTCTACGGTGATAATGTAACGGTATTTTTGGGCCACTTCGTGGAGGAGGTCTTCATCCAGAGGTTTTGCAAACCGTAAGTCATATACAGCGGGGAAGAGGCCTTCTTCTGCGAGTTGGGCACAGGCGGCTAAGGCTTCGTTGCCGATATGGCCGTACGTAAGGAGCGCCACTGTCTCGCCTTCGCGGAGGAGGCGTCCTTTGCCGATGGGTATTTCTTCAAAGGGGGTGCGCCATTCTAAGAGGACGCCATTGCCGCGAGGATAACGGATAACGAAGGGGTGTTCGGCGTGCAAGGCAGTGTACATAAGGTTCCGCAGCTCGGACTCATTGAGGGGTGCCGAGAGGATGAGGTTAGGGATAGGGCGCAGGTAGGCAATATCATACAAGCCTTGATGGGTAGCGCCGTCAGCGCCGACGGCACCCGCCCGGTCTAAGCAAAAGATAACAGGCAGGTTTTGTATCGCCACATCATGGATGACTTGGTCATAGGCCCGCTGGAGGAAGGTGGAGTAGATATTACAGAAGACCTTCATGCCTTGGGTGGCCAAGCCTGCGCTAAAAGTGACCGCGTGCTGCTCGGCAATCCCTACATCGTAGCAGCGGTGCGGCATGAGCTTATGCATTTTGGTAAGGCCTGAGCCGGAGAGCATAGCCGGGGTGACAGCCACTACACGGGAGTCTTGTTCGGCCAGTTCAATAACAGTTTCACCAAAAACATCTTGGTAGCGGGGAGGGGTCGGTTTGGGTGGGGCTGTGAAGAGGGCTTCTCCGGTGCGAGGGTCAAAACGAAACGCCGGGGCATGCCATTTAATAGGGTCTTTCTCTGCTGGAGCAAAGCCCTTGCCTTTGACCGTGCGACAGTGGAGGAGCTTGGGTCCGGGGAGGCTTCTCAGGTCGCGCAGCGTAGAAGTAAGCCCTAAGACATCATGCCCATTTACGGGCCCGAAGTACCGCAGCCCCAAGCTTTCAAAAAAGACGGCTGGCTTTGATACGAGGAAGATAAACATTTCTTCCAGTCGTGCCGCATAATCTCGGATAGGTGCTCCGAGTTTTTCTTGGATTTTTGTAAGGAGCTTCCATACTTCATCGCGAAAGCGATTATAGGTACGGGAGGCGGTAATGCCGGCGAGGTAGTCCTTGATAGCGCCCACGTTAGGGTCAATAGACATTTGGTTGTCGTTGAGGATGATGAGGAGGTCGGGTTGGAGGGCGCCGACGTTATTGAGGCCTTCGTAGGCTAAGCCGGCGGTGAGGGCCCCATCGCCAATCACAGCGACAACCTTACGGTGGGTCTGGCCGAGGTGTTTGAGGGCTTCGGCTATGCCTAAGGCTGCGGAGATAGAAGTAGAGGAGTGGCCTACACCGAAAGTATCGTAGATAGACTCGTCTCGCTTAGGGAAGCCGGAGATGCCGTCTTTAAGGCGGTTAGTATGGAAGCGGTCGCGCCGGCCCGTGAGGACTTTATGGCCGTAGGCTTGATGTCCTACATCCCATACGAGAAGGTCTTCTGGCGTTTGATAGGTGTAGTGGAGGGCAACAGTCAGCTCTACTACCCCGAGGCTTGCCCCGAAGTGCCCGCCGTATTCGGCTGCGTGGTGGATGAGGAACTCGCGCAGCTCCTCTGCCAGTTGCGGAAGGAGCTCTTCGGGCAGCCTTCGCAGGTCAGCCGGAGACTGGATCTGCCTCAAGAGCGGACCCACGGGAGTAGGATTATGCGCCATAAGTAGGCAAAGTTAGTTTTTCCAGCAGGGAAAAGCTCTGGAGCGGCCTCCACTCAGGGAAGGTGAGCCGGTACGCAGCTTCTATCTCGGAAAGCGTAGCTTGTGGGGGCAAAGTAGGCCCGCCCCACCGCGGGAGCAGGTCTCGGAAAAGCCTTTGTACGACTTCTCGCGGTTTTTCGCTGGTATCTAAGGCGATAAGCTGCGCGCGCACCCAACTAAAAAGGGAAGGGTCGGGGGCCACCAGGCAACGGCTCAGCCATTCCACGGCAAGGATAAGATAAGGATGGCGGGTAGGGTCATGAAAAAGCGTACGGTAGAGGTAATCCCAGTCCAGCTCTGCCACCCGCTGAAGGTCTCTGTGGGGACGGAGGCGCAAACGCACTTGGAGTAGGGCGCCTACGGGAGGAATGTGGGCGGTTTGACCTAACGCAATCACAGAAAGGGTCCCCTCGTGCTCGGTATGTAAGCGCAGCACCCGACTTCGTTCCCGAAAAGGATAGCTCTGTAGCAAAAGTGCACGCGTTTTCACTTCTTGACTCATGACCAACCGCCGATTAAGGTGCAGGGCGTCCAAGCTTCGAGTAAAGCAAAGTCTTCGGCCAGTTCTTCATAAAGGGTTTTCCATGTTTCTATCTCAGCTGAGGAAGTGAGCGGAGTAGGCTCAGCTGTAAGGGGAGAACGGACGTAAGAAGGGAGAAAGTAGGTCGTATGGAGGAGCTTCTGCTGGGTGAGATACTGCCACAGGGCCTGAAGCAAGGGCATATCGGCCGTGAGGATGAGAAAGGGGGTTTCTTGGAAGAGGGTCCCTATGGGCGACTCTGGCCAAGGCATAGCAAGCGTGCGGTGGACCCAAGCCGGACGCTGGGAGAGCGGAAGCCACCGGGCAGATATACCCATTTCTGCGAGGGTTGCTGTTAGGGTTTTAGAAAGCTGCGCTTGAAAAGGACCTACCCCCCAAGCCAGGAATGGTTCCTGGGGAACCTTCTGCAGAAGGCGAGCCCATGGCTGCCCAGCCTTAAGCGCAGAAAAGACAAGCACATTCAACATTTTAGTCTGTAACAACAATTTTCCCCACGGCGCTGCGCTGTCCCTCTGCATCTATGGCGCCTACGAGATAGACGCCGGGAGAAACTTTTTCCCCCGAAAGCGTGCGCAGATCCCATACGGCCTGCCCACCGAAGCTTTGGAGTAGGCGGACCGCTTGCCCATCCACGGTAAATATCCTTACTGTACTGCCCTCAGAGAGTCCTCGGATGCCGATCCATCCTTCAAAATGGCGGGATACGGGATTCGGGAAAATGTATAGGCTATCCAAGGCAGGGGAAGGATCGGTAGCCCAATCTCTATAGCTGACCGTACCTGCCGAGGTGATGAGAAATATCTCTCCTGTAAGACCCCAAGGACGGATATGGAAAATGAAGTTGCTGGGGAGGGGGCTATTGGTGGTATTGAAGTTGGCTACTTGGCGGTTGCCGTCAGGACTCAAAACATAGGCACCACTGTTGACGGTACCTATCCACTTGCGGTTTTGGCCGTCTATGGCGATATCGGTGATGGTTTCTTCTTCTAAAAGGTAGCGGTTTTCTATGACGGGCAGCGAGACGGAGAGGGTACCGTCAAAGGGATCTCCATACAATACGGCTACGCCTTTGTCGGTGCCCAGCCATATAGCGCCGCTGCGGTCAGGAGCCACCACATAGATATTAGGAGAAGGCAACCCCGGCAAAGTAGTGCCATTGCCGCCCCAGAGCCTCGTCCGAAAACCCGTGGGATTGTCGGGATTGCCTCTGTCATCTATTACGCGGAGTGCACCGTTTCGGTACAGGATCCATTTGTAGCCACGACTATCTATTTGAATAGAAACGACGAGCCCATCTGAGTAAGGAAGGGTACGCCAAGTGTTAGAAGAAGGTATCCATACGGCTAAGTTGGAGTTGCCAAAATATTTTCCTGCCCATATTGCGCCGGTATTGTCCCGGACCAGTGCTGTAAAGCGTAGGGTAGTGGGTTTCCCCTGGGCATCGGGAAAGAGGCCATCAAAAGGCGCATTATAGGCTGAAAAAGTATCTACTATGCCTGCAGGGGAGAGCCGGACTATTCCTAACCCGGTGCCTATCCATGCGGTGGCCCCATCCCAAACAGGTCCGGCCGGGGTAGAATAGGAACGCCCGTTGGGGAAGGATAAGGAGAAGGCCTCGCCCCGAGAGGCGCCAGCGCGGTAGAAAGTGACAAAGTTTCCCCATCCGCTACGCCAGAGCGTCCAGCCATCATGTAAGAAAAAGAGCCCTTCCGGTGTGGGGAGGACGTCGGTCACGCTGCCCCCTCGCAGCCGTTGGTAGGAGTCGGTGCTTACCTGGATTTTAGGGCTGCGTACCCAGGCCCCAATCCAACTACTGCCCCAAGCGTGATAAGTAGCAGAAGGGTCGCACCATAGCGTTGTAGGGCCAGGGTTCCATTCTTGATAGATGGCTCCTTGGGCCGAGAAGAAAAACACGTTCGTATCGCTTACGGCCAGGGCCCATCCGCCCCGCTCGCCAAAAAATCGGAGGACCCTTCGTCCTTGCAGCGCGGGCGGGAGGGGGTGCGCGACCCAACTGCTCCCATTCCAACGGTAGAGGGTCTCCGCATAAGCTATGAGGAAGCCCTCTGGCGTTTCACCCCACCCTTGAAAGCGATTAACCAAAGTATCTGGCAGGAGAAAACCAGCACCCGAGCGTTTCTCCCAGGGGCCTGTCCAGGCTCGCCCTTCTGGCAGGGCAAATAGTCCTTTGGCTGTCAGGCACCAAAGGGTGCCTCCGCCCCATCGTACCGCTATCACCCCTTCACCGAATCCTGCCCCCGGAAACTGAGGTACGGTCCCCAAGACCCTACCTGAACTTTTCTGCCAAAGCACTACGCCAAAATCGGTTCCAATAGCCAAGGTATCTCCCTTGGCATGAAAACTTCGTATCGCCCGTGAGGTATAAATGGGATTGCGGGCTATGTCTTGAAAAAGCTGTAGCCTTTCTGCATCTGTCCCATACTGGATAGTGCCGTCGTCGTACCCTAAGAAAACCCACTGGCTATAAGGGTCTCCATAGAGGGCTGTGGGTTGGTTAGCATACAAGCCCGTAGCGCGGCTTAGCTCTCGGTATGCCCCACTTTCTCCATCTATTAAAACGACGCCTTCACTACTGAGGCACCAAAAATAAGGGGCCACATAGGTAACCTCACGGATGTTTCCATGGTAGGCATATACTCCCCATTGGCCAATCGGAACCCCTCCTTGGGCATACAGGCAAGCCAATACCCCCCATATCCACCGCATATAAACAAAGATAGGGGCTTTCTGGGGAGGGAAGCGGAGAAGCACTTGTCAAGCTTGTTTGTTAAGTCCGTATATTTACGCAAATGAGGCTATTTGTCGGGTTGGCACTTCCACCGGCAGCAGTAGCATGGATTATGCAACATAAGCCCTTGCTATTGCCGCCACGTGCCCGGTGGGTTCCTCCGAGTCAGTGGCATGTTACGCTGCTCTTTTTAGAAGAATGGCCCGAAACGAAGGTAGAAGCCCTTCATGCAGCGATAGAACCCATCTTACAGGGCCATAGCGCTCTGCAGCTTATACCTACGCATATAAAATGGGTGCGGCGCACCCTCTGGATCCAACTGGGGAATACCCCTATCTTCAAGGAAATGGTAGAACGGCTGCACAGAGCGCTAAATAGGCCTGTACCTCAAGAGATACACCCGCACATTACCATTGCCCGGTCTCCTGTACCTATAACCTTAGAAAGTATAGGGGTTAGGGAGCAGGAAGCCTTTCTTTTTACCGTGGCGTACCTGTATCAGTCTGTGCTTCATCCCACAGGCCCAGAATACATACCCCTGCGTCGGTACCTATTTGATGTCACTCTGCCTCGGTGAAGAGAATCTCTGTGCGGCGATTGAGGGCCCGTCCTGCTTCGGAGCGGTTATCCGCGATAGGGCGAGAGGCCCCATATCCCCGCGTCCGAATCCTTTCTGGCTTTATACCCTTAGAGACGAGAAAGTTTTTTACGGCTTCGGCTCTTCGCTGCGAAAGCGTTTGGTTATATACAGGATTTCCTACACTATCGGTGTGGCCTTCTATCTCTACTTTTAGGCGGGGATTTTCTTGTAGGAGGCGTACCACTTCCATAAGCTCAATCTCGGACTCCGGCTTGAGCTCGGCCTGGTCAAACGCAAAAAATACATTTTGGAGGGTGAGGCGGCTGCCTTTTTGGGGTCTGTCCAAAAGTACCAGCAGTTCATAGGCGGTGTCTGGGCGTACCAGCTCGAAGTGGGAGCTGTAGAAGAGATAGCCGGGGGCTTTTGCGAAAAGCGCATAGCGTTGGCCTACGGGCAAGGATAAGAGAAACGCCCCCGTGGCTTTATTGGATTGTAGGGTACGCAAAGTGTCGCGGGTGTCTACGGCGATAATCGTTACCTCGGCGGTGATGGGGGTTTGGGTGGTTTTATCTAATACGCGCCCGCGCACGTACGTGGCTGGAGTAGCCGGGCGTATTTTAGGCCAGAGGGGAAAGGCGTACAGGTCTTCTTTTCCGAGCCCATCGTCACGCACCAAAGCGATGTAGGCTATCTCTCCTCGGGCATCTATGCACAGGGTTTGTTCGTCGGCGGGGGTATTGAGGGGATAGCCTAAGTTTCGGGGAGTAGTCCAGCCGGTATCGGTGAGGTAAGCCACAAAGAGGTCTTGTCCTCCCATCCCCGGGTGATAGTCTGAGGCGAAGTAGAGGGTCTTGCCATCGGCGGCTATCATAGGGCTGTATTCGTTGCCGGGGGTATTGATAGGAGGGCCGAGATTAGAGGGTTTTTGCCACTGGCCCTCGCGCCATTCAGTATACCAGAGGTCGGTACCACCGAGCCCCCCTGGCCGCCCTGAGGCGAAGTAGAGGCGCCGCCTATCATGGCTCAGCGAAGGATGTGACTCCCAAAAAGGACTATTCACAATAGGCCCTAAGTTTTGGGGTGGAGACCACTTGAGGCCTTGGAGCTCAGAAAAGTATAAATCACACGAGCCTAATCCTTCGGGTCGGTCACACAGGGTGATAAAAGCCCACTGTCCGTCGGCAGAGAAGAAGGCCGCGCCTTCATTCTTAGGGGAGTTGATGGGAGCGGGCATCAGTTGGGCGGATTCCCACTGGCCAGCGGCGCTGTCCCAAGCACTCCAGTAGAGGTCTTCGTCGGGGCCTTGCAGGGGGTTAGGCGGTTGGTCCGGCTTAGGGCGTCGGCTGGTAAAAAATAGCCGCTGTCCATCAGCGGTAAGGCTTGGGAGGTATTCTTCATAGGGGCTATTGACTTGGGGGCCGAGATTTTGGGGTTTGAAAGGAACCGGTTCCTTCACTAATGCGGCGGCATATATGCTTTGATTGAGGAGGAGGGCGCCTTCATCTTGCACGCTGCGGGGCAGGTTTCCTACGGCCGCTACGACAAAACGCCGCCATACCGCCGCTGCTGAGTCAAACTGCATTTGGTGCGAGTAGGCCTTGCCCCGGAAGTACAAAGCCCAGGCATATCCTACGGCTGAACGGTTCCGTAAGGCCTCCAAGGTCCGGCCTACGTCTCCAGCTTGGGCAAACTCTTTTTGGCTCAAAAGCAGCTTTCCCTTGAGAATGAGGGCCTCTTCATAAGTGGGTTCTATGTGCAGGGCTTCATTTACCCACTGGAGGGCTTGGGCGGATTGGCGGGCTTGGGCGGCTCGTATGGCTTGGAGGTAATATTCATAGGCCTTGCGTGAGATTCCTTTTGGGGGCTGGGGCTGGGCAAAGAGAAGAGATAGCCCTACTATACCTATTATGCCTCTCATGGAAGGCCAAGATAACGATGAAGTTGCACACTCAGGCGCCAGTGGGGGTGGTTGCGTAGGTGCTCTAAGATCCATTCTATGGATTGGGGCTGATAGGCTTCGGGCTGGAGGAAAGCGGGGATAGGTCGCTCCAGGCGCTTACGTTGGGCTTCAGCCCAGGATAGGTCGCTGCGGGCGTGGATAACCACCTTGAGCTCATCGGCAAGTGTGTAGTAGGAGGGATGCGGGGGCTTGAATCGCTTGGGGGAAAAAGTAATCCAGTCAGGTACGTTTTCTGGGTCCAGCGGATAGGCGCCGGAAGTTTCTATTTGCACGAAGTAGCCGGCTTTTTGGAGGGTTTGCACGAGGGCGCCCAGGGGATGCAGGGTGGGTTCGCCGCCGGTGAGGACCACATGCTGGGCTGGGGTGGCTTTTATCCAGGTGAGTATCTCTGCCGGGGTGTAGGTGGGCCAGCCTTCTTGGGGCCAGCTGTGGCGGGTATCACACCAGGAGCACCCTACGTCACACCCGCCCAATCGGATAAAGTAGGCCGGCTGACCAGCCCAATAACCCTCGCCTTGAAGCGTGTAGAAGTGTTCTACTATGGGATAAGGAGGGGAGACTTTCATGCGGGTTCTTCTTCTTTTTCTTGGACGAGGAGGCGTCTACGGCGGAGAAACTCCTTTTGGGCTGAAAGGGGCGGCAGGTCGGGTTCCAAAAGACGGCGCCTTTGATAGGTGCCATCTGGTAAAAGTACCCAGCTATGAAGGGAGTCCCGTAGAAGGGTCTCTGCAATATCTATGGCTTGTTCGGCCAGGCGGGGGTCTTGGATGGGAAAGGCTATCTCTACGCGCCGGTCTAAGTTTCTGGGCATCCAATCCGCGCTTCCACTCCAGACGCGGGTTTCTCCGCCGCTTTGGAAGATGTATAATCGGCTATGCTCCAAAAAGCGTCCGATGATGCTATGTACTCGGATATTTTGGCTTAGGGGGGTGCCAGGCACAAGGCAGCAAATCCCTCGCACCATAAGGTCCACTTGCACCCCAGCAGAAGAGGCCGCATACAGGGCGCGGATCATCTCGGTGTCTACGAGGGCATTGAGTACGAGGACGATTCGGCTGGGACGCTCAGGCGAGTGCTCGGCAAGGCAGCGTTGTATTTCTTGGAGGAAAGTCTCTCGCAGGTTTTCCGGGGCTACGGCGATACGGCGCCAGGTTTGTTGGCCGGAGTTTCCTGTAAGGTAGTTAAACAGTTCGGCTAAGTCGCGTGTAATAGCTGGATTAGCGGTGAGCAGGCCAATATCCGTGTAGATTTGTGCGGTTTTTTCGTTGTAGTTTCCGGTGCTAAGGTGGGCATATAGGCGTAGGGCGTTTCCTTCTTTCCGAACCACGAGGGCGCATTTGGCATGGATTTTTAGGCCTAACATGCCGTAGATTACATTTGCGCCGGCTTTTTCCAGTTCTCTGGCCCAGTAGATATTGGTTTCTTCATCAAAGCGGGCTTTGAGCTCAATTAGGACGGTGACTTGCTTGCCGCGATCTACGGCTTCGCGTAGGGCCTGTACGATCAAGGATTTTTCGCCGGTGGTTCGGTATAAGGTTTGTTTGATAGCCAGGACATTCGGGTCCCGCGCGGCTGCTTGGATGAACTCCGCCACGGGGGCAAAGCTGTCATACGGATGATGGAGGAGAATATCTCCTTGGGCAATGGCTTCGAAGATGTTGGACTTGCCCTGGAGGGCGGGGGGGATAGCGGGGACAAAGGGACGGTCTATGAGGGACGGCTCATCCACTTCTGCGAGGATGTCCCAGAGCCGTTCTAACCCCAGAAAGCCTTCTACCTCGTAGGTGTCTTCGGCATCAAACGCTAACTCCTCTTGGAGGAAGCGGAGGGTTTCGGGGGGCATGCCAGTAGAATATTCAAAGCGTACCACAGCTCCAAGCCGGCGTTGGCGCAGCTCTCTTTCTACCAGTACCAAGAGGTCATCGGCCTCTGCCTCGGAGATTTCTATGTCGGCATCACGGGTAATGCGGAAGGTAAAGTAGTTACGCACCTTCCGCCCAGGGAAAAGTTCCTCTAAAAATAGGCCTACCAAGGCTTCAATAGGCACGAATCCATACCGGTGGGAGGAATGAAAGGGCACAAAGCGTGGAAGCACCTGGGGAATAGGCACGAGTGCGGCTCCATTTTTGAGCTCTACCCAAAGGATAAGCTCTAACCCGCGCAAGGGCGGCACCGGATGCGCAGAGTCCAGGGCCAGCGGCGTGAGTAGCGGAAATACCTTTTCGGTAAAGTACGTATGGAGCTGTTCTCGGGGAAGGCGGCTCAGCCGTCGTCCTTGGTAAATAAAGATATCTTCTTCTTCCAGGGCAGGGAGGAGGTGCTGACCAAAAATAGCCTGGGCCCGAGTGAGGAGCTGGCGTACGCGCTCCCGTATGCGCTGGAGCGTTTGGCGCGGGGTCAGGCCATCAGGTCCGCGTTCCCGGACCCCAGCCCGAATCTGCTCCTTGATGCCCGCCACTCGTATCATGAAAAACTCGTCCAGGTTGCTGTAAAATATGGAAATAAATCGCATCCGACTCAGGAGTGGATGGACCTCATGGAGAGATTCTTCTAAAACACGCGCATTAAACTCCAGCCAGCTTAGCTCTCGGTTGAAGAAAAGCTCGGAAGCGTGTTTTTGGGCGCGTGTAGGACCATTAGTGCGGAGGATACTCCCCATACTGTGCTCGAAGGTAAAAAATTTCTGTGTCTGGGACGGTAGGCGCAAGCCCTTCTGCCACACGGTAGCCTATGGCACCGATGAGGATGCCCTCGGCATTTTCTACGACAAGCGCATGCTTTCGTTCAAAGCCGTATAGGTCTATCTCGGGCCATATATCGCTAACCTTGCGGCTATGGCTGTGTAAGCCGTGAGGGCGTATGCGGTCGCCTCTCCTCCACTGACGCAAGCGGAGAGGGAAGGAGAGCTTTGCGTAATCCCAAATGAGGATGAAACCCGGCGCGGAGGGATGCCCTCGGCCTGCTTCTATGTGCCAAAGCCCCCATGTCCATCTCCCTCCGTCTGGGGGGATAAGAAGGGGGGGCCATTCTGTTTCCCAGAGGGAGGCGTCCCCTATTTGGAGGCCCTGAGGCACTCGTACGTACAGGGTGCCTTGATGGTGGAAAAAGGCCCCACTGGAAGCAGTTTTCCAGAGGCGCCAGAGCGCTTGGGCTTCTGGCCAAGAGAGTCTCTGCTGACAGATAGCCCAGAAAAAGAAAGCATCCTTGGGGGCAGGGCCACTGGCCAGTAGGCCATAGGGTTTAGGGGTGAGCCACCGAGCAACCCATCGCCGGTAAAGCTTATGTAAGCGCTTGCGTTCCATGCGATACAGCTGGAGGCGCTCCGTCCAGCGCGCGGCCAAAGAAGGATTGATACGATACAGGGGAGGTAAAGCCCACCACCGTATTTGATTGCGGAGGTAGCGGGGCGTGTAGTTGCTGGTATCCAATAAGAAAGGGAGCCCGTTTTCCCGCAAGTAACGCAAGAGGTCTCGCCGCGAGGTGTAGAGCAAGGGGCGGATCCATCGTCCTCGGCGATAGGGAATCCCTTGTAGAAGGTAGGGGCTTGTGCTGCGGGTCCAGCGGTAAAGTAAAGTTTCCACCAAATCTTCTTGGGTATGGGCGGTAGCTATCCAGGGGAATCCCCTTTCTTTGGCAAGCGCTTCCATCCACTCGTAACGGAGGCGGCGCGCAGTAGCTTGTAGGCCTCGGGTGGAATTGATCCACTCCTCGGGTTGGATGCGCCGTACAAAGAGCGGGAAGCCTTGCCTCTCTGCGAAGTCTGCTATCCAGGCCTCTTCTGCGATAGAAGCGGCCCCACGCAGGTTGTGGTTCACATAGGCGAGAGCTACGGGATACCCCAGATCCCGCAATATACAGGCTAAGCTCACGGAGTCAGGCCCTCCGCTAAAGGCCACTAAGAAGGGATCACCCTCTTGAACCGCCGGTCGGAGAGAGGAAGCGAGGCTTTGGAGGAAAGCGTGGGTTAGCTTCTTCAGAAGGGCAGGTCTTCGCCGGCTGGGGGTAGATCGGGGGGGATAGGGGGCTCTGATTCAGGGGTGCCTACTTCGGCTGATTCGGGAGGGACAGGGCTTTCGGCTTCGGCAGTAGCAAGCGCTAAGACCCGCAAGTTGGTTACCCGGCATTCAAAACTCACGCCGGGCGTGTTGTCTTGGCGGGTGTAGAGGCGCACAGAAGGCGTGCCCTCTACCACTACTGCAGCGCCTTTCTTGAGCAGTTTTAGGACCTCGGTACTTTCGCCTGTGTTACGCCAATAGCTGCATTCTATCCAGAGGGTGCGCTCTTCCCCGCTGGCTAAGCGCTGCCTATGAGGTACAGAAAATCGGATAACCTGACCATTATGCAGTTGTCGCAACTCTGCATCCCGCGCGAGCCGCCCCGCTACGATAAGTCGGGCGTACATACTTAAGGCAAAAGTAAATATTTTCTGGGGTCCACCTTTGTGCCCCGCTCTATCACTTCGTAGTGCAGGTGAGGTCCTACGGAGTACCCCGTAGAACCCACATAGCCAATCACTTGTCGGCGCGATACCATTTCGCCTTCCTGGACGGCTATGCGGGAGAGGTGCGCGTATTTGGTGACGAGGCCATTACCATGGTCTATTTCCACTTGGAGGCCGTAGCCACCTCCGTCCCATCCCGCAAATCGTACCTTACCGGGGGCAGCCGCTTGAACGGGCGTACCATAAGGGGCCGATATATCCAAGCCTGTGTGCATTTGCCATACCCCTGTAAGCGGGTCTGTTCGGTAGCCAAATCCACTCACAATAGGACCGAGAACAGGTACTATACAAGGAAGGGTGAGTAAGCGGTCTACTTGGTGGTGGAGACGTGCGGATAACTCTTGATAGGCTTCCGTTAGTAAGCGAGCCTTGTACAAGGGGCGTTCCACAGGGGTGATAGGGGCTCCCCCCATGTGTCCTTCCCATATTTCTGGGGGGAGGGATGGCAAGCCTAACAGGGGTCGGTAGAGTTTCTCCGCGCGGTTGTAAAAATAAGCCAGGCTGTCTTCTGTAGCAGTTATCTCCTGCAAGAGATACTTTTGCTGGGAAAGCAGATGCTCCTTTTCTTTCTCTGCCTGCCAAAGAAACAACCTTTCCCACATAGGATACCCTGCGAGAACAAGCAGGCTGCCTCCTATCATGCTCCATAAGAAAAGATAGCGTAAAGTCTGTCCTATACCTTGCCACCCCCAAACGGCTCGCCTAAACGATAAGGTATGTTCATCCCACTCAAAGCGATTAAAAAGCATCTTCACGGCTCCATTTATGCCGCCGCAAACTTACTAAAAGTCTGTTGTAAGTCGCAAACGGGCGATTCGCTTATTGCCAAAATCGGCTACATAGAGTATGCGGTCGTGATAGGCGACAGCAGTAGGACGCTGAAGGTGGAAGGGGCCAGTGCCTTGCCCACCAAAAGAGACCTTAACAGGCCGGCGTATGCCTGCTGCGGGTGGAGGAAAGACTCCCTCTAAGCCAGAAAGCGTGAAAACATACACCGAGTCCTTGGCGGCATCGGCCACAATCAAGTAGGGCTGTGCTCCGCCGGTAAAAGCGATACCTTCTGGCCGTTGAAAGCGCCCCGGCGTGGCCAAAAACCCATCCGCCATGCCGCTATCGCCCTGTACCCAGGCAGACTCGACTGTATAGAAGCGGCCTTGTTCGCCTTCGCTTATATTGACGCTATGTACTTTCAGGGGAAGCGCTGGTGCGGTTAGCCCTACCCAAAAGCGTTCATCCAACTGAAGGAAGGGACTTTGGGGGGGGCGTGCCCGAGTACATATACCCCACGCCCCCTGAAAAAAGTCAGATTGAACGCCCGTAGAGGTTTGGACTACCATCGCCTCTTGCCATTCATCCTGGCTATTGAAGCGTAAAACAGCATCATCCGGCCCGCCAAACTTGGCGGGGTCATTATCAGGGCCATTTCGGGTGAGGTAATAACTATTGTCTGCCAAAATGGCTATTTTCCGGAAGCGTACAAGCGTATCGGTAGTGGAAAAAGTACTTTTGAAGTAAAAAGGATGCACCAGTCGCTTTACGATGGAAGCGTGAGCTAACCCATATCCGCTGGCCCCTTGTAGACGGATACGATAGAGGGCTTCTAAGCGGTAGCGTTGGCCAGCGATGACGGTATCTGCGGGGGCTGCGGCTAAGAGGTCAAGCCGTCTGTCTTGGACTACGGTATGTACGCCGGGCAGCGTAAATCGTCCAATCCGCCGGCCCGCCTGGTCTAAACACACGATTTCGCCAGCTACCGAGTCGGCTACATAAATAAGCTCATCAAACCCGATGCACATGTCCGTGGGGCCTTGAAACCCTTCCCAGTACGGCAAGAGGGGGACATAAGCAATCAGAGTGTTGTCGTATTGGGGCACTTCTATGAAGCTGAGGTCGGTTTTCCGTCCGAAAAAGTCCCCGCAGCTCCAAAAAGTCAGCGCGAGGAAGAGGATACTTCTTTTTGCCATACAAGTCCGATTCGGTGTTGTAGGCCTAAGCGGCCGAGCCACTCTGCCGCATAATCTATACGAATTCGGCTACGCCCCCACGCCCGAGCTATGCCTATGCCGCCGGTGGGGACATATTGCTCTTGGAGGCCGAGCTTTTCGCCGGCCCGCAGGAAGAGCAGCCCTGCATAACTGTATTCTACACCCAAACGCAAGTTTTCGGCGTTATCATTCGGGTGGTTGAGCTGGAAGGCCCCTTCTATGCGGTGGGGGCCTTTTTGCCATAGACGAAGGGCCGCTCCTATGGCAAAAAGGGTAGGTGCGGGATAAGAACCTATGGTCAAAGAAGGGGCTTTTTCACGGGCTTTTTTCCGCACCTGCAATCTGGAGTTAGGGCCAAAGTTTTGGACAATCACCCCAAAACGAAAATCCCGAACATCGGTCTGATATAAAAAGCCAATATCCACGAGCCATGTGGTGGCTTGGAAGTAGTCTAACTGTTCCCGCACGAGCTTGAAGCTGCCTCCTGCGGAGAAGCGGTCGCTAAACTCATACGCATAGACGGGTCCAGCTGCCCAGTACGAAGCGGTAAAATATTCCCCTGTGCCAGTGGCTTGGTACTCGGTGCGACGTTCAATAGGGCCGCTGGAGAGAAACTGGGCTTGAAGGCCTATCCGATGACTGGCTCGCCAGGGCACCGAAAATGTCACATAAGAATAATCCAGCCCCGCTATCCAAAAAGTATGACTAAAAGCCGCTGTGGGACCTGGTAGCCGCGTAAGAGAACCGGCGTTCCAGTAAGCGCTATAAGGGTCCCCTAAGAGAGCTATACCAGCTCCGGCTAAGCCGGCCGCCCTTGGCGAGGGGTCTATCCGCAAGAAAGTGAGCGCCGATATACCTACGCGCTGGCTCCCTAAGTTGGGCAGGAGTTGGGCCCATGCCAGCCCCCATAACCCCATCCACCACATGCTGGTGCAACGATAGCTCAGGCCGGTAAAGTATCCGCAAAAGCCGGTAAGGGCTGGATGCCTAAGAGGTCAAAGAGTGTTTTGTCCTCGGACACAGGAGCATTAGGCGTAGTGAGGAGTTTATCGCCTAAGAAAATAGAGTTGGCCCCTGCCACGAAGCAGAGTGCTTGTTCTACGGGGGAGAGTTTTTCGCGGCCCGCTGCCAGCCGAATCATACTCTTAGGCATAAGAATGCGGGCGGTAGCGATGGCGCGCACCAGCTCCCAGACTGTGGGAGCGGAGGCCCCTTCCAGCGGTGTCCCCGAAATAGGAACCAGGGCATTGATAGGTACGGATTCGGGGTGTGGCTCTAAGGTGGCTAAGGTATGGAGGAGGTCTATGCGGTCTTCTTCGCTCTCGCCCAGCCCTAATATACCTCCACAACATACCGATAGGCCGGCTTGCCGCACAGCTTCCAAGGTCTGTAGGCGATCGTGGTAGGTGCGTGTCGTGATAATGTGGGAATAGTAGGCCTCTGAGGTGTCTAAGTTGTGGTTATAGGCGGTGAGGCCCGCTTCTTTGAGGGCGGCGGCTTGTTCTGGGGTGAGCATGCCGAGGGTAGCGCATACTTCTAACCCAAGGCTACGCACCTGTCGGACCATTTCCAGCACTTTTTCAAAGTCTCGGTTATTTCGCACTTCTCGCCAGGCGGCCCCCATGCAGAAGCGGGTAGCGCCGGCGGCTTTAGCTTCCTGAGCGGCTTTTACTACGGCTTCTACGTCTAAAAGGCGGTGCGGTTTGAGGCCAGTCTGGTAGCGTACCGACTGCGCACAATATGCGCAGTCCTCTGGACACCCCCCCGTCTTGATAGAAAGAAGTGTACAAGCTTGTACCTCTCCGGGGGTGTGGTAGTGCCGGTGTACTGCGGCGGCTTCCATGACGAGGGCTAAGAGGGGGCGTCGATACTGGGTAGCTACCTCTTCTCGGGTCCAATCATGCCGTACGATAAAACGCTCCATCAAGCAAAACTACATACTTTGCCCCATGTGGCGGGTGGGTAAGCTGCTCCAAAAGGTAGGCTTAGGGATAGGTAAGCTCTTGGCCTTGCCCATAGCCCTTGTATATGGCGTGGTTATAACGGTGCGCAACTGGCTCTACGATCGTAAGTGGCTTCCTATCCATCGCCTCCCTTGCCAGGTGGTGAGCATAGGCAATCTCACCTTAGGCGGCAGTGGCAAAACCCCTTTTGCCTTGTATCTTTTGGATTGGCTACGGGGTAAGGGGGTAGCAGTAGCTTACCTTAGCCGGGGATATGGCCGCCAGACCCGCGGCTATGTAGAGGTTTCCTTAGATAAAGCACAACCAGCAGTCCTATTTGGCGATGAAGCGTGCTTAATAAAGGCCCGCCTGCCGGAGATTCCCGTAGCGGTGTGCGAGAATAGATATGAAGGCGGCCAAAAACTCCTCCAAACCTATCCCCACCTACAAATCCTGGTATTGGACGATGCTTTCCAGCACCGTAAGCTGCACCGCGACATAGATATTTTGCTGGTGGACGCAGCCAAGCCGCCATGGAAGGATTGGCTTTTTCCGCTGGGACGGCTCCGTGAGCCGCTTCGCAGCTACCGACGCGCCCATTTCATAGTTCTTAATAAGAAGGAAAACCCCAAATCGCCTCCCAAGCGATTAGCTAAGGCTTCCCTCACCTTTGAGTATGTACCTGAGGGGCTTATCCCGGCCTTTTCTGGCCTGCAGCCTTTACCCCTAAGCGCGCTCACAGGACAAAGCGTTTTGGCCTTTTGTGGCATTGCTACCCCAAAGAGTTTTTTTGCGCTCCTTAAGAGTCAAGGAGCCTACTTACCCGAAACCCATACTTTCCCTGACCACGCCTATTTCTCAGAAACCAAAGCCGCTTGGCTCGCTCAGCGGTATAAACGGCTAATGCGCAAGTTCAAACTGTCTCATCTGCTCATGGTGACTACGGAAAAAGATATCATGCGCCTGTATAAAACCCCGGCCTTAGCTGCTTTAGAGGGGCTGCCTTTGTATGCTTTGCGCATTTCTATGCGGCCAGTGGATCCCGAGAAAGCGGCGGGCTTCTTGTCTAAGCTTTTTGCGCCACTTTTGCACTATGACCACGCCCGAAGCCTATAGCCATTTCCGAGAGACGCTGGACTATATTCGGCGTTACTACAAAGGGGAAGTAGAGGTAGGGATTGTATTAGGCACAGGACTGGGCCGCCTCGCCGAAGCCATAGAAAAAGAACACCAGCTCGCCTACAACTTCATCCCGCATTTTCCCATAAGTACCGTAGAAAGTCACTTTGGGCGGCTCATTTTCGGCCGCTTAGGCGGTAAGAAAGTCGTCGCCATGCAGGGGCGCTTTCACTATTATGAGGGGTACAATATGTACCAGATTACCTACCCCATCCGCATCATGAAGCTCTTAGGCGCACATACTTTGCTCCTTTCCAACGCTGCCGGCGCGCTTAACTTGACTTACAAGCTGGGTGACCTGATGATCATTACAGACCACATAAACCTGCTCCCGGAAAATCCGCTGCGCGGGGTGAATCTGGACCAGCTGGGGCCACGCTTCCCGGACATGAGCGCGCCTTATCATCCTGAGCTCATCGCTAAAGCCCGCGCTATAGCCCAAAGATTGGGGATTCCTGTCCGAGAAGGCGTGTATGTAGCGGTTCAAGGCCCGAATCTGGAAACCCGAGCCGAATACCGCTTCCTCCGGATTATAGGGGGCGATGTGGTCGGCATGTCCACGGTGCCTGAGTGTATCATCGCTAACCACATGGGGATGCGTGTCTTCGCTATGTCTATCGTCACCGATATAGGCGACCCAGACAACCTCAAACCGGTCTCCTTAGAAGAGATTATACACGTGGCTAATGAGGCCGAACCTAAGCTTACGCAAATATTCACGCACCTGGTTGCGGAGTTGTGACAGGTGATAGCTTTTTATGTACTGGGCTGGGTGAGGGGATTGGCGCACATAATGGTTTTATGGGCGTTTCTTGCGTGGGGTCAGCAGGTGGGTTTTATGGCTACTTGTGGCGATACGGCCCAGCTTGAACGGGTAGCTTACCAGCCTGCTTACTTCCCGTGGTATGACCCCTTAGATACGATGGTGGGGGTTATGTACCGTACGGGGTATTTCAAGCCGTACTTCCGTTGGTGGGAGGGGACCCCTGAGTATGAAGCTGCCAAGCCGCCCCTCCTTCCCTCCTCCGCGGAAGCGTACATCCTACGCTGTCTACCTCCCGTATGGACGGAAAAGCCCTGGACACGCGTGCGTTTTGACCAATCCAGCCATCGTACGCAGCTCCTCTCTGTGCTCCATGGCCAAACTTTCCACAAGAAGGGCGGCTTGACTTTAGCCTACAAGCGCCGTACTCGGGAAGGCGAATACCTCAGCCAAGCTACCGACCACTATGCTGCGGCCCTCAGTGGCTATGCTTTCATAGGCAAGCGCGCCTGGGTGAAAGCCGAGGCCGGCTGGAACCAACTGCAGGATCTTCTCAACGGAGGGGTAGTGTTTGACTCGCTGGAGTCGCCTTGGGAAGCCTTTGCCAAGGCCAGTCAGCCGGTGCGAATCACGGGCTTGCGCTGGCGTCGGTGGTATCGCTACGCCCAGGCAGAAGTAGGCTGGCATACTCCCATAGGCGTTTTTTCGGGTGAAGGATACCTTCGTGAGGATCGCCTCCAGTCCGAGACGCCCCTTCCTCTAAGGGGAGAGGGGCTATTTTTCCCAGACACAACTGCCTTTTACTGGGGGTTCAAGCAAGTGCAGCGGGGGGGGGCGCTACGGTGGCGTCCTTTTACCTCGTTGCAGGTGGCTGTGCATTGGCAGGAGCAGCGGGGTATGGGAGACAGCGTTCTGCAGGGGTGGAAATGGCGCTACTGGCAAGTAGAAGGGCGCTTTTCCCGCCGCGGGCTTGTGTTGGAAGGCAACTATGGCCGTTGGTCCGGTGGAAGCGCCTTGCCTCCTCAGCTTTCCCTGCTGCTCAGTTATACCCGAGGCGCTTTTTCCTTCGGAGGAAGCTACCTTTCTCGTCCCTTACCTTGGATAGCGTATCAGAGCCAGTGGCTTCCTTCTCTCCCCTCTTCAAATGAATCCATAGCCAGAGCCTGGGTGCAATATGCGCTATCGCAAGCCGACAGCACTCTCCCGCCCCTGCGCTTACGGGTGTGGGGAAGTAGCTATCGCCAGCCCTGGCTCTGGGAAGCTACCCCCCGGAGGGAGTCTGTATGGTATGCGACGGGGCTTACCTTGGAAGGAGGCATACAAAAGCGGGGGGTAGGCTGCGTGAGCGGCCTTACGGCCCAGAAGTTTTTCTTCCCTACGGCACAGCAGGGATGGGCGCAAACCTTCCCTTGGTTGAATGGTTGGCTACAGGTCTATGTTCGGTGGCAGCTTCCCCGGCGGCCGCCGGTGTATTACCTCGGGGTGCGCTTCTGGGGTTTTACCGCTTTTCGTCCCCTTGCATATGAACCGCGCCTGGGATTGTACTACTTGCGTCCCGATCTCCCGCTCCAGCCGGCCTATGGGGGGCTTGACCCGTACTTTGTGGTGCATGTGGGGCGCGTGATGGTCTATCTGCGGGTGGATCACGTTTCGGAGGGCCTCTGGGCGAAAGGCTATTACCTCACGGCGTGGTACCCTATGCCGGGGCGGGCCTTTAGTTTCGGCGTGCAGTGGGATATTTACAACTGATATGGACCCTCTGATTCGTGTCCAGCAGGTGCACACCCCTAAGGTGCAGGTCTTGACGCGCAAACCTTTATATGACTCCGAAGGGCGACCCCTTGGAGCCGCTTCGGGCATAGGGGCCAAGGGAGATTTTTTGGCTATATTGCCCGATAACGCCTACGTTCTTGTGTGCGTTCGATGGCCTTCTTTGGAAAGTGTGCTTTGTCCGCTGCGACCGAATGCGCCTTTCCATGAGATACCTAAGGCCGCTAAACCTGATTGGGAAGCCCTCACCTGGGGGCCGAATGGGGAGCTCCTCTTTTTCGGCTCAGGCAGTCGCCCCACCCGTAGAAATATAGGCGTAGCTTACTTTGACCCCCCGCAGGTTACCCTTGCCCACCTTGCCGAGGCCCCCGAACTTTATGCCCTCTTACAAGACGCCTTAGGGCCTACCGTAGAACTCAACATAGAAGGCGTCATTTGGCGCGCCCAAGAACGCGCCTGGTGGTTTTTCCAGCGAGGCAGCAAGCAGGCCCCCAGCGCACTCTTACGCTGTAAGGTGCCCGAAGAGGTAGACCCCATAGTGGGGCTCTTTTCCCCACCCAAGTTTACCCTTTCAATAGCGGTTTCGTGGTATGATTTAGGGGAGATAGCGGGGGTGCCTTTGGCTTTTACCGATGCCGTGGAATGGCAAGGGCAAGTTTTCTACACCGCTACAGCAGAAGACACCCCTAACGCGTATGAGGACGGCCCCGTTCTGGGTTCTGCAATAGGGTGGATAGATGCACAAGGGCAGCCTTACTATACGGTGCTACAAGATGAACAAGGAGCGCCTCTCCCGCTCAAAGTAGAGGGCATTGCCCCACAGGAGCAGGCAGAAAAAACGTTCTTTTTGGTGACGGACTCGGATAGGGCAGGGGAGCCTGCCCAGCTGCTACGGGTCCAACTTGTATTTTAGGCGTATGCGCATTCAGGTGAGATTCACTGCGAAAGGGGCTGTACGCCTTCCCTGGCGTTATCCTGAGCTGCTGATGGGCGTCTTTTATCGGTGGGTCCATGCGGGGAACTTCTCCTTAGGGCAACGGTTGCACAGCGAAGGATTCGAAGCGGATGGCCACCGCTATAAGGGCTATACCTTTTCCTGGTTGCGGGCGGCTCATACCCGGAGCGAGTCCCAGGGGTTGCGCCTCAAACCCCCATTTTACTGGCAGGTAAGCTCGCCGCTTAGTGCGCTGATAGAAGCACTCATTCAAGGGATATGGAAGGAACCCCAAGTGGCCCTGGGTAGAGCCTTAGTACAGGTAGAACGGGTAGAAGTGCTATCAGAGCACCTCCCCGCAGAAGGGCCTATACGCGTGCGCACGCTCTCTCCCATAGTGGTCTCCACGATTGAGGTCTCCGAAGACGGCCGAAAACGAAAGGTATTTCTTTCTCCCGACGACAGGGCTTTTAGCCGTATCCTCTGGCAGAATCTCTGCCGGAAGGCCCAGGCCCTCGGGAAGCCCATTCCTACCGAAGAGGGACTTTTCCTCCCCGTGCGCACGCACTCGCGGCTGATACAGGTACATAATACCCATGTGCGGGCTTATGCAGGGGAGTTTCTGTATCAAGGGCCTATAGAGGTATTTCAGATTGGCTACCAGGCGGGCTTCGGTGAGCGGAATGGACAGGGCTTCGGCATGGTGGAAGTGGTCAAAAAGTCACTCAAGCGCCAGCCGCGCTAAAATGAAGCGACCTGTGCGGCTTTGGAGATAGGCTATCAACCCTTCCGTATTGCTGAGCTGGCGGGTAAGCTTTCGGTAAAAAACATCCGAGCTCCGGAAGCCTTGAATAAAGGCGCGCGGCGGTGTGGCTTCGCCTTTTTCGTTGAGCTGCACCACAAATACTTGGCTTCCCACCCCCCGAGCGTAGCCCCGATACAAGAAGTATAACGCTTTTGGCCCTACCAGCAGTCCGTAGGAGAGTTCGGTATCAGCGGTCCCCGTTTGCGCCTTAGGGATAATGTGAAACCACTGAAGCCGGCCCAAAGAGTCTACCGAGAAAACTACGATATCGTCGTAATGATAGGTATCTTGTGTGTACCAAAAACCATAAAAATCGCGGAATGTCGTGGTGGTAATATAAAACTGTTCTCCAATCAGGAGGGCCCCTCCATCGGCTTTGGGAATGAGATGGTCTAAGTAAAGGTCAGGGATGCCGCGGCCTCGGGCGATCTGGCGCTCCGAGAGAAACCGTTGTAAAACTTCTTGGGGTAAGGGGATCTGCTGGATATTGGAGAGGAAAAAGCCACTCCCTTCTACTCGGGCAAAGACGAGCCCTTGTACTTGGGAAGCGTCCTTTCGTAGGGAGTAAAAGCCCGCTATGCGGGCTCCCCCGCCTTTTTCTATGCGGAACATTGGCTCAATCAGGTATACGCCTTCTATTTCTAAGGGGACGGAGAGGGTAAGCTCCGCTTCGGGCACGTATTTGAAGAGGTAGTAGCGCGGATAAGGAGAGTTGGGCTCACGGACGGTACCTAAGGCAAAGAGTTGTCCTTCATGGCTGGGCTGGATGGGGCGGCGGATCTCCAGCTCCTTTTCGCGAAAGGGGAGGTGCCAGTCTCCGCCGTAGGTAGTGTCCGGTCCTATGAGCCAATAGCGTATGCGGTCTAAGCTATCGGCGGGTAAGCGTAGGGCTACACTTATACAGGCGTATTTGCGGTTGGGAGCATAGGTGAGTTCTGGCCGGGGATTTTTGCTTGAAGAGAAGGAGAAAAGTTCTTTCCCTCGTCGGTAGAAGCGGCCTTCTAAGTCGGCTACATAGGCTAACACCACTTGGGCGTTGCCCTCGGTGCGTTGGGTAAAAACCCATATTTGGGTATCCACGACGGCGAGGTGAAGGAGTTCTTCGCCGGTGCTTTGGTCAAAGAGGTCTTGGGTCCACTCGTGCTGGAAATCCGCATCGTATTTGTGGAGGGCGAAGGTGCGGATGGAGGTAGGCGTTTTGTAAGAGACGGTAACGAGTCCGCCGTCGGCTTGGACATATTCTGCGCGCAAGGGGCGGGGCTGTCGTTTATCTAAGGCCAGTTCTGCGGTAATCGTTTGTCCCCATAGGAGGAGACTTAGCCAGAGGCCCCCCATTTTTTCAAAGGTACAACTGAAAGCCGGCTCGGTGCCAGTTCAGCAGGAAAGTTCTGGCTTCGGAGGAGAGCCAGCCGGCTTTTTCCCAGAAGGCTACAGCTTGGGGGAAGGTCAGCAGCGCGTATAGCGGGAAACCAAAAGGGAGAGGCCCCGGGACATCATAGCTCCACAATACTACCGCTGCAGCGATGGGGAACCCCCCGGCTTCTAAGGCTTGAGCGGCCTTGTGTAAGCTTCCGCCAGTAGAGAGAAGGTCTTCTATCAGGAGTACGGGGCCGATGGGGGCGGGCAGGCCTTCCACTTGACGGCCGAGGCCGTGTCCTTTGGGTTCTGGGCGTACGTAGCCCATGGGGAGGCCGAGGTGAGCGCTTAGCCAAGCCGCCCAAGGAATACCCCCTGTGGCGACCCCTACTACGGACCGGAAGGAGGGGGCGCCTCTCAGCCGGCTTTCCAGCGCTTGCACGACCCACGCTCGCCACCTCGGATAGCTTAAAAGCCGGCGATGGTCTACATATACGGGGCTTTCTTTGCCCGAAGCCCACCGAAACCAGGGGGGCGCGGTGCGTACTTGGACAATCTCCGCTTCCCATAAAAATCGCGCGTAGCTCTCCAGCGTCACACCACAAAAAAACAAGGCCCACGGCATTCCCGTGGGCCTGTCGGGTAGCTTAGAGAGGAGTCTTACTTGACCTCAATCCGAGCTACCTGAGCCTTCTTCTCATCCTTGGGCAAACTAATCCGCAGGATACCATCCACATACTCGGCCGAGATGCTGTCCGCCTTCACATCCTCCGGCACGAGGAAGCTCCGCATGAAGGACCCATATTGGGTTTCTACCCGATGATAGGTCTTTTTGTCGCCTTCTTCTTTGTGGAACTTCCTTTCGCCGGAGACGGTGAGGCGGCCCTCGGTCAGCTCTACCTTGAAGTCTTCTTTCTTCATGCCCGGGGCAGCTACATGGATTTCATACGCCTTGTCGGTCTCCACGATATCTACCCGAGGCACGAAAGTTTCCAAGCGAGTAAAGTTACTCGCAGTTTCGTTGAACATGCGTTCAACGACTTCTTGCAAGGTACGCATCCTTTCCGGAAGCGTTTCGGTCCAGTCCATCAGTCTTACCAGGCTGCTCATAGGCACCTCCGTTTTTTGGGTTGTTTGCATGGGGAAGTTTAAGGCATACCCCGTGCCTATGTAAATATTTTCGTCTAAATGGCATGTTTTGGGGCACTCTGGCAGGCAAAAACGCCATTCTGGCCGTAGGTTGTATTTTTGTAAGACTTTGTATGGTATGAGCACTGTCGGCTTTAAGGACTATTATGCCATTTTGGGGGTAGCTCGGAATGCCACGCAAGAGGAGATAAAGAAGGCCTATCGCCGCCTCGCGCGCAAATACCACCCGGACGCTAACCCCGGCGACAAAGCCGCCGAGGAGAAGTTCAAGGAGATCCAGGAGGCCTACGAAGTGCTTAGCAACCCGGAAACCCGCGCCAAATACGACCAACTGGGGGCTAACTGGAAAGAATACGAGCGCATGGCCCAAAGTGGGGGTGCGGGCTTTGGGGGCATGGGCTGGCAAGATATCCAGGGCTTTGAAGGATTTTCGGACTTCTTTAGGATGTTTTTTGGAGAGGACCTTTTGCGGCAGCGGCGGGATGTAGAGGCTACGCTCCCAGTTGCCTTGGAAGAGCTTTACAGAGGAGGGGCAAAAAAGGTGTATGTAGGGGGGCAAACCGTGGAGATTACCTTGCGGCCGGGCACTTCGCCGAATACCCGCTTACGGGTCCGAGGAAAGGCCCCAGGCGGCGGCGACCTTCTATTACGCTTGCAGCTGCAGCCCCATCCCCGCTTTTCGCTCAAAGGCCGTGACCTCTATGCGCCCTTAGAAGTGCCACTTTATACCGCTATCTTGGGCGGACCGGTGGAGTTTGTGCATTTAGATGGCCAGCGTTTGCGGATAAACCTGCCCCCCGAAACCCCGAATGGACACCTCCTTCGGCTGCGTGGGAAAGGCTGGCCCGCCCCTCCGGGGGGGGACTTATACCTGACCGTCTCTGTGCGTCTACCCCAAAACCTTACCCCGCAAGAAAAAGCCCTTTTTGAAGAGCTGCGCCGATTACGACCCACCGGCTGAATATAGGCCTCATGGGCGAAGAGATAGCGGCTCGTTACTTACGCGACCACGGGTATGTTTTGCTATTTTGGCGTTGGCGCAAAGGCAGCCAGGAAATAGACCTTATTGCCTGGGATAGGGGAGAACTCGTATTTGTGGAGGTGCGGACAGTATCGCCTACTACGCCCTGGAATCCGGAAGAAAGTCTGGGGGAGCAGAAAAAAGCAGCGCTTTTGCAGGCCATAGAGGTGTTTTACACCGAAAACCCGGCGTATCTTGTCCTACCTGCGCGCATAGATGTGGTAGCTGTACGGCTGACACACCCCCCCGAGGTGCAGCACTGGGCCGATGTTTTTCGCTAAGGGGTGGATTGGAGCTGATACAGACGGGCATATAGGCCCTGGCGGGCGAGGAGACTGTCATGAGTGCCTTCTTCGACGATTTGCCCTTGGTCTAAGACATAGATCCAGTCGGCATGCCGTACCGTAGAGAGCCGGTGCGCGATAAAGATAAGGGTATAACTCCGAGGGAGAGCCGCCAAAGCGGCATGGATTTTAGCTTCGGACTCGCTGTCTAAGGCCGAGGTAGCCTCGTCTAAGATGAGAAGTTGGGGGCGGCGATAGAGGGCCCGAGCCAGTGCGAGCCGTTGCCGCTGCCCGCCGGAAAACCGCTGCCCCTTTTCACCAACCATGGTATAAAGTCCTTCTGGGAGCTCCTCTACAAAGCTGCGCGCTTGTGCCATCTCCAAGGCTTCCCATACCCGCGCTTCATTAGTCCCTTCTGCGCCATAGGTGATATTTTCCAAGAGGGTGGCATGAAAAAGAATCCCATCTTGCGGTACAATCCCTAAAAGGCGTCGGTAAGCCTTAGGGTCTATGCTTGAGAGCGGGCGCCCATCAATGTAAATTTTGCCTGTGGTGGGCTGGTAAAAGCCACATATTAGGTCGGCAAGTGTGGTTTTTCCTGCGCCCGAAGGCCCTACTAAGGCTACCCGGGTGCCAACGGGTATTTCTAAGGTGATACCTCGCAGGACTTCTTTTTCTCCGTAGGCAAAAGAGACACTTTCTAAGCGGATACCCTCCTGCATGCGCTGGATAGGATAGCGGTGAGGATCGTACTCTTCGGAGAGGGGTTGGCGTAAGAGGGCTTCTATCCGGCGGTAGGATACGATAGCTTTTTGGAGGCGAGAGACCGCTTGGTTGAAGGTTTTCATGGGGGAAAGAAACTGCCCAAAAATGGCGATGAACGTGATAAACTCCGAAGCCTTGAGCTCTCCTTGCAAGACCGAGAAGGTGCCATAATACAAAAGCCCCAATACTACGATGACGCTGAGTACTTCGGTGAGGGGCGAAGCGAGCTCCATGCGCCGTCGCAGGCTTATCATGAAGCGGGTGTAGTCGGCGTTAGCTTGAAAGAAGCGCTGTCTTTCATGTTCTTCTGCGCCAAAAGCTTTTACGATGCGCACGCCGGAGAGAAACTCATCTAATATGCTTAGTACCACATCCATGCGGCGCTGTCCCTGATGTGCCTTTCGGCGAAGGGCTTTTGTCAGGCGACTAATCATCCACCCTGTCAGCGGTAAAACTATCAGGGATATGAGCGTTAGCTTCCAGGAGAGCACGAGCATGGCGCCCAAATAAAAGAGCATGGTAAGCGGGTCGTTGAGGAGGTTATAAATAGTACCGATAGTGGCTTCTTGGATGATCTGGACATCTTGGGTGACGAGGTTGAGGAGGCGCCCCTTGCGGGTGCGGATAAAAAACCCCAGCGGAAGCTGGGTAAGGTGGGAGAAGAGATGGTTTCGGAGATTTTGGATGAGGGTATTTTCGTAATGCGCCATGAGCCAGCTGCCGGCGTAGCGAAAAAGATTCTTAAGAAGGATAGCGATGGCAATCGCCCCACTGAAATAGAGTAAGGCTACAATAGGCCCTTCCTGCAAGCGGAAGAGGTATAGGTGATAAAACAAATATTTTTTCCAGGCTTCTATGGAGAAAGCTTGGGGAAAAGGTGCGGGTTCGGCGGGCTGTGAGAAAAGTATTTCCAAGAAGGGGATGATGAGCGTCAGGGAGAATACATTAAAGAAGTTGAAGAGCACAAAGGCACTTAGGGCCAGCCAGAGGTGTTTTTGGGCGGAATGGCCGTAGCGTAAAATGTTTCTTACGGCGTGCACTATCCAAAGGTACAGGGAAACCGCCCAAGCTTTGTTTATAACGACGCCAACAAGATTAGCCTTGGGAGCGCTTCTTTTTGGAGAGGGCTCTATTTTTGAGGCATGCGGAGCGCAGGCGCGTGGCCAGTGGGGGTAGGAATGGTTCTCGGAAGCATAGTTATCCTTTTTCAAGCGCCCATACGCCAAGAAGGGCGATTCTTTGGATGGGTATTGGATGACGATGCGATGATATCTATGACGTATGCGCGGAATCTGGCTAAAGGCTGTGGGCTTGTATGGCAGTGTGGCGGCGATAAGGTGGAGGGCTATACAAACTTAGGGTGGGTGCTGTATATGGCTTTCTGGCATTGGTTAGGGATTCCGGAAAGGTGGGCAGCATTGCCTATCGTGCTTACTGGGTTGATAGTGTTAGGGGTGCATGTGCAGGGCATATACCGCTTAGGACGAGAGACAGGAGGAGAAAAGGTAGGAGTGTGGGCTGCATGGACGAGTGCGGTATTTCCCCCGTTTTTATTTCATCATGTATCGGGTTTAGAGGCGGGTTTTTTGGCCATGCTCCTTACATACTACTTGTATTGGGCGTTGAGGGGTGAGCAGCGCTGGTGGATATATGCAGGGGTAGCGGCTGTAGGGGTGCTGGTCCGGATGGATTTTCTGCTGGGGGTGATAGCAGTGGCAATAGTGCAGCTATGGGTGCACAGGCGAGCGTGGAGACGGGCGCTACCCTTTGTAATAGCTGTGGGAGCGGCGCTATTGGTAGCGATAGGCCTTACGGTATGGCGGAAGGCTTACTATGGCCTATGGACCCCTAACACCTACACGTTGAAAGTAACTTCCATACCTTTTTCTTGGCGTGTCTATAATGGGATATTTGCTCTACTGCCCGCCTTGTATGTAGAAGTAGTGTTTTTCAGCTTTGCTCTTCTGGGGATATTTCTTCTCAGAAAAAGGAATGCCATAGTGCTTTTGCTTTTAGCGCCGATGGTTTATGTGCTTTACAATGTTTATGTGGGAGGAGATATATTTGACCGCGTTCAAGACAGAAATAGATTTCTTCTGTATTTATTCTGCGGCATGTTTGTGCTCTCCGCATACGCACTTGAGAAACTTTTTTCAAGGCGTGTGATGAAAATAGTCTTTGTGGCGTTGGTATCTCATGGTTTTTATGGATTTGGTGCTAAAAGTGTTTTTCTTAAGAGGTGGGAGCGGCTTT
This sequence comes from Bacteroidia bacterium, assembly GCA_026003215.1. GTDB lineage: Bacteria > Bacteroidota > Bacteroidia > SpSt-205 > SpSt-205 > SpSt-205. Next base: position 1,388,153 of record BPGV01000001.1, on the reverse strand, counting down.
TTATGCCGCAGCATTTTTGGCCAAATAACAATCTTCCTGTTTTGGAAAATATATTTCCGGATGGCTCTACACTCATGGTTAGTGCCGCGGGTATTTTGCCGTATTTTTATGGGGAGAGATATAAGTGGAAGGACTATTTGGGCAAAACAGATACTTTTGTTACGAAGAGACTTAGGCCGGCAATATGTCATGCCTATCGTAGAGAATATGCGTATCTTTACCTTCCGGGGCACACGCATTATAACTTTGTAGATATATGGCGGGTAGATGGGGTGATAGCGCTTTTTGGTTTTTCACAGGATATATGTGCGCCTTCGCGGAAGGCTATTCCGTTGAAGGTTCCTCCTTTGCTCCCTGTACCTGCTCTCTTGCGCGGGTGTCCTTTAGCTTTGCCTGCCTACTATCCGTTTCCTTCGCCGGCCTTGCGGGATTCTTTCTGTCGGAATTTTGAGCTTGTGGACACTGCGGCTTTTATTTGGAAAAGGAAAACAAGAGATTAGCATATTCTCTTCGCAAAAGGCTTGACTTCTCTGTAGGTAGCTTCTTTATAGAAAAAGCACGTTGGCCAAGGGGTACCTCGGGTGAAGAAAAAGAGGCTACTTTTTCGGGGTAGAATAACACTCTCTGCCATAGGGGCAGAATGTCAAGGGAATGCGAAAGTGTGTGTATTTTTGTGCTGGCCCCATAGTTCAAGGGATAGAACGTGAGCCTCCGGAGCTCAAGATCCAGGTTCGAGTCCTGGTGGGGCTACAGGCAAAAGTGGGCGTGGCGGTCAAGGTGTGTAGCTTTGTGGTGTGAAGCGAGCGTGGCTTTGGCCCATAGGAGCAGGCATAAGTATAGCTATGGGGGCTGCGGTTTATAGTTTTCCGATATGGTATGAAGGCACCTTTGTAGGGTGGAGTTTGATAGATGATGCGATGATTTCCCTAACCTATGCGCGCAATCTTGTAAAAGGATGCGGCTTGGTTTGGCAATGTGGGGGTGAGCGTGTGGAAGGATATACCAATCTGGGGTGGGTATTGTACATGGCTCTTTGGCACTGGGTAGGGCTATCTGAGAAGTGGGTTGGTTTGCCTATAGTACTTACAGGGGCTGTTACGCTGGGGCTTCATTTGCGTGCGGTATATCTTGTTGCGCGAGAGATAGGGGGGGAAGGCGTGGCTTTGTGGGCATCGTGGATAGGGGCGCTTTTTTTACCCCTTATTTTTCATCATATTTCTGGATTAGAGGCAGGATTTCTCGCAATGCTTCTTACTTACTGGGCGTATTGGACCATTAAGGGGGAGGTAAAGGTATGGGTATATGCCATAGTAGCAGCTCTTGGTACTCTGGTGCGCATGGACTTTATCTTGGGGGTGGTAGCCATAGGGATAGCAGGGGCTTGGCTATATCAGAAGGAACCTCAACGAATAATACCGTTTATAGGGGCTATTGGAGTGGCTTTCCTGGTGGGGGGGGCTACTACCTTGTGGCGTGTGAGTTATTATAAGATGTGGGTGCCCAATACTTACGTGTTGAAAGTTTCTTCTCTCCCCATCTCGTGGCGCATATGGAATGGAACGTTCTCTTTTCTTATGCATGTTTTGATGAATATCCCCCTCTGGCTGGCAGCAGGGATCGGTTTTTGGTTCCTGCGAGGTAGTAGCCGTATTCTACCGCTCCTGGCAGTCTCTGGGATTTATCTGCTTTATAATACTTATGTTGGAGGTGACATTTATGAAACTTCTGCTACAAGCAATAGATTTCTATTGAACGCTTTTCCTTTGCTTTTTGTCCTGTCTGGATATGCATTGGAACGCCTCTCCTTGCATTTTGTACTAAAGATCCTGGCAATAGGGTTCATAGCTTATGGAACTCCTCGCCTGAAATCGGACCTACTCTTTCATAGATGGAAAAATTTTGTAGACATATTGGGAGAAAACCAAAGATATTTCATAAATTTAGACCAGTTTTTTTCGCATAATGCTGTAGTCATGGTGGGCAGGGCTGGTCTTTTGCCGTATTTTCATGGGGATAAATATATATGGCGAGATTATCTTGGCAAGACGGATACCTCTGTAGCCCAGAGGGGGCATCTGGTGTTATGCAACGGACGACCGGGGTATTTGTACTTCCCGGGCCATACTCGTCACGATGTGCTGGGCTTGTGGCGTGTGGATGGAGCTGTGCAGTTGGTGGAGGGCCCTATTTGTGATCCCCACAGAGAGGGCCCCCGCTGGCAGTGGAAATGGGCTTTACCCTTGGGAGCTACCCATTGCCCTGCTACTTTGCCTTCGTATTTTCCGTTTCCCTCGGCAGCAGTGCGGGACTCTTTTTGTCAACTTTTTGACCTTGTGGAGCCAAACGGCTCTGTTTGGCGTAGGCGGAAACCTACCCTTCTTTCACCCCAAACTTTGGCACCCGTAGATACAACCCATCGGCCTTCGGCGCATTCTGGAAGATAAGCGCGGAAGGTTCTGGGGACTCGGGCACATCTTCGCGTAGAAACCCCGCAGGGTGCCCTACAAATCGCAAAGGCTCAACGCCTTCCAGAGGGAGCTCATTGATTTTCTCTACGAAATCTACTATGCGTTGGAGGTCTTTTAGGAGAGCTTCGCGTTCGGGACCTTCTATGTGTAATCGGGCCAGCTCACATAGATTGGCCAGCAAGTGCTCGTCTATTTTCATAGGTTGTGAGGGTTTCTTGCATCCAGGTATAAACTTTTTCGCGTAGGGAATCTGGGGTTTCTCCCTCGGGCGAGAGGAGGGGATGGAATACACAAGTGACGGTGCCGGGCTGCATGAGGAAGCGTCCATCTGCAGTGAGGCACCTATCCGAGCCGATGATGACAAAAGGTAGGATAGGCACTTTTAGCTCACAGGCCAGCACAAAAGCCCCGTCGTAAAAGCGCCCTAAGGGGCGGGGATGTTTGGTGGTGCCCTCGGGGTAGATGAGTACAGAGAGGCCCTTTTTTAGCTTAAGGGTGACAGCTAAGAGGCTTTTTTTGCGGGCTTCTGGATCTTTCCGATCTACAATCACATGGAGGCGTTTATAGGTCCAGCCGTAGAGGGGGATGCGGGCCAGTTCAGCTTTTCCTAAGAAGGCTACCCGCGGTGGGAAAAGCGTATAACACACAGGAATGTCCAAATAGCTCCGATGATTGGCTACAAGGATGCAGGGCTCTTTTGGAAAATGGTAGCCCAGCGCGCGTACTCGTATGCGCCCCATGAAAAGAATGAGCTTGCCCCAGAGGCGGTTAAGCTGATGCCCCCAACGGATAGTGCGCGGGGTGAGGTGAGAGAGCACTATCCCATATACAGGCAGCATGACCACGAAGTACCCTACCAGCCAAAAAGCGAACCACAAGCTCCACAGCCGGCGAAGAACATCGCTCATTCGGCCCATAAATGTTCTAACGAGAGCTTGCCTGAAACGTGATGCCAGTGAAAAAAGAGAAAAACGGCAGCTCCGGCTTCCAAAAGCGCAAAGAAGAGAAGTACTAATATCCCTGTGACTGCTTCGGGGGTTCCTGCCACGAGGAGCAAGGGGGCGGGGGCATTTAGGAGGAGTTCAGCGCCGATTAGCAGCCATAAGGCGTGTGGCCGAGCTAAGAGAAGGTATAGCCCCGCACACAGAAACGCCGCTGCAATAAGGAAAGGCATGGAGAATGTGCGTATTTTTGCCGCAAAGATACGCCCCGCCTATGGATGCTGAGATACAGAGTTATGTACAAGCGGGGGATCTGGCTGCCCTGCAAGCGCGGCTGGGGACCCTGGAAGAGCTTTTCTTGCGGGATGCAAATGAAGCTACTTTGCTTCACTGGGCAGCCCGAGCGGGGGCGACTCCGATTGCCCAGTGGCTCATAGAAAAAGGCCTCTCGCCCAATGACTGCGACCAAAATAATGAGACGCCGCTCCATTATGCGGTTCGCTCTGGCCAAAAAGAAATGGTAGAGTTTCTCTTAGACAGCGGCGCCGATGTGAATGCGGCAAGCCTCACGGGGGCGCGACCGCTTCATGTAGCAGCTCATGGCGGGCATCTGGAAATCGTAAAGGTCCTGTGCAGACGGGGGGCTCTCGTGGATGTAGCTAATGAAAATGGTTCTACGCCCCTTCACTTGGCTGTGTATAATGGCCACTTGCCTGTGGTGGAATACCTTTTAGCGTGTGGGGCCTCTTTGCAAGCAGCTACACATAAAGGTCTTCAACCCATCCACTGGGCGGCTATTACAGGAAATGGGGAGATGGTGCAGCTTCTTTTAGCACGGGGCGCCCACGTAAATGCCCGCGATAAAGAAGGACGCACGCCCTTACACGAAGCGGCTGCCCGCGGTCATTTGGGGGTAGTCAAACTCTTAGTACAACATGGTGCAGACATCAACGCTACGGATACTCGGGGAGAAACCCCCCTTTATGCCGCCGAAAAGCGCTGGCATAGTGAGGTAGCGGAGTGGTTACAAGCACAGGGCGCGGAGGAATAGCATGCGTTACCTGATTACGGCAGCACTGCCGTATGCGAATGGCCCCCTCCATATAGGCCATATTGCCGGAGCCTACCTGCCCGCAGATATTTTTAGCCGGTATCTCCGCTTGCGGGGCGAAGAAGTGCTTTTCCTCTGCGGCTCCGACGAACACGGCGTAGCTATTACCCTGCGCGCCTGGCAAGAAAACACTACTCCCCAAGCCATCATAGCCAAATACCATCCGCTCCTCAAAGAAAGCCTCCACGCCCTGGGGATCTCCGTGGATTACTACGGCCGAACCTCAGACCCTCTTCACCACGAGACAGCCCAGCAGTTTTTTCTGCGCCTATGGGAAAAAGGCTGGGGAGAAAAGCGTTCCGTGGAACAGTTCTGGGATCCGCAAGCGCAAGTTTTTTTGCCGGATAGGTACATTGTAGGCACTTGCCCCTATTGCGGCTTTGAGGAAGCGTATGGCGACCAGTGTGAGCGCTGCGGGAGTATGCTTGCGCCCACAGATTTACGCAATCCCCGCTCTCGCCTCACGGGAGCCACACCTGAGCTGCGTCCAAGTGCCCAGTACTACTTTCTCTTAGACAAACTCCAATCACAGGTGGAAGCTTTTGTACGCAGCCGAGCATGGAAGCCGAATGTCGGCCCGGTGATAGAAAACTGGCTCAGGCAGGGCTTGGCGCCGCGGGCTATTACGCGGGACCTGCCCTGGGGGGTGCCGGTTCCCCTTCCAGATATGGCTGGGAAGGTATTGTATGTATGGTTTGAGGCTCCCATAGGCTATATCTCTATCGCCAAACGCTGGGCCTTGGAGACTGGAGACCCCCTACGATGGGAAGCTTTTTGGAAAGACCCGCAGACCCGCATCATCCACTTTATCGGCAAAGACAATATCGTCTTTCATACGCTGATATTTCCGGCCATTCTCTTAGGCGTGGCGGAGGGCTATACGCTGCCCCATGATGTCCCAGCTAATGAGTTTCTCAACTTAGAGGGCCGCAAAATCTCTACTTCCCGCCGCTGGACCATAGATATTGATAAATATGTAGCTATCGCGCCCCAGCGCATAGATGAGCTCCGCTATGTGCTCACGGCGCTTATGCCGCAGACACAGGATAGGGACTTTACATGGGAAGAGTTCGCAGCTCGGGTCAATAATGAACTCATCGCTACCCTCACAAACCTGGTTCATAGGGTCCTTACGCTTATCTGGCGGCATGGGGGATCGGTAGAGGTCTCGGTGCCCGCAGAGCTGTTAGAAGCCCGGGTACAAGCCGCTCAAGAGATTGGCCAGCGCATAGAACGCTACGACTTTGGCGGGGCGCTCGGCGTTATCTTGGCTTTGGCCCAAAAAGCCAATAAACGGCTTACAGACGCTGCGCCCTGGCATAAATCGCCTCAAGAATCGCGCCCTATCCTGGCGGCTTATGGAGATCTTTTGGCGGCTATGGGTACGCTGCTGGAGCCTTTCCTCCCCCTGAAGGTAGCACCGACTCTGCGTAAAATGCTTGGGGTGTCACTTTTTCCTTGGCAGCGTCTCCTCTCGTCAGCTCCCCTTGTGGAGCATCTCCAGCTGCGAGAGGCGCCTATTCCTCTTGTGGCTAAGCTTACTCCAGAGGAGCTTCATACTATCCGTTCGCAGCTTTTGCCTATGCAGGAAGAGATAAAAGCCCCTAAGGAGCCTTCTACGGGACCCATTCCTGGGATTTCCATAGAAGAGTTTCAGAAGGTGTGCCTGAAAGTGGTTACCATTCGTGCGGCGGAGCGGGTGCCCAAAGCGGATAAACTGCTCAAGCTTGTAGTAGAAGCAGACGATGGCCTCCATACGGTGGTTTCTGGGGTAGCCCAGCATTATGCTCCAGAGGACCTTATAGGTCAGCAGGCTGTGTGGGTATCTAACTTACCGCCCAAGACGCTACGAGGTGTTACCAGCGAGGGGATGCTTCTATTTGCGGAGGGGGAGGGGGGAGCTCTGGTGCGTGTAGGTCCAGAAAGGCCGGTGCCCCCGGGCAGTCCAGTCAAATAATCTTTCTGTTTTCTCCGGGTGTGGGCTGGAGTAGATTTGGCGGCCTCTCCCAAAAGGCCCTCAGGGGTAGCGGTGGGCGAAATGTGGTCCACGGTACAGGTGCATACCTGCTACACCGATGAAGAGATAATAGCCTCCCTCGTCCAAGCTTGTATGGTATGGATAGATGCGCCGCTGACGGAGGGGAAGGGGCCTTTCCGAGATTGTGACAGGCTGCTCATGCAGAGGGGTATTACGCTGCTGCCGCTCTCTTGGCCAGCCATGCGTCAGCTGTACGCGCGGGCCCTACGCTTACAGGCACAACTACCCCACATGCCTTTCCGAGAAACATTTCCGTGGGCTTTTTATCGGGCTTTATCTCAGGGCCATGTTTCTGGCCCTACGGGCCGGCGTGCGATTAATAAAAAGGATACAAGCCCGTTAGCGGAGTGGGCCAAGGGTTTAGGTTTCAAAGGAGAGCCGCGCTCGGTGCATGAGTGGGATGCGCTCACCTGCTGGGCTATGGGTACCCTGGCTCCCGAGGAACTGCTGGTGCTGGAGGGTACCGAAGGGGGCTTATGGGTGCCTCGCGCTGTTTTTCCACCGCTTTCCCCAAGCGGTGGGGGGTATATTTGACGCCGTGCAGTTGCGTTCCATAGAGCTGAGGGGGTTCAAAAGTTTTGCAGACCCTGTCAAGCTGCCCCTCTCCGCTCGGCTCATAGGGATAGTAGGACCTAACGGGTGTGGTAAGTCCAATATCGCCGATGCGCTGCGCTGGATTATGGGGGAGCAGAAAGGGCGCCTCCTCCGCATAGAAAAAGCCGAAAATCTCATTTTCAACGGTAGCCAGCGCCGGAAGCCCCTCCCTTTCGCAGAGGTTTCCCTGGAAGTTGAGGACTTTTCGCCAGAGCTGCCGCGCCTTACCTTCACCCGCCGAGTGTATCGCTCCGGCGAAAGTGAATACTTCCTCAATGGTTCCCCCGCGCGCCTGAAGGATTTTTTGTCGTACTTCTGGCAGGTGGGGCTTACCCCACAAAGCATCTTAGATGGAGGCCAAGTAGAAGCGCTTATTCAGGACCGGGGTGGGGCCCGCCGAGCCCTCATTGAGTCGCTGGCCGGCATAGAACGCTACCACCACCACAAAAAAGAAGCCCTCGCTGAGCTGGAAAAAACCGAGCAAGCCCTTGCGCAAGTCGAGTTGCTCTTGGGGCAGTTAGAGGGGCAAATAGAACAGCTTAAGAAGCAGGCCGAAAAGGTAGAAAAGTACCGGCAGCTTCGGGACGCTTATAAGGAAGTGCTTTTAGGGTGGATTGCTCAGGAGGTGCAAAGCATAGAGAAACAAAAGGCACAGACTTGTACGCAGATAGAAGCCCAGCGAAGCCAGCGGAGTGGGCTGGAGGAGAACCTCCGTCAGATTGAAGAAAGGATACAGCAGTTGGAAAAAGAGAACCTTACCGAGGCCCTTTCGTTGGCAGAGGCCGCGTATGAGCACTTACGGGGACGGAAACAGGAGCTCCAGCGGGAAGAAAGCGCTCTCCAAGAGCGCCACAAACACCTGGTTCGTCAGCTGGAAGCCCTCTCCGAGGAACAGGCGTATCGCCTCCGCCAAAAAGAAGAACTCATCGCCGAAGAAGCTCGCCTGCGGGATAAACGCACCCAAGTAGAAAGCCTCCTTTTGAAAGAACGGGAAGCGCTGGCTGACCTGCAAGCTCGCCATACCCTCCTCAGCCAAGAGATACAAAAAGCAGAAGCCGCCTACAAAGCTAAGGAGCAAGAAAGGAAGCATGCTGCCGAAAAGCTGTATAAGTTACAAAGTCGTACGAATGAGCTTAGAGCTGCCTTAGAGCCGATAGAAGAGAGGCTTCAAAGCATAGGAAGTGAGCGAGTCCATCTACAGGCGCAGCTTATGCGTCTGGAAGAGGAAAGAAGGCAGCTACTGGAGGGGCAAGCTGCCCTCGCGCAGGAAGTAGCCCAATGGCGCCATCAGCTCCACGCGCTGAATGCGTACAAAACAGCGCTTTTGGGGCAGCAGGAACGCCTGCGTACCACAGCCCGGAAAGTAGAGGCTACCCTCCAAGGGCTGGCTTCGCAACGAAAAGCATTAGAAGCCTTATTTGCCCAGACGGAAGGCCTTCCTAAGTTTTTAGGAGAGCTACGGCAAAAGCGAGAAGTGGTTTTCTGGCGCACCGAAGATATCTTCTTTGCAGAGGGGAACGACATGGTGTTCTTAGCCACCCTTCTGCGGACCGAACTCCCTACCCTATGGGTGCGCTCAAAAGAGGAGATGGAGCGGTTGGAAGCCCTTTTGAAAGAGAGTAAGGAAGGGTTTTTCTGTGTGCGGATATATAGCTCTTCTGCGGCGGAGCGAAAAGGGTGGAGTGCGCGCTTTCAAGAACTGGAGGACTTTGCAGGGCTGGCAACCTATCTGTGGGGAGATGTGGAGGTCGGAGAAGGCATGCCAGAAAAAGGGCGCCGCATAGACCCCACGGGTCGTAAGATATATTTGCCGGATGGGTGCTTGTACTACCTGTCGGACTCCTCCACAGCGCATATAGGCCTACCGCATCGTATCCAGCGCTTACAAGCCGAGGAACGCCTGTGGGAGAAGCGTAAGGACCTCCTGCGCTTCTATGTAGAGCATATAGAGAGGGAGCTGCGCCGGCTGCCCTTGGAGCGGTATCAGCGGCTCCTCCGAGAGAGGGAAGCTGCCTATGCCCAGCAGGAAAAAACCCTTTCCACTCTACAAGTGCGTCGGGAAGAGATGGAAAAGCGCTTGCAGACACTTGAGCGAGAAGCTCACCAATATGTGCAGCAGCGGGAGGCTAAGCTCAAAGAAATACAACAAATCGCCCCGCAGCTTCAAGCTTTAGAGGCTCAACTAACGGAACAGGAAGCAGCGCTAACCCAGCTGCAAGAGCACTTGCGTATCCTACAAAGCCAGTATAACCAGGCTTCCCAGGAGCTTTCTGAGCGAAAGTTTTTCCTCGCCCAGCAGGAGAGTGAGCTGCAGAGCGTAGAACGAGCCTATAAGCTTATTTTGCAGCAGGTAGAGCAGGTGCATCGGGGGGCCTTAGCGGCCGAAGAGCGTCAAAAGGAGACCCAAAGAGACAAGACCAAAGCGGAGCAGCGGCTGGCCCAGATAGCGGCAGAACTATCCGAGATTGGGCCCAAAATAGAAGCCCTAAAAGCGCGTGTAGAAGAGCTGCGCGGACAGCAAAAGGCCATTGAGTCAGAACTTTCCCGTCTGCGGGTGGAATGGGCTTCCCTTCAAAAAGACAAGGAAGCTGTGCAGCAGAGCATAGCCCGCGGGGAGATGCGTCTGGCAGAGCTGGAGCAGAAGTATGCCCTTTTGCGCCAACGAGCAGAAGTAGAAGCTGAAGTTTCGCTAACGGAGCTCCCAGCTCCTCCTTCGTCCCGCCTAAAAGCAGAATGGGTTGAGCAGCGTCTCACCCAACTCAAAGAGGAGATAGTCGCCTTAGGCGAGCTTAACTTTGAAGCAGCGGCCCTTTTGGAGCAGCTGCTGGGACGCCAGGCCGAGCTGCTTACCCAAAAAACCGATATCACAGAGACCCTTACCCAACTGAAGGCCCTTATTCATTCGCTGGACCAGGAAGCTTGTGCGCGCTTCTTAGAGGCCTTTGCGGCTGTGCGAGAACGCTTTATTGCGCTTTTTCAAGGACTATTTGCCGAAGGGGATACCTGTGACCTTATCTTGGTACGACCAGAAGAGCCGCTCACCAGTGAGATAGAGATTATCGCCCGTCCTAAGGGCAAAAAACCCCTGTCCCTCCAGCAACTTTCCGGTGGGGAAAAAGCCCTGACAGCGATTGCCCTGCTTTTTGCCACTTTTGCCGTGCGTCCTTCAGCTTTATGTGTCTTAGATGAGGTAGATGCGCCCTTAGATGATGTAAACACGCACAAGTTTGGGCAGCTCTTGGTGCGCTTTTCCCAAGAAACCCCCCTCATTGTCATTACGCATAATAAGGTGACGATGTCGTACTGTGAGCAGCTTTTCGGGGTGACCATGCCCGAGCCAGGCGTCAGTACCGTGCTTGTAGTGGACCTCAAAGTAGCCCAGGAAGCAGTGGCTGCGGCATGAGGTTTCGGGCACGCAAGGTTCGGGGCGCATGGATGATTGAAGGCGAGCGGGTCTGTTATGTGGGGGGCCGGCTCAAAATGGCCTGGCAAGAAGCTTTTCAGGCGTTTGGGTTAGAGGGACAGCCGTGGGAGCGCGTGCTCTTGGTCGGAATGGGCGCATCGCTGATGCAAATCCTCGCTTCCACGGCGACCCCTCCCCTTCCCCAAGTGACCGTGCTGGAAAAGTACGCCGAGATGGTAGCCCTGCAAGAGGCCCACTGTGCGCTTCCCCTTGCTTATGAGGTGGTACTCGGAGATGCTGCAGAGACTATCCATCAGCTCTATGGGGAATACAGCGGGATATTTGTAGATGCATTTGAAGAAGAAAGCATCCCTGAGACGCTTCTGAGCCAGCGGTTTGTAGATACGGCCGTTTCTTTACTTGCAAGGGAGGGCCTTATATTTTGGAATGTGCTTCTGCCGGCGCAAGCGCGATGGGTAGGCGAACGTTTGTCGGAGCGTCTGGCCGAAGTGCGGCGCTGGCGCTGGCCTCCGCATACGATATGGGCAGGAGCCCGGTTTCCAGAGGCTTTCCCTACTCCAGCCTGACCCTTGCGAAAAACCGAACGAAACTTCTTTACTTTGTCCCATGCGCTACTTTATTGGGTGCATCTGCCTCTTCATTTTAGGGGGAGGAGGCGCTCTCTGGGCTCAACGCGGAGCCTATAAAAGCTACTTAGCTTTGGGTCCTTCGGTAGGCATTACAAACTACAAAGGCGACCTGGACGATGATTTTACCCTCAAGTTTACTAAGCCGGGCTTCGGGTTCAATCTTATTTATAACTTCCATCCCCATTTGCGGGCCCGATTGGGCTTCGTGCAAGGGTGGATGGGAGCTGCTGACTCCGTGAGTGTAGATCGTTTTAGGAAGTGGCGGAACTTGCATTTCCGTTCGCACATTACGGAGTTTAGTTTGCAGTTTATGTATGAGTTTTTTGCCTCGCCGCGACTGTATCGCTTCCGTCCGAAGTTTTCTCCGCTCATTTTTGCGGGTGTAGCTATCTTCAACTTTGATCCTAAGGCCAAGGCCAGCGATGGAAACTGGTACCGTTTGCAGCCGTTGGGGACGGAAGGGCAGTTCTTAAACGACCCTACCCGTACCTATCCTAAGCCGTATGCGCTTACCCAGGTGTCTATTCCAATGGGGATAGGCGCGCGGTGGACTCTTGCTACCCGCTGGGATTTATGGTTTGAGCTTGGGCTGCGGAAGACCTTCACCGACTATTTGGATGATGTAAGTGATCGGTATCCGCCGCCTGACCTCATGCTGGCGCAAATGGGACCTATTGCAGCTGAGCTTTCCGATAGAAGCGGATATCGTGCTCAGGGTAGTAGCGGGTATGAGTCTAACGACGTGCGGGGCTTTGTCAACCAAAAGGATTGGTATGTCTATACGGGATTCAGTGTGACTTATATTATTGACCCGGGCGACAGGTGCCCTAAGTTTCGTTGATGGATAGCGTCCTGGCCCAGATAGATCTCCAGCGCGTGCCTCGACATGTGGCCATCATTATGGATGGGAATGGCCGGTGGGCACAGCGCCAAGGCAAAAGCCGCATAGAAGGACACCGTTCGGCCGTCCGAGCTGTGCGGGAAGCCGTGGAAGCCGCAGCAGAAGTAGGCGTGCGCTTCCTTACCTTGTATGCCTTCTCTACCGAAAACTGGCAGCGTCCCGCTCTGGAAGTGGAGGGGCTTATGCAGCTGCTCTCCTATACCTTAGAGCGAGAAGAAGCGGCCCTTATTCGTGATGGCGTGCGTTTGCAAGTCATTGGAATGGTAGAAAAACTGCCTCCGGCTATACGCAAACGCCTCCTTCAAGCCATAGAACGCACCGCTGCTGGGGAGCGTCTCACGCTGGTATTGGCGCTCAGCTACGGGGGGCGTCAAGACATTCTCCAAGCCGTGCGCCATATAGCCGACGCCATCCAAAAAGGACTCCTTGCCCCCCAAGAGATAGACGAAGCTGTATTTCGTTCTTATCTATGGACGCGGGAGCTGCCCGACCCCGAACTCCTCATCCGTACCAGTGGGGAACAGCGCATCAGTAACTTTCTCTTGTGGGAGAGTGCATACACAGAGTTTGTGTTTTTGCCTGTTTTGTGGCCGGACTTTCGGCGAGAGGACTTTTATCAGGCGGTATGGGAATATCAGCGGCGCGAAAGGCGTTTTGGGCGAGTGCCTACCTGACTTGGCTGTGGGGACAACTTTCTCCTACCCCTCGTACCGTAGAAATAGCCAGTTTGCGGGTGGAAGGGCTCCGCTATTTGGACCCTCAGGCGGTGCTTATCGCCAGCGGTTTGTACGTAAGCCAAAAAATTCGTGTGCCGGGCGATGACCTGGCCCAAGCCGTACAGAAACTTTGGCGCCAAGGGCTTTTCGGCGATATAGAAATCCTCGCCGATAGCCTCACCGATACGAAAGTGTGGCTTACCCTTCGGGTAGAGGAACGCCCTCGCCTCAGCCGCTTCGCTATCCGGGGCGTCAATAAAACCCAGTCTAAAGAAATCTCCGAGAAAATCGGCCTCGTCCGCGGTACCATTTTTACCGAGTCGCAGCGCCTGAATGCCCAGCGCATCATCAAAAACTACCTCCAAAGCAAAGGCTATTACAGCACCGAAGTCACTACCCAAATAGACCCAGATACCGGTGCCAATACAGTAAAGGTCCTTTTCGTAGTCAAGCGGGGACCCCGTGTCAAGATTGCCCGCATAGACATTCAGGGTCTTGTCGAAAACACGCCCTCGTGGGCTAAACGCCAGTTTAAAGAAACCAAGGAACGCCGGTGGTACCGCCTCTGGAAACGCTCGCGCTTCCAACGAAATGAGTTTGAGCAGGACCAAGAAAAGCTTGTGGCGGCCTTGCGGAATAAAGGCTATCGCGATGCGCGCGTATTGGGCGACTCGGTGGCACTCATTGACCCCCGCCGCTTGTATGTGCAGTTGCAGCTCTATGAGGGGAAAAGGTACTACTTCCGTAATATCACATGGGAAGGAAACTCGGTTCATGACTCTACCGCGCTTTCCCGTATTTTGGGCATAAAACGGGGAGATGTGTATAACCCCTCGCTCTTAGAGCGGCGCTTACAGATGGATCCGAATGGAAACGATGTGGCGTCATTGTACTTAGATGATGGCTATCTCTTTTTCCGAGCCGAGCCGGTGGAAAAGATCGTGGGGGAGGACTCGGTGGATTTGGTTATACGGATTTTTGAGGGGCCGCAGGCGACGGTCCGCCGCATCCTCATAGAAGGGAATGACCGCACCCGCGATAAGGTCATCCTCCGAGAAGTACGAACCCTCCCGGGCGATAAATTTAGCCGAAGCGCCCTTATTCGTTCTCAACGGGAGCTGTTGGCTTTGGGCTACTTTGACCAAGAGAAGACCAATATTATTCCCTTACCTGACCCGGCCCAGGGGGTGGTAGACCTCAAATACGCTATGGAAGAGCGCCCCTCTGACCAAGTATTTTTACAAGGGGGCTGGGGCGGCCGCATTCGCGATGCCTACGGTAATCCCATAGGAGGGGGCCTCATCCTCACCGCAGGCTTGCGCTTCAATAATTTTTCTTTCAGTCGTATCCCCAATAAGCGGGCTTGGCGTCCCTTGCCCACGGGCGATGGCCAGCAGCTCGGCCTCCAAGTCCAGCTGAATGGTATCAACTTCCAAAACTATGCGATAAACTTTTTAGACCCCTGGTTTGGCGGGAAAAAGCCTAACTCCCTGGGTTTTTCGGCATATTACTCGGTACAACGCTCGCTTTTATCCGATTATTACCTTTCTATCTTGGGTATTTCGTTGGATTTAGGGCGGCGCTTGCGTTTCCCGGATGACTTTTTCCGCAGCTATACCACGATTTCGTATCGGTATTATACGGCAAAGAATGCTTTTTCGCTTTTAGGGGACCGGAGCAGCGCCTTTGTGAATATCCTTTCCCTGCGGCAAGCCATAGAGCGTACCAGCATAGATGCCCCGATTTACCCGCGTTCGGGTTCCTCCATTATTTTTTCCGTGGAAGCTACTCCCCCGTGGTCGTATCTATTAGGCGGGAGCTATTCGGTGCAGCGGGACGCGTTTCGGCTGTTGGAGTTTCATAAGTGGCGCATGGATGCGCAGTTTTATGTGCGGGTAGTGGGGAATATGGTATTAGCGCCGCGCTTCCGCTTAGGCTTATTGGGCCGGTACAATCGTCAAGTCCCCTATTCGCCGTTTGAAAGGTTCTTTGTGGGCGGGGATGGCATTCAGGGCTTCAATATAGATGGGCGGGAGATTATCGCGCTGCGGGGGTATGCCTCTCCTTTCTTAGGGCCAGCGAATGGCTCCTTAGCGTTTAGTAAGTTTACCTTGGAGCTGCGCCAGCCTATCTCGCTCAATCCTGCAGCCACTCTGTGGGTGCATGCTTTCGCCGAAGGCGGCAATGCTTGGGGTTCCCTCAAAGCATTCAACCCTCTACAGCTTCGGCGTTCTTTTGGGGTAGGCGTTCGGATATTTCTACCGATGTTTGGACTTTTGGGGGTGGATTATGGGTATGGTATAGACGATGCCCGCGATCCGAATGGCCTCCCCTTAGGTGGGAGCCGGTTCCATTTCATGATTGGCCAACAACTCTGACGTTATGATACGCGCACTTGTAGCACTTTTAGCGGTATCTCTCTGGGGATTTGCGCAGAAAGTGGGCTTCGTAGATAGCCAGGCCCTCTTAGAACGCATGCCCGAGTATAAAGCCGCCGAACAAGAGATAGAACGCATTACCCAGCAGTGGCAAAAAGAAATAGACGACTTATATGCACGGGTGGAGCAGCTTTTCCAGCAGTATCGCGAGCAAGAACCCCTTATGTCGCCTGAAATGAAGCGCCGCAAACAAGACGAGATAGAAGCCGAAGAGCGCAAAGCGCGCGAGCTGCAACGGAAGCGATTCGGCCCCAATGGCGACCTCTTCAAACAGCGAGAAGAAAAAATGAAGCCTATTTTAGACCGCCTCCAACAAGCTATCCAAGCAGTGGCCCAAGAGAAAAAGTTTGCTATTGTTTTAGATCGTAGCGCCGGCGGGGTGGTATTATACGGGGAGAACGCCTACGACCTGACCGATGCTGTAGCCGCTAAGCTGGGCTTGCGGTAGTTATATCGAAACCTTCCCTTCTAAGAAGTCTCGGTACCAATACGCTGAGTCCTTGGGCTTGCGCGCCAAGGTAGCCCTATCTACATACACGATCCCAAACTGGGGCCGATACCCTTCGGCCCACTCAAAGTTGTCTAAGAAGGTCCAGATAAAGTACCCTTCTACTCGGATGCCCTCCTTGCGGGCCCGATATATTTGACGGAGGGCGGCCGAGAGGTAAGCTACACGGGCAGGGTCATGGGTGGTTTCTCCTTCCGCAGCATAGCCATTTTCGGTAATGATAAGCGGAAGGTTGGGGTCATACTGGGCAAACTGTTTGAGTGCTAAATATACGCTCTCCGGGAAGACTTCCCAGCCCATAGCTTGGTAGGGCATGCCTCGGCGTTTCGGGGGGATAGGCCGGCCTTTTATCCAGGGAACCAAACTATGGTGTTTTATCACTTCGCGGGTGTAGTTCTGGATGCCTAAAAAGTCCGGCTGAGCTTGGAGGCGACTCTCATCGCCTGGCAGCCCATAGCGCCGAGGGATCTCCGCCAGCATGGGGAAGGCCTCCACGGGATAGCCCCTTCCTAAAAGCGGTTCTACAAAAAGGCGATTGAGGATCGCGTCGTAGCGGCGGGCGGCCGCCACGTCCTTAGGATTTTGTGGGCGATAGGGGAAAGTCGGAGCGGTGGAGAAGGTAGTCCCCACAATAGCCTTTGGTAAGAGGCGCTTGAGCAGGCGAATGCCCTCGGCTTGGGCCAGGGCTACATGGTGGACAGCAGGTAAGAAGTTCTTAAGGCCCCGTCGTCCGGGTGCATGTATTCCCAGCAAATAGCCTGCTGCTGTAAAAGCCAGCGGTTCATTCAGGACCATCCAATATTTTACTTTGTGGCCGTACTCTTTTGCGCAAAACTCCACATAGGCGAGGAAGTCCTCTACTATTTTACGATGGGTCCAGCCGCCATAAGCTTCCTCTAATGCCAGCGGAAGGTCCCAATGATAGAGGGTTACCCACGGCTCCACCCCCGCGGCCAAGCAGGCATCTACTACTTGGTGGTAAAAGGCCACGCCGGCGGGGTTGGGTTCGCCGCGGCCTTCAGGTAGGAGGCGCGGCCAAGAAAGCGAAAACCGAAATGCCGGTATGCGCAGCTCCCGCAAAAGCTGAATGTCTTCCAAATACCGGTGGTAAAAGTCACAAGCTACATCGCCTGTTTCTCGGCGGTCAATCTTCCCCGGCCGGCGCACGAAGGCATCCCAGATGGAGGGGCCCTTGCCGTCCGCGTTCCACCCTCCTTCTATTTGGTAAGCCGAGACGGCTACCCCCCAGTGAAAACCTTCCCCAAAGTCTTTCCGAAAAATGGGTTCAGTGAGAAGCACCCCCTAAAAGTACACCGAAGGAGGCATCTCTTCCGAAAGGTTCCTACCTTTGGAAAGGCATGCCAGAGGGGCCCAACCAAATCTTCTACGGGGATAACTTACAGCTCCTTCGTACGCTGCCGGCCCAGCAGTTTCGGCTTATATACATAGACCCGCCATTCAATACGGGTAAGGTACAGCGCCGAGAACGCCTCCGAGCGGTGGCGCAACCGAATGGGCAAAGAGTAGGGTTTGGAGGGAAAAGGTATGCTGTGGAGACCTATGAGTCGCCAGCTTTTCAGGATGATTTTGCGGATTATTTGGATTTTTTAGCTCCGAGGCTGGAAGAAGCTTACCGCGTACTGGCGCCTGATGGGTCTTTTTTTATTCATTTGGACCCGCATGAGGTGCATTATGTAAAGGTACTTTTGGATAAGATTTTTGGGCGGGCCTGTTTTATGAATGAGATTATTTGGGCGTACGATTACGGGGGCCGCAGCAAACGCTACTGGCCCCGCAAGCACGACAATATCTTGTGGTATGTGAAAGACCCCGAGCGGTATGTTTTTCGGTACGCTGAGATAGACCGTATCCCCTATATGGCGCCTGGGTTAGTCGGCCCGGAAAAAGCTGCCAGGGGGAAAACCCCTACCGATGTGTGGTGGCTCACTATCGTACCTACCCACAGCAAGGAGAAAACAGGCTACCCCACCCAAAAGCCGCTCAAGCTCTTAGAGCGGATTGTGCGGGTACATAGTGAGCCGGGGGATTGGGTATTGGATTTTTTTGCGGGTAGCGGCACCACGGGGGAAGCGGCCGCCCGTCTGGGCCGAAAGTTTGTGCTCATAGATAACCATCCTGAGGCTATCCGCATCATGGCTAAGCGGTTGGCTTTCGCCCAGCCGAAGCTGGTGGCTCCTGGGGCTTCCCTGGAGGATGGGTTGGGGAGGGGCCACCCTTAGGGGCAGAGCTTTCGGCTATGGCTTAGAACCCTTACCTTTGGGCTATGACGCTGGAGGAGATTGTCCAGGCTATCCAAGCCCGGGTACAACAGGCCGGTGACCTGCGAGGCATCGTAAAGTTTGTCATAGACGGCACCAAAGTCGTGCATGTAGATGCCACGCAGCGCCCCGTCCAGATTACCACAGAGGATAAGCCTGCCGATTGTACCATACGGCTCAGTGGGGATACTTTCCAAGACCTTATCTCGGGCAAGGGGTCAGCGATGACCGCATTTATGTTTGGTAAAATCAAAGTAGAGGGCAATATGGGTATAGCGATGGCTATAAGTCGCATACTCTGATGCGAAATCCTTTTAGACCAGGGGACCAAAAGCGCTATAGAACCTCTGTTACTTCCGATAAAGGGGCTCAGTTCCACGGAAAGGTAGTGCATCCCTACTATTCTACTTTTGCTTTGGGACAAGATGCCGAATGGGCATGCAGGCTTTTTGTGCTTGAAATGAAAGAACCCCATGAAGAAGGGATAGGCACATACCTTTCTGTGCATCATGTGGGGGCCGTGCCCGTGGGCGCAGAGGTAGAAATTATCGCCACGCTGCTTTGGGTGCAAGAGAGGACCGTACACTGCTTCTACGAAGTATGGTGGGCAGGTAAGCGTGTGGCCTACGGGGAGCAAACACAAAAAATCTTAGAAAAGCGTTAACTTAGGACCATGCAGCATTTGCGTTGGCTTGGCTGGCTAAGTGTGGTGGTAGGGGGAGGCTTCGGATTGTTTTTATGGGGCTTTCGGTGGCGGGAGACTCCACCGCCTGCACCGCAAACCGATGATATACGGAAGCTTCAGCTCATTATAGAGCTGGTAGAAAAGTACTATTATCGGCCTGTCACGCAGGAAGAGCTGGTGCTCAAAGCCATAAATGGCATGTTTCGGGAGTTAGACCCGCATTCTTTTTACATTCCCAAGGAGGTGCAGCAGCAAGAGGAAGCCGAAATGTCGGGAGGATTTGAAGGCATAGGGATTGAGTTTCAGATTATAGATGACACGATACAGGTAGTTTCGCCGATACGAGGCGGACCCAGCGAACTTTTAGGCATTCAGGCCGGCGACCGAATCGTAGAAGTAGATGGCAAAGTAGTGGCCGGCAAAGGCATCACCAACCAAGACGTTATTCGCATGCTCAGAGGCAAAAAGGGTACCAAAGTGCGGGTAAAAATCCTTCGGCCGGAGGAGCAAGGTGTATTAGAGTTTGAGATTACCCGCGATAGGATACCCATACATGCGGTGGCTTTTGCTGGGAAGGTAGGGGAGATGGGGTATATTCGGCTGACGCGCTTTTCCGAAACCAGCCATGAAGAGCTTCGGGGGGCCCTAAAATCCCTCAAAGAACAAGGAGTGAAAGGGATTATTTTAGACCTGCGGCAAAACCCGGGGGGGTATCTGCATATGGCCCAACGGATTGCAGATGAGTTTATCGCGGAAGGGAAGAAAATAGTTTATACCCAAGGCCGTGTGCCTGAGAGCAACACCAGCTACATAGCTACCAGCTACTATAACCTCTATGAAAAAGGGCCGCTTATTATCATGATAAGTCCGGGCAGTGCGTCGGCCAGTGAGATTGTGGCGGGAGCGGTGCAAGATTGGGACCGGGGCCTGATTGTAGGGCAGCGTTCTTTTGGCAAAGGGGTAGTGCAGACCCAGCGGTATTTGCCGGATAGCTCCGCCGTACGGATAACTTTTTCTCGGTATTTTACTCCGAGTGGGCGGTGTATTCAGAAGCCTTTTGAAGGGCTTTCGGCGGAAGCTTATGAACGAGAGTTAGAGGAACGGGCCCGCCGAGGGGAGTTTTACGATGAGGAGAAGATAGCTATGCCCGAATCCCTTAAGTTTCGTACGGCTTCGGGACGGATTGTATATGGGGGAGGGGGCATCGTGCCAGATATATTTTTCCCCATAGATACGACGCAACGTATCCATTCCTGTGCGCTGACAGCCCAGCGAAAGAATCTTTACCTCTTGACTGCGCAGGCCTATCTGAGCTCCCATGGCGCCCTAAAAAATAAATATACTTCGGCTGAGGCGTTTGCCCAGAAGTTTAAGGTAGATGCCGATCTCTGGGCATTATTTGAGCAAAAGGCACAGGAGCGGGGTTTAGGGTGTGATTTTCGGGGCGACTCGGCGCGTCGGGATGCAGAGTGGTTTTTGCGCCAGTTTGTGGGCAAGCTCGCTTATGGAGAGGAGGCGCGTACGCGCATAGAGATGGAGCGGGATAAGGACCTTAGAAGGGCCCTTAAGCTCTTTTCAGCTGCAGAAGAGTTAGAAAAGACCGGTCGTCTGGACAAGAATAAGTATAAGGGGATTATCGCTCAGGGGGAATAAAGGTTAGGTTTCCAGTTCGACGGCTTCTTGTGGTGCAGAGGAGGGCTGCGGCAAAAAGAGCCAGGCCGGTGTGCCATGCAGCTGGTCAGCCGGCAGGCTTTTGAGCCCTTCCACAATCTCATCGGGGGCTGTGTAGAGGACCACTACTTCCGCGCCATAAGATAATGCGGCCTGCCGTAGTAACCGTACAAGATCTGTGCCCCGCCATAAGATTCGGGTATAGTGGGTGGCGCCTGTAAGCCGCTGTAAGCGCGTGTGCATTTGTTCTATACGGCTGTCTTGCCGCAAAATAGGTAGGCCTATTACCTCACAGGCCATTTTACTTATGAGGCGACGCAAAAAGGGTTTGCCCTTAGGAGAGGTGTAGTTTTTGTCATAGGCTATGAGGAGCTTTTTCCAAAAGATATGGGTCTCTGGGAAAGTCACAAGGGTAGGGATGGGGGAATAATAAATAAAGTGTCTGGCGTGGAAGCCTAATCCACCCTCTGAGTCGTCAGAGCTTTGCGCGCCTAAGGCTAAGAGCCCGTATTTATCGGTGGCAAGGTGACGGCGTAAGCCATCCGTGGGGAATTCGCGCTGGGCTAAAAGGCGAATACCACGCCTTTCCGAGGGGGGTACGATGCTGGAAAGAAACTCCCGGAGCTTTTCGCGGGCGGTGGTCTCTGCCTCTTTTTCTATCTGTTCTATCACATGGGCTGAAAGAAAGGGCAACCCTCGCGGGATTTGGTAAGCATGGTAGAGTATAAGGGTGTCTTGGAGGCTGCGGCGTAGCGGCAAAAGCGCTCGGACAGCCGAGGCGGCAGCTTCACTATAGTCTATCGCGGCTAAGAGCTTAGCCATATAGACAAAAGTATGCGATTTCTATTGTACCTTTGCCGGGCTATATGGTGGAGTTTCACCCCTCCGAGAATCCCAGCCCGGAGGCGCTTGTGCCGATAGAGCACCTGCGAAAAACCTTAGAGGAGCTCTTAGCCGAAACCTCTGAAGGGCTGAAGCGCGTATTGGCGGAAAAAAAACCGCATCTTTCAGAAATTGCATTGCTTGCCGAGTATTTGGCTCAGCTGCCCTACCAGCGTGCGTACAACTCCCTCGTGCAAGCTTTTAAGCGGTATGTCAATCAGGCGCTGCCAGAATGGAAACAGCATGCCGAGAAGCTTCCCCCGGAAAGTCGCAAGACGGAGATTACGCGCCTGGAGACTTTCCAGAAGCGGTTTGAAGATGCGGTCATCCGGTTTGAAGAAAACCGCCAGGCTTACGAACGCCAGTGTAAAGAAAATGCAGAAAAAGCCCGTGCTTTGCTAACTGAGCTCAAAGAAATAGTACTTAGCGAGCAGTTAGACGCTTTCCCTCGTGTGCGCCGGATTACCCGAGAGTGGAGCCAACTCCGTAAGAACCTTCTGCCTCAGGATAGGAAGGAACTTGTTCCAGCTTTTGCTGACTTTCTGCGACAGTTTGATGACTTGTATAAAAGGTACAAAGATATTTTTGAAGCAGAGCGCAACTCTATTTTAGAGCGGCGAAAGCAGCTGCGCTCCGAAATAGAGCGTCTTTTCCCGCCGGAAGGGGCACAGACCAGCTTTGAGTTTTGGCAGCAACAAAGGGATAGATTGGCTTTGCTCCAGAGCGAATGGCAATCGCTCCCCCACTTAGGCGATAGAGTGGAAAGAGAGCTCTTTCAGCAATACAAGCAGCTTGTCCGCCGTTTCCGAGAGCAGTACGCACTCTTTCGTTCCCAAGCGTATCAGCGTGTCCAGAAGGATCCGGTCTTGCGCGAAACGTATGCTCGTAAAAAGCAGCTTGTAGAGCTATTGCGGCCCTTGGTAGAAAAAAACTACGCTTCCTTGGAGGAATGGAAGCAGGCCAACCAGCGGGTGCGAGAATACATTCGGGAATGGCGCTCTCTCACCCAACGCTCGCTTGCCCAAGATGACTCTAAGGAGGTGCGCCGCTTTTATGCCCCCCTCAATCAGCAGTTTAGTGAGCTTCTGGACGCGTTTAATGAGAAATCCGAAGCCTTCAATCAGGAATATCGGCGTCAGCAAATACAGCGCTTGGCTGAGGCCGGCAAGCGTTTGGTGCAGGAGGTCCAGAAGCTTCTCCAGAAAGAACTGGCGGAAGCTGTGCGCCAGTACCGCGCCAAGGTAGCCCTGTGGAAGCGCCGGGCGTATCGTTTCCAAAAAGAAGAAGCCCTTACAGAGATAACGCAGCATATAAAAGAGCTGGGAGAGGCCGTCCGAGAAGCCCAGAAAGCTTACGCCCAAAAGCTGACCGAAAACTTAGAGAAACGGATACACCTCTTGAATGAGATGGATGAGCTGAGCGCCCATGCTACGCCCGAGAAGTTAGAGGAGTTTGTTCAGCGCTTGGTAGCCTATGAACAAGTGGGTGAGGTTTCCCCTAGTCATCGCGAACGCTTGCAAAATCGCCAGCGCCAAGCTATCCAGCGATTCTTGGCCAATAGTGGCATCTCCGAAGAAGTGTTTCAAGAAGCGTGGTTTTCAGCGCAGGTTGCGTATCAGTCGCCTCAGCAAATCAAGCGTAGCATAGAGTCACTTAAGAGTCAGGTGGCGCGCTACAAACAAGATATCCAGGGGTACCAAAATACCTTGGCTCTTTTGGCCAAGGGGAAAGCCAGCGACTCGCTTCGCAAGGAGCTTGAGCAGAAGATTGCTGAGGCCCAGACCCAAATGGAGCGCACGCAGGCGATGATAAAACGCCTTCAGACGCGCCTGCATTCGGCTAATGCCTCTTCTGCCTCATCCGCCTAAATTTTACGAAGCTTTACACGAGGCGGCGCATCGGCGGGCTACACGCCTGTACCTGGCTATAGGGCGGAAGCTGCTGGAGGAGGCACTACGAAGCCTTCCGCCGGCAGCCTTTCATGCGGTCTTGCTTGCGCAAGAATCGCAAGCGTGTGCTCTTCCCCCCCCTTTGGCGAACAAAGTGTTTATTCTCCCTGCTTGGCAGATCGCTCGGATTAGTAAGCAAGAAAACCCAGAGGGGGTAGTAGCGGTATTGCACCAGTGCGCGCCTCCCCTTCCGGAGGCCATGCCGCCAGCGGTGCTCGGCGAAGGCCTCCAAGACCCAGGCAATGTAGGTACCCTTTTACGCACGATGGAATGGCTGGGATGGCATACCCTCTGGCTTAGCGAAAGAAGTGTTGATCCCTATCACCCTAAGGTAGTGCGTGCCAGCATGGGAAGCATTTTCCGAGTCCAAGCTTTTAGGGTGGAGAATTGGGCAGCACTCCTTAGAGCGTACGAACACCGCTGTGTAGTGGCGGATCTCTCCGGGATGCCTCCTGAGGAGATAGCTTGGCAGGCTTATGATAGCCTATACATAGGAAGCGAGGCTCATGGCCCCCGCCTCGCTCCTGCCACTTGGCCACGCGTGTGTATTCCACCAGCTCCTACGGCGCAGGCCGACTCCCTCAATGTCACCATCGCTGCAGCCCTTCTCCTATATACCCGACGGGAGATTATAGCTGGTAGGCTACATACTTAGCCGCTTCAATCACCTGGCGGGGATTGGGTAAATACGCTTCTACCAGCGTGGGTGCATAAGCCATCGGCGTATCTGCCCCCGTAATCCGTACTATCGGCGCATCTAAGTAATCAAAAGCATGTCTTTGGACCATAAACGCTACTTCGGCAGCCATGCCCCCAAGTGGCCAGGACTCTTCTACTACCACCATGCGGTTGGTACGGCGTACCGAAGCGATTATAGTAGCATAGTCTATGGGGCGCAAGCTCCGTAGGTCTATCACTTCGGCGGAAAGCCCTTCTTTTTCCAACAGGGCTGCCGCTTCCAACGCCACATGCACCATTTTGCCGAAACATACAATCGTCACATCCGACCCTTCCCGCTTTATATCCGCTTGCCCAATAGGAATGAGAAAATCTTCTGATTCAGGCACTTCCCCTTTCATGCCATACATCAGTTCTGACTCCATGACGAGCACGGGGTCATCGTCCCGAATAGCGCTTTTGAGGAGGCCTTTGGCGTCTCGGGGGGTGCTGGGGGAGACTACTTTGAGGCCCGGGACGTTGGCGTACCAGTTTTCAAAAGATTGGGAATGTTGCTGCGCCAGCTGCCCGGCCGAACCGCTGGGGCCCCGAAACACAATAGGCACCGAAAACTGGCCCCCGCTCATGTGCAGCATCTTGGCGGCATGATTGACTACTTGGTCTATGGCTAAGAGCGCAAAGTTGAAGGTCATAAACTCAATCACGGGTCTGAGCCCAACCATGGCGGCCCCTACCCCTATCCCCGCAAACCCTAACTCCGAAATAGGCGTATCTATCACCCGCTTAGGGCCAAACTCGGCTAAGAGGCCTTCACTCACTTTGTAGGCGCCGTTGTATTCGCCGACTTCTTCCCCCATGAGGAACACGCGAGGGTCTCGGTGCATCTCTTCCCGGAGGGCTTGGCGGAGGGCCTCCCGAAACTGCATAGTAGCCATGGGGCAAAGTTAGCGGCGACGCTGAGTAATCCCTACCGTCACTACCCATACGTGGGTTTCAGGGGGTAAGCTTTGTAGGGCGGCGGAGAGCGTGGCGCCCGTGGTAAGGACATCATCTACCACCGCTACCGGAGAAGGAATAGGCCCTACGCATATAAACTCCCCTTCCATAGAGGTCCAGCGTTGGATCCGCCCTTTGGCTACCTGAGAAGTGGTAGCATGCTGGCGACGCCACCGGCCTGTAAGGAGGGGCACTTCCAGCGCTTGGGCTAAGCCTCGGGCCGCCCATTCCGCTTGATTGTACCCCCGCCGTCGTAACCGCGCTTCCGAAATCGGCACAGCCAGTAGCGCCTTCCACGAGGGAAATGGAACAATCCCTTCCTGCCGAAGGAGACTCCCTAAAAAATAAGCTGCTCCATACAAGGCTTCGGGTTGGTTGTGGTATTTAGCCAGTTGAACCCATCGTCTTAGCGGACTTCCCTCTACATACCAAAATCCGCTTATGGCCCCATGCAGGGTAGGGGCATGCGGCGCTAAGCGATAGTAAGCTTCATTGTGGGTGGGGTTACGCCAAAAGAGGGTTTGCGGTAGGCGCAGGAGGCACCGTAAGCATACTTCTTTTTCTTCAGGGAGAAGCGGTGCTGCGCAAGAGGCACATAGGGGCGGGAAAACCCAATCCCACATGTCAGGGGGCTTCGCCAGCGCGGATACGGGCTATCTGCTCTTGGTAATAGGCGGCTTTTTCGGGGTGTTTGCTACACAGGGCTTCATATACTTGGATAGCCCGAGCTATATCGCCTTGGCGCCAATATACCCGGGCCATCGTTTCGGTGTAAATAAGTGGCTGTGTTGGCGGAGGCTCCCACACAGGCGCACTTAGCTCCGGGGGACCGCTTTCGGCCGAGGCTTTGGGGAAAGAATGGAGCTTCTCTATCAATAAGTCTATCACATTGGGCTGGGTGGGTTTATCCGGGGTGAGGGCTGCTTGGGGACGCTGGGCCAGTAGCCGCCGAATAAACTCTTTTCGCAGCTGCTCCAGCTCATGGACAGGAGAAGCACCGGAGGTGAGCGGTGTAAGCGTTTGCCCCTCCAATTCCTTCAGAAAAGACTGCCACGTGGGCGAAGATAAAAGCGAAGGAGAAGGGGGGCCTTCTGGGGGAACTTCAGAGACAGACTCGCCGGCAGAAGGAAGTAGGGGAGGAGGGGATATGTGAGCGGGTTCTTCCTCGGGCTCTGGCACAGGTAAATGAATAGAAGCGGCTATATCAATCTCTAAGGGCACAAAGGGGCGTAAGGGTGAGTCACTGAGCACCTTAGGGCCTGTCTGAGGAGGGGGGGCGGTGAGGGATGGAGCTTCCGCAGATAGGTGTATGGAACTTTCGGTTTCTTCTAACGGGATAAATGGCCGATGAAAATGAGACATACCCTCTGCAAGAGATAGCGGACTGGCAGAGGAAGGCTCATCCGGAGGGAGAGGGGCTTCGCTTTCGGAGGGTAAGTGGATGGGTTTTCCTTCTCCTTCCAGCGGGATAAAAGGGCGATGTAGGTGAGAAAAGCCGATCTGGTCAGCTTCCCCAAGAGCCTCGGCAGAAGGCGCTTCCGGCTGGGCTGGCGCTTCCTCCCGAGGAGCGCGCGCCTTTTCTCCGAGGACTGAGGAGAGGGGTAACTCTTTTTCTTTCGCACCTTCCTCTGCTGAGCTTGAAGGAGTTTTTTGAGGTAGGGCTGAAGAAAGCTCAAATTGTATGAACAAAGAAGAAGATAGCGGTAGAGAAGGGAGAACGCCTGTATTGCCTTGTGTAGTATGAGATTTTTCTAAGGTAGCGATGAGCTCTTCTTGAAAATCCCCCGTAGTAGAGAATGAGAAAGACGAAGGAAGGGTAAGCTCGGGGAGAGGGCTTTGTGGCGCAGAGATAGATGTAGGGTTGTTTTCAGGCGTGAGGTGCGCTTCCTGTGGAAGCTGGGCGGAAGGGGTAAGAGGGGGGGCTTCTGCGGGATGGGGTTCAGAAATAGGGATAGGTTCAGGGGAGGCAGAAGCTTTTTCTTCGGCGTGTGGGGACAGGTCTCCTACCTCAGCTTGACTTAGAGAAGTAGAGACCTCTAAGGGGGGGAGGCATAACTGGTGCCACAGACGTGTAGAGAGCTTGTGGTATAGGGCTATGCGTGCAGCTATCCACCCGTGGAGGGGAGGCCAAAAAGCATTAGATATAGGCATGGGTTCCGGGCCAGAGTCGTCATTGGAGGCGCTCTCTTCTTGGGGCTTACTGGAGGAAGTGGGAGGGGTAGTGCCCTCTCGCCCAGAGGCTTGACCTATGCGAGGAGGTGGCGGCACACGAGGTCGCAACCGTTCCTCTAAAAAGAAAGCGTAGTGTTGCCGCGCGGGGGCATACAGAGAGGCCAGAAATCGGAGTTGAGGTGCCCGGGGGTCCCCTAACTTCGTGGCTAACTTAGCTGCCATCATTCGTCCCAATGCAAAGAAGGGATACTTGTGTAGGGCGGCTTCTACTTGTTGGCGGTGCGCTTCGTCCAGCGCTGTGCCCGCTTTCATGTGCAGGAATACCTCAGGCCAGTTCATATTACCAAGTGGATAAAGTTTTATTCACGACGTCTTGGGCTATCCGGTCACAAATATCTGCAATCAAGGTTTCTTGGATGGCGGAAAGGGGTTGGCTGGCGGGAAAGTCGGCAAAGTTCATAAAGCTTTGTTCCCAGTTGAGCTCGGGGTGCTTGGGGCTGGTGCATTTTACCACTAGGGTAATGCTTAGGCGATTTTGAGCTGCTTGTTGAGAACCTTGGATAGCCACTGGGGCCAGCTTAAAGTCCGTAATACGCCCATATAAAACCAAGTCGCCTTTTTCTGTGACCAGCGAGAGCGAGGATTGAGCGATAAACTTTTGGCGGAGGGCTTCAGCCATGGTCTGGGTAAGGGTGGGGATGATAAGGGGCGCTTCGTTTGTCAAGGGGGCCACGGTGAGGGTTTGTACATCTGTGGGCAAAGCCCCGCTTCGGAAAGAGTAGGCGCAGGCATGCAGGAGTAGCAGTAAGCCCCCTCCTAAAAGCCGCATAGACTGGGGATAAGGTGATTTAGAGGTGATGGAGGCCATATTCTTCTATTTTGCGGTAGAGGGTTCTTTCGGAGATGCCGAGGGCTTGGGCGGCTTTTTTCCGGTTGCCAGCAAAGTGGCGGAGGGCCTTTTCTATGAGGCGGCGTTCTTGGTTTTCCAATGAAAAATCCTCTTCCTCGGGGGAAGTAGGCGTAGATAGGGTAGAAGCGGGTAGGCGCGGTTTATCTTGTTGGGCGAGGTGGTTCCATATTTGACGAAGCATCTCTTGGAGGGCTTGTTGCCCTGCCTGAAGCTGCTGTAGTGCTTGTAGGAGTTGGGGATAGGTCCAGCCTTCTCCGTTAGTTGAAGGGGGCGGAGGGGGAGTATGGGTAGCCGTAGGGAGGTAAGGTACGGGCAGTCGGGTTTCACGGGGGGGGAGATAGCGTTGCACCAAGAGGTCGTCTATCTCTTCGCCTGCATGGAGAATGGTAAGCTTTTCCACAAAGTGCTTCAGTTCGCGTACGTTCCCTGGCCAGGGATATTCCAGCAAGGCCTCTGCGCCGGCAGGCGTAAGCTGCACAGGCGGCACTCCATAAGTATGGGCAAACTCATCGGCAAAAAAATCAAAGAGTAGCTCTATATCCCTTCCCCGCTCACGCAAAGGGGGCACATGAATAGTAATAGCATTTAGGCGATGGTATAGGTCTTCGCGAAACTTTCCTTGTTGGATGAGTTGGATAAGGTCACGATTTGTGGCGGCGACCAGCCGGACGTCGGTGTGTTGTACTTTGCTGCTTCCTACCCGGAGAAACTCCCCTGTCTCCAGCACGCGCAGTAGGCGGGCTTGGGTGCCGAGCGGCATTTCGCCAATCTCATCTAAGAAAAGCGTGCCGCCATTAGCCACTTCAAAGTACCCTTTGCGGCTTTCGTAAGCGGAGGTAAAGGCGCCCTTCTCGTGGCCGAAGAGCTCCGAGTCCATCGTCCCCTCGGGGATAGCGCCGCAGTTTATGGCCAAGAAAGGTTTGTCTTTGCGACGGCTAAGGTTATGGAGGATATGGGCGAAGGCTTCTTTGCCGGTGCCGTTTTCGCCTAAGATGAGGACAGGCACATCGGTGGGGGCCACGCGTATAGCGAGTTCCACGGCCGCTAAGAGGTGAGGGTCCTCGCCAATCAGGCGGAAGCGGCGGGCGACCTCACGCGCAGAGGGGGTGCTCGTGCGCAGCATAGCCGATAAGGGTAGCTGAGGTGGCTTCGGTGATTTTTACAGGGATTTTATCGCCGGGGGCGTATTGGCTGGCGGCTTCTCGTACAATCACGGCTCGGCCAGAAAAGGTACGACCGGCCATATCTTGGGGATTACGCCGAGCGGGCTTCTCTAAGAGCACGGTTTGCATAGTACCTACCTGCCGAGTGTTACTTTCCAGCGCCAGCGTTTGCGCCAGCGCGATTACCGCCTCTAAACGAGCTTGTTTGACAGTGGGAGGGATATCGTCTGCATACCGTCGGGCCGCTAAGGTGCCCGGCCGCTCCGAGTACATAAACTGATACACGGAGTCAAACCGAGCCGCTCGCATAAGCGCCAAAGTGTCTTGAAACTCTGCCTCGGTCTCGCCGCAAAAACCGACGATGATATCGGTAGAGATTACGGCTTCAGGAAGGTATCTGCGGATAGTTTCTATGCGTTGGAGGTACCATTCTGCGGTGTAGCCGCGGTTCATGCGCTGGAGGACCGTATTGCTTCCTGATTGAACCGGCAGGTGGATGTAGGGCGTGAGATTGGGATAAGAAGCCATTACTTCCAGTACCTCGTCCAGCATGTCTTTGGGATGCGAAGTGGCAAACCGAATCCAGGCTTCGGGAACGGCTTCGGCTACGGTGGCTAAGAGCTGGGCAAAGCGTACCCCGTTGTCGTTATAGGAGTCTACGTTTTGGCCTAAGAGGGTGATTTCTTTGTAGCCGGCGTCGGCCAGGTGTCGGGCTTCTTCTACAATGGTTTGCCAGCTGCGGCTGCGTTCTCGTCCACGGGTAAAAGGCACGATGCAAAAAGAACACATGTTATTACAGCCGCGCATAATGGAGATATAAGCGCTGACGCGATGCGGAGAGAGGCGCAGGGGCGCGATGTCGGCGTAGGTTTCTTCACGAGAGAGCAGGGTATGAATAGCTTTAGTGCCGCCCTCCACCTGGCGAATGAGCTGGGGAAGGTGGCGATAGGAGTCAGGTCCTACGACCATATCTACGACGGGGGCCTCTTCTATGAGTTTTTTACGGAGGCGTTCGGCCATGCAGCCGAGCACCCCTATAATCAGGTGGGGTCGCCGACGTTTGAGCGATTGGAAGTATTTTAGCCGCTGCCATATTTTTTCCTCTGCGTGCTCCCGAATGGCACACGTATTGATAAATACCAGGTCTGCCTCTTCTGGCTCGCTGGTAAAACCATAGCCTTCACTATGGAGGATGCCCGCCACCAGTTCGCTGTCGGCAAAGTTCATCTGGCAGCCATAGGTCTCTATATACGCCTTATAGGTCGGAGAAGGAAGCAGAGGGGCCTCTACGGTTTTACCAAATACGCGCGAGTGGGCGAGTGCCATATTTTCACAAAGGTAGGAAAATGTTTCATACTCCTTGGGGCCTGGCTGTATGCGCAGGAACCGCGAAAGCTACTCGTAGGGCCGGATAGCATTCCCATTTATGTATTACCCCCAGTAGAGATTATCGCCCAAGCACCTTCCCCAGAAAAGATAGCTGAGACTCGGAAGCAGTGGGCCGCCTTCCAGCGTCTGCGGTATAATGTACATTTGGTCTATCCCTTAGCTAAGGAAGCTGCCCGTATCGTTCGGGAAGTAGATAATGAACGCGCCCGCCTGGGTAAGAAAAACCGCGACTATAAAGCTTACAGCCGCCGCCTCAAAAAAGAGCTTTTTGAGAAATATGAGCCTATCGTGCGGGAAATGACTGTCACGCAAGGCATCCTCCTTATAAAGCTCATCCATCGGGAGACAGGGGTAGATGCGTATGCCCTTATTCGGGATTACCTGGGGGGGCTACAAGCTACCTTTTGGCAGGGCGTCGCTAAACTGTACGGCTCCGACCTAAAACTCACCTATGACCCCGCCCGCGAGCCCCTGGTAGAAGCGATTATTGAGGAGATTGAGACAGGGCGGAGTGCCGATTGGGTACTCCAGATGTACGAGATACCGCCAGAATAAACCGATGGATATCCCGTACAAAAGGCCGCCGATGCGTAAATATAAGGGCATGTCCTGCCCCAGGATACAAAATGAGCTGGCTATGAGGTAGTTTCTCTGCTAATAGACGACTGTGATGCGGGGGTACAATCAAATCAGCCCCTCCGCCAAGCACTAAGGCCGGATGGGGTATCTTGGGGAGAAGAGGACGCATATCTACTTTGAAAATCTCTGCGGCATCTGCCAGTAAGACCTCCAGGCGGGTACGTTGGAGGACTTTTTTGTACCATTCTATCACCTCTGCAGGAAAGGTGTCATGGCCAAAGACTTGGGGGTAAAGAAGGTTTGCCAGCGAAGCGGGGGGAAGCAAGCGCAAAATACGCGGCAAAAGGCGTCCTTGCCACTGCTCTATCGTCGTTAGCGGCTTGTAAGCAAATGTACAGCCCAGAATAAGCCCTTCAATCTGCCCAGGAGCGAGCGTAGCTAAAAGCTGAGCTATTACCCCCCCCATGGAATAGCCTAACACCCACACTTTCTCCTCCGAAGCGTACTGCTGGATAAGGGGAAGGACATCTTCGGCGCGCTGGCGTAAGGTATAGGGTCCAGGCCAGTTCCAGGCGCTTCCATACCCGCGCAGATCGGGAATAAGCAGCCGAT
This sequence comes from Bacteroidia bacterium, assembly GCA_026003215.1. GTDB lineage: Bacteria > Bacteroidota > Bacteroidia > SpSt-205 > SpSt-205 > SpSt-205. The sequence goes on along the minus strand of BPGV01000001.1, from coordinate 1,356,420 downwards.
AGTGCTGGGCCAAGCTGTCTTCTACGGGGAGAAACATGCCGCCATCTACCATGTACCCATGGATAAGTACCAGCCAGGGGCCCCGACTCCCTAAACGCTTGTGGGGTAAAGTGCTCATCGTTCCCTACGAATGATTAGTGAAAGTAGTACGCTGAAGCTAAGGGTGCTCAAGATGAATATCAAGGATACTTCTGGGCCTATATGCAGGCCGACCAAGTCTTGAAACATTTTCAGCCCTATACCTATTAGTACGAGCGAGATCCCATATTCCAAGGCCCAGAAGCGTTGAATCACCGCAGCCAATAGAAAGAACATAGAGCGCAGGCCCATTACCGCCAAAATGTTGGAGCTAAATAGTACCTCGTCGTCTTGGGTGATAGCAAAAGCCGCGGGGATAGAGTCTACCGCAAAGACCAAATCGGTGAGTTCCACCATAAGTAGAGCCAGGGCTAAGAGCGTGAAAAAACGCTTGTCTCCTCGCCGGATAACAAATCGGCCTTGGTGCGGTGCCGTAGTAATCCGTAAATAGCGCGTGAGCAGGCGCAAAATCGGGTTTTTAGAAAGGTCAGGGGGACCTTCCTCTTTCTTGAAAAGATTCCGTATCCCCGCCCATACCAAGAAGCCCCCAAAAATATATAGAACCCAATGAAACTGACGAACTAATAAAACCCCCGCAAAAATAAAAATACCGCGCATAACCATCGCGCCTATGACACCCCAAAAGAGTACTTTGTGGTAGTATTGCGGTTCTATAGAGAAGTAGCGCATAATCAGGAGGATGACGAAGATATTATCCATGGAAAGGGCGTATTCCATGATATAAGCGGAGTAGTATTCCAAGGTGGCATTGATGCCTTTTTGGGTATATACCAGCACACCAAACCCCAGGGCTATAAGTACGATAAGGAGGGATTGCCCTGCGGCTTGACGAAGAGTAAGGGAATGTGCTTGCTTATGAAACACCCCCAAGTCTAAAAGAAGGTATGCGCCCACTACGCCGCAAAAAGTCCAGAAGACAGGATGCTCAAGCATTTTTCGGAGCGAAGATGCGTAAAAGTACAGTGGCCATCCCAAATCCTATAATCCACCCGCCTATCAGGTCGGAGGGATAATGCACCCCTAAATATACCCGCGTGAGGCTGTGGAACAGGGCCCAGCTCAGCGCTATACTCCATGCCAGGGGATGCTTCATATAGCGGGCAAAGGCCCAAGCAGCTGCTGAACTATTGGCTGCATGCCCTGAGGGGAAGCCATAGGTACCCCCCCGATACCCGTGCACCACGCGAATATGAGGACTCAAAGCGGGATCATGCGTAGGGCGTAACCGCCCCACTAAGGGCTTGATTACCCCGCTGGTAAGCAGGTCAGCACACGCCGGCGCTAACGCCGTGACCAGTGCGGGCCGCCAAGCCTGCTTTCCCCACCGAATGAGATATGCTATCGCGCCTACCACAAAAAGCGGTATCCATACCCATGTCTTTGTAGCATACCATACCCATGTGTCCCAAGGCTCCTTGCCCAGGTGATTGGCCCACAAAAGCAAAGCGGTATCCCACTCGCGCAGCGTATCTATCACAGAAGCAAAGTACGGATATGCTCGGCTATACGACGACTTTCGGCTTCTATGTAGAAGCTGCCGGCTAAAGGGTCGCTGGTCTCGTACAAGTAGGCTACTTCGTGCTGGAGGATAAGGCTTATGGCACGGCTCCATCGGGCAGCATGGCTATCTTCTGGAGAGAAAATAGGCGGGATGTAGAGGCGCTGCGTGCCTCCCAAGAGGCTGCCTAACGCATACAAGGTGGCGCGTATGAGGTTCTCTTCGGGACCTTCCGTAGCGAGGAGGCCGGAAGGTTCGTACAAAGTGGGTTTCGGCCAAGCCCATATCGTAACTGAACGGGGTAGAAGCGCCAGCCGGAGGGCCCGCAGTAAAAGGACACTATGCAAGACGCGCTGGTCCAAGCGCACCGCTATATGGAGCGCTTCGTCTTGGGGCAAAGAAAGCGGCTTCCCTTCTACTTCTAAGTCGGGGGAAAGCCGGAAGGGTACTTCCCACACGGGAATAAGCCCATCTATGGGTGAAGCGCCCGGGAGTAAAAGCTGATAGCCCCGCCCCCAGCTCGGCAGGGTGGGGGGCACCTCAGCGATTATCCACTCGGGGGCAGCCTGCCCTTCTTCTATGAAGCGGGCATCGTACAACCATACCCCTACTTCGTTGGGGAGGAAGCGTTCTGCTACGAGGGTCCATCCGCTGGGGATAGGCAGGGGAGCGAGGTTTCCCCACGCAGGCACATCTGACCGCGTATAGAAGGGCTGGGGTAGGCCGGCCGGCGGCGGCCCCCCCAGCTCTTTTTCTATCAGCGCAAGCCAGGTTTCGGCGCTGCCTGGCGGGAAGGTCTCATACGGCTGCATTACGCAAAGGTACCAGGAGCAGCGCTGGGCTTACAAGCCAGTAGCTGCTGGAGGTGATGGGGTTCGTGCGGGACGAGGGAGGCCAGCCATTCTTTCCCCGTGATGGGGCCGTAAAAAGGGTGAGGGAAACGTCCCCCATAGGAAAAATCAAAAGCTCGCACTTCCTCTAAAAGGTGTTGGCGGCTCTGGTGGAGAAGCTGCAATAGCTCGTCAAAGGAGAGGCCGCCTTTGGGCTGGACGATGGGCGGAGCCTGCGGCTTTCCGTCTTTGAAGGTGCCAGGGGCCACTTGGGGTGGGGGGAGCGTTTCGCCGGCCGCTTCCCGACGCAGCCGCCGCAAGACCCGAGCCGCCGATTCCTCTACCCGAGCGATGTGCTCCACAATCTCAGCCGGTGCCCACTTCTCTGGGGCAGGGCGCACCCAAAACCACGGCTCATCCGCTATAGCGGCGAGCAGCACAGAACGGCTCTCTTCAAGCGCCGCAAGCATCTCTTCTGCGGAGAGGTTGGGGAGAGCGTGCATTCGCCAAAGTACGATTTTTAGTCTATGCAACGAGTACCTTTGCCTCGTGGCGGACTGGCTCCAGCCTTTGCGTAAGCGTCACCTTATCCAAGACGCCACTCCTTTACCCGAGACTCCTCAAGCCATAGGTGCGGCTTATGTAGGCATAGACCCCACAGCCGACTCGCTGCATATCGGCCACCTGGTGCCCCTCCAGCTGCTTTATCACCTGGCGCAGCTGGGCATCCAGCCCATAGTGTTGGTGGGAGGCGCCACCGCTCGCATCGGTGACCCCTCGGGTAAAAAATCCGAACGCCCCCTCCTCCCCGCCGAAGTCGTGGAAGCCAACGCCCAAGCCTTAGCTGCCCAACTCCAAAAACTTCTCCCTTTCCCCTTTACGCTTGTGGATAACTTCTCTTGGCTGGGCTCCTTTGCTCTTTTGGATTTTTTGCGGGATGTGGGGAAGCATGTGACCGTAAGCTACCTGCTGGCCAAAGAAACTATCCAAAGTCGGTTAGAAAGCGGAATTTCTTTTACGGAGTTTAGCTATCCGCTCCTGCAAGCGTATGACTTTTATGCGCTTTTTCGCCGATATGGGTGCCGGCTCCAAATAGGAGGCGCAGACCAGTGGGGCAACATCACTACGGGAATAGCGCTTATCCGCAAGCTCACCGGGGAGGAAGTTTATGGTATGACTTGCCCCCTCCTTACAAAAGCCGATGGAACCAAGTTTGGCAAAACAGAAGGCGGAGAAAATATCTGGCTTTCGTCAGAACGCACTTCTCCCTATAGATTTTATCAGTTTTGGCTCAACCAATCGGATGCAGATATACCTAAACTGCTCTATGTTTTTAGTTGGAAATCGGAGGTAGAAATAGAAGAGCTGCTCCAAAAGCATGAGGAGGCTCCGGAAAAACGGTTAGCGCAGCGGGTGCTGGCCTACGAGATGACTGCCCGCATTCACGGGGAGGAGACCGCTCGCAGCGTGCAAGTGGTGTCAGAAGTCGTTTTTGGCACAGGGGACTTTGCCCAGCTGGAGGCGCTCCCCGAAGCCCTTTTTCAGCAAATCCTGCGAGAGATGCCCCTATATAAGGTGCCTTCCCGCGAAGTCCCCCTATTGGAGGGCTTGGTGCAGAGTGGTTTTTTTCGCTCGAAGTCGGAGGGGCGGCAGCTTATCCAACAAGGGGGGCTCGCTATCAATCGTCAGCGGGTGCCAGGCGGCGAGGTCCCTCTCTCAACCTTTTCCCCGGTGCGGGGGCGCTTTTGGTTAGTACAGCGGGGCAAAAAACACTTGGCTTGGGTAGAAGCGCCGGAAGGCTAAGCTACTCTGTGGTCAAGGGATGATGGGCTTGGATATAGTGAATGGTGCCTCCTTTTCTGCGGCGAAACTCGGTTTCAAAGTGGGCTTCTTCGGGCCCCTCTTGGGGGAGGAGGTCTGGGGTAGCTAAAACCACCTTCCAGCCGGCCGTTTGGAGCTGTTCTAAGCTATATTGGTAGAGGGCTTCGTCATCGGTGCGCAGGTGGAGCCTACCGGTGGGGGCAAGCACGTGATAGTACAGCCGGAGGAAGCGCGGATGGGTGAGGCGGTGCTTTTCGTGGCGGCGTTTCGGGTAGGGGTCGGGATAGTTGAGCCAGAGCTCGTAGACTTCGCCTGGGGAGAAATGCGCTTCCAACGTAAGGGCGTCGCCATGCCAGAAAAATACATTTTTGAGGTTTTTTTCGCTGGCCCAGTGGCAGCCGGCGGCCAGCCGATCTGCGCGCCGGTCTAAGCCCACTACCAGGAAGTGGGGGTAGCGTTCGGCTACATACACGGCAAAATCGCCTTTCCCGCAGCCTATCTCCAGAAGGAGAGGCACTCCCGGTTGAAAGCCCAACTGGCTGCGCCACTGGCCTGCGGAGGGCACCCGCTCGCCATAGAGGGCGTAAGGGCTACTGAGGTAACGGCGCTTTTTTTCTTGCTTACCGAGCATGGTCCCAAGGCAGCTTAGCCCCGGGCTGCCAGGCGCGGAGCATGCCCACCTTGTCGGGGCGCTCTTCCCACGCTACTTCATAGCCCATTTCCCTAAATTTTTCTACCAGTAGCCCAGCCCCCTTATGAAACTCCACAACCCAAACCTTGACTCGCTTAAGGATTTCTGGGGGGGTATGGAGGAGGATAGCGTATTCGCCCCCTTCGCAGTCTACCTTTGCCACATCTACGGCATCCCAGCCTATTTCTTCGATTAGTCGGGAAAAGGTCCAGACGGGAACAACTATTTTTTCGGAAAAGGTGGTGGGTGCCTGGTTAGGATGTTCATTTTGTAGAGCGTTAGATAGGAGGTCATTAGGCGAGACAAGAAGCCAGCTTTCGCCGTTTTCTTTACCAACAGCCACGGGAAATAAGCGCACTTTTTTGTCAAGATTATTTATCCTAACAAGCTCTTCAATCCGCTTCACGGCCGGTGGGTACGGTTCTACTACGACTATGGATTGACATCCCTGCCACAAGAAAAAAAGCATAGTTTCCCCGTGATAGGCGCCTATGTCTATTACTTGAAGGCCGTTATAGTGCGCTCCATACACTTTTTGTAGGAAAACTTCCCGCATAACGGCGATATCCTGGCCATAATCGGTATGGGTAATGAGATGCCAATTAGGCCCCACTTCCCAAACAAGCTTATTATGTTCAGGGCTTACGCTGACAAGGCGAAAATATGCATAGACTTCTCCTAAACTGGCAAGATTGCTGGGTAAAATATCTAAATCTATTGGTTGCGGTAGAAGAAACTTGTGGCGTGTTTTACCTAATAGTACTCGTAAAGCAGTGAGAAAGACGCTGGGTACGATGGCTTTTGTGTATAGGCGCTTCTTAGTGAGGAGGGACCAGGCTACGAGTATTCTTTGCGCAAGGCTTTTTTGGCCGGTATCTTGGATAAGGCCGATCCGACTGAGGAAGTAAAATACACGCATAGGGAGCGAGAGGGGAGCCATGGACATAGACAAAGGTACTCTGGCAAAGGGGTCGCGCTAAAAGGAAAGTTTTTCTTATTTTTGTGGTATGCCTTACTATGTGCGTCTGGGGCAGGTGCCCCATAAGCGGCATACCCAGTTCCGAAACAACGGCAAGTTATACGCCGAAGAGCTCATCAGTACAGAAGGCTTCTCCGACTTGTATAGCCTGGTGTATCATGTGTATCCTCCCACGATGGTGCGAGCTGTGGAGGAACGCACCATAGACCTGCGACCCAAGGCAGCCGTGCCTAACAATATGAAACACCGGGCTTTCCGAGGTTTCCAAATAGGGCCTAAGGACGATTACTTAGAGAGCCGTGTGGTGGTACTTTTCAACGACGATGTGCATATTTCCTTAGCTGCGCCTACAAAGGGCTTTTCCGATTACTTTTATAAAAATGCGTCGGCAGATGAGCTGATTTTCGTACATGAAGGCACAGGCGAGCTGCGTACCGGCTATGGAAAAGTACGTTTCCAGCCCGGAGATTATTTACACATCCCTCGGGGAACCATCTACCAGTTTCATTTTGATACCCCGCAGAATCGCCTCTTTATTATTGAGTCGTACTGTGGGGCTATTCGCTTCCCGAAGCGCTATATGAATGAGTACGGCCAACTCATGGAGCATGCCCCTTTTTATGAGCGAGATATTCGCCCGCCCGTAGCGTTAGAGACCCATGATGAGGTTGGCGAGTTTGTGGTGAAAATCAAAAAGCGCGGGGAGCTTTTTACTTACGTCTATGCGACGCACCCATTTGATTTTGTAGGGTGGGATGGGTGTCTCTATCCGTATGCGTTTTCTATTCATGACTTTGAGCCTATCACGGGCCGGGTGCATCAGCCGCCGCCAGTGCATCAAACCTATGAAGCCCGACAGTTTGTCGTGTGCTCTTTTGTACCTCGGCTGTATGATTATCACCCTTTAGCCATACCTGCCCCCTATAACCACAGTAATGTGGACTCCGACGAAGTGCTCTATTATGTGGAAGGGGAGTTTATGAGCCGCAAGCATGTGGAGCGAGGCATGATTACGCTACACCCGATGGGGATACCGCATGGACCTCACCCCGGCGCCGTAGAAAAAAGTATCGGCGCCAAAGAAACCAAAGAACTGGCCGTGATGGTGGATACCTTCCGCCCTCTCCTGCTTACCCCAGAAGCCTTGCACATAGAGACCCCGGATTATTACCTGAGTTGGCTCCCTGAAACACAAAACCAAAAAACCGTATAACTATGAGTACGACAGCCGAAATCCTTTCTACGCCTACGCAAACGGCAGACTTTTTACCGATTTTAGGTACGGACCATATTGAGTTTTATGTAGGAAACGCCAAGCAATCGGCGTACTTTTACCAGCATGCGTTTGGCTTTCAGCCGGTGGCCTATAGAGGGTTAGAGACCGGCTATCGGGAGGCAGCAAGTTATGTGCTACGACAAGGGAAGGTCACCCTCGTCCTCACCACCCCGTATCATCCGGGTAACTTTATCGCCGACCATATCTACCGCCATGGCGATGGCGTGCGGGTGCTGGCCTTGTGGGTAGAGAACGCCACCAAAGCCTACGAAGAAACCACCCGTCGCGGGGGTAAATCGTATATGCCCCCTACCCGCCTCCAAGACGAACACGGCGAGGTGGTCCTCTCCGGCATCCACACGTATGGGGACACCGTGCATGTTTTCGTAGAGCGCACGAACTACAAGGGTCCTTTCTTACCTGGATTTATGCCGTGGGAAGGCTTCGGAAAAAGTGAGCCGGTGGGCTTCAAATACGTGGATCACTGCGTGGGCAATGTGTATTTAGGCGAGATGAACCAATTTGTGGCCTTTTACCGAGATGTAATGGGCTTCCAACAGCTCATTTCCTTTGATGATAAGGATATTTCCACGGAATATTCCGCCCTCATGAGTAAAGTCATGGCTAACGGCAATGGCTATATCAAGTTTCCCATAAATGAACCGGCTCAGGGCCGCCGTAAGTCCCAAATAGAAGAGTACTTGGAATTTTACCACGGCCAAGGTGTGCAACATATCGCCCTGGCCACAGATGATATCATACATACCGTACGTGAGCTGCGGCGGCGGGGCGTGGAATTTTTGGAGACCCCTAAGGCCTACTATGAGACGGTCTTAGAACGGGTGGGCTCCATAGATGAGCCGCTGGAAGTACTTGCCGAGCTCGGCATTTTGATAGATAGAGATGAGGAGGGATACCTCTTGCAAATATTTACCAGGCCTGTGCAGGATCGGCCCACGGTCTTTTATGAGATTATTCAGCGCAAGGGGGCTAAATCTTTCGGCAAAGGAAACTTCAAGGCGTTATTTGAGGCGATAGAGCGAGAGCAGGCACGAAGAGGTAATCTTTAATGCTTTTTGCGCTGCGCCAGGGGGGGCAGCGCCTCCTCTGGAAAAGTAAAGGCACCCTGCGAGGGCTTATTACGATGGGAGAGGGGGTCGCCTACCAGCGCTCCTCTCCCATTTCTGTTGTAGAGAAACCCTACCACCTTTTTATACGGCTGGATGGGATTGGGGATTTTTGGTTGTGGCTTCCATTTGTGGCAGCCCTGCGGAAGGCTTTTCCCCACGAGCCTTTCATTTTGTTAGCTAATCCGCTTTGGGAAGAGCTGGTGCCAGAAACCGGGCTTTTTGCCGAAACCCTGACTATCCGTCCTGAGCACTTTCGGCGCAAGCCTGCCTATCGCCGAGAAGTGCTACACGCATTACGTACACGCCTTAGTCCCGCTCGCTATCTTTGGCAGACTACGTATGCGCGTCGTAGCTTATTAGATGATCTGCTGGCTTGGGCCCTGCCTGCCGAACAAAAAATCGCCTGGGAACGCACCCCTTTGGCGGCTGAGCCCCGGTGGCTCGGCCGATGGATAGACCGACAAGTCTATCATGAAGTCCGGCCGTCGCAGCTGCCCCCGCTTATACATGAATGGATTCGGTATCAGCATTGGCTGCGTACCGGCGGGTGGCCCCGCCTGGATTTTTCTATATATGCTACGCTCCGGAATAAATGGCAAGCCTTTGCTAATGGGAGCCCTTACCTGGCTATCGTGCTTTCCTCGGGCCAGGTGTATAGGGTTCCCCCCCGCTCTATTCTCCAATCTATTATACAGGCGGTTCAACGAAGATCGGGTTTGCCTGTGTATTTTTTGGGCACGGCGCGGGACCGGGCTATGGCAGAGGAGCTTAGCGCGCATTTAGCTATGGGTTCCTCTGTAAATCTGTGTGGGCAGCTCTCGCTTTTAGAGGCGGCGCGGAAGGTAGGGAATGCTTTTGTGGTGGTGGGGCCGGAGACAGGGTTGGTGCACATAGCCGCAACCTTAGGGATACCTACGCTGATGATAGCGGGAGGAGGGCACTGGGGGCAGTTTGTGCCTTATCCCGCAGAGGCGCCGTTTGCGCTCAAAGTTTTGACTCACAGCTTGCCTTGCTTTGGGTGTGGGTGGCACTGTGGGTATGCCTTCTCTACCCGGAAAGCTGTCCCCTGCATTGAAAACCTTAGTCCTCAGAAAGCGGTAGAAGAAGCGCTCTCCTGGCTGGAACGCCTATGGGGTATCCCCGCCCAGCCGCCGTTGGGGTAAATAGTAGCTCTGACAAAAGTTTTTTCTCTTTTTGGGTGAGTTAAGAGGGAGTTGCTGGAGATTGGGCGGAGTTGCAGAACTATCAGAGTGGGGAGCTTAGGTAAAAAGTTTTTCCAGGGCTTCGGGGGAGAGGTAGAAGCGGATGCGGTGGCCGGCGGGGGTGTAGTTAGGTTCTTCGCAAGCGCAGAGGGCGTTCCAGAGCGTTTCTACGGCTTCGGGGGTGAGGGTGTAGGGCGGCCGGGGTACGCCATGCCGGGCGATATGGCGAGCCAAACCTTCCCGCCAATCAGGGGGAAGGGCTTCTGTCTGCGCTATCTCCAAGAGAAAATCTAAAAGAGGTGTCCCTGCAGAAGGAGGCAGCCCAGCGGGGATAGCATGTAATACCGCTTCTCGGCCTTCGCGCAGCTCTATGTGTATTCCTTGGGCGTTTAGTTCGGGGAGGAGCTCCGCTAAGCGGGCCAGTTGTAGGGGTGTGGCTGGGGCACTGACAGGAAAAAGGAGTCCCTGGGGCGAGGCCGGCGTGCCCTGTCGATGTTTTTCATAGAGGATGCGTTCGTGGGCGCCCACCAGGTCTATCAGCCACGCTTCAGGCGGCAGGTGTAGAAGGAGGTACCGGTCGTGCATCACCAAAAAAGACAAGCGGGTGGCCGGTTTTTCGGAGGCAAGGGGCGGCGTTGGGTTTAGCGGGAGCGGTCGTGGAGGGGGTGGCGCTGCGGCCGGCGGCGGAGCCGAAGGCGCAGAAGGCAGCGTCGCTGGGGAGGGTTGGAGCCACTCTGTCGGCAAGGTCCACGTACTCCGAGCTAAGGTTCGCCGGACGATGCTGCTTAGCATAGCGCGGATTTCTAACTCGTGGAGGAGGCGCACTTCTGTTTTAGAGGGGGTTACATTGATGTCGGCTTGGTCAGGAGGAATGTCTAAAAAGAGCCAGTACAGAGGACGTGTCTCGGCAGGTAAGAAGGGCTTATAGAGTTGATAGATAGCCTGCTGAAGGCCCGGGTGGCGTATGTAGCGACGATTCACGAAAAGGAAGCCCTCACGATTAGTGGAGGGGGTATACTCAGGCGGCACGAGCGCTCCATAGACCCGGAAAAGGGGGCTTTCTTCTTCCAAGGGGAGGAGGGCCTTAGGGGGCAGGTCGGGGTGGAGGGTGAGGATGCGCTCTAAGAGAGGCGCGGGGGAGAGGTCATAGAGGAGGGTTTGGTTGTGGTAAAAACGGAAGTGGCGCTCGGGATGCGGATACGCCAGGCGGAGAAACTCTTGGAGGTTATGGCGATGTTCCGTAAGGTCAGAACGGAGGGATTTGCGACGCACCGGCAAGCGATGGAAGAGCCTTCGTACAATCACCGTGGTACCTGGGGTGCAGCGTACGGGTTCGGTAAGGCGCTTTTGGCCAAAGGCCATGAGCACATGCGTACCTAAGGCGTCTTGGGGGCGGCGGGTAAAAAGTTCTACTTCGGCGACGGCGGCGATGCTGGCCAGCGCCTCCCCCCGGAATCCTTTGGTGAGGATGCGGTAAAGGTCTTGGGCGGATTGGATCTTGGAGGTGGCGTGCCGTTCAAAGCATAGTTCCGCATCAATAGGCGACATGCCTATCCCATCATCGGAGACTTGTATAAGGATTTTGCCGCCCTGCTCTGTCCATAAGGAAATCGTGGAGGCTTCGGCGTCTATGGCATTTTCGCCGAGTTCTTTGAGGACGGAAGCAGGGCGTAGGACGACCTCGCCGGCGGCTATTTGGTTGATGATGGACTCGGGTAGGACCCGTATACGCTGCTCAAGGGCGTCGGTAGTCATACTGGAAGGCCGACAGGTCGGGAAAGTGAGGACGTTTGCGGGTGGTCTCGTAGCGGTACAAGGCCCAGCCCAGCTCTTTGAAAAAGTATAGCCCTTTGGCCCAGGGATAGCCTTGGGCTGGAGGATAGCCGGGGGTATTTTCGCCTATATATATCACCGCTGAGATGAAAAACTCCACGCCTAAGTCAAAATCTACAATGTAGGCTACATCGCTGAGGTACCCATAGGCCATGCCTACTTTGTTGAAGATGCGGATGCGACTGGGTGGGAGCGCCGTATCCCCCCCCACCAGGAAATACTTGCGTACCCCATCGTGAAAGTCTGGCCGCTGATAGTCGGGATCCCCAGCTTCCGAAGGATACATGGATAGATATTTGCGCAGGAGCCTATAGTCGTTGGCGGAAAGCTGGAAGCGTTGGCGCGGAGCCACTGCCTGGGGAAAGATAAGACTTATCAGAAAGGCATGTGCATCTTTTAGGCTGAGGGCATTGGCTTGGGCGGTAGTAAGGTAGGGATGATGGTCGTACGGATGCGGAGGGAACTGCTCCGCACAATGGGGAGGCAGCCGGTAGGCCGGCTTCCCTTCTGGGAGGAAGGTCACCGCTTCGGCGCAGCGGTTTTCCTCTGGGGTGCAACTGCGGGCCAGCCGATGCCCAAAGTACACTGAAGCATAGCCCCGCTGCCTCAGTAACTGTGTGGCATGCGCTGGACCCACGAGGGCATAGAGGTAATCAAAGGTTGGGTTGTCGCTGTATACCAGCTGACGGCGGATGCAGTCTATTACGCTGTAAGGAGTTTCCGGTACTTGCGATAGACACCCTTTGGGCGAGGGTTCTAAATGAAAGGGGGTGTGAGGGGAGATACCTTGCCCTTTCAGCAAAGCTATCCTTTCTAAGGCCAGCGCACAAAGGGGGAGCTTCATGAGGCTGGCAGGATAAAAGTATTCGGTGGTATCTAAACGAAAAGCATAGTGTTTGAGTATCGGCCGGTTTTTGGCGTCGCGATTGACTTGCGTGTAGAGGATTTGGAGGTGATACCTTTTGGCCTCTTGGAGGTAGGGGAGCAGGTGGGGAGCCTTCTGGGTGAAGAAGCGGGCCAGCCAGACGGTGTCAGGGGCAGAGAGGCTATTTACTTGCGGACGATAGGATTGTGGGGGCGGTGCCAAAGCCAATAGACTAAAAATACACCCAAGCCAGACGAACCTTCGGGGCAGCATACACAAGCGCAGGAAAAGGCGTCTTTATACCGACAAAAATACGCAAAGCCCAACGGGGGCGCCGAAGGAGCTTCTCCCAGTGCGGGTCCAAACTGAGGAGCCACTGGCGTTTTTCCCGTTGAGCGATAAGCGCTTGAGGAAGCTGGCCATATCCGCCCAAAAGACCGGTAGCCCCATGGCCAATCGCTATCCCCACCGGAAAGCGCTCATGAAAAAAACAAAGCCAGTAGGTTTGTCCGTTGTAATCTTTTAGCATTTGGGCTGCTCCTCGCCCTAAAAGGTCAGGCTGTTGTCGAGCATAAGCCGTAGGATGAAACGAAAACCGTAAATCTACCCGCCATGGGGTGGACCTAAGCCCTTCTGCAAGCCAGAAAAGTCCAGTGCCGGCGGTGTTGGCTACCATATCCCAGGGCGAAGCCCCCCATTTCGGAAAAAAACCGTCGGCTATCTCTATGGAGGCTTGGAAGCTCCAAGCCACGAGACTCCCTATGAATCGTGCGCTGCGGTGGGAATAGCCACACGCAAGCGCCCAATCCCGATAGATAGCGCTGAGGTGGTAGGTGGTCCAGGCGTGTCCGAGCTTGTCCATTTGTTTCCATTCGGTCCCGTCGTTGAAGAATCGCCATCCCTGCGCTGTGGGCCACTCATACCAGCTCGCCATCGGGGCAGCGTATAAAACGGCATAGCTGAGGGTTACACCGCCCCAAAAACGCATACTTTTTCGCCCGGTGTCGGCGGGTAGGATAAGGAGGAAAAGGCTTATCCCCTTAGTAATCAAATCCCGTTTCTTGGGCCAGCCAGCGGAAATACTCGGGTAATCCCTGCGTGATAGGCAATCGCAGGATAGCGGGCACTTTGTAGCTGTGGTGTTGCTTGATGAGTTTTTCAATCTCCTCGTAGTAGGTGTAGGGGGCTTTGAGCAGGAGGAGGGTTTCTTGGGCTTCTTCTATTTGGTCTTCCCACCAGTAGAGCGAGTGGAGCGGAGAAAAGATATTAGCGCAGGCCGCCAGGCGCCTTTCTAACGCGAGGCGGGCCAGGTGGCGCGCTTCCTCGGGTGAGGCACATACCACATACACCAGCCCAAACTCGGGGGTCTCCATAGGCCTAAGGTAACGGTTTAGCGGTCATCCCGCGTAAAGCCAATCGTCTGGTCATCCCGAAAGAGAAAAGCACTCCCACTGCCGAAGCGCTGATATTTTTCTGTCTCACCCGTGGAGGCCGCGCGTGCGCGTAAAAGAAACGCCCGCCAATTCCGATTTTGGATCTCGCCCAGCTTATTAGAGTGGAGCAGAGGATATTCATTCGTAATGAGGTCGGGGTCGTAGAATACAAAAATAACTTGGCCTTGGGAACCAATTTGGTTGTAGGTCCAGATTTGGTAAGGGTATTTGTCGGGTTCGTTGTAAAAGAACTGCATGTCGTTTGGAGGGCCGTACTGAATAAAGACCCGCCCCCGGTCTGTGCGCCAGCCGGGACGCATGGAGGATTTGAAGTGCTGTTTGGCGTATTCGAAGCGTTGGAGAAACTCTTTAAAGGGTACAGCGCCGAGTTGCTGCTCTCTTTTTTTCCAGAAGGCTACGAAAAAGCGTTTCTTTTCAGAAAAGGTAGAGAGCGCTTGGATAAAGCTTTTTTCGGTGGGGGTAGCTAAGTAGGTCATGGCGCTGAGCAGCTCATTGAGCTGGTTTTCGGGGAAGCCGTATTTAGCGTCGTATTCGGTTTCGGTGCCTTCTACGAGGGGTTCTTTGGTACTAAAGAGGACGAATCGGCGATACCAGCTTATGAGCACTTCACCGTCATTTCGGCAGAGTTCCAGTTGGGTGAGGTAGATGCCGGAGGGGAGCTTAGTGAGGGGTAGGGTAAAATAAAAAGCTTCAAAGGGAGCGGGGCGGCGGGGCCGTCGGGTGAAGTGCAGCTCAGGCACTTCTTGAGCGGTCTGGGCATTCAAGACCCGCAGCCGCAGAAAATACGGGTCATTGGTCAAGCTATCTACATGATACAGCTCGCCATAGACAAAAAGCGTGTCCGGATCTACAATTAGGCCGTTAGAGATCCACGGCTCTATGGTCAGGCCGTGGCGGACATAGGCTTTTTCTTCGGTGCTGGGGCTAATCCGACGGGCATACAAGAGGTCGCTATATGCAAAACCCCGTACGGGTGGCAGCACCTCAAACTGCGTAATAGCCTTGACTTGTTGGGGACGTGGCTTTTGGTTCGGGTCGGTGGCTTCTACTTCTAAGGTATAGAGCCCCAACGGTAAGCGTAAGCGACGAATATCCGTATAAAGTTTTTGGCGTGTGGTGAGCTGAGTATCCGGTAGGGTAGGCAGGATAAAGCGAAACTTATCGGCGTAGATAACTTCGTCTTTATCATTTTTGAGAATGAGAGCGAAATCTACGGTACCCCCATACCCACCGTTGGTGGAGATAAGCTGTACACTGGTAGCATCTACGCCTAAGAAGAGTTCTATGTAGGGTTCGCCTTCCAAAGTGTAGTAGCGTACAGGTTCTATGTAGAAGGCTACCTGTGCCCAGAGGAGGGAGAGACCTGGGATATACCTTAGCCAGGGCATCCACCAAAGATACAAAAAGCGCTATTTTTTATTGGAGCGGGCGGGCGCGGCGCCACAGCCAGAAGCCTACGGCGAAGGTGCCCAGCCACACGGCTACTTCTGTCCAGGTCATGCTGGCTCGCCAGCCGGTGAGCGCTTGGAGGAAGGCCCCTATCCAGCCCTTATGGTGCAGGGGGGGATAAAACTGCCCCTCATCGTGAGTATAAGCCCAGGCGAAAGAGGTGGGCGCTTCTGTGCGAGGAGGGAAGAGCGACCAGGCTTTGGCTTCAGCGAGCGCCTCCGCCCAGGCAAAGCGGCCTTCCCACAGTTCCAATAGCTCATGCACGGCATAAGCGGCCATGCCTGCCGCAATCAAGAGGAGGATTACCGAAGTGATGTTAAAGAAAGGCCGTAAAGGAACCCGCTGGCTAAAGACAAAAAGTAGCAAGCCTATCAGGGCTGCCGTGAAGATACCCAGAAGGCCTCCGGCCCATGAGAGTCCGGCCTGAATATGCCATAAGGCCCGCAAAAAGAGCGCTGTTTCTAACCCTTCGCGGACCACAGCCAAGAAGCTAAGGCTAAAAAGCATCCATCCCACTTTTTCTTGAGCCATGGCTTGGAGTTCTTGGGAGAGGGTAGCGCTACGTTTGCGCATCCACACCACCATATACAGGAGCATGCCTGCGGCTAAGAGAGAGAGGGCTACTTCCCAGTAGGCATTAGCTACGGCAATCCGATGGAGAAGCAGGGCCCCACTTATACTTACAAGGATAGCCGCAAGTATCCCACTCCAGAGATAAAAACGCTGGCTGCGAGGCGCAAACCGAGCTAAAATTCCCACTACGAGCGCGGCCTCTAAGGTCTCTCGGAAGGTGACGAAAGCTTCACTCATCCCTCCAAAGGTACAATCTATACTGAATATAAATAATGGGAGGCTGCCCTTCTGGCTGGCTATCGGGATGGGGATTAGTAGATAGGGGGGATATCTTACTTTTTAGAGGGGGTAGAAGGCTGGACTTCTTTATTGAGGTCCTCCAGGTTTCCCTTGGCGAGGAGGAAGGTAGGCGCGATTTTGAGGGCTTCTTCAAAGCTGGTGCGGGCTTTTTCGGGTTCTTTTTGGAGGCGATAGAGTACGCCGCGTACATTCCAGGCTGCGGCTCGGAGGGGTACTTCCTGGGTCTGACCGTCAGGTGTGGAAATACGCACGGTGAGGCGGTCGGCCTCCGGATTGGCTAAGAGTTTGTCTATATTGGCTTGGCACTCACCGTATCGTTGGAGGTTGAACTGCAGGGTGATTACTTGGTACAGGTGTAGCGGCGATTGGGTAATCTCGTAGAGCTTTTCGTAGGCTTCCAGGGCATTTTTGGTATCTTGGAGGTAGAAGTAGGCAAGGGCTTTGAGTTCGGCCAGGTCGGCGTTGCGGGGCTGTTCTTTGAGGAGTTCGTCGGCTACGGCTATGGCTTGGCGATAAAGGCCAGCCTGGAAGTAGGTTTGAGCGAGGGTATCCCTTAGGCCGAAAGAAGGCCCTTCTGTGGCTAAGCGCCAGTGTAGCGCGTATATCTGCGTAAGGAGGTCTCCATAAGCCACGGCTTGGGCATAGACTTTTTGGGCTGGGGAAGGGGCAGAAGCTGGAGCGGGTGCTGGGTCTTTCTTTTTCTGGGCCAAGAGAGAAGTAGCTATGAGAGCTATCCCATATAGGTAACGCATGGCGCAAATTTAGTTTATTTGGGAGGTGTGGCGTCTCTGGGGCATAATAGGCTTTGCTTGGGTGTGGGCCCAGGAGAATCCCTTTGTGGCGTATAAGCGAGCGCCGAAGGGGTGGGAGGCCTTGGAGGTAGGGCCGGTGGGCGTATGGTATGTGCGAGGCCAAGAGGGATTAGCTCGGCAAGTGGGGACATGGGCGGCAGATGCATACCGGGAGCTAACGGGGCTTTTAGAGTTTTCCTTGGAACGGCCGCTCATTGTACGGCTTCACCCTTCGCCGGTCGCGTGGGGGCAGCAGCCTCCTTGGAACCCCCGAGGAGCCCTCGTAGCTCCTCCACCGCTTATAGAAGTATTTCCGGGGGGAACCCGAGCCACTACCGCCGCTATCGTGCGCAGTCAGGTTATCGGCGCTATCTTAGAGCACCTGTATTTCTCTGAGGGGGTTCGCCTCCAAAATCGGGCGCTCTTATATATGCCCGACTGGTTTTTGTGGGGCTTTGCGTTTTTTTGGGGAGAAGGGTGGACAGGCGAAGATTATGCCCGCCTGCAACTCATGCCTGAGAACGCCTTGATCCTCTTGGCTGACCGCACCGCTCGGCCCTCCCCTTTTTATAAAAGCCTCTATAAGTCGCTGTGGTTTTATATCTACCGCACCTACGGGCAACGTAAACTCATAGACCTCTTGTACATGGCCCGCCTTACCCGAAATATTCCCGAGGCCCTCGCTTTTACCCTCAACATTTCTGAAGAAGAACTTGCCGAAAAGTGGCGCAGCTTTCTGGATATTCTGCAGGAAAAACCTACTTTGTCACCTGAGAGTGAAGAGATATTCCGCAAAGCTGTGCTATCAGCTGCGGTGTCTCCTGATGGGCAGAAGGTGGCGTATGCTGTCTTGCAACAAGGGCAGGTACGGTATTATCTCCGACTTGAAGAAGAAGAGTATTCCTTAGGGGGCAGCTGGCCGTGGCCGGGGGGATATTACGAGCTGAACCTACCCATGGCGTTCTCTTCAGAAGGGCGGCTGGCGTGGCTGAGCTATGAGATGGAAGGGCCTGTGCTATGGCACTGGGCCGTTGGAGACAAGCAGTATCAGCGCTTGCCCATCTCTTTACGCGCGGTAGAGAGCTTGCGCTGGACTCAGGGAGGTACGCTTCTGATTGCGGGCATGGATGATAGGGGAGAGGTAGCCGTATATACCCTCACTTTGCCGTCCGGCGCCCTTAGGAAACTGGGGCAGCTTCAAGGAGACTTCTATGCCCCCGCAGAAGCGCAAGGAGACTACTGGGCTGCGTGGCAACCCGATACGGTCGGACCAGCCAGCCTATCTGTGCTGTGGGAGCCTGCGCGGCCGGTGCGCTATCATGCAGGTTCCTGGGAGCCGTTGCCGTTTCCTCCGTATTACGAAGTAAAAGGCGGATGGGTGGTCGGGGATACGCTTATGGCTACCCTAACAGATGTGACGGGGCAAGGGTGTGCTTGGCTTCTGTGGCGGGATAGTTCGGCGGCTTCTGCATGGCGTACAGTCGGCCTTGCCCGGTGGATAGGCCAGGCTACGGAAAAGGCTTACTTCCTTCGGTACCGAGGGGGCAGGCTTCGGATAGGAGCGGTGCCTTTATCCCAGCTATGGCAAAAGGGGGCTGCCTTTCCTTCGCTGCTGGCAGCAGAGATTATTCAGTTTCGGCTGCAACGGCGCGCTATGTACCTTGCGGCCGCAAAAGGACACAGTGAAAAGCCCCTTCCTCGTACGGATACACTACGGGGAGATACGCTCTCTCAGAAACCCTCTGCCTTCTATCTCTTTGACGAGGATGTCAGTCGGCCCGTGCGCCGCCGCCGCCAAAAGGCGGTGGAGCCTACGCAAAAATCTTACTTTCTCCCGGAGAGCAAGCCCCAGGGCGCTGTTCCGTATCACTGGCTTTTATGGGATGTGCGTATGGGACCTGTATTGCATCCGCTCATGCGCTTAGGATGGCAGGTTTCGGCCTCGGCGCGCGATCCCCACGGCGACCATGCGTGGTCTTTTGCATGGACGCCGTATATTGACTTGCGAAGTTCAGAATTTGCGCTAAGCTACACTCGGTATCGCAGTGCATTTCAGCCATTTACCCAGCTACGGAAGCAAAGCCATTACTTCCCTGCTACCCGATATGGGCGTACCCTACGTAATACTACTTGGCAAGGCGAGTTGGGGCTGCGGTATGTTATACGGCCAGGCATAGCTGTAGAGGGGGCTTTGTTGGGGATAGATGCTACTCGCTACGACCTCCAAACTACCGATGCCCAAGACCTCTCGGGGCATGCCCGGTGGTGGGGCGGGCGCGCGCAGCTACAATATGAGCGAATCGCTTACCGCGAGACTTTTCCTTGGCAGGGATGGCAAGGTACCCTGCGCGGAGAAGCCTACCAAGGGGAAGGCGGATGGACTTTCCCCTTGATAGCGCTGCATATTAGGCGCTTTCAACCCGTGGCCCGCGCCTTTGTGGTTGAAGCTGCGGGGTCGGCGGCCTTGGGCGGCACGCCAGGGCGCTATTTCTTCCTCGGGGGCGTTCCAGATTGGATTAACTACGACTTCCAAAACCGTAGTCAGGTACCGACCCTGGGGCCCATAGGGGCTTACTACATGAGCGAATACCACTACTTGCCGGGCTTTCCGTATCAAGCTCGCCGGGGACGTAACCTTTTATCGGCTTCTGTGGTGGCGCGCTTCCCAATTTTGGCTTGGCGACGAGAACCCTCCCTTCCTGTCAAAAATACTTACACTTTTGAATGGCAGATAGGCTATTATGTGGCTACAACGTGGACTACAGGAAATCCCTTTTCCCAAAAAAATCCCATAGATGCTGAATACATTTATCGTCCGCCCCTTATCATCAGTGTGCAGACGCTCAAGAGTCCTTTTCTTATGAGCATCGGGACGGGACTACGGTTTCAAGTGATGCGATTACCTATCGGCGTGGAGGTGTATTGGCCCATAGAAGAGGGGCGGGTTTCTGCGGCGCGGTTTCTGGTAGGGTTTAAGCAGGGGCTCTGATAAGTGTATCCCGTGTGCTTTTTGTACCTTAGTGGAGATGTTACCGGGCCAGCGTGTGCGCCAGTGGAGCGTATTTTTTCTTTTAGTCGTGGGGGTTTTGGGCATTGCAGGAGGGGTAGGGCTATGGCAGCTGCACCGAGCGCGTGAACAAAGGCAGCAGCGGTGGGTCGCGCTTCAGCAAGCGCTTTTGGATATAGAACGGGCTGTATGGATACAAGAGCTGCGCCTGCGTTCTATTTTTTTAGAGCAAGTGACGGGGCGCTCCTTGCCCCCTACCCTGCTTCGCCAGAGTAGCTTACGCGAAGCCTTAAAAGCTATAGAAAGAAACCTCTTTGACCCGTCATTTGCGCCGGCTTTGCGGGAGCTTGCAGAGCGTATCCTCCTTTTGGAAAAGCGGCACACGGGCTGGCGTCGCGCCTTAGAGACAGCTAAGCAAAAAGAAGAATGGCAACTGGTGTTAGAGCAATATTATGCAGAGGAGCCTGCCTTGCTAAATGGCATAGAAACCGAAATTAAACGGTTTCAAAACCTCTTGGAGGAGAAGGTCCAGCAAGAAACTCAAGAGCAGGCAAGGGGGCTTCGGCAAGTCCAGATAGGGGCCTTAGTCGGGGTAGGCCTTTTATTAATACTCGGGGTGGGGGTCGTACTGTTCATAGGACGAAAGGAAGAAAAACTTTTCAGAGAGATCGTAGCGCTCTCAGCCCGAGGAGAGAAACTGCCAGTTCCTGAGGCAGCGTGGGCGCCCTTAGTGCAGAGTTATAACCATCTTTTGCAGCGGTGGCATTCTCTCTTAGCGGTAGTGGAGGCTTTGGCCGAAAAGCGGAATGCCATTACGTGGAATGAGCTTAAGCCTCTTTTGGGCCCCGCACTCTCCCCCCTCCAGCAAATAGCCCAAGCCCAGGAAGCTGCCGAGCAAGCCCTTAAGCAGGCCGAGGAAGAAAAGCAGGCCCTTTTGACCGAACTCCAAGCTACGGAAAAGCGTCTCTCCGAGCAAATAGAAACCCTCCGCCTGGAAATAGGGGCTTTTCAAAACCTTGTACCTCTCGCGGAAGTGTCTCCGGAGGGACAACTTGTCTCTCAAAATGACCTGTTCCTTCGGCTGTCTGAGGCCAGCTCATGGAAAAAGCTTTTCGATATTTCGGCTGATTTAGAGGAAGCCTTTCGGCAAGGGATGCCTCGCCAAGGTCAAATAGAGGCAGGAGATGCGGAGTACTTGTACTTCTTTTTACCGTATCGGCGGGGCAAAGAACAAAAGGCTCTCCTGTCCGTCGTAGAGATAGCACAAGCCACTCGGAAACTCAAAGCCCTGGAAGAGGCGCTGCATAAGGCCCAGTTCCGCTTGCAGGAAGTAGAAGCGGAGTATGAGCGGCTGCGTCAGCAGTATGCCGTCCTCCAGGCAGAATATAACCAAGAGGTAGAGCGGCTTTTGCGGCAAAGGCAGAGCCTCCAGACGCTCCTCAAAATGCCGGCCCTCCAAAAAGGAGAAGTATTAGAGGGACTATCTGCGATCTGTGAAGTAGCAGCTACCCTGGACCCGGATGCGCGGTATAGTTTCTGGGTTTTTGGCCAGGAAGAAGAGAAACTACACTGTCTGGAGGCTTATGATCCTACCCTTTTGACCCATTCCAATAGCGTAGATCTGCCCCCAGAGGCTACCCAGTGGGTACGTGCCCATCTTGTAGAACCGCCTGCGCCGGGTCCTTATCAACCCACTGCGCCGGGCTTAGTGGCCTACCTGGAGGAGAAGAGAGTCAAACAGTTATGGCTTTTCCCGGTGTATCTGGATGAAGAAATAGCCGGGGTGTTTTTTGTAGAAAGACTTACGGAGGCACCGCCAAAGGATTTAGAGTATCCTGCGCTCCTGGCCCGAGTGGCTTCGCTTCTGCTCCAACAAGGACACCGCAAGCTGGTGGAAGAAGAACTCCTTTCCTATTTAGAACAAGCTCAAGCGTTGGAAGAGGAGCTTCGGCAAAACATAGAAGAGCTGGAAGCATCAGCCGAAGAAATGCGCCGCACCCAGGCGGAGTTGCGCGGCCAGATTACGGCCCTCAACGCGGCCGCCCTGGTGGCCGAAATGAACCCCGAAGGCCGCCTGATTTACGTCAATGAAGCCTTCCTCCGACTTTTTGGCTACACCGCCGAAGAGGTACTGGGAGCACCTTACAGCCAGCTGCGCCGCCCCGAAGAGCAGCCCCTCGTAGAGAAGCTTTTTTCCCACCTCCGTAAAGGAGAAGCCTGGCAAGAAGTTGTCTCCTATACAAATAAATACGGCGAGGAGGTCTGGTTTCAGCAAACTATTACGCCGGTAAGACAAGTAGATGGTCAAATATACAAATATATTTTGGTAGGATTTGATATCACACTCCAAAAGCAGCAAGAATCCGAGATTCAAAATGCGCTGCTTTTAGCGCGGGAGCAGGAGCAGCTTCTGCGGGAAAATACCGAGGAGCTCCGTCGTAGTAACGAAAACTACAGGGTTTCCCAGCTGCAGCTTTCGGCGCAGTTAGAGGCATTGAATAATGCCGCTTGGCTCTTTGAGACAGATGGCGAAGGGCACCTCACCTACCTTTCCCAAGGTTTGGCGGAGGCCCTCGGTTATGAGCTGTCCGAACTCCAAGGGCCCCATTATGGGGTGCTTTTTTCTGAAAGGCAACCTATGGCTGTCCTTCAAGGGCACTGGCGCAGCATGCAAGCGGGCCAGTTTTGGAAAGCCGAAGTAGAGCTTAAAGGTAACTTAGGACAGCGGTATTGGGCCATCATGTCGAGTACTCCGCTGATAGATCACAATCGTCCCGATAAACGCTCCTCTATCCTCAAAACCATCAATATCCTATTTGACATAACCGAGCAAAAAGAGCAGGAGTTCCGCCTCAAAGAGCAGCAGAACGCGCTTTCTGTCTTGGCGGCCCATCCGGCCCTGCGTGAAGGGGATATTGAAAAGGCTTTTCAAGTAATCGCGGAGATAGCCTTGGAAACTTTCAAAGCGTATCGTGTAAGTATATGGTTATACGAAGAGCCTGACCTTGCCCGGTGTGTAGCTGTCGCTGAAAAAGAACCCCATTCCCATACTGTAGGTACTGTGACTAATCGGTCTTTGTATCCGTTGTACTTTCAAAGTTTAGAGCGGGATCAGGTGATAGCCGTGGTAGATGCGTTATCTGACCTGCGCACGCGAGAGCTGGCTTTGCCGCTCTTTAAGCCAAACAATGTGGCCAGCGTGCTTGATGGCGTTATACGCGTGGGCGCTAAAACCGTCGGTCTTATCAGCGTAGAACATAGATACACGCAGCGCCAGTGGCAGCTGGATGAAGTGAACTTTCTCCGGGCCCTGGCGGCTTCGGCGGCTTCGGTGATCGAAGAAGCCCAACAAGCTTACGCCCGCCGCCTCCAAGAAGCCTACGAACAGCTCGAACTCCAAAAACGCGAGCTGGAAGAGGCCATGCAAAATATCCAGGAAAGCATCCGCTACGCGAAACGCATGCAGAAAAACATCCTTCCTTCGGATGCTTTGCTGGATAAATACTTTGGAAAAGATAACTACTTTATTATTTGGCGGCCTCAGCACAGGAATGGTGTAGGTGGTGATTTTTATTGGTTTAGTCCTACCGAAGATAGTTATTTCATCGTAGTAGCCGATGGTACCGGGCATGGCGTGCCCGGCGCCTTTATGACTCTCATCGGGAGTATTCTCCTGGACCAAATCATCAATAAAGACCGAATCTACTCCCCTGCGCAAATCCTCCATGACCTACACATCGGTGTGCGCCAAGTGCTTCGTCAGGACATAGAAGGTGAAGAGACCCTCTCGCGCGATGGCATGGATATTGCCTTAGTGCGCTACTTTCCCCAAAATTATCGCCTCTTGTATGCCGGGGCCAACTTGCCTTTGTACTACACGCGAGGGGTAGAGCTCAAGGAAATCAAGCCCGACAAAAAAGCTATTGGCGGGGAGCAACTGGAAGAAGAGCGCTTCTTCACGGAACATGAGGTTTTTCTGGAGGCCGGCGATACGTTCTTTCTTTTTACCGACGGGGTGGTAGACCAACTGGGCGGTCCTGAAGAAAAGCGCTTTGGTACGAAAAAGCTCAAAGAGTTCATCTTAGAGACAATCCATGAACCCTCTATGTCTCGTCGCCGGGCTCTTTTCAATATGCGGTGGAAAGAATGGAAGGATTTCGGCAAAGACCGAGAACAGCTGGATGACGTGACTATGTGGGGCATACGCGTGTGGTAATCATGTGGCATATAGGGATTGACTTGGGGGCGCAGGAGGTAGGCTTTGCGCTGCTCAAAGTAGAAGGAAGCACCACCTTTTACTTAGAAAAGGCCGTGGGCTTAGCGCTGGGCAGCCGACCTTTGGAAGAGCGGCTAACAGACCTTCATCGTTGGCTTGCGGACCAGCTCATGGCCACCCCCCAGGAGAGTGTCGTTTGGATGGAAGAGCCTTTCGTAGGAAAAAGTGTGCGCAGTGCGCTGATGCTGGGCACCGCAAAGGGCCTCCTCTGGGGGCTTTTGCTTAGCCTGGGACGACCTGCCCCCGTCGCCCTCGCCGCCGTACAGGTAAAAAAAGCCGTGACAGGTCGAGCCCATGCCTCCAAAGAACAGCTGGCCGCTATGCTCCAGCATTACCTCTTGCCACCGTATCAGCTGCCAGACAATCTCCATATCACCGATGCTATCGCCATCGCTATTGCCGGCGCTTCCCTTCAAAACTCCCCAATCACCCGCAGATTCACCAGCCGAGCCGAAAGGTAGTTGGGTACCGCCCACCGAATCCCATATACATCCGCTATCCACTGGTAGCTCACGACATTGTAGCGCTGAAAAAGATTGAAAACATCTATCCCGATCCATAACGACTTGAGATATTTGCGGTCTATCGGGAAAAACCGGCTCAGCCCCAAGTCCACCCGATTGTAAAAAGGCATCTGGAAAACCGTACGAGCGGCTATGCGCCGGGGCACCCCAAATGGCGGTCCTGAGGCAAAGACAAACTGTAGCGTAACCTTGTACAAGGGGTTTGTGGGCAGCTCATCTTGAAGGTAAAAGGCAAAACTAACCCGCTGGTCACTGGGGCGCCGCATCCAGCCTATCCCTGGCAGGTACTCTTTGGTAGAGAGTAAGCCCACGGCAAACCACGAGTCTACCCCCGCGAGAAACTCCCCATTCAAGCGCATGTCTAAGCCGTAGGCATAGCCGCGGGCGGCATTTGTCCCGTAATACCGAATGCGCACATTCTCAATCTCGTATGGTATGAGGTCCCAGAGGTGCTTGTAGTACAACTCTACGAAGTACCTAAAAGGCCGGCTCCACAGCTGGAAGCGATAGTCGGCGCCTACCACCAGCTGGAGGCTTTGCTGGGCACGCAGCGTAGGAATGAGCTTGTAAGAAATATCCCGTAGCTCTCGGTAAAAGGGCGGCTGCGCATAATGCCCTACCCCTAACCGATATTGGAGCTTTTCGGAGGGTTGGTAGAGCACCTGGAGCCGTGGGCTAAAAAGCCACTGACGATTATTATAGGCGAAGTGGGTACGCAAGCCGGCTTCTATGCGCCAGGGCCCCCACCGCAGGCCCTGCTGCACAAAACCCATGAGGCGGTAGTTTTGTAAGCCTTGATTCCAGAAGTAGCGCTCATCCATGCGCACATAGTCGGCCGAGTCTAAGGCGCTCCACTCATAGACTCTATCGGTGAAACGTTCTACTTGGAGTCGCAGACCCCACAGGAGCCGATGACGTAGGAGCTTGTCCCAGAACCATTCCCCACGCTGTTCAGCGTATAGGGTGTAGATATCCAGGTAGTTGCGGATGTGGCGGATTTGGCTGCCGGCTCCGCGTAGCACCACAATTTCGTTATACAGCTGGCTCCCCAAGCCTGTTTGAACTTCGCCCAGGAGGTAGGCGCCCTCTACCTCTACTACTTCGTCTTCTAAGCTGACAAAATAGCTAATCTGGTGGCTAAGGCGCAGATAAGGGGTAGGGCGCCAAGTGAGCGAAAAAGCGGTCTGCCCTGTGCGGTAGCGCAGTTCCTCGGCCCCTTGGAAGTACAACTGCACGCGTAAAGCCGCATTGATGAGGCCGAAGGTCGCTTCTCCAGTTTGGGGAAAGAGGCGATAGCGATTCAAAAGGCCTATGCCTAAGAGTTCGGCCCGCCATACTTCCCTGCCCGTGCTATCCCGCCGGATCCAGCAGAGGTACGCCTGCCCATCGTAAAATATAGGACGGTATTGGCCTTGGACAGGAAGCGTCCGCAAAAGATAGCCTATGGCAAAACGCCGAGCTCCCAGCGTATAATATATGGTGCCGGCCTTCCCACTGATGGCAAAGCTTTGGGTGAGAAGCCCCGCCTCCATGGTGCTTTCGGTTTTTTCTCGGCGCTTGTAAGTCACTTGGAGGACGGAGGAGAGCTTATCGCCATAGCGCGCTTCAAAGCCCCCTGTGCTGAAATGGACTTCTTCTAAGAGGAGGGGATTGGTGAAGCCGAGCCCTTCTTGCTGACCGCTGCGGGCAGAGAAAGGGCGGTATATCTCTATTTCGCCGGCATAGACCAGGTTTTCATCAAAGTTTCCGCCGCGTACGCGGTATTGGGAGGAGAGTTCGCTGGAGGTGAGGGCGCCCATGAGGGCCAGCCGACTTTCAATGTCGGGCTTGACGGACGGCATAAAGCGTAGCGCCTCTGTACGAATTGGGATAGGCTGCAAGAAAGGGGCATTGGGCAGCGCAGTAGGCGGCGGCCGCTGGTCCCGAATAGCTATCGAGTCAGTGGAGAGTTCGCGCAGGGGCAGTGAGATGGTCAAGGGCGTGGTCGCGTACGCTTGGAGGGTAACTTCTGTCTCTACGGGATAAGCATTCACATGGGAGATGCGCAAGCGGTAGCGTCCAGCTGGCAGCGTAAGGGTGAGGCGTCCTATGGAGTCAGCGGTATAGGAGGCATTCTGGGCGGGTAAAAACACCTGGGCATGGGGGAGAGGGGCATTTTCAGCACTAACTATACGCAATCGGAGGACGGCATTTTGCCCAGGGGCTATAAAGGGGGAGGCGCTGAAAACCCACCAGAGCGCGCGCCAAATCGGATGCTCTCGGCGAAAGGCGCTGAACCCCCGCCAGAGGCTTAGCGGAAAAAGTACAGGAGGCTCACAGCTAAAAGCAGGAGCGAGAAGCCCTGGGCGAGGCGGCGCGACTGAATTTTTTGCGCAAAGGTTGCTGTCAGAAAGCTGGCGGCTATCATGCCTATGGCTAATCCGGCTCCTATTTGGAGGGCCACACGCCCCGCCGTGAAGTAAGGCCACGCAGCAAAGATGAGCACTGGGAAGGAAAGAGTCATGAGGCTGGTTCCCTGCGCCGTATGTTGGTCCAAGCGCAGGATATACACCATATACGGCACCATGATAATGCCGCCCCCCAAGCCGGTGAGACCACTCAGGGCGCCTGTGATAAGCCCGCCTAAAACCCCCCACCAAAAGAGGGGTTGACGCGGGAGGCGTGCAACCTCACGGGTCTGGGCAAAGAAGTTTCGCCATAAAAGGTATAAGGTGGCTATTAGCAAAAAGGCGGCAAAAACTTTTTGGAGGATAGGTGTGGGGAGGTTTTGGACCAGGCGGCCACTCAGGAAGCTGGCTATGGCCATGCCTATGGCCAACGCAAGCGAAAGACGAGGAAGTACCCGGCCGGCCTTCCAGTAGCGCCAGGCAGCCAGCCCTAAAACGGGAAAAGAAAACGCCATTAGGGTGGTACCCTGCGCTGTATGGTGATCTAATCCCAGCCCTAAGGTAAGGAGGGGAATCATCACTATGGCCCCTCCTACGCCGGTAAGACCACTGAGCAGCCCACCGACTATGCCTACCAACAGACCTGTGAACAGTTCCATGCCGCAAAGGTGCAACTTGTGTTGCAATAATGAGAGGGTAAAAAAGAAAAGGGGGTAAGCTTCAAAGCTTACCCCCGAGTAGGAGAGCTGGGTTTAGGGTCAAGGGATGACTAAGCGCACGCCCTTGGTGAAGCTTTCGTAGGTGGCGCCGACAAAGTAGGTGCCACTGGGCAGCGTAATCGGCAGGGACATTTTATAGCCGCCGGTGGGCACAGTGAGGATAGATTTCCACACGGTACGGCCTGTTATATCTACAATACGGAGGGCCACAGGCCCTGCCTTGGGCAAGGTGAAGCGTAGGATAGGGGGCTCGTAGGCGGGGTTAGGAAAGAGCGTAAAGTCCCATGTCGGTTGTGTGGTGGCTGTGGGGGTGGTAGTAGTTTGGGGCAGCCGAGCGACTAATCCTACCGCATAATCCACGCTTTCGGCATCCCGATAAGGGGCCCATATACCGGCTATTCCTTCTAAGGCTCGCCGAGAGATAGGGAGCGATGCATCGCCTACGACAGTGTTTCCTATGCTCGTAGCTGATGGGGGGGCTTGGGTCAAAAAGCCCACAGCGAGTCCTTGTCCAGCACTGAGGGAGATAGGCTGAGTCAAGGGGACCGTATAGCGGCGAAGCTTGAAAATAGCATTGTTTTGGCCAACGAAGGCATTGAGCGAATCCCCATTAGCGAAGTCCAGCACATCAATCCCCACCGAGTCCAGCAGGGTCCCAACGCTCCCACTGGCCGGATCATAGGCATATACCCAGAGCGAGAGGGGATAGTTATTTGCGCCACTCTCTTCATAAATCATATCCACTGAGAGGGCTTCTACTACAAGATCTTGGGGCGCTACAAAGGTCATGCCGTTGGCAAAGCTTGCACCCCCAAGGTCATCTGTATTGGGGTCCCAACTCCCGTCATCGTACCGGAGGAGGTAGCGTCCCCGGTTGGTTCCACTGGTAGCGCTGTCACATACGACCAGTTCGGCTTGGTATTGGTTATTGCCTGCAAATCCATCGCCGCCTCCCATAAGGGTCACTATGTGATTGGCCCTGTAGCTTCCTGTGGTAAGATTGGTGGGGGTACTCTGGTTTGTACTGAAGGGCTTAGTATAGGTGGCAATAAAAGCAGCACCAGCGCTAAATGGCGGTTGGATAAAGACAGTATCGCTGTATATGGTGGTGGCACTGCCACCAGGCCCTTGGATGCGGAGTATGGAGCGTACTTGCTGCGTAGTAATGTCTTGATTGCCGGCGTTGAGCACGCCTGCTTGCAGGGCAGGAGGTACACCATTTTTTAGGACTAAGATACCCTCCCCCCGTTCGGTGAGGGACCAGTCAGCCTGTACATCGGTGGCTATACAAGAGAAGGTGCCGGGATGCCATATTTTGATAGCATAGTCTTGGAAGGGCACAGGCCATGCGGCAGCAATGTTGAGACCCGATTGACCGGTAATGTTCTCCATGCCTACTACATTAAAGTTGCCACTGGCGTAAGTGCCGTCATAGCCTGTGTCTATGTATTTGTATTGGAGGGTGATAGAAGAGTCGGATGGGTCTAATATGAGTTGGAAGGAATTGCGTCCCCGCCAATGGCTGGGCACTTCATCTGTCCAATAGGGCACACTGTCCCAGGTGATAACAAACCGTCCTTGAGCATCGGTGCCGTAGATAAGCTTAGCACCAGGGACGGGATTACCGGCATCATCTGTAAAAGTAAGGTCAGCTACATAGACGCCGATCCACTCATTGGGGGAGGCGCTGTTAGGGAAGGAGTTAAAGTAAGGGGCGGCTCCAGAAGCCACAGTGAAGCCTCGCCCAAAAGTTATATACCCATTGGAGCCCACATAGATTTTGGTGTAGGTATTCCAGTAGTAGGCAAAGGCAAAAGGTAGCGAAATCGGCCCTACAAAGTTGTCGTCGCCTAAGCCGCTTACTTGTTGAGGATTTGTCAGCGAAGTGGGGTCTATCCAGCTATAAGTAGGGGTGGAATCCACTACCCCGGCTAAGTGCGTGTACCACCGATATCCGCAGCCATCTCCGCCCACATTAGCGGGCTGGCTCCAGGCCACTACTATGGCCAGACAAGTAAGTAGATAGCGCATGAGCCAAAGGTAAGCGTTTAGACAAAATGTTTTGCTCATATATGCGATACTTGCCGTTGTTTTGTTTCTTACTGGCAAAGTGCCAACCTATGGTAGGACGCAGAGCACCGGACTTTCCAGCGGGTTTGCGCTGGCTGAATGTAAGCCGACCCCTTTCGCTTCATACAGACCTGAAAGGGCGGTTTGTGCTTTTAGACTTTTGGACTTACTGCTGCATAAACTGTATGCATGTACTCCCTGAGCTCAAAAAACTCGAAAAGGAGTTCCCAGAGCTCTTGGTGATTGGCGTGCACTCGGCTAAGTTTGACAACGAAAGCGATATAGAAAATATACGTTCGGCTATCCTCCGTTATGACATTGAACATCCTGTGCTGGTAGATGAAGGATATCGGGTGTGGCAGCTGTACGATGCGCATGCTTGGCCCACCTTCGTGTTGATTGGTCCGAGGGGGGATGTACTCTGGCGCTCTTCGGGGGAGGGGATTTACGACGCTTTGGCGCCTCGCCTGCGGGAGTGGATAAAAGCCTATCAAACCGAGATTTCCCTATCGCCTATCCCCTGGCGATTAGAAAAGCACAGCCGCGCTACAGGGCTTCTGGCTTTTCCGGGTAAAATCACCGTGGTGCGCCGCCCTAGTCAAAAGCAACCCTACCTGTACTTTACCGACTCCAACCATAACCGGATTATTGGTATCACCTTAGAGGGACAGGTCGTAGAAGTGATAGGAAGCGGCAATGAAGGGTGGAAGGATGGAAGCTTCACCGAGGCAGAGTTTTTCCGTCCGCAGGGTTTGGCTTACCATCCGGAGCAAGATGCCCTATATGTGGCAGATACTGAAAATCACCTTATTCGGCGGGTATGGCTGAGGGAAAAGCGGGTAGAGACCCTCGCAGGCACAGGGCAGCAGGCGCGCCGCCTCCTGCGGGAGGGACATGGCCCCCATACGCCCCTCAACTCTCCCTGGGATGTAGCGCTCAACGGACGTACCCTTTACATTGCCATGGCGGGCTTTCACCAGCTCTGGGAAATGGACATAGAAATGCTGCACTTGCGGGTCTTTGCGGGTTCGGGCTATGAAAACCTCATGGATGGGTCGCGCCTCGTAGCGGCCTTAGCTCAGCCCTCCGGCCTCGCCCTCGGCCCAGACGGTAGGCTCTACTTTGCAGATAGCGAAACCTCTTCCCTACGCTTTGTGGAGAAAGACCAGGTGCGTACGCTGGTAGGCAAGGGGCTATTTGATTTTGGGTATCGGGATGGGACCTTTGGCGAGGCGCTCCTTCAGCACCCTATTGGCCTGACCTACCACGAAGGCAAGCTCTATGTAGCCGATACCTATAACCACGCCATACGGGTGCTGGACCTAACTAAGGGAACTGTAACTACCCTTGTGGGCACAGGGCAACGGGGATACAAAGACGGACCTGCCCGCGAAGCCCAACTCAACGAGCCTAATGACCTTCTGTGGGTAGAGGGCTACTTGTATATCGTAGATACCAATAATCACCTTTTGCGGCGATATGACCCGCGTACCGACCAAGTACAGACCGTAGAGCTGTCCCCGGCTTCGGCGCTGCAAATCCAGCGGGTGCGCACCCATAGCCTCTTCGACTCGGCCGTGGAACTTCCGGCAACAGAGGTGCCCATGGGCCCTTTCCGTCTCCAACTCAAGCTGCCAGAAGGCTACCTTCTCAACACGGAAATGCCTCCCCGCCTCTATATAGGGGAGAAAAGGTTCCTACTCAGTGATAGTCTGCCAGCGCTAAGCGAGCCTACGACCGCTTACTTGGAGGTGTATGTATGTGAAGGGAAAGAAGTTTTCTCTCGGTGCTTACGCTGGACTTATAGCGTAAGGCTGGTGCCCACGGACAAAAAGGAGGGGGAAGTGTTTCTCCCCCTGCCTGCGCGGCTGGGCGCTCAGAAGCCCTGAGGATTGCCTACCTTTGGGCTATGACGGAGCTGGTGCTCCCTAAGATGGGCGAGAGCGTCACCGAAGCCCGTGTTATTCGCTGGCTTAAAAAGCCGGGCGACCACGTAGAAGCCGATGAGCCTGTCCTGGAAATAGCCACAGATAAGGTAGATTCTGAAGTACCCGCACCTACCGCCGGCGTCCTCACCGAGATTCGCGTAAAGGAAGGCGAAACGGTTCCCGTGGGGACGGTGTTAGCGATTATTATGCCGGAGGGGGTCGCTGCGCCTGCTGCGGTGTCAGCCGCCGAAGCCTCTCCAGCGCCTTCCCAGCCGGTACCGACCCCGTCGGCATCTGTGCCTACCAACGGTAGCTCTCCCACGCCGCAGCGCATCCCTGCCCGCGATGGGGACCGCTTCTACTCTCCTCTGGTGCGTACCATTGCTCAGCAAGAAGGCGTCACCCTGGCCGAACTGGCCCAAATCCCCGGCTCTGGCGCAGGCGGACGCGTCACGAAACAAGATCTCCTGGCCTACTTAGCCCAAAGGACAAAAGCCCCTGCCCTTGAGGCCCCTGTTTCTTCTCAGCCCTCCACTCAACTTACCTCCGAAGCTCTGCCTACCTCCCTCCAAGAGATTATCGCTTACCTCCAAGAGCACTTTATCCTCGTGCCTAAGAAAAAGTTTTCCCACGAAAATGCCGATATCGTGGAGATGGACCGCATGCGCAAGCTCATCGCAGAAAATATGGTCTATTCTAAGCATGTCTCGCCCCATGTGACCAGCTTCGTAGAAGCAGATGTAACCCATCTCGTACTTTGGCGAGAAAAAGTCAAGGAAGAGTTTGAGCGTAAGTATGGTGAGAAGCTTACATTCACCCATGTGTTTGTGGAGATTTTAGCTAAGGTGCTACGAGAATATCCCCAGCTCAACGCCTCTGTGGAGGGAGATAAAATCCTGCTCAAGCGGGACATTCACATCGGGGTGGCGGTAGCGCTTCCGAACAATAACCTTATTGTGCCGGTGGTGCGTCATGCCGACAGGCTCAATCTGGCGGGGATTGCCGCTGCCGTAAATGACCTCTCGCGCCGAGCCCGCGCAAACCAGCTCAAGCCCGATGAGATTAGTGGCGGCACTTATACCCTCTCTAACGTAGGCACCTTCGGCAATGTCATGGGAACCCCGGTGATTTTACAGCCTCAGGTGGCCATCTTAGCCACTGGAGCTATCCGTAAGAAGCCCGATATAGTAGAGACCCCGGCTGGAGATGTGATCGCGATACGGCACAAGATGTTTCTCTCGCACTCATATGACCATCGGGTGATAGATGGGGCATTGGGTGGGGCTTTTGTGCGGCGGGTGGCCGACCTCTTAGAAGCGTGGGACCTGCATAGACCCATCTAAACATGGCCCTGGTACTCCTGAGCGGAGGCCAGGACTCGGCTACAGCGCTTTTATGGGCCCTCCAGGAGGGTAAAGAGCCGGTACGGGCTATCTCATTTGTATATGGCCAGCGCCACGCTGTGGAGCTTGATTGTGCCAAGCGTATCGCCGCTCAGCTGCGCGTACCCCATGTGGTAATAGAACTGGGTTCCCTGTGGGAGGCTCTACAAGTGTCCTCCGCCCTCACCGAAGAAAAACCTATACAAACCCTTCCCACAGGCCTTCCCTCTACTTTTGTACCGGGGCGGAACCTGATATTCCTCGCAGCAGCAGCGATATGGGGCTATCCCCGAAACGAACATACCCTCATCCTCGGTGTGAGCCAAGTAGATTACAGTGGCTACCCCGACTGCCGAGAACCCTTTATAAAGTCAGCCGAGCAAACGCTTTCTCATGCCTTGGATAGGCCTATCTCTATACAAGCGCCTTTGCTCTTTTGGGACAAGGCCCGCATCTGGAAGTATGCGGACAGCTTGGGCTACAGGGAGTTTATCGCCGAGGAGACGCACACATGTTACATGGGCGACCGGACTCAACGGCATCCCTGGGGGTACGGCTGTGGAACCTGTCCCGCTTGCCTTCTGCGTAAGGCAGGCTACGAACAGGCTTTTGGCTAACTTTGCCCTATGACACCCGAGATTCAAGCGGCCCTGGGGAGCGCAGAAGAGCACATGAAAAAATCAGTGGCTCACTATAATGAGTTATTTGCGAAGATACGGGCGGGCAAAGCTACTCCAGCGCTCATAGAACACCTCAAAGTGGATTATTATGGCTCGCCCACCCCGCTCAAGCATGTGGCTACATTTAGCATCCAAGATAGCCGTACGCTCTTGGTACAACCCTTCGAGCCCCATCTCGCCAAAGCCATAGAAAAAGCTATCGCCGAGGCGGGCTTAGGTCTCTCTGTCGCCACAGAAGGGAAAGCGGTACGCGTAAGCTTCCCTTCCCTTACCGAAGAACAGCGCAAAAAGTTTGTTAAGCAAGTAAAAGATTTGGCCGAGGAAGGCCGAGTAGCTATTCGGAATATTCGCCGGGATGCCTTAGAGGAGCTGCGCAAGCTGAGTAAAAACGGCACACCCGAAGACCTCGTACGCAAAGGCCAAGACGAGCTCCAAAAGCTCACCGATAAGTACATCGGTGAAATAGACCGATTGGCTGACGCTAAAGAACACGAACTCCTCTCTGTCTAATGGCCCGCATTTTGGTAGTGGATGATGACCCAGAGATTCGCGAGAGTTTAGCAGAAGTACTCAGTTATGACGACCATACCGTAGAAGTAGCGCGGGATGGGATAGAAGCTCAACGCTTCTTAGAGCGAAACGACTTTGATATTGTCTTGTGCGATGTACGCATGCCGGGGCGGGATGGCTTGGAACTGTTAGACTGGGCCCGCCAGCACAAGCCGGAAGTAGAGTTTATTATGCTCTCCGGCCATGCCACCATTGAAACGGCCGTAGCTGCGACAAAACGCGGCGCCTTTGACTTCATGGAAAAGCCCCTGGACCTACCCCGCTTGGAAATACTTATTCGGAATGCCACCGAAAAACGTAAGCTCGTCGCAGAAAATAAAACCCTCTCCCAAAAAGTCTTTCGTGTCCGGGAAATCTTAGGCGTCTCGCCCGCTATCCAACGCATTCGGGAGTTTATAGAGAAAATCGCTCCTCTGGACACGCGCGTGCTTATTGTGGGGCCCAGCGGCAGCGGTAAAGAGCTGGTGGCCCGTTCTATTCATCAAAAAAGTGCCCGTAGTAAAGCCCCCTTCGTGGATGTGAACTGCGCCGCTATCCCCCCTGATCTCATTGAGAGTGAGCTTTTTGGGCATGAAAAGGGCGCTTTTACCCATGCCATCAAGCAACATATCGGACGCTTTGAAGAAGCGCATGGCGGCACGCTCTTTTTGGATGAGATTGGGGATATGGCCTTGGCAGCCCAAGCTAAGGTCCTGCGCGTCATAGAAGAAGGTAAAATCCGCCGTGTAGGAGGCGAAAAAGACATCTCTGTCAACGTACGCCTTATCGCAGCTACCAACAAAAACCTCCTGCAAGAGATAGGGGCAGGACGCTTCCGCGAAGACCTATACCATCGGCTTAGTGTGGTAGTTATAGAAATCCCTCCCCTGCGCGACCGTAGAGAGGATATCCCGATTTTAGCCGAGGCTTTCCTCAAAGAGATAGTGCAGGAGTACAATATGCCCCCCAAAGAGCTTACCAAAGGCGCTTTACAAATGCTCTCTGCCTATGAGTGGCCAGGTAATGTGCGCGAGCTGCGCAACGCCATAGAACGTTTGGCTATCTTCTGCGAGCGGGAAATAACTCCCAGTGACGTACAGCGGTATGTGATAGGGGTAGGGACGCCTTCGGAGGGAGACAGAATGTCTCGGCTCATAGAGAGTTGTGATTTAGACAGCTTTCTGGAGCAGGTAGAGCGGGAATACCTCCTCTATCACCTACGTAAGCATGGGTTTAATGTGTCCCGTACAGCCGAGGCTTTAGGTCTGCAGCGCCCCGTTTTGCATAATCGCATGAAACGACTCGGTATTCAGCGTTCAGAACATGTTTGAGGTGTATATTTACGATGCGGTGCGCACCCCGCGCGGCCGCGGCAAAAAAGATGGCAAGCTTCACCCCATCCGCCCCGTAGAACTGGTTCGCCAGCTTATCCAAGCGCTTTTAGCACGCAACCCTGCGCTGCCGCCGGAAAGCATAGAAGACCTCATTTTGGGGTGTGTCACCCAGATCATGGAGCAAGGGTCCAATATCGCCAAGGTAGCCGCTCAGGTGTCCGGCCTGCCCGAGACCGTCGCAGGCGTAACCCTCAACCGCTTTTGTGCTTCGGGCTTGGAGGCTATCAATCAGGCTTCGACTTATCTCAGAGCGGGTGTGGGGGAGGCTTTCTTAGCAGGGGGCGTAGAGTCCATGAGTCGCGTGCCAATGGGTTCGGATGGAGGGGCCTGGTACATGGACCCTGCCGTGGCTTTCCCGGGCTACTTTATCCCGCAGGGGATTTCGGCGGACCTAATTGCTACGCTGTATGGATACGACCGCGAGCGACTCGATAGATTTGCGCTGCGCTCGCACCAGCGCGCGGCACACGCTACGCAGAAGGGCTACTTCCAAAAAAGCCTTATTCCCGTCCGAGATGAGCTGGGGCAAGTGGTGTTAGATAAAGACGAAAACATTCGCCCGGATACTTCTTTGGAAAAGTTGGCTACGCTTGAGCCTTCCTTTGCGGTGATAGGGCAGCAGTTTGGCTATGATGCCGTAGCTATCCAGAAATACCCAGAAGTGGAGGCGATCCAGCATGTGCATCATGCGGGCAACTCCTCTGCGATTGTAGATGGGGCAGCTTTGGTACTTTTAGGCACAGAAGCCGTAGCTAAAAAGTACGGATTGCGCCCTCGGGCCCGCATAGTGAGCTGGGCTGTCACAGGCACCGAACCCACGATTATGCTTTTGGGGCCGGCGCCGGCCACCCGCAAGGCTCTCCAGCGCGCAGGCCTCTCTCCCGAGCAGATTGATTTGTACGAGGTGAATGAAGCTTTCGCCGCGGTGCCCCTTCGGTTTATGGAGGAGATGGGCATCCCCGAGGAGAAAGTCAACGTCAATGGCGGCGCTATTGCTATGGGCCATCCCCTCGGCGCCACAGGCGCCATCCTCCTCGGTACCCTCTTAGATGAGCTGGAGCGGCAAAACCGCCGCTACGGTGTGGCCACCCTCTGTGTAGGTGGGGGCATGGGGATAGCCACCGTGATCGAAAGGATATAGGCCGCCTACTTTTTCACGGGGCAGGTATTTATCCCGAAAAGGTAATACAAGCCGCACCGACCCAATAGCCCTGTCAGGGCGACCAACGCCCCTACGCCTACGAGCCACCAGATTTGGGTGTATAGGCCGCCGCCTATGGCGGCTGCACCCAGGACGATACGCAGGATTTTATCTATCCCACCGACATTTTGTGCGAGTTTCATGATGGAGAAAACAAAAATAATCGTGCAAAAAGTGTCCTCAAGGGGAGCGTAGGCGGCGTCGTCGCAGGAGCTCTTCTTCTATCCAGCGCAGTTCTCGACCGCTTTGGTCGGAGAGACTGGAGTTTTCTTCTGCCCGGCGCGAGAGGTAAGGAAAAGCTTTATATAGCGGCCCATACGGTACATATTTAGCTACCCTAAAGCCGGCCTTAGCTAAGCCAAAGGAGAGCGGGTCGGCCATTCCATACAGCTGCGAAAAGCTGAGGTGGGGATGGTCTAAGGGCCACTTGTAGAGGATAGCGTGTTGGGCGGCTTTCATGCAACTATTGCGGTTATGGGTAGCGATGCATACGGCCACGTGGTCTATGTGTTCTAAGCATTCCATCAGGGCGGCGTCGTAAGCTATGTCGGTGGCCGCCTTAGAAGGCTGTATCGGGTCGGGATATCCCCGCTCTCGGGCCCGGCGCCGCTCCTTCTCCACATAGGCCCCGCGCACCAGCTTTATGCCCACAATATAGCTCTTAGCCGAACTCATCAGGTTTTTTAGATAATCCAGCCTATCTCGCCGATACATCTGTACAGTAGTGTAGAGAAGGGCCCGCTCTTTGTTGATTTCCTGCATGTACTTTTCTACGATTTCGTCAATGGCGGGTTGTACCCAGCTTTCTTCGGCATCTACCATGAGGGGGATTTGGGTTTCTATGGCTTTGTGGAGGAGGGTTTCGAAGCGCTGGGTGAAAGCCTGTTTTTCTTTTTGAAGAGCTGGAGAGAGAGGTTCGCCGGCACTAAGCTTCTCCCACAGGAGGGGCGAAGCCAGGGCTGTAAGCTTTACAGCGACGAAGCTCACCCACTGGGGATGTTCCTGCGCGAAGGTGAGCATGCGCAGGTACTCGGCCAAGGTGGCTTCTTGCTCGGTGGGGTCCGCAGAAGCCTCAGCGGCATAATCTAACATGGTGGAGACACCATAGGTGGAAAGTTTTTTGAGGAGAGGTATAGTTTCTTGGAGGCTCTCGCCGCCTAAAAAGAGCTTACCTAAGGTTTTTCGCAGAAGGGGGTCTATGGGGAGTCCCAGGCGTAGAGCCGTAGCGCCGAGAGTATTAGCTAAGCGCACCAAGGGACCATATCGCAGGAGGCGAAAGAGCCAGGCTGCCTGGCGCAGCTCTGCTGTGTCTCGGTAAGCATAACCCACAGCGGTATTGTCCAGGTCTATCCCCGTGGTGGCATGAAGTATGCTCATACGAAGCTTTCTAAGGCTTGAATTTGCTCTTCTAAGAGCTTTTTACGGGCGTGGGTGTCTGCCCATTTTTTCCTTTCGCGTTCTACTACCTCAGGAGCGGCATTTTGGGTGAAGTTGCGATTGTTGAGCTTAGATTCTATTTGGCGGAGGAAGTTTTCGGCATGGAGAAGGTCTTTTTGGAGTTTTTCGCGCATTTGTCGCCAGGTAGAGGCATCCCCTTGGGCTTCTATATAGAATACTTCGCTGCGGAAGACCATGCGCAGCGCTGGACCTGCGTAGGGTTCTTCGGCCAGTTGTAGGTCTGCTATGGGGAGGAAATGGGCTATCCAAGAGAGGAGCGGCTGAATGTCAGCGGGACGAGCAGTCTGGATATGTAAGCGAAGGGCATCTTTGAGTCCGAAGGTTTGACGCAAGCCGCGCAGGCGTGTAATCACTTCTTGGATGTATGCTACTGCTTCTAAGTGGGCTTTTTCTTCGGCAGAAAGCGGCTGGGTTGGAGGAAGGGCGACCCAGCTGAGGCTTTCTCGCTCAGGGCGTCCTGTAAGCTGGTGCCACAGCTCTTCTGTGATAAACGGCACAAAGGGGTGGAGGAGCGTAAGTAGGTGAAGGGCTTGCGTCTCTACTTTTTGCAGCAGGGCGCGGGGAGGGGCAGGTTTGAGCGCTTCTAAATACCAACTGCAAAAGTCCTCCCAAGTAGTGCGGTATAAGGTATGCACCGCTTCATAGAACCGATACTCTTGGAGGAGGGTTTCTATTTCTTCTTGGAGGTAGCGCAGGCGCAGAGAAAACCAAGTGTAAGCCGATTCTTGGAGGGGGGTAGGGGCGGTATCTTCCGCTTTTTCCCGCCAGAGGTGTAAGAGTCGGAAGCTATTCCAGAGCTTATTGCAGAAGTTTTTTCCATTTTCGCAGAGGGCTTCATCAAAGAGGAGGTCATTCCCAGCGGGGGCACTCATAAGCACACCTAAACGTACCGCATCTGCGCCGTAGGTAGCGATAAGATCTAAGGGGTCAGGCGAGTTGCCTAAGGATTTACTCATTTTGCGGCGGAGCTTATCGCGTACGATGCCATGGAGATAGACCACCGAAAAGGGTTTTTCCCCAGCAAAGTAATACCCCGCCATAATCATGCGAGCCACCCAGAAAAAGAGGATTTCGGGCGCAGTGACAAGTACTTGGGTGGGGTAGTAGTAGCGAAAGTCTGGGTTAGTTGGATTTTCGAAGAAGTCAAATACGCTCAGGGGCCACAGCCAAGAGGAGAACCAGGTATCTAAGACATCGTCGTCTTGGCGGAGGGTGGTGGGGTCGTAGCCGGCGGCTTGGGCTTTTTGGTGGGCTTCTTCTTCGGTGAGGGCGACGAAGACGACGCCATCAGGCGCATACCATGCGGGAATGCGATGGCCCCACCACAGCTGGCGCGAGATGCACCAATCTTTCACATTTTCCAGCCAGTGGCGGTACGTAGCCAGGAATCGCTCTGGTACCAGCCGTATTTCGCCCTTTTCCACAGCGGCTAAGGCCAGCTCAGCTAAGGGCTTCATGCGCACAAACCACTGCTCTGAGAGGCGAGGCTCCACCACGGCGTCTGTGCGTTCGGAATGGCCTACGCTGTGGCGATAGGGTTCTGTTTTTTCTAAGAGGCCGGCTTCGGATAAGGCTTGGGTGATACGGGTACGGGCTTCTTCCCGGCTCAGCCCAGTGAAGGGGCCGGCGGCTTCGTTGAGGTGGGCGGTGGGCGTGCATATATCTATAATGGGCAGGTTGTGGCGCAGGCTGATTTCGTAGTCTTTGGGGTCATGGGCAGGGGTAACTTTGAGGCAGCCTGTGCCAAAGGTGGGGTCTACGGCTTCATCGGCAATCACGGGGACCCACCGGTCGGTAAGCGGGACGCGCACGCGGCGCCCTATCCAAGCGCGATAGCGTTCGTCTTCGGGATGGACGGCCACCGCCACATCCGCTAAAATCGTCTCTGGACGCACCGTGGCGATTACCAAGTAGTCGCCATTTTCATCGGGGTACCGCACATATACCAGCTGGGATTCGTGCTCCTTATAAATAACCTCTTCATCGGAGAGGGCGGTGAGGGCGACAGGGTCCCAGTGAATCATGCGCTTGCCTCGGTAGATGAGGCCCTCTTCGTAGAGGCGGACGAAGGCCTTGAGCACAGCCTGATAGAGGGGCGGGTCCAAGGTGAAACGATATCGGCTCCAGTCGGCGCTTACCCCTAAGGTTTTGAGCTGTTCTACGATGATCCCGCCGTGTTCTTCGGTCCATTTCCAGGCTTCTTGGAGGAAGGCTTCTCGGCCTATGCTTCTTTTGTCTATGCCTTGGGCTTTGAGGCGCTGGACGACTTTGGCTTCGGTGGCGATGGAGGCGTGGTCGGTACCCGGCACCCAGCACACATTGTACCCTTTGAGGCGGTGGTAGCGGGCCAGCACATCTTGAAGGGTATTATTGAGCACGTGGCCCATGTGCAGGACGCCGGTGACATTCGGGGGGGGCATGACTATCGTATAAGAGGGGCGCGTATCAGGGGTGCTTTGATAAAGCCGGTGGGCTGCCCATGTATCTCGCCAGTGCGCCTCAATCTCTTGGGGTTGGTACCGACTCTCCATGGAACAAAGGTACCGCAAACCCCCTGCTCGCCTTACAAGGGGATGACGCTTTTTCTATGAAAAAAGCCTACCTTTGCAGCGGAACCTAAAAACACACGCTTATGCGAGCCAAACCATTTCTGAGCCAGCTGGGTAGAGCGGCTTCCTTAGCCTTCCTGAGCATAGGTGTCCTTACCCAGTGCGCAAAGTTTAAGGGTACCGTTGTAACGGTAAATCCTAATCCCTTAGAAGTCCATGCCGATTCCGTCAAGTACAGTGTAAAAGTGACGGTTCCCCCGAAATCTGGCTTCCGTCGTAAGTCTACTTACAACGGTAAGCTGGTGGTAAAAAGTGGGAACAATCGGTATGAAGTAAGCACGGTAACCATCTCCTCCGACCAGTATCCTAAGAAACAACTGAAAAATGAGGGGGTCACTATTGGCAAGCAAGGTATCTTCGCTTTTCAGGAGGGGATGGATGGAGGTATGTTTGTGGCGGAGAATAGCTATGAACGGAAAGGCAAGAGTTTTGATTTGCCGGACTTTGATTTAGCGCCCTGCTGCATCACCACTTCGCGCTTGGTAGATTCTCGGCCCTATGCGCTTTTTGAACAGCATACCTACACTTCTAAGCGGCCTATTACGCTGGAAGCGCTCTTCCAGTTCCCACAAAATGTGTACCTCATCCAGCCGGGGGAATACGAGCGTCAAGCGGTAAAAGATATTGCGGCTTTCCTCCAAAAGAAGTACCCGGCTACATCGGTGACGTTGGCGGGGTATGCTTCGCCGGAGGGGCGATTCAAGCGCAATCAGTTCCTCTCCCTCAATCGCTATAAGGAAGTACAAAAGTGGTTGATTGAACAGATGCGCAAAGAAGGCTACAAGGAGTACTTAGACAGCTCTTTCTTTAAAGTATCTGCTACGCCCCAAGACTGGGAAGGCTTCAAGGCCAACCTGAACCAGACTTCCCTCCCCGAGAATGTCAAACAACAAGTTATCCAGGTGATTGCCTCTAACATGAATCCCGACGCCAAGGAACAAAAAGTGATGGCATTGGTCGGGGGCCCCAAAGAAGTAGAGTTTATGTTGGCGCCGCTGCGTCGTACGCAGGTACGGCTGGAGGGGTTCTCGGGCCGTCTCTCGGATGAACAGATAGACAGTATTGCCAATGCTTTCCTGGCCGGTTCTATCACCCAAGAAGCCTTGTTGAATGCCCTTGCGCAAGAAGAGCTGTACTTTGCTACTACCCGCCAGCAAGATAATGCGCGTCGGGAACGGCTTCTCAAGGCCTATACCAGCCGATATGGCCAAGACCATCGGGCACTCAATGACCTGGGGGCGTTGGCGGTGTTAGGAGGCCGACTGGATGAAGCGATGGACTACTTGAATACGGCCAATCAATATTCGCCGAATAATCCTGCGGTACTCAACAATATGGGCTTAGTATATGCGGCTCGTAAGGAATATGCCCAAGCGGCCCAAGCTTTCCAAGCTTCGTATGCGGCGCGTCCTACACCGGAAGCAGCCTTCAACTTAGGGGTCATCTATGAGAAGACTGCCCAGTATGCCGCCGCTGCTGAGGCCTTTGGCAATGCCGGCGACCTCCCCGGCGCTCATTACAACGCGGGCTTGTCTCGTCTCCTCATGAATGACCTGGCCGGCGCCAAGGTAGAGCTGGAAAAAGCCATACAGCAGAACCCCAATAATGCTTTGGCCTATTATGTGCTGGCGATTGTCGGGGCCCGTTCGGCGGACAATAACCTCCTCGTGACGAATCTGCGTCGGGCTGTCCAGGCCAACAAAGACCTGGCCAAGAAGGCCCAAGGCGACCTTGAGTTTCGCAAGCAGCGGGAGTCGGCTGAGTTTAAGGCCGCCCTCAACCCGTAAGCGTTCGGGGTTTCTTTCGAGCGGAGGGGCAGTTCGGAAGAACTGCCCCTCCATTTTTTTTGTGTAGGTTTGCGGCGATGGCTATCCTCGTTGATGCCCATACGAAAGTACTCGTGCAAGGTTTCACTGGAAAAGAGGGTACTTTCCATGCGCAGCAAATGCTGGAGTATGGCACTAAGGTGGTAGGCGGGGTCACGCCTGGCAAGGGCGGTACCACGCACTTGGGCCTGCCCGTCTTTAATACGATGCGAGAAGCCGTAGAGACGACCGGTGCTGAGGCCTCTATTATTTTTGTGCCGGCGCCTGGGGCGGCTGATGCTATCTTAGAGGCTGCTGCCGCTGGGATAAGGCTGATTGTGGCAATCACAGATGGGGTGCCGGTGCGGGATATGCTGCGAGTCAAGTATGTATTGCAAAGTGACTATCCCCATGTGCGCCTGATTGGGCCCAACTGCCCGGGAGTTATAACGCCGGGGCAGTGTAAAATCGGGATTATGCCCGGCTTTATTCATCGGCCGGGGACGATAGGGGTAGTAAGCCGTTCAGGTACCCTTACCTACGAGGCGGTGCATCAAATTTCGCAGGTCGGCTTGGGCCAATCTACTTGTGTGGGCATTGGAGGGGACCCGATCGTGGGGTCTAAGCATTTAGATATTATCAAGCTGCTTATGGAAGATCCTGGCACGGAAGCGATCGTGATGATAGGGGAGATTGGGGGTACAGATGAGGAGATAGCGGGTGAATGGATCCGTGACCATGGGACTAAGCCCGTAATAGCCTTTATTGCAGGGCAGACAGCGCCGCCGGGGCGTCGCATGGGCCATGCAGGTGCCATTATCGCGGGAGGCAAGGGCGGTGCTAAGGAGAAAATGGACTTCTTGGCCAAGTGTGGGGTCCATGTGGTAGAAAGCCCCGCCGAGATTGGTCGCACCGTAGCGCGGGTCTTAGGCAAGGCCGCTTAAGGCCCCCATCCATCATCCATGTAGTCGGGTATCCCCGGCCGCTGAATGGCCTGACTGCTAAGGTAGCGTATTGTCTCTAAGACGATAACGGGGCCTTGTTTGTCTTGATCTATGCGGAGTAGAAAGCTCCATTCCTGGTAGGGTAGCATAATCACTTCTCCGACAGAACGGAGGGCGGCTTGCTGAAGGAGCTTAGGCCAGAGGGTTTGTTTGACAGCGAGGAAAGTAAAATCTTCTCGG
Organism: Bacteroidia bacterium; assembly: GCA_026003215.1. Lineage (GTDB taxonomy): Bacteria > Bacteroidota > Bacteroidia > SpSt-205 > SpSt-205 > SpSt-205. The sequence goes on along the minus strand of BPGV01000001.1, from coordinate 1,312,456 downwards.
TGGAGCAGCGTAAGTACGGTGTCTAATAAAGCCATGAGACCGCGCGTAAACCCTTGGGGCAAAGGATAGTCAGCGGGGACTCGCAGCTCGTAGGTGATATGGTGACGAATGCAGGCCCGCTGCTCAATCCGTAAGCGTATCCGGGGTGAGAGCCACAAGGTTTCTAACTTGCGGACAGGGTCCCACTGGTATTGATACAGGTAGGGGAAGAAAGGCGGAGTGATAGGCTGCAAGGAGTCCGAAGAAAGTCGGCAATCACCATTGATGGGGTTTTGACTTAGTTGGATTTGGGCAAAGAGAAGGGAGAAGGCAAGTATCAAGCGATAGGCCATGCTGCGGCATAGGGATTGAGCACGACGGCACCTTGTCCCAACGAGAGGTCGGCGGCGGCTAAGGCCTTATGTACGAAGTCCAAGGCAGTGAGGATAGCTGGGAGGGGCTCGTCACCGTGCGCAAGGCGGGCGGCTATGGCCGCAGCTAAGGTGCATCCGGTCCCATGGGGTGGACGCGGCAGAGTGAGACGCGGCTGCACAAACCGCTGGAGAAGGTGCCCTCGGTGAAAAACCCAGGTGGTTACCGTATGCTTTTCCCAGGCGGCATGACCCCCTTTCAGTACCCAAATGGGGGTAGGATAGTGGTGGGACAAGCGGATGCCCAGGGTATGCGCACTTTTTTCGGAGTCGGGAAGGGGGGCTTGAGCTAATGTGGCGGCTTCGGGGAGGTTGGGCGTAACGATGGTAGCCTCTGCGACAAAGGCACGCAAGGCGTCTTCAGCTTCGGGCGATAAAAGGCGAGCGCCTGAGGTGGCTATTAGTACGGGGTCCACTACCCAGGGAATGGCTTGTCCTTGGGTCTGGCGGAAACGATGTACTACGGAGATGATGGCGGCTTCTGCCAGCATGCCTGTTTTTACTGCATGGGGGGAGATGTCGGTCCATACCGCTTGGAGCTGGGCTTCTACAAATGTCGCGGGCGGGATATGCACGGCGGGTACGCCGGTGGTATTTTGGGCGGTGAGCGCTGTGATTACACTCATCCCATACGTACCCAGCACCGTGAAGGCCTTGAGATCGGCCTGTATGCCGGCGCCGCCACTACTGTCGGAGCCCGCAATCGTAAGGACAGGGGGGAGAAGGTTCATTAGGCAGTAACCTGCCGAAGGGCCTCTTGTACCTTTTGGGCGGCTTCCCAGAGCTCTACGGCTGGGATGATTGGGAGGCCCGACTCCCGCAGAATCTGCGCTGCAATGTCCGCGTTGGTGCCCTGGAGACGTACGACCATAGGCACAGGTATATGCCCAATCAGCTTGTACGCTTGAAGGATGCCGTTTGCCACGCGGTCACATTGCACAATCCCCCCAAAGATGTTGATGAGTATCACTTTTACGCCTGGGTCTTTGAGGAGGATTTGGAAGGCTTTTGCGATGCGTTCTACGTTGGCGCCGCCGCCTACATCCAAGAAGTTTGCGGGCCAGCCGCCTGCCAGTTTAATGATATCCATGGTCGCCATGGCGAGCCCGGCGCCATTTACCATGCAGCCCACATTGCCGTCCAGTTTTACATAGCTGAGGCCGGCTTCGCGGGCTTCGGTTTCCAAGGGGTCTTCTTCTTGGATGTCGCGCCAGCTTTCTAACTCTTTATGCCGAATGGGGAGAGCGTTGTCTTCTATTTCCAGCTTGGCGTCCAAGGCGATAATCTTATCGTCCGAAGTTTTGAGCATGGGGTTGATTTCCAGGAGGCTGGCGTCTAAGGCATCGTAAGCTTTATAGAGTTGGAGGAGGAAGGTCACGGCATTTTTGAAGGCTTCGCCCGTCAGGCCTAAGGCATAGGCAATCTGGCGGGCTTGGTAAGGCATCAGGCCAGTGAGGGGGTTTATGTGCAGCTTATGGATGGCTTCGGGGCGGGTAGCGGCTACTTCTTCTATTTCTACGCCGCCTTCAGCGCTGGCAATCAGCACATCCCGGCCCACCGCCCGGTCCAAAGTAAGGCTTATATAAAACTCCCGTATCGGCGAAGGGCCCGGATAGAAAGCATCCCCTGTGACTAAGATTTTATGCACGACCTTGCCTTGGGGGCCAGTTTGGGGGGTGACGAGTTTCATGCCAATCATTTGGGAGGCGAGGGTACGCACTTCATCTAAGGATTTAGCGAGTTTGACGCCGCCGGCTTTGCCTCGGCCGCCGGCATGCACTTGAGCCTTGAGTACCCAGGGGCCTTTGCCTGTTGGGTCTATCGCCTTAGCAGCGGCTACGGCTTCTTCGGGGGTGGTAGCTACCTTGCCGCCTGCCACAGGCAACCCTAACTGTTCCAGTAAATCCTTAGCCTGATATTCGTGGAGCTTCATGGGTGGCAATATTAGGGAAAAGGGCCGAGCTTTTAGCTATTCGTCGGCGAGCCAGCTGCGGAGGCGTTTCCAGAGCTTTTGACGGATGTGGTAGAGGTGAGCTTTGACGGTGTTTTCTCGGATGCCCAGTTTCTGGGCGACTTCTTTATAGGGGAGATGGTTTTCCCAGGCCGCTTCAAAGACGGCGCGTTGCATAGGGGGGAGTTCCGCTAAGGTTTTTTCGAGCTCTGTGTAAAAGCGGGTGTAGTGCGGAATGGGCTCGGCAGCGGGTTCTTCGGGGCCTTCTTCATTTGTCCAGGGCCAAGGGATAAAGGCGAAGCGGTTCTGTTTTTTGAGGAAGCGCAAAGTCTCTCGACGGGCAATCGTGTAAAGCCACGTGGAGAAGGCGGCTTCCCCTCGGAAGGTATGGCATTTTTCCCAGGCACGTAGGAAGGTCTCTTGGGTAATATCCTCAGCCAGGGCTGGGTCTTGGACCCACTGACGAACCCACCGCTTGACTTGGGGATAGAAGGTGCGTACCAGCTCTTCAAAGGCGGCTAAGCGGGTCTCCTCTGCTTGCAGCCGTTCCCACAAAGAGGCATCCATGGGTAAAGAATGAGACCCTGGGCAAAGGTAAGGGTTTAATCCTCAAGTTTGGATGACGCCCACGGGGAAGGGTTGGGGTTCGTAGCCCCATTCGGCGGCTTCTATCATGAGGGAGAGGTATTTGCGGGTTTCGTGGGGGAGGATGAGTTCGTCTATCCAGAGGCGAGCGGCGGCATAGAGGGGGTTCATTTGGCGTTCATAACGGCTTTGGATCTCTTTGAGGAGGGCTTGTTCTTCTTCAGGGGCAAGCTTTTGGCCACGTTTGTAGGTTTGGAGGAGGGTTTGAGCGGCTTGGGTGCCGCCCATGACAGCGATACGGGCAGTCGGCCAAGCAACCATTAGGCGTGGGTCGTAGGCCCTTCCACACATGGCGTAGTTGCCCGCGCCGTAAGAGTTACCCACTACCACGGTGTATTTAGGCACGACGCTATTGGCGACGGCATTGACCATTTTGGCGCCATCTTTTATGATGCCGCCGTGTTCGGCGCGGGTGCCTACCATGAAGCCCGTGACATCTTGGAGGAAAACGATAGGGATTTGCTTTTGGTTGCAGTTGAGGATGAAGCGGGTGGCTTTATCGGCAGAGTCGGAGTAGATGACGCCGCCAAACTGCATTTCGCCTCGGGCGGATTTGACGACGGTGCGTTGGTTGGCTACGATACCTACGGGCCAACCTTCAATCCGGGCGTAGCCCGTGATGATGGTTTTGCCGTAGCCGGTCTTATACTCGGTGAAGGAGCCTTCATCTATGAGGGCCTCTATGATGGCGTACATGTCGTAAGGGCGTGTAGGGTCGGGGGGTAAAAGCTCGGGGATTTTCTCGGGCGGAATGCGTGGCGGGCGGGCCGGCTGGCGTTCCCAGCGGAAAGAGCTTCGGCGTTGGGTCTGCGCTACCAATCTTTTGAGGATGTCCAGGGCTTCTTGGTCATTACGCGCTTGATAATCTGTGACGCCGGAGATTTGCGAGTGAGTGCGTGCGCCTCCCAGCGTCTCGGTGTCGGTTTCTTCTCCAATAGCGGCTTTGACTAAGTAAGGGCCCGCCAGAAACACAGAACCTGTTTTCTCCACAATGATAGCCTCATCGCTCATAATCGGGAGGTACGCTCCGCCTGCCACACACGGCCCCATGATAGCGGCGTATTGCGGTATGCCCATGGCGCTCATGACAGCATTATTGCGGAAGATGCGCCCGAAGTGCTCTTTATCCGGGAAAACCTCATCTTGCATGGGGAGATACACGCCTGCGCTATCCACAAGGTAGAGGATAGGGAGCCGGTTTTGCATGGCTATTTCTTGGGCCCGAAGGTTTTTCTTAGCGGTAATAGGGAACCATGCGCCGGCTTTGACGGTAGCGTCGTTGGCGACAATCACACACGGAATCCCCTGTACTTTGCCGACTTTTACTACCACGCCTCCGGCAGGACACGCTTCCTCATACAGTTCGTGGCCGGCTAAGAGGCCTATTTCTATGGCTTCGTCGGGGTTATCCAGGAGGTAGTCTATACGCTGGCGGGCGGACCACTTGCCTTGTGCAGCTTGGCGAGCGTGGGCTTTCTCACCACCACCGTTCCGAGCAGTGGCTCGTAAGGCTTCTAACGCCTCTACTTGAACCATGCAGCAAAAGTAAGCCCTTTGTTTTGGCATGAAGTATGCAGGGAGTAAGGCATGCGCCAGCTGTGGGTAGGCACCCTTTGGGGAGCTCTTTCGTGGGGTTTTGCCCAGGGGGCCGACCAAACGCTCCTGCGTATAGAGGAAGCTTTGCGGACAGGCAATATACCGCAGCTGGCGACTTTTCTCGCTCCACAAGTAGAAATCTATCTGCGCGATAAGACTCGTATTTATTCCAGCACTCAGGCACGATTTGTATTACAGGAATTTTTTCGAGAAAACCCGCCTCGCACCTTTACCCTTCTCCATAAAGGGCGCTCAGAAGATATGGTATATGCGATTGGCTCGTATGTGAGCGAAAGGGGGCGATGGGATGTGAGTTTTTTTACCCGATTTGAGAATGGCCGATATTTGATAGAGCAGCTGCGTTTTGAACCGGTAGAAAACTGAGCCTCAGCGCTCGCATAGTGTGTGTGCGGCCTTGTGGAGGTTTCTCCACAGGCCGTTTTCTATTTTTGGGCATGCTGAGCATAGAAGCCCTCATAGAGGCGGCCCTCCAAGAAGATGTGGGTTCAGGCGATATCACCAGCTTAGCGGTATCCGCCACCCAAAAGTATGCCCACGGTAGGTGTATCCTAAAAGACACTGGCGTGCTGGCAGGCGTACAATGGGCTGAAAAGGTGTATCGTCTTATTGACAGTGGTGTAACTTTTGAGAAACACATGTCTGACGGGGAGCGCTTTTCTTCGGGTCAAATAGCCTTTGAGGTGTACGGAAAAGCTTACACCCTCCTTGTGGGGGAACGCCTGGTATTGAATCTGTTACAGCGGCTCAGTGGGATTGCTACCCTTACTCGTCGGTATGTGGAGGCGGTGGCGGGTACTCCCTGTCATATATTAGATACACGTAAGACTACCCCCTTATGGCGAGCCTTGGAGAAGTGGGCTGTACAAATAGGAGGTGGGGTCAATCATCGCTTGGGCTTGTATGACCAGTTTCTCATTAAGGACAACCACATAGACTTGGCGGGCGGGGTGGCCCCGGCGATTGAAGCGGTCCTCCGGTATAAAGAAGCCCAGGGTCTCTCCGCTCCTATCGTGGTAGAAGTGCGAAACCTGCCGGAGATCCATGCGGCTTTAGGCTATGCGGACCGGATAGACCGCCTGCTCTTAGACAACTTTCGGCCGGACCAGGTAGCACGAGCGGTAGAATATATTGGCGGACGTTTGCCAGTGGAAGTATCGGGGGGCATTACTCCCGAAAATGCTCGGGCTTACGCTGAAGCTGGTGCTCAGTATATCTCGGCCGGTAGTCTCACCCACTCGGCCCGGGCATTAGATATCAGCCTCAAAATACGCCCTGCCTAAAATAGGGGGGGATAGCGGTCGGGGTCGCTTTCGTGCATCAGTGCATAAAGCGCTTCTATAATCTCTTCTCGGTTAGGCTTAGAGAAGTAGTCGCCATCGGAGCCGTAGGCGGGCCGATGGTCTTTCCCCGGAATAGTCAAGGGCGGGGAGTCTAACCAGTAGTAGCCTTTTTGTCGCTCCAAGACCTGCCACATCATGTAGGCTGTGGCACCGCCGGAGACGTCTTCGTCTATGAAGGCGATACGGCCCGTTTTTCGTAAAGAGTCCCCAATCACCCCCGGCACATCAAAGGGTAGGAGGGTCTGTGCATCTATCACTTCACAAGAGACTCCTAACTCTGCCAAGGCCTCGGCTGCTTCTAAAACGATCCGGCAGGTAGCGCCATAAGTGACTACCGTAATATCGGTGCCCTCTCGGAGTATCTCTGGCACGCCTAAAGGCACCTTAAGTTCTGCGATATTTTCCGGGAGGGGTTCGCGCAGGCGATACCCATTCAGCACCTCAATAAGGAGGGCGGGTTCGTCGGCGGCTAAGAGGGTATTGTACATGCCTGTGGCCTGGGTCATATTGCGAGGCACGAGGATGTACATGCCGCGCAAGGCTCCTAAGAGGAGCTGCATAGGCGAACCCGAATGCCATATACCTTCCAAGCGGTGCCCTCGCGTGCGGACGATAAGCGGCACCTTTTGCTGACCTACCGTGCGCCAGGAGAGGGGAGCTACATCATCGGAGAGAATTTGGACAGCATACAGGAGATAGTCCAAGTATTGGATTTCGGCGATGGGGCGTAGGCCTCGCAAGGCTAAGCCAATCCCCTGGCCGATGATAGTAGCTTCGCGAATGCCTGTGTCGGCTACCCGCAGCTCTCCAAATTCCGCTTGCAGACCAGCACATCCTTGATTGACGTCGCCCAGCTTGCCGACATCTTCGCCGAAAATCACCACGCGTGGGTCGCGTTGGAGGGCTGCCCGAAAGGCGGCATTTAGGATACGAAACCCCTCTACCCGGTCCGGATTGGCGGGGTAGCGAGGGGGCTCAGGCGGTACTTCTAAGGCGGTACCTCGGTAAAGCCAAGTGTCGTAGCGGCTCTCCAAGTCGGCATAGTACTCCTTGTACCAGTGAAGGAGTTTGGCTCGCTCGGGAAAGCTGCGATAGCGTCTAAGCACCACATGCACACTTTCTAAGACCTCTCGGTAGGTGACGGGCTTGAGTTTGGCGAGAGCTTCTCTCTCCGGGGAAGGAGGGGTGAGGGCGAGTGCTTCTTCCTTGAACTGGAGGATGGGGGTGAGGTAGGCTTCCCATGCGTGCTTTTGGGCGGTACGGGCGGCTTCTCGGGCTTCTTCTTCAATCGTGTCCAGTTCTTGCTCGGTGGCGAGTCCTTGCTCAAGGATCCAGCGGCGAAAGTGTACCAGTCCATCATATTCCCGTTCCCAGGTTAGCCTTTCGGGGGACTTATAGCGTTCATGGCTGCCGGAGGTAGAGTGGCCTTGGGGCTGTGTGAGCTCTACCACATGGATAAGAGCCGGCTCATGCAGTCGACGAACCCGCTCGGCTGCCTTAAGGTAAGTTTCTATCAAAGCGGGATAGTCCCAGCCTTTTACTACATAGAGGCTGAGTCCGGGTTTGCCCTTTTCGGAGCGCATGCCGGCCAAAGCTTCGGAGATGCTGCCTTTGGCGGTTTGGTATTCCACGGGAACGGAAATCCCATACCCATCGTCCCATACGGAAACGATAGCGGGGGCCTGTAAGACGACCAGGGCATTTATGGCTTCCCAAAAGAGACCTTCGCTGGTGCTGGCATCTCCAATCGTGCCCCAAGCAATCTCGTTGCCATTCTGCGAAAACGCTACCAGAGTCGCCAGCTCGGGCAGCTTGCGGTACAGTACCGAAGCCCACGCTAAACCCACTAAACGGGGCATTTGGCTGGCGGTAGGGGAGACATCTGAAACGACATTTTTCCGAGAAGCCTGGGGAAGCCACTGTCCTTGAGTATTCAAGAAAGGCGTCGCAAAGTGGTTATTCATCTGGCGGCCGCCAGACGCCGGCTCTGCAGTCAAGTCGGTATGGGCATACAGCTGGGCAAAAAACTCCTCGGGGGTAAGTAGGCCTGCCGCCAGCATGAAGGTCTGGTCGCGGTAGTAGCCTGAGCGGAAGTCCCCCGGCTGAAAAGCATGCGCCATAGCCAGCTGGGGTAGCTCTTTGCCATCGCCAAAGATGCCAAACTTAGCTTTGCCGGTAAGGACCTCTTTGCGGCCGATGAGGCTTAGCTGTCGGCTTAGGTGAGCTATGCGGTAATCCTGTAATATAGCTTCGCGGGTGAGGTGGCCGGGGAGCTTTGCCTCTTTCACACGGCTCATGCAGCAAAGATACCACTTTCACCGGCGCCCCCTATAAAAAATACCGTATTGCGGCAAAGCCGGAGGCCCCCGCTTGGCGCACCGCTGCTATTTGCTCGGGGCGGCTGATGCCCCCAATCGCTACGAGGGGAAGGTCCGGATACGTAGCCCGTAGCGCCGTGAGGAGTTCCAAACGAAGGGTGGGCTTGCCGGGATGGGAAGGTGTTTCAAAAAAGCTGCCTATCCACACGTAGGTTGCCCAAGGGGCAGCGGCTTTTACCTCTTCGGGGGTGTGGCAAGATTGCCCGTAATAGTAGGTAGGAGCGGGCTTAGGAGGGGGTGAAGTAGAAGGCGCGGGAAAATGCATACCCCACCCCAGGGGCTGGGTGGCCCACCGAGCATGTACCAGCCAAGGGACACCTTCCCAGCGGCGGGCCCATGCCCAAAGCTGGGCATACGACGGCGGCCGAGCTAACCGTACTACCAAAGCTGTCGCTCCTTTTTCCAGCGCCTTTTCTGTCCAGCGGTCTAAGTCGGGTACTTCCCAAGGGGTTACGGCCATCGCCTCCCAGAAAGCTTTCATGGCTCAGTGGTCACTATTACCAGGAAGCGATTTTTATCGGGCACCACCGAAGCGACTCCTTCCGGCAGGAGAAATTTCTGAAGGTTTCGCGTCAAGAAAAAGCGCAACCGCTGTTCCCCAGCTAAAAACTCCATCGGCCCTGTAAAAGCTTTTTCCTCTGTACTCCACCGAGCCAGTAGGTACTGTCGGCCGTTTTCTTCTACCACTTTGTAGGATAGGATGGGTGGGCGCAGATAATACAAGTAGGCTCGGAAAAAAGGCCAAAGATCTTCCCGCAGCTGGCGGCTCATAAAATCAATAAGGTCTTTGGCCCTTATCGTCTTGAACGAAAACGTGTCCTGGATAGCCCGCAGACAAGCAAACCACAAGCTATCATTTTGGGTTCGGCTGCGGAGGGTGTGGAGGACCCAGGCCATCTTGTAGTAGATGTCGGTATTCTGGGTTTGGTCGGCATTTACGCCGTAAGGTGCTTGGATAGTGAAGCGGTTTTGGATGTAAGAACGCTGCTGGAGGAGGTATCGGATAGCCGACTCGTAGCCATAGTAGTATTCTATGAAGAGGGCTTCGGCGTAGGTGCAAAAACCCTCTTGGATCCAAAGGTCAGCGTTATCGGCAGCGGTGACATGATTGCCCCACCATTCGTGTCCGCTCTCGTGCAGGATGATGTAATCAAAACCCCATTTGGGTTCTTGTCGAAAGGCGTTCCCGTAAGCGATAGCGCTTTGGTGTTCCATGCCGTAGTAAGGGGATTCTACGAGGCCATAGCCCTCTTTTTGTACAGGAAAAGGTCCAAAGTAATGCTCAAAGGCTCGGAGGGTCTTCCGCGCTTCCTCGGCTAAATAGATGTGTTTGTCCGCATGCTCAGGTAAGAGGGAAAAACGCAGAGGCATGGTGCGTCCGCTGGCAGAGTAAAAAGTATCTTCAAAAACCTGATACCCTGGGGCGGCGTAAAAGGTGATGTTGTAGGTGTTGATGGGGTTGGAAACCTTGTAGGTGAAGCAGGTATCTTTTTTGTGGGGGGAAGCGGAAATAAGGGTGCCGTTGGCGATCACGCGAAGAGGCGCTGGCACGCAGAAGGAGAGGGTTACGCTGTCGGGTTCATCGGAGAGGTGGTCTTTGAGGGGCCACCAGAGGCTGGCGCCTTCGCCTTGGCAGGCAACGCCAATCCAGGGATGGCCTGTGGGGGTTTTGCTCCAAACCAGGCCACCATCCCATGGGGGACGAGGGGCCTTGCGTGGCTTACCTCCATAAACCACCCGCCAGTGATGGAGGGAGCCTTTTTCCCAGCGGCGGCCGCGGCCGCCTAAGGCTACCCATACCGCACGGGTGTCCTTTATCCGCCGGAAGCGTACCTTCTGTCCATCCACTTGTATAGCTTTTATGCTGAGCCGCTCGTCTAAGTCTATTTGCAGGGTATCGGCGCCGCCTTCCCAGCGAAAGGTACAGGTCACTTCTCCCGCTAAGGCTTCTTGGCTGGGGCGGAGGGTGATATGCAGGGCATAGTGGGTCACATCGTAACAAGAGCGATAGGGATTGAGGCTACCTAAGAGCGTGTCGGTTCGGGTGTAAGGCGGGCGGCCGTGGAGTACCTGCGTACCTTCCCACTGGGCACATGCTACGAGCGGTAGTAGCAAAGCTACTTTTCTGAGCCGCTGCACAAGGCTATACCACATAAACGATATAAGAGGTGCGTCATTACGATGGCGTCCAGCTCCTCTCCGCCTGTTTCGCATATGTCAAAGGCGATAATCTGGCGGCCGGAGCGCTGAAGGGTTTCCAGGAGGAAAAACAACTCTTCGTAGCGGAGGCCGCCGGGCACAGGGGTGCCTGTGTGGGGAACATATCCTACTTCCAGGGCGTCAGCATCTATGCTGACATAGACTTTTTGGGGCAAAAGGCTGACGATTTCGCTGACGGTCTCGCTCCATGGGCGACCTAAGAAGGCGGCCTGAGCCAGACGCCGACCCTCATAAACAATAAGGCGGGGATAGAGGCTGCGGGCGTATTCGGCTTCTTCGGCGGCCCAGTCGCGGATACCTACCGCTACTATCTTTTCTACGGCGGGAAGCTGGCTTACATGATAGAGGATAGTCGCATGGGAGTAAGTGAGCCCTTCGTAACTGGGGCGCAGGTCGGCATGAGCGTCTATATGCAAAACGCCATAGCTATGGTGGAAGCGTTGGAGTATGCGATGAGCGCCCAAAGGCACGCTGTGGTCGCCTCCAATCAAGGCTACCCTTTTACCCGCCTGTAAGGCCGCTTCTGTCCAGTGCTCTACATACGGGCATACTTGCGTTTCATACACCCAGTCCGGGGTCTCAGTGAAAGGGAAAGGCGTCTCCGGCTCTACCCAAAAAAGGCCGGCTTTTTCCAGCGTGGGGCATTCTGAACGGTAGTAGTCTATCTGTGGCGATACGGCGCGAATGAGGGCAGGTGCTTGTTTTGTACCCCTGCGGAAAGAAACGCCGCCCTCCCAAGGGACCCCAATAAGCACAAGCTGGGCTTCCTCCCAAGTCGTCGTGCGTCCAAACGCTGGCAAGCTTACCCGCTCCTGCACCTGCCCCATGCAGCGAAGGTACACACGCACGCCCAATCTTTCCTACCTTTGTGATATGGAGTTCGTCCTGCCCAACCTTCCCTATCCGTACGACGCCTTAGAGCCGCATATTGATGCGCAAACCATGGAAATCCATCACCAAAAGCATCATGGTGCATATCTCACTAACCTCAAGAACGCCTTAGAAAAATACCCCGACTGGGCCGCTAAGCCGTTTCAAGAGATTTTAGGCAGCATAAGCAAGTTGCCGGAAGACATTCGTACCGCTGTCCGTAATAATGGCGGCGGCCACTGGAATCATAGCTTCTTTTGGCCCCTTATGACCCCAAAGAGTACGGGTAAGCCCGTAGGCAAGCTGGCCGAAGCGATTACAAAGACTTTCGGGAGTTTTGAAGCGTTTCAAGAAAAGTTTGCAGCGGCGGCGATGGGGCGCTTTGGTTCGGGGTGGGCTTGGCTCATCTGGCAAAATGGCCAGCTCGTCATCGGCTCTACCCCTAACCAAGATAATCCCCTCATGGACATCAGTGAGTTTAAGGGGCGGCCCATCTTAGGCCTGGATGTATGGGAACATGCGTATTACCTACGCTATCAAAACCGCCGCGCCGATTACATCAAGGCCTGGTGGAATGTCATAAACTGGGAGCAGGCAGAGCAAAACTTCCTCTCGGCACAAAAGTGAGTGGAGCGGCTCTGGGTAGTTGATTTTGGGTCGCAGTACAGTCTATTGATTGTACGGCGGGCCCGAGAGCTGGGGGTATATGCTGAGCTGCTGCCCTGGAATCGCTTACCCGAAAGCCTCCCGCCCGAGGTAAAAGGCCTCATTTTCTCGGGGAGCTATGCTTCGGTGACGGGGGGGCCGCCCCTGCCTGAGAGCTGGATAGGTCAGCGGCCCGTACTGGCTATCTGTTATAGTGCCCAGTGGCTGGCTGCTCAGGGAGGAGGGGGCGTTGCCGAGAGTTATGCCCGGGAGTACGGACCCGCTTATATTGAGGTGTGCGCCCCTCAGTCAAAGCTGTGGCATAACCTCTCACCCCGCAGCCGGGTATGGATGAGCCACGGCGACACTATCACGGCGTTGCCCGCAGGCGCTTATGTGACAGCTCGTACTGATAAAATCCCGTATGCCGCTTACGAAGTGCCCGACAAGCAGGTCTATGCCGTACAGTTTCACCCGGAAGTAGCCCACACCGAAGAAGGCGAAGTCCTCCTGCGTAACTTTCTATACGAAATATGCGGTTTTTCGGGGAGTTGGCGTGCAGAGGATGAGATAGAAAGGCTCATCGAAGAGCTGCGGGCTGCAATGCTCGAAGGCGAAGCTATATGTGCGCTTTCGGGGGGGATTGACTCCACAGTGGCTGCCCTCTTGGTGCATAGGGCTATTGGCGAGCGCTTCCATGGGATATTTGTAGATACGGGCCTGCTCCGTGCGGGAGAAGTAGAAGAAGTACTGGCAGCCTATGCCGAGGTAGGCTTGCCGGTAGAGCGGGTAGCGGCACAAGAGCGGTTTTTCTCGGCGTTACGGGGGCTGACCGACCCCGAAGCCAAACGCAAAGCCATCGGTCATACCTTCATCGCCGTATTTGAAGAGGCGGCGAAGCGCCACCCGGACGTGCGTTACCTGGTGCAGGGGACGATTTACCCCGATGTAGTAGAGAGCGGGGCAGGGGTTTCTGCGACTATCAAGTCGCATCACAACGTGGGGGGCTTGCCTGAACGGCTGGCGCTCACAATCGTGGAGCCTTTGCGGTTATTTTTCAAGGATGAAGTGCGGCGGATAGGGCGGCGGTTGGGGCTGCCGGAGCGGTTTTTGGGGCGGCATCCTTTTCCGGGGCCGGGGCTTGCGGTGCGCATCCTCGGCGAAGTGACACCCGAGCGGGTGCACAAGCTCCAGCAGGCGGACGCCATTTATATAGAGACTTTGCGCAAGCATGGATGGTATCGCTGCACCTGGCAAGCCTTTGCGGTGCTTATTCCCCAGCGTTCGGTGGGGGTGGCGGGGGATCAGCGGGTCTATGGGGAGGTGATAGCGCTGCGGGCCGTAGATAGCACCGATGGGATGACGGCTGAACCCACCCCTTTGCCGTATGAGGTACTCTTGGAAGCGGCCCAGCGTATCCTCGCCGAGGTGCCCGAGGTAACCCGCGTGGTGTATGACCTCTCTACTAAGCCGCCCGCTACGATTGAGTGGGAGTAGGGCGTTTCTTTCGTTATAAAACAAAAGCGGGGCCGCTTTTAGCGGCCCCGCGGGCTTTTTGAAGGTGAGAGGCTTATTCACGGATGAGCTTCCCGCTCCAGCTGTAGCGCTGTCCTCGCAGCTCTATGGCATATAAGCCGCGGGCCCAATCGTGAGACGGGAGAGATTGCCGATAAGGCCCCGCCCCATAATACCCTTTATGGAACCATACGAGCTGTCCTAAGTTGTTGTATGCCCTAATCTCCAAGGAGTCGGCTTCGGGGAGAAAGAGGAGGAGGGCAGAGCCGTTGCGGGTGGGATTCGGCTGGATAGCTGCGGCGAAGGTGAGCGCCTCAGCGGCGAGGCTGGCCTGCGCTATGTTAGAACGAAGGATTTCGCGGCCTTGAGCGTCTTGGGCTACTGCCACATAGTAGTAGAGCTGGCCGGGTTGTACCTGCGTGTCTAAGTAACGATAGGGGCCACCGTCTGCCCGCACTTCTGTAATGGGGCTGAAGGTATGCATGTCCGTAGAGCGGAGCAGCTGATAGCGCGAGACATTCTCTTCACGGTCAGGCTGCCATTCCAAGGCGATAGCTGAGGCCCCCGGCTGGGCTGCCAGGCTCAGGGAGGCTATAGGCAGCGGCGTAGTTGAGCCTACCACCACAAAGTCCGAGAAGCCCGTCATGGCATTGCGCCGAGTCTGGGTGATAGTAGAAGGTGAAGCACAAGTGCCGTTTAGATACCAGCCGGCTCCGTCCCTCTTGTAAATGCTGTAATACGCCTGGCCCGTACAGCTTGTGTAGTTGCGGGAGTAGAGGGTGAGGTTGTATTGCGGGACACCTGTGCCGCTATTGACTTGGATAGTCCAAAAGCCGTTATCCAGCGCACAAGTGTAGTTAGTGCCGCAGAGGGGTTCGCTGAGGGTGGGCACCGTTTGCGGGAGAGGAGTAAAGAAGGCTAAGAGGCCTGTGACGGAAGCTGTATTGGTAAGGTTGACTTCTGCGAGCTGATAGCCTTTGTAGGTGAGACCTTCAGACTCGTGACGGTCGCCCACGGGGAAGGCGTACAAGCCTCCTGCGGGGTCAATCGCCCGGATGAGTCGCCCCATCACATAGTTATCTATGCCGTAGCCGGTGATAGAGACGGGGTTGGGGTTCGTTACGGCTACGTGGTTGGTGGCCAAGGTGCCGATGCGGCCTGCGATGAAGTGAAGCTGGTTTGTGATGGTCATAGGGAGGAGGGTCACTTCTACGCGGCGGCTGGCCAGGGGCGCTGCCCCCTTGTCTATGAGGACCTGGTAGAAGTTCCCTGTGGCGGTGGCGGAGCGGGCATAGTTTTGTACGCCACTGCCGACGAAACGCACCCTTCCTCCGCTCGTGGTGTTAAGGGCGCCATCGTGGATAAAATGGCCACACACTTGAAGCTCAGCGGCAGGGGAGACAAAGGAGAGGGAAGCGCCGTTCTGGATGGTAATGTTGTTACAGGCGGCGGGGACGAGGTTGAAGGTGATATTGGGATACCATGGAGCACCGGCGGGGATAGTAACGCTGGTGCCGCAGTTGGGCACGCAGCCGCTGAGCCAGTTCCCCCCGTCAAACCAATCGGTGCTTACAGCCCCTGTCCACGTATCGGTCGTAGGTGCTGCCGTAACGGTAACATTTACGGGGGTGCGGGCGCTCTCCACGCAGCCGGGCACGCTTACCGACACATAGAAGGTAGTATTGGTGGTGACGGTGGCGATATAGGTATTGGAGCCGCCGGTTTGGAGGAGGTTGCCGCCAGAGGAGGCGTCCCACCAGTTATAGGTAGGGGTGCCGGGGCCGGTGTAGGTAGCAGTGAGCACGACCTGGCCGGGGCCACAGCGGCTCACATTCAAAGCGGTTGGAGCGGGGATTTGATTGACCACGATGCTGACAGGGGTACGCGCACTGCGGCAGCCCTGCGGCGAGACCGACTCTACATAGAGGGTGTAGGTACCCGTGGCGTTGTAGTTAGAAGGCCAAAGAGAAAACCCGCTCGTGAAGGGAATTGTCACCGAAGCGCCCGTTCCTACGAGCAAACCGCCTGTAGAGGCTGTGTACCATTCAAAGGTCACGCCAGCGGGGGCCGTGGCGGTATAGACCAGAGCAGTGCCGCGGCAGACTGGACTGTTGCCCGAGGCTGTAGGCGCAGCAGGAAGGGGATATACGGTGATGGTGAGCATAGTGCTCCAGCCGCTCCAGCCGCAGCAGTCCGTATAGCGGCGATGCCGCACATAGTATGTGCCCGGCGTGTTGAAGGTGTAGCTCCAGTTTTGGGTGGTGCCTGTGGCGAGGATGTTGGTAAAGGCTGCATCAGAGGCCAGCTGCCATGTGTAGTTTATTCCCACGAGGTCTGCGGTGAAGTTTATCGTAGTGCCGGGGCAGACGGCCGTGGCTGAAGCGGTAATGGTAGGTATCTGGTTGTCAATCAGGATGTTCCAAAACTCGGTGTAGGTATTGCCGTCGTAGGTTATGGTTTTTCGGCCGGTGGAGCTGTATTGCACATCTTGGGGGCTGGTGGTGGAGGTAGCCGGCGTAGCTCCCACACCGAAGTTCCAGCTATGCGGGGCGGCATCGCCTGTAGAGAAGCTCACATCGGTATTGGTGCAGGCGACGTCTGCCACGGTGATGATGGGCTGGCCTGAGAAGATGAAGGGGGAAGGATTATTGCCTCCGGTTACTATCGTGATGGTAGTGCCTCCTTGAATAAGGGTAGGGGCGGTGCCGTTTACGAGGTAGAGGCGTGCTCCCATGCCAGCGGTTCCTGCCCCACCATTCCCGCCAGCTCCTCCGCTTCCGCCGTTACCTCCATTCCCCCCAGCTCCGCAATCGCCTCCACAGCATCCTGTGGTACAAGGAGCCCCGGCGCATCCATGGATGCTTCCTGGGTTTCCAGATTGGCCACTTTGGCCCGGAGCTCCTGTGCCACCTGCCCCCCCTCCACCGGGGACAGGGGTGTTTAGCTCAATGTCTATAAACTGTCCTCCAGCCCCATTTTGGTAAAGAAAGATGCAGAAGACTCCTCCGCCTCCCCATCCTCCTTGGCCAGGGTTTCCCCCTCGTCCACCATCTCCACCTCGCCCCCCATCGGTAGGACCACTATAACAAGTGCTAAGACAACATGTGCCTATATCTCCCCCGCCCCCACCACCGCCGCCTCCCCCATGTCCCCCCGGTTGGCCAGGATTGGATTGGACGGGTGTAAACCATACGCCGGGCGCTGGCGGGGACACTATAGTCCCGTTGGCCCCATTAGCGCCATTGGCCCCGTTACTGCCGTAGCACCCGGTGCATCCACTTGCATTGCATCCCACCCAATTACAGCCACTTCCACAGCAGCCGTTTCCTCCCGCACCTCCTGCGGCCCCGGTACTGGCAGCTGTACCGTTGCCCCCATTACCCCCACAACCATCACACCTCGTCATACTACCTGTCCCGCCTGCGCCGCCCGTGCCGGGGGAACCATCTGGTCTATAACCACTGCCATTAGCCCCTGCCAGGCCATTAGATCCATTTCCTGTGATGAAGCGGCAGCGGACGATACGGTAGTTCGAGCAGTTGCTGAGGTAGAGCGCATAGGTAGAGACGCCTCGTCCGGAGGCGCAAGCGCTGGAGGCTGCTGGCGCATTCTGCACCTCCACCGTAAGGTCCTGCAGCCGGAAGTTCTGGGCGTTGCTGATTTGCAAGGCTACGAGGCGAGGCGCATTGGTACCATCAGCGCAGCCCTCCACATTCGCATTGGTACGAAGGATGCGGGTAGCGCCCGCCTGGCTGGTCTTGCGCCATCCATTCGCGGCGTCAAAGCCCCCCTCCAGCGTAATGTTGCTGGTGATAGTGGTAATGGGTGCGGTGATGGTATAATCCCCAGTAGCCATTTTGATGATGGTATTGGAGCAGGCGGCGCGGTTGAGGGCCTCTTGGAGGTTAGTCGGGTCGGCCTTTGTGCCTGCCGCAGTAGAGGAGCCCGTGGGCGTTACATAGATGACATTGCAGGTATTGGTGCTGGGCGGAGGCGCCGTCGAAACGGTCACCGTTACGACGTTGCTCCAGCAGCCTTGGGGGCTCTGATAGCGGATTTGGTAGGTGCCGGCCGCGAGGTTCATGGGGTTAGGGGTGTTTGTCCAGCCGCTCCCATTATTGTACTGCCACTGCCCGCCAGGAATAGTGGTGGTGCCCGTAATCAGCGCTGTACCCGAACATATCACCGCCGTGGTAGGCGTGGCGCTAATCACCGGGTCTGGGTTGACAGTAACGGTGACAGTACCCGTGCGGCTACATCCCCCATACGCTACGGACACCGTATAAGTAGTTGTAGCCGGAGGGCTGACCGTGGTGCTGGCTGTGGTCGCACCGGTATTCCAGTTTATAGTAGCTCCTGCCGGAATCCCGCCCGAGGCTGTCACCTGCAGCGTAACGTTATCTCCACTACAAATGGTGCTCGGGGTAGCCGTGACCGTAAGCGGACCCAAATAGGAAAAGTTAAAGGTTGTACCTGCCAGGATAGCATTCCCGCACTTGTCTAAAATCGTATTGCCATCGGTGCCGGTTTGGATAGTGAGGGTGCGGGTGCCGCTATTTAGGGTGCCGCTAAAAGTGAGGAGCACTTGGTTGGTATAGGTGCCGCAGCCTATCCCTGTCGCAGCGGTCACCGTAATACCTGCGCCGAGACTAAAGTCCGTGGGATGGATGCTATTACAGCGTATGAGTTCGTTGAAGGTAACCAGGAGCTGGTTGGGATTGCTGGTACAAGAGACACTTTGGATAGCGGGAGGGGTGTTATCAAATATTTGGGCGGTACCGGTGAAGGTAATCGTAAAGCCTGTAGCATCGCCGGTCCAGTTATCCACTACGAGGATGAAGGTTTGGCCGGCGGTGACGTTGATACCCGGCATGAGGGGGGGTTGGCTGGCATTCCACTGCAGAGAGCCGGGCTGCGGGTTATTGGCATCTAAGCCGGTATTGCCATAATCAGCGGAGTAGTTACAGCGGATAGGGGTGGCCATGCTGGTGCCTCCACAGCCGCCAATAGCCCCATAATCAAACAGCGCAAAGTCATAGTCGTAGGTCGTGTTGATAATAAAACCAAAGGTACCCGACTGCTGCACCGTAAAAATAAACCAAGCGGTTTTCTGCTCCCGATTAAGGAGACAGGTGTTATTGCCCAGTTCTTGCACGGTGCCGTAGTCTGGGGGAGAGCTGGTATAGGTGTAGGTTTGCTGGCAGACGTTGATAGCGTTTGGGCAGTCTGACTCGGGGAGGCTGAGGGGACGAGGTACGCCCGGTGGGGGGCCGATGGGTATCCCCATCTGGGCTAAGGCATTGAGGGAGTCGGTAATGCGCATTTTTCGTGCGGCCAGTTCCTCAAGAGATTGTGCCCATAGGAGGGTACTCAAGCCATAAGCAAGCCCAAAAAGGTATCGGAGCTTCATCGCCTCTAAGGTATGGAGGGCTTGATAACTTTCCAAATTGTCTCTAAGCTGTTTTACCTTGGGCACATGTGGCCGACAGCCGTAGATACCTCGCTGGAGCTGCGCGAGCGGTATAGCCACGATTGGACGGAGGATCTGCGATTCCTTCCGGATGCTGTGGCCTTACCTGGATCGGTAGAGGTCCTTCAGCAGATTTTAGCCTATGCCTACGAGCAGGATATTCCGATAATCCCTGCTGGGGGACGGACTGGCCTCAGTGGCGGCATGCTGCCCGTACAGGGAGGGTGGGTGGTGTCGTTAGAAAAGCTTAACCGCATCCTCACCATAGACACGGCAAACCTGTATGCGGTGGTGCAGGCAGGAGTTATCACGCAGACTCTGCAGGAGGCGGTGGAGACGGTGGGCTTGTTTTATCCGCCGGACCCGTCCAGTCGAGGCAGCTGTACTATTGGCGGCAATATTGCGCATAATGCGGGGGGCGTGCGTGCCGTCAAATACGGCACCACTCGCGAGTATGTGTTGGGTTTGGAGGCCTTCCTACCCGATGGGCGGCCCTTGCGTACCGGCAGCCGCACCCTCAAAAACTCCACCGGCTATAACCTAACGCAGCTGCTGGTAGGCAGCGAAGGCACCTTAGCGGTGATACATACCGCCATTTTGAAGCTCCTCCCCAAGCCGCGGTATGCACGTACTTTGCTTTTGGGCTTTCCGGATGCGCGCAGTGCTGTGGCTGCAGTGGTAGCCGTGCTCCAAAAGGGTATCCTACCTACGGCTATTGAGTTTATGGAGCGAGACGCAGTGCTTTTTGGACAGGCGTATTTAGGCGAGAAGCTCTACTCTGGCGCAGATACGTATGGGGGCCTTCTCTTGATAGAGGTAGACGGCAGTGTCCCTGAAGTGTTGGAGGCCGAATGCGCTGAGATAGAAGCCGTGGCTTTCTCCGCCGGCGCTACCCAAAGTTGGTATGCCCAGACCGCTGACGAAAGGGAGCGACTCTGGCGTTTGCGCCGCTGCCTCGGTATCGCCGTCAAATCCAGCGGCCCCTATAAAGAAGAAGACACCGTCGTCCCTCGCACCGCCTTGCCCGACCTTCTGGAAAAAGTCAAAAGCTTAGGCAAAAAGTATGGCTTTCGTTCGGTGTGCTATGGCCATGTGGGCGATGGGAACTTACATGTGAATATCTTACGGGAGTACCTCCCGCAAAAGGTGTGGGACGAAGAAATACCTCAAGCGGTAGAGGAGCTTTTTCGGTTTGTGGTGGCGCATGGAGGGGCGCTATCTGGGGAGCATGGGATTGGCTGGGTGCAGCGCCGCTATATGCCCATACAGTTTTCCCCTGATGAACTGGCGCTGATGAAAGCGCTAAAAGCTACCTTTGACCCCAAGGGTCTGCTCAATCCGGGGAAAATATTCCCTTAGCAGCTCAAAAGGAGACTATAAAGCGCCGTACTGGCGCAGGAGCGTGGCAAGGTCGGGGTGGTTTTTGGCGTACTCCTGGAGTGCTTGTAGGAGACCTGTCAGGCGCGAGGTGTCTTTTTGGATTTCGGCGATCTTTTGCTCTAAGGGTTGTAGGGTTTTTTTACGGTCCCAGAGGATGAAGCCGATGAGGGCGATGATGAGGCTGATGAGGGTGAAAAAGTAGGTGTCCAAGCGATTTTCTAACCTGTCTATGCGGTTTTCTATTTTAGCTATGTAGTTTTCCATGCGGTCTATACGTGTGTTGGTGCTTTGGATGTCTTTTTGGAGGTTTTGGAGCTGGCTTTCGAGGCGGATGAGTCTTTCTTTATCGGAGAGAGTGAAGGGTACGACGGTATTTTCTGGGGGCTGCTGGGCCCAGAGGAGCAAGGAAATTCCGAGGAGTCCTCGCATTCCTCAAAGATACGCTTTTTGCCGAAAACCTTCAAAGAGCGCCGTACTGGCGCAGGAGCGTGGCAAGGTCCGGGTGGTTTTTAGCGTACTCGTGGAGGGCATGGAGGAGGCCTGTGAGGCGGGAGGTGTCTTTTTGGATTTCGGCGATCTTTTGCTCTAAAGGTTGGAGGGTTTTTCTGCGGTCCCAGAAGATAGCGCCGATGATAGCGCCTGCCATGCCTACGATGGCGCCCAAGAGTGCGTAAAACTGCATGTCCATACGCTCTTCGAGTCGGTCCAAGCGAGCACGGATATCTTGGAGTTGGGCTTGGGTAGCCTCTTTGTGAGCTTCGAGCTGGCTTGCTAAGGCTTGGAGCTGGCTTTCGAGGCGGATGAGTCGTTCTTTATCGGAGAGGGTGAAGGGCACGACGGTATTTTCTGGGGGTTGCTGGGCCCAGAGGAGCAAGGAAATTCCGAGGAGTCCTCGCATTGTTCAAAGATACGCTTTTTGCCGAGAGCCTTCACAGTGCGCCGTACTGGCGCAGGAGCGTGGCGAGGTCGGGGTGGTTTTTAGCGTATTCGTGTAGAGCTTGTAGGAGGCCTGTGAGGCGGGAGGTATCTTTTTGGATTTCGGCGATTTTTTGCTCTAAGGGTTAAAGGGTTTTTCTACGGTCCCAGAGGATGAGAGCCGATGAGCGCCGCCGCCACGATGAGCGCTGATGAGGCGTGAAAAAGTAGGTATCCAAGCGATTTTCTAACCTGTCTATGCGATTTTCTAACTGTATCTATGCGAGTGGGATTGGGTGCCTCTTGGATGTCTTCGGCTGGCTTGCGAGGTTTTGGAGCTGGCTTTCGAGGCGGATGAGTCGTTCTTTGTCGGAGAGGGTGAAGGGCACGACGGTGTTTTCTGGGGGCTGCTGGGCCCAGAGGAGCAGGGAAAGGCCGAGGAGTCCTCGCATTATTTAAAGATACGCTTTTTGCCGAGAGTCTTCAAAGAGCGCCATACTGGCGCAGGAGTGCGGCGAGGTCGGGGTGGTTTTTGGCGTACTCGTGGAGGGCATGGAGGAGGCCTGTGAGGCGGGAGGTGTCTTTTTGGATTTCGGCGATCTTTTGCTCTAAGGGTTGGAGGGTTTTTCTGCGGTCCCAGAAGATAGCGCCGATGATAGCGCCTGCCATGCCTATGATGGCGCCCAAGAGTGCGTAAAACTGCATGTCCATACGCTCTTCGAGTCGGTCCATGCGTCCTTCGAGGCGGTCCAAGCGAGCACGGATATCTTGGAGTTGGGCTTGGGTAGCCTCTTTGTGAGCTTCGAGCTGGCTTGCTAAGGCTTGGAGCTGGCTTTCGAGGCGGATGAGTCTTTCTTTGTCGGAGAGGGTGAAGGGCACGACGGTGTTTTCTGGGGGCTGCTGGGCCCAGAGGAGCAAGGAAATTCCGAGGAGTCCTCGCATTTTCCAAAGATACGCTTTTTGCCGAAAACCTTCAAAGAGCGCCATACTGGCGCAGGAGTGCGGCGAGGTCGGGGTGGTTTTTGGCGTATTCGTGGAGGGCATAGAGGAGGTTTTGGAGGCGCGAGGTGTCTTTTTGGATTTCGGCGATTTTTTGCTCTAAGGGTTGGAGGGTTTTTCTGCGGTCCCAGAAGATAGCGCCGATGATGGCGCCGGCGATGCCTATCATGGCTCCTAAGAGTGCGTAAAACTGCATGTCCATACGCTCTTCCAGCCGGTCTAAGCGAGTGCGGATATCTTGAACTTCCCTTTGGAGAGAACTCATTTCCCTCTGTAGCGCGTTGAGTTGAGCTTGGGAGGCTTCTTTATGGGCTTGGAGCTGGCTTTCGAGGCGGATAAGTCTTTCTTTGTCGGAGAGAGTGAAGGGCACGACGGTATTTTCTGGGGGCTGCTGAGCCCAGAGGAGCAGGGAAACGCCGAGGAGCCCTCGCATTCAACAAAGATACCCCATTTCCTCCGCTGGCGAAGGGTCGCAAAGCGGTTTGAGCTATTAGTGCCTTGTTGTACCTTTGTCTCAAAATCCCTAAGCCTATGTTCCGACGATTACTTACCTGGCTAGGCTTAACAAACGGGCAGACAGCGCGGCGCCAAGCCGTAGAAAAGAAAGCCGCTGCCTTTCCCTCTATTTCCCAGTGGGAGTTGGACCCCTACCACACGCAGATGCGGTTTCGCGTGATGCACATGGGGCTGGTAGAGGTCGTAGGGCGATTTCGGCGGTTTTCTGCGCAGGTAAAGGGCAGCTCACCTGCATTCACGGACCTACAAGTGGAGGTGCAAATAGAGGTAGATAGCATAGAAACCGATATGCCTGCGCGGGATTTTCACCTCAAGAGCCCAGATTTCTTTGATGCGGCTAACCATCCGTATATTACCTTTCGCAGTACGGGGGTGCGCTGGCGTCCCCTCAAACGGTTTGTCCTGGAGGGGGACCTGACTATCAAGGGGATTACCCACCGCATCCAATTGGATGGCGAGCTAAAGGGCTTGGTTTTGAAAGACCTCACGGGACAGCCGCGGGTAAGCTTTGCCCTCTCAGGGCAGATAGATAGACGCGCGTGGGGGCTGACCTGGCAAGCTGAGACGGGGGATGGCACCATCGTCGTAGATAACCTGGTGACTCTGGATATTGAAGCCGAGATAGCCACACCGGCGGGGATGGAAGCCTATCGTCAGTTCTTAGCCCAGATGGGGGCTTCTGCCTAAGAACATGGCACTCTTTGGGCTGCAAACGACGCTTAAGGCACCCTTTCCGGGTGTCCGGTATGAGCCAGCCACCGGCAAAGTGCTCGCCCGTACCGAAGCTTGGGACTACCTTTCGCCCGAGCTCCAAGAGAAAGCCCTCCTCCTACCAGCCTGGGACTTCCTCCATGAAAATGGCCACATCTGGGCTAAGCATATCGTAGAGGAGACAGACACTACGCAGACTTTTTTCCTGCTGCCCGCTGAGGGACACTACGAGGTCATTCAAAAGTTAGAGAGAGTAGAAGCTGAGGCGCGATTTCTGCGGGAACAGCTTCATGCTTTTGTGCAAAATGTACCCCTTCCGCTTTTTGTAGTAGAAGCTTCCGGCGACTTAGATAAAGCACGCGTGCTTTTTGCCAATCCCCTCCTACTGGAACTGCTCAAGCTACCGCTCAAACGTTTGTATGAGGGGCTTACTTTGCGGGATATCTTTGGAGAGGCGGCGGCACCGCTTCAGCTCCTGCATCAAGCGGCGCAGCAACGCAAACCTGTACAGGAGACGATAGAACGCCCTGCCGAAAGAGGAAGCTACTGGTGGATATTGCAGGCCTTTCCTTTCCAAAGTACCAACCTCAGCGGTATCATGGTGGGGATAGTGGATGTGACAAAGGAAAAAGAGCAGGAGCGCCAGCTGGCAGAAGCTTACGCTGAGCTGCAGGTGCAATCGGAGGAGCTTCGCCAAAGTCAGGAGGCGCTGTATGCAGCCTATGAGGAGCTCCACAAAGCCAAAGAAGAAGCGGAGGCGCGCCGGAAGGAACTGGAGGACTCGCTAATTGCCGCCCAGCGCTATCAGCGTACGCTGCTTTTTCGTAGCCGGGACCTCTTTGCGGTGTGGGGCTATGATCGGGCAGCGGTGGTGGCTCGTTCGCATACCTATGTGGGGGGAGATTTTCTCGTGGTGCGGAGCGGGCCAAGCCACTTGTATGTCGGGATAGGGGATGCGACGGGGCACGGGAGCAGCGGCGCCCTGCTGGCGGTGACTGTGCAAGGCCTTTTGCATCAGGCTTTATTAGAGTTAGCCTCGCCGTCCGAGCTCCATATCGCTTTGGAGGTGGCCCAGCGCGCACTTTTTGAAGTGTTGGAAGTAGAGCCGGGGAAAGACCTCTCTAATGATGGGGCCGAGGTCGCCCTTGTGGCCCTACCCTTGCAAAGTCCAGAGCGGGTATATGTAGCTACGGCAGGACGGGAGGTTGTGCTGCTCTTGCCAGACGGAACCCTCATAGAGTCGCAGCAGGGGCGGCGTGGCTTAGGCTGGTCGGCCCCGGGGCAGACGCCAGCCCCTTTCTCTACGGAAGAGCTTCCCTATGTAGCGGGGGCTACGCTGTTTCTTTTCTCAGATGGTGTGACCGATCAGCTTAACGCTGAGGGCAAACGTATTGGGCGCAAACGTTTCTTGGAATGGCTAAAAGAATCTCATACTGCCGGCCCTGAGCCACGCGATAAGACGCGCTTTCTCTTGAAGCATTGGCATGATTGGAAAGGCGAAGAAACCCCTCAAACAGATGATATAGTACTCATAGCCTTGCAATTGTAGCGCTGGGGCAAAAGGTCTTTCGGCTTTATGTCCGTAGAAGGTAGTACCTTTGCCCCATGCGTGTATTAAGTATTTTGGGGGGTATGTTGGCCCTATTATCCGCCCAGAATCAGGGGAAGGCTACGTGGTATGCCCCGCGCTTAGGGCTAAGCTGGGGCCAATACCAGACAAAAGGCTTAGCCGACATAACCTCGCGGTCGTACTGGGGTGGGGGCTTTTATGGAGGGATAGCGCTTCAACATCCAATAGACCTTAAGGGCTGGTGGGCGGTCCAGGGTGAAATAGGGGTGACGCAGCGCCGTTCTACCGACCGGAACCTCCTTACGGATTGGCGATATAACCTGTGGAGTATGGATGTGGCGGTATTAGGGGTATGGCGGTGGGTGCGCCGGTTTGAGGCTTTCTTTATAGAGGCGGGGCCTTCGTCCAGCCTCTTGGTGTATGGGAAGTATTGGGAGAGAGATAATCTCACTGGCGCGGTAGAGACGCGTAAGGTGCAGTTTGGGCAGGGGGAATCGCGTGATGTGCGGCGGGGTGAGATAGCGCTCAATGTAGGGGCTGGGGCGGGGTACTTGGTAGGGCCGGGGTACCTTACGTTTGGGCTGCGCTTTTGGCATGGTGCCAATAACTTAGCCGGGGGCCTTTTCCAGCAGTGGCATAACTACGGCATGCTCATGACTCTCACCTACTGGTATGACGACTCCCTCCGAGGAGAATAAGCATTCTCTGGCTGCCCTGCAAGCAGAGGTGGATAGTTGGATACGAGAGGTGGGACAGGGGTATTATGGGGTGCTGACGAACACCGCGCTCCTTATGGAAGAGGTGGGGGAGTTGGCTCGGCTTTTAGCTCGGCATTATGGCGAGCAGTCCTTCAAGGAGGGGGAGGATGCTTCGCCCGAGGCCTTGTCGGAGGAGTTTGCGGATGTGCTTTTTGTTTTGTTGTGCTTAGCTAATCAGACAGGGGTAGATGTAGAAAAGGCTTTCTGGCAGAAGCTGGCCAAAAAGACTGTGCGCGATCGGCTGCGCCATACACAGCGCGTCCAGGAAAAGCCGTAGTAGGCGGTATCTTTGTATTACATGCAGACCCCTGCGGAGGAAAACTACCTGAAGGCTTTATGGTATTTAGGCGGGGCTACGCAAGAGGTGAGCATGCAAGCTCTCACGCAGCGGATCGGTGCCACACCCGGTGCTGTCACCGATATGATAAAGCGCCTCTCCGAGAAAGGGTACATCACGTATCGGCCGTACTATGGGGTGCGCCTCACCGAAGAAGGCTTGCGTATAGCGGTGCGGGTGGTGCGTCGCCATCGTATCTGGGAGACCTTCGTCTCGGAAAAGCTCGGTTATACCGGCGAGAAGATCCACGAGCTGGCCGAGCAGCTGGAGCATGTGTGCGACGATGAGTTTATAGAAAGACTCTATGGCTATCTGGGGGAGCCTAAAGTGGATCCTCATGGTGATGAGATACCGCCTCCTGTGGGGCAGTCGCTCCCGCTTAGTCGGTTGGGGCCAGGCCAGAAAGGGGTGATTCAGGGATGGCGTGACCTCCCCTCGGTGCGAGAAGGGATGACCCTCTTAGCCTTGACCGCCGGCGATATAGTGGAAGTGTTGGGGCCTTTTCCTTCCGATAGGGCCTTGTGGGTTCGCTGTAAGGGGCAGACCTTCGTGATGCCGCCTACCTTAGCAGAAAACCTCTGGGTGAATATTGTTTAACGAGTTTGTGCGTCTTTTAGGGGCGTGGGACCTACCGGGACACTGTGGGCCTATTTATGCGCTTGCGTGTGATTATGCGCGAGGGGGCCTTTTCTCTGCGGGTTCGGACGGGATAGTGGCGGAATGGCGCTGCACGAGTGGTAAGCAAGCCCAAGCGATTGCGCATACCCCGGGGGCGGTTTATTCCTTACACTGGGTGCCGCAGGCACAGCATCTATACTTAGGGCACAGCTCGGGTACGGTGTATGTGATAGATTTAGCGGGAAAGAAGCTTCGGCGGGCTATCAAAGCGCATCAAGGGGCTGTCTTCGGACTTTCCTCGCACCCCACCGATTGGGAGGGATGGAGCTCTGGACGAGAGGGCCATTTTCTGTTTTGGGACTTAGAAAAAAGCGAACCGTATGCGGCGGTACCTGTGACTCCTGCGGGGCTTAGAGGATTTACCTTGGCCCAAGAAAGAAATGCCTTTCTGCTGGCAGGGCGAGATGGCTATTTATACGAGGTGAATAGGGCAAAGCGCGCCGTATCGCAGGCGATCGCAGCGGATCCCGAAGTGCTTTTTTCTGTGGCGGTATCCCCCCAGGGCCGCTGGATAGCCACCGGAGGCAAACGAGGTATCCTCAAGCTGTGGGAGGCAACCCTCCAGCTTGTTTGGGAGACTTCAGCCCATTCGTATGCCATAAATGCTTTGGCTTGGCACCCCGAAGGACGCCTTTTAGCGACTGGGAGCCGCGATAGGCTGATCCATCTGTGGGATATAGAAACGCGTGAAAAGAAGCTTACCCTCCCAGGGCATCAACGCAGTGTGAATGCCCTCGTATGGATTAGCCCTGAGGTTTTAGCCTCGGCGGGGGACGATGGGCTTATCAAGATGTGGCATTTGGAGGTGTAGTACGCAGGACAAGGTTGCCGCCTCGCTGGGTAATCCACCCTTCTATTTCCATGAGGAGCAGGTGTTGGGCTATTTCGGCGGCGGAAAGGCCAGTACGTGCGATGATTTCATCCACAGCTTTGGGGCCTTCACCTAAGAAAGCGTATATCTGGGCGTGGAGCGGGTCTGTGGGACCAGTGGGGTGGATAGGCGTGGGAGATAGCGGTAGGGTCGCTGTCTGTAAGCGGAGTTCCTCCAAGAGCTGGGCGGGCGAGTAGGCAAGCTGGGCCACTTGCTGGACAATCAGCTGATAGCATCCTTGGGCGGAAGGGGTGAATATCTCGCCGGGTACCGCAAACACCGGCCGGTTAGCGACGAAAGCCGCATGAGCGGTATGGAGCGCACCGCCTTTTTCGCGGGATTCTATTACCAAGGTGAGATGGGCCAATCCTGCTATCAGTCGGTTCCGGAAAGGGAACTGCAAGGGATGGAGGGGGGCTCCTGGCGGGTATTCGCTAATCCAGGCGCCTTCGGCGAGGATGGCTTCGGCGAGGCGCCGGTGAGTAGCCGGATAAATCTTATCTAAGCCGTGGGCCAGCACCGCTACGGTTTTGCCGCCTTTCTCTATGGTGACCTGATGGGCGCGCGCATCTATCCCATAAGCTAACCCGCTTACTATGCCCACCCCTGCCTCTACCAGGGCTTCTACGAAATAAGTGGTGGCTTTCAGACCATAGGGGGAAGGCTTACGCGTACCTACCACCGCTACGAGGGGAAGGGCATTTAGGGAAAGGGGGCCTTTTTGATAAAGTAGGGCAGGCGGCTGGGGTATCTCATGTAAAAGCCGAGGAAAGTCTGCCTCCCAGTACGGAATAAGCCTAATGCCCAAAAGCTGGGCTTTTTCTATGAGGGTTTCAGCGGTTTTGCGCAGGGTAGAACGCCGGGCTAAGGCCTCTTGGAGGCGAGCGGGGAGGCCGGGGCGAGGTTTCTCCTCCCAGAGCGCGGCGAGACTACTTAGTCGCTGTCGCAGTAGGCGTATATGCTTGCCCCCGATGCCCTCCACTTGTGTGAGGGCTACTAAGGCTACGAGCTCTTCACTCATGGGAAGGCTTCAAGAAGGGGCGCACCGTGAGTGAGAGGGTATGCGCACTTGCTCGGCGGAAAAAGAGCGTGTAGGCGTACGAGAGGCTCCATTTGCGGGCTCTGATGCCTGTCCCAAAGCTAAACCCGCCTAAGGCCTGGCTGCCGACAGGATTTAGCTCGCGGCGGCGTTGGACATGATACGCCAAGCGGAAGGAGATAACTTTCTCTGGAAGCATTTCCACCCCGGCTACCACGTGCCGGAAGAGGTGTTCTGTCCATTTTGGTGGGGGAGGGGGGATGGGATTGCCGTAGATGTCGTACCGGATAGGCTGTAGCGGGTCGTTGTAGGCCATACGCCACCGTTCTAAGTGGATAGCGGCCAGGTGCACGCGGAAGGGCGCATGGGGCACGCGGTAGCTTACCGTGGTCTGGAGGGAGGTAGGGAACGGCTGGGCAAAGGGCCGCCCAGCGGGACGATACAGCTCGGTGCCTATATTGCGCAGGAGGATAGTTACGGCGAAGCCTCGGCTGCTGTCTTCATACACAGCGCCGATATCGGTACTGAGGCCTATTCGGCGGTAGCGTTCCAGGGTAACCACCGAAAAAGGCACCTTGAGGTTCATGCCTACGTGCCAGCGCCCAAAGTGGCGACAGGCTCCACCCGCTATGCTGCCTTCATAGGCGGAGAAAGTGCCTAAGCTATTGCCTACTTCATCGGTGTGGCGTATCTCGCCATAGCTGAGGTATTGTAGCCCGCCCCAAAAGGTACCTACACCCGCCCACTCCCGGCCATAAAAAAGGTAGCTCACAAAAATATCCGCCAAGTAGGGCTGAACGGTAAGCTGAAAAGTAGCCGGCAGAGGGCGCAGGAGCGCTGGGTTTTGAAAGGCCGCTCCCAAATCATTTTCCCCTGGGAGGGCTATCCCGCCTAAGGCGGCTGTGCGCGCGGTCGGCGCTACATTCAAAAAGTCATAACTCCAGCCCCCGGCTATCTGGGCCCATACGGCTCCGTAGAGGAGCCAGCTATGCTTCCACACAGGCCAGTAGCGATTCTACATGGGCTTTTACCCGCTCCATGAGCCATTGGGGCGTAGAGGTCGCTCCAGCAATCCCAATCCGCTGAGCGCTTTTGAGCCACTCTACTTGCACTTCTTCGGGGGAAGAAATGTAATAACTGCGTGGGTTAGCGGCTTTACATACCGAGAAGAGCGCTTTTCCGTTGGAGCTTTTTTGGCCTGCTACAAAGAGTATGACATCTTGGCTTTCCGCGAAGGCTTTGAGGTGGGGCTCTCGGTTAGAGACCTGCCGGCAGAGGGTATCGGCGATGAGGGCGGTAGGAACTTTTTCTAAAAGTTTTTCTACCACACCTTGAAAGAGCGCGGGGGCTTTGGTGGTTTGGCTGAAAAGGTAGGTAGGGCGGCTGGGGTCTAAGGGGAGTTTTTCGACCTCTTCTGGGCTGGAGACCACAAAGAGGGCGGCTTGGTGGATCTGCCCTACTAAGCCGACCACTTCGGGGTGGCCTAAGGTCCCTAACAGGACGATTTGGTTTTCGGGGGCGTCAATCTCCCGGATGCGGTTTTGGAGTTTGAGGACCACAGGGCAGGAGGCATCTAAGAGTCGGATGTTGTGCTTGAGGGCGGTTTCGTAAGTCTCTGGGGGTTCGCCGTGAGCTCGGATGAGTACGGTCTCCCCCGCTAAGCGGGGAAGGTCTGCATGCGTGATGATGCGGAGGCCCTTAGCTTGGAGGCGGCGCACCTCTTCATCGTTATGGACAATATCCCCTAAGCAGTAGAGGTAGGGGTGTCCGGCCAGGTAGGCTTCAGCCATCTCGACCGCATACACTACCCCGAAGCAAAAACCCGAAGCGCTACTGATAGTCACGACAGGTTTCATACGGTGGGAGCGTAGATGAGTTCTTTGGCCCAAGTGACGACTTGGGCGATTTGTTCGGGGATGGTGAGGTGGGTGGTATCTAAGATGCGGGCATCGGGGGCCTTACGGAGGGGGGAGATGGGACGTGTCTCATCCCGATGGTCTCGTTCTATGAGTTCTCGGGCTATGGCTTCTTTATCGGCGGGAAGGCCTCGCTGGAGGAGCTCCCGATAGCGGCGTTCTACCCGAGCCGCTAAGTCTGCCTGCATAAATACTTTGAGTTCGGCGTGGGGAAAGACCACCGTGCCTATGTCGCGCCCATCCATGACGACGCCGCCTTTTCGGCCTAAGCGCCGCTGCTCGGCAATGAGCCTTTCCCGCACCACAGGGAAAACACTCACCTCGCTGGCGAAGGTCGCTATTTCCGGCTGACGGAGCTCCTCCTCTAAGCGACGGTCCCCTACATAGACCACCATTTCTTTGCCCTCGCGCTCTAAATGAAGCGTAAAATCTTGTAAAAGCTCCGGGAGGGCTTCTGCTGTAGGGGTACTCACGCCTTTTTCCCGAAGGAACCACGCCACGGCCCGGTACATGGCCCCGGAGTCTATGTGTAAATAATCCAACGCCTCAGCCACCCCCCGGGCTGTGGTGCTTTTACCGGTGGCGGCGTAGCCGTCTATGGCGATGATGATGCGGCGCACCTTGCCTCCAAAGATACGAACTTTGGTCGTGTCTATCCTCCTCATAGAACCCTCCCCCAATCACCACGAAACCCTGCTGGCGATTATTGCCTATGCCAGCCAGCTGCAGCCCCGGCCGCGCCTTTGCGTGGCCGTGCCCCAAAGTTGGGAGCCCTTCTATGCCAAAATCGCTGAAGTAGACGAAATATGGCCCCTGGAAACGTTTCAATCGGTGGTAAGCCTTGCGCGTTTTGCGAGAGATAACCAGATAACGCATGTGTTTTATAACACAGCGTATGGCCGTTGGGTGCTTAGGGTTTGCTGGGGCCTGCGCGGGGTGCATCAAAGCGGTATTGTGCATAATGCCGAAAAGCTATTGCGCCTCAGTGCGATGGGGTGGGGTATAGCGGCTCGGCTCAACCACTTTTGGGTACTACGGGAGCGGTTATGGGAAGGTCTGCCGGGCTACTGGCGCCGGAAAAGTGCTCCCCTTCGGCTGATGGCTCTCCCTCAGTCGGTATGGCAGGCTTTGCCCGTCCTGAAAAAGCCTCCTCATGAGTGTTGGTTTGCCATCCCCGGACGCATAGAATACAAGCGCCGCAGTTATGAAGCGCTCATAACGGTGCTGCGACAGGTACGGCCGCCTACTTCGTGGCGATTTTGGTTATTGGGCCCTGCCGAAGCGCCTTACAGCGATTGGCCCCGCCTTCAAGAAAAAATCCATCGCTACGGGCTGGAAGCCTATTTTGGGCACTTCCCGCAGGGGCTGGATTTTTTTACCTATCACGCTTACCTGCGGGCGTGTGATGCCGTTTTGCCGCTTATTCATCCGGAGACGCCCTACTGGCGGACTTATCGGCGCTATCAAATCACAGGCGCTTTTTTTATGGCTTTCACCCACCGCAAGCCCTTGCTGCTGCATGAAGCCTTCGCAGGGGAGCGGGAGTTTCAAGAGAGTGCGTTATTTTATCGTACGCCTGGGGAGCTGATACGGTGCTTGGAGCGGGTGTCGGATGGCCTGCCGAGAGGATTTTATACTTCATCGTTGTGGGAACCCGCAGAGGAGGTAAAGAAACTGGCGGCCGGATGGGGTTGGCCTACCGAGGCGGGGTGAAGAGCCCCTTGCGAATAGCCTCTAACCAGCGGGGGATATGTTCGGCATGGTAAGCGGCTATGCGGGCCCGGTATTGCTCCTCCAACGAGGCGCGCTCGTTAGCTATCACGGCGTTAGCCCAGCGGAGGGCTGTCTGGGGGTCGTTCCATTTTTCGAAGGACCATTCGGCTAAGAGGACTTGGGCGGGGATGTGGCCTTTTTCGGCCGCGCGGGTAAGCCAGACTCGGGCTAAGGAGTCGTTCCGAGCCGTGCCCTTACCTTGGGCGTAGTAGCGCCCTAAGGCCGTCATAGAAGGCGGATCCCCCAGTTCGGCCCCTTGTTGGGCATAAGCAAAGGCTTCTTGGGGATTGTAGGGCAAAACTTGCACATGAAGGGGGCTTACGCTATCGGGCGGCTCTAAGGTCTGGTAGAGCACACGGATAGCGAGGATGTAGTTTTGTTTGGCGGCAGCCTCCAAGAGTTTTTTTCCATCCTTCGGACGTTTGGGGCCTTCTACACCGTGGAGGTAAGAGAGACCCAAGAGGTATTGGGCCTCGGGTAACCCGGCTTGGGCGGCCATCTGCAGGTAGAGGCGGGCGCTATCGGGCCGCAGCTCATGGAGTTGGTAATATTCTACCAAAGCGAGCTGGGCTTGGGGATGGCCGGTTCGGGCGAGCTTCCGCAGCGAATCAACGACACCTTCGGGGGGTTTTTCCAGCTGGAAACGCGGGTCCTTCCCTACTACCCCTGTGGTGATGGTGAGTTGTGCACAGGCTATTCCTATGAGGCTATAACTGGGCCAAAGCCGCCTCCACATTCCGTTGGATATCTTGTTCTATCGTAGTATAGTCTCTGGGCTGGAACGGCTTACCTGTAAGGCGCTGATACACATCCACATAGCGGTCGCGGGCCTCGCGGATTACCTCCACGTCCAGCGGGGGCGGGGTGGCGTTAGGCTGACCTTGGAACCCTTGCCGCATTAGCCACTCCCGTACGTATTCCTTGGTCAGGTGTATCTGCGGGTCTTGGCGGGCTTGCCGTTCATAGTAGCCCTCCAATTTGAGATAGCGAGCACTGTCTGGGGTATGTACTTCGTCGGCCAGTACGACCTTACCGTCTATCTCGCCAAACTCATACTTGGCATCGCAGAGCAACATACCCCCTTTTTCGGCAATCTCTATGCCTCTCTTGAAAAGATGCAGCGCGTAGCTGCGTATCTCCTCCCAGTGGGCCCGCGGCACTAACCCCGACTCCACAATCTCCCGTTCGGTAATCTCTACATCATGGCCAATCACGGATTTCGTGGTGGGGGTGATGATAGGCTCGGGGAGGAGGTCATTTTCAATCAGCCCTTCCGGTAGTCGTACCCCACTGATGAGCCGGCCTCCCGTCCGATAGAGCCGCCATACATAGCCCACCAAGCACCGGCGTACAATCACTTCTACGGGGTAGATGCGCGCCTTGCGCATCAAAAGCACATTGGGGTCGGGGGTGCTTATCCAGGCAGAGGGCACTTCCCTTTGGAAAGTCTGGAACATAAAATCCGAAACGCCCGTTAGGACTTGGCCTTTGTAGGGGATGGTTTCGGAGAGCACTACATCATAGGCAGAGATGCGGTCTGTGGTGACGAGTACGAGGTAATCGTGGTCTATTTCGTAGATGTCTCGGACTTTTCCTCGGTGGAAGGCTGTCTGCCGAGGAAACTGGAAGTTAGTTTGGTATAGGCCTTTCATAGGGGTATATTTCCGTGTTTGCGGGGGGGGCGGGTTTTGTGTTTTTTCTGGAGGCTATCCAGCGCAGCGTAGAGCATGCGGCGGGTCTCCTCGGGGAAGATTACCGCATCTACGAAACCGCGGTCGGCAGCCCGGTAGGGGTTAGCGAAGATGCGGCGGTATTCTTCTGTTTTTTCGGCGAGGGCTTTAGCGGGGTCAGGCGCTGCGGCAATCTCCCGCTTAAAAATAATCTCCGCTGCGCCTTGGGGGCCCATTACCGCTATTTCAGCGGTCGGCCAAGCCAATACATAATCCGCTCCAATATGCCGCGAGTTCATTACGTCGTAGGCGCCTCCGTAGGCTTTCCGCAAAATCACCGTGAGGCGGGGTACGGTGGCCTCCGAAAAAGCATACAAAAGTTTTGCTCCTTCTTTTATGATGCCGCCCCACTCTTGGTTGGTTCCTGGCAAAAAGCCCGGTACATCTTCCAGCACCACGAGGGGTATGTTGAAAGCATCGCAAAAGCGCACGAAACGAGCGGCTTTTTGCGAGGCCGCAATATCTAAAACTCCAGCCAGTACAAGGGGTTGATTGGCTACGATACCTATGGGATAGCCCCCAAGGCGGGCAAACCCAATCACGATATTAGGGGCAAAGTCGGGTTGTATTTCTAAGAAGCTGAGCGGGTCTACCAAAGCTTCTATGACCTGCTTGACATCGTAATGCTGGGCGGGGTTTTCGGGGACGATATGCTTAAGCTGGGGTACATCGGTATCGGTAGGTGTAGGGGAGGGGCGGCGCGGCGGTTTCTCCTGCCAGTTGAGGGGTAAATAGGAAAAAAGCCGGCGGGTCAGCAGGAGAGTATCTACATCGGTAGGGGCGGTCAGGTGGGCTACACCACTTTTTTGGGCATGCACGCGCGCCCCACCTAAGTCTTCAAAGCTTACTTCCTCATGCGTCACCGTTTTGACGACATTCGGGCCGGTGACAAACATATAAGAGGTATCCTCCACCATGAGGATAAAGTCGGTGATGGCAGGGCTATATACGGCTCCCCCCGCACAAGGACCTAAAATCACGGAGATTTGCGGGATTATGCCTGAGGCCAAGACATTTCGGTAGAAGATATCGGCATAGCCTGCCAGAGAAAGAACGCCTTCTTGGATGCGGGCCCCGCCAGAGTCGTTGAGGCCAATCAGGGGGATACCGTTTTCCAGGGCCAGCTCTTGGAGGCGGACGATTTTTTGAGCGTGCATTTCGGAGAGGGAGCCGCCAAAGACCGTAAAGTCCTGACTAAATACAAACACCGGCCGGCCGTCTATTGTGCCTCGCCCGGTGATGACGCCATCGCCAGGGATGCGCTGTTTTTCTAACCCAAACTCGCGGGTGCGGTGCGTGACGAAGGCTCCTATTTCCGCAAAGGACCCCGGGTCTAAGAGGACTTCCAGACGTTCTCGGGCGGTGAGCTTTCCTCGCTGGTGCTGGGCGGCGATTCTATCTGGGCCGCCGCCTTGGAGGGCTTCCTGCCGCTTGCGGAGGAGTTTATCGCGGGCCCGCTCTTCTATCCCACTCATGACGCCTCCGCATAACGGGCCGCTATCTCCTCCGTCATCGCCAGGTTGTGATATACCTTTTGGACGTCGTCGTGCTCTTCCAGCTGGTCTATCAGCCGGAGGGCTTTTTGGGCTTCCTCCCAGCTGAGCTGTACATACGAAGCAGGCACCCACGCTAAGGAAGCCTCCTCCGGCTCTATACCCAGCTTTTCTAAGGCTTCTTGCATAGCGCCGAAGTCTTCA
The DNA here is from genome assembly GCA_026003215.1 of Bacteroidia bacterium. Taxonomy (GTDB): domain Bacteria; phylum Bacteroidota; class Bacteroidia; order SpSt-205; family SpSt-205; genus SpSt-205. The sequence continues at coordinate 1,276,505 of BPGV01000001.1, read as the reverse complement.
TAGGCGCAGGTAACCACTGCGGTACCTTCGCCAATCTCTACATCTTCAGCCCCGGCTTCAATCATGTTTTCTAAAAACTGCTCTTCATCGGGGATGCGTTCGGCTGGGATGGTGAAGACGCCCTTTCGGGAGAAAAGGTAAGACACGGCCCCCGAAGTAGCCAAGCTCCCGCCCGCGCGGCTGAAAAGCGTACGCAGTTGGGAGACCGTGCGGTTGGTATTATCGGTCATGGCTTCAATCATCACGGCTACGCCGCCGGGGGCATAACCTTCGTACAGCACCTCGGTATAGCTTTCCGCACCCGAGTCGCCCTTAGAAATGGCGCGCTCAATCACATCCTTAGGCATGTTGGCGCGGCGGGCGTTTTGGATAGCCAACCGCAGACGGGGATTGAAGTCCGGGTTAGCCCCACCCTCGCGGGCAGCTACCGTAATCTCCCGAACAAGCCGCGTAAAAAGAGCGCCCCGCTTGGCATCCACTACCGCTTTCTTGCGTTTTATCTGTGCCCACTTACTGTGGCCAGCCATAGCGCGAAGATACGCCGAACCTATCTTTGTGGCATGTCTCTCGCCTTATTGAACCACATCCAAAAGGAACTCCAAGACATCCGAGAAGCGGGCCTGTATAAATCCGAAAGGCTGATCGACTCCCCCCAAGGCGTGGAAATCACCTTAGCCGATGGCCGGAAGGTCCTCAACTTCTGTGCGAATAACTACCTCGGTCTCTCGGCTCATCCGCGCGTCGTCGAAGCCGCCCATAAAGCCTTAGACCGATGGGGGTATGGCCTCTCGTCGGTACGCTTCATCTGCGGAACCCAAACCGTACATAAAGCCTTAGAAAAAGCCATAGCCGACTTCCTGCACTGCGAAGACAGTATTTTATACGCAGCGTGTTTTGACGCAAACGGCGGCGTATTTGAGCCGTTTTTTGGGCCAGAAGATGCCATTATCTCGGATGCGCTCAATCATGCCAGCCTCATAGATGGGATTCGTCTCACGAAGGCCCGCCGCTATGTGTATGCGCATGCCGATATGGGCGAGTTAGAAGCTCGCCTGCAAGAAGCGCAAAATGCCCGCTTTCGCGTGATTGTCACCGATGGGGTGTTTTCCATGGATGGGGATTATGCGCCGTTGGATAAGATTTTGGATTTAGCCCGCAAATACGATGCGTTGGTGATTGTGGATGACTCGCATGCGACGGGATTTGTAGGGGCCACGGGGCGAGGCACCCCCGAGAAGTTTGGGCTCTTAGGAGACGAACGGCTTATCCTCACCGGCACCTTGGGAAAAGCGTTAGGGGGCGCGATGGGGGGCTATGTGGCTGGGCTTGCCCCGTTGATTGAGTACCTTCGGCAGCGGTCGCGTCCCTACCTCTTTTCCAACTCCCTTAGCCCCGTGATTGCTGGCACCGCCTTGGAGATCTTCGGCTGGCTCTCCGAGACCACAGAGCTGCGGGACCGCTTAGAGGAAAATACCCGCTACTTCCGCCAGGAGCTGACCAAAGCCGGCTTTGACATAAAGCCGGGCGACCATCCCATCGTCCCCATCATGTTGTACGATGCCGTGCTGGCCCATCGTTTTGCAGATGCTTTGTTGGAAGAGGGGATTTATGTGATAGGGTTTTCCTATCCCGTGGTTCCTAAGGGCCAAGCCCGTATCCGCGTCCAGCTCAGCGCAGCCCACACGCGGGAACACATAGACCGGGCTATAGAAGCCTTTACACGCGCAGGTAGGACCTTGGGAGTTTTGCAAAAGCAGCTTCACCCGTGAAGGTGCGAGCTTTACCCCTTTTATGGGGTGTAACTTCCTCACTTTGGGCTCAAATAGACGAAAACCGTCCCATCTCTGTACGGCATCCCGTGCTGAAACTTTATCCTTTGGCGATGATAGATATTTTTCAATACACTTTGCACGCAGCGGTGGAGCTCCCGACTTCCCAGCATAGTAGCTTACAAGTGGAGGGGGGATGGGTATTTGGAGATTTAGGTTCGGGGGGGAACTTAGGCACCACAGAGGAGGATTTTAGCCAGACGGGTTTCAAAGCCCGGGTGCTCTGGCGAGAGTACTTTTCAGAAGATCCTCCTAAAAAACCCACATACACCTATACGGGCGGCTACCTGGCTTTCTTGGGCGGCTTTCAGTACTATGCGCAGAACTTAGGCTACCTTGATACGACGAGTGTTTGGCCGCCTCCTCAGCCAGCGCCGCAAATCCCCTACGAGCGCACCATATACGCATTTTCTCTGGGGTTTTTGGTAGGGTATCAAGGGCAGATAGGAAGCCGTCTGGTGATAGATGTGTATGGCGGCATGGGCATGCGATATGCGCAGCATACCTGGAAGCCTATGAAACCACCGTATCGGGATTTACGCTTTACGCCGGTGGGAGACTTGATTGTGCGCCCAGGGGGGCGTCCCGTGCCGTATATGGGTTTTTCCCTGGGGTGGATATTGCGGTAAAGGATGATAACAGAAGCGCTATTGGGCCTCCTCATGCTGGCCCTCATGGAGGTGGCCTTAGGGATTGATAATGTCGTCTTTGTAGGGCTTATCGTAGGAAAGCTCCCCCCAGCCCAGCAAAAAAAGGTCTGGCGCTTCTGGATGGTATATTCCCCGCTTTTGCGGGCGGCTTTGTTGGCGGGTTTGGTTCAGCTGCTTAAGCTGTCTGCGCCGCTTTTCTGGGTAGCGGGACGGCCTTTTACCCCTCGGGATACGCTCCTTTTGGCAGGGGGCCTCTTCCTATTGTACAAAGCCGTGAAAGAAATCCACGAGCGAGTAGAAGGAGCACGCTCACCAGAGCCACCGCCGCGAAAGCATTCGCTCCGGGCCGTGATAGCCCAGGTGGCGCTCATAGACTTGGTTTTCTCGGCTGACTCAGTACTCACCGCTATCGGGATGACGCGTACCCTGTGGGTCATGCTTAGCGCGATTGCTGTAGCGATGGTACTTATGATAGCCTTAGCGCAGGGCATACAGCGCCTTATAGAGCGGCACCCCACGCTCAAAATGCTGGCACTGGCTTTCCTTTTACTTATAGGTTTTACCTTGGTGGGGGAGGGCGCAGGACTCCACATTCCTAAGGGCTACATCTATTTTGCGATGCTTTTTTCCTTAGGCGTGGAAGGGTTGAATATTTGGGCAGGTTTGCGGGCTGGAGAGAAAAATTCGTCTTAGGCTGGGTTTCGCTCTGTCAATCTTTCAGCTAAGTGCATAGCCACCAGCTCGGCAGCATCCTGAGTACCTAATTCTTCCCGCAGTGTGTGGAGTTGGGTCCGGATGCGTTCTGCCTGCTGGAGTTGGTAGCGGAGTGCTGTGGCTATGTTAGAGGGGGTACAAGCTCCTTGGATGAGCTCTGGGAAGACCGCCTCGCCCAGGATGAGGTTAGGCAAGCCGATGAAAGGCACCTTAACGAGCTGGCGCGCTATCCAATAAGAGAGGTAATCGCCGCGATACACGATTACGCTGGGGCAGCCTAAGAGCGCCGCTTCTAAGGTGGCTGTGCCCGAGGTAACAACGGCGGCGGCTGCCCCTCGTAAAAGTTGGTGCGTCTGGCCCTCCACTATGGGCAAGGTAGGGGCCCGTTTCTGGTACAGTTCCCAGGGGAGGTGGGCGACTTTGGACACAATAAAGGTCCACTCAGGTAGGAGGGGGGGTAGCTGAGCCATGCGGGGTAGGAGAGCCTCTACTTCATGGCGTCGGCTGCCAGGTAAAAGGGCAATATAAGGCTTTTCCGCCGCATAAGCGGGTATGTTTTCCAGCTTTTTTACCAGCGGGCTACCCACATACTGCGCTTGTACCCCATGACGGCCATAAAACTCCCGTTCAAAAGGGAGGATGCAGAGTACTTCTATCAGGGGATGGCGCAGGTATCGCACGCGTTGGGTGTTCCATGCCCAGATTTGCGGGGGGATAAAGTAGGTGACGGGGATACCTTGGCGTACGAGCCAGCGCGCCAAACGAAGATTTAGGCCGGGGTAATCTACCAGTACTACCCTGTCAGGCTGCCATGCGTGTATATCGGCTTGCAGGGTACGATACAGCCGGAGGAACTTGCGCAGGTGACGCACGACTGCCCAGAAGCCTACCACGGCATACTCAGGCCAAGCGGCTACTAAGCGTACGCCGAGTTGGGCCATAGCAGGGCCCCCCATGCCTCGCATTTCCACCGTGGGTAAGCGCTGCTTGAGGTTTTCTATTACGGCGGTAGCGTGCTGCTCCCCGGAGAGTTCACCTACGACCCAGTAGAGACGGGGGGCTTCCATCTGCGCAAATGTAGGTCTCCTTCCCTCAGTAGAAAGGGTTTTGTTACCTTCGGCCACCCAGATGGCGTATGACCTCATCATCATAGGGGGAGGGGCCGCCGGCTTTGCCGGGGCCATGCGGGCCATGGACCTCGGAAAAAAAACCCTCCTGATTGAAAAAAATCTCATTGGCGGCGCGGCTCTTTTCAACGGAGCCCTCTCCTCCAAAACTTGGTGGGAACTGGCCAAAGACTTTGATAAGCTTTTTCTCACCGACAGGGGCTATCAAGTCAAAGACTTCACTTTTTCATTTGCGGAGTTTCGAGCGATTGTGGCGCAGGCCGTGGCTGAGCGCCACCAGCAAATGCTTCGTCAGATCCAGCATTACACGAGCTTAGGGCTTTTGGAGGTAGTGTATGGGGAAGCTTCCTTCGTAGACCCCTATCACGTAGACGTGCGTCCTCGCGAGGGAAGCCCCTTTGTCGTGGAGGGAAAAAACTTCCTGATTGCGACAGGGAGCCGCCCGCGTACCCTGCCCCACCTGCCGATAGATGGGAAGCGGGTTTTTACCAGCGAGCACATAGATACCTTAGATGCTTTTCCGCCGGATCTGCTTATTGTCGGCTCAGGGGTAATAGGCTGTGAGTTTGCTACGATATTTTCTACTTTCCCGGGCGTACGGGTGACGATGATAGAGAGTGCTTCTCGTATCCTTCCTTATGAAGATGCGGATATTTCGGCGGTAGTGATGCAGAATCTCTCAGAATGTAATGTGCGGTTCTTTACAGAGTCTCAACTTAGGGATATTCGGTGTGCGGATGCGGCCATCACGTATGCGGTGCAGGACAAAGAGGGGAGAATATCCTGGGAGCAGGCCACGCACGTCCTTGTGGCTATAGGCCGAGTGCCTAATGTGGAAGGATTGGCCTTGGAACGGGCCGGGGTGAAGCAGACCCCCTCAGGCCACATAGAAACGCATCTTACCCAAACCTCTGTACCGCATATTTACGCTGCGGGCGATGTAGATGCCCTAAAAGCGGGCTTCGTGAATGTGGCCGAACAAGAGGCTCGCTATGCCGTAGAACGCATGTTTGGGCAGGTGCGGCGGCCGCTGGAATATGACCATCTCTCATGGATTATGTTTTTGCGGCCTGAGGTCGCTGGCGTCGGCCTGAATGAGCTCCAAGCCCAAGAACAAGGGTATGCCTACCGCGTCGTACGGTATAACTACAACCTCACCGCCCGAGGGATCGCTATGCGTACTCGTCGTAGTTTCCTCAAGCTGATTACCACCGGTGAGCCGGACCCCTACATCTTGGGGTGCCGGGCCGTAGGCCCCCAAGCTTCTACGATTATAGGGGTGGTGGCGCTCATGATTCGTTTTTCTCGCAGGGTGAGCGACCTGTGTAATATCCTCCAGCCGCATCCAGCCCTTACAGAAGGGATTCAGGAATGCGCCCGGGCCCTCCTCAATGAAGCCATATTCAAGCCAGAGCTGCACCCAGAATGAGAAGCTGGCCAGATTTCCTTTTGCGTGGGCGATATGTATGGTTGGTTTTTGTGGGAGTTGCCTCGCTATTTTTTCTTTGGCATGCCCAAAGGGTGGAAATAACCCAAGACTTTGTCAAGGTAGTTCCTGAGGATGATCCCGACTACCAGGCGTATAAACGGTTTCAGCGGGAGTTTGGCGAGGATGCGGGGGTAGTATTGGTGGGGTTAGAGCTGCCCGACTCTGTGGGAAGGGCCTATTGGGAGCGCCTGCGGGCGTTGGTGTCGCAGTTACAGGGCTTTGAAGGGGTGCGGCGGGTGTTAGGCCTCCCTAATGCCCCCCTGCTGCGCTGGAGTAAGGAAGGGCGCTTCGTAGTAGATACGCTGCCGCTGCCTTCTTCTCGGCAAAGTTGGGATAGTCTCCGGCATCAGTTTCCTTTATACGAAGGGCTGCTTTGGGATACGGCGGGCCAGAGTTTATTGCTTTTGGTGCAGATAGACTCCCTGACGCTGCACACCCGGGCCAAACATCCCCTCATAGACTCGTTAGAACGGCTATGTCGGGGCTGGGTAGCCCAGCATGGTGGGGAAGTGCATTTCTCGGGGGTGCCTTACCTCCGCCACTATGTAGCCCAGCTCCTCCCCACAGAACTCTGGCTTTTTACCGTCGCTTCTCTCATCCTCACTGTGGGAGCTTTGCTTTTGTACTTCCGCTCCTGGTATGCGGCCGTCTTTCCCGTGGTCCTTTTAGGGCTGGCCTCTCTGTGGACCGTGGGGATTATCGGGTTGTATGGCTTTAAGCTGACCCTTCTGACGGCGCTCCTTCCGCCGGTGATTATTATACTGGGTATCCCGCCGAGTATTTACATGCTTTCTGAATATCATCGGCTCTATGTGGCTAAGGGACACAAAGTGGCTGCCATACGCGAGATGCTTCGTCAGCTGGGCCTGGTTACTTTTATGATACACGCCAATACCGCCTTAGGCTTTCTTACCCTCTACTTGACGAATGTTGTGACCTTGCAGGAGTTTGGGCTGGTGGCCTTTTGGGGGACTTTAGCCACATACCTTTTGACGATATGGCTTTTGCCGTCGTTTTTCATGCTTCTCCCTGAGCCAAAGGAGCGGCATTTGCGGCATCTTACCAATCGGTGGGTGGTGCGCCTGGTCCGCTGGGTCGGTGAAGTGGTAGAGAAGCGCAGGATCTGGGTATATGGGATGACGGCAGGTCTTTTTCTGGTAGGAGGGATGGGGGCGCTTCGGCTGCGGGCAGTCTCCTATATGGCGGATGACCTGCCTTCGGATGCGCAAGTGGTGCAGGACCAGCGGTTTTTTGCGCAGCGGTATGGGGGTACCATGCCTTTTGAGCTGGTCATAGAAGCGAATGCGCCGCAGGGGATTCGGCGGCTTCGGACGCTGCGGGCCCTCTCTGCTCTGCAAGATAGCCTCCGGCGTTATCCCGAACTTTCGCGCACCCTGAGCATGGCCGACCTCCTTAAGGCAGGTCGCCAAGCTTTTTGGGGCGGTGCGCCCCAAGCGTACGGCTTACCTCAGCCAGAAGAGTTACCTGTGCTTTTGCGAGCTGTACGCCACACTTCAGGGCAACCTATCCTACTGGGTTCGCTGGTAGACTCGGCCTATCAACGCACACGGGTGACCGCCTTTGTACAGGATATTGGTTCTGCCGAGATGCCTAAGCTGATTCAGCGGGTACAGGCGGACATTCAAGCCACTTTCGGCGAAGAAGCCAGCCGCGTGCATATCACCGGCACCACCCTCATTTTCCTCAAAGCCATAGACTACCTCGTAGACAACCTTGTGTGGAGCCTTTTGGCTACCTTCCTTTTGGTGGCGGTGCAAATGTTCTTACTGTATGGCTCGGTCCGCATTATGCTTATCAGCATGGGGGTGAATTTGCTGCCGCTTTTTTTGGTGGCAGGCTTCATGGGCTATATGAATCTACCCGTCAAACCTTCTACTGCCCTTATCTATGAAATGGCTTTCGGCATAGTGGTGGATAGCGCTATACACTTTCTCAGCTCGTACCAGTGGTACTACCGGCGGCATCCTATACCGGCGCGTGCCGCGGTGGTAAGCGTCCATCACACAGGCGCGCTTATTGCTTATACTTCATTTGTGTTGTTGATGGGGTTTGGGATTTTTATATTTTCCTCTTTCGGAGGAACAAGGGCCTTAGGTATATTGACGGCCCTTTCCCTGGGGGTAGGTCTTTTTTCTAATCTTTTTCTTTTGCCTTCGCTGGTAATAACTTTTCGTCAGGCCGACAGGGGGGCGGTAGGGAAGCTTATTCAGCAGGTGCGGAGAGGTGGCCCAAACTCAGCGAAGCCACCGTCGCATAAGGAAGCGGATACGCTTTGAGGTATTCGCGTATTTCCTCCCGCAGGCGGCTAAGGAAAGCGTCATCGGAGAGGTGGGTAAGCGCCTGGTCTATCCAATGAGCTACTTGGCGCATGTCGCTCTCGGTCATCCCGCGTGTGGTAAGGGCGGGCGTCCCCAAACGGATACCACTGGCCACCAGGGGGGGATTAGGGTCATACGGAATGAGGTTTTTATTTACGGTGATGCCGGCTTTTTCTAAGCCTTTTTCGGCGTCTCGGCCGGTGAGGCCTTTGTTGCGCAGATCTATCAAAACGATATGGTTGTCGGTACCGCCAGTGAGGACGGTGTAGCCCAGCTCCATGAGGGTGTGGGCGAGGGTTTGGGCGTTGTGGATGACCTGCCGGGCATAGGTGCGAAAGGCCGGCTGGAGCGCTTCGCCGAAGGCTACGGCCTTAGCGGCGATGGTATGCATGTGCGGTCCGCCTTGCACCCCCGGGAAAAGCGCACTATCCAGTAAGGCGCTCATCTTTTTAGGCTGACCTTTGGGGGTAAGCTCACCGAAGGGATTGTCAAAGTCCTTGCCCATCATAATCACGCCGCCGCGGGGGCCGCGGAGGGTCTTATGGGTGGTGCTGGTGACTATGTGGCAGTGGGGGAGGGGGTCATTGAGAAGGTCGGCGGCAATCAAGCCTGCCGGATGCGCAATATCCGTTACCAGGAAGGCACCTACTTCGTCGGCGATGCTGCGCAGGGCCGCCCAATCCCAATCCCGGGGATAGCTGCTGGCCCCAGCTAAAAGGACTTTGGGCCGGAAGGTGCGCGCCTTTTCTCGGATTTCGTCATAGTCCAGGCGGTAGGTGTCTGGACGTACGCCGTAATGTTCTACGGTGTAGAGCTTGCCGGAGGAGTTGAGGGGGCTACCGTGGGTGAGATGCCCCCCATGGGCTAAGGCAAAGCTAAGGAGCTTTTCGCCCGGTTTGAGGAGGGCCAGCAGTACCGCTTCGTTGGCTTGTGCACCGGAATGGGGCTGGACATTCACCCACTCGGCGCCAAAGAGGGTCTTAAGGCGTTCTTGGGCGAGCCGCTCTACTTCATCTACATATTCGCAGCCGCCGTAGTACCGCCGGCCGGGTAGCCCCTCCGCGTATTTATTGTTGAGGACGGAGCCTAAGGCAGCCAATACTGCCGGGCTGGCGTAGTTTTCGGAGGCGATGAGCTCTAAGCCTTCTTCTTGGCGGCGGCGTTCGGCTTCTATCCACCCGAAAATAGGGTCTTGCATACCTCAAAGGTAGCGAGCCTAAGGTATTGTACAGGTGCAACCCGAGATTGGGGGCACTCGTATATGTAATGTATGCGTCACGAGCTAAAAACTTTCGGGTTTTTGGTGGGCTTGAGCCTCTTAGGGTTCGCCCAGCCGTCCGGCGAAAAAGCCGTAGGTGTCCTGGTAAGTAAAGAGGGACTACGAGCCCTCAATGGTCGCTTTGCCCTGGGCGGCAATCCCTACCTGAACCTTGCCCTCACCCTGGGCTATGATAGGGGCCGGGGCTATACGGCAGGCTTGGCCTTCCAACAGTATGTGAATACGGCTGTGTGTGGAAGTGGGGCTTGCGGGCGCGGCAGTGCGATTGCCCCCTATGTAGAGGGAGGAATACGGGTTCGTCAAAGTGGGGCAGAGGCCAGCCAAGCTGCCGTGGATATCTTGGGGCATTTAGGTGGGGGGCTGCTCCTGCCTGTGGGGCCTGTGGAGGCTTTCGCCCAAGCCAATGTCTATACGGCGCTCTCCCCAGCTAAGCCGCAACTGGATATTCTGGGTGGTCTTCGGGTGCGCTTCTGAGACGAAGGTATCTTGTGGTTCTTCTATAGGTGTTCTGGGTTTGGCCCCCCGCAAGGGGGGCTTGAGGTTTTAAGGGTTCTCTCGGACGGTAATGCCGCGCTCAGCCAAATACTCCAGCACGAACGCCGCAGCAGTGGGGTTTTGGCCGAGCAGCTCGGGGGCATATATGCCCGGTGGAAGGCTTACTCCGTCTAAGAGCAAAGCGGCTATGGCTGTGCACGTGTAGCCGGTAGTGCGGGCCATAGCGCTCATGCGGCGTTTTAGGTCGGCTTGGTCGTAGAGGTAGAAAGTTTTTTCGGTGGGTTTCCCGTCTTTTTTGCCTTGTATGCGTACCCAAAGGAGGACGCAATCGGGTTCGTCTGGGGAGAGGTGCCAGGCTCGGGTCAGTAAGGCTTCTGTGATAGCGCGCGGGTGGAGCGTAAGGCCTTCTACCTGTAGCGGCTCTTCGGAGAAAAAGCCGCTTTCAGCCAATACCCGTACATACTCCGCGTGGCCGGGGTAGCGCAGAGTCTTTTCTATGAGGGTGGGGACCGTGGTGGTAGTGAGAAGGGTACGCAAGCCGTCTGTGTTGAACGCTTCTAAGGTGCCAATACCGGGAAAGTGGCGGTACTCTATTTCAGAGAGCGGGGGCTTGGTGACAAGCTGCCCGGCGATGCGCTGCCGCACAGGACGAGTGTACTCCTCTATTACATCGGTGGGCGAGAAAGGCGCCTTGTATTGCCAGGGCCAGCGTCGCTCCAAGGGAAGGCCTCCTACCCAGCATTCGTACGATTCTACCTCCATCTCGGAGAGGCAGCGCCCCAAGAGCAGATTACACAGGCCCGGGGCTATGCCGGCATCCACTATGACAGCGGCGCCATATTGCTGAGCCTTTTCTTGCAGGGAAAAGGGGTCTTCGGGAAAAAACGAGATATCCACGATGGGCTTGCCTGCTTCTATGAGATGCGTGAGGAGGGAGAAGCCCGCATGGCCGGGCACTGCCGTAATCAATAGGTCGTGCTGCTGCGCTAATCGCTGGAGGGTTTGCGGGTCCTGCGAGGGAATGTGCGCCACGGTAAGGGAGGGGGCTTCGGCGTGGAGGGCAGAGAGGCGCTCTGTGTGTATGTCTGCCACAGTAACCCGATGGTGCTGCACTAAGTCCAGGGCTATGGCTCGGCCTACCCGTCCCGCCCCAATAACCAAGATAGCGGCCATGGGGCCGAAACTTACAGGCTTTTTGGGGAAGTAGCGTTAGGAAGCCATTAGACGCACTTGGGCATAGAGGCGCTCGTAGTGGGCGACGATTTTGTCGGTATGGTAATGCAAGGCGCGCTGGCGAGCCGCTGCCCGATAGGCTGGGAGGTCTTGAAGGATGTGTAAGATAGCGTTGCGTGCAGCCGTTAGGTCGTCTGGCGGGAAAAGGCGGCCGGCCTTGTCTCGGATAAGCTCGGGGAGGCCCCCTACAGCAGGCGCGACTACGGGCACGCCGCAGGCCATCGCTTCCAAGGCTGCCAGCCCGAAGCTCTCATACGCCGAGGCCAGCACAAATACATCCCCTATAGCCAGCAGCGGAGCAACCTCTTGTATGCTCCCCACAAAGTGAATGGCATTATTCAGGCCTAACTGATGCGCTAACTGCTCACAGTGCATGCGTTCGGGGCCATCGCCAATCAAAAGCATTTTGGCAGGGATGCCTACGGCCCGTACCTCCGCTAACAGGTGTATGAGCCATGGGACCCGCTTTATGGGCCGGAAGTTTGACGCATGTACCAGGAGGTATTCGTCTGGAGCCGCATAGGCGGCACGCAGCGCAGCGTCGTACCGTTTCGGCGAAAAAGCCTTTGTATCTACGAAGTTGGGTATGACTTCTGGGGGGGTGGGGAGGTGAAAGCGTTCGCAGCTCTCCTCCGCCAGCGCGTGGGATACCGCTGTGATACGGGTGCTATTTTGTAGGGCCAGTTCTATGATAGGGTAGAGGTCAGGCGTCTGACTCACTAAAACCGTATCGGTGCCGTGCAGTGTAGTAATCATAGGCAGATGGAAGCCTTGGCGTTCGAGGGCTTTTTGGGCGAGGTAGGCGCTTACGGCGTGGGGGATGGCATAGTGCACATGGACTACCTCCACGCCGTCTTCTACGAGGCGCACGAGCCGGCCCGCTAAGGCGCTCTCATACGGACGATACCGAAAGACGGGGTAATCCGGCGGCTCTACTTGATGAAAAAGCAGTTTGGGCAGGCAAGGGGTATAGCGCACCGGCGGCTCAGAAGAAAGGAGATGGACGGTATGTCCTCGGCAGGCCAGCGCTTTGGCCAATTCGGTGGCCACTACGCCGCTGCCCCCTACCGTGGGGTAGCATACGATAGCTATCTGCACATCTCTCCAAACAAAATAGGGGTGCCCCTTGCAAATCCGAATTTGGTCGTACCTTTGCGGCATGCTGACCCACCCAAGCGTACGGCTTTCTTTCGTAAGTAGCTGCGACCTCCTGAATGCCCCTATGTTGGGGTGGGGGTGGGTTTGGCATAGCCTCATCTGACATAGGCCTTTTCTGTCCAGCGCTTAGAAAAGGTTTTAAGCACGCTCCCCTGCGGCGCACAGGGTTTATCTATTGTGTGAAGCCACGCGGGGGAGGGAAGGTTTTTCGTCTCAGACAATCCTTTTCCCATGCCTATGCACATGCACGCGTATAGGTTGCATGCGGGCGATATGCCCCGCAGTTGGTACAACATTGTACCGGACTTACCGAAGCCGATGGATCCGCCGTTGGATCCCCGTACGAAGCAGCCGCTACTGGACCCTGCGCCACTTTTGCGCTTGTTTCCGAAGGCGTTGGTGGAGCAGGAGATGAGCGGCGCCCGAGAGGTACCCATTCCCCAAGCGGTATTGGAGTTGTATGCAAAGTACCGGCCTACGCCGCTTTTCCGGGCGCGCCGGTTGGAGGAGGCCTTGGACACCCCTGCGCACATTTATTACAAGTATGAGGGGGTAAGTCCCACGGGCAGCCACAAGCCCAATACCGCTATTGCGCAGGCGTACTACAACGCCCAGGAAGGGGTACATACGCTGGTCACGGAGACGGGCGCCGGCCAATGGGGTTCAGCGCTGGCCTTGGCGTGTCGCCTCTTAGGGTTAGAGACGCGGGTGTATATGGTGCGCATCAGCTACCACCAGAAGCCCCTTCGGCGGGTGGTTATGGAGGCTTATGGGGCGCAGGTCTATGCCAGCCCTTCTGACCGTACGGAGTTTGGGCGACAACTTTACGGCAGCGACTCACCGGGGAGCCTCGGTATCGCCATCAGTGAAGCGATTGAAGATGTGTTGGCTGACCCCGGCGCCAAGTACGCCTTAGGGAGTGTGCTCAACCATGTGCTTTTGCACCAGAGCGTTATCGGCTTAGAGGCCCTCAAACAGATGGAAATGGCCGGAGAAGCGCCCACTATCTTGGTTGGCGCAGTAGGCGGGGGAAGCAACTTTGCGGGGTTAGTCTTCCCTTTCTTAGGGGAGAGCCTGCGTACCCTCAACCGCTCTTATCGCATTATAGCGGTGGAGCCGGAGAGCTGTCCCTCCCTCACGAAGGGAGCATATCGGTACGACTTTGGGGATACGGCTGGGCTTACCCCCCTGCTCAAGATGCATACCTTGGGGCACGACTTCATACCGCCGCGCATCCACGCAGGCGGACTACGGTATCACGGCATGGCACCGCTTATCTCTCACCTGTATGACTTGGGGTACATAGAAGCGCGTGCCTATCCCCAACAGGCCGTTTTTGAGGCAGGGGAGTTTTTCGCTCGCACAGAGGGGATTATTCCTGCGCCGGAGGCGGCCCACGCCGTCAAAGCTGTTATAGACTTAGCTGTGGAAGCTCGGCATACAGGTACTCGCCCCGTGATACTCTTCAACCTTTGTGGGCACGGTCTTTTAGACCTTCAAGCGTATGATGACTATCACCAGGGGCGCCTGACAGAATGAAGCTCAGGGGGCTACTCAGGGTCTCTCCACGGAACCCTGGGTAGCCTACCCCTTGTGGGGACTTGGCGGAGGGGCCTACCGTAGTACCTTTGCTTGGTGCTGGCTCGGCTACTGGGGCTATTTCTGCTGGGGGGCTTCCTCTTTGCGCAAGGAACCATCCGTGGGTCCATCATAGACGCAGAAGGCGAACCCGTGATAGGCGCACAAGTGGTGCTTTTTCCTTTACAGCGGGGAACTCTCACCAATACCGAGGGCCTTTTCTCGCTCACAGGGGTGCCCTATGGTACCTATCGGCTGCGCGTCACTGCTCTGGGGATTGATACCCTCTGGCAGGAGGTCACCATAGACAAACGCCACCCGGTCGCTACCCTCAAACTCCGGGCCCAAAGCCGCTCTGTCGAGCTGGAATCGGTGGAAATCATAGAAAGTCTTGCTCCTGCCCGGATAGACCCCACGCGGGTGACGGTGGCAGTAACCCCTATTTCGCCGAGGCAGATATTCCAGCTTCCCAGTTTTGGGGCGCCGGATGTGGCCCAATACCTCCAGGTGCTGCCAGGCGTAGTCTTTACCGGGGACCAAGGCGGCCAGTTGTATATCCGTGGCGGAACGCCCATCCAAAATCTCACGCTCTTAGATGGAGCTATCATTTACAGTCCGTTCCATACGCTGTCCCTTTTTAGCGTCTTTGAGACGGATATTTTGCGCCAAGTGAATGTGTATTCGGCGGGCTTTGGCGCGGAATACGGGGGACGTATCTCTTCGGTGATAGACATCCGGACGCGGCCGGGGGACTTTGACCGAGTGGGGGGGCGGCTGTATGCTACGCCCTTTGTGGCGGGAGGGCTGGTAGAAGGACCCCTCTGGGTGACCAAAAACGCCTCTTGGCTCGTCTCCGCTCGACAGGGGTACATCCAACAAGCTACGCCTCGCCTCTATCCTTACCTGCGAGACTCGCTTCCCTTTCAGTTTCAAGACTTGTATGGGAAGGTCACCTTCGGTCGGGGGCCGGACCAGCTCCAACTTTTTGGCTTCCGCCAAACCGACCAAGTGGATTTAGGCGCGAATGGCCTCAATCGGTGGACCCAATGGGGGGCGGGTATGACCTTCTCTAACCTCCCCAGCGGTACCCGCGTGCGCATCCAAGGCAACTTTGCTTATACGCGTTTCAGCAATACCTTTTCGGTCTTTCAGGAGTTTCGCCCTCGGTATAGCGAAATAGGCGGCTTCAACGGGGGATTTATGTTTTCTTACCTCTTCGGCCCAGATGAGCTCGCCTACGCCGTAGATGTGCGGGGGTTTAGCACAGATTTCCTTTTTACCAACGCCTTAGGGTTTATCACCCAGCAGTCCCAGAGCAACACCGAGTTTGCGGCGTATGTACGGTACCAAAAGGCCTTCCGTAAAGAAGAGCTGGATGAAAAGGGGGAGATACGCTTTTTCACTCGGGCGGTGGTAGAACCCAGCCTACGCCTACATTTTTACAATACCTACGGATACTTTTCGATAGAGCCTCGCCTGCGAGCCAAGTACAACGGCAATCGGTGGAGCCTTCAAGCTGCAGCCGGTCGTTATACCCAAAACTGGGTGGCGGCGGTTTCAGACCGAGATGTGGTGATTCTCTTTCAGGGGTTTCTTACGGCGCCGGAGCTTGCCGCCAATCGGCAGCTTGCCCATGCGCTTCAGGAGGCTTACCATCTCACCTTTGGCGGGGAATACCAACTCGGCGCGGCGCTTCTCAGTGCAGAAGGGTGGTACAAGCGCTTTACGCAGCTCACCATTATCAACCGGGAGCGACTTTTCCCGGAAGACCCCCCTTTCCTCACAGAGATAGGGTATGCGTATGGGGCAGACCTCACGGCTCGGTATCAGGATGCGCGCTGGAGTGTGTATGGCACCTACAGCTTCCAGTACAATCGGCGGTATGATTTTCGGATGTGGTACTTTCCCCTGTGGGATAGGCGCCACACGGCAAACATGGTGGCCACTTATCGGTGGGGGGGCTGGCTACAAACGCCTCGTATGCGCGAGACCCGCTGGGAGGCCTCCCTGCGATGGACCTTAGGGAGTGGCCTGCCCTTTACACAAACCCTGGGCTTCTTTGAGAAGCTCCTTTTCCTGCAAGGCTCCCAGACCCCCTATGTCACCCAGCAAGGGCAGCTCGCCATCGTCCTGAGCCCGAACTACAACGGGGCGCGGCTGCCAGCCTATCACCGCTTAGACCTCATGGTGAAGCGGCGCTGGCGCATCGCCGACCTCGCCCTCATAGAAGCTAACCTCACCGTCCTCAACGCCTACAACCGCCCAAACCTCTTTTACATTGACCGCATCACCGCCCGGCGGTATAATCAGCTCCCCATATTACCCTCCGCAGGGCTGACGCTGCTGTGGTAAAAAAGCTATATTTGCGTTATGCGCCGCAATTTCCACTATATCCAGAGCTTGTGGGTTCCCGCTATGGCTTATGTGGCGGTGGGTTTAGGGGGATGGTGGGGCCTGCTGCCGTGGGTGGTGGTATTTGGGGTGGTGGCCCTCATTGAAGCATTCCTGCCAGAAAATACCGATAATAGCCATGATGAAGATAAAGCCTTGCCGGCGGGTATATTGTGGATGCACTGGGTAGCCCACTTGGGGCTATTGGGGTATTGGCTATGGCAGTTTTATCGGGGGGCGTACCAGCCTTGGGAAGCCATCCTGAGTAGCTTAGCGGTGGGGTTCTCAGCAGGGGCCTCAGGGATTGTCGTGGCTCATGAGATGCTTCATCGGAAGGGGCGCCTCTGGCAAGCCGGCGCTAAGAGCCTCCTCGCCGCTGCTGGCAACCCCTACTTCTATGTGACGCATGTGCGCATGCACCATCGGTACGTGGGGACCGAGCTGGATTACAGCTCAGCTCGCCGAGGGGAGAGCTTTTATGCGTTTTTGGCCCGCACGGTCCCGGGTCAGCTTCGCTGGGCCTGGCGTGCAGAAAAAGAACGGCTGACTAAACAAAGCCGCTCTCCGCTTAGCTTCCGTAACTATGTCTTACAGCACGCAGCTGGCACGCTCTTAGGGGTAAGCCTTTTTGCCGGGATAGGGGGGCTCTGGGGCGCATCGGCCTTTCTCCTGCAGGCCCTCGTAGCCAACTTTCTCTTAGAGTACGTAAACTACATAGAGCATTACGGCTTAGCCCGGCGCATAGAAGAGCCTATCCGTCCGTGGCATTCCTGGGAGAGTAACAAGTATTTTAGTCGCTTCTTTTTAGTGGATTTGTCGCGTCATGCGGACCATCATTTGCATGGCGCGAAGTCTTATCATACCTTGAATGCGTTAGAACGAGCGCCGCGTCTCCCCACGGGCTATGCGGGGATGATTTATTTGGCGCTTATTCCGCCGCTGTGGCGGCGGGTGATGGATAAGCGACTCCCTGCCGTGCCCGCTTGAATACCCCCACTGGCATATTTGTTTTTTCTTTGTACTCAGTCTAACTTATGCAGGAGCTTGTCGCTTGGGCGCGCAAGGTGCGCGAAGATTTCCCTATTCTGAGGAGCTTACATCCCTCAGGCCGGCCGCTGATATACTTAGATAATGCCGCTACAGCCCAAAAACCGTTGGCTGTTATTGAAAAACTGGCGGATTTCTATCGTTATACGAATGCCAATATTCATCGGGGGGTACACTGGCTCAGCCAAGAAGCCACGCAGGCCTATGAAGCGGCGCGCGAACGGGTAGCGGCCTTTATTGGGGCGGCTTCAGAAAAGGAGGTTGTTTTCGTGCGGGGAGCGACGGAAGGCATTAATCTCATAGCGCAAGGGCTGCGGCGCGTGTGGTTTTCGCCGGGAGATGAAATCCTGGTTACCCAGGCAGAACATCATGCCAATATCGTACCGTGGCATATAGTGGCGGAGGAGGTGCCTATTTCGCTGCGGCCGGTGCCTCTTACGCCGGCGGGCGGGATAGACTTAGCGGCTGTGGCCCAGGCTTTTACCGAACGCACCCGCTTGGTGGCTATCTCCGCCATGTCGAATGTCTTAGGTACGGAGTTTCCTGTCGCGGAGGTAGCGGCTATGGCACGCGAGCGCGGCATCCCTGTATTGGTAGATGCATGCCAAGCGGTGGTTCATAGGCCTATACGCGTGCAGGAGTGGGGCGTAGATTTTTTGGTTTTTTCCGGGCATAAGCTGTATGGGCCGACGGGGATAGGGGTAGTGTATATGCGGGCGCCATGGGGGGAAAAACTGCCGCCGTACCAAGGAGGGGGAGATATGATTCGGCGGGTGACCTGGGGAGGTTCTCGCTATGCGCCTCCGCCCGCTAAGTTCGAGGCCGGCACGCCCCCTATCGCTGAGGCCATCGCCTTAGCCGAAGCCCTCCGCTACCTGGAGGAAAAAGTAGGCTGGGACTTTATCCAAGCTTATGAGCGGTACTTATGCGATTACACTGAGGCGGCTCTACAATCTGTACCCGGTATCACGCTCTACGGTACAGCTCGGCCCAAAGGCGCTGTATGGTCCTTCAACATAGGGGAGATACACCCGCATGATGTGGGGACTTTTTTAGACCAGGCCGGGATAGCGGTGCGGGTCGGGCATCATTGTGCGCAACCGCTTATGGATGCTCTCGGTGTGGCCGCTACTGTACGTGCCTCCCTGGCTTTTTATAACCTGCCCGAAGAGATAGACCAACTCGCCCAGACCTTACACGAAGTTGTGCGTTTCTTTGCGCATACCCCTTCTGCGCCATGACGCCCGAGATGCAAAACTTGTATCAGGAGCTCATCTTAGAGCATAACCACTATCCCCGAAACTACGGCCGCGTAGAAAACCCTACCCATGAAGCCGAGGGATATAATCCCCTCTGTGGCGATCAGGTGCACCTAACCCTCCGGGTGGAGGAGGAGCGGATAGCGGATATTCGCTTTGAAGGGAAGAGCTGCGCGATATGCCGAGCTGCTACTTCGGTGATGACGACGGTGGTGAAAGGCGCTGCCATAGCGGAAGCCGATAGGTATTTTGAAGCCTTTCATCAGCTCCTGACGCAGGAAGAAGCGCCTCTCGTAAGCAGTCTGCCCGCAGCTGTACAGGAAAAACTGCGTATTTTTTCTACGGTTCGGCTTTTCCCTATTCGGGTCAAGTGTGCTACCTTGCCTTGGCATACGCTACGGGTGGCTTTGCACGAGCCGGAAAAGAAAATCGCTACCACAGAATAACCATGTCACAAGACGTAGCCGCTCTGCAGGAAGCCATCATTCGTGCGCTCAAAGAAGTGTATGACCCTGAGATCCCTGTGGATATTTACGAGCTCGGGCTTATCTATCACATAGAAGTCAATCCCTCCGGAGAAGTAAAAGTGGTGATGACCCTTACATCAGCTTTTTGTCCGGCGGCGCAGCATTTGCCGGAGGATGTCCAAAAAGCGGTGGAGGCGGTGCCTGGCGTGACCAAAGTAGAGGTAGAAGTAACCTTTGACCCGCCGTGGGACATGAGCCGCATGAGCGAAAATGCCCGAATCCAACTCGGCCTCTTGTAAAAACTGTGTATTTTTGAGGGGTGTATCGTTGGGTATTCTTAGGGCTGTTATTGGGTGCGCTATCGGGCGGTTGGGCCCAAAAGGCCCAGTGCATCTTAGTCAAGCTTAAGCGTTCGCCAGAGCTGACCTCAGATAATGCCCTCCATCCGAGTTGGGAGGAAAAATCCGTCAAAATCAAGCTCCCCTCTGATGACTGGGAAGAAGCCTTTTTAGATACTGACGAGGAGAAAGACCGGCCTATTTCTGAATGTTTCATTCCGCAAATCAAGCTGATTACCGAACGCTATACCTACATTATCAGCCTGGCTTGTGGCAATCTTATTGCTTTTCAAAACTCTGCCCCCTATCAACCCTCTAATCGGCGAGTGCAAAGTCCGATTACCTTTACTGAGGAGCTGCGGTATTTCTTGGAAAAGTCGGTAGAAAAGCATCTCAAGATTCCTCCTCGACGCTTATATACGGAATATTCCTTGGCATATGTACCACCTGTGCAAGGCGCTATAAACTACGAAGAGCTGGATATGCTGGTCAATCAGTCTCAGCCGATTGAGGAAGAAGACGATGAGGATCCGCAGCCGGACGAGCCCCAAGAGCATCCCTCGGATTGGATACAGACGGAGGAGGACGACCTGCCCGATGAAAACTGATTTTTGTTTTTGAGGGATATGGCTGAAGAAAGCTTCCTCACGCCGGGCACGATGGCCCCGGACTTTGTAGCCCAAGACCAGCACGGCAATACGGTACGCCTTTCCGATTTTCAGGGGAAAAAGGTCGTGCTGTATTTTTATCCCAAGGATGACACCCCCGGCTGCACCAAAGAAGCCTGTAACCTGCGCGACCATTACGCGCAGCTCCAAGCCGCAGGATATGTAGTCTTGGGTGTGAGCGCCGATGATGTGGACTCCCACAAAAAGTTTGCACAGAAGTACAGCTTACCGTTTTCTCTCTTGGCTGACCCGGATAAAAATATCTTGAAAGCCTACAAAGCTTGGGGCAAAAAGCGCATGTATGGCAAGGAATACGAGGGCGCCCTGCGCATAACCTACATCATAGACGAAGCGGGACGGATTGAACGCGTAATCTCTAAGGTCCAAACGGAGGCCCACGCTGAGCAGATATTAGGGAAATGACCCCTGAGATAGCCTTTATCGGGGCCGGCGGCGCGCACGATATAGCCCTCGGAAACTCCGCCGCGCTCCTCCGCTGGGAAGGCCAAACCTTTTTATTAGACTGTGGCTTTACCGTATATCCCCGCCTGGTAGAAAAGGGCCTCGTAGAAAAAATAGACGCTATTTGTATTACGCACCTGCACGATGACCATATTGGCAGTTTGTCTGCCCTGCTCTACCACAGACATTTTTTGAGCAAGCTGCCTCCCTTGCCGGTATTGGTAGGGGTTCCCGAGTTACACGCAAAACTTTATACGTATCTACATTTTCTCATGGGACCTGTGGAGCAGTTTGCGCAGTTGGTGGGGCCTGAGGGTTTTCCTGCTTTTATAGCGGCAATTCCTACGAGTGGGCTCCACATGCCCCACATGCCCAGTGCGGCTTATCTTTTTAAGGGGGCGAATGGCTATCTTCTGTACAGTGGGGATATAGGCGTGCCGGTGCCGGTGCTTCAGCGGCCGGGCTGGGTGGAAGCCCATCAGCCGATATGGGTTTTTCATGATGTGGCTTTCCGGCGGGTGCCTACCCACTGCTATTATGAAGACCTGTATCCGTGGGTAGGTAAAGTAGAGTTGTGGGGCTATCACTGTAATCCGGCAGAGGCCCCTGAGAACCTCCGCTTCCCGCTGGCACATGAGCGCTTCAAAATTTCTTGATAGGTTTGCGCTATGCAGCAAGCGTTGACTATTACTTACGAAGGGCAGCCTTTGGCGCTGAAAGGACGTCTGGTCCGTGCGGGCGAACCCGCCCCCGTAGTCCGGGTAGTTAATCAGGCTTATCAGGATGTGGAGATTGGAGGCAAAAAAGACCGGCCGCAGCTTATAGCGACAGTACCTACGTTGGATGGGCAGGTTTGTCCAGAGGAAGTGGAGCACCTCCACGAAACCTTAGGCCCCCTGGCCGCTAAGCTCTACCTGTATGTGGTGTCCATGGACTTGCCGCATGCCCAGCGCCGCTATTGTATCGTGTATTCTATCAAGCATCTGGAGGTGCTGTCGGATTTTCGCTACCGCGAGCTGGAAAAATACGGGGTACTGATAGAAGGGGGCGTTCTCAAGGGGCTTCTGGCTCGTGCGCTTTTTCTGGTGGATACTGAGGGTAAGGTAGCGTATGTGCAGCTTGTGCGGGAGCAGACCTACTTCCCGGATTACGAAGAGCTTCAAGGAGCCATCCAGAAGCTTATTGGGTAGAAGCTATTTTTTTTGCGAGCGTTTCTGAGTAGCTGAGGCCTTTTGTTTTTTATTTTGGTGCTGGGCGATGATGTTTTGGCAATCTTCTAAGGTGAGCTCCGTAGGGGAGAGACCTTTGGGGATGGCGTAGTTTTGGCCTGCGTATCGGATGTAGGGGCCGTAGCGTCCGGGGAGGATTTCTATGCCCGCATCCGGGAAGGTTTTCAAGGGGGCAAAGGCCTTTTGTCCTGCTCGGCGGGCTTCTATGCACTGGATAGCTTCTTCTTCGGTGAGGGAAAAAGGGCTCAAGCCCGGGAGGAGGGGGTAGTTTTGCCCGTTGTGTTTGAGGTAATAGCCGTAGGGACCGGAGTAGATCCAGATAGGGGCGCCTTCGTAGGTGCCTACTTCGCGTGGGAAGGATAAGAGGAGAAGGGCGTCTTCCAGGGTGAGGGTTTCGGTGGAGAAGGTATCGGGCACGGAGGCGGTGCGGTAGTCGGGGTCGCCTTTTTCGCCTATGGCGATGTAGGGGCCATTTCGGCTGGTGCGTAAGGTAATCGGCTTTCCTGAGATGGGGTGGTAACCCAGCAGTTTATGCGTGGCGGTTTCCCGGGTCGCTTGGGCTTGGGTCAGCTCGGCCGTGAAACGTTCATAAAAAGCATTCAGCATGGCCTGCCAGTCCAGTTCGGCGTTAGCGATGTGGTCCAGTTCGGCTTCTACCTTGGCGGTGAAGTCGTAATCCATGATGTCGGGGAAGCGGGCCACGAGAAAATCCACCACGCGAATGCCGAGTTCGGTAGGGAGGAGTTTGTTTTTTTGGACCTCTGGAGGGGGGGTCTGACGAGCGCGGTGAAGCTGGCCGTCTGGGGTAAGGCAGATTTCTTCGTAGGGGGGTCGGGGAACCCGCACTTCGCGGCGTTGGATGTAGGCGCGTTTGAAGAGGGTTTCCACGGTAGGGGCGTAGGTGGAGGGGCGACCGATGCCGCGCTCTTCCAGTTCTTTGACGAGGGTACCCTCAGTATAGCGGGGAGGGGGCGTGGAAAACTTTTCCCACAGGCGTACCTGCTGCCAAGGCAAGCGGTCGCCTTCGCGGAGCGGGGGGAGTGTAGCTTCTTCCTCTTCGTCGGCGGCGTAGCCATATAAAGCCAGGAAGCCCGGCTCTGTGAGGAGGCGCCCCTTCGCTACGAAAGTGAGGAGCGGCTCAGGAGCCGGGTCAGGCAGGAGTTCCACGAGGGTTTCTTCGTAGAGGGCTTCGCGCATTTGAGAGGCGAGGGTGCGCCGCCATATCAAAGCATACAGTTTTTGTTCGTCGGGGGTGTCGCCGGCGCTCTCTACGGAGGGGTCGGTAGGGCGGATGGCTTCGTGGGCTTCTTGGGCGTGGCGCGATTTTTTCTCCCAGGTGCGGGGCTGGACGGCTTGTGGTCCGAACCGTTCCCGGAGGGCGGCATGGATAGCTTGCAGGGCTTCCGGCGCTAAGTGGGTGGAGTCGGTACGCATGTAGGTAATGAAGCCTTTTTCGTAAAGGCTTTGGGCGGCGCGCATGGTACGGCTGAGCGAAAAGCCGAGCCTTCGTTGGGCTTCTTGCTGGAGCGTAGAGGTGGTGAAGGGGGGAGGCGGATTGCGGCGACGGGGCTTCTTTTCCAGTTTATTTACCCGTAGAAGTCGCCCTATGAGGTTTTGTAGGAGGGGGAGGGCTTCTTCTTTGTCTCTGAGGGTAGGGGCGTGTAGGGTAGCCTTAAAGGGGGGGGCTGTGGCTAAAAAGACTTCGGCTATCAGGGTAGCTTCTGGGCGAAACTGAGCAATCTCCCGTTCTCTTTCTACAATGAGGCGCAGCGCTACCGACTGCACACGGCCCGCGGAGAGGGCACTGCCTTTTTGACTTTTGGGGAAAGTACGCCAGAGCAGCGGCGAAATCTCATACCCCACGAGGCGGTCTAAAAGTCGGCGAGCTTGTTGGGCATTTACGAGGTTTTGGTTGATAGGGCGAGGGTTTTTCAGGGCTTCTTGGAGGGCGCGGCGGGTAATCTCATGGAAGGTAATGCGCACCGGCTGGGTGGGGTCTATCTCTAAAAGGTGGCAGAGATGCCAGGCAATCGCTTCGCCTTCGCGGTCTTCATCCGTGGCCAGCCATACCGAAGCCGCCTCTGCCACTTGCTGACGTATTTTTTGGATAATGGGGGCTTTCTTCGGAAGGAGGGCGTAGGTAGGCGTGAAAACATAGCCTTTTTCCGATTGTTCTATGGAGAGGCCCATACCTTTTTCGGGCAGGTCGCGTACATGCCCTTGAGAAGCCGTGACCTCGTAGGATTGACCCAAAAGCCGGCGGATGGTGTGGGCCTTAGTGGGGGACTCAACAATCAGGAGGGGTTTAGCTTTCTTAGCCATTAGGGGCAAAGGTAGCACACGATGCAACGGAACAAACTATTTTTGCGGGGTGAAACCTTCCCTTTGGCTCGTGGAGGACGACTCCGTATGGGCAGAACTCGTGCAAGCCCACCTCGGTGAGAAATACGCTATTCAACACTTTCCCTCTGTAGAAGCAGCCATAGAAGCAGCTAAACAGGGTCCTTTGCCGAAGTACATTCTCTTGGATTATCATGTGGGGGATACCCCCGGTACAAAGCTCCTCCAGCACCTGCGTAAAGCCGAAAACCCCGATGAACCGCCGTATGTTATCCTGCTCTCCGGCCAGGAAGATGTGCAAACTGCGGCCGATACGTTTGCCTATGGGGCCTACGATTATGTGGTAAAAGGCCCGCAGGTATGGGAGCGGCTCCGCGTATCTTTCCGGAATATCGCTCGGCAAGAAGCCCTCAGGGCAGATATTATAGAGCTGAGGATACGCTTGCGGCGCTGGCAACTGATTGCAGGCGCGGTAATGCTATTGGTGCTTTTAGTATCTTTACCCATTTACTTGCAACTTTGTCCAGAAAATCGTTTGTGGCAGTGGGATCCTTTTGGTGTGGGACAAAAGCCGCCTTGTTCCTTCTCGCAGTAGGTCTTGGACAGCCCCTTCCTTACCAGACGGCTTATCGTACGCGGGCATTAGCTGCGCTACATGCTTTTTATACCATGGATTTTGCTCGGGGAGAGGCGCAGCTTACAGAGTTGGAAAAGGCATTTGGCCTTTATGCTGGCACTTCCTATCTGCGGGCCTTAGGGTATTCATGGCGAATAGAGCTTGACCCTACCACGTCGTGGTTTGATAGCTTCTGGGAACGGGCACTCAGGCAAACCGACTCGCTTGTGCGCTGCTGTGCCAGTGGCGCTTTAGACAAGTACTTTATCGGTTTTGCCAGTAAAGCCTTAGAGGTGCGCCGGCTTTATGTGCGGGGGGATATAATCGCTTCAGTATGGAAAGCACGAGAACTTTTACCCCTTTTAGATGGCGTGCGGAAATATGCAAACATTTATCCTGAGATGCAATTCCTACTCGGGCTGTATGAGTATTATATTGGATATTTTGCGAGAAACTATCCCATAATGCGGCCTATATTGCGCGTGTTTCCGCCAGGAGATGAGGAAAGAGGTCTGGAACGGTTGGTTCGTTGCGCGCAGGATACGCTCAACTATACCCATATAGAGGCCGCTTATTTCTTGGGGTATATTTATTTGTATCAAGCGCAAAGACCCGAGTTGGCGGAGCGGTGGCTGAGGCGGCTTAGTGGGCAGTTTCCGAGCAATCCGCTTTTCCGGCGCATGTGGGCGGAGTCGCTCTATCAGCTCAAGCGATATGCGGAGGCTCGGGCGGTGGTACAGCCTTGGCTGCAAGCGTATGAGGCCGCCTGTGACAAGCCGCCCTGCTATTTGATATGGTCGCGTTACCCTACGGCCGAAGCGGTGCAAGCGTATGCGCTCGTGGGGATGAGCTTCCGAGAAGAAAACCGGTATGCCGAGGCCTTAGACGCCTTTGGCCGCATGGATACCCTCTTAAGCAAGCTAAGGCGCTTCCCTGCACCCGTGTGGGCCAGACTAATGCGGGAGGCCGCGCTCTTAGAGAAACGCATGGGTCGTACCGCCGCCGCAGAAAAACGGATGGAGGCCTTACGTGCGCGCGATGATGTACCTTCTTATCTAAAAGGTCCCTTGCCCGAATAGCCGATTACCTTTGCCTTTTATGGAGCTGTCCGTCATTATTCCGGTGTATAATGAGGTTCGGGGGCTGCCGGAGCTGGTAGAGCGTTTGGAGGCGACGCTTCCTACCTTGGGCCGAAGTTTTGAAGTGGTTTTTGTGGATGATGGTTCTAAAGACGGCTCTGGGGAGGTGCTCCGGGAACTGGCCTTTACCCGGCCGTGGATGCGGGTGATTCTGCTGCGCCGAAACTATGGCCAGACCACCGCTATCCAGATGGGTATTCAGCACGCTACGGGGGAGGTCATCGTGCTCATGGACTCCGACCTGGAAAACGATCCCGCCGATATTCCTAAACTGCTGCAAAAGTTACAAGAAGGCTATGATGTCGTAAGTGGCTGGCGAAAAGAACGCTGGAAAGGCCAGTTTTTTACCCGTAAGCTGCCCTCTGTGCTGGCCAATAAGCTTATCAGCTGGATATCGGGCGTGCATCTACACGATTATGGCTGTACCTTGAAAGCCTATCGCCGAGAAGTGCTTGCCCCTGTGCGTTTATATGGGCGTATGCATCGCTTCATCCCCATTTATGCTAAGTGGGAGGGGGGCCGCATCACCGAAATCCCCGTCTCCTATCATCCCCGCAAATACGGCCGCAGTAACTACGGCATGATGCGGATCGTCTCGGTGCTGTTAGATTTAGTGCTCATTATTTTTCTGGACAAGTACCTCCAGCGACCCATCCAATTTTTTGGTGGGGCTGGCCTCTTGTCTATGTTAGCGGGCATAGGCTCATTTTTGTGGGCTGTATATTATAAGCTTTCTGGGCAAAAAGATTTTGTACAGACGCCCTTGCCAATTTTTACAGTGCTTTTTATTAGCGTGGGGGTGGTGCTTATCTTGATAGGAGTACTCGCTGAGCTACTTATGCGGGTATATTATGAAGCCACGGGTCGGCCCATAGCCCAAGTGCGCGCGTATATTGGCTTTGAACCGCAAAATATTCCTGCCTAAGTATGTGTGGTTTAGCGGGTTTTTGGGGTAAAGGCGATGCCGCTATCGGCCGGCGCATGATAAGTACCCTAACGCACCGCGGACCCGATTACCAGGGCGTGTGGAGTGAGGGGCCTATTACCTTAGCGCATGCTCGTCTGAGTATCTTGGATTTAGACCCGCGGAGCCATCAGCCTTTCTTTTCCAGCGAGGGCGACCTGGCGATTGTGTTCAACGGCGAGATCTATAACTTCCAGGAGCTGCGTAGCACCTTAGAAAAGGCCGGCTTTACTTTTCGCACCACCTCCGACACCGAGGTGCTCTTATATGCGTATGCGTATTGGGGCAAGGCCTGCCTCCAATATCTGCGGGGCATGTTTGCCTTTGCGATTTATGACCGGGCGCGAGAACGGCTATTCTTAGCGCGAGACCCTATGGGCAAAAAGCCGTTGTATTACACCTTTCAGTCGGGGCTTTTTGCTTTTGCCTCCGAGATCAAAGCCCTCTGGCAGCATCCGGACATTCCGAAGCGGCTAAGCCTTCCTGCGCTCCATGCGTACCTTGTACTGGACTATGTGCCCACGCCCTATTCTATCAGCGAGGGGATCTATAAGCTGGAGGGGGGCCATTACCTAATTGTAGAGAAAGGCCAGCTGGTGGAACATGCCGCGTATTGGGAGCCGCCCTTGCTCGAGGCGGACTTTCCGCTGCCAGAAGCCCTCTCCCGCTTAGATACCCTTTTGGCGGAAGCTACGCGCCTTCGCCTTATCGCCGATGTGCCGGTAGGAGTATTCCTCAGTGGCGGCATAGATAGCTCGCTGGTCGCCTGGTATGCCCAGCAGCACAGCGAAACCCCTATCCTGACCTTCTCTATCGGCTTCCCCGAAACCTCTTATGATGAGAGCGATTATGCCTCTTTGGTGGCTAAGCACTTGGGCACTGACCACCACACGGCTATCCTTACCCCGCAAAAAACCATAGAGCTCTTAGACGAAGTCTTCCCCAAGCTGGATGAACCCTTCGCGGATGCCTCTATTTTGCCTACATATTTTTTGTCGCAGTTTGCCCGGCAGTCCGTGATTGTGGCTTTGGGAGGAGACGGCGGCGATGAACTCCAGGCTGGGTATCCCACCTTCATCGCGGAGAAGTACGCCGCGCTGCTCAGTTGGATGCCTCGGAGCCTGATACAGGTACTGCGCTGGTCTGCCGAAAAAACCCTCCCGCCCAGTGATGCGAATATTGCGTTTGACTTCAAAGTAAGGCAGTTTTTACAGGGGTTTACGGGTCCCGCGGTAGAACGGCATACGCGTTGGCTGGCTTCTTTCTTGCCCGAAGAGCTGCCTATGCTTCTCCAGCCGGCGTTTGCCGAAGGGGCTGCCACGCAGCTCTCCCAGTGGCTAAGTACCTATGTAAGGCGCCTTCCCAAGGATGCCTCCCTTTTTGCGCAGACAGCGTACTTGTATTACAAGACTTACCTCCAAGACGATATTTTGGTCAAAGTAGACAGGGCCAGCATGTACAATAGCTTAGAAGTACGGGCGCCTCTGCTGGATAAAGAAGTGGTGGGCTTTTTGGCTTCTTTACCCTTGTCGTACCGGCAGCGGGGGCACCAAACGAAGTTTCTTTTGAAGCAGCTCATGGCGGGTCGGCTACCCGATACGATTCTCTATCGGCCGAAGAAAGGGTTTGGGGTGCCTTTGCCGCGGTGGCTGCGGGAGGATTTGCGGGAGCCGATAGCCGCAGAACTCTTACGGCCGGACCCGTGGTTTCGGCCGGAGGCTATTCGGGCGCTGTGGGCGGCGCACCAAGCCCGCCGGGCTAACCACCGCAAACGGCTCTGGAACCTCTACACCTTCAAACGGTTTGCCCGCCAGTGGGGCTTTGGGTGAGGGTCTCCCATAGGTGCCGGAGGAGCTTTGTTTCGCTTTCGGAGAGGGTGCGTCCTCGGCGCCGTTGCATGCGCTCAGCTGCTTCTCGCACTTTTTCCCAGCTCCAGAACTGACCCGGCGCCCAGGAAAAAGGCGGAATATACTTGAGCGTGAAGGTCGTGCTGACTACATTCGCAAAGACATCCACTACGCAGCCCGTAGTAAAAGGTGTCTGGATCCCACACCGGGCATAGTCTCCCATTAGCAGTCCGCAAAACTGCAGGCCTGTATCGCGGAGTTGGCCGGTGGCAGGGTCATATAACCGCACAGAGCCATAAGTATTTTTCAGGTTAGAGGTGTTAGACCCGGCGCCGATATTACACCAGGTCCCGATGACTGAATGGCCGAAAAAGCCATCGTGGGCTTTGTTAGCATAGCCTAAAAAGGTGGTTTGGCCGACTTCGCCGCCGATTTTGCAGTAGGGGCCGAAGCTGTTATGGGTGCGGATTTTAGCGCCCAGCATGAGGGTGGTATGAGGTCCGACAGTGTTGGTGTGCTGGAGGAGGACGCCATCTTGGAGCTCGGCGTGGGGGCCTATCCATACGGGGCCTTCTTCTGCGGAGATGCAAGCAAAGCCTATGCGAGCCGTAGGGTGGAGGAATAGGTTGTCCTTTCCACGCACGGAGAGAGTAGTGGGGAGCGGGGCTGAGCGCTGCCGCCAGTGCTGCCAATCGGCGTAGATTATCTCACCGGTGAGCTGAAAAAGGTCCGTGCTTTGCCGCAACCACCGCAGCGAGACTTCTGGGGGTACTTCTGCGTCGGGAAAAGCGGAGAAGGGGAAACTACTGTCGGCTATGAGGGTAGGCAGGCGGTCGGTGTAGAGGGCCACAGGGGTACCCTCTGCTGTACGGAAGAGGGTATTTGGTGGGAGGGTTTCCAACCAGCGACTAATCTCAGGCGAATGGGGTAGAAGCCGGGCATTTATCCAGAGGACGGGACCTGGAGGTACGATAGGCGGGTAGCATACATGGAGGGCTTTTTGTGCGGGCCAAAAGCCCACTACTTCCCAGCCAAAGTAGCGCTGCCACTTCTCGGCCAGGGTGTCCATGCCCCACCAGAACGCCCATATCGGGCGGGTGCGGGTGAAGGGCAATAGGGCTTTCCAGCCCTCATCTTCAAAGAGGCCTATCCGGCGAGAGAAGGAGCTCATGCTGGGGTGTATTTAGCTCGTAAAGCCTGGGCGGTATAACTGTGCGGGTGATGCAGAAGGCCCTCCACTGGGCCTTGATACAAGACTTCTCCGCCAGCATCGCCGCCCTCAGGCCCCAGATCCACTATCCAGTCTGCCTGAGCGATAAGGTCCAAGTTGTGTTCTACTACAATAACGGTGTGGCCGCGCTCGGTAAGCTTGTGGAGCGCTTGGGCTAAGCGGGCTACGTCCTCAAAATGTAGCCCGGTGGTGGGTTCGTCTATGATAAAGAGGGTGGGGTTAGGGGTGTCGGTGGTGAGGTAGGGGAGGAGGCGCAGGCGGGTAGCTTCGCCGCCAGAAAGTTCGGTAGTGGCTTGGCCGAGCTTAAGGTATCCTAAGCCGAGCTCAAAGAAAGGGCGTAAGCCCGCTAAGATGTTTTCTTGGGCGCGTTTGAGGGGGGCAGGTACTTGACGCATACTTGAGAACAGGCGTTTCCCTTCATCGAAAAACGCGTAGGCCTCTGCCACAGTCATATCCAATACCTCGCTGATATTTTTATCCGCGAGGCGTATCTCTAATATGAAGGTTTGGAAGCGCTTTCCGTTGCAGGTGGGGCAGGGTAGCCGTATGTCTGCGATAAACTGCATGGGTTTTATAATGACGCCTTCGCCTTGGCAGGTCTCACAGCGGCCCCCCGGCACGTTGAAAGAGAAGAAACTCGGCGGAAGGTCTTGGCCTTCTCTTTCGGCGGCCCAGGCGTAGAGTGTGCGTATCTCGTCATATACTCCTGCCACCGTAGCGATGATAGAACGGCGGTTACGCGTGAGGGTGTGCTGGGAAAGTCTTTCTACGGCTTGGATAGGTTTTTTTGCGGGCAGGAGTAGCCGTTGACACTTCCAGGCGTAGTGGGGGAGCTCGTATATGTGATGGTTTCGCTCTGAGCGGGTGGGGTGGGACTGAAGAGCCTCTTCCACGAGGGGGGCCAGCAGGTGCAGGGCTAAGGTGGTTTTCCCAGAGCCGCTCACGCCCGTGATGACAGAAAAGGCTCCCACAGGAAAGGAAACAGAAATATTTTTCAGATTATGCAAGCAGACATCTTCTATGCGCAAAAATGCAGGCTTTTTTGTGGATCTTCGGGGAGAAAGGGAAGGAGGATTTTGGAAGTAGCGGGCTGTGGCGGTATCTTTTTTTAGCAGTTCGGCGAAGGTGCCTGTAAAAACTACTTCGCCACCATACTCGCCGGATTTGGGACCCATTTCAATCAGGTAGTCGGCTTCTCGGATGAAGGCCTCATCGTGTTCTACTACGACGACGGTATTGGGGGCATCGCGCAGCTTGTTGACGACCTCGAGGAGTTGGTAGGTATCGCGGGGATGGAGCCCGATGGTAGGTTCATCTAAGACGTAGATGGCCCCTGTGAGCTGGCTTCCTAAGACGGTGGCCAGTTGGAGGCGTTGGCTTTCGCCGCCGGAGAGGGTTTCGCCGGGGCGGTCCAAGGTGAGGTAGTCCAGCCCTACGTCTAAGAGGAGGGCGGTTCGGTGGCGTAGCTCTTGGAGGAGGGGGGCTGCGATTGTACGTTGCGGCTCAGGGAGGTTTATGCTTTCCAGCCAGGCGGCAAACTCTTTAAGGGTCATGCTGAGTACTTGGGGGAGGGACCTACCCTGGATGCGTATCCAGCGGGTATCGGGGTGCAAGCGACTGCCTTCGCAGGCAGGGCAGGGGCCTATCCCTTGATAAGGAAAGAGCGCTCGGGCATGGGTGCGTCGCCGCAGCTCCTGGTCAAAACTGGGGTAAATCCCTATGATGCCTTGCAAGGGGTCACCCCACCATAAAAGGCGGCGCTGCTGGGTGGTATAGCGATAGTAGGGAAGGTCCGGCGGCACGAGGTGCCCCGCCTTTTGGAGGAAGTTTTCTAAGTAAGGACGCATGCAGTCCAGTTCGCTCCAGGGGGCGACCAGGCCCTCTTGGAGGCTTTTGCGGGGGTTAGGGAGGACGGCCTCTATGCGCAGGCCCAGGCTTTCGCCCTTGCCTTGGCAGGTAGGGCAGGCCCCATAAGCGCTAAGGTAGTTGAAAAGCTCGGGGGTAGGCTCTCGGAACGTATACCCTTCTGCGTAAAGCTGCCCCGTGAAGTAAAACTCGCCTTTACCGGCAATCCATACCCATACTTGTTTTTCGTGGGCGTACCAGACTTCTTCCAAGGTTTCTAAGATGCGGGCGCGCAGGGCTACTTCTCGGGGGTCTATAAAGAGGCGGTCGGCGAGCAGGTACACCTCGTCGGGCGCATCAGCGGGGGGCAGGTCGGGCCATTCATACAGAGTACCCCGCCAAACGAAGCGATCATGCCCCTCCTCGGCCAGTTTTTGCAGGGCTTCTGCTAAACTGGGCGCTTGACTGCTGGGCAAGGGGCGCAGTATCCATATTTCAGTGCCTGAGGGCTGTTGAAGCAAAAACTGAAGTACCTCTTCCAAGGTGTGCCGCTGCACCGGTTGGCCGCTAATAGGGGAGTAAAGCGTCCCTACGCGAGCAAAAAGGAGACGCAGGTACGGGTACAGCTCACTCAGGGTAGCTACAGTGGAACGGAAGCCACTGCTAAAGCGATTTTGGCGCAGGGCGACGGCGGGGGCCAGCCCTTCTATCTTATCTACGGCTGGGCGGGGCTGGCGGGGCAAAAACTGCCGCACGTAGGTACTCAGACTTTCTACATAAGCGCTAAAACCCTCTGCATACAAGGTATCAAAGGCGAGGGTGGTTTTGCCGGAGCCGCTGGGCCCGCATACCACGATGAGCTTATGCCGAGGAAGGGCGACGGTGACATTTTTGAGGGTATGTTGCCTGGCCCCACTAATGCGGATGGCTTCGGGGAGGGCGGGCATTAGGTCCAGACAGCGTGAGGATTCGGTTGGGCGCTTTTGATTTCCTCGGAGGCGAAAGCGGCGTACTTTTCAAAGTTTTGCTGGAAGAGCTGGGCCAAATGGGCGGCTTGTTTATCGTATTGGATAGGGTCAGGCCAGGTATTTCGGGGGATGAGGTATTCGGAGGGGACGTCGGGCACCTCGGTGGGGATAGCCAGGCCGAAGATAGGCTCGGTGACATACGAGACGGTGTCCAGCTGGCCATTCAGGGCTGCGCGTATCATGGCGCGGGTGTAGGGGAGGGGCATGCGTTTGCCTACGCCATAGGGGCCGCCTGTCCAGCCGGTGTTGATGAGCCATACTTGTACGTCATGGCGCTGGATTTTTTCGCCAAAGAGCTCGGCGTAGCGGGTGGGATGTAGAGGTAAAAAGGCTTGTCCGAAGCAGGCAGAAAAGGTAGCTTGGGGTTCTTTGATGCCGGCTTCGGTGCCGGCGACCTTGGCGGTGTAGCCGGAGAGGAAGTGGTACATGGTTTGCGCTTTTGTAAGGCGCGCAATAGGCGGGAGGACCCCAAAAGCATCCGCTGTAAGCAGGAAGATATGCCGAGGGTGCGGCCCCACAGAGGGGAGTACGGCGTTAGGAATGTAAGAAAGCGGATAGGCGGCTCGGGTGTTTTCGGTGATGCTGGCATCATCATAATTAATGGTGCGGGTTTCTGGGTAGAAGGTGACATTTTCTACGATAGTGCCGTAGCGGATAGCGGCCCATATTTGGGGTTCTTTTTCTTGGGAGAGGTTGATGCATTTGGCGTAGCAGCCCCCTTCAAAGTTGAAGATGCCTTGGTCGTCCCATCCGTGTTCGTCATCGCCGATGAGATGCCGGTCAGGGTCAGCGGAGAGGGTGGTTTTGCCGGTACCGGAGAGGCCGAAAAAGAGAGCTACATCACCCTTAGGTCCGATATTGGCCGAGCAGTGCATGGGCATTATGCCCCGTTGGGGGAGGAGGTAGTTGAGGAGGGTAAAGATGCTTTTCTTCATTTCGCCGGCGTAGGCCGAGCCGCCGATAAGGATAAGGCGACGAGTTAGATTAAGGATAGTGAAGTTGTGCTGGCGGGTGCCATCTATGGCAGGTTCCGCTCGGAAGTTGGGCATGACCAGCATGAGGTATTCTGGCTCAAAGCTTTCCAGCTCGGCGGGGGTAGGCTCAATGAATAAGTTTTTGACAAAGAGGTTATGCCAGGGCAGTTCATTCACGATGCGGATTCGGATGCGGTATTCGGGGCGGGCGCCGGCATAGACATCGCGCAGGTAGAGGGTTTTATTTTGCATGTAGGCGCGCAGACGTTGGTAGAGCCATTCAAACTTTTCGGCGGGGAGGGGGTTATTGACTTCGCCCCACCAAATGAGGTCCTCGGTGAAAGCGTCGCGCACCACAAACTTGTCCTTGGGGGCTCGGCCTGTAAACTCACCCGTGCGCACGACTAAGGCGCCGTTATCTGCTAAGGCGCCCTGCCCTGCGCGAAGGGTGTGTTCAATCAGTTCGGAGGTAGAGAGGTTAGCATACACGGTGTCGGTGAGGTTACTCCTGATGGGTTGGGAAATGAGGGGAAACATGGAGCAAAGCTAAGGAGAAGTTCGGATTTAGGGGGCTGCCCCTGTGGCGGAAAGAAATATGGCTTTTGTTCGGAAAAATTGCCGAGTTGTATATCTCTCAAAAGTCGTAACTTTGTCGGCGGAGATTTTGTTTTACTCCAAAAACGCACAAAGCCTATGCGAAAGCGAAGTCAAACCCTGGACCAGCTGGATCTCCAGCTGTTGAAGGCCCTTGCTGAAAATCCGTTAGAGTCGTACGCCAAAGTCAAAGACAAGGTCGGCGTATCTATTGGCACCATTTATTTGCGGGTTCAGCGGCTTAAGGAAGCAGGAGTCATCAAAGGTGCGCAGCTCCTCTTGGATGCAAAGAAGTTGGGCTATTCCTTGGTAGCTGCGGCGCGTTTGCATGTGCCGGATCTGGCCAAAGCCATAAAGGCGTTAGAGGGGCGGTCTGATGTAGGGACTGTGCATGTACTCACAGGTAGCATGAACCTTTTGGTGTATGCGTACCTACGAGATGTGAATGACCTGCATGGTCTCCTTCAGTTTTTTGCGCAGGATCTCAAATCCGATCGGACTGAGGTGGAAATGGTGCTGGACACGCCGATTAATCGGGGTGTGCCGGTGCCTTCTACGGAGGGGAGCACCCCTGCTCGCCGTCGGGGTCCAGCCGCCAAGGGGCGTTCTGGCGGGAAAAAGTAAGGTGGGCGTAAGTGCAGGGGCTGTGGGTTATCCCCACCCCGATTGGGCACTTGGAGGACCTTACCTATCGTGCCCATAAAGTCCTCCAAGAGGTGGATGTGCTATGGTGTGAGGATACGCGCCATAGCCAGAAGCTTCTGGCCCATTACGGCATCTCAGGTAAGCCGCTCCGCGCCTTACATGCGTATAACGAGCATAAGGTGCTGGAGCGGCTTTTTCATGAAGCTGTGCGTCACCAATGGCGGGTAGGGCTGCTCACCGATAGCGGTATGCCGGGGATTGCTGATCCGGGGTATTTGCCTATCCGAGAAGCGCATCGGCGGGGCATCCCGGTATATGTGCTACCGGGGCCATCGGCGTTTCTTACAGCCCTGATAGCCAGTGGCTTGCCGTCTCATCGGTTTGCTTTTGAGGGTTTCTTTCCCCGCCGGGGCCAAAAAGCCTATCTGGAAGCTCTTCGCCACGAAGAACGCACCCTCATCTGGTATGAGTCGCCTCTGCGGCTGGTGCGGACCTTGAGCCTCCTTAAAGAAACGTGGGGTGAAGCGCGTCTGGCCTGCGTGGCTCGGGAGCTTACCAAACTGCACGAAGAGGTACGGCGTGGTACCTTAGCCGAGCTTTATGCCTACTTCAGCGCAACTCCCCCGCGTGGCGAGGTGGTTCTCTTGGTGGCAGGCGCTTCCTACACGGAGTCCTTATAAGGCGGCGACACTGGCGGGAATAGCTTTGGCGGGCGCTTTCCCGCCGCTGGCTCAAACCTGGCTCCTGTGGCCGGCTTGGCTCCTCCTCTGGCGCATAGGCGAAGGGCACCGGCCCTACAAGCCGTTATACTGGGGCCTCTTTCTCTGGAACCTCCTTACCTGCTACTGGCTCACGCTCACGGCGCTGAGTGCCCCTTCCCCCACCGAAGCCCTCGTGAGTTTCCTGGCGGGGGCCCTGGCCATCCTCGTGAATCCGCTTCTTATGCTCCTGCCGTGGTGGGGCGCGCGCTCGCTCGGCCAGAAGCTGGGCTCCCCTACCCCCGTATGGTTGTTTATCTTTTTGTGGGGTGTGTTTGAAGTTTTTCACTTTCGCTGGGAGCTGTCTTGGGGTTGGCTTACCTTAGGGTGGGCTTGGAGCGCGTGGGAGATAGGACGTAATCTGGCTTCCGTCTTTGGCCCCATAGGACTTTCGGTCTGGACCTTGATAGGCATAGCTCTTTGGCGGGAGCTGGGCACCAGCCGGGGGAAATGGGGGGCCATCGGTCTGTGGTTCCTCCTCACGTTGGGTATGGGGCTCTTTCCACCTTCTTTCTCTGGGCGTTCTGGTATGCCTCGGTCGGTATGGGCTATGCAACCGAACATTGACCCTTATGCCAAGTTTGCGGAGTTCTCCCCAGAAAAGCAGGTAGAAAGGCTTTTGGGGCTCTTGCCCTTAGCCCCTCCGCCGGGTAGCCTTATCGTAGGCCCAGAAACGGTTATTCCCTTGCCTGTAAGCATAGACCACCCACGCACCGAACCCTTTTTGCGGCCCTTCTTTGCGTATGCGGAGCGCTACCGCGTAAATGTCCTTTTAGGCGTAGTGGGATACAAGTACTTCTCGCCTGGTATGCCTCTCCCAGCTTCGGCGCGCCCGATGCCCGAAGGCGGCGGTTATGAAATGTACAATGCAGCTCTCCTCATCCGACCGGATACTTTCCAAGTGCATATCAAAGATAGGCTTGTGCCCTTTGTAGAACGGGTACCTTATTTAGAAGTCTTTTCGTTTTTGAAAGGCTGGTATATTGACTTAGGGGGTGGGTTTGGGAGCTTTGGGCGGCCCGTAACACAGGGGCCGCTCTTCCTCTACCCGGACAATCTGCCTGTGGCGGTAGCGGTATGTTACGAGAGCATTTTTGTGGAGGATATGCGGCGGCGTCTGCCGGAGGCCCCCAGCCTTATCGCCATTCTCACCAACGATGGCTGGTGGAAAAAAAGCAGTGGTTATCAGCAGCATTATACCTACGGGCGGCTCACTGCGGCGGCCTTAGGCGTGCCGGCCGTACGTGGCGCTAATACCGGCATCTCAGCTTTGCTCACGGCCGAGGGCGACCCTATCGCTTCTATGCCCTACGACCAACTGGGGCGCATCCACGCACACCTTACCCCGCAAATGCCAACCTCTTTTTATTATCGTTTTGGCGGGGGGGTACTGGGGGGCCTACTTACCTTTGTGCTCATCCTATGGGGGATACAGTGGTGGCGATCCCGGCGCTCCTCCGCATAGTGCGCGAAGTGGGCGCCTATCTCCGCGATGAGTTTCGGCGCTTCTCGCGTCGGGATGCGGAATATAAAACGGCACGCGACCCGGTCTCGTATGTAGATAGGACCGCGGAGGCTATGCTGCAAGAGCGCTGCGCCCGCCTCCTACCCGAAGCCGGCTTTATATTGGAAGAAAGCGGCGGAGAAGCCCAAGAAAAGCCCTTTGTCTGGGTGATAGACCCCCTGGATGGCACAAAAAACTTCGTGCATGGCATACCCCTGTACGGGATAAGCGTGGCCCTCCTA
Organism: Bacteroidia bacterium; assembly: GCA_026003215.1. Classification (GTDB taxonomy): domain Bacteria; phylum Bacteroidota; class Bacteroidia; order SpSt-205; family SpSt-205; genus SpSt-205. Next base: position 1,239,026 of record BPGV01000001.1, on the reverse strand, counting down.
CACAAGCGCCAGCCTGTGGCAGGAGTAGTGTACGCTGTGGAACAGGACGAAGCCTTTTGGGCGGTGCGGGGCAGTGGCGCCTATCGAGAGAAAGAGCGACTTTCCGTAAGTGACACGGCCGACCCTGATAAGCTTTTAGTGGTGACGGGTTTCATGTATAAGAACCCTGAGCGGGCCGAGCGGTACTTTAGGGCCTTGAATGAAGTGATGCGCCGCTTCGGGGGGCTGCGGCGGTTAGGTTCTGCAGCGCTGGACCTGGCCTATGTGGCCGCAGGCCGCATGGATGTCTTCTTTGAAATGGACCTCAACCCTTGGGATGTGGCCGCCGGTAGCCTCCTCGTCCAAGAAGCCGGCGGAGTCGTCACCGACTTTGCGGGGGGGGAAGGGTACCTGTGGGAGGGGAGCATCTTAGCAGGCAGTCCCTGGGCCCATGAAGCCCTCCGGGCTGTCCTGAGAGAAGCAGCCCTGGCCCCCTCCGCATAACCTTGACAGTTTTTGGTGTCATTTTGGCATGGCCTAACCTTTGCTCTTTCCTTCCCCCATGAACTGGAACCAATTTACGGTGCGAGCGCAAGAGGCGCTCCAGCACGCTGTGGAAATCGCCCAAGGTCATACCCATCCTACCGTAGAAAGTGGGCACCTTTTGCTGGCTCTTTTGCAGAAAGATGAAGCCATAACGCCCTATCTTATCCAAAAAGTAGGAGCAAACCAAAACTATCTCCTCCAGCAGGCGCAAAAGTGGCTCAGCGAACAGCCTAAGCTAACGGGACCAGCGGGTACGCCCGGTTTAGGCCCCACTCTAAACGAAGTCCTACAAAAATCCCTGGCCTACGCAAGCCGCATGAAAGACTCTTACGCCAGCGTGGAGCACCTCTGGCTGGGGCTCAGCGAAAGCAAAGACGCTATTGGCCGCCTGCTCAAAGATCAAGGCCTGAGTACCTCGGCGATAGAAAAGGCTATTCAGGAGCTGCGCGGCGGCCGTAAAGTAACGGACCCTTCGGCCGAGGAGAAGTTCAACGCGCTGCAACGGTACGCAGTGGACCTTACGGATCTGGCGCGGAAGGGGAAGCTGGACCCAGTGATTGGTCGGGATGAGGAGATTCGTCGCACCCTCCAAATCCTGGCCCGCCGCACTAAAAATAATCCTGTGCTCATAGGTCACCCCGGCGTAGGGAAAACCGCTATCGTAGAAGGAATAGCCCAGCGCATAGCCTTAGGCGATGTACCCGAAAACCTCAAGAATAAGCGCCTATTTGCCCTGGACATGGCAGCGCTTTTGGCGGGGGCTATGTACCGGGGGCAGTTTGAGGAGCGCCTCAAAGCCGTCGTCCAAGAAGTGGTGCAGTCCGAAGGCCAAATCATTCTCTTTATAGACGAGCTGCATAACCTGATTGGTGCAGGCAAGGCCGAGGGGGCTATGGACGCCGGTAATATCCTCAAGCCGGCCTTAGCTCGGGGTGAGCTGCGCGTGATCGGCGCCACTACCCTGGACGAATACCAAAAGTATATAGAGAAGGACAAGGCCTTAGAACGGCGCTTCCAGCCTGTGTACGTAGATGAGCCTTCGGTAGAGGAAACTATCTCTATCCTGCGGGGGCTGAAAGAGCGGTATGAGGTGCATCACGGTATCCGCATCACCGATGAGGCGATTGTAGCTGCGGCGGAGCTGTCCCATCGCTATATTACGGACCGCTTTTTGCCCGACAAGGCCATAGACCTAATAGATGAAGCGGCAGCTCGGCTGCGGCTGGCCATAGATTCCCTGCCGGAGCCCTTAGATGAGCTGGAGCGGCGCATCCGTCAGCTGGAGGTAGAACGCGAAGCCCTCAAAATAGAAAAGGATGAGCGCAAGGTAGCGGAGATCGCCCGCCAGCTGGAAGAGCTGTACCAAAAGCGCCAAGAGCTCCGGGCGCAGTGGGAAGCCGAAAAGAATCTCTTGGCCGAAATCCGTGCTACCCGAGAAGAAATAGAACAGCTCCGCGTAGAAGCCGAATATGCCGAAAGGCAAATGGATTGGGGGAAAGCCGCAGAAATCCGCTATGGGCGTATCCCCGCCGCAGAAAAGAAAATAGAAGAACTCACCGAGCGCCTCAATGCCTTAGCCGCCAAGGGGCAGCGTCTCCTCCGAGAGGAGGTTACCGCGGAGGATATAGCGGCGGTCGTAAGCCGCTGGACCGGCATACCTGTCTCCAAGATGCTCCAGTCTGAACGGGAAAAGCTTCTCCATTTAGAAGACCTTCTGCATCAGCGGGTGGTAGGCCAAGACGAAGCCATTCGCGCGGTGGCTAACGCTATCCGTCGCAGCCGCGCCGGCATTCAAGACCCCAATCGGCCGATTGGTTCTTTCCTCTTTATCGGGCCGACAGGCGTAGGTAAAACGGAGTTGGCCAAAGCCTTAGCTGAAGCCCTCTTCAACTCCGAGCAGGCCATGGTGCGCATTGACATGTCCGAGTATCAAGAGAAGCATTCCGTAAGTCGGCTTATTGGAGCCCCCCCGGGCTATGTCGGCTATGAAGAAGGCGGCCAGCTTACGGAAGCCATACGCCGTCGCCCCTACAGCGTCATTCTCCTGGACGAAATCGAAAAAGCGCATCCGGATGTGTTCAATATTCTCTTGCAGGTCTTGGATGACGGCCGCCTCACCGACAGCAAGGGGCGCGTGGTGAACTTCAAAAATACGCTCATCATCATGACCTCTAATATTGGCGCCCATCTGATTATGGATCGGCTGGCCGGCATTCGCCCTGAAGAGAAAGACGCGGTCATGGAGGAGCTGCGCAAGGAAGTTATGGAGCTGCTTAAGCGCGGCTTTAGGCCGGAGTTTCTCAACCGCATAGATGAGATAGTGCTCTTTGAGCCGCTCACGCCGGCCCTCTTGCGGGAGATTGTGAAGCTGCAGCTTCAGCAAGTAGCCCAGCGCCTCCAAGAACAAGATATCATGCTGGAATGGGAGCCGGAGGTGGTAGAGTACCTGGCAGAAGTAGGGTACGATGTGCAGTTTGGGGCTCGGCCGCTTAAGCGAGCTATCCAAAGCCTTATCCTAAACCCACTGGCTGAAAAGCTCCTCAGCGGAGAGATCGCACCCGGTAGCCGGGTAATGATACGCCAAGTTGAGGGCGTGATATTCTTTACCCCTGTGGCTACTTCAGAGGCCGTCTCCTCCTGAAAACTGCGGAAAAATCCCAACTTTTGGCCGCCTTCGTAAGAGGGCGGCTTTTTTGCTTTAGCTTTGCGCAATACCCATGGCTACAGTGCTTCCCGCACCCGTAGAGGCGTTGCGTGAGCTTTTAGAGAAGCTTCCGGGCATAGGCCCGCGGAGTGCACTACGGATACTTCAATCGCTATTACGCCAGCCTACCCTCCAAGTCCAGCTTGCAGAAGCCCTGACCCAAGTAGTGGAGAAGGTAGCCCCTTGCACCTACTGTGGTTTTTGGGCAGAAGGCCCCCAGCCCGTATGTGCTATTTGCGCTGACCCTGCCCGAGACGAGCCTATCCTCTGTGTAGTCAAGGAGGCGGGCGATGTGCTGGCCATAGAACGCAGCCAGGCTTTTCGCGGACGGTATCATGTTTTAGGGGGGGTATTAGACCCGCTGGCAGGCATTCAAGAAAAAGACCTGCGCTTAGCTCCACTCTGGGACCGCCTGCGCCGTGACGGGTATCAAGAGGTCATCTTAGCCTTGGGGACCAGCCCAGAAGCCGAAACTACCGCCTACTATATTGCCCGACAGCTGGCAGATTGGCCCGGGCGCATCACTCGTTTTGCCAGCGGCATCCCTGTCGGCAGTGACTTGGAATACGTAGACCCACTCACCCTTTCCCGTTCTCTGCGTGAACGCCAACCCTTCTCGGTATGATAGATATCTCGGTCATCATCGTCAGCTATAATGTCAAGTACTTTTTGCGGCAGTGCTTGCAATCGGTGGCGCGGGCCTTAGAAGGGCTAAATGGCGAAGTATGGGTGGTAGATAACGCCTCTATAGATGGGAGCATGGAGATGGTGCGGGAAGAGTTCCCCTGGGTCAAGGTCATCGCTAATGAAATTAATCTGGGCTTTGCCCGGGCAAATAATCAAGCTATTCGCTTAGCTCAGGGGAAGTATATCCTGCTGCTCAACCCCGATACTATCGTGCAGGAGGATACCTTTCGGGAGGTCATTCGTTTCTTAGAAGCACATCCGGAAGCTGGAGCTGTGGGAGTAAAAATCATAGATGGTCAAGGTCGTTTTTCTGTGGACTCGCGTAGGGATCTTCCTTCTGCATGGAATATATTCTGTAAGCTCAGTGGCCTTTATAGACTTTTCCCAAAAAGTCGTCTTTTGGGTCGGTATCACTTTACCTATCTACCCGAAGATGAAATAGCCGAGGTGCCGGTGCTTTTAGGGGCGTTTATGTGCATACCACGCCGGGTATTGGAAGAGGTGGGCCTCTTAGATGAGCGTTTCTTCATGTATGCCGAAGATATAGATTTATGTTATCGCATCTTGCAGGCTGGTTATAAAAACTATTACTTGCCTACCACGCAGATTATCCACTTCAAAGGGGAAAGTACCAAGACCCGTTCGCTCAACTACGTCCTTACTTTTTATAAAGCATCTTTACAGTTTGTGCAAAAACACTACAAAGGTCTGCGCCGTTGGCCTGCGGCTTTCTTATATCAGATAGGGATTATTTCGGCGGGCGTCTTTTCGGCTTTCAAGCGTGTGCTCCAGCACATTTATCTACCGATTGTAGAGGGGGCCGCTCTGTATGGAGTAGGGCTTGCTTTGTTTCACTTTTGGCGGGATTTTTCGGGAAAAAGCTTCTTTCCCTACTATGAAATATGGGCTTTGTTAGGGTATGCCGCTGCTTTTGTACTCGCTCATATACTTTTTCTTAACTATGCGCCGCCTTATCGTATTCGCCGCATAGCGGGGGCTGTATTGGTAGGGTTGCTGCTTATCGTAGTGGTGAGCTACCTCTTCCCTTCTATCAATGTCTCACGCTTTATGGTGCTAAGCATGGCGGTGGCGGCAGTGCCTATTGCCCTTTCGGTGCGGGCCTTAGACAACTGGCTTCGGAAAGGACGCCTGCACCTTACTGGGGACCTTTCGCATCGGGTGCTTGTCGTAGCAGAGCCCACCCAGTTTGCCCGCTTGCGCAAGCTCTTATTTGAAGATATCCGCTATCCTGCCGAGTTTTTGGGCTTTGTCAGCCCGCGCCCGCATAAAGAGGCCATAGGCACACCCGTTCAGCTCCCCTACCTCTTAGACCGATATAACCCCGATGAACTCATCTTTTGTAATGCAAGCCTTACTTCCCAGGAGATTATCTCGCTCATGATGCGCTACTTCTACCGCAAGCTCAGTTTCAAGATTATTCCCCCGTATGCTGATTATCTCATCGGTCCCCAGAGCATCTTGGTAAGCCGAAACTCCGTACGTTTATACTTACGTCTGCATCAGCCGGAAGTGCTTTTCCAAAAGAAAATATTTGATTTGGCTGCTGGAGTATTTCTGCTTTTAGCGTATCCCTTTACTTTTTGGGTGTATCATGCCCCTATTGCAGCCCTGAGGAGCCTGATAGGTGTGCTCCTGGGGCGTTATCATTTTGTAAGTTATAGCGAGTTTCCGTCGGAAGAAATGCCTCTCCTCAAAGAAGGGGTGCTCACCACAGACCTTTTACGGGAGCACTATCCGCACATATTTAGCATAGACCTGATGTATGCGTATCGGTATTCGGTGCTCTTAGATTGGAAAATCCTCCTTATAGGCCTTCCGTATCTCGGTGCCCTTCGGAAGCAAAAGTAGGATTATAGTTTTTTTTGTTATAGGTGTGGCTTGTCAAGGGCAGGAGGCGCCTGTAGCCGCCCCTCCAACCTGGCGTCATGTAGCCCTCCAAGCAGAATGTGTGCCTACCCTCCCGCTCTCCTGCGGGCAAGATAGTGGGGGGTGGGCGATATCCTTGGTTTTGCGCAGGGACCCGCTGACCGATGCCCCCGAATGGCTCTCCGGCCATCGGTATGCTTTGACGACTTTCTTAGAGCAGCTCCCTGTGCAACTGCTAATTATAGAGCCGCCTTGGGACGATACCTTGTTTTTCCCGACCGACTCGGGGGCACAGGCTCATTGGCAGCAGGCTTTCACGCAGTGGCTGCTGGAGGACTTTATACCTTTTATGCGTCCCTATAAGGTTTCTTATGTGGCTTTTGGTCGTGGCTGGAAAAAAGCACCTGGGGGAAATGCTTTTTGGTGTGGTCTTTTACGACAGCTCAAAGAAGCCGCTCCCGCTCTGCACTGGGGTTTTACCAGCGGGAGCCCTACGGATATTCCTTGTGTGCGGGAGTGGGATTTTCTGGGGATAGATTATCAGCATTTTTATCCTGCCCAGGAGCGTTCCGACTACCACGCTGCCTGGGAAGCGGCCCAAAAACCCCTTATGCTCATTTACCCTAACCTGTACGAGCCGGATAAAGAAGCCGCGCTGGCGGAACGGCTTCGCTATTGGCATACGGCTCCCCTGGCCTTGGTGCGCTACAACGATACCCCATGTGTGCCGTGTCCATGAGGTTTTTGGTGGTTCGGCTCAGTAGCATGGGGGACATAGTCCTTACTACGCCAATCATTCGGGCCCTAAAGAACCGCTATCCAGAAGCGGAGGTGCATTTCCTCACACGGGCGGTGTATGAACCTCTGGTAGCACACCATCCCCTTGTTACGGCTGTGCATAGATGGCCGCTATCCACAGAGGTGCGGGCTACCCGCTGGAGCGGGGTAATAGACCTTCACCGCAACCTACGCACCCTGTCTCTCCGGTGGAAGCTGCGGTATGAGCGTTTTTCCACCTTCCCCAAAGAAAATCTCCGCAAGTGGCTCATGGTTCGGCTGAAGCGGGTATTTCCGGTGCGGCATGTGGTACTTCGGTATGGGGAGGCCCTGCGACCTTGGGGGATAGCTCCTGAGGCATTAGGCCCGCTGGAGGTGCATATCCCGCAGAAGGTAGTGGAGGCTATTCGGGAGGAGCTTCGGGCGAAGGGAGAAAGCGCGCCTTGGATAGCCGTAGGCTTGGGGGGCACCTACCCGACCAAGCGATGGCCGACAGGGTATTTTATACAACTGCTCCAGAACTGGCGAGGTGGGGTAATCCTTTTGGGCGGCTCCAGCGAAGAAGAGGTAGCTCATACTATTGCTGCGGCCTGCCCCGGGCCGGTAATCGTAGGTGCGGGGCGGTATGGCCTTTTAGAGACGGCGGCGGCCATTGGTCAAGCCCAACTGCTCCTGAGCCATGACACCGGTACAGCGCACTTAGGCGCGGCTATGGGTACGCCAGTGGCTGTGCTCTGGGGCAATACTGTCCCGGCCTTTGGCATGTACCCCTGGCAGGTTCCGCACCGCAACATAGAAGTACCCTACCTCTCCTGCCGGCCTTGTAGTAAGCTGGGCTGCTCCAGCTGCCCACGCGGGCATCATGACTGCATGCGAGCGCTTACACCCGCCTACGTGCGGGAGTGCTTGCACTCCTTTGCGCCGGAGGGCTGGGAATAGCTCAGGTTTAGGTAAAAAGCTTATCTTGCCTCGCATGAGATGGGGGGGACTGGTCGTAGGAGTCATGCTGGCCTGGGCCCAAGTGCAAGATGATTTTGCGGATGGGGACTTCACGGTTAATCCCACCTGGTCGGGCACCGATGCCTATTGGATGGTTACGACGGATTATCGTCTGCGTAGTAATGGCCCAGCCGCTACCGCTACGCTCTACCTTTCTACCCCTAATGCCCTGATAAACAATACCGAATGGCGCTTTTGGGTACGGGTAGCTTTCAACCCCTCCACTGCAAACTATGTGCGGGTTTACCTCGTAGCCGATAGGGCTGACCTTACTGACCCTGCGCTAAATGGGTATTACCTAAAACTGGGCGGGATTACAGGTACGTCGGACAGCTTGGAACTCTGGCGTCAGCAGGGGGGGACGCATACGCGGCTGGCGGGCGGACGCGCAGGGCGCTTCGGCGGTACCAACAACATCCTGTGGGTGCGGGTGCTGCGCGATAACGCTGGTACTTGGCAGGCTTTCACCGACTCTTCAGGCTACTGGGAAAGTGAGTTTTTCGTAACGGACAATACGATTACCACCACAAGCTATTTTGGCGTGTATTTTCAGCACACTTCTACCAACCGACAAAACCTTTGGCTGGATGACTTTTATATTGGTCCGCCTATTGTGGATACTACGCCCCCTCAGGTACTCCAAGCCGAAGCGGTCTCCTCTACCTCCGTGCGGCTTTACTTTTCAGAGTCGGTAGAACCTACCTCGGCTACGAATACCGCTGCTTATAGCTTTGTGAATGGGGGGCTTTCTGTGGCAGCTGCGGCCCGGCCCACCCCAGCTACCGTGGAGCTGACGGTATCCCCTGGCCTCCAACCCTCAGTGGTATATACCCTCCAGTATGTAGGCGTGCAGGATATGGCAGGCAATAGCGGCTCGGGCACGGTAGATGTGGTATTGCCGGAGGAGCCTCAGCCGGGCGAAGTGATTTTTTCAGAGATTATGGCCAAACCTACGCCCGTGGTGGGCCTTCCGCCGTATGAGTATGTAGAGCTGTATAACCGTTCTCCTCGTTGGGTGCAAGTAGGGGGTATGCAGTTCTGTGATGGTACGCAATGTGCCACTTTGGGGAATGCTATCCTACCACCGGGCGGATATTTGCTTTTGGTGCCTTCAGCTGCTACGGGGAGTTATCCTGGGAGTATGGGGTTAGCTTCCTGGCCCACGCTCAACGACAGCGGCGATAGCCTCACACTCTGGAATGCCAGTGCGCAGCGATTGGACCATGTGAGTTATACCAGCGCCTGGTATCGCGACCCAACTAAGGCCCAAGGCGGCTGGAGTTTGGAGCGCATAGATCTCAATAACCTCTGTGCGACCGACTCCAACTGGATAGCGTCGTTAGCCGCAGCGGGGGGCACTCCCGGTGCAGCCAACAGCGTAGCGGGTCTGTGGCAGGACCAAACTCCCCCCCAACTGGTAAGTGTCTCCTTCCGTTCGGCCAGTGAAATCCTTTTGCGCTTTTCTGAGCCGGTAGATAGTGCGGCGATGCGAGACCTTAGCCGCTATACCCTTTCAGGCGGGATAAATGTAAGCGCTGTACAGATATGGGGGGATGAAATACAGGTTTTTTTAGCTACGCCGCTTTCGTTCAGTACTGAATATACCCTCACGGTGCGGGTGAGCGACTGCGTAGGGAATGAAGCTACGCATACTTACGTATTTGGCTGGCCGGCGCCGGCTAGCCCGTATGATGTGGTCTTGACCGAGATTATGGCCGACCCAGACCCACCTGTTGGCCTTCCCCCCTATGAGTATGTAGAGCTGTATAATGCTTCGCAAAAGTACATTAGCTTGGAGGGGTGGCAGCTGGGGGTGGGGAGCACCCAGCGCCTCCTGCCTGCTTATCTCCTGCGTCCTGGGCAGTATGTGGTGCTTACCTCGCCGGAGGGCGCGGTAGCCCTCTCTCCATACGGGCAGTGTGTGGGAGTGGTTTCCTTCCCAGCCCTCTCTAATAGCGGAGCTACGATTAGGCTTCAGGACACCGCTGGACAGGTCATAGAAGAAGTCACCTATGTGCCTTCGTGGTACAAGGACCCCGCAAAAGATGAAGGCGGCTGGAGTTTAGAACGGCTATGGGAAGGGTGGTTTTGTGGCGGGGAGGAAGGATGGGCCGCCAGCACAGCTCCAGTAGGTGGCACGCCCGGCCAGCCCAATAGCTTGCGTCAAACCATACCCCCGCCCTCTCCCTCTATAAAAAGTGCAGCGTACTTCCCTCCCGTCGTGCAAGTGCTTTTCTCTGAGCGGATGGATACCCTCTTGCTGAGCGACATAAGTCGCTATGTGTGGGCGCCGGCGGTGCCGCTCCTGGCAGCTGCGCCTATCATGACCGGCTTTGGCGTGGAGCTTCTTCCTATGGTGCCTCTTGCCGAAAATCAAACGTACTACCTCAAGGTAAGTGGCCTGCGTACTTGCGCGGGAGAGCCTGTAGACACCTTGTTGGCCATCGTGCGGGTACCTGCCCCCGTGGCGCCCGGCGATGTGGTGATAAATGAAATCCTGCCTGAGCCTCAAACCGGGGGTAGTCGCTACGTGGAGCTATACAACCGTTCCGCTAAGCTTATAGATGTGCGCGAGCTGCTCTTAGCGCGGGGCACTTCGCCTACCAGGCATACCGAGATTACTTCGCTTCCCTTGCTCTTAGAGCCGGGGAGCTATCTCTGTCTCACGGAGGACACCGCCGATGTGCAGGGGCGTTACCTTCCGCCTCCTACGGCGCGCTTTTATCAGATGGGGGATTTTCCTACCTACGATTATCAGCAGGATACGGTGTGGCTACTCAGACGGAGGGATTCCATGGCGGTGGATAAGGTACCGTATGCCGCTTCGTATCACTTTCCGGACCTGCGCACGCGTAAAGGCGTAGCCTTAGAGCGGCTCTCTCCCCATCAGCCTTCGGAGGATCCCCAAAACTGGTATTCTGCGGCCAGCTCTGTCCGTTATGGTACGCCAGGCTATCCTAACTCGCAGCGCGAGGCCCCTGCCGACTCCGGTCCCATACGGGTAGAACCGAAGACTTTTTCGCCGGATGGGGATGGCTATGAAGACCTTTTGTGGGTATACGTCTCAGTTGAGCAGGCAGGCACCCGAGCGGATATCAGTGTGCATACCCTGGCGGGCTACAAAGTGCGCCAAGTCGCAGAAGGAGTGCTTTTAGCGGTAGGGGAAAATCGTTTCCGTTGGGAAGGGGTAGAGGAGAGCGGCCGGCGCCTTCCTGCGGGGATGTACATCGTACAAGTGCAGCTCATAGAACCCCAGGCTGGCCGTACACGTACTTACCGGCTCCCGTGTGCGATAGCTGAACGGGTGCGGTAGGTCGGGGCGACTGGACTCGAACCAGCGACCTCAGCGTCCCGAACGCTGCGCGCTACCAGCTGCGCTACGCCCCGTCGTGGCGAGAGCGGGAGTCGAACCCGCGACCTCAGGGTTATGAATCCTGCGCTCTTACCAACTGAGCTATCTCGCCAGCAGTGCCGGCAAAGATACGGATTTTTAGAGGGAACCTCGCCGGAGAAGGGTTCGGGCTACCTCCCAGTCTATGGGATAAGTAACCTTAAGGTTGGTGGGTTCGCCTGAGACCATGGCTACGGGCAAGCCGGCCGCTTCTATCCAGCTACCCTCATCGGTGAAGTAGGCCTCGGCGGTGGGGGAGAGCTTCTCCCAGGCGCTGGCCAGAATGTCCCCTCGGAAGGCTTGGGGCGTTTGCACCTCCCATATACTTTCGCGAGGCAAGGCCTGCGAAGTGTCCCCTTCTACCTTACGTAGCGAGAAGCGTACCGGCAGCCCACATACGGCAGCGCCTTTTTCTTGTGCTGTCTTGAAGACCCTTTCTATCAAAGCAGCGGAAGGAAAAGGCCGAGCTGCATCGTGGAAAGCAATCGTTACTTCTGGGCGAAGGGCTTCTAACTTTTGGAGGTAAGCGAGGGCAGCTTCGGTGGAGGCGCTGCGGGTGGCTCCCCCCACCACGAAATGGAGCTGTGCTTGCGGAAAGTATTTTTGTACCAGGGTGCGTCCACGGGCAAAATGCGCTAAGGGCAAAACTACGATTACAGGACTCTCGGGCCAGAGGGAAAGAAAGGTGGCCAGGCTGTGGGTCAGGAGAGGTTTCCTGCCCAGGCGGAGGAATTGCTTAGGGGTGACGCTGCCGAAGCGGCTCCCTTCGCCCGCGCTAAGTTGGACCCATATCCGCACGTTTCAGATAATCAAGAGCAGGTCGCCGTAGCAGCCCCACTGATAGCCTTCTTTGAGGGCGGTTTCGTAGGCTCTGCGTACTTTGAGGTACCCGCCAAAGGTCGCCGTAGCGATATAGCCAGCCGACTTAGGCAGGTGAAACTGGGTGAGAAAAGCCGTGGGGATGACAGGCCGATACGGTGGGAAAATAAACTTTACGGTCCAGTCGTCGGCTGGCTTGAGCTCTCCATAGGCCGAAAGGCTGGACTCCACGGCGCGCAGGGCACTCACGCCCACTACCAAGACTTTTTTCCCTTGGCGGCGCGCTTCATTCACGCGACGAGCCGACTCTTCGCTAATCTGGAAGTACTCCGCATCCATGGAAAACTTAAAAAGGTCCTCCACTTCAATCGTGCGGAAGTTTGCTGTACCTACATGGAGAGTGACAGGCACAAACTCCACCCCTTTGACTTCCAACTCTCGGATAAGCACTCGGGTAAAAGGCAGACTGGCATCAGGGGCTTGCACAGAACCGGGAATCCCTTGCCATACCGGCCGAAAGTCTCGATAGTCTTCTGGCCGATGGGGGCGTACTATATAGCGTGGGAGCGCCATACGTCCGTGTTCTTCTATAAGCTGTGCTAAGGAAGCCCCTGGAGGCACGATGAAACGAATGGCTCGCTCGCGGCTGGTCGTATTATCTACCACCTCGGCTGTCAGCGGACTATTCGGGAAGTGAATCTTATTCCCCACCCGAATCTTCCGCGCTGGCTCCACCATCGCATTCCACAAGTGGGACTCCGGGTCCAGCTCTCGAAGCAGGAGTACTTCTACAGGCGAGGTGCTGCGTTCCTTGTGGCCAATGAGGAGGCAAGGGAAAGACAGCGAGTTGTTGTATAAGATTACATCGCCTTCCTCTAAGCACTGGGGGAGTTCTGAGAAATGCCGGTGTTCTATTTCGCCGCTTTCTCGGTGGAGGACCAGGAGGCGATTACTGCCGCGCGGTTGCGGCGGGTACTGAGCTATTTGGCTTTCGGGCAGTTCAAAAGCGTAGTCGGAAAGACGGCTGCTCATATCTTTGCAGGCGCAAAGTTATCATGTTTCGGCTCGTAGAGGAGATACTTCGCCAAGCCTTCCGCAATGTAGAGGCCCATCGTCGCCGTTCTCTCCTTACCTTGCTTACTATCAGCTTGGGCATCTTTTCTGTGGCTTCTGTGCGGGTTTTTACCTATTCTATGGAACGCTCTATCATCAGTCGCTTTGAGCGCTTGGGGGCTTCTACGGTGTATGTACATCGCTTCCCCTGGAAGCTTAGGGGAAACATCCCGTGGGAGCAGTATGTGCGCCGGCCGTGCATTTCCCTGGTAGATTATCATACGGTGCAGGAGGGCTTAGGGGAGCTTGCGTGGGTAGCTTTGCGGTACGACCAGTTTAGCCAAAAGTTGCGGTATAAAGGGCGTACGGAAGAGGCACAGGTGGTCGGCATTACAGAAGGCTTTGAGGCGGCTTTTCCGTTGGAAGTGCAGTGGGGTCGTTTTTTTCGGCCTGAGGAGCTGAATAGGGGAGCCTTGGTGGGGGTGGTCGGCAGCCGCTTGATGCAGGACCTTGTGGGAAGCGATAAAGAAGTGGGCGTTGTGCTGTGGTATGGCGGGTATCCTATCCAGGTGATTGGGGTGCTCAAAGCTCAGGGCGCTTTTGGCGGAGATTTAGATAATGCTCTGCTGGTGCCTTTTGGGGTCCAATACCGGATTCATGGTCTCTTTCGCTATAGCATCCAAGGGGACCGTACCCTTTTAGTGCGGGCCAAGGACCCCGAAGCGCTTCCGATAGACTTATTAGAAACTCGGGTGCGGGGCCTTATGCGGCAAGCCCGACACCTCCCGCCCCAAGCAGAAGATAACTTCGCTATTAACCGCCAAGATGCGCTTCTGGATCAGGTGCGGGATATTGCTGAATATGTCCAGATGGTGGGGCTTTTTATTGCGGGTTTTTCGCTTTTGGTAGGTGGGTTTGGGGTGGCTAATATTTTATATATAGCCGTGCGTGAGCGCCGGGGGGAAATAGGGATTCAGCGGGCAATGGGTGCCCCGCGCGGGTTTATCTTGGGGCTTTTTCTGGTGGAGGGGCTTTTTCTGACGCTGGTGGGGGGCTTTTTAGGCCTAAGTATGATGGCCCTTCTAATGGTGTCCTTATCGGGGTGGGCTGCGCAAGAAGGCTTGGTAGTCGCGGTGGCCGTAGGGGACCTCGTATGGTCGTTGGTGATTACCCTACTCGTGGGGCTTTTGGCGGGTATGGCTCCTGCTTGGAGTGCGGCTCGCTTGCATCCGATCGAGGCTATACGTACAGCGGCGTAAGATGGAGCTTTCGGCTGTCCTTATTACGTATAATGAAGCCCATCGACTGGGGCCCACCTTAGAAGCGCTGCAAGGTGTAGCCGATGAAATCGTTATTGTAGATAGCGGTTCTACCGATGGGACGCGGGCGGTAGCGGAACGCTTTCCCCAAGTGCGCTGGTATGAAAGGCCCTTCCCAGGCTATGGCGCCCAAAAAAACTGGGCAAACGGCTTAGCGCGTGGCCGATACATCCTCTCACTGGATGCTGACGAGGTGCTCTCGCCTGCGCTGAGAGAAGCTATCCTCGCTGAAAAAGGCCGCTGGCGGGCCCCAGCGTATGAGATTCTACGTGTGGCGGTGTATTGCGGGGCTTTTATTCGGGCAAGTGATTGGTATCCCGATTGGAAGATCCGCCTTTTTGCTCGAGGCGTAGCCCATTGGGATGAAGCGCCGGTGCATGAGCGGCTACACCTTCAGGCAGGCATACGGCCAGTGCGCCTGGCGGGGGAGTTATGGCACTACTCCTACGCTACCGTCACAGAACATGTCACACGCAATACCCATTACGCTCGGCTGGCTGCCCAAGCGTTGTATGAGGCCGGGAAGAGGCCTTTTTGGGGGCGTTCGTTTGCAAAAGGAGGGGCACGCTTCTTTAAGAGCTTGGTCCTTAAAGGGGGCTGGCGGTTAGGCTGGCGAGGATGGAGCATTGCGCTGATTGGGGCCAGTGCGTACTTTTTGCGGGAGCTTTACCTGGCCGAGCTCTACGAAAAGCAGCGCTCAGCCGAAGGAGAATAAACTTTCCTAAGGGCTTTCTTGTATTTTTGCCGTATGCGCTTTTGGATAGGGTCTGTGGTGGTGTGGGTGGTGGGGATGGCCTCGGGACAAGGCACGCGAGGAGTGCTGCATGCGGGCGGACATACCCGAAAGGCCGACTGGCAAACTATCTTAGAAAACCCTGCGCGCGATGCGTACCAGCAGCCAGAGGTGCTACTGGATTGGATAGAAAAAGCGGTAGGTACTCTACAGGGCCGGCGGGTGTACGATCTGGGGGCTGGCACCGGGTATTTCAGCTGGCGAATGGTGCGGCGAGGCGCCACCGTGATAGCGGTGGATATAGAAGACAGCCTCCTCCGCTATATGGAGCGGCGGCGGGATAGTTTGGGCCTCTCGTCCCAGCAGTGGCTAATCCGGAAAGTATCGCCTCGGGCCCCCGACCTCAAGCCCGGCGAAGCCGAATGGGCCTTTTTAGCGGATGTGTACCATCATCTGCCCGAAAGGGTAGAGTACCTCCGTAAGCTCAGGGCTTCTTTGCCGGAAGGCGGACGTATCCTTATAGTGGAGTGGGCGCCGCGTGAGACGCCCGTAGGCCCCCCGCTCCATCATCGCCTCTTCCCTACTCAGGTAGAAAACGAACTCAAAAAAGCCGGCTTCTCTCAGGTGCGTGTGGAGGAGCACCTCTTACCCTACCATTATATCGTGGTGGCCAAACGCTGAGGAGAGAAGGTGGATTTTGTGAAAGATTTTTGCTTTACCTTTGCGGCGCTATGCGTACAATAGCCGTAGTACTTAGCTTAGCCCTGGCTACAGCAGGGCTGTATGCGCAAAAACCCACTGGAGGTACTATTACAGGGGAAGTCGCCTTAAATGGGGCCATCAACAACATCAGCATCGGACTTGTGCAAGGGGCCCGGGTGCGGTACTTTTTGGGAGACAATCTGGCTATCCGTGTCGGATTAGGCCTTACAGCTCCCAGCCGTACCAATAAAGCGTACGAGAATCCCGATGGTACGGGCGGGGTAGGCGAAGAAAAAGAGTCGTATTTTGGTCTCCAGCTTTTGCCGGGGATTGAGTACCACTTTGCCGGCGGTGAGAAGCTCTCTACCTTTGCAGGCGCTTATCTTGATATCGGTTTTTCTTCGGCTAAAACCACGCGTACTAACTATGCCGGCGGGGCCTATACCGCTAACTTTTCGCAAACGGTGGATGGGCAGTCCTCTTTTGGGCGGAAAGGTAGCAGCTTCGGGCTCGGGCTATACTCCGGCTTTGACTGGTATTTTGCGGAGAAGCTGTACCTCGGGGTAGAGTGGGGTCTCAACTTCGGCATTACCAATCAAAGCGATGTAGTAACGGAAACCTCTGTGGGGGGCACTACTACCAAGACCGTTACCGCAGGTGGTAAAGGCTCAGGCGTGATCGTAAATGCCTTAGGGGCCTTGCGCCTCGGGTACCAGTTCTAAGCGTCTACTATACAAGGCGTTCAGAAGGGCAGCTCCTTGAGCTGCCCTTTTTTGTTACTTCGTATGTTCAGTTCCATTTGAAATGAAGAAAAGTCGTACCTTTGCCCAAAAGGAGGTGCCTATGGAACCGACCCTGCCTAAGCGCGACGAGGCGGCCTTTGTGCCGTATGGGAGCTTGGCCTTTTTTGGCCTGCTGGTGCTCCTGACGATACTTATCTGGTTGGGGAGCTATTTCCTCATGCTCAAACGCGGATAAGCCTATGGACCGACTGGAAAAAATCGTTTTAGTTTTTGCCTCGGGGCTGTTGGGAGTGTTTTTCTTGGCGCTGCTGGCGGCTGCTCGTCTGCAAAAGATTGAGGTGCCCCCGTGCCTGCCCCCTGAGGTGAAGCCCTTCAAAGAAGGGCGCGTGGATACCCTCCCTGATGGCCGACGCCAGCTTTTCTATGTAGCTCAGATGTGGCGCTTTGACCCAGAAGTGGTAGAGGTGCCTGTGGGTAAGCCCATAGATATCTTCCTCAGCGCAAAGGATGTTACCCACGGCTTCTACCTCAGCTGGAGTAACGCTAACCTCATGGCTATCCCCGGCGCGGTCAATGCCTATACCGTCACCTTGGACAAGCCGGGGGTCTATCCAATTATCTGCCATGAGTATTGCGGTTCTGCCCATCAAAACATGGTAGCCTATCTCATCGCCCAATAAATAAGCCTATGCTTGCACCTACAAAATCTGAACAAGCTTCTTATACAGTGGCGCCGCTCTCGCGGACGCTCATGGTGATAGAAGTGGTTTTGCCTATTGTGCTATTGGTTTTAGGCATTTATCATGGGTTTCTCCAGGCTCTCTATCGGGCAGGCATTATCCACAGCGGAAGCTTTGCCGGGCTAAACTACTACCAGGGCCTTACCCTGCATGGGGTGATTAATGCGGTGGTGCTGACCACTTTCTTTGGGGTAGTGTTTGGGAATGCGCTCATCTCCTATTACCTCCGAAAGGCCCTTATCCCGGCCGTACATCTTACTTCTACGAGCATGATGGTGGGGGGGACCTTGATAGCAGCGGTGCCTATGCTTTTGGGGAAAGCTGATGTGCTCTATACCTTTTATCCGCCGCTCAAGGCCCACCCCGCTTTTTATATCGGAGCGGCGCTCCTGGTGGTGGGTTCGTGGGTGGCGTTCTTTGGGTGGATACCCCTTGTGCGCCAGTGGATGCGCGAAAACCCCAGCCACCCCTTGCCCTTAGCGATTGTAGGGATTTTGGTGACCTTCCTGATATGGTTCCTCTGCACTATCCCCTTAGCGATAGAAGTGCTTTTTATGCTTATCCCGTGGTCGCTGGGGTGGGTAGAGGCGATTAATATCCCACTGGCTCGTACGCTTTTCTGGTTTTTTGGTCATCCTTTGGTTTATTTTTGGCTTTTACCGGCCTATATTGTGTATTATGTCATGCTGCCCAGGGTAGCTGGGGGAAAGCTCTATTCACCCTATGCGGCACGGCTGGCTTTCCTACTCTTTTTAGTCCTGAGTATTCCCGTGGGACTGCATCACCAATACACGGAGCCGGGCTTTGACCGCTTCTGGAAGGGCGTACATGCGTTGCTGACCTTTGGTGTGGCTATACCCAGTTTTATTACGGCCTTTACGGTGGCGGCGTCCTTAGAATATGCGGGTGTGCGTCGCGGGGCGAAAGGCCTCTTTGGCTGGATGGCTAAACTCCCGTGGTTAGATGCGGAACGGCCTATCTTTGCTTATAGCATAGCGGGCCTTATCATCTTTATCTTCGGTGGCATAACAGGTATTGTAAATGCTTCCTATAACCTCAATCAAACCATCCACAATACCGGCTTTATTTCGGGGCACTTTCACATGACGGTAGGCGGGCCGGTGTTTTTGATTATTCTGGGTATGTCTCTGGAGCTTTTTTCGCAGCTTACGGGCAAACCTATCCGCGGGAGGGGATGGAATATAGCGGTGCCGTACTTGTGGATGTTGGGTATTTTTATCTTCTCGCCGGCGATGATGTATGGGGGGCTTCTGGGCCAGCCCCGCCGCACCAACATGGGCCTCAGCTACTTAGATCCGAGTTCGCCGCACTTCCGGGCGGACTGGGTGCCCTCGGCTATGCTTACAGGGATTGGAGCTGCGGTGATGACCCTGGCCTTTTTGGTGTATCTGGGGGTGTGGATAGCTACGATAGCGGGGCCTGCTACTCGGCCTGCAGGGGAGATCTCTTTCCCCACCGCTGAGGGGCTTCATCCCGAGGTAAGTATGGCCTCAATCGTGGCTCGGCTGCGGCCCTGGGTGGTTATAGCGCTCTTGCTTATTGCGGTCTCGTACTGGGAGCCCTTGCGGCAGGCGTTCCGCACGCCCGAGAAAGCTCTCCCCTACGAACCCGATAACCCTACGCCTGCCCTCCAAGTGCGAAAATGACCCGTACGCTCCTTCTGTGGGGAGGCATAGGCATAGCCTTCCTCTTTGCGGCGGGATGGTGGTGGTACGACGCTACCCATGTACCCGAACCTATCCGTTCCGATTGTGTGTGGGAAACGATGGCCCAATATCCCCTTACCGATACAAGCGGGCAGCCTGTGGCTCCCCTCTCCTTCAAAGGGCGTGTGGTGCTGCTGGACTTTATTTATACGCGCTGCCCGTCGGTATGCCCTCGGCTGCAAAGCCGCTTGCATGCGGTGCTTTCCCACTTGCCGCCTTCGGATAAGCTGGTGGCGGTCTCTATTTCCTTGGACCCTGAACGGGATACACCGCTCTATTTGGCCACGTACGCCGAGAGCTATCGGGTACCAGGGCAGAGGTGGCTATTTCTGCGGCCGGCTTCGCAAAAGTGGGTTATCCAGCTGGCTACCAAGGTATTTGACCTCACCGCTGCTCCGCTGGAAGGAGAGGAGATTTTACATTCTGACGCTATTCTCTTGATAGACTGTGCAGGGCGTATCCGAGGCGTGTATTCTTCTGAGGATGACAGACTTCTTACGCATGCTTCTAAACTTTTACAGCTATGCGCACGATAGGTAAAGCACTCTACATAGCCCTGATAGGGCTTCTGTGGGCGCAATCGCCCGAAGAGAAAGGTAAGACCCTTTTTCAACAGCGCTGTGCCGCTTGTCATAAAGTGGAGACTAAGCTCATTGGTCCTCCGCTGGCCCGTATAGGAGAGCGCCGTTCGCAGGAGTGGTTTCTGCGGTTTGTGGCAAACTCCCAAGCGCTGATACAGGCAGGGGATGCCGACGCTGTGGCTATTTTCAAGGAATACAATCAGCAAGTGATGCCGCCTTTCCCCGATTTGGGGGAAGCGGAGCTCAAAGCTTTATGGGCGTATCTGAATAGCGTGACACCGCCGGCACAAGCCCAACCTACCGCAACCGCACCTGCCTCGAGAACTCAACCCATTTATCCCGGCGAGCAGCGCCCTATGAAAAGAGAGGACTTTGCGTTTTTGCGGGCGACTTTTTGGGGGTTAGTGGGGGCGGCGGTGGGGGTAGCCCTTCTCTTGGCGGTGATTATCCACTTTGTGAGTGTGAGACGGGCCTCCTCTGCATCGCAGGAATAAGCCGGGTATAAACCTCTACGTACCGCTGCACACCTACCGGCAAAGAGAGAAGGGCCGCGCTGCGACTGCGGAAGTCAGCGGGTCCTTCTCTCGTGAGAGAGAGGAGCGTACGACAGGCTTCCTCATAGGCCTCTGTCGAGAAGCGCTCGCACAGAATGAGCCCCGTACCTGTTTCAGCCAACGCGCGGTTGTCGCCTAAGTCTGCCTGCACCACTACGGGGATATTCATCGCTAAGAGCTCAGCCACACGCGTGGGAGAGCTGCCTATACGGCTAAACCCTGGACGACAAAAAATAATAGAAGCATCCAAAAGGGCCAGCCAAGTCGGTAGCTCTGACCGAGGAATGAAACGCACCCGAAATCGTTCGGCGGGGAGGCCTTCAGCAGTCGCAGCAGCCAAAATAGGCTCAGGTGAGGCCGGCGTGAAGAAAAGGAAATAACTCTCCGGCTTGTAGGTAAGCAGTACCCGGAAAAATCGCAGCATTTCTGTAAGCTCATATAAGGGTCCGATGGAACCCACATACCCCAAGATATACGCATCGGTGGGAAGTTCCAGGGCCTCAAGAAGGGGGAGAGGCTTTTCGGGCAGCGGGCGGAAATGGGCAAAATCCGCCACACAGGGGATAACCGTTATCTTTTCGGCGGGAATGCCCCATGCTTCTAATACAGATTTAGCGGCCTCGGTAAGAACAATAATAGCACTGGCCGTATGAAGCATGACCTTTTCGCGTTTTTTCCACAGGTGGTATAACGCTCGGAAGAAGGGGTGGCTCTCTGGCCAGGCGCCGGTTTCGCGGCGTTCATCGGCCCAGAAGCCCCGCATGTCAAAAATCCACGGGAGACGATAACGCTTGCTTAGGCGGTGCGCTACCCATCCGGCCACATAACTGCGGGCATGCAGCAAAAGAGGCTGTTCTTGGGTAATAATGCGCTGGGCCGCGTGGTAAAAACGCCAGCTGTCGTATGCCTTGCTCAAAATCGGCGGGGAGGCGGTAAAAGGCTGCGGATACCAGCGAAACCCCTCTGCTTGCAAAGTCTCCTGGAAAGATAGGCCATGGGTTTGCCAGCGCTCCGGCTTCTCAAAGCTCAGAATAGACAAATGTACAGGAAGGGCCTGCTGCAGGGCGCGCAGATAGGGGAGTATTTGGGATTGGCCCAAAGGGTCTAATAGCCCATCGTAGGTAAGATACAGCACGCGCACCCCCCAAAGGTAGGCGCGAGAGCCCTTCATTTGCTTTAAAATTTGCATCTTTGTAGCGGTATGAAACGCGTAAAACGCCTTGGGTTTATCCTTCTGGCCGGGATAGTACTCGGTCTTGGAGCCTGTAAGAAGAAAGAGGACACCTCGTCCAATCCCTCTGGCGGCGGCTCTCCCACGGAGAGCTGGGTAGATATCGGACACGAGCACGATGCCCATGATCGCTACCACGTGTATTTGTATGGGGCGCTGCCGGCGGGGCAGACCGCTTTTACGGAGGGGTACAATCGCTTTCGGGTGCGCATTACGCAAGCCAATGGGGCAGCCTACACCGGCAGGGATGTGCGGTTTCTCCCGATGATGTATATGAGGAATATGGCTCATTCCTGTCCTGTGGAGCAGCCCACCGGCGTAAGTCAGGATGGGTATTACTATGGGGCGGCTTTCTTCATGATGCCCAGCGACACAGACGAACCCTGGAAGCTCCATGTGGCGATGGGTAGCGATACCGTGACTTTTTCCCTTCAGGTCAATCCCCACCCGCGGGGATGGGTACGGCGGGGACGCCAGTTTGGAAACCCGAACAATCCCCCCTACCTGTATGAGCTAAGGTTGGCCAATGCGGCGGTGGGTTCGCAGGATGTGATGCTCTATGTGTATAAGCGGGATGTGGCTCAGCCCGCGACCCAGCCCGAGGGATACCCGGCGGCGACGGAGTTTTCTAAGATAGCTATTCAGACTTGGATGCCCAGCATGGGCCACGGGGCGCAAGGGTCCCAGGATGCTATGCCGGTTTCTGGTAAGCCTGGACACTATGCGGGCAAAGCGGGCTTCAGTATGACGGGGGACTGGCATATTTACACCACCTTCATCGGGGTGAATGGCGATACGATAGGGCGGGATACCTTTGCGCTGGAGTTCTGAGGGAAAAGATAGGTAGGTTAGAGGGGGCAGGGGTTGAGCCTCTGCCCCTTGTCTTTTTTAGAAGGGGTAGCCGACGGCGAAAATATACTGCGCATGGGTACCGCCGATAGGAAAGGCGCGAAAGACCCAGCCTGCGGCGGGGTCGTACACCTGCTGGGCGAGGTCAAACCGGATGACTATGACCGAGAAATCCCACCGCAGGCCGAGCCCCGTACCTATGGCCGGCCACGAGCGTCCGAAGTAGCCGCGTGGGTCTTCAAAGAAGGAGTTTCCGTGGAACCACACATTTCCTACATCCACGAAGGGGGCCAGTTGTAGGCCGTAAAAGAGGCTTTGGCGCAGTTCGGCGTTGGCTTCCAAGAGGAGGGTACCGCCGGGGATGAGAAAGAGATTCTGGGGAAAGGTGTATTTGCCGGGGCCTAAGGCCCCAAACTGCCAAGCCCGCATGCTATTAGGCCCCCCTACAAAAAAGCGGTTTTCAAAAGGGACATCTAAGGTATAATAAAACCCTTGGGCTATACCCAGTCGTCCTCGTAGGAAAAGTTGCTGGCTGGGGAAGAGCAGCTGACGCCGCCATCGCCCTTCTATCAAGACCCGTACAAAGACCCCGTATCGGAAACGGTTAAGGAGTAGATTGTCTCGGTAGGTGCTATCCCACTGGGGGCGGGTGAGGGTTAGGGCGTGTTCTAAGAAGAAGGGGAGCCAGCCGCCTACTTCCAGGAGGAGGGAGGAGTAGTCGCCTTTTTTGTAGCCTTGGGGCTGGAAGTAATGGCGGGTAGAGGAGACTTGCCAGGCGGTGAGCTGAGTGAGGCGGGGTAGGTAGTCTCGGAGGATAAGGCTTCGTACCTGAGGGGAGAGGGCCTCTATTTGGGCTTGGAAGGCTTCGGAGAAGCGGCTATCTACAAAGGTCAGGCTAAAGGGTGTCCAGAGCTGCTCTTCTTGGCGCTTATCCGAAAAGAGGAAGCGGGTCTGCCGACTCCAAGAGAAGGTGGCGTAGCGACGGGAGAAGTCTATTTGTCGGATGTCTTGGTAGGCGGTGAGGAGGGTGTGGGTGCGTTGAGAGAGCGTAGAAGTGAGGGGTTGGGGACGGGCTTGGGCGAGGCGCAGGGTGCCTTCGGGCAAGGTGAGGCCTATTTCTCCGGCGAAGTTATAGAGGGGTAGAGGGGCTTCCTCCGCGCGTCGTCGGAAGTAGCTCAGGGCGGCCTGGGTACGCACTCGCAGGCTCCATGCCCGACGGAAAAGCGACAAATGCAACAATCGCATATTCACGCTGGCCCCCGGCAAAGGCAAGCTTCCCACTATCGGCTGCGTGGATTGGAACCCTTCAATCCCGAAAGTCATGTCAATAGGCGGCCGAAGCACGATCTCATACCGGGGGTGAATGCGCTGCAAGCTATCGGCTTGGAGGGAAGGACCTGCCCACTGGACTATCTCCAGATTTTGGAGGGCGCGTTGTGACGCTTGTATAGCCCGCTGGTCATAGAAGGGTTGGTTGGGATAGTATAGACGTGAGAGGAATATGCGGGGATCTACGGCGGCCAGGGCTCGCGGTTCCATTTGTACGGAGATCCCATAGTATGTACCTGTGAGGGTGGAATCGGGGGGCCGTTCGGGGGTGTGTATGACGAGAAAAGGCTCTCCGTAGCCGTAGCGAGTATATCCCGAGGGGAGGAGTAAGCGTACTGCGCAGTAGGGGCCTTCTTTGCGTAGGGCACTTATCCAGCGAGCCAATCGGCGTTGAGGCATAGCAGGAGCGGTGGGTTGGGTAGTGGTATCTATTTCCCAGAGGAGCTGGCTTAGCGGGAGGCCATAGTACCCTTGGGACAAAAGTTGTCGGTGCAGTTCTTCGCGTAGAGCGTCTAAGCGAGAGAGGCGGTAAGGCTCTCCTATGGGCAGGGGCTGCTGAGCTAAAAAGTCTGAGGCTAAGCTCAGCATGACGGAATCCTCTCCTGCCAGAGACAGCTCAGCGATGGACCAGCGCGGACCTGGGCGAATGCGATATATCACTTCTACTTTCTGGCGACGAAGCGGTTTGATTTGGGGTTGGATAGCTACTTGGAAGTACCCTTCTTGGAGATAGGCTTCTTCCAGGAGTTTGACATCTGCCTCTAAAGCCCGAGGATTGAGGAGGGCTGGGGGTTCTCCCAGTTTTTCTTGGAGGGCTTTGCCCAAGGCGTAGGTATAGTAGCGTAGCTTGGGGATGCGGCGCAAGGCCTTCCAGGGGAAGCGTTGGCTCTGCATGAGCGTTTGGCCGGCCCAGTAAAACTGCAAGCCGAGGCGCAGCCCCAAAATGCGGTTGTTGCTGTGCACGTAAAGGGGCGGGGTCTCTTCTAAGACATGGCCTCTGAGGCGAGGTTCCCGCGCTACCAGCTGGTCTGTGGGGGCTAAAAATCGGGTGGGGGCACAGCCTAAAAGAAGCAGGCTCCCCAGCAGTAGGACTTTTTTGGGGGGTGAGAAAAGCATTTTACGGAAAGGCGAAACGCACTTCTTGTCCAGCAGGTCGCCCAATAAAAAGACTGTTCGCGTAGGAGAGGGTTCCATTTACCCATACGGCTATTACGCGCCCGCGCAGGGAGCTGCCTGCCAAAGGCGACCATCGGCACTTGGTGGGGTAAGTCGGCGCTTCCATGGGGGGAACGGTAGTAGTGCCGTCTGGGTCAAAGAGCACGGCGTCGGCCCAAAAGCCTTCTTGGATAGGGCCGCGTCCTTGGATTTGCCACAGGCGTGCTGGGGCATAGACCATCTTTTCTATCCAAAAGGCCAGGGGTAACTGAAAGGCCTGTCCGAGAGTCCAGAGCCAAGGGAGTACATACCCATGACTGGGCACACCGCTGGGCGCTTGCGGATAAGGAAGAGTTTTTTCGGGGAGGAGATGGGGGGCATGGTCGGTACCTACCACCGCTAAGGTGCCCTCCACAAGGCCTTGCCATAGAGCGTCTTTATCAGCGGCGTACTTCAAAGAGGGGTTACATTTGAGGAGGTTTTGGTAGCGGGGGAAGTCCTCAGCGCTCCATTGGAGATACACCGGGCAAGTTTCGGCGGAGAGATGTGCGGGACGATGCCGTAAAAGGGCTACTTCTTCGGCGGTGGTAATGTGTAGAACATGTAGGGGTACTTCTGCTTGCTGGGCCTCTTCCAGGAGCCAACGAGTGCTTTCTACGCACGCTTCGGGGGGGCGGGCGCGGGTGTGTAGGTCAGGCACTTCGGCCCAGGTAGCCTGCTCCCACTGCTTGAGGGCGGCCTGGATGCGTTCTTCTTTTTCACTGTGAAAAAGCAACCGAACGGGGCTATGGCGCATAAGGGCTCGCACACACGGTTCCTCATTGAGGAGCAGCTCCCCTGTGGAGGAAGCCAGAAAGATTTTCACGCCGGGCACTTCCTTGGGGCTTAGCTGTCGGATAGCGGGGAGGTTGTCTGCCGTCGCCCCGAAGTACAAAGCGAAGTTTGTCCAGCTTTTACCCCGGACAAGGGCTCGTTTGCGCGCCCAAGCTTCCAGCGTGGTTGTGGGGGGCAGGGTGTTAGGCATGTCAAAGACGGTGGTGACGCCGCCAGCGACAGCGGCTCGGCTCTCGGTGTAGAAGTCGCCCTTAGGGGTTAGCCCCGGTTCCCGAAAATGCACATGCGTATCTATCAGGCCAGGCAGGAGATAGGCCCCCTTGGCGGGGAAGGAAAAGCCTTTGGCATGTGCGGGTATGCGCCCGATAGCCGCCCAGCGTCCTTCCTTTATCCACGCATCCCCTATGATTTCCCCCTCAGCCGTGAGGATGCGGGCTTCGTGAATAAGCCAGTTCATGTGCGCCACAAAAGGGAGGTATCGCCGTAGCTTAGGAAGCGAAAGCCTTTTTCTAAGGCGTAGCTATATACCTGTTGGATGCCCTCCCGGCCGATGAAGGCTTCCACCAGGCCTAAGAGGGTGCTTTGCGGCTGATGGAAGTTGGTAATAAGGCCATCCACAAGCTGGAAGGGATACCCTGGCAGGATGTAAAGCTGGGTTTGCCCTTGCAGGGGAGCGGGTAGCGCCGTCAAGGCTTCCTTAGGCGGGGGGAGGGCTTCAGCCCCCTGCCAGAGGAGCGCCGGTAGATATGCGTTGGGCTTGCCTTGGAGCGCCAAGGTGCCTAACCAATACAAGCTCTCCACGGTACGCAGACTGGTGGTGCCTACGCATACAATAGGCCCTTCCTGCGTGCGGAGGGCTTGTATCGTCGCCTCGGGGACGAAAAAGTACTCGGCATGCATGGGGTGGGTCTCGGGGGCTTCCGGGTTTTGGAGGGGTAGAAAAGTACCCAAGCCCACATGGAGGGTGAGAGGAACTGTACGGATGCCCCGCTCATGAAGCCTTTCCCATACTTCGGGGGTGAAGTGGAGGCCGGCTGTAGGGGCTGCCACAGACCCCGGCGTGCGTGCATAGAAGGTCTGATAGCGCTGCCGATCTACATCGGTAGGTGAGCGCCGGATGTACGGCGGCAGAGGCGGCTCTCCCACAAGCTCTAACACCGTAAGGGCTGGTAGCTGGGCTGGTACCCATTCGGCCCGGAAGTAGCCCTCTCGGTCGTTAGCGGGCCCTTCCCAGGCAAGGGTGAGGGTCAAAGTAGGCGTTTCCCAGGTGAGCTGGCCGCCCTTCCGCCAGAAGCGCGCCGGCCGAAAAAGCCCTTTCCAGCGCTGCGGACTCCCCTTAGCCCATCCGCCTTCCGTTAGCTCTGTAAGCAGAAACTCCTTCTTTGCCTGACGCAGGCGCGCGGGTACCACCCGCGAGTCGTTGTATAAAAGGAGGGTATTTTCAGGCAAAAACGCTGCCAGACGCAAGAAAATCGTTTCTTGTATCTCCCCCCTTTTATAGAGCAACAGGCGGGCTGTATGGCGGGGCTCTATGGGTTCTTGGGCTATCCGTTCCTCCGGCAGCTCGTAGGACCACAGCATCACCCAAAGGTACACTACCCAATAACTTTGCCGCCATGCCTTTCTGGCACGCCCAGCTCGCCGCTTGGAAAGAAGCCTGGCAGGTAAAGAACCTGCCTGCCCTCCCCCGAGTGGAGCTTACGCCCCCTGACCAAAAAGGAACCCTCACCTTGAACATTTTTCCCCTCCTTCGGGCTTACCGAGGGGATGTACAGGCCGCCACCCAGGCGGTACTCCAGCCGCTCCCGCATATTCTCCAAGCTGAAGTCGTCAAAGGCTTTGTAAACATTCGTTTTGCGCCGGCTTTTTGGGGGGAGTTCTTGCGAGAAGCTCTCCTGCAGCCTCAGGAGGGGTATACCCGTCTCTCCCTCGCTAAGGCCGACAAGCTCATGATAGAGTTTCCTTCTCCCAACACCAATAAGCCGCTGCATTTAGGGCATCTGCGTAATATCTGCCTGGGGGAATGCGTGAGCCGCCTATGGGAAAGGATAGGCGCCACCGTCGTACGAGCTAACCTCGTGAATGACCGAGGTATTCATATCAGCAAGTCTATGTTAGGCTGGAAAAAGTTCTTTGCGCCTGCTACGCCGGCCACTACGGGCAAAAAAGGAGACCATTTTGTGGGAGATTGTTATGTGGCCTTTGAAAAAGCTTATAAAGAAGAGGTAGAGGCGCTCAAAGCCCAGGGGCTTTCGGAGGAGGAAGCTATGGTACAAGCGCCGCTCTTTCAAGAGGCGCAGGCCCTCCTCCAAGCCTGGGAAGCCGGCGACCCGGAAGTCCTGGCCCTCTGGCGTGAGATGAATAGCTGGGTCTATGCCGGCTTTGACCAAACCTTCGCTCGGTTAGGCATTCGGTTTGATAAGGTGTATTACGAGTCGGAGACCTATGGGCTGGGCAAAAAAATCGTAGAAGAAGGGTTGGCGCGGGGTATTTTTTACCGCTCAGCGGATGGTGCCGTATGGGCCGACCTCACTGATGAGGGTCTCGGCAAGAAAATCCTCCTGCGGCGCGACGGTACCTCTGTTTATGTGACCCAAGATTTAGGCACTGCGGAGCTTAAGTTTCAAGATCATCCCGACCTTACGCAATCGGTGTATGTGATTGGAAATGAGCAAGACCACCACATGCGGGTGCTAATCGCCCTCCTGCGGCGGCTGGGGAAGCCTTACGCGGATAAAATCTACCACCTCTCTTATGGTATGGTAGAGCTGCCCACCGGACGTATGAAAACCCGCGAAGGTACCGTCGTAGATGCCGACGATCTTTTAGGGGAAATGCACGCACGGGCCTACGAGCTTATCACAGAGCCTTTGCCCGAGGAGGAAAAACAAGCAATCGCCGAAGCCGTGGGGCAAGCTGCCTTGCGATATTATCTGCTACGGGTAGAGCCTACCAAAAATATTGTCTTTGATCCCGCTGAGTCCATAGATATGAAGGGTTTTACGGGGCCTTTTTTGCAATATGGATACGTCCGGGCAAAAAGGCTCTTAGAGAAAGCCGCAGAAAAAGGGTATGCGCCACTCCAAGGGGAGCTGCCAGTGCAACTGGAATCTTTAGAAGAGAGCGTTTTACAGTATCTGTATGCCCTTCCGCATTTCATGGAGGTCGCTGCGCGAAGCTTCAATCCTGCGCTTTTGGCGCATTACGGATATGAGCTCACTCGGCGGTATAATGAGTTTTATCAGACCCTATCTGTGCTGGGGAGTGAAGCGCCTATACGGAGTTTTCGGTTGGGGCTTTCGGCGGTGTATGCAGCGGCTATACAGGCGGTGATGGAAGCCTTAACCCTGCCTGTACCGGAGCGGATGTAGGGGGGCTTAAGGCTACCTGCGGGGTAGGTGTAGCAGTTCTCGGGCGGCGGCGAGGGCCGCTTCGCCGGCGGCTTCGCCACCCAGCATGCGGGCAATCTCTGGGATGCGCTCTTCGGGGGTAAGCTTGCGGATGTGGGTTTTCCAGCTGCCGGTTTCGTCAGGGGCCTTCCAGATGAAGAAGTGGCTGCCGGGTTGCGCTGCGATAGCGGGGAGATGCGTGATGAGGAGGATCTGGAAACGCTTACTGAGCTTGGATAGGAAGGTGCCCATGCGGCGGGCGCTTTCTCCACTGAGGCCGGTATCTATTTCATCCAGCACGAGGGTAGGGAGGGCTACTTTTTCGGCTAAGGCGGCTTTCAGCGCCAGCATGATGCGGGAGAGTTCGCCGCCCGAAGCGACTTGGGCCAGCGGAGCTAAGGGCAGTTGGGGATGCGTACGCAGGAGAAAAGTCACCGAAGAAAACCCGTACGGCGTGAGCTGTACGCCTTCTTCTTGCCAACGATAGGGGCTATTGGGGTCCTTGAGCCGTTCCACGGCGATATGAAAGTGGGCCTGACCCAGACCCAGTTCGTGGAGGTAGGCTTGGACTTGGTCGGCGAGCGTATGGGCTGCGGCTAAGCGAGCCAGCTCCAAGGCGTATGCTTTTTCTAAGAGGGCTTGGGTGAGGGTTTGGAGCTCTTGATGGGCGGGTTCTATGTAGGCTTCTTGGGCGGAAAGGGAGTTATATTCTTTGCGGTATTCGTCGCGCAAGGTGATGAGGGCTTCCACGGTGGGGGCTCGGTATTTGAGGAGGAGGGTATTGTAGGTGTCGTAGCGCTGTCGCAAGCGCTGGGCTTCGGTAGGGTCTATGGAAAAGCTACTGAGCAGCGTCTCTATTTGGGCGGTAGCTTCTTGGAGCAGGCTACGGGCCTCTTCCAGGAGGGAGAGGATAGGGGGGATCTCGGGCAGGGGCAGGCGGCCTAAGGCTTTTTCCGCTTCTCTTAGGAGGGCTGGGGGCGCCTGTGGGGCCTCGCTTAGCTGATGGAACCACTGGGAGAGGGTTTGGAGCGCCTGCTCTTGGTGCTCTAAGCGCTGAATCTGCGTCTCTATGTGGGCATACTCTTCGGTAGAGAGCTGGGCACTTTCCAGCTCTTCCAGTTGGGTACGCAGCCAAGCCAGGCGGCTCGCTATTTCGGCTTGGGCTTTTTTCAGCTGGGCCACTTCTTCGCTGAGGGCTTTCCAGCGGCGATAGAGGGTTTGATAATGGGTAAGCTCTTCGGAGAGCTCGGCGTAGCTGTCTAAGAGTTCTCTTTGGAAGGGTGGTTGGAAGAGCTGCTGGGTATCGTGTTGGCTGTGGATTTCCACGAGATAGTAGGCCATCTGGCGGAGGAGCTGGGCAGAGACAGGGCTATCGTTGAGGAAAAGGCGGCGGCGGCCGGTGGGATGGAGCTCACAGCGCACAAGGAGGGTCTCGGCTGGCTCTTCTAAAAGGTCCTGTACTTGGGGGGGGACCGGCGCAAACTCGGCCTCAATGATGGCTTTTTCGGTGAGGGGCGGGAGGTCTCCCCGATACCCCAATAAAGTGCCCAGCGACTCTATTAGGAGGGATTTACCCGCGCCGGTTTCCCCGGTGAGGATATTTAGCCCTGGGTCCCACAGCAGCTCAGCCGTCTCTATGAAAGCCAGCCGTTCAATCCCGAGTCGCTGTAGCATAAATATCGGCAAAGTTCGTAATATTGCGGCTTGATGCGACACTTTGGTTGGATTATAGGGAGCGTGGTTGTCCTCTGGGCGCAGGGGCTACCGCTGTGGCGGACGTATTCGGAGGACGACTACGGTGCCTATACGCAGGTCCGGGCTATCGCTCAGGACGCGGAAACAGGCTTATTGTATATCGGTACCAATCAGGGCGTGTCGGAGTATGATGGACAGAGGTGGCAGCTCTATCCTACTTCGTCGCTGGTCCGGGCCTTGGCGGTATCGCCTAACCATCGGATATGGGTGGGAGGGATCGGCGATTTTGGAGAGCTACGGCCGGACTCAGTGGGACGCCTTCGCTATGTTTCCTACAAGGGTTTTCTGCCCAAGGACCTACAAGCTTTTGGCGATATAGAAGCGATATACACGGACAGCCAAAACCAAGTGTATTTTATAGGCACGCGGGGGGTTGTTTTGGTAGATGGCAGTGTGCTTGCGGTAGCGCCGCGGGCTTTTTTGGTGGGAGAAGGCGCTTTTCTCACGGGGTCGGGGATTGCTCGAGGCGAAGTATGGGCTAATCTCCGCGGCAAAGGCGGGCTGCACAAGGTGACCCGTAGTGGGTTTATACCCCTACCGGGCGGCCAGCTTTTTGATGAGAAAGATGTCAGTGGTATCGCCGAACTGGGTTCTGTGGTAATCGTTGCTACTTTTGACGGAACCCTTTATGAGGGGAAAGGTTCCAGCTTCCTTCCTTTCAAAACCGCCGCGGAAAACTATCTGCGAGATAACCGGATATACCGAATTCTTTCTTTGGGAGAAAATCTTTTGATAGGCACACTTAATGGGGGGTGTGTCGTGATTGATGCAAAAGGACGCCAAGTAGATCGGTGGAGTAGGGCAGAGGGTTTCCCCGACGACGATATTTATGCGGTCTTTCGGGATGTCTATGGCAACGCGTGGGTGTCGCATGGTCGGGGCCTTACGCAGGTGCTTTTAGCCCTTCCTTTGCGGAGTTATACTGCGGCCAAAGGGATAGAAGGAAAAATTACCGATATTTTGCCCCGAGATAAGGAGATTTATGTCACGACTGTGCAGGGAATCTTCCGTCTTACTCCCGGGGAGAAGCGTGCGCAGCGGGTTCAAGGGCTCCAAGGAGAATGTTGGCGATTAGCGGTGCTTAAGGATCACCTGCTGGTGGCCAGTTCGCAAGGGTTATATGAAGTACGGGGCGGTGTGGCGGTGCCTCTAATCACCAATAAACCTTTTGTAGGGATACGTGCTTCGGCCCAGAGCCCTACGCAGGCGTATGCTTTTGGCCGCAGGGGGTTAGTACAGTTGCAATATGAAAGTGGGCGCTGGAAAGAAGTCGCTACCCTCTATGAAAAAGACGTGCAAAGCTTAGTAGAGGAAGGCGATAACCTTTGGATAGGTACCTCTACGGGGGTATTTCGCCTAAATAGGGCTACGGGGGAGGTGCTGGCTGATCCCGAGGCGCTCGGCTTAGAAAAGGCCAACTATTATGTGGGCGAAGTGGATGGGCGTATTTTTGCGCAAGGCGGGCAGTCCTTGTTGGTATACCGTGAAGGGACCGGCAAGTTTGAGCCTTTTCCTACGCTAAATAGCCTTTTAGGGGGGGAACGGATAGACCAGATAAGTCGCGCGGGGTCCGTGTCGTTGGTTCGGCTACGGGTGGGGGTGCGGGTGCTGGCTCAGGCTGAGGAGGGCTACGCTTTATCGCCCCTCTTAGGGGGGAGGCCGCTTACCCTAAATGCCATAGGCCGGCGCCCCGATGTGCTATATACCGAAGGTAAAGCCGTATGGGCAGCCTATAAAGACGAACTCATTGTGGGTTCCCTTACGCTGGATGCTCCAGTGGTACCGCCGACTTTGGTGAGGGCTGCTATCTTAGGGGAAGACTCTCTTTTATGGGGCGGGCGGGCTTTTTCGCCAGAGGAGGCGGCCCTTGCAGTGGCTCAACCCTTCATACCGGAGGTGCCCTATACGTTGGCTTCGGGACGGTTGCTTATTGGGTGGGTGGACCCGTACGGCGGACTCAATGCCACTACCTTTCGGTATAGATTGATTGAAGGGGGGAAGGAAAAGGAATGGAGTTATTTGGAAGCAGGGGCAGCTATTCCCTTTTCGGATCTGTCGGAGGGTAAATACACTTTGGAAGTGCAGGCCCTCTCGCCTTTGGGGTTAGAGGCCAGCTCAGCTAAGTATGCGTTCACTGTACTGCCCCCCTGGTGGCGTACGGTATGGGCCTATATTTCGTATGGGGTATTGGCTGTGTTTTTGGTCTTTGCGCTTATTCGGCTGAATGCTGCTCGCTTAGAAGCGCGTAACCGAGAGCTGGAAGCCGTAGTGCGCGCCCGTACCGCCGAGCTCCAACAAAGCTATAAACAACTGGAAGCTGCTAAAAAAGACTTAGAACAAGCGTACGAAGACCTAAAAAATACGCAACAACAGCTCATTCAATCCGAGAAAATGGCGGCTTTAGGTCAGCTTATCGCCGGTGTCGCCCATGAAATAAATACACCTATCGGTGCTATTAGTGCAGCAGCTACTAATATATCGAAGAGCCTCCCGCATACGCTGCAACAATATCCCGAGCTTATACGAGTGCTTGGGGATTTGGCTCCCCTTTTTCACCAGATGACGGAACGCACGCTTGGTTTTACAGGTTCTCTTACTTCTCGGGAGGAGCGGCAATATCGACGCCAGGTCACCGAATGGTTAGAGCAGCAAGGTGTGCCAAATGCTTCTACCATAGCGCAATCGCTGGTCAAAATCGGGCTATTTGAAGGGCTGGAGCCGTTTCTTCCGCTTCTCAAGCATCCTAAGGCCGATTTTATCATAGAGATGGCTGGGAATATCGGTAAGCTTCGCCTTAATGCGGATAATATTGAGCTGGCTGTCAATAAAACCCAAAAGATTGTGTATGCCCTCAAATCATACGCTCGCAAGGGTACAGAAGAAAAGCCCGAATACCTA
Source organism: Bacteroidia bacterium (assembly GCA_026003215.1). Lineage (GTDB taxonomy): Bacteria > Bacteroidota > Bacteroidia > SpSt-205 > SpSt-205 > SpSt-205. The sequence continues at coordinate 1,205,645 of BPGV01000001.1, read as the reverse complement.
AGTGTCCCTGACACCATAGATACGGTGCTTATTATTTATCACAACCAGCTCAAATATGGGATTGAAGTGACTAAGGAATATGAATCGGACCTACCCCAAATCTTAGGGGTGCCGGACCAACTCTCCCAGGTATGGACAAATATTATTTCCAACGCTATCCAAGCGATGCAAGGAAAGGGTTCTTTGCATATACGTGTGTGGCGCGAAGGAGATGATATTATTGCCAGCTTCACGGACTCTGGCCCCGGTATCCCGAAAGAAATCCAAGATAAAATCTTTGAAGCTTTCTTTACCACTAAGCCGGCCGGTGAAGGGACCGGATTGGGCTTAGATATATCCCGCCGGATCGTAGAAAAGCATGGTGGCCGCATTTATTTTGAAAGTGAGCCAGGAAAAACGACTTTTTATGTGCGATTGCCTATAAAGACGCCTTTTGAATCCGTAATTTCTTCTAAAGAAACCTTACAACAAACCCAATAAGCTTATGGAAGAGAAGAAAGTCAAGCGAGCCATTCTCTGCGTGGATGATGAAAAAATTGTATTAGACAGCTTGCAGGAGCAGCTTCGGGCTACTTTTGGCGATCAGTTTGAATACGAGATTGCCGAGAGCGTGGATGAAGCCTGGGAAGTGATTGAAGACCTCGTATCGCAGGGCTATGAGATGGTATTGGTCATTTCGGACTGGCTGATGCCCCGGGTGAAAGGGGATACCTTCTTGATTGAGCTGCACCAAAAGTATCCCGAAACGGTCACTATCATGCTTACCGGCCAAGCGGACCCCGAAGCCGTGGAAAATGCCTTCCAAAATGCTAACCTCTATGCCTATATTCGTAAGCCTTGGCGTGAAGAAGACCTCATCAACTATGTCAATAACGCCCTAAAAAAACTCGGGCTTGCTTAAGCCTACGCTATGCCTATCAAGAAGCCTGTAATCCTCTGCGTAGATGATGAAAAAATCATCTTAGATAGCCTACAGGAGCAGGTCCTTAATCGGTTAGGTGAGCGCTTTGAGTGTGAGGTAGCCCAAGGAGGCGAGGAGGCGTTGGAACTGATAGAGGAGATTCAAACGGACAATCAGGATATAGCGGTAATCATTTCTGACCAGCTCATGCCCGGCCTGAAAGGGGATGAGTTTCTTATCGCTGCGCATAAAAAAGTCCCCGAAGCCTATAAGATTTTGCTCACTGGGCAAGCTACCTTAGATGCAGTGCGAAACGCTATCAACCACGCGCGCCTCTATCGCTATGTCATGAAGCCTTGGCGCGAAGATGACCTCATGCTTACCGTGGAAGAAGCCGCCGAAGCCTACCTCCAAAAAATCCGCTTGCAAATGTACACACGCCTCCTGCGGGATATCAATAACCTCACCCAAAAACTCTCCGGTGAGCGGGAGATTAATAAGCTCATAGAAAAGTATTTTGAAAGTCTGGCGGAAACGGTAGGCTTCACTTCGGCGAAAATCGCCATAGATTATCCTCAGCAAGGTATAAGCCTCCAAGCTATGGCTAATGCCCTAAGCGCCTATGCCAAAAAAATACAAGTACAGGTCTTAGACGCATACGCCGACCCCGAAAAAGCCCGCCAACTGCGTGTGGAAATCCAAGAAGCTATTGAGCAGACCATGCTGGAGGAAAATGCGAACATACTCGTCGCACCCATCCGACTCCAACAAAGTGCCAGAGACTTAGGATATGTCGTGCTTGAGCGCAGCGAGGTTGTAGATTTTCTGCGGGAGCAGCGTGAAATACAAAATACTTTGCAAACTCTTACCAGCCAGTTGGCCATATCCTTGGAAAATGCCGCTCTTTATCACACCATCTTAGAGCAGAAAAAGGAACTGGAGGATAGCATCGCTTACGCCCGGCGCATACAACGAGCTCTCATACCCAGCGAAGAGATTATTCGCTATCACTTGCCCGAAAGCTTTATTCTGTATCTACCAAAAGCGGTGGTTAGCGGAGATTTTTACTGGTTTAGTGAGCAAGGAGGCCGTTATGTTTATTTGGCGGCTGTGGACTGCACGGGGCATGGGGTTCCGGGGGCTTTCATGAGTGTGCTGGTAAGCAATGCGCTTAGCTACGCCGTCAATGAAATGGGCGTATCTGACCCGGCCGGGATCTTGCAAGTGGTAGATGCGCAAGTGCGAGAGAAGCTCCAATCCCAATCCCAAGGCGAGGTCATCCAAGATGGCGCCGAGATGGCTGTTGTGCAGATAGACCTTCAGAGTGGCGAGGTATTTGTCGCAGGGGCTAAGCGTCCTGTGCTCCATTATAGCGGAGGACAAAGACAGGAAATACCGCCTACGCCCCGCGCTATCGCCGATGACCCCGAACTCTTCAGAAATGTACCTTTTCAGTCTCATCGTATCCGCCCCCAGCCAGGGGATATGTTTTTCCTATTCTCGGACGGCTACCCGGACCAAGAAGGCCAAGAACGCCCCCGCATGGGTACGCGGCGCTTCTATGAGCTTATAGATGAGGTGCATCGCTTGCCCCTCCACGAACAAAGCAAGGTTTTGGAGCAGCGCTTGCGTGAATGGAAGGGAGATATTCCGCAAACAGATGATATCTTGATTATAGGATTTCGCTATCAGCTGTCCCGTTCGGCTTCTTTCTCTCTCTAACCTATTCTCTGGGATGCAAACTTTCTCCGGTCTTTTTGCGGAATGGCAGCTGGCCTCTCCGCCTGAGTGGACCTTCTCCCCAGGAGTCGGGGCTATCCCTATGGCCGTGCTTGCTGTGCTAAGCCGTAGGGGACTTACTTCCCCTACCGACATAGAAGCTTACTTCAATCCCTCATGGGACAAGCTGGAAGAACCTTTGGACTTGCCGGACATAGACAAAGCCCTTACCCTCCTCCATACCGCCCTCCACGAAGGCCGCGCTATCTACATCGCCGGCGATTATGATGTGGATGGAACCACCGCCGCCGCACTCTTGGGAGATTTTTTGGAAGAAGCCGGCCATAAGCAGTATTTTTTACATCTACCTGACCGCTTCACCGAAGGCTATGGCGTTTCTGAAAAAGCTATTCAGCAAGCCATAGAAAAAAAATATGGCCTCTTCATCACCGTAGACTGTGGCACTAAGGAAGGTACCAAGCTGGCTCGTCTGGAGCGTGCAGAGATACCTGTGATTGTATTAGATCACCATGAGATAGGGCCGAGCGACCAGCCCCCTCCCGTCTCCGCTTTCATTAATCCTTGGCGTTCGGATAGCGCTTACAAGAATAAATATCTATCGGCTGGAGCTTTAGTGCTCAAGTTTCTTTTAGCGTATGTGCAGAAGTACAATTTCCGGCAGGAGCGGCTACATCAATGGGTTCAGCTGGCTGCCCTTAGTCTCCTGGCGGATGTGATGCCCCTGTTGGGGGAGAATCGCACCATTGTCTATCTGGGCATGGAAGCCCTGCGTAAAGTTCCTCACCCTGGCATAGCGGCCCTCATGGAACAAGCAGGCTTCATCCCCGGGCAGCTGCGCCATGCCCGCCAAATCGTTTTCCAACTTGTCCCACGGCTCAATGCTGCTGGCCGCATGCATCATCCCCGGTATGGGCTCTTCCTTTTGCATCGTAACACACCTCCGGAGAAAATTAAAGAAGTAGCCGCTTACTTGGACCGACTGAATCGCCACCGGCAAGGCCTCCAAGAAAAAACCTTACAAGAAGCTTTAGCTCAAATAGCCCAAGCGTATCCCGGCAGTCTCCAAGATCCCCAGCTGGCTCCGCCGGCTCTGGTGGTCGTCGGAGAGAAGTGGAGTAAAGGCATCGTGGGTTTGGTAGCCGCCAAGCTTATGGAACGCTTCTACCGTCCGGCGGTGGTACTCACCCACCAAGAAGGCGGACTCCTCACGGGCTCAGCCCGCAGCCCAGGTGAAGTGCCTCTCTTTGAGGTCCTTCATACCCACTGCAGTCCTTATTTGGAGAAGTTTGGGGGGCACGCCCGAGCAGCGGGGCTTACCCTCCACGCTACCCAACTGGACGCCTTTGTAGAAGCACTCGCCCAAGGCACCCAACCCTACTTGCCCGTGCGTCCCCGCCATACGATTGATGCGCTCCTCTCCCCCACAGAACTTACCCCAGCACTGGCCCACTGGTGCGAAAAAATGGAACCTATCGGTCCAGCCAACGAGGCCCCGCGCTTCTTGATAGAGGACATGTCCCTCCTTTCTGAACCCTTCCACGAAGGACGCTTGATTTTTGCCTCCAATGGCCACTGGTACGCTGCTGCTTCTGATCTGCCCTTCTCCCTCATAAAAGACTTCCTCAGCAGCAGAGGAAATGGCCCGTTGCGTATCGTTGCTTCCCCTCGTTTGGATAAGAGAGGCGCTGTCACTTTGCGCCTGCGGGACATCTTGGTAGGGTCGTAGCTTCACGCTCAGCATATACCCCTGCCTGCGCCAAAAGCCACAGGCGTCCCGCCAAATACGTTTGGCCGGCTTCAAACTTCCTCCAGAGGGCTCGCACCTCAGGGGGATTTAGCCCGTAAGCCTGATAAAGATGTGTGGGATGGGCATAGGTTCTGGCCCAATCAGCGAGTGGGCCTTGGAGCCACTGGGCCAGGGGCAGCGTAAAGCCCCACTTTTTTCGCTCTACTAAAGACGCGGGCAAAAAACGTTTCAGCAGCGCGCGCAAAAGAGGCTTATATTGGGGAGGAGCGCCGGGTAAAGGCTTTTTGAGTGAAGGAGGCACCCGCCAGGCCAGCTCTACCCAGGTTTTGTCCAAGAGGGGAACCCGCACTTCCAGGCTATGCTGCATAGAGGCCCTATCTACTTTGGTGAGGAGGTCATCCGGCAAGTAATGGAGGAAGTCCCAAGCGGCTTGGGCTTCAGGTAGGGTGGAAGGCAAGGTAAACGGCGTATGCCATGGCTCAGTGGGCGTATCAGCCCAAAGCTGGTGTAGCTCGCCCCAGCTAAAAGCGTACTCCTCCTGGGAGAAGATATGCTCTGGAAGGGCGGAGGTGGGTAAGGCAAGCAGCTTACGCACGCGTTGGGCGCGGCTTTGGGGCCACCAGCGTAGGAGCTGCCCGCCCGTCCGCCAAAAAGATGGGGCTCGCGCAAGCCGCAGCGCCCACCGATAGCGACCGTATCCCCAAAAGAGTTCATCGCCGCCATCGCCGGCTAAGACAACCTTCACCGACTGAGACGCCAATCGGGATACCAAATACGTAGGCAACGCCGACACATCGCCAAAGGGCTCATCAAACCACTCTGGCAAACGCGGAATAAGCGTTAGTGCTTCTTTAGCGGATAAAATAGCCTCTGTAAAGGGGAGGCTTAATATCCGGGCTACTTCGCAGGCATAGGGTAGCTCGTTATAGGAAGCCTCCGCAAAACCGATGCTGAAGGCTTGAAGCTTATGGCCTTCCTCTGCAGCAAATGCTGCTACCAGCGAAGAATCAGTGCCCCCACTTAGGAAAAGCCCCACAGGCACATCACTTACCAGATGGGCCCGCACCGCCCGCCGAAGTTTTTCTGCCAGGAGCGCTTCTATCTCCGGCTGAGGAAGGCTTAGCAAAGGCTGCTGCCATAGGCGCGTGCGGTCGTAATAAAAGCGCTTTTCTACCCGGTGGGGACGGACCTGCCACACTTCACCGGGCAAAACCTTGTAAATGTGCTGGTACCAGCTATGCGGCGCAGGAATAAACCCCAGGTGTAGAAACTCAGCCAGCGCTTCCGGGCGATGGCTGAGGGGTTTTAGCCAAGCTTTGAGTACTTTGAGTTCGGAGGCAAAGTAGAGGCCGTAGGCCGTCTCCGCCACCCACAACGGCTTGATACCCAATGGGTCTCGCACCAAAAAAAGCACTTGCTCTCCCTCATCATACAAGGCAAAGGCGAACATGCCCTCCAGCTTTTCCCAGGCTTTTTCGCCCCAGCGGTGATAGGCATGTAGGATGACCTCGGTATCGCTGCGGGTGGTGAGCGGAAAGCCTCCTTCTTGGGCCAGCTCCCGAAAGTTGTATATCTCTCCATTATATACAAGGTGCGTGGCCCCCAGATGCAAGGGCTGATGCGCAGCTTCCGAGAGGTCTAAAATGCTTAGGCGGGTGTGGGCTAAGCCCACAGAACCCGGGGGCGATTGCCAGGTGCGGGCTGCATCCGGGCCGCGGTGGGCCAGTAGGTGGAGGGCTACATGGAGGTCTGGCGGTTCAGCCTCCCCCCACAAAAAATATCCCGCTACCCCGCACATGAAGTCTGAGGTACTTGTGCAGCCCTTTATTTGTCGGCTTCGCCTAAGACAGGATCTACGGAACCAATCAAAAGCACTGCATCGGATATCATGGCCCCTTCCAGTAGCTTTTCTAAGACTTGGATATTGGCAAAGGAAGGGGACTTGATTTTCACGCGCCAGGGGATGCCGGTGCCATCGGAGTAGATATAAAAGCCGAGTTCGCCTTTGGGGGCTTCAATAGCGTGATAAATTTCGGTGCCGGCAGGAGCCAAAGGACCTACATCCGTCATCATAAAGTCGTGTATCATCCCCTCCATGGAGAAATACACTTCGTCTTTGGAGGGGTAAGCGTATTTGGCGTTATCTAAGCGGATAGGTCCGCCGGGGAGTCGCGCCAAGGCCTGCTCAATGATGCGGGCGCTTTGTTCCATCTCATCCATGCGTACGAAGTAGCGTGCAAGCATATCCCCTTCTTCACGGATAGGCACCTCAAAGTTCAACTCTTCATACACCAGATAGGGTTCGTACAGCCGGATGTCGTAGGGTACGCCGCAGGCTCGCAGGTTAGGCCCCGTGAAGCCATAAGCGATCGCTTCCTCGCGAGAAATGGCCCCTATCCCTTCTACTCGGCGCAGGAATATCGGATTTTTATCTAAGAGCTTTCGCCAGTCGCGCAGCTCTCTGTAGAAGTTCTTTACAAAAGAGCGTATCATGTCTATGGTTTCGTCGGTAATGTCGTATTGCAGGCCGCCGATACGGCAGTGGCTTACGGTGAAGCGCACACCAGCCAGCTTGTCAAAGATGGAATAGATTTTCTCCCGTTCTCGGAAGGTCCAGAGGAACATAGAGACGGCGCCCGCGTCCATGATCATCGTACCCAGCCACAGGAGGTGGGAAGAGATGCGGGAGAGTTCGCAGGCGATAGTGCGTATGTATTGGGCGCGGGGAGGGGCCTCTATGCCCAGGAGCTTTTCCACCGCCAAGCAGAAAGCCACATTGTTAGAATACGGAGAGAGGTAATCCATTCGGTCGGTATAGGGCATGAACTCTTGGGGGGTCTTGTACTCGGCGATCTTTTCAATCCCGCGGTGGAGGTAGCCAATATCTATGACCGCTTTGACGATTTTTTCGCCATCCAACAGGAGTACGGCGCGCAGAACGCCGTGGGTGGCTGGGTGCTGAGGCCCCATATTCAGGATTACGCGCGTGTGTAGGGGGTCCGACTCATCTACCTCTACGAGGGTATGTTTGTCTTCTAACCGCTTGTAGAGGGCTTGTTGGTGCTTGGGAAAGAATGTCGGCTGCACTTGCGCCGAAAGTGGTGTCTCTGCCATGGCTCTGCAAAGCTAAACAAAAAGAAAAAGGGGCTTGAAACCAAGCCCCTTGTGTGTGTGCGTAAGCTGGAAAGGCTCACCCACCCGTAGAAAACTTCCCGAAGCGGGGGTGGTCGCGTACCACCCGGAAGACCGGATTAGCGTTCAGCTCGCTCCGGAAGGCGGGTTGGAGCGTAAAGGCTCGTTCTAAGCTTTGGGCGGCCTTGTCGGGATATCCCTTATACGCGTAGAGTAAGCCTAAGTTAAAGTGGGCTTCAGCTAAGTTGGGGTCAATAGAGACAGCCTGTAAGAAGTCGGCTTCGGCTTCCAGGAGGCGCATAGCTTTCATGAGCGAAACGCCGCGGTTATTGTAGGCGATAGCGAGCCGCCCTTCTTCGGAGATAACCTTGGTATTGTCTGCGATAGCGCCCGAGAGCCAGCCCACATAATCCATCACGATAGCGCGGTTGATGTAGAGGGAACGGTCATTCGGAGTGCGCGCGATGAGGTCGTTATACCGCTCTAACATTTGCATGGCTTCCTCGCGTGAGAGCTCTTGGATACCTTGGGTACGATAGGCCAGTGCTGCGAGGCTATAGGTGGGGTTATTTTTATCCAAGGCGGCGGCGGCCTCTATGTCCCGGACAGCGCTTTTGAGGTCACTCAGCGCGAAGTGATACGTAGAGCGCATGGCCAAGAGGTTAGCGGTGTGATTGCCCCGGGTATCTATGAGGGTATTCAGAATAGAAAGATTTTGGCGCGCATTGACCCCAGGACGGAAGCGACTTATGATAAAAGTTTTAGTGGCGATGTTATAGAGTTCTGGGGCTAAGAGCGGAAGGGCTGCATTGTAGCGTTCTACATACATTTTATCGGGTTGGTAGGTAAAGGTAAAAGTAACCAGGGCATGGCGGCAAAAGGGTAGTACTTTTTCGCGGATTTTAGGCCAGTAAGGCAGCTTGCGGAGTTGCTTTTCGCGATCGTCTTCATGGATAGGCTGAGCCGCTATTTGGAGGATTTGTCCCCGTTCCTCATCGGTAAAGTCAGCCGTTTTTACCAGTATATCAAAACGTTGCCAGTCTTCTCCGCGGCCTATGCCCTCCATCGGAATATCTCGCCCCATCTTTTTCACAAAGTGTTCTTTGAGGTCTTCTACTACAGCTTCCATCCGGCCTTGGGAGAGCTTCTGGTTAAGCTCCAGCCGTCCATCCGGCGAAGCATACCCCTCAATCTTGATGCTTTGCACCAGATAGCCCATTTGTTCATATTTGGCTACATACTGAAGGATAGCATCGGTGAGCTCTTTTTTATTGAACTTGGTGGACATAATGGGGAAGATGAGGTCCAAGGTCCCTTCAAATCCCTCATAGCGGTATTGCTCATCCCGAATGGGGAGGTCTGGCAACGCCGCTTTTATGCCTGTGTGCACCCGCGCCCATGGCTGCGAAGTACAACAAGGCGGATCGGCAGGTCCAAAAGGTTTATTGCGTGAGTCGCAGTATACCTTGACTACCTTCCCCTTTTTATCTAACTTTACCACAGAAAAGTACAACGAGACTTGCTTCCCGTCTAACTTTCTGCCGCCCAGTGGGATCTTATAAATAAAGAAGGGCTGCGAGTTGGCTTTGTAGTAGCTTTCTGTGATGATAAGCTCCCCAACGGTACCTTGAGGATCTTTTTCCATATTGGCTAAATGGGCAGGGGTGGTATAATCTACCCGCACAATAATAGCCACACCTTTTTGCAGGTACTTGGCATATTCCAAGTCATTGGCCAGACGGAAATATAGGGTATCGTTTGCTTGGAGAAACTGCCCTGGCTCCACGAAGGTGGGGTCAAACTGGCTATTATCGTACTCACTTATGCGGAGGGTGGCGGGGTCGTTGTTTGCGTCAAGGGTAGCTTGCACTTCTTTTTTGAAGGTCTCACAGGTGTTGACGTACTTTTTCCCGCCGTATTTGGTTTTGTTGATAAGGTCTTTGGGGCCGCAGGCTATCCCTGCTAAAAGGGCTAAGCCCAGCCCTATCCGATTTTTTACTCGCATATCGTATATATTGTTTGGGCAAAGGTAAGATTTTCGCTGCGGTTTCTGTGGGGTATGGAGCTATGGGGTAGAAGTTTCGGCGGCATTTCCGAGGCTTTCGCAATCCCAGAGTACAGCTCGGCGCAGCAAGAGGGGGGGCCCCTTAGTTTCTTGTTGGGCTGCTTTCCACGTTTTTTCTACCAAGGCCTTTTTCTCTTTCTGGAGCGCTTGCCCATGGAGGCGGTCTTCTTGGGCATCGTAAAGGCGGCGTCCTTCCACGAGGGTCATTAAGACTTTGCTATACACGGACAGGGGAGACGGGCGGTCCCAGAGTACAAGATCCGCATCATACCCTGGCCGGATAAAACCTGTGCGGTGGGCTATGCCTAAGGCCTGGGCGGGATAAACGGTCACCGTGCGCCAGGCAGTAAGGCTATCTATGCCTAAGGTCCTACCCCCATACCGTAGAATCTTAGCGGCTTCTTGGTTTAGACGGCGGCCCATCTCGGCATCGTCAGAGTTTATGCATACGGGCACGCCTTTGCTTAGTAAAATGGCGGCATTATGGGGTATGGCTTCTATGACTTCGTACTTGTAGGCCCACCAATCGGAAAAAGTAGAAGCAAACGCGCCATGGGCTTTGAGTTCGGGGGCGACCTTGTACCCTTCTAAAACATGGGTGAAGGTGCGCACCCGGAAGCCGAAGCGCTCCGCTACACGCATGAGCATAAGGATTTCGGATTGCACGTACGAATGGCAGGTAATGTACCGTTTGCTGGCAAGGATTTCCGCCAGAGCTTCGTAGCGGAGGTTGCGGCGGGGCGCTGGCAAGCGGGGATTCTTTTTTCGGGCGGCTTCATAGGTCTGCCATTCTTGAGCATACTGCTGAGCGGCTTCAAACGCGTCGGTGATTATTTGCTCCACGCCCATGCGCGTCTGAGGATAGCGGAGGGTGTAGGCATCCCCCCAGTTGGATTGCTTAACATTCTCGCCCAAGGCAAACTTATTGAAGGGGGGAGCATCGGGGATGAGGAAAGAGTCGGCCGGCAGGCCCCACTTAAGTTTGATGCAAGCAGATTGCCCGCCGATGGGGTTAGCCGAGCCGTGGAGGAGCTGTACTGCGACCACGCCCCCAGCTAAATGCCGATAGATATTGACATCGGTGGGGTCAATCACATCCCGGATGCGCACTTCGGCGGTGACGGCGTCGCTGGCTTCATTGACGCCGCCTTCAATCGCGATATGGGAGTGCTCATCAATGATGCCTGCGGTGAGGGCGTTGCCGTGGGCTTCAATAATCTGGGCATCTGTTGGTGGGGCTAAGTCTCGGCCTATGGCGCGGATCTTGCCGCCACTCACGAGCACATCGGTCTCTGGGAGAATGGTATCGCCTGTCCATACGGTGGCTTTGCGGAAAAGGAAAGTTTGCGCCGGGGGAAAGGTAGGACGGCCATAGGCGCTATTGGGAAAGGTACGGCGACTGATGAGGCTATCTTCTGCGAGGGGGGGCGGTGCTTCGCGGGCGCGTTCGGTGTCAGGAGGCGCTATGCGCCGGGCTTGCCAAGGTATTCGTTCGCCGGTGGGGGGGATCCACCAGCCAGTCAGGAGACTCTCGGCCGGTGCCGAAAACACGATATGCCCTACCCCTATTTGGGCCGGCACCGTAAAGCGAAAAAGAGCGGTAGTGGGATCATACGCGATCTGTACAGAGAGGGTGTCTTTGTCTCGGAGGATTTTGGCGGAGAGGGGCGGTAGGTCTGGTGCTATCTTGAGTTGAGGGAAGGCGGCTGTGGCTTCATAGGTACCTGCCGGCAGGACGGAGGGCACCGAAACCCACAGGTCTCTCTCGCCAGCGACCCATGTTTCTAAGAGACGGGCGGAAGGCTTCCAGAGGGTATCGGAAAAAACCAAAAAGTTAGCGTAGTAGCCGGGGGCGATGCGTCCTGCCTGAGATAGGCCCAGCCATTGGGCCGGCACTTCCGTCAGCCCCCACAAGAGGCTATCGGGTGACACTCCTGTGCGTGCCAGTGTGCGCAGGTGCTCCCAGAAGGTCTTTGGGTCGGGGAGGCCGTGGGCGGTGAAAGCTACAGGATAGCCCGCTTGCAATAGCCACTTGGCGCGGAAGGGGGCTTGTTCCCACCGGCGCAACGCTTGCAGAGGGAGCCGCGCATAAAAATCCGGGCTATGGGGCGGGGGAAGCACCGGCAGGCCTACCGGCACAATATACAAGCCTTCTTTAGGGAGGTAAGGGAGCCATTCGTATTCGTAGCCAGTGGCCAGGAGCGCCCAGCGAAGGGGAGCCAAGGCTTGCCATTCGCGCATCAGCTGGGCTACCCGAAAGGCATCCTCGGGCGTCTGTGCCATCCAGCACCAGCGAAGGGTATCCCGAGCCAGCGCAAGGAGGCGGTCCAGCGCGACATTTTTCGGGGTGTTAGGCAGGCCTTGGCGATACCATAGCGCATCGTACAGGAGCTGGCGCACCAAAGCAATGGCTCCCATTTTGGAGTCAGGATATTCTTGGGGGGAGCTTCCCTTTTCAAAGCCAGCATGAAGGATAGCTGCTGCGCGTAGAATACGCTCTTCGGAGTGCAGCTTATCTGTCAGGAAGAAGGTAACGCCAGTTCCGCGCACTATCCCATCTGTGGGGGCTATATGAGCCACAGCGAAACCCATCTCCCGGAGCTTACGGGCCTGCTCCGCCGAAAAAGTGAAGCTCGTTTCTGCGGCAAAATCCAGCCGTACGGCATCATTAGGGTAGTAAGTAGGCGGACGTGCAGGGTCGTATTGGGGGGAGGCCTTCTCCTGACGAGAAGGGGCAGGTAGCCCTTCTTTTGTCCAAGGCTCTATGAAGGCTGGATAGACCCACGTACCCTGAGGATAGCGCAATACCTGCATGCCCGCTGAAGGCACGAAGGAATCGGCAGGGAGGATGCGGGTGATGAAGCCTTTTTCTATAAGGAGGGCGGCATTGCGTTGTACCTTGCTCGGACCCAGCCACACCTGTACCCCCACAATTGCCGTGCGCGAAGGGCGCGCGGAATGTAATCCCCTTACAGATGCTAAGGCCGGTATTTGGGCTTGTAGGAAAGTTGCCCCAAGGAGGAAGGCCAAATGGCTTTTCATCCCCACGAAGGTAAAACTCCGTTCAGTTAGCGAAGGTAGACGAGTTCGTTCCAGGCAAAGAAGAGTAGCCCAAGGAGTCCCCCAGCTACGCCACCTCGCACAAGCTCGGGCACAGGATGCGCTTGCTGCTTCCAGCGAAGGTATCCTATGCTTGCGGTGGCACTGAGAAGGAGCACGAAAGTGAAAGGATAGCTGCGGCTATACCCTAAAAAAAGGCCTGTTAGGGCCGCCCATGCATAGACATGAAAGGAGTATTCCCACCACCAGTGGAGGAGGAATCCACAGAAGCTTATCCACAGGAGGAAGTTGAGCCAGAAGTGCAGGAGGGGGTCTGCAGTGGCGGCCCAGAGGCCGGCTATGGCTAACAGGTTCCACAAGAGAAGTACGCGACGCGGAGAGCCCAATACGCCTGCCAGGTCCAGAAGGGAAATACGCAGTCCGAGGTAAAGGAGGCCGCCTACGCCTGGGAGCAGCGCCCAACTAGCCACTATCCAGCCCGCATGCCCCTTGCTGTAATAAGAAAGTAGCGCTGCCTCCACTACGGCCGGATGGGTAAGAGTAGCTAAGGCTTGCAAGAAGCGGGCTACCACCTGGCGGCGATCCATATTCCTGCAGGAGTGACCCCAGCATATACGGAGTACTTCTTGAGATAGGCATCGGCGTAGGCTTCGCCTATTTGGAGGCCATAGGCTATGCAAAAAACCAGCAAAAAGACATCTCGGTCTTTGCGATAGGCTTCGCGCAAGGCGCGGATATTTTCAGGGAGGAGCGTAGGGAGGGGATTGTAGCCCGCCAGCGCTTCGCGGTAAGCTTGGCGATAATAGAGGTATTGGCGGTGGTTTTGGTAGGCGAGGTAGCCCGTAAATGCCAGCGCTCCCCATACTAAGGGGGCCTTCCAATAGGCTTTATTGTAGAGCTGGCCCGTCCCGGGGAAGGCTGCGCTCAGGGCCAGGGCAACCTTGGGGTTAGGGTAAGCGGGGGGGGAGACTTCTTGCCCCCACACCAGCAGTACAACCCAGAAAAAGCGCATGATACCTTTGGCCTGGTGTCAAAAGTACGGGTTCTGCGGGTGATTACTCGTCTCAACGTAGGCGGACCTGCCCATCACGTGCTCCTCCTCTCCCAGCGATTGGGGGAGCCCTTTGAGACCCTATTAGTATCGGGGCAAGAGCCGCCCGGAGAAGCCCGCGCCACCGAATGGATAGCGCAGTATGGCGTACCCGTGGAGTACATTCCTTCCTTAGGGCGTGAAGTTCAGGTGTGGCGAGATTGGGGGAGTATATGGGCGCTGTGGCGCCTCATGCGTAGTTACAATCCCCATATTGTGCATACCCACACCGCTAAGGCTGGAGCTGTGGGGCGGCTGGCGGCGTGGCTGGCCAGGGTGCCCCTGCGTATTCATACCTTCCATGGGCATTCGTTTGAAGGGTACTTCTCGCCGTGGCGGCACTGGCTCTATCGCCAAATAGAACGGTTGTTGGCACGCCTCGCTCATCGTATTGTGGTGATTAGTGAGCGGCAGCGGCGCGATATTGTAGAGCGCTTCCGCATCGCCCCACCCGAAAAAGTCGTAGTCATACCCTTAGGCTTCCCGCTGGAACGCTTAGATAAGTACGACCCGGAGGCGGTGGAGGCCTTGCGAACAGCGTGGGGCGGGAGGGATAGCCTGCTGCTGGGGTGGATAGGTCGTATGGTACCTATCAAGCGGGTAGATAAGCTTTTGCAGGCCGTGGCCGAGATGAATGACCCGCCGCGCCCTTTCCGGCTCGTACTCGTGGGCGATGGCCCCGAGAAGCCCCGCTGGGAGGCCCTGGCCCGGCAACTGGGCCTTTCCGAAAAAGTAGTGTGGGCGGGTTTGCGTTGGGATATTCCGGAAGTACTGCGAGCCTTAGATGCTGTGGTTCTTGTTTCCGATAATGAAGGTACCCCCGTCACCCTCATAGAAGCCTTGGCTTGTGGGGTGCCGGTGGCCTCTACGCCCGTGGGCGGTGTGCCAGACCTCCTCGCCGAAGGAGAGTATGGCTATCTCCTCCAGGAGCCACTTCCCGAAAGCCTCCGACTCTTTATAGCGCAGCTGCCCCAAGCCCGCGCAAAAGCCCAAAAAGCACAACCTTTCATTCGCAGCTACTACAGCGAGGAGCGCCTCATAAAAGACATTCGTGCGCTGTATAGGCAGCTACTTTCTTCCCCTAACTTTGCCCCATGAGTGCTATTCGTTTTGGTACGGATGGATGGCGAGCCATTATTGCGAAGGATTTCACTTTCGCTAACCTGAGCCGTATTGTAGAGGGGACTGCCCGCTGGCTTGTAGAGCGGTATCCCCAGCCCAAGGTCATGATAGGGTATGATTGCCGGTTTATGGCGGGGATGTTTGCGGAGGCGGCGGCCCAACACCTGGCTCACCGCGGCGTAAAGGTATATTTGAGCCCTTCCTTTGCTACTACACCTATGGTCTCTCTCGCTACGGTGCAGCACCAGGCCCATTTAGGTATTGTGCTCACCGCCTCGCACAATCCCCCCCACTACTTGGGCTACAAGCTCAAAGCCCCCTATGGCGGTCCCGCCCCTGTCTCTATCCTCAAAGAAATAGAAGCCCTCATCCCTGATGCCCCCGTAGAGCTCCCCGAAGCCTGGGAAGAGCTCCTCCAAGCCCGCCAAATAGAAATCTACGACATGGAGGCCCTTTACCAAAACTATATCAAAAGCCGTTTTGACCTCAGGCGCCTCAGTCAGCTCCCCTTCCGCATAGGTTTTGATGCGATGTATGGCGCAGGGCAACGGATTTTCCCTCGCCTCTTGCCTGTCGTGCATGCCTTCCGTTGTGAATATAACCCCAGCTTCGGCGGCATAAATCCAGAACCTATCCCCAAAAACCTCGGCGATTTTGCTGTATTTGTACAGCAGCATAACTTGGACTTTGGGTTTGTGCTGGATGGGGATGCCGACCGTATCGGCATGGTAGGCAAGGGCGGGAAGTACATAGATGCGCATCATATTATTCTACTGGTGCTGCATTATCTGGTGCGGTATAAACAGCAGCGCGGGCGAGTCATTGTGAGTTTGAGCTGTGCGGTGCGGGTGGGCGAATATGCTCGGCGGATGGGCTTGCCCGTGGAGATTACCCCGGTGGGCTTCAAATACATAGCGGAACGGATGCAGGCTGCCGAAGACACCCTCTTAGGCGCCGAAGAATCGGGAGGCGTAGCTATCCCTTCGCATCTGCCAGAGCGAGATGGCACCTTTATCGCCCTCACTATCCTCCAAATGCTGGCAGAAACGGGCAAGACCTTGGATGAGCTGATCGCGGAGATATATGAGGTAGTGGGGCCTTTTGCGGTGGATAGATTAGACTGGCATATCTCCGACGAGCGCAAAGCCGCCATCTTGCGCCTCCTGAAAGAAGGGCCGCCCACTTCTTTTGCCGGGCGGAAGGTCCTCTCCATAGATGCCACCGACGGCTATAAGCTCCTACTGGAGGGCGGTGAGGCGGTAATGTTTCGGGCTTCGGGCACAGAGCCTATCCTGCGCATTTACACGGAGGCCCCTACGGCTGACCGTGCCAGTGTGCTCATCACCGAAGGCCAAGAACTCGTCATGCGGGCATGAAAATCCTGTGTGTGGCGCGAAACTATCCCCTTCATGCCCAAGAGATGGGGGCCGCTCCGCCGGAAAAACCTGTATTTTTTCTCAAGCCCGCCACGGCCTGGGCAGCCTCGGGGGAAGTAGGGTATCCGGCTTTTTCTCAGCGGTTAGAGTATGAAGTAGAGTTGGTTTTCCGGCTGGGACGCGGCGGGAAGAATGTACCCGTAGACAAGGCTGCGGCGCTGGTAGATGCCTTGACGGTGGGGATTGATTTTACGGCCCGCGACCTCCAAGCCCAGCTCAAAGCCCAGGGCCTGCCCTGGGAGATGGCCAAAGCCTTTGATGGGTCCGCGTGGTGGGGCGCTTGGCTGCCTCTCACGGCAGACTGGCCGGAGAAGCCCTTCCGCCTCCTACGGGGCGATACCCTCCTCCAAGAAGGGTACGGGCGCGATATGCTTTTTTCCCTCCCAGAGCTTATCACTGAAGCCTCTCGGTACTTTACGCTGGAGCCGGGGGATGTGCTTTTTACAGGGACGCCCGCAGGCGTTGGCCCCGTAGCCGTGGGAGACCACCTGCGAGCGTTTTTGGGCGATACTCTGGTAGGGGAAGTGTGGATACGCTCGGCGCCTTAGAGGCTGCACCACCGTTCAAAGGCTTCTTCCAGCTCGGCAGGAGAGAGACGTGGGGCATCATAGAAACCGGCTGCAGCACGCTGCCGCTGCGCCTCATACAAGAGCACCGCTGCCGCTACCGACACATTCAGACTCTGGACCATCCCGTACATAGGGATGCGGATAAGCGCATCGGCCTCCGCTAAGGTTTCCTCCGAGATCCCGTAGTATTCCGCGCCCAGGATAAACGCCGTAGGCTGCGTGTAATCCAGCGCCCGAAAATCCACGGCTTCGGGGCGCAGCGCGGTGGCATAGAGCCGAAACCCCTTTTTACGCAAATAGGCGCATGCCGCTTGGATAGAGGGATGCGTGTGTACAGGCACCCACTTTTCGCTGCCGGCGCTGGTTTCGTTATAGGTGGGCACGCGTCCTTCTGGAAAGACCGCATGTACTTCCCACACACCCACAGCATCGCAGGTGCGTAAAATAGCGGACAGGTTATGGGGCTTATGTACCTTCTCTAAGAAGAGGGTTAGGTCCGGCTGGCGCTTGGCTAAGACGGCTCGGATGCGAGCCAACCTTTCAGGGGTGCACACGCAGGCAAAATAAAACGTATCTTCGCAAGATGGCTGGTGGAGGGCGCTTGTACTATGACCAAAACTGTTCCTTATGCCGGAGGTTGGCCCGGGCCTTTGGGCGGCGTACCGTTCCTGGGCGCATAACCTGGGTACCCACAGATTATACGGATTTGACGCGGCTGCCCGTACCCGTAGATGCGGTTATCTATGAGCGAGCAGGGCAGTTTTTTGTAGGAAGTGAAGCCCTACGAGAGGCGCTACGGGATGCGGGCTATGGGTGGCCGCTGTTGGCCATGCTTTTAGGGCTTATCCCTCGGCGGTGGCGTGAGCATATGTACACCTGGGTAGCTCGTCGGCGGCTCTGTCTCCAGGGCAAACGCGGCCCTGTGCAAGGATTAGGCTACACTTTTAGGAGGCGGCCCCTTTTCGTAGGGGGTATTTTGGGGATATTCCTCCTTGGAGGGCTCTTTTCCCCATGTGCAGGCCAAAAGGCCGACCCAACGAAGTTTTTTGGGGTATGGGAAGGGCGTGTCTTTGCCAAGGCAAAACCGCCCGGCGAGAGCAGCGTACACGACTATACTTATTTTATGCGAGTGGTAATCGTTGCGGATACGGTTTCGCCCAAAGAGAACTTTTTGCAGGTGACCCTTATAGAGACAAATGCTCCGGCAGACACGGGAGATACCGATGAGTTTGAGTTCAAGACCCATTTGCGAGCTCGGGTGGAGGGGCAGCGGTGGGCAGAGAGGCCCGACTCAGTACGGATGTTGGGGACTCCGTTGGAGGCGCTCATTCTCGTTAATCCCCCTGAAAAACGGGCTGAGGCTCTGATGGGTATGATGTTTGGGGTGGCCCTTATGGCTATCGAGGAGCTCGCTAAGGACTCTGCGCAAGGAAAAACACAGACCTTACCAGGTGAAAAGGACAAAGAGAACGAAGTTATGCGCATTTTTGCGCAGAAGGTGGGCTTTAAGCTAAAGAGTAGAAAGGTAACTGGCGAGCTGGTAGGCAAAGGGAAGATGTGCTATAAACGCTCTATATTCTTTGAAGTTCGGGGTGAAGAGGGCTTTTATGAAGAGGAAGGCGCGCTCACTTTACAAGCAGATAAGAACCCTTATGATTATATCAGGGAGGAAGGCTCTTCTTGGGAGGCGGAAGACGGATTAGATTAGTCGGAGGTGTAGGCGTAGGGAGTTTAGTATGCATGACTGTGGATAGAAGGGAGTTCTCGTAGTGTATAATAGCGAAAGGTTTTTCTACCTTTGGTCTATGCGGTACTTATTAGTATGGGGTTTAGGTGTATCCCTTTGGGGATGTACGTTATTGGAAAGGAGGGCAGAGCCGATAGAGTTTGCTGGCACATGGGAGGGCGAGGTTGAAGTGACTACGCAAAAGCCAGACGGCACGAAAGAAACCGCAAAGAAGCAAATAAAGCTTTCCATAATGCCCAACCCCTTAGATGAGGAAAAGGAGAAGGGGAAAGAAGAAAGGCCCCTATTAGTTTTTTATAACGACTTACCCATGCCGGCGAATATTCGGGGGCGCCGCTTCCATGTAGAGGAGGAGACGAAGGAGCGATTTGCGATGATTATAGGATTTCTGGGGCTTTTGGCGAAAGGAGACGTGGAGCTTACAGACTTTAAGATGGAAGGGAAGCTACGTTCGGCGGGAGAGATGAAGTATGAGTTGTTGATGAAGTTTCGGGTAGGGGAGAAGAAAGGCTCGATAGAACAGGAAGGGGTGCTTAGGCGTACTTCTGAACGCTTTTCTATACCGCTTCAATAGCATACGCGGCACGGTGCTCTTTTTGTACCTTGCCCTCCATGAAGCCATGGGTGGGTATCGTCATGGGCAGTGCGAGCGATGCGGCGGTCATGGAAGGGGCGCGCACGGTGCTGGAAGAGTTTGGGGTGCCCTATGAGTTTACGATTGTGTCGGCGCATCGTACGCCGGATCGGCTGTGGGCGTATGGTAAGGGGGCTGTGGCCCGGGGCTTGCGGGTGCTTATTGCGGGGGCGGGGGGGGCTGCGCATCTCCCTGGCATGCTCGCTTCCCTCACTACGCTGCCAGTGATAGGGGTGCCTATCCGCTCCAGCCAGTCATTTCAGGGCTTGGACTCGCTGTTATCTATTGTGCAGATGCCGAAAGGGGTACCTGTGGCCACCGTGGCGATAGACAATGCGGCGAATGCGGCGCTTTTGGCGGTGCGCATCCTGGCCCTCCAAGAACCCCCTCTGCAAGAGCGCCTGGAAGCTTACCAAAAGAAGCTCCATGACGAAGCATTGCGTCCTCTTTTAGAAGAGGCTGATAGGTTCACTAATTTCATTCCATGAGCTTCCTTTCCGAGCGTCTCATTCAGTGGACTCTTCTTAGAGAACGGTCATATCTCACGAACTTATTAAGACCATTAGGTTGCTCACCAAAACTCGTAACTTTTGCAGAGCAGTATAGAACAAAGCACGGTGTAGTAGATTTTATTTTAGAAGATGTAGAATCGAAAAAGTACATTATTGTTGAGCTTGAAGTGGCCATACGTAGCGTACAACAAGCTACCTTTGTGATTACCCAAGTCGAGCGCTATGCAAAAATATCCTTGAATCCGCATTATGAACGTGACATAGTTATTCTATATTCAGATGTTTCGTATCCTAAACTCATAGAAAAAATTCGTTTGCATTTTACTAAGCTTAGAAATATTAAGCTGGTGGAGTATAGCTACGATAAAGTGATTCTTATGTATCATAAACAAGTTGAAGAATTGGAGAGGCATGTCGGTCTTATACTCGAACCGTCTAAGGCTATGGATATCACACATCTGAGATGGTTAAATAGGATAACCAACATATTTAGGGTTTATGACAGAGATTACTTAGTGAAAACGACTTTTTGGAGGCTCCACCCCCGGCCAGAAGGTTTTCGTCTATAGGTACAAATTTTAGGGTATACTATACACTTTCAAGGGAGTTTGAACTCACTGCCAAAGAAGGATCTCGCTATATATTGACCGATTATGGTAGAAGATTTATGCAAGCTGCTTTGCCTATGCTTCCTTCTAGAGAACAGGAATTGAGTTTGGAGCAGAAGCGAATACTCCTAGAGGTGTTGCTGAATGGTACGATTACTGGCCTTAAGTCGAACATTTACTTATTTCTGCTTTTTTGTCGGCTTACGAACGGGGAATGGATTCCTCGAGCCGTTCCTGCTAATAGGCCAAGCCCGCCTCCGGATACTATGGAATATAGTTATTGGATGTTGGGACTTACACTGCTTAAGAAGAGGTATAAGTGGAGCGTATTTTGTAAGTTTATCAGATTTACGTCCAGTTGGTGTGAGGAACTGGGGCTTATTCATAGGATATATTTGGCAAGCGCCTATGATAGAGTGGTGCTAACTGAGTTAGGTTCTAGGGTTGTGGCATGGATAGAGATGTACATGCAGGTAAAAAGAGAAAGCATACATATTCCCTTGAGTGTAGAGTGAGCGGTAAAGTTTTTGCTTACCTTTGTCTGATGCGCAAGTGCGTGCTTCTCTTAGGGGCGCTCCTCTGGGCGCAAGAAGAACCCGTAAACTTTGGCCTCCTCCTGCGTGCGCATAGTGGGGTCGGGCTGGGCTTTTTCGGTAAGCTCCAGAATGATCTCAAAGCCCCTAACGCCTTAGGTAAAGACCTCAAAATGGTGCCTTGGGCCACCACCGCCGGCGCTAACCTGGACCTGCTTATAGCCAAACGCTTTCTTGTGGCGGGCACCCTCCAGCTCCAGCATTACGATGCTTCTGAAACCGAGCGGGGGTTAGCCCGGCCATATGCCCTCCATTATGGCGGCCAACTCGGCTTCGCCGCTATCAATAAAAACCTCTGGCTGTTTTACCCGTATATAGGCTATCAAGTGGGCACCTACGAGGTGCGCTATACCAACTACTTTACCGAACCCATATACTTTGGGACCAACCAGCAGTTGCGTCCGCTGGAAAAGCGTACTTTTTCCAGCAACTTAGGGCTGGTGGAAGTAGGCTTAGGGCTGCGGCGCCTCAAACGAGGCGAAGGCGTGACATTAGTATGGGGGGCCGACTTAGGCGCCGTATTTGCGCCCTCCAAGGGAAGCTGGAAGGCTTCGGAGGGACCCGATCCCGCCGGCGTCAATCCCGCACAACTGAGTGGCGGCTACCTTCGTTTCTCCTTAGGCTTTGGGTATGTGAAGCCTAAGTCCGAAAGCGCGCCTTCCCCTATCCCCGCTGCCCCAGCCGCTGAACCCAAAAAGGAACGCAAAAAGAAAGAAAAAGCCGACGTAGCCCCACAAGAAGAAACCCAAAAAACAGCTCCCGCTCCCCAAGAACCCCCTAAGCCCGATAAAAAGGAGCGTAAAAAGTCTAAAAAAGACAAAGAAGAGGAGGAGTAAGGCGATATTTGTTTGGGTTATACATGCAGGGCGTTGAAGAGAAGATATACGCAGCGTTGCGAGGCGTAATAGACCCTGACCTGCGTCAGAATATTGTGGATGCCGGCATGGTCAAGGGGCTCGCTTGGAATGCCGAAAAGCAGGAGGTGTCTTTGGTGTTGCAGCTCACCACGCCGGCTTGTCCACTTAAAGGGTACTTTGAAGCCCAGATAAATAAGACCCTCCAGGAGGCCTTAGGTCCCCAGTGGCAAGCGGCGGTGCAGTTTGCGGCCTCTACGGGGGGGGTACAGGGGGCTTCCTTGCCTCAAGTGAAGCACCTCCTCTTGGTGGGTTCCGGCAAAGGCGGCGTAGGGAAATCTACCATTGCCACTAACTTGGCTATTGCCTTAGCGCGGGCTGGGGCGGCGGTGGGACTCCTCGATGCCGATATCTATGGGCCGAGTGTGCCTATTCTTATGGGGCTCAGCCAAGCTAAGCCCGCGGTTCGGGAGAAAGAAGGGCGGCCTTGGCTGGTGCCCATCCCCAAATACGGGGTGCATGTGATGTCGTTAGGCTTTTTGGTGCCTGCCGAGCAGGCTACGCCGTGGCGTGGGCCGATGGCTTCTAATACGTTGCGGCAGCTTCTTACGGAAACGGACTGGCCGGCGCTGGATTATCTGATTGTGGACCTTCCGCCAGGCACGGGGGATATTCAGCTGACGTTGGCGCAGCAGTTCCGGCCGCAGGGGGCCCTCATCGTGACTACCCCACAAAAGGTTGCCGTAGCCGATGCCGAAAAAGCCCTCACTATGTTTCGCATGCCCTTGGTGCAGGTGCCTATCGTCGGCATCATAGAGAATATGGCCTACTTCTGGACGCCGGAGCTGCCTGAACGCAAGTTTTATCTCTTTGGCCAGGGCGGAGGGCGTATGTTAGCGGAGAAGTACGGCGTACCTTTCTTAGGCGAGGTACCTCTGTTAGAAGAGGTGGTTCAGCGTAGCGACAAGGGTTTCCCCCCAACGCTGGAAGAAGGAACCCCCATGGCCGAGGCTTTCCAGCAGATTGCAGCGGAACTGGTGCGCAGCGTAGCTCGCACGGTTTTTGCTACGGCTTCGGTATGAAGGTTACCCTGGAGGCCATAGCGGCCCATCTGGGGCCTATCCGGGAATATCTCGCTTCCGATGGAGGCGATGTAGAACTCGTACGCCTCAGTCCTGACGGGAAGACCCTCTATATTCGGCTCTTGGGCAGTTGCCGTACCTGTGACCTCAACCCCACCACTGTACGCCTTGGCGTACTGGAGCCTCTCAAAAGGCACTTTCCCTCCCTGGAAGCCGTAGAAGTTTTGCCGGAGTAACTATGAAACCCTTGCATATACTTGGGCTTGCGGCCCTACTGTGGATAGGGACCAGTTGTGATAAACTCCAACTACCCGAAGGTCAGGGCCTCACCGAAGAAGAGATCGTGGCCGGCCTCAAAGAAGCCCTGCGTGTCGGCACCGACACCACTGTGCGGTATCTCAATCGCATAGATGGCTACTACGGCGATACGCTCATTCGCATCCTTTTCCCGGAGGAGGCTTGGAAAGTTAAGGTGGCTATTGAGGCCTTGCCGGGGGGGGCCCAGCTCATTCAGGATTTAGTTATCAAGATGAATCGTGCCGCCGAAGAAGCCGCTGCCGAGGCCAAACCTATCTTCTGGGATGCTATTACAGCGCTCACTATCACCGAGGGTATGCGTATCCTTAAAGGCGATAGCGTAGCCGCTACCCGCTACCTCGAAGGAAAAACCCGGGATAGCCTGTACGTGCGGTATAAACCCAAAATCCAAGCGGCCATGGAAAGCGTAGGCGCCCAGCAAGCGTGGGAGTATATTGTGGATACCTACAATAGCCTTCCTACCACCTTGACTCCCTTAGAAAACCGCGACTTAGCGGCGTATGTCACCGATAGGGCCCTCTTTGGCCTATTTCTCAAGGTAGGCCAGCACGAGACGAAGATTCGGCGGGATGTGCGCTATCGGGTCACCGACCTCCTTCAAAAGGTTTTTGCGCACGCGACCAGCTGACAGGCGGGGACGCGGGGTAGTCCTTATTGGGCTAAGTGCGGCTATCCTCCTCAGTTGTAAGCGCGAGCTCCTCAACCCTCGTCCGGGCGAACTCCGCTTTTCTCGCGATACGGTCGTATTTGATACGCTCTTTTCTACGCTGCTTTCTCCTACCCAGCGGCTGTGGATATACAATCCGCACCCGTATCCTGTGCGTATTCTCTCCGTGACTTTGGCTGGCGGGCCGTGGAGTCCCTTTCGGTTCATTCTCAATGGCCAAGAAGGGCCTATTTATACGCCCTTTTTACTACCTGAGGGGGATAGTATGCAAGCCTTCTTGGTTCTACGGGACACAACTTTTCGCGATGCGACCCGGGAAGATTATTTGGTTTTCCAGACGGAAGCCGGTCAGCAGCAGGTACCGCTGCGTGCTACTCTCCTAAGTGCGTATGTATATCGGGACTTGGGCATAGATAGCGCTATTGTGTCCCTGCCGAATGACAAGCCCATAGTGGTGGACGGGTACGTGTATGTAGGCCCGTCGGCGGTGTTACGGATTTTGCCGGGGACGCGGTTGTATTTCTCTGGGCGGCGGTGGGAAAGCGGTCCTCTGCAAGGGGAGCTTGCCTCGGGTATCTATGTGGCGGGGCAGTTAGAGGTATTGGGCACGGCAGCGGCTCCCGTGTATATGCAAGGGTGGCGCTTAGAACCCTACTATGCGCAGGCCCCCGGCCAGTGGCAAGGCCTGTGGTTCTTCTCCTCCAGTACCGATAACAAACTCCTATATGCGTACATTTCCCAAGCCAGCGTTGCGGTTCGTATAGACTCGGCGGGGGGCCCTTCTGCCCCAAAGGTCTATATGGAAGGCTGCGTTCTCCGCGATGCCGCTAACTATGGGATTGTAGCGCAGGGATTTAGTGGGGTGCTGCCGGCGGCACCTATTCTCCATGCCGTCAATACGCTGGTCTATCGGTGTGGACAGGCATGTGCGGCTCTGGTAGGCGGGGGAAAGTATCGTTTGGTGCACTGTGCCTTGATTTATGACCAAGGCGACCTGCGGCGGGGTATCACCAGTTTAGTACTGACAGATTTCCTCAGTTTGCCGCAGGGTGAGCTCACCTATCCGATGGATTTTCTTGCGCTGAATAGCCTCTTTTGGAGCACCAAGGAAAATGCCATAGCCCAAGACTTGCGGGGAGGGAGCTTCGCGGGGGTGTTTGATCATTGTGCTTTGCGGCAGGGGGATCCGCTGCCCGGTCCCGGCACTCTCTACCTTACTTCTCCCGGTCTGGGCGAGGCCGCGGAGTTATATCCGCTCTTGGAGGGGAGCCCGCTCATTGATGCGGGGCGGTACGACCCCGTGTTGTCTCCCGTCACAGACAGAGTGGGGCATGTACGAGACAGTCAGCCTGATATAGGCGTGTATGAATACGTTCGGTAGGCTCTTACGGGTGACGACTTTTGGGGAGTCGCATGGGCCGGGCATAGGAGTGGTAATAGATGGCCTGCCGGGTAATATTCCCATAGACCTGGCGCAGGTAGAAGCGGCCCTGCGGCGGCGGCGCCCCGGCCAATCGCCTTATACTTCGCCGCGGCAAGAGCTGGACACGGTGGAGGTCCTCAGTGGGTTATACCAAGGTCGTACCACGGGAGCGCCCCTCACCCTGTGGATAGCAAACCGAGATGCCCGTCCTGAGGAATATGCCTCCCTTGCCGAGGTATATCGGCCTTCTCATGCAGACTTTACCTACCAGCTCAAATATGGCCATGTAGACCCTCGGGGCGGCGGGCGTAGCTCTGCGCGGGAGACAGCTGCCCGCGTAGCTGCCGGCGCTATCGCTTACCAGTTTTTGCGCCTTAGGTACCCGAAACTATCTATTCTGGCATGGACAGCTGGCATAGGCCCTTTTTCTACGGCCTATCAGCCTAAAAGCATGGAAGAGGTAGAAGCTTCTCCTGTGCGCTGCCCCGACTTGGCCGTCAGTCAGGCCATAGAGGCTTATTTAGAGAAGCTTCGGGCAGAAGGGGATACTACGGGTGGTGTGGTGGCATGTAGGGTGGAAGGTATGCCCCAAGGCCTGGGCGAGCCGGTGTATGATAAGCTCTCCGCTCGGTTAGCCTATGCTATGCTCAGCATCAATGCGGCTCGGGGCTTTGAGATAGGGGAGGGGTTTAGCAGCGCTGAGATGCGGGGTTCCCAGCATAATGACCCCTTTATTTTGACGGAGGAGGGGCGCATTCGGCCAGGGACCAATCACGCAGGCGGGGTCTTAGGGGGCATTTCCACGGGAGAAGCGCTATGGTTTCGGGTGGCTCTTAAGCCGATAGCGACATTACGCCAACCCCAGCGTACTGTGCGCCGCACCGGTGAGCCTACCCTTTTACAGGCAGCAGGACGCCATGATCCCTGCCCAGTCCCTCGCGCCGTGCCTATTGTAGAAGCTATGACAGCGCTCGTATTGGCTGACTTTGTCTTACTGGCTGCAGGTACTTCTTCTCACCCTAATGGCGTACCGGGTCTATCCGGCTGAAGGAGCCTCTGAACCCACGCTTCTTTTTGGAGCAGCTCCCATACAATCCGGGGTGTGTCAGGTTTATTACTTAGGTAAGCTTCGGCTTTCTCGGCAATAATCTGGAGACGACGGCGATCTTTTATTAGGCTTTTGACAGAGTTCGCGAAACTTACGGGATATCTACAGGTTTCAGCTACTCCGCTTTTAATGAGTTCTTTGGCTTCGGGGAAGTCTTGGAAGTTAGGGCCGAAAAATACCGGTTTTTTATAGGCCACGGCTTCTAAGATGTTATGTATGCCTTTACCAAAGCCCCCCCCTACCCAGGCCACATGCCCATAACTATACAGGTAAGCTAAAAGCCCCAAGGTGTCTATGATAAGCGTGTCGCGCTCTGAGGGCCATTCGGGTCGGGTGTAAGTAGCACAGCGCACGGGCCAGAGACGATGGAGGGTTTCTATGGAACGGGGATTTACCTCGTGTGGCACGAGGATCCAGCGGATTTGAAATCCCCGCAAGTGTTCGTAGGCTTTAGCTAAGAATCGCGCGTCGGGTTCCCAGATGCTGCCGGCGATGATGCAGAAATGGTCTCCTATCCATTCAGCTATGCCGGAGACGGGAAGCCAGTTTTCTACGAGTTGGCGCACGCGGATAAGGCGGCTATCCCCGGCCATTGTCACCCGAATAAACCCTTCCGTGCTGAGCCGTACCTGGTCTGCAGGGGTTTGTACGAAAATGTGGTTTAAGTAGGGTAGGAGCTGCCTACGCCACCACCACCGCAGGCCTCGAAGGGGTTCTACGTGCGCAGCTAAAAGGTAAGTAGGACAGCTACGCCGGTGGAGTTCATATAAGATGTTAGGCCAAAGGTCGTATTTGACAAAGAACACCGCTGTGGGGTGGATAGCTTGGATCCACTGTTTTACTTGCCAAGGGAGGTCCAGAGGCGCTGGCCCTAACCAGTCAGCCAAGGGGTAGCTTTGTTGATACCGTTGCCAACCCGAGGGGGAAAAAAATGTCACCACTATATACGGCTTGTGGGGCAGCTGCTGGATGAAGTATTCCAGCACAGGGCGCCCCTGCTCAAACTCGCCTACCGAAGCGCAGTGCATCCAGAGGACAGCCCTATCCACCGGCAAAATGGGGGGCGGGGTGCGCCGGGCACGCCACCACGCGCGTACCTTCGGTGAAAAAAAGGCTATAATAGGGATAAATCCGCTAAGTAAAACCCAAAAAAGCGTATAAATAGGCAGCCAAATCTTCATTCTGTGGGAGATTTTTCATATAGGGGGAGGCTCCAGCCTACCCGGAACCCTTGCCAGAAATCCCGCCGTCGCTTGGTATCTCGCAGGCCGCGGTCATACATGTAGCCGCGCAGGCTGCGGGTAAAGTACTGACCAGCTTCCACGGCAATAAAAAAGTTAATGAGGCCCCGATTGCTGAAAAACCTATAGCCTATGCTTTCGCTGAGGCCCCAGCCGGCTGTAAGACGGTCCAGTCCTTTGAGGTACTCCCCTTCCAGGAGGGGTAGCCGTTCGCTGCGGGCTTTGTCTATGAGGATGCGGTGAGAGAGGTAGCCTATGCCTATTTCTATGAAGGGGCCGCAGTTGGGATTCTGGCCGGGGAAGCGCAGCCGCGGAAAGAGCTTCCCTATCCGGAGCAGGGCTGTCCAGCCGCGCTGGCGCAGGTTCGGCGTGAAGATGCGGCCATTCTCATCTACAAAAGCTAACATCCCCGCCGCGGCCAAACTGGGTAGAAAAAGACTGTCCAATAGCTTGGGCTCGGTGACTTTATCTCCTACCAGGCCTCCGCCCTGCAGAGTGATAAGGAGGTGATTACGGAACTTATAGCCAATTTCGCCGCCGATTACGCTGCTATAGCCAAAGCGCTTGGCCAAGTCCGCCGCCGGAAAATACCCTCCATACACCACCGACGGCACCCAAAACCGAATAGCCGAGTCCCGTATGCTTTGTTGAGCCCAGAGTAAGGCGAAAAGTAGTAGTGGTGCGCGCACGGGATTACGTACTTTTGCACAAAGGTACAATATGCAGATTGCTGTCATAGGTGTAGGCTATGTCGGATTGGTCACGGCGGCTGGGCTGGCCGAGAGCGGAAATAAAGTTCTGGGGTATGATATAGACGAGGGAAAGATTCGCCGCTTACGAAACGGAGAGGCACCTATTTATGAGCCGGGGCTGGACCGACTGCTGGCACGAAACCTCCAAGAGAAGCGCCTTTCCTTCACTACGGACTTGGGGGAAGCTGTACGACCGGCCGAGCTTATCTTTTTGGCGTTGCCGACGCCTTCTACGCCAGAGGGGGAAGCGGACCTCTCGTATGTCTTTTCCGCAGCCGAGGCCATCGCCCGTGTGTTGGCGGAGGCTCCGCCTACCGATGGGCAGGCTGTCCCTAAAATCGTGATTAGTAAGAGCACCGTGCCGGTGGGTACGGCTCGGCGCCTTCAGGCCTTCTTTGAGGAGCGGGTGCCCGGACGAATCCAAGTAGCTTCCAATCCGGAGTTTCTCCGGGAGGGCTACGCGGTGGAGGACTTCCTCAAACCAGACCGGGTGGTCATAGGCGCTCAGGACCCTATTGTAGCCGAAAAGCTGCGCCAGCTGTATCTCCCCTACACCCGCCAAGGCAACCCCATTTATATCATGGACTGGGAGAGTGCCGAGCTGACCAAATACGCCGCCAATGCCTTTTTAGCCATGCGCATCAGCTTTATGAACGAGCTGGCGCGGCTGTGCGAAAAAGTAGGTGCAAACATTGACTTGGTGCGTTTAGGCGTGGGGGCGGATGCGCGCATAGGGCGGCGCTATCTTTTTGCAGGGGTGGGGTACGGGGGGTCGTGCTTCCCTAAGGATACCCGCGCGCTGGCGGCTACTGCACGCCAGCATGACCTTACCCTCTCCCTCGTAGAAGCTACCATCGGCATCAACGAAACCCAGCGCTACTACTTCTTAGACAAGGTAGAGCAGTACTACCGCGGACAACTGCGCGGACGCACATTCGCGGTATGGGGCGTGGCCTTCAAGCCAGATACCGACGACATCCGCGAAGCGCCCGCCGTAGAAGGTATTCGTTGGCTTTTAGACCGTGGCGCTACGGTGCGTGCTTTTGACCCGGTCGCTATGCCCTCCCTCCAAAAAGCCCATCCCGACTGGCCGGTGTATTATGCGCGTGACCCCTATGACGCCGTGGCGGGCGCCGAAGGCCTGCTTATCTTTACCGAGTGGCCGGAGTTTCGGCAGCCCGATTGGACAGCCCTCCGCTCCGCCCTCAAAATCCCCGTGATTTTTGATGGTCGTAACCTGTACGACCTTCGCGATGCGGAAGGCGCAGGCATAGATTACCTTTCTATCGGTCGGCCGGCGGTATGGGCTTATTCCCATTCCGCGGCGCTTTCTTGACCGCCTGACACCCCGTAGCTTTGGGGGGTATGGATGGGGAAAATATGTCCTTGCCCCCACTCCCGCCAGGGGCGTCGGTGTGGCGTGCTTATGAGTCGCCTGCTTTTCCGGAGTCGCCTTTCCTCCTCGTAGAACCCGCTGACCCAAAGACGGGCCGCCTCGCAGAAGCCATAGAACTGCAGCTCTATCTTCTCCGTCAGGAGCGTAGCGCGGCGCAAGTGGTGGTGCATTTGACTTTTTGGCCGGCTGGCCTGGCGTATGGAATGGAATGGGGCGTAGAAGGCTTCCTCCTCCATGCCGAGGTATTTGAAGGCCTGCATGGTTTTGTGCCGGCAGGCCCATGGGTCGAGGCGCTGGCCGGTTGGTCTCCCCCCACCCCGTGGCGTCTCTTGGGGCCTACCTATCGCCCTTCGCTCGAGCAGTTGGCGTACTTTAATCGGTACTTGGAGGTCCTTCAGCGGCTGCGGCGCAGTACCGAAGCCCACCTTTCCGAAAGCACCCTCCTCCGTACCCGCACCGATAAGGAAACTTGTATCCATCTGAGTCTCTCCCAGCTCCAAGCGTATGTGGCTTCTCTACGGGGCTAATGGCACTACAGGCCGCCTCTTCTTAGAAGTGTGGCATAAAAGCGGTATAGACCTGCCCCCCTGTATGCTGGCTGGCCGCTCCGCCCACGCGCTACAATCCCTCGCAGAAAAATACAACCTCCCTTATCAGACCTTTACCTTAGACGAGCTGTCACAGATATCTTTACAGGGAGAGCCTAAAATCATCGTGAACTTTGCCGGGCCCTATGCGTATACGGCGCGACCCTGGCTGGACTATTGCTTGCGAAAGGGTATTGCCTACATGGACATTTCAGGCGAATGGCGCGTATTGACCGACATGTATGCGCAGCAGGAGGCTTTCCGCGAAGCAGGTGTTCCGGTCATCCCCAGCGCGGGTTTTGACACGGTGATAGGGGAGGGGGCCGTATACGCTTTTCGCCAGAAGTATCCCCAAGCTCGGACCCTGCACTTGGGGGTGTATGCTCGGGGGGGCTATTCGGCTGGAACAGTGCGTTCGGCGCTGGTGACCCTCCCTCACGGGTACTTTTACTGGGAGCGGGGAGCTCTTCGGCCTACAGCCTTTTCTGGGGTAGAGCGGCGTTTGGCAAATGGCAAAGCCTATCATTTTTGGCGGGCTACCTTGGCTGAGCTGGTGACCGCGCCGGCGTGGATGTCAGACTTAGAAGTGCTGCATACTTGGATTGCGCTTCCCCCTCGTTATACGCGCTGGCGCCCCTTGCTGGAAAAGGTTTTTGCGTGGCAGCCCTTTATGGATGGGCTTCTGCGGTTGGTAGACTCGCAGCGGGCCCGCTTAGCCCGAGAAATGGACTTAGAAGCCTCCACCTGCCTCTTTGTGGAGGCGCCGGAGGTACCCGAGTGGCTCTATGTGGCTTCTCGGCAGCCGTATGTAGTGACGGCCTGGGCCGTACTGCAAAGCCTCCAGCTGTTTTTTCGGGAAGGCGCCTTTCCGGGGGTACAGAGTGCTTTTGGCCGCTGGAGGGAAAAGCTCTGGGCAGGCATCCCCGGCGTACAAACCCTATGGAAAGCGCGCTCATCGCCGGCGTAGATGAGGTGGGGCGGGGGTGTCTCGCAGGCCCTGTCGTGGCTGCCGCCGTCATCCTGCCGCCGGGCTTTACGCATCCGCTCCTGCGAGACAGTAAGACCCTTACGCCCGGGCAGCGCGAAGTGGCCTTAAAGCTTATTTTCACGCATGCGCTGGCGGTAAGCTTTGGCTTCCAAGGCTCTGCCGAGATAGACCGCCTGAACATCTTACGGGCTTCTCTGCGCGCCATGCAAGAAGCCATAGAGACCCTTCCCCTCAGACCAGACTGGATACGCGTGGATGGCCCCCATAAACCCTTCGTTGCCCCTTATATAGAGGCGTGTGTGCAGGGAGACGCCCGGTATCCCGAAATAGCGGCGGCTTCCATTGTGGCTAAGGTGGTGCGGGATAAGCTTATGGCTCTGCTTCATCGGGAGTTTCCGCAGTATGGCTGGGCTTCCAATAAGGGGTACCCTACACGTGCCCATTGGGCCGCTCTCGCGCAGTATGGCCCTTCTCCCTTGCATCGGCGGACCTTCCTCCAAGGGAAGCTGCCTTTCTACTCCCCATGACGCAGGGTTTTTCTCGGACCGTCCTCTTTCTGTTGCCGGTGAGGGGCAGATGCCCCCGCTTTGTGGAAAGGGTGAGGGGTATCCGATGGAGCCTTCCTTGCGTGGGCTCTTTCTGCCCTACTGGAAAAGGTGCAGGCTTCTCCTTCCCCACCCGAAGGAGGAAGGTACCCTCTGTATTACGGGGGCTTGACAGCTACCTAAGCCCGCGTAGGTATTCCAGTGTTTGGGCAAAGTCGGTGGGCAGGGGGGCTTCGAAGGTGAGGCGCTCGCTGGTGATGGGGTGGGTGAAGCCAAGCGTGTAAGCGTGGAGGGCTTGGCGGGGCATGAGCGAGAGGAGCTGGTGGGCTTGCTGGCCAATCCGCGGGCTAAGGAGGGGTACACGTGGCCTGTCCCCACCATAGGTCTTGTCCCCTACGAGAGGATGTCCTATATGCGCCAAATGTACCCGTATCTGGTGGGTGCGTCCCGTCTCCAACTGGCATTCGATCAGGGTGGCGAGGGGAAGGCGTTCTACTACGCGCCAGTGGGTGATAGCGTGTTTGCCGGCGCTTCCATCGGGGAAGGCCCGGTATTTTTTACGCTGGTGAGGGTCCCGTCCGATGTGGGCGGTGATGGTGCCGCTATCGGCTTTGGGGCTGTCCCACACCAGGGCTAAGTAGCGCCGCAACGTGGAGTGCTCAAAAAACTGCTTGGACAAGCCAAAGTAGGTGCGCTCTTCTTTGGCAATCACGAGGAGGCCGGTGGTGTCTTTATCTATGCGATGGACGAGGCCGGGGCGGCTGGCGTTTTGTTCGGTGGTGGGAAGCGATTGATTTTGGAGGTGGTAAAGAAGGGCATTTAGGAGCGTGCCCGAATACACGCCTGCGCCGGGATGGCAGCTCATCCCCGCCGGTTTATTGACCACGAGGAGGTAGGGGTCTTCATAGACGATGTCCAGGGAGATGGGTTCGGGGGTAAGCGCTAAGGGAGGCGGATAAGGCAGGCGTACGACGATAGTTTGGCTGGGGCGCACCTTGGCGCTGGGCTTGGTGGGCTGGCCCTCTACAGTGACCAGACCTACTTCAATAGCGAGCTGGAGGCGCGAACGGCTCAGGTGGGTAAGCCGTTCCGCTAAGTACTTATCTAAGCGGGTGGGTTTTTGGCCGGGGCCTACGGTGAGGGTGTAATGCTCGTAGAGGGGAAGGTCCTCTTCGCTGGTAGGAGGGGGTAGCTCAGGGGGCATCTACGGTTATGCCTTTTTTCCGGAGTTGAGCTTTGAGGGTTTGCAGTTTTTCGGGGGGAAGGTCTTTTCGGCTAAGCATAACGTAGGTAAGGGCGGGTATTTCTAAGAGCTTTTCCCAGTCGGTAATGGGGTTATTGTAGCAGTAGAGGTAGGCGAGGCGGGGGCACTGGGTGAGTGGAGCGAGGGATTGGATCTGGTTCTTACCGATGGAGAGTTTGACGAGGTGGGGGAGGCCGGCGAGGGGAGAGAGGTTGCGGATAGCGCAGCTATGCACATCCAGGTAGAGGAGGCGGCGCAGTAGTCGCACGAAGGTGAGGTCTTCGATAGCCGGATTTTGGCCGAGGGTAAGTTCTTCCATCTGGGAGAGGGTGCTCAGGGAGGCCAGGAGCGAAGGGTCGGTGATGACGCCTTGGGCTTGGAGGACTTTCAAGCCCGCAAAGCGGCCTATCTGCGTAAGGAGGGGGCGTACGGCGGTGGCTTGCGTGTGGGATACATTCAGAAACTCTAAGTTGGTGGTGCTAAGGAGCGGGCTAAAGTCAGCCACAGCGGTACAGCGGAAAAGCGCTACCATGCGGAGCTTGGCGAGCTTACTGAGGGGGGAGAGGTCCCGGACGGCGGTCTCGCTCAGATCCAAGCCTTCTACCTGAGGCATATGGACCAGGGGCGTAATGTCCTGCACATCAGTACGGGCCACGCTTAGGAAGCGTAGGTTTTTTGCACGGGTGAGGGGGGAGAGGTCAGCGATGGGGTTGTCATCTACGAGGAGGCCTTCCAGCGGGAGTTCGGCGAGGGGGGTGAGGTCAGGGATATCGCAGTCTTCCAGCGCCAAGGCTTTGAGTTTAGGGCAATAGCGGCGGATGTGGTCGGTAAGCTGGCGCAGGTCTAACTCTTCTATGGCGCTGAGGTAGAGGGCCTTTAGGTTAGGGAAGCGCTCTAAGGAGGGTAGGGTTCCCTGTACTTGGAGGTAGAGAACGGTATCCGGGCGCTGGGTCTGGGGGGTAGGGGTCCAGCTTTTGATCTGGAAGAAGCGGTCAAAAAGCGCATCATATACCACGAGCGTTTGGGGGCCTTCTTCTACTTGGGCCCACACAAGGCCCGTGAGGAAAATACTTACCTTTGTCCGGCCTCGCACTATACAAAGGTACGATGTACGATACGCGGCAAAAGATCCTCTGTTGGGAGGAGCTGGATAGATGGCTGGCTTATTGGCGTTTTTTAGAGCAGAAGCTGGTTTTTACGAATGGCTGCTTTGATATTTTGCACTTAGGGCATGTGCAGTATTTAGAGGAGGCTTCTAAGTTAGGGGATGTGCTTATTGTAGGCCTCAATAGCGATCAGTCGGTGCGGCGGCTCAAGGGGCCGAAGCGGCCTATTCAAGACCAAGAAGCGCGGGCGCGGCTCTTGGCGGCGATGGAGTTTGTAGAAGCGGTGGTGATTTTTGAAGAAGATACACCGTTGCGCTTGATTGAAAAGATACGGCCCGACGTGCTGGTAAAGGGGGGCGATTACACGCGGGAGACGATAGTCGGGGCAGACCTGGTGGAGTCGTATGGAGGAGCGGTGGTGACTTTACCTTTGGTGCCGGGGTATTCTACCACAGGTCTTTTGGCGCGCGCATGTGGCAGCTAAATCCTAACTATAAGCGAGAACGCTGGCTCTTAGTAGGGGGGGGTGGCGGTTTTTTTCTGGGGGATACCGCTGGGGCTTTTCTTGTATGTGTTGTGGGAGATGCCTTCTTTCAAAGCGCTGGAGGATCCCACCCCGGAACTGGCCAGTGTAGTGTATGCGGCAGATGGGAAGATATTAGGGACTTTTTACCTGAGTAGTGATCGGGTGCGTGTGCCGGCGAATGAGATCCCGGATTTCGTCAAAAAAGCCCTTTTAGCGGTGGAGGACAGGCGTTTTTATGAGCATTCCGGCGTGGATCCGGTGGGGCTCCTGGGGGCGGTTTTCTCCACGCTTACGGGACGCACTCGGGGGGGGAGTACGATTACGCAGCAGCTGGCCCGCAATCTCTATGATGCCGTAGGGGTAGAACGCTCTATCTGGCGGAAGCTGCGGGAAATGGTGGTGGCCATCTTTTTGGAGTATCGCTATAGCAAGGAGGAGATTTTGGCGATGTATCTCAATACGGTACCTTTTGGTGGGGTGACCTATGGGATACAGGCAGCCAGTCGGTATTATTTTGGTAAGGATGTACGAGAGCTCACGCTGTCGGAGGCGGCGCTTTTGATAGGGCTTCTCAAGGGGCCGACCTATTATAGCCCATACAAGCATCCCCAGCGTGCGCTTGCTCGGCGGAATCTCGTTTTAGACCTTATGGTAGAGGCGGACTTTGTCTCGCCAAAAGAGGCGGAGGCCGCTAAAAAGGCTCCCTTAGGGGTGGGTTCTGCACCTTATACCGCCAGCCAAAGCCAAGGTATAGCGCCGTATTTCCGGGAGTATCTCCGGCTGTGGCTCACGGAATGGGCCCGCAAGCGGGGGTATGACCTGTATCGGGATGGCTTGCAGATATATACGACCATAGACAGCCGGCTCCAGATGCACGCAGAGTCGGCGATGGTGGCGCACCTACGGTCGTTTCAAAAGGTTTTTGAAAAGGAGCTGGCTACGCGTCCCTATCCCTGGCTTAAGGATACGACGATTCTCTGGCGAGCGATGTTGCGTAGTGAGCGGTATAATGTCGGCAAGAGTGCGGGGCTTTCGGAGGCGGAGCTGCGCAAACAGTTTCATACGCCGGTGCGCATGCGCCTATTTACGTGGGAGCCGCCCGGCTACAAGGATACGGTGCTCACGCCGTGGGATTCCTTGGCGTATTACTTACGGTTTTTGGAAGTGGGCCTGGTGACGATAGCCCCCCATACAGGAGAAATAAAAGCCTGGGTAGGCGGGGTCAATCACACCTACTTCAAGTATGACCATGTAGCGCAGAGCCGCAGGCAAGTGGGATCTACCTTCAAGCCTTTTGTATATACCGCGGCGATGGATAATGGCTATTCCCCCTGCTACGAGGAACTCAATGTGCCTGTCGAGATACCGATACGTGTGGATGGACGCGATACCATCTGGAGCCCGCGCAATGCCGACCGCGAGATTGGCGGAAAGGTGCCCCTCAAAAAAGCCTTAGCGCTCTCCCTCAATATCATCACGGCTCGCCTCATGAAAGCCTTAGGCCCCCAGGTCGTCGTAGAGTATGCCCGGCGTATGGGGATACAATCGCCCTTGGAACCCGTGTATGCTTTGGGTTTAGGGGTATGCGACCTAAGTGTATTGGAGCTGACCAGCGCGTATGGGTGTTTCCCGTCACTCGGGGTGTGGCGAGAGCCTATATTTGTACGAGAGATTCGCGACAGGCGTGGGAACATTTTGGAAACTTTTACAGCTAATAGCCGGCGTGCCCTTAGCGAAAAGACCGCTTATCTCATGGTAGATATGCTGCGGTGGGTGACGATAGCGGGGACAGCGGGCGAGCTACGCTGGCGTTATGGCCTTACAGACTTAGATATTGGCGGTAAGACAGGTACGACGCAAAACCACGCGGATGGATGGTTTGTGGGTTTTACGCCAGAACTGGTGACGGGGGTATGGGTGGGGACAGCCGATAGAGCGGTGCACCTCTACTCGCTGGTGAATGGGCAAGGCGCCCGCATGGCTATGCCCATCTGGGCCTTGTATATGAAGGCTGCTTATGCCGACTCGGCCTTAGCCCTGCCGCGTAAGCGCATTCTCCCCCCTGCCGGCGTACAACTGCCCGATTGCCAGCAACCTACCCCCGAGAGCGCTCAAGAAGCCCCCGCACTGGATGAATATTTACGGTAGGGGGCTTCTGGAGGAAGTACTGGAAATACTTTGGGGCTCGGGCTGGTGGTGGCGCTTAGAACAGCGACGCAAACAAGGCCTCGCTATCGTGTTTTTTTTTCTGGGGCTGTGGCTGCTCTTAGGGGGGCTGGCCCAGCGCCGCGCCCCCTTTTCTGAGCCTGTCCTGCAGTTTCTTTTCTGGCTTATGTATTTTTTCGGGCTTTTTTTGGCTATTCCTCGCTTGCTTTTAGAACGCCGACCAGAAGAATGGCGCTGGCTCTATAGCTTGGTATCAGAAAGGGGTGGATTGGGGGGGCTTTGGGTATATGTGTTTGGTCTCACCTTAGGTATGGGAGCAAGCTTATGGGTGGGTAGTGCTTTCTTTTGGGGCTATAGGCCCTCTTTCTTACAAGTGGAGGTAGGAGGGGCTGTGCTTGCCGTGCCGCTCCTAATAGCCAGTTTCTTGACGGCTCGCGCAGAGGCTGCCTATGCCTTGGCCGCTATCTTGGCTTTCCCCTTGTGTCTTTTCCCCCTTTTATGGCTAACCTTACGCCCGCAGCCGCCTTTGCTGCCGCTCGGCGGGCTTTTCTTCCTCGAGACACTCTTGTATTTTCTATTAGGCAGCTATGTATGGCGTGAATGACACCTAAGGCCCAGCCACGAAAAGGTATTTGGCTATTAGACTATTGAGAGAGAGGTCTTTATCCCATCATGGAACATTTTTTGCAAGAGAGACAGGTATGGGGCGAGAAGAGGCATTTCTTTGGAATGAGCTGGGCTTCTCTTTGATGCGGCTGTATCACCTTTTGCAAAAGGAGGAAAAAGAGCTGGCTTTTCGCTATCAGTTGGGCCCTACACATGTGGAGATGTTGTATGTGCTTAATCGGCTGGGGGCGAGTGAAGATTGGCTTCCAGTGCGGCGGGTGTATCCGTACTTTGCGCTTACGCAGCCAGCGATAGGCCGAATCCTGCGGCATCTGGCCTACTGGAAGTTTGTGGAGCTACGACGGGATAAGGCAGACAGGCGCTGTCTGCTGGTACGTCTTTTGCCACCAGCTCATACCCTGTTAGAAGAGTTAGAAGCAATTCGGGCACACGTTGTGCGCTCGGCCTTTCCGAATATGCCTGTGCCTAAGCTGCGGCAGTGGATAGAAGGCCTCCGACGCGCTACCTTTGCAGCGCATACCAATGGTGAAGCGGCTGTGGGCCTACCTCTCTGAAAAAGAAGGGCGCTACTTCTTTTTAGGGGTTTTAGCTTTTTTTATTGTAGGGTGGTTCTTGTTTTTTTTCTTGCTATTACCAGCTATCACTCGGCATGGAGACGAGTATGTTTTACCTTCGTTGATAGGGCGAAACTATCATAAGGTGCATGAAGCTTTGGAAAAGGCTGGTTTTCAGCCGGTGGTGATAGACTCGCAGTATGTACCGAATAAAGCACCTTGGACGATTCTTTTACAGGAACCTCCACCTAAAAGCCGCGTGAAAAAAGGACGGAAGCTTTATCTCACGGTCGCCAGCAGCACCCCACCGCAGGTGCCTTTGCCCCGAGTGGAAGAGCTGCCTTATGAGCAGGCTTACCGGCTGCTTCGAGAAACGTATGGTTTCCAACTGGGAGAGGTGGTGTATGTGGCAGGGGATGTGCCAGATATTGTGGTAGAGGTGCGTTATGAAGGGCGGAAAGTGTCGGCTGGAGCGCCAGTGCCCAAATATGCTAAGCTCACCTTGGTCGTGAGCCGGGGGTTAAGCGACCAAAAGGTACCTTTTGTCTCGGTGGTGGGCCTCCCGCTGGAGGAAGCCGTAGCTAAGCTCAATAGCGTGGGCCTTTCGGTGGGGCATATCCGCTATAAGCCTGCGCCGGGTGTGCCCACCGGGTATGTCTATAGGCAATACCCTGAAAGAGTGGCTAACGACTCGTTGCCCATGGGCCTGGCTATTGACTTGTTTGTTAATGGTGAGCCTCCTAAACCTGTCGGCGAATGACGTGGCTGTGGGTAGGCTTGCAAATATTTTTAGGGGCAGAATGGGGCCAGCTTCCCAGCAGTGGGTGGCAGCTGTATGGGGCTGAGCTGCGTAAGACTTCGGCTATAGCTTCGCCGCGTGCGTATATTCTCCTGCTAAATGGCGCGGACGCTCGGGGCCTACCCTATCAGACCGAAGATAGCCGCTTTCAGACTTGGACCGATAGCGCGGTAAGCCCGTGTATTGACCTTAGTCAGGTGCAAGGGCCGGTGTATGCGCTTTTCGCCTACCAACGGGGGGGGCTTATGGACTCCCCTGAATCGGATGATACGCTACGCTTGTGGGGGCTCTCCAGTGACGGCGTATGGGAGCCTCTATGGTATGCTGTGGGTGGCTGGCAAGGAGATACGAGCTTTACCCGCGTGGTGCTTCCGCTTACGGATACCCGGTGGAAGCACCACTGCTTCCGGCTGCGGTGGAGCGCCTGGGGCAGCGCTTATGGCCCCTATGATAACTGGCATATTGCCTACACGTATGTGAAGGGAGATACGGCCCTGCCTACGGTGTTTTGGCAGGCGATACCTCGGGTATATGGCGGCCTGTATGGCACTTGGCCTCCGGGAAAGGCCCTGTCAGACAGCCTTATCGCGTGCATCGTGGGAGGCTGGCCCGGCACCGTGATGGAAGTCGCCCTCCTCCAAAGTGGTCAGCCTATCGCCACATGGAGCGGCGCCCTTACTGCCGATACCGCTCAGATAGAACTACTGGCTCCACGTCCCCAGCAAGCCGGCATTTATGCGCTGAGCTGGTCGGTGAGTGCTTTTGGACAAGACACCGTCCTGATAGGCGATAGCTTCTCTCTGGAAGGGGCCACTTGGAGCTATGAAGATGGGGAAATGGAAACAGGCTATGGGCTACGCCAAGCTAATAGGCCTTTTTGTCAGCGTTTTTTCTTAGATACCATCGTACGAATAAGCCGGGTGGGGGTGCGGTTCTTTCCGCTGCCTACGCAGTACGGAAAGCCTTTTCAGTTGGGGGTGTGGCGTCCCTCCGAGGGGCTTACTCCCTTGTATCTCAAATATGAACGAGTGGTGGTAGACAGTGTAAGCGGATGGGTGTGGTATCCGATAGACACATCTTTGGTAGTGAGTGGGGAAGTATGTGTGGGTTTTATGCAGGCGGATGATCAACCCTTAGGGGTGGGATGGGATGCCTCCGGGGGGAGTGGGTTTGTGCAGTATGCCTCAGGCGGGGAATGGGTGCCCTCGCAAGTACGGGGGTGTATGATGCTGCGTATAGAGACAGCTTCGCCGGCTACAGGTATAGCGACGGCACAGCATGCCGCTGAAAATAGGCCTGCAGTCCTTCAGGTAGGGCAGAAGGTATCGGTCTCGGCTGCGCTCCTACCTATTGAAGTGTGGGATGCGGTAGGTCGGCGTGTGGCTATTTGGAGAGAAAGCGTCGAAGCCCCTGCGGCGCCTGGGGTATATCTCTGCCGGGATAGAACCGGCTACACTTGGCGGTTACTTGTGTTCCCCTGATTTGTTGTATCTTTGCGCTGCCCAGGTGGGAGGGACTCCGTAGCTCAGCCGGTAGAGCACTTGCCTTTTAAGCAAGGGGTCCTGGGTTCGAGTCCCAGCGGAGTCACGCCCAGATGGCGGAATTGGTAGACGCGCCGCTTTGAGGGGGCGGTGGCCGAAAGGCCGTAGGAGTTCGAGTCTCCTTCTGGGCACAGCCCCGAAGCGGGGCTTTTTCTTTTTATTTGCCTTGGTATGTACAAGCTAATGCGTTTGGGGCTTGCGTTGGCTGCCGTACTCTATGCGCAGCGTATCAAAGCGGTATTTGGTTTAGCCGAGGGAGACTATGTTAACTACCCTAACTCCGGCCTTTTCTACCGGTGGGAAGATGTAGGCACGGGGATTATGAGTGCAGGTATAGGCGCTGTACAGTCGGTAGAGCCCTTTGGGACTGATCTGGCGTATGACCCTCGGACTAAGCTTCTTTTCGTAGTAGGCGGCGCCAATCCCACCACAGGTAATTGGCGTGGCAGTGTGTATGCCTTAGATGTATGGCACTCCACGGTGCCGCTGCCTACCTTCTTGGATAGCATAGGGGCGCGGCGGCTCGCCGTATGGGATACCCTTCTCTTGGTTACTCGTAATCGGCCGCCTTTCTTTACAGCTTATCGCATCAATTACAATCCTTCCACAGGGAGTCTTCTATTGGATTCGCTGTGGTCTCCTACAAGTGCCCTCTTACGCAGTGTCCCAGAAGCCCTCTTGGTGTGGGGGGATACCGCTTACGTAGGGCTCGCTTACAACCCCGCCAACGTGCTGGATAAAGATTCTCTGGTGCTTGCTATAAACTTGCGTACTCGGCAAGTGGTCGGGTCTTGGACCACTTTCGCTAACCCGGCCGCCCTGGTTCGGGTAGGATCGGCGATATATGCTGGCTGCTACGGAAGTTATTTAGGTAACCTGCAGATTTCACAAATCATTCCTACGGTTTCTGCTGTAACTACTTGGGATGCTGGCTATGTGAGTTATGGGGGATTTGCGACAGATACCGGGGGGGTGAAGGATACGATTCTTTTCTGGGATGGTCAGGATACGTTGCGGGCGTTTGCGGTGACGAATGGTCAGACGGCCCCCGGCGCTTATCTAAATATAGTTTCTGTGACCTCGCCTTTTACGGCTTATGGGGTCTTTTGGGTAGGGCAGCAGCTGTGGGTGACTTTCACTAACTTTTTAGATACCAGCTTGATAATCTTGCGCGATCCTACGCGGGTACCTACTCCGCCATACTTGGACACGATGTTTGTCTCTATGGGGAGCGGTGGTATAGGGTATCCTGCCATAGGGCGGTTTATCTATGTGGAGGATGATACGAGTCGGAGTGTATCGACTGGTATTTCCTCTGCGGCAGGTCCGGTTTCTTTGCGGGTATGGCCTTCACCGGCAGTGGCTTGGGTATCGTGGCAAGCGCCGGTGGATGTGGAGGCCTTCTATTTGTATAACAGCGAGGGGCAGCAGGTGGGGGCATGGCGCCGTCCCACGGGGCCGTTGTTTGTAGGGCATTTGCCGGCAGGCCTCTACCTTTTAGAAGCTCGCCGTTCCAGCGGAGAGCGGCTCTTCCAGCGCTTCCTGAAGGAGTAGGGGCCCTACCTTTGCGTCATGCGGCGGGTTCCTCCCTGGCCGGCCTGGCTCCAGCAGCCGCCCAAAGCGGAGCCAGGCCGGCTCCTCGTCGTGCTCACGGGTGCGGGCATCTCCGCCGAAAGTGGCCTCTCTACCTTTCGCGACTCGGGCGGCCTCTGGGAAAAGTATTCCATCTATGAAGTCGCTACCCCAGAAGCCTGGCAACGTAACCCCCAGCTGGTTTTAGACTTTTATAACGCCCGCCGTGCGCAACTGGCCGAGGTGCAGCCTAACCACGCCCATCTCCTCCTCAAAGAACTGGAAAAAGACTACACGGTAATCGTGATTACCCAAAATGTGGATGACCTGCATGAGCGGGCCGGCTCCACTTATATTTTACACCTGCATGGCGAGCTAATCAAGGCTCGGAGCACCGCTGACGAAAGCCTCATATATGAGATTGGATATGCGCCGATACGTTTAGGGGATAAGTGTGAAAAGGGCTCTCAGCTGCGTCCGCATGTGGTATGGTTTGGGGAAGAGGTGCCGGCGTATCCGATAGCGGAGGCGTGGGCGCGCCGGGCCGATATATTCGTTGTGATTGGCAGCTCCCTCCAGGTGTATCCGGCCGCCGGCCTGGTGTATGAAGCGGAACATGCCCGAAAGTTTCTAATAGACCCGCGTCCTACGCTAACGCACGGGGTAGAGGTAATAGCGGCGCCTGCCAGCGAAGGCACCGTCCGCCTGGTAGAACTTTTACGGTCGTGAAGCACTTCGGGTGGGCAGTACTCTTGGTGGGCTGTGCTTCTATTCACCCGCCGGATGGAGGGCCTCCTGACCGAACGTCCCCGACTGTGCGCCGCATGCGCTTCTCTCAAAGAGGGCAGAAAGCGTACCTCACTATCCTCTGGCGAGAGTACCTTTCGCCGGCTTCTGAGCTTGCCGGCAAAGGGATATGGATCAATCCCCCGCATCCTTTTCAAGCCAAACTTGCTGGCAAGCGACTCCGTCTGCGCATAGATAGTGTGAGTGGCTGTTGGGTCGTATGGGGGGGCGAAGGCCTCAAGGATTTTACCGAGGGGAACCCCTTCTCCCCTCAGCCGCTGTGGGTGAGCTGTCCTACCGCTGACACGCTTCTGGTCGCTTACACCTTGGAGAGTAAGGCGCCGCCTGAAGCTCCAGTCTGGGCTGAGTTATATGCAGAGGGCCGGACTTATAGGTTTTTAGGCATTAAGGGCGAGGCAAGTATTACCCTTCAGGTAGGTTATTTGCCGCAGGGTACCTACCATGCCTGGGCCTGGGCCGATGAAGACGGGGATGGCCGCTGGAGCCTCTCCGAAAGCATTTGGTTGTACCCTTCTCCGCTCATATGGCCGCCGGCGCGCCGGCCCGATAGCCTTAAAGGGGCTTTACAAGACACCATAGTATGGACCGCTTGGCAAGCCGATACCCTCCCTCCCTCTTTGCCGCGGGTGTCCTGGCGAGATTCGGTATGGGCGGTTTTGACTTTCAAAGAGCCGGTCTTGCTCTCGGTGGTACAAGGCGAGGGCTATTCACTCTCAGCTAAGACCCTCTTACTGCGTAACGGCACCATTTTTGCAGTAGCAGATAGTGCGGGGCATTTCTTACGGGATATCTTACTTGTGGGCCGATCCGATACTCAGCGCTATGAGCCTGTGATTACCCCTTGGGAGGGGGCGAATCTTACCCTACCCCAGTGGCTCTTGCGTAGCTCGGAAACATGGGAGGCTCGCGACTCCTTTTGGGTAGGGCGGATAGGAGATACCCTGTACGCTGCAGAGCTGCAGTATCGGGGACACGAAATATGCCTTTATCCGCTCCTTACGGCCGCAGCGGTGGAGGTGAATATTTCCCTCCCTACCCGAGATACGGTAAATACAGTGAAGCTTAAACTGCCTGCACGCAAATATCCGGTGTCTCTACCCCAAGACTCCCCGTCGGGGGTGCGGCGATGGCGTATCTATGGACCGCAAGGCTGGATAGGCGAGGCTCCCCCCGGCGCAGAAGTATGGCTTCCCCCTGGCACATATACCCTCTTGGGGCTGGGTAGTGAAGGACCTTTTTGGCGGCCTGTACAGATCCGAGAAGGACGCCCATTCCTCACGGAACTTCCCCTCGTGCGTACCCAACTGCAAGTGCTGCCGAGGACAGAATAGCTTTTTTCAGTACTTTCGTTTCTGCATGTGGCGGGTGTTCCTAAGTATAAGTGTAGGATTGTGGGCCCAGATGCCGGTGGATTCTATTTATGGACTATTAGGGCGGCAGTTAGAGAGTCCCAAGGCTGCGTTTGACGGACTTATTCCGAAGGGGTCTTTCCAGCGGAAAGACTGGTACCGAAGCCCAAAGGATACCGTATGGGAGGGCATTCCCTTGGCGGAGGTGCGCTATGCTTTTTACCGAGGCAAGCTGCATACTATTTTAATTAAGGTGGAAGGGCCTGAGGCCAGTGAGGCCATGCGGGTGCTATTGGAGACGCTTTTGGGTCCGGGCAAGCAAGAGGGCTATGCGCCACGCTACCGATGGATAGGTCAGCGCGCTACTTTGCTCTACGACCAAAATATCCTCACGCGTAATACGGAGGTGCGTATGGAGAGCTTGGTCTTGCAGCGGCAGCTGGAGGCCGATGCTTATAAGGAGTTTCAGGGGCGATGAAGGGTATCGCTTTATTTGGGCGTTGGACAGCCCAAGTAAATCCCGACATTTTAGACCACTGGCGGCTTTTTTTGCGGGAGGAGGGGGTGCTGCTCTGGATAGAGGAAAG
Organism: Bacteroidia bacterium; assembly: GCA_026003215.1. Classification (GTDB taxonomy): domain Bacteria; phylum Bacteroidota; class Bacteroidia; order SpSt-205; family SpSt-205; genus SpSt-205. The sequence goes on along the minus strand of BPGV01000001.1, from coordinate 1,160,851 downwards.
TTTCGCGCAGGTATGGAGCCAAAGGCAGCCGGCGATAGGGGAACTTCCCACCTTTTGCCGGGGGCAGGAGATTCAAGGGCAGGTCAGCTTAGCGTTCGTGATTGGGGGTGATGGAGCGTTCTTGGATGCGGCGCGGGTGGTAGCCCTCTTGGGCGTACCTTTGGTGGGGATACATGCTGGGCGGCTTGGCTTTCTCACAGAGATTCCGCAGCAGGCCCTTATCTCTGCCACCCAAGCCCTCTTGACAGGTCAATATAGGCTGGAAGGCCGAAGCCTGCTGGCCATTACCACCGACCCCGCAGTATTCCAGCCCCAAGAAGCCTTCGCTTTGAATGAAGTTACTTTTTCTAAGGCTGTGACCGCGGAGATGATCCTGGTGGATGTGTATTTGAATGGGGAGCTTATCAATACCTATTGGGCGGATGGGGTGATTGTAGCCACGCCTACGGGTTCTACGGCGTATTCTTTGGCTTGTGGAGGGCCTATTCTTACGCCTGACTGCCAAAACTTTGTTATTACCCCGATGGCACCGCACTCGCTTACGGTGCGGCCCCTGGTGCTGCCTGATGATGGGGTGCTCACTTTATCCTTTCAGTCCCGTACAGGGCAAGTACAGATAGCCTTAGATGGCCGCAGTGTGGCTGTTCCGCAGGAGACGCTGGTGGCATTGCGTCGCGCCGCTTTTGACCTAAAAATAGCGAAGCTCCCTACGCATAGCTACTTCCAGACTTTGCGGAGTCGCCTGTCCTGGGGGGTAGATAGACGGGAACGGTAAGGTCTAACTTTTAGGGAGGAGTCGCACAAAGGGTACGATAAGTTCTTCTAAGCTTACGCCGCCATGCTGGTAAGAGTCTCGATAGAGGCGTACATAATCGTTGTAGTTGGTAGGATATACGAGAAAGTGGTCCTCACAAGCGAAAAGGTAGGTAGAGCTGGCTGTGGCGCGCGGGAGGCGAGCTTCGTGCGGCTTGCGAATATGAAATACCCCCTTTTCGTCTCGGTCATAGTTGAGGTTGCGGCCTTGTTTGTAGCGGAGGTTTGTCGTCGTTTCTCGGTCGCCCAGTACCCGAATAGGCCGCCTTACTTGTACAAAACCATGGTCGGTAGTGAGGAATACCTGCGAGGTATATTGGGGGAGGAGCTTTAGGGTCTGGAAAAAAGCCGAAGTTTCTACCCACGCACGCGTGGTAGCCCGTAAGGCTGTATCGTTAGCGGCCAGTTCTTTGAGGATATTCATCTGAACGCGGGTATGGGCCATAAGGTCTAAAAAGTTGAAGATAAGCAGAATAATATCGTGGTTATGCATGAGCTGGGGTAGCTGACCTAATAGATTTTTGCTATCTTCTGGGCGAAGTACTTTGACATATCCTACTTTGAGGGATATTTTATGCCGTAAGAGGAAGTCGTTGAAAAACTCTTCTTCAAAGAGGTTCTTCCCGCCTTCTTCGTCGTCGTCGGCCCAGTAACGTGGGAAGCGCTGGGCAATATCGGCGGGGAAAAGTCCTGAAAACAGGCTATTACGGGCATATTGGGTGGCTGTGGGCAGAATAGAAAAAAAGAGATGCTCTTCGGCGGTATCGTAGTAGGGGCTGAGGAGGCCTTCTATGACTTTCCACTGGTCGTAGCGCATCCCATCTAAGAGTACTAAGACGGTGGGTTGGGCCGACTTCGAGGAGAGATGCGGTAGGAAGTAGTTGGGCAGCACGTCTGGCGAGAGGGGCGGGCGTTCTGTGCTATTGACCCACTCTAAGTAGTTTTGGGTAAAGAAGCGGCTAAATACATGATTAGCTTCGGTTTTTTGGCCGTCTAAGATGTCACGTAGGTCGGTCGCTTCGGTTTTTTCTAAGGCGAGCTCCCAGTGAACGAGGTCTTTATAGAGGCCCCACCATTCCTCCCGGGTGGGACCGAAGGCAATCAGGGTACTGAGGCGACGAAATTCGCGTTGATAGGCTTCTACCGTTTCTTGGCGCTGGAGGGGGCCGCTGGCCAAGAGGCGTTTACAAGCAGAAAGGAGTTGTTGGGGCTTCACAGGCTTGATGAGGAAGTCAGCAATATCTACCCCGACGGCGGCTTCCATGAGCCGTTCCGCTTCATCTTTGGTGACCATGATAACGGGGAGGTAGGGATAGGTGCGTTTAACTTGGCGAGCCAGGTCTATGCCTTGCATGCCTGGCATGTGTTCATCCACAATCAACAGATCTACGGGCTGATTTTTGAGGGTTTCCAACACTTCTGAAGGATGACGTACGGGGAGCACCTCAAAGCCCCGCTGGGTCAAATGCAAAATATGTGGTTCTAAGTGTTCTATTTCGTCGTCTACCCAAAGGATGCGGGAACGCATGCTTCAAAGATAACACTTTCGGGCGAGACTATGTATCTTTGGGGAAAATGGGGGCTCCATTGGTAGTGGTCTGGTGGCCGGATCGCGAAAGCAAGGAAAAGTTGCGTGCTCAGCTTGAAGAGGAGCTAAGTGCAGCGCGTGTAGAGGTGTTTTCCCAAGCCCAAGAGGCGCAGGCTTACATAGAGCGGTCTATTCTGGCAGGAGAGGAACTCTTCCTTTTTTTGGCGCCGCTTGCCGGTGGAGCGTCTTTCTTAGAGGAAGCCCTTCAGCGCTGGCCTAAGGGCTATGGGCTTGCCTTGACCCAAGGCGGGCCAGTCACGGAGGAAGCCCCTCCCTATGTCGTCGCCCATGTAGATGAGCCGTGCTCCACCCTCCGTTCGTATGTGCGGCTTTTATGGCAACGCTACTTAGAGCGTCGGGCCCAAGAGCGTCAAGCGGCTATTCTATCGGAGCTGCATCGGGTTTCCCTTTCCCTTACGGGGGAAGTGCGCCTGAACTGGCTCATTTTCAAACTCCTGCGCATAGCCATAGACAATAGCGGCGCTGAGGCAGCTTTCCTCATCGTACCCGACCCTACCCAAGCCACAGCTTTACAAGTGGTGGGGTATGTAGAAGCTACCGATCATGAGCCAAGGGCTTATAACCCTATACCGCTTTTAGAAGAAAACCGCGTATTTGCTCCCTTAGTAGAACATGTGGCCCGCTTGCGCGAAAACTTCCATTTATCCCAGGCCGAAAATGTGCAGTTCTGGCACAGGCATTCTGAGTGGGAGAGCTTAGGCGTGGCGGATATTCTGCTCTTGCCGCTGGTGTATCAAGGACGGCTCATAGGGCTGGTCTATCTCCTCCATAGAACCCATCCTCTGGCCGCTGAACCTGAAAAGGTGGAGTTTCTTAAGCTTTTCACGGCGCCTGCGGCGGTAGCGCTCCATAATGCCCAGTTATATGCAGAGATGGAGGAGCGGGTGCGCCAGCGCACCGAAGAAGTTATTCGCCAAAAAGAAGAGATAGAGCGGCAGAGCCTCCTTCTGCGCCAACAAAATGAAGATATTTTAGCCAGCTTGCGGTATGCGCAGCGTGTACAGAGGGCTATCTTCCCCCCCTGGGGGGAGCTCCAGCGGGCTTTCCCCGAGAGCTTTCTGTTATATCAGCCGCGGGAGATTGTGGGCGGGGATTTTTATTGGTATGCGCAGCGCCTAAGTAAGGCTATCATCGCGGTGGGAGACTGTACAGGACACGGGATTCCAGGGGCCTTCATGACGATTATTGCGAATACGCTCTTGCGCCAGATTGTAGAACTGGAAGGGGTCTTCAAGCCATCGGAAATTCTCTATCTCTTGAACTTGCGTCTGCGGGCGGCCTTACAGCATGAGGATGCTCGGTATCAGCAGTTTCAGGAAGGCATGGAGCTGGCCTTAGTGCAAGTGGATCCTAAGCGGCACAAACTCCTCTATGCCGGCGCGGGTCGTCCCCTCTTTTTAGTGCGGCAGGGTAAAGGCATAGAGGTTCGGCCGGACCGCATCACCTTAGGTGCCCCGTACGAAGGGGAAGCCCCAGAGTTTTCGCTGCATACCTTGGATCTCATGCCCGGCGATATGGTGTATCTCTTTTCGGACGGCTTTACCGACCAGCTTAGTCCAGAGGGCAAACGCTACCAGCTGCGCAAGCTGTATGAGTTTTTTGAGTTGATCGCCGATCAGCCTGCCCGTCAGCAAAATATGCTTTTAGAGTCCGAACTTAGCCGCTGGATGGGCACTACCCGTCAAACCGATGATATTTTGGTGTTAGGGGTGCGTGTCCCTTAGTTAGGCACCCAAGTTTCTTGGACTAAGGCCCCGTTATTTCCGGTGTATTCCCAGACCAAGATATTGTCGGAAAGCTGGATGATCTCTCTATTGAGGAAAAGCGTTTGGTTTTGTATCACGAGGAAACGATCGCTATTGGTGAGGCGCCACTGGATGGAGGCGCTGGGGGTAGGGTCGTTGGGGTCATTCGCATCGCAGGCAGTAGTATTTTGAAAGGTACCCCTGCCGTCACTGTGGAAAGTCCACCGGTCATCGGCTCGGCAAGGGGGGATAGGTTGGCTATTCCCCCGCTCAGAAAGCGCCTGGAGACGCCAGGTACGGCTATTCCCCCCAGTCAAGAGGGTAGCCGTAGTAGGGCTTGCCGGGGCAGGCTTGTCGGGTTGGCAAGCTTCTATGGCGATGGCCAGCAGCATAGCGAATGCCAGCGTTCCTCTACGCATAGGTCAAATATAGGATTATTTCTGGGGGAAAGGCCACCGAGGGCGCTCCGAAGGCCATAACCACCGACTTTTCGGCAGCCACAGAGGACGGTCTAAAAAGCTCTGGAGGGGATAATACACCCCTTGGGGATGTTCGCTAATGCGGGCGTATGCAGGGCTTTGGGTACTGTCCATGCGTAGCCAGAGCGCTGTACCGGTAACATGGTGCGCGCCTTGCCAGCCCTTCTCTCCCGCTTGATAATAGAGCACCTGTACCGCCTTTCTAAACTGTAAAGTGTGGAGCTTCCCTGAGCTATCCCAGGCAGCTACCGCTGAGTCACTGCGTACTTGATGGAAAAAATGCAAAGCCGTATCTGCCTGTAAAAGAAGGCGTACGTTGCCTGCGGCCCAAGCGGAGTCGGGATTTTTACCTTGCAGGTGCAGCCGTATGTTATCGGCCCACAACTGCGTAGTCGTATCCCCTAACCACGCCGAACCTCGTAAATGGATGGTTTTCTGGGTAGTGTCGTAGAGGAGGGTGTCGCTTCGAGCCCAGAGCGGCGGCTGAAGAAGCTCTACCAGACCGGTGGCCCAGAGGACAGAATCCTTGGCATACAGATGGTAGCTTTGTAGGAAGGCTTTTTCGGCTGAGTCGCGCCAGAAGAGAGCGGCATTTTCCCAGAGGTGGAGGGTGTCTCGGAACCACTGGGCGCTATCGCCCCAAGCCCATACGCGCTTGTCTTTACGGGTGTAATGCACTTCACAGGAGGCGCTCCCTGAGTCGCAGCCGGCGTGCAGGTACGCCGCTTGGGCTTTCAAAAAGTGCAGGGTATCCCAGTAAGCTACGCTATCATAGCCGTAAATTTCTTGGGTGAGGCGATACCACTGGGCCCGGCGAGCATAAAGCGTATCCGAACGGGCGGTGTCCAAAAAATACACCGGCAGGGGAAAAGTCGCTTTATAGGCGTGTGTTTCATATATCAGCGAGTCGGTGAGGGCGATATACCCCTCCCGCTGGAGGCGTACTTTCCCCGAAAAGTACGCTGTCTCTGTGGGCACCTGATACTTACCCCAGCGGCTTTGGATGGTGCCGGTGGTGTCTCGGAGGGTGCCACCCTCGGTGTAAAAGACAACTTCGGTGGTGCGGTCATAAAAAAGACTGGGCGACTGAAAGGTGGCTGGGGGAAACTCTGCCCGGACACTTCCCAGATAGCTTAGCAAGCGCTTTTGGGGGGCATAGTGAAGCTCTTCGGCGGTGATGGTGCCGCTTTGGCCTATGATAGTTTGGGTCTTTCCCCGTGCGGAGAAGCTGCCATCTTCGCGCAGGCGGGCTTCGGCACAGAGGAGGATAAGGGTGTCTTGGCGCAGGCGTACATTGCCCCGTAGAACCCGCTCCTCTGGTGTGCCTCCCAGCTCATCGGCGTTTTCTATGAAGACCGCCTGGGCCCACAGGAGAGGTCCTACTATCCCCCAATACCTTAGGTAGCGCACCGGTCAAAGGTAGCTTACCACGGATGGGTGAGAACGTAGCACAGGATATTTACCCCCATCTTAAAGGCCAGCTCGCGTACTTCGGGCGGATCTTTATGCACGTGGGGGTCTTCCCAGCCATCCCCTAAATCAGCTTCATGGGTGAGGATGGCTATCAACCGACCTTCATAAAAAAGCCCATAGAGGGCAGGTGGCTTATTGTCGTGCTCATGCACTTTGGGGAGGCCATACGGAAAGTCATAATAGCAGTGAAAAATCGGATGGTCTGCCGGCACGGGGATAAGCTGTCCTTCGGGAAAAAGCTTTTGTAAGGCTTTTTTGGCGTATTCGTGCATGCCATAATCGTCGTCTAAGAGCAAAAAGCCACCATTTTGGAGGTACTTGCGTAGGTTTTTCACCTCTTCATCGGTGAAGTCTATATTTCCGTGGCCGGAGGCGTAAAGCAAGGCGTAGTCACCTAAGTTAGGCGCGGAAGGTTTGACTATATCTTCATGGAGTTGCACCGGGATAGGGGCGTGTTCTTGGATGTACCGGAGGAGGTTAGGGAGGGAAGCGCGGTTGCCGTACCAATCCCCGCCGCCGCCATAGTGGAGCTTGCCTATTTTGACCAGGGGGCGGGTTTGTGCCCAGAGGAATGCCCCCAGCAGAAGAAGCCCTCGCATGCTTCTAAGGTAACAAAATCACTACATTTAGGCCATGAGCTGGCTGCGCGATGAGGTCTTGCGTCGGGCGGATATTGTGGAGGTGGTCAGCGAATATATTCCCCTTAAGAAGCGCGGGTCTAACTACTGGGCGCTATCGCCTTTCAAGCCGGAGCGCACGCCTTCATTTGCGGTGAGCCCTACGAAGCAGATCTTCAAGTGTTTTGCCAGCGGGAAGGGCGGCGATGTGATTCGCTTTGTGATGGAGATGGAAGGCCTCTCGTATGGAGAGGCCCTCCGTAAGCTGGCAGAGAAGTACGGCATAGCAGTACCTGACACCCAAGAAGAGCGCTATACCTCGCGTGAGCGGCAGCGCTACTTGGCCTTGTATGAGGCGGTGGTGCAGTTTTATCAGCGGAGATTAACGGGGAGTCCAGCGGAGGCCTATTTGGTCCGCCGTGGGGTGACACGAGAGAGCATAGAGCGGTTTCGGCTGGGGTATGCCCCGCCCGAGGGACAAGCCCTTACAGAGTACCTCTTACGTTTAGGCTACGAAGAAGAAACCCTGGTCAAGTGGGGAGTAGCGCTACGTCAGGAGGGCACAGGGCGGCTGTATGATAGGTTTCGGGGGCGAGTGATATTTCCGGTTATAGAGGAGCAGGGGGGCGTAGTGGCGTTAGCGGGTCGCCTGTTAGCCGATGAGGCGGACCAGCCTAAGTACCTTAACTCGCCAGAGACGCCTTTCTACCGTAAATCAGAGGTGCTCTATGGGCTTTGGCTGGCGCGTCCTGTGCTGCGTAAAGAGGGGGCCGCTCTCATCGTGGAAGGCTACATGGATGTGATTAGCTTACATCAGGCAGGCTTTACACAGGCAGTGGCTACGTGCGGTACAGCCCTCACGGAGGAGCACCTCATACGGCTGCGCCGCTACACCCGAGAAGTCGTACTTCTGTATGACAGCGATTCTGCGGGTCAGGCCGCCGCCGAACGGGCCATAGAACCGGCTTTGCGGGCAGGGTTTTTTGTGCGGGTAGCTCATGTGCCGGAGGGGAAAGATCCCGACGCTTTCCTCCAAGAGAAAGGACCAGAAGCTTTTCAAGAAGTCCTCCACAACAGCCTAAGCTGGCCCTTGTATCTGGCGCAGCGGGTGGGACCTACCCCTTCGCCCCAAGAGCGATATACCCTCCTGCAAAAGTTGGGGCAAGGGTTACAGGCTTTGCCTGACCCGTATCTGCGACGGGCTTATGCGGAGGAGATCGCGACGAGCCTCCATATTCCGCCCGAGTTTTGGGAAAGCTTTGAGCGGATAGAGGCCCCCCCCCGTTCCCCAGAAGCAGTGCCTCCTACGCGGGTGACTGCAGAACGGGAGCTTTTGCGGGTGGCTTTTACATATCCAGAGGTGGATTTTGGAGGGTTACCGCTGTGGGCTGTGCTCCAAGAGGAGCTTAAGCACCTGACTTTTACCCAACCAGAAGCCGAAGCTTTACGAAAAGCCTTTTGTAGTTGGGGTGAGAATCGCCCTCCTTCTTTACAAGACCTCATGGAAGCGCTCCTCCCAGAGGTGCAAGATTGGGCTACAGGCCTCCTCTTAGAGCGATATACCTTGAGCGAACACTGGCGTACCTGGGATGATAGCCCCCTCGTAGAAGACCCCGTTCAGATCGCAGAAAGCAACCTAAATCTACTCCACCTGGCGCATGTACAACATCTCCTCCAAGAAAATCTACGCATATTAGAGACTCTTTTGCCAGAGACCCCGAGTTATGAAGAGCACTTAGTGCTGCATCAGGTGCTTTTGCGGCAGCGGGCGGAAATAGCCCTTCGCCAAGGGCTTATTTTGCCTTACCGTCAAGCAGAGGGATAGGGCGCGTTAGCGGGCGGCGATGTCTCCACGATAATGCCTTCCTTCAAAAGGGAGGGCCTCCAGCCCTTTATAGGCGCGCTCGCGGGCCTGTGCCAAGGTATCGCCTAAGCCCACGACGGTATAGGTACGTCCACCGGTGGTACGTAGGGCGTTCCCTTCTACAGAATCAACGCCTGCCCAATAGACAAAGGTATGTTCGGCGAGCTGAGTCCCCCCGTCGCTGAGAGGGGGAAGGGGTATCGTTTGGCCGGAGGTAGGATTTTCGGGATAGCCGGAGGTGGCGGCTACGACGCCGACGGCGTAGCCGGCGGTCTGCCGCAGCTTGAGCTCCCCTACTTTTTGAATGCGGTAATAGTACAGAAGCTCCTCCAAGTCATTGGCTATCAAGGGGAGTATGACTTGGGCTTCGGGGTCTCCTAAGCGCACGTTGTATTCCAGTACGTAGGGTTCGCCTTGGACTTTCATCAGGCCCAGGTAGAGGAAGCCTTGGTAGGGGGTACCGGCGCGCTTTAGGGCCTGTAAGGTAGGCTCTATCACTTTTTCTTGGACGACTTGGAGCCAGGCTTTTTCTTCGGCAGGGGCGTAGGCACCCATACCGCCGGTATTGGGGCCTTCATCTCGGTCGCGCAAACGCTTATAGTCGCGAGCGGTGGGGAGGAGGAGGTAGCCTTTCCCGTCAGCGAGCAAAAATACCGAGCATTCTTCCCCTTCCAAAAACTCCTCCACCACCAGGGTACGCCCTGCAGGGCCGAAGCGCTCCCCTGAAAGGCACCCTCGGGCAAAAGCCAAAGCTTCTTCGGCTGCATGGGCAATAAGCACGCCTTTCCCCGCAGCCAACCCACTGGCCTTGAGAACCAAAGGGTAGGCAGCCGTGCGCAGGTATTTTTCGGCTTCGGCTTGCTGGGTGTGGTCAAAAATAAAAGCTGAAGCGGTAGAGATGCCGGCTGATTCTAAAAACTTTTTGGTTTTGGCTTTACTGGCCTCTAAGAAGCTAAGCTTTTGCGGGGGAGCTATCACGGTAGCAAGGTCGTGGAGGTCATCGTAGATGCCTCGGGCGATGGGGGCTTCGGGGCCTACAACGACATAAGTGATTTTTTCTCGGCGAATAAAGTCGCGTAAGGCTGCAATATCACTTTCGGCGATAGGGATGCGTTGAATGGGGGGAAGCATGCCGGGATTGCCTGGGGCCACATACACTTGGAGGCGGGGAGAACGAAGGGCTTTATGGGCGATAGCATGCTCGCGGGCACCCCGGCCCAGAACCAGGAGTTTTTCCATGCAGCAAAGTTACCCCCCTAAAAGCAAAAACCCCCGGGGACTCAACCCGAAGGGAATCAACCCGGGGGCCTCTCTGCTGGGCTTACACAAAGGTACGGAGTTTAGGATAATTCCAAGGGGATTTTTCCGCTTTTTGTCCTCAGGGGTTAAGAGTACGTGCTGAGTGGTATCAAGGGGTGTCTGAAAGGCTTAAAGAGGCGGCTTAAAGAGTTCGAAAGCTTCTTGGCAGGCATGGCAATAGAAGAGGGCGCGGCAGGCGGTAGGCCCAAAAGGCGACATGAGGCTGACTTCTTCTGAGCTGCAGCGGGGGCAAGCCACATTGGCCAGTAGTTCAGCTGGGTCGGCCGTGAGCTTTTTCGGCAGGGCAAAGCCGGCCCGTCGTAAGCCTGCCCATCCCGCTTCTGTCACGGCTTCGGGGCGCCAGGGGCGCTCATATTGCACCTCCACCGCGGCTTCTACACCATGCTGGGCCAAGGTGGATCGGATTTGCTCCTGGAGGAGTTTTATGGCTGGGCAGCCCGCAAAAGTGGGAATAAGGTCTACCCGAACTTTTCCGTTCTCCTCTCGGATGGCTCCTATCATGCCCATATCTACCACGGAGACATGGGGTATTTCGGGGTCGGGCACGGCTCGTAGCCAAGCTCGTATTTCCTCAGGTGAAGGCTTCATGCAGGGCTTGGCTAAACTGCTTTGCCCATGTGTGGATAGCGTCCCGTACAGTCCTAAAGGTTTCTGTATCGCCTTGTGAGGGGTCAGGAAAGCTTACATGCAGGTGGTGCTTAGCGGGGACGTAGGGGCAGGTTTCGCGGGCCGAGTCGCAGACCGTAATCACATAGTCCCAGGTTTGGCTGAGGTACTTGTCTATGGGGTCAGAGGTATGGGAGGAGAGGCCATATCCGATTTCGTGCATGACGGCTTGGGCCAAGGGGTGGACGCGCGTAGGATGGGTTCCTGCGCTGTGCACCTCCGCCTTTTGCCCCAGAAGCCGGCGAAGGAAAGCCTCAGCCATCTGACTGCGGGCGCTATTGTGGGTGCAGACGACGAGTATTCTTACCATTCGGCGCCGGGTTCGGAGGCGGAGACTTCCGTAAACTCGCGGTACAGGTCCTCAAAGTAGGGGCTGCGGCGGCCGCTTCGGGCTCCGGCAAGGGAGGAGAGCTCTTCCTCGGAGGGGGCCGGGGGGAAAAGGTCTACTTCCTGAAGGATAGGCGCAATCAGTTCGAGCCAGCGGGTCCGTAGCTCTGCCATAGGGGGGGTCCAGCCGGCTTCTACCATTTCGGCCTCATAGGGGAGGGGTTCAAAGAGCATCCACGCATATGGCCAGGTCATTTGGAGGGCATTTTTGAGGCGAGTGTGTGCTTCTTCGGTAGAGCGGCCCAGGCGGTGTATCCATGTCTGGGCATGGAGCCAGTGGTACTTTTCTTCTCGGAGGAGCCGTTCGGCCAGGCCGGCTAAGGGGTCATACCTGCTATTTCTGAGGGCTTGCAGCTTCACTTGCTCGGCGGCGTCATACAGGAAGTGCCGCATGAGCGCGAAGCCATAGTCATACTCAAAGTTGGGCAGTTCTACCAGATGGGCGCAGCGGTATTCCGCAGGGGCTCGGTGGAACCCATATTCATCGGGGGTGCGCAGCCCTAAATCTGTGAGGATTTGGTAATACGCTTGGGCGTGTCCTGTCTCATCTTGGGCAATAGACGCAAAGGCGATATCTTCTTCCAAGATGGGGCCCAGGCCTATCCATTCGGCGTGACGATGCCCCATGCAGAGATCATCATCCGCCAGTGAGAGGAGGAGGGTTTCTAAGGCTTCTATCATGAGGGGAGGGGTTTGAGTCGGTCGCGGTATTTTTCTAAGCGTTCTCGGGTGTGGAGGTAGCCTTGGGGTTCGCGGTAGCTTTTGTCGGTGGCGGGTTGGAAGAGGTCCTCGTCTTCGGTGGGGGTCCAACGGATAGCTTCGGTGGGGACGACCCAGACGGCTACGCACTGGCTACGGCGAGCATATTGTTCTTTGGCCAGCACGAGGGCCATATCGGGGTCAGGAGCGTGCAGGGACCCCACATGTTGGGCGTGGCTGCCTCGCGTGCGCAGCACAAATACCTCATAGGTAGGCCAGTGTTCTAAGGGGTGAAGAGGTCGTTCGGGCAGACTCCATAGCTCGGGTTCTGCCCGAGTGATACGGGGGTCCAGCGATGGCATATCAGGCCAGCGGGGTTACATAGCGGGCGTTAGGTTGCAAGAGGGCCTCGCGTACCCATCGGCCCTTTTCTTCGGCGAAGCGCCGCACCGCCAGCCGTTCCTTATTGCAGGGGCCATTCCCGTTGATGACTTGCCAAAATTCCTCCCAGTTCGGATCCGAATATTCCCACTTTCCTGTTTCGGGGTTTTTACGGAGGTTGGGGTCCGGAATAGTCAGTCCCAGTTCCCAAATCTTAGGTACGTACATGTCTAAAAACTGCTGGCGCATCTCGTCGTTAGTGGCGAGCTTCACTTTCCACTTGACGAGCTTTTCGGTGTGGACGGAGGCGGTATCCGGCGGGCCGAAGAAGTGCATAATAGGGCGCCACCACCGATTAAGTGCATCTTGAAGCAGGGCGCGCTGCTTAGGCGTTCCCGTGGCTAAATACACCACACTATCGTAGCCATACTTAAGATGAAACGATTCCTCCCAGCAGATGCGTTCCAAGGCCCGTACGTAGGGACCATACGAACCTTTAGCGTTAGTAGTTTGGTTGATGATAGCCCCGGCGTCAATCAGCCAGGCGATGATGGCGGTATCGGCCCACGTCTTGGCAGGATAGTTGAAGACATTAGAGTACTTGGATTTGCCGGAGAGGAGGTCGTTTATCATTTGCTCGCGGGATTTGCCGAGGGTTTCGGCGGCGCTGTAGAGGAGCTGGGCATGGCCGACTTCGTCTTGGACTTTAGCCATGAGGGCGAGCTTCCGGCGGAAGTTAGGCGCCCGTGTGATCCACGTACCCTCCGGTAAGGCCCCGATGATCTCTGAATGTGCATGTTGCTCTATCAGGCGGATAAGCTGGCGCCGATACTCAAAAGGCATCCAATCATGCGGTTCTATTTTTTCACCCCGTTCAATGCGGGCCTCAAATTCGGCCAGCTTCTCCGGGTTCTCTTGGTCCACCTTTTTGCCCCAGTTTTCTACGTCTTCGGGGCGGACAGTCAGATTCCCGTACATACCCCAAATATACGAAGTTTTTCTTTCTCCCAAATGTTCGTTCGGCTGCTACCACGGCTGGGGTTCGGGGAGCAGGTAGTGTTGGACATAGTCGGCTACGGCCTCCTCCAACGGGGTAAACTCAGCCGTATAGCCGACCCTGCGGAGCTTCCCCATTTCCGCCTGGGTAAAATATTGGTAGCTCTCGCGTATCTCTGCGGGCGTATCTATGAAGTGGATGTGTGGGGGCTTCCCCATCGCAGAAAAAAGCGCATGCGCTAAGTCTACAAAAGTGCGCGCAGTTCCTGTACCTAAGTTGTACAAGCCCGAAGGGAGGGGATGACGGAGAAAATACACAAGCACGCGCACCACATCCTTGACATAAATAAAGTCGCGTTTTTGCTCACCATCGGCATAGTCCGGCCGATGAGAACGAAAAAGACGAAGCATCCCCTCGCGCCGAATCTGGTTATAGCCGTGCCAGACGACGCTGGCCATGCGGCCTTTGTGGTATTCGTTGGGGCCAAAGACGTTGAAAAACTTAAAGCCGGCCCAGCGTGGGGGCTTGGCGGACTGCTGGAGAACCCACAGGTCAAAGGCATGCTTAGAGCGGGCATAGGGGTTGAGGGGACGCAGATGCGGTAAGAGGCTTTCGTCATCGGAGAAACCCTGTTCGCCGTTGCCGTAGGTGGCTGCACTGGAAGCATAAAAGAAAGGAATACCGGCCTCTGCCGCAAAGGTCCACAGCCGCTGCGAGTAAGCGAGGTTAAGCTCTCGGAAGAGGGCTTCGTCCTGGAGCGTGGTGTCGGTGCGTGCCCCTAAGTGGAAGATAGCGGCAATATCCCGCTTGTAGGCTGGGAGCCACTCAAAGAGTTGGTCTCTTTCTACGGTGAAGCGATACTTGCGGTGGGTCCAGTTGGGGCGTTTTTCTGGGCGGGAGAAGTCATCCACGAGTACGAGGTCGGTGCAGCCTTCTTCGTTTAGGTGGGCGGCTAAGGCGCTGCCGATGAACCCTGCCGCGCCCGTGATGACAAGTAGTCCGGTCATGCGAACGAAAGTACGCCGCGTACCGCTTGCCAGAAGAGGCTAAGCGCTGTCGCCGTGGCCCGGCCTATCACGGCAGTCCTACCGCCGGGGAAGATATACTTTTTTGCCCAGGTGCCCGAAGGCCCCGCTACTCCTATCCAGACGGTACCTATTGGCTTTTCCGCCGAACCGCCTGTAGGGCCAGCGATGCCCGTAGTAGCTACCCCCCAAGTGGCCCCAAAGCGCCTTTGCACCCCTTCCGCCATGGCCCGAGCGGTCTCTTCGCTGACGGCACCTTTTTCTCGCAAAACAGCTGGAGGGACGCCCAGAAGGGATTCTTTAGCGGAGTTGGCGTAGGCTACTATCCCCCCCACGAGCACTTCGGAAGCCCCTGGGATATCTACCACCGCAGCGACAATGTGCCCGCCTGTGCAGCTCTCTGCTATGGCTAAGGTTTCGCCCCGCCTTTTGAGCTCAGCTAAGATAGCAGCAGTCAGAGGCGTATTGCCCTCTGCGTAGAGGTACGGCTTGAGACGGTCGCGCAGGCTGGCTACGGCTGCCTGAAAGGAAGCTTCCCCTATCTCGGCAGGGGCTCGCAGATGCAAGCTCACCCCTTCCCAGGAAGGGTTATAGGCCAGCTGGAGGCCTGGGGGCAAGGTAGTTTCCCACGACTCCAAAAGCGCGGAGACGCGGCTCTCTGTCAGCCCCGTGGTACGAAAGGTATGTTGCAGCGGGGGCACAGGCTTGAACTTTTGTATAAGCCTGGGCTGTACCTGCTCCCATAAGGCCTGCAGCTCCGATGGGGGCCCCGGTAGCGCACAAATAGCCCGCTCCCCTACCTCCCAGTACAGGGCTGGCGACAGGCCTACAGGATTAGGGAGGGCCTCGCCTTTTTGAGGAATCCGCGCATACCGTTCCAAGTAAGGCAAGGCCTTAACGCCCCGCTCTTCTAAGCGAGCGCGAAGCTGCTCGTACAGCTCTTCTGAAAAGTGCAGCGAGTCGCCTAAGACTTCTGCCCACAGCTCGGCTGTCAGGTCATCCGAGGTATGCCCTAAACCCCCTGACGAGAACAACACAGATACGGGGGTGTGGAGAGACTCCTGAAAGGATTTTCGCAGGAGGTCGGGGTTATCGGGAAGTAGCTTAATCTGCTCTACATAGAAGCCCAGGTCGGAGAGCTTTTTAGCGAGGAACTGGCCGTTTTTATCTAATAGGCGTCCTTCGGTAAGCTCGCTACCTATTAACAATAGGTGCGCCTTAGGGGCGGGCATGCAGCTTTTGGTAATCGGCTAAGAACTGGGCTAAGCCTTTTTCGGTAAGGGGATGCGGGAAAAGTTGCTTGAGGACGCTGTAAGGCATGGTGGCTACATCCGCGCCTTCCAATGCGCAGAGGAGCACATGATAAGGATGGCGCAGGCTGGCCGCTAAAATCTGGGTTCCAAAGCCATAGTTGTCAAAGATTTGGCGGATCTGCCGGATAAGTTCTATGCCTTCATGGCCGATATCGTCCAGCCGCCCCAAGAACGGGCTGACGTAGGTAGCCCCTGCTTTGGCGGCAATCAGGGCCTGCAAAGGCGAAAAAATGAGGGTGCAGTTGGTGGGTATGCCTTCTTCTTTGAGGGTGCGCAGCGCTTTGACCCCATCGGGAATGAAGGGGATTTTCACCACGATATTGGGGGCCAGGCTGTGGAGGTGGCGGGCTTCGACCAGCATGTCGGCATAGGTAGTACTGATGACTTCAGCGCTAACGGGGCCCGGCGTGAGGGCAGCGATAGCCTTGTAGTGCGCATCAAAATCTTGTACGCCAGCTTTGGCCATGAGGGACGGATTGGTCGTCACGCCATCCAGTACTCCTAAAGCGGCGGCTTCCTCTATCTCGGCCAAGAGGGCCGTGTCCAGAAAGAAACGCATATCACAAAGGTAAGATACTTTTGGGCGGTGCGGATAGTGCTCTTAGGGCCGGCTTACCCTTTCCGGGGAGGTATAGCTACCCATAACGAACGCCTTGCGCAAGAACTCCTGCGCCGAGGGCATGTCGTAGAGATTTTTACTTTTACGGTCCAATATCCCAGCTTTCTTTTTCCGGGAAAGAGCCAATACCGCGAAGGCTCCCCCCCCGAGGGGGTGCGCATTCGGCGGATAGTACATTCGTTGGAACCTTTTTCTTGGTGGCGTACAGGCAAAGCCCTGGCTAAGTTTACGCCAGAAGCGGTCCTGGTAAAGTTTTGGCTTCCGGTGATGGGGGTGTCCTTAGGCAGTGCCTTACGAGTCTTTCATCATTATCATCCTTTTGTAAAACGCATAGCAATCTTGCACAACTTTCTTCCTCATGAAAGTCGCTTGGGAGATAGGGTCTTTACCCGTTTCTTTGTGGGGTCTGTGGATGGGGCTGTGGCTATGAGTGCGGCGGTGGCGCAGGATTGGCAAGCTTGTACGCCTAAGCCCCTTCGGCTTTTATTTCATCCGCTCTATGACCACTATGGGGCTGTGCTCCCGAAGGAAGAGGCTTGCGCAGCGTTGGGATTAGACCCAGCCTATCGGTATCTACTTTTCTTTGGACTTATCCGTCCGTATAAGGGCTTGGATTTACTCTTGCAGGCGTGGGCTTCGGAAAAACTTCAAACCTTTTCTAATGTGCGCTTGCTTATTGCAGGGGAGCTGTATGAGTCGTATGAGGCTTATCAGCCCCTTTTAGCGCATCCGGCGAATGTAGGGCGTGTCATTTTCCACGAAGGTTTCGTGCCGGAGGAAAAGGTAAAGTTATATTTCAGCGCAGCGGATGCGGTTATTCTTCCGTACCGCAATGCCACGCAAAGTGGAATCACCCAGATTGCGCTGCATTTTGAAAAGCCCATGATAGCTACTCGGGTAGGCGGGCTGCCCGAAGTCATACAAGAAGGCCAAACGGGCCTCTTGTGCGAGCCTACGCCAGAGTCGCTCTGTGAAGCCATAGCCCAGTTTTTGACAAGCGACTCCGGGTATTTTAGCCTCTATCTGCAAGCGGCTAAGGCACAGTACAGCTGGGGGGCTTTCGCAGGAGCGCTTGAGGATTTTATCCGAAGTTTGTCGCATGCTTCATAGAAGCCGGGCACCTTTGCGTATTGGGTTAGCCGGCGGGGGCACTGATGTAAGCCCCTATTGTGATTTGTATGGGGGCGCGGTGCTGAATGCCACCATTTCTTTGTACGCGCATGCTTCCATAGAACGGCTGGAAGAGCCGCAGGTTATTTTGGAGGCCCGGGACAAAGGCGAAAAAGTTACTTTGCCGGCGCAGGAAGCTCTCCCTTTAGAAGAACCGCTTTTGCTTTTGCGTGGGGTGTATAATCGGATTGTGCGGGATTTTGTAGGGGTGCCGCTCCCCATACGGTTGGTTGCCTCCGTAGATGTGCCGCCCGGCTCGGGGTTAGGCACCTCTTCTACGCTGGTGGTGTCGGTGATTGGGGCCTTCGTAGAAACGTTGCGCCTTCCCCTCGGCGAGTATGAGATTGCGCGCTTAGCCTACGAGATAGAACGCATAGACCTACGCCAAGCCGGCGGACGCCAAGACCAATACGCCGCTACCTTCGGCGGCGTAAACTTTATGGAGTTTTATGCCGAGGAGCGGGTGATTGTAAATCCCCTCCGCATCAAGCCCGAATACCTGTACGAACTGGAACACAACCTGCTCCTCTACTATACGGCTACCAGTCGGTATTCTTCGGCAATTATTGAGCAGCAGCAGCAGCGGGTGGCTGAGGGCAAATCCATAGAAGCTACCCATCGCCTCAAAGAAGAGGCCTTCCGCATGAAAGAAGCCCTCCTCAAAGGGCGCATTGACGAGATTGGCGAGATATTGGATACAGGCTTTCAGTATAAGCGGCAGCTGGCTGAAGGTATCTCTACGCCATTTATAGAAGAGGTGTACGAAGTAGCGAAAAAAGCCGGTGCCACCGGAGGTAAAATCTCAGGCGCGGGTGGGGGTGGATTTATGGTGTTTTACTGCCCTAAAAACACCCGCTATGCTGTGGCGGAGGCGCTTAGCGCCCTCGGCGGCCAAGTTTTCCCCTACCACTTTGTCAAGCATGGGGTAGTCACATGGACGGTGTGACGGAAGCGATTGTATTGGCTGGCGGGCTGGGCACGCGCTTACGCCCCCTTGTGGCCGAGGTGCCTAAGGTGCTGGCGCCCATCCAAGGCGTTCCTTTCCTCTCGTATCTTTTGTCGTACATTCACCACCAAGGGGTGCAACGAGTAGTCTTGGCCTTAGGCTACCTGGCTGATAAGGTCACCGAGTGGCTCTCTACGCAAGCCTGGCCCTTGCAGGTGATCCCCTGCGTAGAACCCGAACCCTTAGGCACGGGCGGAGCCATAGCGTATGCTTTTGCTTTTACTGAGGCGCAAATGGTGGCCGTGCTCAATGGAGACACTTTTTTTCCCATAGACTTGGCGGCTTTTTGGGCTTTTCATCAGCAAGAAAGAGTTCCCCTCAGTATAGCGCTAGCGCAGGTCTCCCCTGCCGATCGCTATGGCGTGGTGGAAGTAGCCCACAAACGCGCACAAGCTTTCCGGGAAAAGCAGCCTCGCCCCGAGGGCTGGATATATGGCGGTATAGCACTTGTGGAACGCACTTGGTGGCAAGCCCAGCCTTGGCCGGCCAAGTTTTCTTGGGAGGAATATCTCATGCACGCGGTGCCTACCCTTCCCGTGGGGGCTTTCTTAGCTGAAGGGGTTCCTTTTATAGATATTGGGGTGCCCCAGGATTACCAGCGTGCCCAAACCCTCATCCCTCAATATGCCCGCCTTTGACCGCTCGTGGACGCTTTTTCTGGATAGGGATGGTGTCATAAACGAAGAAAAAGTCGGTAGCTACGTAGTAGACTGGAGCGAGTTTAGGTTTTTGGATGGCGTGCCGGAAGCCTTAGCCTTCTTGAGCAGGGTATTTGGGCGGATTATCGTAGTGACTAATCAGCGGGGGGTAGGCAAAGGGCTCATGACCCCAGAAGCCTTGAATGATATTCATGCGCGTATGCGGGTGGCGATTGAAGCGGCCGGCGGGCGGATTGATGCGGTGTATGCTTGTACGGAAGTGGCCCCAGACAGCCCTTGTCGGAAACCCCAGGTAGGGATGGCCTTATGGGCACAGCGGGATTTTCCGGAGATAGATTTTCGTCGGGCGGTGATGGTAGGCAATAGCGACTCCGATATGCTTTTTGGGCATACTTTGGGGATGCATACGGTGTGGATTGCTTCGGTAGCGCCGGCGCCCCAGGAGGCTTTTGCACATGAGATTTGGCCCTCGTTATGGGCGTGGGCTCAGTCGCTCCGGCAAGGGCAGTCCTAAGCGTCTCCCCCAGTAGCCTCGAGCCACTGCGTAAAAGAGCAGGTATCGCATGGCACGCTTTCGTCCCCATGGAGAAAGGCGTGGGAGAAGCCGCAGGGTAAGCCGAGCCCATGCTGGTTGTATGAAAGGCCATAGCAAGAGCCGTCGTCCTCGGTGTGTGAGCCACTTCCCCCCGAAAAGGACGCCTTGGGTGCCCGGATGCTTCCGGTGCAAGTAAGGTAGGTTATGCCGGCCCATTTCGTAGGCTCGGACCAGCGCTTGTACCGGCGTAGGCTGCACGGCGCTCCATACCCGCGCTTCCGCTACATACCGGAAAGTGTAACCCGCCTCCGCAAGACGCCACCCCAGTTCCACATCGCCTAACCCGTGTCGCCGAATCTGGGGGTCCATGCCCCCCATCGCTACAAAGGCTTGGGCCGGGATAAGGGTATTCCCCGTGGAAAAGTGTTGAAATCCAACGGGTCCTTTAGCGCGTTTTTTCTCTCGCCAGGCCAAGTACAGCTGCCATGGATTGGGGTTATCTTCACTAAAATAGAGCATTTGGCCTAAAAGAATCTCTTTCTCGGTAGGACTCGCCGCCAGGAAACTTTCCATCCAGGTAGGCAGGGGTA
The DNA here is from genome assembly GCA_026003215.1 of Bacteroidia bacterium. GTDB lineage: Bacteria > Bacteroidota > Bacteroidia > SpSt-205 > SpSt-205 > SpSt-205. Next base: position 1,140,884 of record BPGV01000001.1, on the reverse strand, counting down.
CGCTATCTGAGTCCAGTGTAGCCAGCCAGCGGTGCTGGTGGAGGTGCGGTAGAATGAGGTTGCGGGCGGCGTTGCGGCCGTGATTTCGTCCATCGGGGTGCGTAAGAACCCGTACAAAGGCAGGTGCATGCGTAGAGAGGTAGGCTAAGGTGCCGTCTGTGGAGCCATCAACGCACACATACGCCATGAAATCCTTAAATGTCTGTTGGCCAAGGGCTTGCAAGCATCGGCGCAGTTCGGGGAGGTTATTGTAGGTAGGGATGACGATAGCGACGGCTGCCACACCACAAAGTAGCGGTATCTTTGAGGTATGCGAAGTATCCTCGGGGTAGCCCTGTGTCTTGGAGCTTGTGCCCAAACACCCCAAAAAACCGCAGAGGCCCCTTCTACTAAACCCCTGCTGTATCCCCAAGAAAAGCACCTCCGCAATGTGCGTCAGCTTACTTTCGGGGGTAATAACGCCGAGGGCTACTTTGACCCTACTGGTCAGAAAGTCGTCTTTCAAAGCGACTGGGTAGAGATCAATCCCCAAGGCTGCGACCAAATATTTATGCTGGACCTGGCGGATAATCCCCCGCGTTATCGGCGCATTTCTACCGGAAAAGGGCGCACTACTTGTAGTTATTTCTTGCGGGATGGACGGATTATTTATGCTTCTACACATGGGGTGTCTGACTCGTGCCCTAAGCCTCCAGCTTTCCGAGGAAGGTACGCCTGGCCCCTGTATGAATACGATTTGTATGTGTATGACCCCCGCACCGATAAGCTGGAAGCTTTTTTGCCCGCGAAAGGTTATGATGCAGAAGCAACCCTATCCCCAGATGGGCGTTTTTTGGTATTTACTTCAGCGCGTGCGGGCGATCTAGACCTGTGGCTGTATGATTTTGAGACGCAAACTCTGCGTCAGCTTACAAAAGAGATTGGGTATGATGGAGGAGCTTTTTTTGGTCCGGATTCACGCACGATTGTTTGGCGGGCCAGCCGGCCCAAAGGCCCCCAAGTAGAGTCGTATAAGGCGCTCCTCGCCCAGCACCTGGTAGAACCCACCGAAATGCAAATCTTCCTTATGCACATCGACTCCCTTGTACCCCATCAAGTGACGAATCTCCCCGGCGCAAACTGGGCGCCTTTCTTCCATCCCAGCGGGAAAAAGATTATTTTTTCCAGTAATCACCACACCTTAGACAAAGGCGGCCGACACTTCAATCTTTTCCTTATCAATACCGATGGGACAGGGTTAGAGCAGGTGACTTTTGACCCAGAGTTTGATGCATTTCCGATGTTCTCGCCGGACGGGAAAAAGCTAATCTGGGCAAGCAATCGGGCCGGCCGCAAGCCACGCGAAACCAATCTTTTTATAGCCGATTGGATAGAATGAGGGGACAAGTGCTGTGGATTTTAGGTGCAAGTTTTGGGCTGTTTACTTCGTTTAGGGCAGTTTTTCCGAAAAAATTCCTGGGAGCTTTGCCCGTGGATACCCCTGCTTTGGGCAGGATAGTTTTACCGCCGATGCGGATAGTGGGGACTACGCCTACCCGCGTACAGGAAGCCTTGGCCCTTCATGCGGGGCGTTCGTATGCCGCCTGGGCGGCTTTAGTGGCAAACGCGTGGCAAGGAATCCCTTATGGGAGTGGGGGGGCCGGCTTAGGTCCAGAAATGCTCCTCCTCAACCTAAACCAGATGGATTGTATGACCGCCATAGAAAACCTCATGGCTTTGCACCTGGCGTATAAAGAACGGTTTCTTTCCTTAGAAGGTGTAGCTTCTAAGCTGCTCCAAGTGCGGTATAAGGCCTATCCCCCTTGCCGATGGGAAGATAGGTATCATTATCTCACCCATGCGTTTATAGAATGGGAAAAGGCCGGCTATGGCGTTTGGCTTCCCTTGGGGGAAAAGGACACGCATCTTATCCGGTATATCTCCCAAAACTCTAAAAAATATCGCGGCTTTCGTGATTGGGAACTCATACAAGAAATAGAGCAGCAGCTTACTAAAAGGCCGCGGTATTTTATCCCTTCAGCTGATATCCACCACTGGCTACCGGCTTTGCGTGATGGAGATATTGTGGCTTTTGTGCCTACAGAAGGCGGGTTGGATGTGTCGCATGTAGGAGTGTTTTTAGGGAAGGAGGGGCGGCCTACTTTTGCGCATGCGTCCCTTGTAGCGAAGAAGTGGGTCATAGATGAAGATTTGTGTGCGTATTTGGACCGAAGGAAAGAAAAAATACGAGGTATTACGGTATTTCGACCGTTTGAATGAAGCGGTATGCACTCCTGCTTGCGTATGAGGGCACGCGGTACGGGGGGTGGCAAAAGCAACCCAATAGGGAAAGTGTCGCAGGCACGGTAGAGGCGACTTTGGCGCAGCTGATCGGGCAACCCGTGCATTTGGTAGGGGCAGGGCGCACCGATGCGGGGGTTCATGCCTGGGGACAAGTCGCCCACTGGGAAGGTCCTGAAACTCTGCCCGGCGCTTTCCTACGACGGCTCAATGCCCTTTTGCCCGGAGCTATCCAAGCTCGGGCGCTCTATGAAGCGACTCCAGCCTTCCATGCCCGGCATTCTGCGCTAAGCCGTACCTACCGGTACTACATTCGTTTTGGGCCTAATCCCTTCTGGCGAGCATATAGCTGGGGGGTCTCGCTCAAAATAGACATGGATAGCCTTCAAGAAGCGGCCAGACTTTTGATAGGCACGCATGACTTTAGCGCGTTTTTCAAGAAAGGAAGCCCTTCGGAGGAGCAACCTATTTGCATCGTCTCACAAGCGCTGTGGTGGGAAGTAGCGCCGGGCTATTGGTGTTTTGAGATTACGGCTAATCGGTTTTTGCGGGCGATGGTACGAGCGCTGGTAGGGGCACAGGTGCGCTTAGGACAGGGAAAGCTTGCGTGGGAAAAGTTTATAGCCGCTCTCCAAGCAGGCGATCGGCGCTGGGGTATGCATTTAGCTCCTCCGCAGGGCCTTTTCCTCTGGCATGTTAGTTATCCGGAAAACTGTTTATCTTTGTTAGAAAGCTATGAGTTCCACGCGGCTACGCACCCACTTAGCACAACGCACCGTTCTGCACCAGAACCTCCATCAGATACAACTGGCTCGCCTCCTGGAGGTCCCTGACTCGGAGTTAGAAAAGTACATAGAAGAAGAGATAGAGAAAAATCCCGCTTTGGATACAGAAGAAGAGCCTATTTCCTTGCCAGAAGGCCCCTTGATACAAAATAGCTTGCGGTCTCCGGCGCCTGAATCCGATACTGAATCCGGAAATTTTCCTTCGCCCCTCCTGCGTTCCGAAGAACCGGAGGACTATTACGGACCTTTTAACTACAGTGCCCCGCGTTCGCTGTATGATACGCTTAAGGAGCAGCTTTCTACCTTGGACCTTACCGAAAGAGAAAGGACTATTGCAGAATATATCATAGGAAACTTGAATGCAAAGGGTTTTTTAGAAGAGCCTCTGGCTAAGATTGCTCGGTACCTTTCGCTTTTGTCGGAGTTTCAAGAAGCCCCTGTCTCCGTGGAAGAGGTAGAAGCGGTGCTGCGCAAGGTACAGAGTCTGGACCCCCCGGGGATTGCCGCTCGCTCCTCCCAAGAATGCCTCCTCCTACAGGCGCACGCTTTGCCAGATACAGACCCCTATAAAGCGTACTTTTTGCGTCTCTTTACGGAGGATTTTGCCCTTCTATCACGAGGCCGGCTGGACAAGATTCAGCGTAAGTATCAGATAAAGGACGAAGAGTGGCAGGAGTTTTTACATAAGCTGCGCTCCTTTACGCTCAATCCTGCGGCTAACTTTTCGGATGAGACGGCCCCGCAGGTGACGCCAGATTTTGTGCTGCACATAGAAGAGGATGGAGCCCTTCGGGTAGAACTGGTGCGCTATCGGCCTATTCGGCTGCGGGTGAATGCTGAGTATCGCAAGTTATTAGAGCGGTATACGCGTAAAGGAGCAGAAGAAGGGGAAATAGCCGAGGTACTCAAACATGTACGGGAACGCGTGGAGCGTGCAGAACATTTTATAGAGCTGCTTCGCCAGAGAGAAGAGACTTTATTACGCACAGCCCAGGAGATCGTGCGGCATCAGCGCCCGTTTTTCCTAAATGGGTGCAATGAAAAGTTCCTCAGGCCCCTTATCCTGAAGGATATCGCCGAAGCTGTGAAGGTGGATATTTCTACCGTAAGTCGCGTGGTGAATAGTAAGTATATAGAAACTCCTTGTGGCATATTTCCTCTAAAGTACTTTTTTTCTGAGGGCATCCGCACAAAAGAAGGCAAGAAAATTGCGAATAAAGCTATAAAGGGCATACTTCGGGAGCTTATCCAGCAAGAGGACCCTAAGGCCCCGTATTCGGATGAGAAGCTCGCGCAGCTACTTCAAGAGCGGGGCATAGAAGTCAAAAGGCGTACCATAGCCAAATACCGCGAGCAGTTGGGGATACCTTCGGCGCGGGAACGGCGTCGCTTGCCTCCGCTGTAAGTTATACCTTTGCCCTATGGCCCATTCTCCCTCCCTCAAAAGAACCTTTTTATTGGGGCGATCCTCGGAGTGCGATATTGTTTTATCGCACCCTGAAGTCTCGGGGCGCCATGCATTGCTTACAATCCACCCAGATGGCCGGGTGGAGATACAAGATGTTGGTTCAAAAAATGGGGTGTATGTCAATGGAGAAAAAGTATTGACAAAGTTTTTGCAGCCGGGGGATACGCTTTTTTTTGGTTCATATAGGGTAGATTGGGAGGAGATTCTCCGTAAGCCCCCGCCACCTGGGGGAGGAAGTGAGAGCCCCACGCGCATGACTCGTGTGCCCATTCAGGGGAAAAATGTATGGATGACCTTAGGATGGGTGGTAGTAGCCATCGTTGTGGCAGGGGCTATTTTGTACTTTTTTGTTCGACCGTGGGTCTTTCAGGACAAGTAAAAAGCATAGCGGCTGTGTCTGCTGAGGAGGTCTGGGCGCGGTGCATGGAGGTGATTCAGCACAACATGGGGAATAACCCCGCGCCTATCCGTACGTTTTTAGGCGCAGCACAGCCCATCTCGCTTAAGGATGGCGTACTTACCCTCCGAGTGCCCAGCCAGTTTTTTTACGAGTATATTGAGCAGCACTTCTCCACACTGATAGTCAAGACTTTACGGCGGCTACTGGGGCCTAAGGCCCGGCTGGAATACCACGTAATGACGGCCAGTGAGGCGGCTCCTATGCGGTTGCCTTCGCAAGAACTGCCGCCGCCTACGGTACTTCCAGGCTTGCGCGGCGTCCAACCCTTCCCCTCACACCTCAACCCTAAATATACCTTTGAAAACTTCATAGAGGGGGAGTGTAACCGCTTGGCACGCAGCGCAGGTATCAGTGTCGCGCAACGCCCCGGACAGACGGCTTTCAATCCCCTCTTCATCTATGGAGAAGTAGGCCAGGGAAAAACCCACTTAGCCCACGCGATCGGCAACTACGCGCGTCTCCTCCACCCCGAGAAAGTCATCCTGTACCTTACCTCGGAGGGCTTCACCCAAGAGTATGTGGAGGCCGTACGCAATAAAAAAGTAGGAGATTTTCTGCAGAAGCTGCACTCTGTGGATATTCTAATTATAGATGATGTGCAGTTTCTGGTGGGACGAGAAAGCACACAGGACATGTTCTTTCATATCTTTAACCAACTACATCAAAGTGGGCGGCAGATTGTGATTACGGCGGATGCTCCGCCACAGGAGCTGCGGGGGTTAGAGGAGCGAGTCACCTCGCGGTTTGCGTGGGGGCTCTCAGCCCCCCTGTATCCGCCGGACTATGAAACGCGTCTGGCTATCCTCCGCTTCAAGCTTCAACAGGAAGGGGTAGAGATACCCGAAGAGGTTTTACGGTATATTGCAGAAAATGTACATTCCCATGTACGAGACTTGGAAGGTGTAGTGATACAACTGCTGGCTGAAACGTCTATACGGCGCCGGGAAATCTCCATGACTTTGGCCCAGGAAGTAGTGAGTCGCTTCAAGCCCCTGCGGACCCGAGCGGTCACTGTAGAGCAAATCTTGCGTGCCGTCTCCAATTACTTTAGGATACACCCCGAGGAACTGCGGGGAAAGTCCCGCAAAAAAGAAGTTGCTTACGCTCGGCACTTAGCGGTCTTTCTGGCACGGCGATATACGCGGCATGCCCTTAAGGCTTTGGGCGAATATTTTGGCGGACGGGACCATTCTACCATTTTGCATAGCTGCCAGTGGGTCCAAGAGCAAATAAATCTCTCTAACCGAGAGCTCATGCAACATGTACAAGACCTGGAACGAGTCCTTTTTAGATCAGCTTAGGGCTTATGGCACCTTGACTGCAGAAGGGCGTTCCTGGCACCTTAGCCTGGCTGACCCTCAGCAGTGGCCAGTGTTGGCGCGGCTTCTGCGGGAGGAAGGGCAGGTAGAATATTTCGTTTGCCTTACGGTCACCCATACGCCCCCTTGCCTAAGCTATCGCTATGATCTACGAAGCCTACTTTGCCTTACCGATATCACGGTGTCTTTTGTGCTCCCAGAAGGGGAGGCGGCTCCGTCGGTAGCGCATATATGGCCCGCAGCCGACTGGCACGAGCGTGAGGCCTATGACTTAGTAGGCGCACAGTTTGAAGGGCACCCTGACTTGCGCCGTATTCTTCTGCCTGAAGATTGGGAGGGGCATCCCCTCCGAGCCGATTATACCTTCCCCGAAGCATACCGGGGCATACCGCTAAACTTTTTCCCACCGGATGCCCAAGTTTGACCAGCATTTTTTGCGTGATTTAGCCTATGCTAAAAAAATAACCGATGTTGTGGCCCCTTCTCCCGAAGAAACTCTTTTAGAAGTAGGCCCCGGCCGGGGCGCCCTTACCCAGTTCCTCCTCCAAAAACCAGTGCCCTACGTAGGCATAGAGATAGACGCCTGCGTGATAGAAACCCTTCAAGCCCTCCCAGGCGCCGAGAAAGCTACTTTTCTAAGAGGAGACTTTCTCCAAGCGCCCTTGCCGGAGAAGCCGCTCTTTTTTGTAAGCAACTTGCCTTATAGCATTACAGGACCTGCGCTTTTTCGGATATTAGGGCATCGTTTTTGGATACGGGCAGGGGTGATTATGCTTCAAGCGGAAGTGGCGCAACGGCTCTATGCTTCTGCGGGGAAGCGGCCCTATGGCCGGCTTTCGGTGCTGTTTCAGAGCGTTTATGCGGTAAAGCGGCTTTTTCGGGTGCCGCCGGGGGCTTTTTCGCCCCCGCCTAAGGTCTGGAGCGAGGTGGTGTTTTTTACGCGTCAGCCCCGGATAGCGCTGGAGGAATGGGACTCTTTTGCGGCTTTTATTCGGCGGGCTTTTCAGCAGCCGAGGCGTACCTTGGCTAAAAACTTAGGGACAGGAGCTGTACTTTTGGCAGAGTGGTGGGGGCACCTCCGTCCGCACCAGCTATCGCTACCAGAATGGATTTCCTTATGGCGAAACTATGGAGATAGGACCCCTGCGAGTGAATGATCCAGCTTCTCCTTGGCATCGCCAAAGCGTATCCCTAACGCTTTCTGAAGAGGGGGGTAGTGGCTATACGGGCGGCCTCCGAGGAAGCCGATGTGTGGATATCCCCCGGCTGGGTAGACCTTATAGCTTGGAGCAATCAACCACAGGTTCCCTCGGCAGAGGGCTTAGCGGCCTTAGCTGAACGGGCACGGCAGGGCGGCTTTACGGCGGTAGGGCTGGCCGGCTGGCATGGCTGGTACCAACCTGAGGTCCTTACCGAGATTCAAGCGCAAGCTAAGAACCTTTCGGTGGCGTTTTTGTTATGGGCGGCTTGGGCTGACCCCGACGGACGCATAGCCCCGCTCCAAAGCCTAAGAGAAGCCGGGGCTATCGGGTGGATACTGCCCCCAGAGTGGCCTATACCGTGGCGTACGCTCCCAATCGCTTTGCCATACTTGCGTGAAGTAGGGGGCAAGCTCCTGCTTCTGCCTTTTTGGTCCGAAGCCATCGGCGAAAAAGGCGTTCCCGAAGTCCCAGAACTCGCACTGGCTGGATGGCAGGGGATCCCCACCTATGCGGAGACTGTGGCCCTTCACACCATCGCTGCGCTGTGGAGGGCTTATGGCGGAGACATAGCGGTAGGACCGCTCACTACCCACACTGGCCTACAAGAGGCTAAGCGGCAGGGCGTGCCGGCCTTTTCGGGAGTGAGTTACGCAGTGGGGGAAGCTTCTTTGCTTTTGGCGTACGAAGCTTTCTGGAAGTTGCATCCACCGCTGCGTTCAGGGGAGGATAGGCGAGCACTCGTGCAAGCGCTAATCCGGTTAGAGCTGGGGGCCATGGCTTCTTGGGATTATCAGGCGCCTCCTGAAGAAAAACTTCGAGAGTGGGCCACCGCAGCCGTAGGTCAGCCTACGCTGGAGGTAGCCGTACCCTTGGTATGGGGCGTGCTCAGGCAGCATGCCCCCGAAAGGTGGAGCCTCTCTCGCTTGATACGGCTGGTGTCGGAGTATCCTCGGCGGTGGCTTGGATTACCCTACGTAGGGCTGCGAGAGAAGCACCCATTGGATTTTACGGTCTTTCGTTTGGCAGCAGAACCCTATCCCCTACCAGAGCCGTGGGCGCGCTATAGCACTGACTTGCGGGTAATAGGGACTATCCGTTGCTTAGCCGACGCCGATAGTCTTCGTAGCCAAATACTTTGACGATGCGGTAGCCTTGGGCCTCTCGGATCACCAGGGCGGGGTGGGCTACGCCGTTGAAAAGGGTCGTTTTGACAAAAGTGTAGTGGGCCATGTCGTGGAAGGTCAGTATCTGGCCTATTTCTAGGGGCTTGGGGAAGCTGTAAGGTCCCATGGCATCCCCGGCTAAGCAAGTGACGCCCCCCATCCAATAAGTGGGATAGCCGGGCTGAGGCTCCGGTAAGGCTTCCCGGATAATAGGCTTGTAGGGCATTTCTAAGGTATCAGGTAGGTGGGCGGTGAAAGAAATATCCAGCAGGGCCCAGGTGCGCCCCTCAGTCTGCGTAATATCTAATACTTGGCTAAGCAGGTAGCCGGCCTCCCATACGTAGGCGGCGCTGGGTTCTATATAGAGCTTTTCCAGGTTGGGGTAGCGTTTGCGTAGGGTGTGGCACACTTCTACGAAGCGGGCCGTATCATAGGCGGGATGGGTAAGGAGGTGGCCACCGCCAAGGTTAAGCCAACGAGCCTGCCGCAACCAGCCGTCAAAGTGCTGTGTGAGGGCTGCTACCAACGCTTCCAGGGCATCAGCGGTGGCTTCACAAAGGGTATGGACGTGCAAACCTTGGACCCGAGGGGGTAGGAGCCCTTGCGCCTGGGCAGGCGGTATCCCTAAGCGAGAACCCGCCCGTCCGGGGTTGTAAATATCAGCGCCAGCATAACCGTAATGGGGATTGACGCGCAGGCCTATCTCTATGTCCTCAGGGAGGTAAGGGAGCCACCGCTCGTACGCCGATAGACTATTGAAGACCCATGTGCCTACCAAGGGAATAAGCTCAGGAATGTCAGCGGGGCGATACGCGGGCGCATACAAGTGGACGGGCTTCCGGCTGTGCTCATAGCCAAAGCGGGCTTCGCTTAAGGAACTGGCAGCTATGCCCTCAGCTACTTCTAAAATATCCGACATAAGGGCAGGCAGGGCGAAGCCTTTAAGCGCAAAAAGAAAATGTACGCTACTGGCCTCTTGGACTTGCTTAAGCAAGGAAAGGTTGGCTTGTAGTTTGGGTCTTTCTATGACAAAGGCAGGGGAGGGTAGCATGTGCGCAAAAATGCGTAGCTTTGAGGCATGTTTGGATTAGGGTATGGGGAGTGGCTTCTGATTTTCGGGGTGCTTTTACTCCTATTCGGGGGGCGAAAGCTACCGGAACTGGCCCGAGGGTTAGGGGCCAGTATTCGGGAGTTTCGCGAAGCGATGCGCGGTGAGAATCGTAACGAGAGCACTTCCGGACACAAAGCCACCCTTCCCCCCGAGAAAACCATAGAATGAGTAGCGCTGCGGTCACCAAAGCTACTCTGCCGCGGCCGGGGCAGGCTTCGTATGGAGAAATAGTGCATGCGGCCTTGGCGCGCATAGCTGCGGAGAATGCTCGTCTGAATGCCCTCTTAGACGTGTATGCCGAAGAAGCGCTTGCCCAGGCCGAAGCTTTAGATAAGCAGGCGGCGGCAGGGCAGCCCTTACCTCGCCTGGCGGGATTACTGTATGTGCATAAAGACAATATCGCCGTAGCGGGACATCGGCTTAGTGCGGCTTCTCGGATTTTGGAGGGGTTTGTCTCGCCATACGATGCGACAGTCATAGAAAGGCTCAAAGCGGCCGGGGCTATCTGCATCGGCCGGGCAAACTGCGATGAGTTTGCGATGGGCTCTTCTAACGAAAACTCCGCGTATGGCCCTGTGCAAAACCCCTTGGCTGAAGGGTATGTGCCCGGGGGCTCTTCTGGCGGTTCTGCCGCAGCCGTAGCGGCCGGCTTTTGCCACGTAGCGCTTGGCAGCGATACCGGCGGCTCTATCCGTCAACCGGCCGCTTTCTGTGGGCTCTATGGCCTCAAGCCTACCTATGGCCGAGTCTCGCGGTATGGGCTTATTGCCTATGCCTCCTCTTTTGACCAAATAGGCCCCATAGCGGCTTCGCTTGACGACCTTATCGCCTTTTATGAAGTAATGGCCGGCTGGGATAGCCGAGACGCTACCACAGCCGCCTATCCGGTAAAACCGTATACCTCCCAGGAACCTCCTAAGCGCTGGGCTTGGCTTCAACCTGTGGGCCTCCACCCCGCCGTGGAAGCCCACATGCAGGCAATATATGAAATCCTTCAGAAAAAAGGCTTCGTTGTAGAAAAGGTGGATTTTCCATACTGGGAGTATCTTATTCCTGCCTACTATATCCTCACCACAGCCGAAGCCTCTTCTAACCTGGCACGGTATGATGGGGTACGGTATGGGCACCGTTCCGCCCAAGCGCATACGTTGGAAGAGTTGTATGCCCGTTCTCGCAGGGAAGGTTTCGGACCCGAAGTAAAACGGCGCATTCTCTTAGGGACTTTTGTACTCTCGGCGGGCTATTATGATGCTTACTATACTCAGGCGCAGAAGGTCCGACGTATTTTGTATGACTTTACCGAGTCGCTGCTCGGCCAGTATGCTATTATAGCGTTACCTACCAGTGCTACGCCTCCTTTTCGGCTGGGGGAAAAGACCCAAGACCCTATCCAAATGTACTTGTCTGACCTTTTGACGGTATATGCGAATCTTACAGGGCACCCCGCCTTGCAAGTACCTGTGGGTCAAACAGCGGAAGGCCTGCCCATCGGCTTACAACTAATGGGACCGCTGTATGAAGAAAATCGCCTTTTTACTGCAGCGTATGCGATGGCTGCTTTGGGGGTGTAGCCTAATGGGGTTGTGGGCCCAGGGACCTGCTCCAGTGGCCGTAATAGCCCGCATGGACAGCCTTATACGAGCGTACTATGCCTGGGAGCGGGAAGGGGGTGAAGTTACTCCTATGCTGCCCACTACCGTAGAGATCTCGCCCGAGGAGTATGAGGAAAGGCTATCGGCCTTAGAAACAACTATCCCTTTAGAGGTCAATCCTGTTACGCTTCAGTTTATTCACCTGTACTTGGGGCCTCAGGCGGTGCTTACCGCTCGGCTGTTGGGCCTGGCTGATTATTATCTCCCCACCATAGAAGCCATCCTTCGGGCATACGGTCTCCCCCCAGAGCTGAAATATCTGCCCGTCATAGAAAGCGCTTTGGTTCCTGAGGCGCTCTCCCCTATGGCTGCTGCGGGGATATGGCAGTTTATTCCCAGTACGGCGCGGCTTTATGGCCTACGGGTAGATAGGATTATAGACGAGCGATATGACCTCATAAAATCTACCCATGCCGCGGCGCGCTATCTGCGGAATAGTTATCAAATCTTAGGAGATTGGCTCTTGGTGATTGCCTCTTACAACTGCGGCATCGGGCATGTCCTTCGCGCCATCAAACGTGCCGGAGGCCGCACAAACTATTGGGAAATAGCGCCTTTCTTACCCGTAGAAACCCGAGGGTATGTGCCCGCTTTTGTGGCGGCTTGCTATGTGATGAACTACGCGTCGGATCATGGGATTCAGCCGATATACCCGGATATTCCGCGCGAGGTAGATACCGTGTTCTTTCCCGTGCGTGCCAAGCTTTCCGCGGTAGCTCAGTGGGCCGGGGTGCCGTTGTCCTGGCTTAGGTTTTATAATGCCGAACTTCGGGCAGATATTATCCCGGCAGGGTATACCCTGCGCGTCCCAGCAGTCGCTGCGTATGAGGTAGCTCAAGTGCGCGACCGCTTCCTCAGCGGCGAACTCACCCTACAGGCGGTGCGTGCGCCAGCCGCTTCTGCCTATGCACGAGGCTATGTGTGGCATGTGGTCAAGCCCGGTGAAAACCTCTACCGTATCGCACGCGAGTATCGCCTCTCTCCCTACCAAATCGTGCGCTGGAATCAACTGTGGGGCTATAGGGTATATCCAGGCATGCGCTTGAAGATTCGCCTTCAGCCGGAGCCAGATGTGGAGGCCTGGGAAGCTTGGGGCGCGTATGCAGAAGGCCAATCCGCCTGGAAAGCTGATTTTATCTTGGCACTTCCGTACCTCCCCCCTCAGTTGAAGGCCCCCACACTTGCGGTGGAGCTTCGGCCGAGTGAGGTGCCCCCACCACTGGTGGTAGAGCTATCGCCCGCCACCCGCGCACGGCGACGCCGCTAAAAAACCGCTTCCATTCCGCTACATTCTCTCGCCGTTCATGAAGTACTACCACATCACCGGGACGTAAGCGGGCCAAAAGGCCCTCAGCCCAGGAGGTTCCCTTCCTGTAATCTGGCGGCATAAGGTCCCATAGAATCAACTTATAGGGCAAGCCCTTCTTCCATGGCCCCACCGGTAAGTGTCCATAAGGCGGACGATAGTAGGCTGCGGGCCCAATCCCTGCTTCTTGCCAAAGCCGCTCTGCCCAAATAAGGGTACTTACGCTATTCCCTCCACGCCAGAGACTTAGATGGACATAACCATGCAGACCCATCTGATGACCTCCCTGTAGGAGCCTTTCTCGGAGGTAATCCTTGTGTTTTTCTACAAAGCGGCTCCATAGCCAAAAGAAAGTCGCTTGAAAATGATATTTTTCTAAGATATCCAGCAGCATATAAGTAGCCTCGCCGGCTGGGCCGTCATCTATGGTGAGGTAAAAGACATTAGCTTGAAGGGGTGGAGGCACATAGGCCCCCACCACTCTCTGCATAAACCGAGGCAGGCGCCAGAGGTGGCTCAGTCGGCTGTATAATAATGCAAGGTTTGCGTAGCGTTACCGGTATAGAGGCGCAAAGCATAAATGCCGTTGGGGAGCTGAGCCGGCAAGTTATACACATGTCGTCCGGCAGAAAGGCCCGGGTGTTCTTCTCTCCACAGTAGGCGCCCTTGCATATCGTATAGCTGTACTTCTATGGAAGGGAGGGCAGCGTCAGTGTGGAGGTACAGGGCATCATCCGAGACAAAGGCCCGCCAAGTGGGCTGCCCAGCAACATAGCCCGTCGTAATGCGTCGCACCGTATCTACCTCTATATCGTCTATGAAGAGGTTATTTCCCCAGCCGGAAACCCCTTCAAAGCGCAAGCGTATGGGAGAAAGCCCCTTGTAGGCAGAAAGAGCAATACTATCGGTGAGCCACTGCGCTGCGGTAGGAATGAAATTAGAACTGCTACTAAATGAACCGCTTACGGATATGCATTCATTCGGGTGCGTGGCTAAATCGCGGCCGCCTATCTCCCATAAAAGTGTCCATGTATTGCCACAATCGGTAGAAATATATACCCGCAGGCTATCTGTATAGTCTAAAGGGTAGGAGGGATAAGTAGAACTGGGATTTTCATATGCTAAGCAAGCATAGGCCCAAGAAAAGCGTAGCCGTACTTCCAGGTCTGGGTCGGTGTAAGGGCTCAGGTCTATGGGGGGAGAATACCAACTGTCTCTTTCATTGTACCGGCTGTAACTAAAAAATAGAAGGCGCATAGAGGTTTGAGATAGACCATAGGCCCCGCGTGGCGGGTTGGTACTGCGGAAGCGCTCCCAGGTGCGGTTGCCGTCTGGGTTATCTATATAAGTGTGGGCAGGAGGGAAAGCTGTGCCTTCAAACCCTTCCCGATAGGGTAGGGCATACACCGTGTCTAAAATTTGAATATAGTTGGTTTTTAGCAGGGTATCTCGCCTACTGCTGAGGTTTTCTACGATTAGCTGGACGCTGTAGGTGCCCGGTTGCGCATAGGTGACGGTGGGGCAAGAAGCGGTGGGATTGTCTGGTGTGCCGCCCCCAAAATCCCACTGATATACATGAGGCATCCCCATGCTATAACTGTAAAAGCGTATAGGGAAGCCTACGCATCCTACACGAGGCTGGGCGGCAAAGTAGGCTTTTACATGGCCGTAAGGACCGGTGCCTGTGGCAGCGCGATTGGCTACCTGCGCCAAAGGATACAGCCGAGAAGTACTGCTCGTTATGGCATTCCATGCCCGTGTGCGTTGCCCCACAGAAAAGTAAGCCATATTGACATCATCCACATAATCCATGTAGTTGCGGGTATTATCGGGCAGGTCGGGCAGGTCGTTTGTACAAGTGTTTTGGCGAACCACAGAGAAGTTGCCCGTGCTTACAGCGGTAGGAGGGGTATCGCATACCCTATCGCCTGTAGTGCTACAGCTGCTCCCACAGCCACTTTGAAAAGTATGGTAGAGATTGAGATTGTGGCCCAGCTCGTGGACTAAGGTACGGATACTACGAGAGCTGCCTGAACCCCAAAAAAACTGCGCCCCAATCACGACGCCATACTGCGTCGCTCCACTACTGGGGAAGTATGCATAGCCAGCTATATTGCCACAGTTATTAGGGTCACAGCTGCTTTGACCACTGGGGACGACACATAGGCGAGGTACAATCCAGATATTCAGGTATTTATTCCTATCCCATCCCGTGGCCTGCTTCATGTCAAAGTCCTGCGTTTCCCGGCAAAAGGTCGGAGAAGTCCAGTTGAGGGGCGGTTGGTCATAGCGCCAATATACTACGCCCGTGGTAGGATTCCCATTCGGGTCTTTTGTAGCTAAGGAGAATTCTATTTCTGTATCTATACCACCGCTGGCATAACCCATCGTCTCGGGTACCCGCCGAAAGTCCTCAAATACTCGTAGCATTTGGTTCCATACCCGCTGATAACTAATGCTATCACCTGGCCCAGAGTAGATAATGTGAAAAACCACGGGTATCACGTAGCGGCTGGGCGTGCAAGCCAAGCTGGCTTGGGTGGTGCGCTGCTCTTGGATAAAGTGGCGGCTACTTTCTAAAAGGGCTTGACGCAGGTCTATTTCGGGCTCTTCTGCTCGTAGGAAGCGATAATACCCTTCAAAGCCACACCACTCTCCTTGGGCAAGGCCCCAGGCCATTAGGCCTACTATGATGAGGGGTCGCATGCTCCAAAGATATAAACAAAGCCTCTTACTGTATTTGTTTGAAGGGTATGCGCATAGTAAGGCTTATAGTGCTTGGGCTGGTATATGGACAAGGTCAGCGTAGTTGGTCCATAGGCCCTCAAATAGGGTTGAACCTTCCGGCCTATCGCAGTTCAGAGAAAGTCCAAAAGGCTGCAGCGCTTCCGGGTTTTACGGGGGGGGTGGCCTTCCGGTACCCAATCAAGTCTCGATGGGCCCTCGTCTCAGGCTTTACTTTTAACCAACGAAACTCCGCTTACCTCGTCCAAGAAAGCTATCCGGGCGACACTACCGTGGGCAGCTTCCGCGATGAATATACCGTCCACGTCACCAACGACGGCCGCTTAGAACTGGCCCACTTAGAGCTGCCTGTACTCGTAGAGTATGCTATCAAGCACATAGACCAAATGCGTACCTACCTGCTGATGGGTATGCATGTAGGATACATGCTCTTTTATAAAAACTACGGCACCACGCAGGTAGCCTTAGAAGGATTAGACTTTTTACCGCTTTTTGGGTTTTCACCGCAAACGCGAGTGATTATAGCCCAGGGCCCCATAGACAAAGCGCGGGTAGGCTTCCGTCGGGGGGATGTAGGAGTCTGGATAGGCGGAGGGAACGCGTATGCCATGGGACGCGGTAAGATGACCTTTGAAGTGCGCGCTTTCACGGGGCTGACCAATATATTTTCCCGACCGCCGGACACACGCTTTTACAATGGTTCGGTGCTTTTTCTGACAGGTTACTTATTTTGAAAGCGCCCCCCAGAAGCGTTGTATTTCGCTAAGCACGGCCGCCGGATTATCCACATGGACCCAGTGTCCTGCGTTCGGAATCACGCGCAGCTCTGCCCGAGGAAATAAGCTGCGGATGACAGCTTCGTCTTCTGCACGAATATAGGTGGACCGCTCGCCGCGTAGAAAAAGAGCCGGCCCTTTATATGCTGGTCCCGTTATGGCTTCTCCTACAAAAGGATACGTTCGTATCAGCACAGGGAGGTTTATCCGCCAGTAAAAGGTACCGTCGGCTTGCCGAGCGAGGTTCTTGAGCAGAAACTGTCGAATGCCGGGGTCAGCTATGGTGTGCGCGAGTTGGGCTTCTATTTCTTCACGGCGTTGCACTTGGAGATTGACTTGCGCCAGGGCGGCGAGGAGGGCTTCATGTCCCCCGGCGTAAGCCCGTGGGGCTATATCTACGACGATAAGGGAGGCTATGCGTTCAGGGAAATGAAGCGCAGCATACATCGCGGTCTTCCCGCCCATAGAATGGCCTAATACATGCGCAGAGGGGAGAGCCTCTTGATCCAAGAGATAGATAAGGTCCTCGGCCATGTCGGGGTAGCGGTGGGTAGCAGTGTGGGGGGAACGGCCATGGTTTCGGGCATCTATTAAGTAATAACGTCCTGGGAGGGCGAGCGACCGGGCAATCGTGCGCCAGTTATCTAAGTTTCCCAAGAAGCCATGAAGGAAAATATAAGCAGGCAGCCCGTTTCCCCACCGCTCAAAGTGAAGTGGTACCGCCATGCCCAAAGGTATGCCCTATCTTTGAGCCGATGCGCTTGGGCCTACTTGCCGGAGAAAAAGTGTTGTCCTTCTCGCCTTGGTACTTCCGTCGTATGTACGGATTGGTTTATGAAAAACTTACGCCTTCTTCCCCAGAAAGTCTAAAAGAAGAGGTCACCCGGCGAGGCTGGATAGGCTTCAACGTTACCACACCGTATAAGGAATGGATATATCCCCTGTTGGCCCAAAAGGCCCCCGAAGTAGAAGCTATCCAGGCTGCCAATACCGTATGTGTGTTTCCTGGCGGCATATGGCGCGGTCATAATACTGACTACCTTACTGCCCGCTATCTCTTAGGGGAGTTTATGCAGGTATATGCCCCCTGGGAGGCCGTATATATTTTAGGGACGGGCGGGGCAGCTCGTGCTGTGGCCTGGGCGCACGCCGAGCTTTTGCCAGATATTCCTATCACTTTCTTTTCCCGCACGCCGACTAAACAGCTGCCTTTCCCTCGGCCGCATACTGTTTTAGGGTATGAAGAAGCAAGCCACGCAAGCTTTCCTAAGGGGGCACTCCTTGTGCAAGCTACCCCCATAGGCATGTTCCCCGAGATGCAAGCGATGCCTCCTTTTCCCCTCTCGGCTATTCAGCCGGGGTGGGTGGTATGGGAGCTCATTTACCATCCCAATCCGACGCTATTTGCCCAGCGCGCGCAGGAACGGGGGGCGTCCATAGAAACAGGCTACCTTTTCCTGCGCAAACAAGCCGAATACAGCCGAGCGGTGTGGGATGAGGTCTGGCTACAGCACTACAAGAAACGTCGGACTTCTTAGGGGATATTGCGCCGATTCCATTTGCGGGCGGCAAAGCCTATATGGAGGCCTACTTGGAAGGGCATGAGGTTTTTATACCTTCCGAAAAGGAAGTCCAGCAGGAGGTAGGGTTCTATTACGCCTCCGTAGGCTTGATGGAAGATGTGCTGATACCCGAGGCTAAGGCCGGGGCCGCCTTGCCACTGAGGGGTTTCCCGTACCGGGGCTACGAGCCCTAAGGTGCCGTGAAGGCCTACCCATAGGCCTTCTGGGGCATAGGCAGGCCGCAGGGGATAATAGCGTACCCCGCTTCGGAGTACCCCGCCTCGCAGCGGGAGGCGCCGGTAATAGCTACCGTTGAGGGTGAGGGTGAGGCCATCCCAGCGGGCTCTTTCCACCGAAGCCTTAAGAGGAGGTGCCCACCGAAAAAGGCGATATTCTGCGGTGAGGCGCTGCTCCCGCCAGAGAAACCCCAAGGCATCGGCTTTAAGCACATAGCGTGCAGGGAGTTGGCCCAAGCAGAGGGACAGGCCGATTTTACTCCAGAGAAGCGCCGTTTTGCCCACCTTCTATAAAGGTACGGACGGTGCCGTAAGCGTAAAGGGCAGTTTGATTTTCACGGTCTAAGAGCGGGTTTATCTCGGTTACTTCCACAAAGTGGGTTTGGGGCCAGCGGAAAAGCTCTTCAGTGAGGGCGCGCACCTGGGCAATGCTCAATCCGCCTGCAGCCGGGCTACCCGTTCCACGGGCGAAACTGGGATCCCACACGTCCACATCTAAGCTCACATAGAGGGCATCGCAGCGCTGGGCCAACGCATGGGCTGCTTGTATCGCCCCTTCCATACCCCGCTGTATGAGGTCTGCACTGGTGAAGTAAGCCATCTGGTGGGCTTGTATCAAGTCCATCTCAGGCGGTTCATAGCTACGCAGGCCTATGAAGAGGAGATTTTGTGGGGGAATAGCGGGCTGTATTAACGACTCCCATAGTTGCCAAGTTTTTTCGGGAAGGGGGTGAAACTTATCCGTGTTGAGTCCGGTGGCCATCGCCAAAGGCATGCCATGGAGATTCCCTGAAGGCGAAGTAGCGGGATTATGTAGGTCTGCGTGTGCATCTATCCATATCACGCCCAGATTGGGGATATGCGCAGCTATGGCGGGTAGCAGGATACCACTCCAGCTATGGTCCCCTGTCAGGAAAAGGGTAGGGGGCTCTAAGGAAAGCGTAGAAATAACCTGACGAACCTTTTGAGCAAAGGTCATCCATGGCTCTAAGCGACAGGCATATACATGCGGTCCCGTATCTACCCATACGGGTCGTCCCTCGTCTGGCGTTACAACAATATGCGCTGCCTCCATCCAGGCCAGATGTTTATAAAAAAGACCTAAGTGGTACCAGCTCCACACACCGGCTGCACCTCCTGGCTGACCTGCACCCCAATCACACGGTATCGCCACTACCTGTAAACCCATATAGACTATTTTTTCGCTTTCGTCTGCATATTTGCAGGGTGCAAAGTTACGCCGAGTTCTTGGACCTGAGCGTAGGCTTTCCCCAAGAGGGCTTTGAAGTCATAGACGATGAGCTATACTTTCACGGTATTAACCTCATAGAGCTCGTAGAAACTTACGGTACGCCTTTGCGCTTGACGTATCTCCCTATTATTGCGAAGAAGATCCAGCAGGCACGCCTGTATTTCCAAGAGGCTTTTCTTAAGAACGATTACCATGGCCAGTATCACTATGCCTACTGTACTAAGAGCTCGCATTTCCGGCATATATTGGAGGAGGTTCTCCGCCATAATGTACATATAGAAACATCTTCGGCATTTGATATAGAGATTGTGGAGGCGTTGGAACGGCGAAGCCTCATCTCTAAAACAGACACCATGATTATATGCAACGGCTATAAAACGCCGGCCTATGCCCAACGAATTGTAGATTTGCTGCATGATGGCTTTCAAAATCTGATACCTGTATTGGATACTAAGCGTGAGATTAACTTTTACGCTAGTGAACTTGAGGTTCCTGCGAAACTCGGCATCCGTGTTTCTATTGAAGAGCGGCCAGACTTTCCGGTCTATACCAGCCGCTTAGGCATTCGCGCCGAAGATGTGGTAGATCTTTATCTGGATAAAATCAAACCTAACCCCAACTTCCAGCTTGTAATGTTACACTTCTTTATTAGTTCTGGCATCCGAGACACGCCTTATTATTGGAATGAGCTGGAAAAAATGATACATATCTATTGCGAGCTTAAAAAGGAAGCCTCTACGCTGCGCTATTTCAATATTGGGGGAGGCATGCCATTTCGCAACTCTTTGGACTTTGACTTTGATTATCCGTATGTGATAGGGGAGATTGTGCGGCGCATCAAAGCAGCCTGCGTACAGCACGGGATAGAAGAACCCGATATTGTGTCGGAGTTTGGCAGCTACACCGTAGCCGAGTCGGGCGCTGTATTCTTTAAGGTTTTAGAGCGAAAAAGACAAAATGACCGAGAAAGTTGGCTGATTTTAGACGGTAGCCTTATGACCATACTCCCCGATATCTGGGCCTTGAAGCAACGATATATTATCCTACCCCTCAATAACTGGAGCGCCGAATATGAGCGTGTGATTTTAGGGGGCATAACTTGTGATGAGCTGGACTTTTACCACACAGATGCCCATACTAATGTACTTTTTTTGCCTAAAACGCGAAAGGAAATGTATATCGGTTTTTTCCATACTGGTGCCTATCAAGAGGCGCTGAGTGGGGTAGGGGGTATCCACCACTGCCTTATTCCGACCCCTCGGCATATTTTGGTACGGCGGGATCGGGATGGGCAGCCTCACTTTGAGGTGCTGTATGAAGAGCAGAATAGTAAGCAAGTCCTTAAACTCTTAGGGTATACTTCATGAGAGAGGGTTGTATTGAGCTGAAAGGGGCGCCTGTGGCACAAAAAATCTTACAGGAAGTAGCTGAGTATGCGCAAGGGTTCCCTTTGCGGTTAGATATCCTTTTGGTAGGGGGGCATGAACCCAGTCGGATATATGTCTCGCACAAACTGCGCCAAGCGGAAAAGGTGGGGATGCATGCAGTACTGCATCACCTGCCAGAAGATACTTCTACGGAGGCGCTTATAGAGCACATTCAGGCGCTGAATGCCGATCCGTCGGTGACAGCGATGATAGTGCAGCTGCCACTTCCTGCGCATATAGACGAGACGCGGGTATTGGAAGCGATAGATCCGGCAAAGGATGCGGATGCGCTGCATGCCTATAACTTAGGGCGATTGGCACAAGGACGGGCGGACTGGGCGCCAGCAACCCCGTGGGGGATTGTAGAACTGCTCCTTCATTATGGGCTTTCACCATCGGGGAAGCGGGTGGTTATTGTAGGGCGTGGGCGACTCGTAGGTACGCCGCTGATGCTCCTCCTTTCGCGTCCGGCTCACTATGGAAATGCCACGGTCACGCTGTGCCATACGCAGACCCGAGACCTTTGGGCGCACACCCGCGAGGCCGATATAGTAGTAGTAGCCGTAGGGAAGCCACAGTGGTTTCCCCCGCAAGCGGTGCAGCCCGGGGCTATGGTCATAGATGTGGGCATTCATCGGGAGGGGGGCCGCTTAGTAGGCGATGTACAACCCGAAGTGGCGCAGGTAGCAGGGGCTCTCACGCCTGTGCCGGGAGGGGTAGGCCCTCTCACGGTAGCGTGCCTCTTACAGAATGTCTGCCGGATTCATCGGGCACGGAGCCGAGCCCAGTAGCGCCGCTGGGGCGTCCATACCACTACCCAGGCTCCTTCCCGCACACGAAGGGTGTCCCATACAAAGAGATTCTCCACTTGGGCATTTACCCAGCCATCATAAATCCGAAGCCGCTCAACGAAGTGAGCATCTAACAGGCGTACCTTAATAGGTTGGCTTTGGGCTACCCATAGCCGTACAAGGCCGGGGTGCGATTCTATCCGGAGGGGCGTCTCTACCCGGTACGTATACACTTCTGTGGGGGAGGACTCCACCCATACCGATGGGGTCAGCTCATACCGGAGCCGGTAGCGATAACGCGCCTCAGCCTGAATAGCTGGGTCGTAGTACTCTACTTTTATGCGGGAACGCACAGAAGGGCAGGGAAACCCCGCTATTTTTTGCCATCCTTGTTTGGGGTCCCACCGCTCTAAGTGATAGGTAGCACAGAGTTCTCGGCCTTCTACTTCCCAAGTAAGGTGGATAGCTTGGCCTTCGTAGGCGGCCAAGGGGGCGGAGAAGCGCAGTGGGGCGTACAGTTGGATTTCTTTTTGGGCATCGGCGACGGTGTAGCGCCAGGTAGAGCCTATACGGACTACCCCAGTTATAGGGTCGGCTTCCCAGGGGACATATTCCCAGCCAGTCGCTGTCTCTGAAGGCAGGGTAAAAGAAATGCGTTTTTTGTCCGGGGTGATATGGGTGCCCGAGTCCGGTAAAAAAGCTACTTGGGGAGATGGGGCCAAGTAAAGGCCTTTTCGGAGCCGCCCTTTTTCATCCAGGAGGGCTACATACGCCCCAGGGTAAGCCCCATCTGGGAATCGAATCAGAAAATCGGGGTATCCCAGCAGCGGCAGGTCCCCTCCTCTTTTGGCTAAGCGGTACTGCTGCTTAGGCGCTAAAACAAGGGTAGGAGGGAGACGCACAGAATATTCTCGTGTCACGACCAACCAGCCCCCGAGCGCGAGGGCATACGGATAAGGATTATAAAGATCTATTTGATGGTGGGCATTTTCCCGAAACTGCCCCGGGATAAAACGCAGGATAAGCGGCGTCTGCCCCCATAGCAGTGTCAGTAGGGTCAGCGCATACCCGCTCACCCCTCCACCAGCGAGTGTAAAATGTCCGAGCGCGTCACAATATCCCACTCCCCGTGGTCTAACTGGACTAAGACGGCCGGCATTTCCCGGGTAAGCATTTTGGATACAATGTCCACAGGTGTGGAAGGAAGCACAATAGCAGGCGGGTCCGTCATATAAGTGCCAATAGACTGGTCTTTGGCGTGGGGATCATCCATGAGGACTTCAATCAGGCGGGACTCGGTGAGGAGACCCAAGATGCGGTCGCCTTCGCGTACGGGAAGCTGGGAAATTTCGTACCGCTGCATGAGTTCCACGGCTTTGCGGAGGGGGTCGGTGGGGGCTACGGTAGCGAGACCAGGGGTTTTTCGGGCTTTGGCCCGCAGCACATCTTGAATGGTGAGCTCTGCGGTAGCTTCTAAGAAGCCTTGGGCCCGCATCCAAGCGTCGTTGTAGATCTTATTGAGGTAACGGGTGCCGTGGTCCGGGAGCAGTACGACGACGAGGTCTTTGGGGGAGAGTTCTCGGGCGATGTGGAGGGCACCCCAGGCGGCCGAGCCGCTGGACCATCCCACAAAGAGCCCTTCATAGCGGGCCAGCTTGCGGGCCATGAGGGCGCCGTCCTTGTCGCTGACCTTGATAACCCGGTCTATAAGGGATAGGTCTAAGTTACCGGGGACGATGTCTTCGCCGATGCCTTCGGTGAGGTAGGGGTAGATCTCTCGGGGGTCTATTTGGCCGGTTTCATGAAGCTTCTGGAAGAGGGAGCCGTACGTGTCTATGCCAATCACTTGGATGGCGGGATTGCGCTCTTTGAGGTATTGGGCTATGCCGCATATAGTACCTGTGGTACCCATACCCGCCACAAAGTGGGTGATGCGTCCCTCGGTCTGCTCCCAGATTTCGGGGCCGGTGGTTTCGTAGTGCGCTTGGCGGTTATTGAGGTTGTCGTATTGGTTAGGGTAAAAGGCGCCGGGGATTTCCTGGGCGAGCCGTTTAGCGACGCTATAATAAGAACGCGGGTCTTCGGGGGGCACGTTGGTAGGGGTGACGATGACTTCGGCGCCTAAGGCGCGTAGGGCGTCTATTTTTTCGCGGGATTGTTTATCCGGCACGGTAAATATGCAGCGGTAGCCTTTGACAGCGGCTACAAGGGCCAAACCCATGCCGGTGTTGCCGGAGGTGGCTTCTACGATGGTGCCGCCGGGCCGCAAGAGGCCGGCGCGTTCGGCCTCTTCTATCATCTTGAGGGCGATGCGGTCTTTGACGCTATGGCCGGGGTTGAAGTATTCTACTTTGGCTAAGACGGTGGCCGGCACCCCCCGTGTGACGGCATTAAGCTGCACGAGGGGGGTCCGGCCGATGAGTTCTAAAAGGTTTTTATGCCACATGGGCCAAAGTTAGCGTGGGCGTGCGCCTCCAGCCCCGGAGGAACGGATACCGCCTCCGGTCATGCCGCCGGCCGAGCTGGGCCGCCCACCTGAGGGAGCAACGGTACTACGTCCCCCTCCCGTGGAAGGGGTATAAGTAGGCCTACTGGGTGAGGTGGGGGTAGCGCTACGTCGCGGCGGGGTGCCCGACGGTGTGACAATAGTGCCTCGCGGGGGAGTATAGGTGGTAGTACCCCTCGGCGAGGTATAAGTGCGCGGCGTGTAGTTATAGCGGCGAGAGGGCGTAGAAGAGGCGCCCCAGCCCCAATAAGGGTCGTAATAGGTGTTCCAGTAGCTCCATCCAGGGCCCGCATAGTAGGTAGGTCCCCAATAGCCGCTGTAATAGGTCCAGCCCCAGCCGGGGGTATAATACCAGCCTGGCCGCCAGGCCCAGCTATAGCTCCAGCCCGGAGTCCAGCCCCCCCATCCTGGGCCACACCACGCACTCCGGTTCCATCCATACCAGGGGTCCATCCAAGGGTCATACCATACCCCTGTGGAATAGCGACGCACCCGGCAGCTGTAGCAATAATCGTCCTCCCCTCGTTGGGCCTGCGTAGCACGCTCGGAAGACTCATAGTTATCCTCTCGCGCATCTACATCTCCTGAGGAGGAGGAAGTAGTGGATTTATTTTGGCTGAGTTGGGCACGTTCCTTTGCGGTGAGATAGGTATCATCGGTAGCGGAGGTTGTGGAGCGGCTGGCTCCACACCCCCACAAGAGCAGGAGCGCCAAAGTGGTGCCCCCAAGTTTCGCTGCGGTTTTCATAGGCGTGGTACTTTTGTGTCCGAAACAAATATACGAAAATCATGCCAATCCCGATGCAGGACATCAGCGAGTGGTACCAGCAGGTGGTAGAGCAGGCCGGCCTGGCTGAACATTCGCCGGTACGCGGCGCTATGACTATCAAACCCTATGGCTGGGCCTTATGGGAAAATATCCAGCGCCCCTTAGATGCAGCCTTCAAGGCCACCGGCCACCAAAATGCCTATTTCCCGCTGTTTATCCCCCTTAGCTTCTTAGCCAAAGAAGCCCAGCATGTAGAAGGATTTGCTCAGGAGTGCGCCGTAGTGACCCATTACCGCATACAAACTGACCCTGTCTCGCATACAGTGCGTCCCGACCCCACGGCTCAGTTGGAAGAGCCGCTCGTGGTGCGGCCTACCTCTGAAACCATTATCTGGAATACCTTCAAGCGGTGGATTCAGTCGTATCGGGACCTCCCCTTGCTTATCAATCAGTGGGCCAATGTAGTACGCTGGGAAAAACGTCCCCGCCTCTTTTTGCGCACGACGGAGTTCCTCTGGCAAGAAGGGCATACCGCTCACGCTACCGCCGAAGAAGCCCTCAAAGAAGCGCACCAAATGCTGGATATCTATGCCGACTTTGTACAAAACTATTTGGCTATCCCAGTTATAAAAGGCCGCAAAACCCCTACGGAACGCTTTGCCGGAGCGGAGGAGACCTTCACCATAGAGACGCTTCTCATAGATGGGAAGGCACTCCAAGCCGGTACCTCCCACTTTTTGGGCCAAAACTTTGCGCGGGCTTTTGAGGTACAGTTTCTGAATGAGCGCAGCGAGCTGGAATATGTGTGGGCGACTTCTTGGGGAGTCTCTACGCGTCTTATAGGGGCGCTTATCCTGTCCCATGGGGATGAAAAAGGCTTGGTCCTGCCCCCACGGGTAGCGCCTATTCAGGTGGTGATCGTGCCTGTGTGGCGTAATGATACCGAACAAGCGGAGACTACGGCGGCGGCGCATCAGCTGGCTCAGGCCTTACAAGCGCAAGGGGTGCGTGTCAAGGTAGATGATGACCCCCATCACCGACCCGGCTGGAAGTTCAACGAGTGGGAGCTGCGCGGGGTACCCCTGCGTTTCGTCATAGGCCCCAAAGACCTATCAGCTGGCACCGTTGAAGTAACGCCGCGCCACACCGGCCAAAAGCAGAGCGTCTCTTTGGATCAAGCGCGCACTTCTGCTAAAGAATGGCTGGAAACTATCCAAAAAGAGCTCTTTGAACGGGCAAAAAAGCGCATAGAGGCAAATACGCACCGGGTCGATTCCTATGCGGAGATGCGGACTATCTTAGAAGAAAAGGGTGGGTTTATTTTGGCGCACTGGGATGGGACGGCGGAAACCGAGCTGGCTATAAAAGAAGAGACCGGCGCCACCATACGGTGTATTCCGTTGGATGCGCCGCCCGAAGAAGGCAAGTGTATTTATACGGGGCGACCCTCTCAGCAGCGTGTGGTTTTTGCTAAAGCCTACTGAAACTTTCTCCAAGCTTGTAGGTAGGCTTGGTAGGTTTTTTCGTCAAAGGCTACCAGGTAGAGGGCATCAAAGTGGGGGGCTTCTTCTACAAGTACCTGTAAGGCCAGGGGAGCGGCTTCTTCCACGGGGTAGCCGTAGATACCTGTGCTGATTGAGGGGAAGGCCACGGTGTGCAGGCCGTGGGCTTTGGCTAAGGCCAGGCTATTGCGGTAAGCGGCTTGGAGGAGTTGGGCTTCGCCGTGGGTGCCGCCCCGCCAAATAGGTCCTACCGTGTGGATGACGTACTTGGCAGGCAGCCTAAAGCCGGGCGTAATGCGCGCCTCGCCGGTGGGGCAAGGCGCTACCTTTCGGCAAGCCTCAGCTAACTCCGGCCCCGCTGCCCGGTGAATAGCCCCGGATACCCCTCCCCCCGGCAGAAGCGCCTCATTAGCTGCATTTACAATCGCATCCGCTCCTACCTTCGTAAGGTCTCCCCGGATAATCTCTACCTTGCCCATACGGCAAAGCTATGGCATCTACCCAAAGGCGCTTTATCCTGTGGTTGGGACGCGATGTAGGCTATCATCCCAGGGGGTATTATCGCTTGGCCCGCAGCTTAGCTCAGCGCTTCCCCACAGAAGTATGGGGCCAGCCTCTTGCCCCTGTCTATATAGAAGGACCGCTCCAACGCTACTTGGACCCCTGCACTTGGGAAGTCCTTACCCAGCCGCCCCAGGGGGTTCCGGCCTATACCCTTACAAAGCCCCTTCCCTTGCCTTCGGGCGGCATACTCATACTGACTAATCCCGTAGCGGTTTTTAGGGCATTTCTGGAACGGAAGCAGCCGAGAATATGGGACGTATGGGAAGATTATCCGCGAAACTTTCGGCACGATCCCGTCTATTCTTGGGCGGGGCGGTGGCTGCGGCGGGTAGGGTGGGCATTTCTGCGATGGGGGGTGTGCGGTGTGGAGCGGTACTGGCTGGCGGAGTACGTGTATGCGCCGCATTTCCCCTTACTGCGTACCCGTTTTTTCCCAAATGCGTTTGTACCTGTAGAGCAAGCCCCACCTCTCCTCCCAGACCTGGTAGGGACCTATGCCCTCTACACGGGAAACCTTACCCAAAGTTGGGGGGTGTATGAGGCCGTAGAAAAAGCTGCTCAAGAGCCTTATCGCCCTTTTGTGATAGCCGGAAGCTTGAAAAACCCCAAGGAGCTACACTTTATCCGGGAGAAGCTTAGACATCATGCAGCGTGGCTGTGTATATACGGGCGTTTTGTGCCCTATCCCGTTATACAAAATCTCCAGCGCCATGCGCAGGTTTTGTATGCATTTTATCAGCCGTTGCCGCATTTGGTAGGGAAGATACCGGGCAAGTTTTACGAGGCGGCGGCTTTGGGGGTTCCTTGCGCGTATCGGGTAGGGGTGAGTGCGGCATGGGATGCCTTTTGGCGGCAGTATAGGGAGGAAGGGCCGGTACCTTCGCTATGGTGGTCGTACTATGAACCGATGTTGTGGGAAGAGGCAGCGGTTCTATGGGAGAGGTTCTATGAGGGGGGGTAACATAGGAGCTGGGGGCTTGAGTCCCATAAGGGTAAGCACCGTAGGCGCTACTTGCGGTAAGATACCGGGCCGGAGTCGATAAGGCAGGGGTTCTGGGCTGAGGAGGATACAGGGGACGGGTGCAGTAGTGTGGGCCGTATGCGGTGTGCCGTCCGGTTCTCGCATGCGGTCGGCGTTGCCATGGTCGGCGATAATCAGCACTATATATCCTTGGCTCAGGGCTATCTCGGTCAGCTCGGCAGAGCAGGTGTCTACGGTTTCGCAGGCTTTGACGGCGGCTTCCCAGACGCCAGTATGCCCTACCATGTCGGGATTAGCGAAGTTGAGACAGATGAAGTCTTTTTTCCCGTCTTGGAGGATAGGGCGCAGGGCTGGGGTGACCTCATAAGCGCTCATTTCGGGCTTGAGGTCATAGGTGGCTACTTTGGGGGAGGGGATGAGGAGGCGTTCCTCTTGGGGAAAGGGCTCTTCGCGTCCGCCGTTGAGGAAGTAGGTGACGTGGGGGTACTTTTCGGTCTCGGCGATTCGCAGCTGGGTGCGTCCAGCCTCGGCGATGACGGCGCCTAAGGGTTGGTCTATATGTACTTTGCCGAAAAGGTAGCGTACGCCCTTGTGGGTGAAGGCCGGGTCATATTCGGTGAGGGTGACGAAGAAAAGGGGCAGGGGCGTAAGGTCGGGGGGCGTGGGCACAGGAGCTCGGCCGCTTTGGGTGTCGGGTATTTCGCCGGTGAAGAGGGCTTGTACCAGCTGCCGCGGCCTATCATTGCGGAAGTTGAAAAACAGCACGGCATCGTGGGGCTGGAGGGCGACAGGGGCGCCAATCGTAGCAGGGCGCAAAAACTCGTCGGTGATGCCTTCGGCGTAGTTTTTTTCCACGGCGGCGTACGGGGTAGGGAAGTTTTCGCCTTCGGCGGCGGTGAGGAGCCTGTAGGCGAGGCGGGTGCGTTCCCAGCGGCGGTCTCTGTCCATGGCATAGTAGCGCCCGATGAGGGAAGCTATACGGGCATTAGGCAGATGGGCTAAGGCTTTTTCGGCTGCTTGGAGGTAGGAGCGGGCACTTTGAGGGGGGGTATCGCGGCCATCGGTGAAGGCGTGCAGGTAGATGGGATTGGTAAGCTCGGCTTTTTTGAAGAGGTGCAGGAGCTGGAGTAGATGCGACAGAGCGCTATGGACGCCCCCATCGGAGACTAAGCCCAGCAGGTGCAGGGGGCGCTGCGTGTCGCGTAGGTAGGAGAGTAGCTCTTGGAAGGCAGGATTATGGCTGGAGAAGTCTTCGGTGAGGGCGCGGCTGATGCGCAAGAGGTCTTGCCATACCACGAAGCCGGCCCCAATATGAAGGTGGCCTACTTCGGAGTTACCCATTTGGCTGGGGGGGAGGCCTACGGCTTCGCCGGAGGCTTGGAGCGTAGTGAAGGGGTACTGCTTGCGGATCCTATCGTAAAAAGGCGTATGGGCGGCGTCTATGGCACTGAGGGTGGGGTCTTCAGCGATGCCCCAGCCATCCCAGATAATGAGCAAGACTTTTCTTTTCATGAGAGCTTGGATTGCAGTTCTTCGATGATTTGGCGCAGCTCGTGGATTTCGTATTCTTTGGCTTGGAGGAGGGCTTCATAGTCATGTAGGGCTTCTGCGGGGATGTGGTTTTTGAGCCATTCGGATTTGAGGAGGTGGATGGCTTCTTCGGCGGGGAGGAGGAGGGCGAGGAAGTACTGCTTGTGGGGATAGATAGCGAGGAAGTAGAGGCGATCTACGCCATGGGCGTCTCTATTGGTGAGGAAGCCTTGCCAGGGGCGGCCTCGGCCGATAGTAGCCCACAGGTCTAAGAAGATATGGTCGGGGGTTTGGGGGCTACGGAGGATGCGGGTGGGTTGGCCGATGAAGAGTTCTGGTGGGTAGCTTAAGAGGTGTAGGAGTGCGGGACTGGCTGCCTGGATAATCCCCTCTTTATCGGTGATAAACCAAGGGAGGGCTTCCAGGTGGTGGGGAAGGGCCCGGGTTTCTTGTTCCAGCTGGCGGAGGGCTTCCTTGAGGCGGCGGGCCTGGATTTTTTGGCGGGTGATGTCAAAGGCTACACCGATGTATTTATAGGGGCGTCCTTCGGTGTCTAAAACAGGGGTGATGGTGAGATATACCCAAAAAGGCGAGCCGTCTTTGGCGTGGTTTTCTAACTCGCCTTGCCAGACGAAGCCGCTTTTGATTTTATCCCATAAGCGCTCAAAGACACGGGCGGGGGTATTAGGGCTGCGTATAATACTGTGAGGTTGGCCGATGAGTTCTTCGCGGGTATAGCCCCAAAGGTAGGTAGCTTCGTCATTGACGAAGGTGATGCGGCCTTCGGGGTCGGTTTCGGAGACGATGGCGGCATTATTGAGGGCATTGATGCGGCCCGTGAGTTCCAGTTGGGCTTGGAGGAGCTCGTTTTGGACTTTTTCCAGCTGTTGGGCGTAGGCGGTGAGGGCGCGTTCTTTTTCTTGGGCTTCGTGGAGGAGGCCGCGGATGCGTTCGGCTTGGCGCTTTTGGGCTGTAATATCAAAAGCCACACCGATGTATTTGAAGATATGGCCTTCGGAGTCGCGGATGGGGGTAATGGTGAGGAGTTGCCAGTAGAGGGTGCCATTGCGGGTTTTATTGAGAACTTCATTTTGCCAGACGCGGCCTTCGGTGAGGGTTTGCCACATGTCGGTCCAGAAGTCTGGGGGATGGTGGCCGCTATTGAGGAAGCGAAGGTTTTGCCCTTCTACTTCTTCCCAGCTATAGCCCCAAGTTTCCAGAGCGGCGGCGTTGGCGTAGAGGAGGTGGCCTTGGGTGTCGGTTTCTATCAGATGGGCGGCATTCCCTACGGCTAAAATTTGGCCGCGTAGCTCGGCCTGGGCGCGGCGCAGCTCCTCGGCGTATTCTCGTAGCCGTTCTTCCTGCTCCACTTGGGGGGTGAGGTCAAAGCTTACTGCGATGAACTTGACGAGGCGGCCGCGTGTATCTACTACGGGGGTAATAGTTGAGCTAATCCAATAGAAGGAGCCGTCTTTTCGGCGATTGCAGAAGATGCCTTTC
The DNA here is from genome assembly GCA_026003215.1 of Bacteroidia bacterium. Taxonomy (GTDB): domain Bacteria; phylum Bacteroidota; class Bacteroidia; order SpSt-205; family SpSt-205; genus SpSt-205. The sequence continues at coordinate 1,109,997 of BPGV01000001.1, read as the reverse complement.
CAGACGCGTTTTTCGGTGAGGGTGGTCCAGAGCTGGCGATAAAAGTCGGGGTCGTGTCGGCTGGACTTGAGGAGGGCATGGGTTTGGCCGAGGAGCTCCTCGCGGGTGTAGCCGGAGATAGTGCAGAAAGCGTCATTGACGAAGGTGATACGGCCTTCGGGGTCGGTCTCGGCGACGATGGCGGCGTTGTGTACGGCGCTAATCTGGCCGCGGAGTTCTACTTGGGTGCGGCGCATTTCTTCTTGGGCGGCTTGGAGCTGCTGGGTGTAGGTGCGCAGTTCTTCTTGCTGCTTGCGGGAAAGCTCAAGGGCTGCGCGGAGTTCCTCTTCTTGGCGCTTCTGGGCGGTGATGTCAAAGCCTACCCCTATATACTTGAGGATTTTGCCTTCTGGGTTGAGTACAGGCGTGATAGTGAGGAGTATCCAATAGTACTGGCCGTCTTTGGAACGGTTGCGTACTTCCCCGCGCCATACTTGGCCTTGGGTGATGGTACGCCACATGTCTTCAAATATTTCGTCGCTTTGGTGGCCGGACTTGAGGATTCGGTGATTTTGGCCGAGTACTTCCTCGGCTTTGTAGCCGTATATCTGCAAGAAAAGGTCATTTATGCGGATGATACGGCCTTGGAGGTCTGTTTCGGAGACGATAGCGGCATTGCCGACGGCGGCGATTTGGCCTTTGAGTTCGGTCTGGATACGGAGGAGCTCTTCACTAAAGGCTTGGAGTTGTTGGTTGGCTTCGCGTAGTTGCTCTTCTTGGGCGAGGGCCTGTTCTAGGAGGCGGCGGAGTTCTTCTTCTTGGTGCTTTTGGCGGGTGATGTCAAAGCATATTGCGATATAGCCTTGATTGGTGAGGCCCTCTAAGGGGGCGAAGGTGGCTTGGGTCCAGAGGATAGCTTCTGTGGCAGTCCGGAAAGGTAAGCTGCCTTGCCAAGTGCGCTTATGGATGAAAGCTTCTTGTACGGACTCGGCTAAAAGGGTATCGGAGATGAAGGAAAAGAGGGGTTGTGCCTCTATTTGGCTTAGGATGAAGCCTGTAGTGGAGAGGAAGGCTTCGTTGGCGTAGGCTATTTCGGCGTTGGGGCTGAGTTCTATGACGAGGGCGGCGCTGCGGATAGCGCTGAGCTGGCTGGCGAGCTGGGTTTGGGACTCGATCAAACGTTGTTGGGCTTCTTCCATCAGTTGTGCACTGCGTAGAAGCTCAGCTTGCTTTTCTTCCAACGTTTTACGAAGGGATTGTTCTTCGGAGAGGAGGGCGGTAAGTTTCTCGCGGGAGATAAAGTTGGCTAAGGCTGTGCCGATATGCTCGCCGATTTTTTCTAAGAAGGCTTCGGCAGAGGGCGGAAAAGCTTCTAAGGCGGCGAGTTCTACTACGCCGTAGGGTTCTTCTTGGAAAATGAGGGGTAGGAGGAGGAGGGTATGTGGGGTAGCTTCGCCGAGGCCGGAGCGGATGCGAAGGTACCCTGTCGGTACGGGATGGATGCGCAAGAGTCGTTTTTCTGCGGCGGCTTGTCCGACAAAGCCCTCGCCCAAGCGGAAGCGGCGCTGCGTAGCTTGGGCGAGGTCATACGCATAGGTGCCGGCCAGATGCAATCCGTCTTCCTCACGTACAAAGAGGGCGCCCATGGGGGCGTTTAGTTGCTTACACAGGAGGGCTATCGTGCGCTCAGCCAGCTGCGGGATAGTTTGGGATTCTTTGAGGATTTCGCTGAAGGCGGCTAAGCTGCGGATGGTGAGGGCTTGCTCAGATTCTTGGCCCCAGCGTAGGCGCAGGGACTCTTGGAGGGTATGGAGCTTCTGGATGAGGGGATGGGTTTCGGGTGCGGGCAGGGGAAAGGCGTCTTTTCCTTGGGTGAGGGCCTCCATGGCGGCTTCTACAGCACTCCAGGTGAGCTGTAGCCGGCGCAGTAGCGCCCGGTGCCAGACTTCGGGGGGCACCTCGGCGTGCCAGTGGCCTTGTCCCCACTGGCGAAGTATAGATAAGGTGGCCTCCTGGCGTTGCCGGATATGGCTAATGGTTCTGTAGCCGAGGAGTATCCCTGCCCCTATCCATCCTAATAGGACAGCGGTGAGGAGATAAAGCACCCATGCTTCTTGCCGTTCCGCTTGGTGGACCTCAGTTGCAAGTTGCTTTTTGAGGGAGATCTCTATGGTTTCCAGCTGCTGGTACAGCTTTTGGCGGTCGGCTTCTGTCTCTATGCCTTCGGAAATGCGGCGTAGCAAGGCTTCTATGGTGCGGGCCTCAGGCAAAACCTGTAGGGCGAGTATCAGGCTATCTGGGAGGGGCTCTTGAAGGGCGAGGATCTGCCATACCCGCATAAGGGTGCCCTCTTGAGTTCGGAGGGCTTTGAGGCGTTCTTGATGGGTGGGGCGTAACCTCAGCTGGTAAAAAGCTATCCCGCCTATCCACAAGCCTGCGCTGGCAAGCCAAAAAAGCAGTATCCGCAGATTCACCGCCGAAGGATTTTATCGGGTACTACAAAAGCGCCGGGAAAATGTGGGTTCAGCACATTGGCCCAGTGCTCGGCTTCTCGCTTGTCCAAGAAATCACCTACCCGAATCTTATAGACGGGGGCTTCATACAGGCGATAGACGGGCAGTTCCGGGAAGGTTTCCATCACGAAGAAGCGCACGGAGTCGGCCTCGGCGCGGCGTTCGGTGGTGAGGATTTGCACGCGGTAGCCAGGGAGCGTGGTAGCTGTGCGGAAGGTGGTGAGGACTTTCTCATAAAGATTTTGGGCGGTGGGGCTGGGGTGCCATTCTACGTGGAAGGGCGATGGGTCCCGTAGGCGCGGCCGTTCCGCAGAGGGAAGCCCCCCCGCTGGATAGGTAGGACGAAAGTCTCTCCAGTGAGTCTGTCCTCGGAGAAAGGCCCCCACTGTAAGGAGGATGACCCACCCGTAGACCTTCATAAGGCGGTAGAGGTGCCTATGCGTGTAGCGCCGGCTTCAATAAAAGCCCATGCCTGCTCAGGCGTACGGATACCTCCTGAGGCTTTTACGCCCATATAGGGGGGCACAGACGCGCGCATAAGGCGCACACTTTCTAAATCAGCGCCTTTGCTGGCAAAACCTGTGGAGGTTTTGACGAAGTCAGCGCCGGCTTCGGCGCTGAGCCGGCAGAGCGCTTGGATTTGCTCGGGAGTCAGCAGGGCTGTTTCCAAGATGACCTTGAGGAGGGCGCCATGTTCATGGGCGAGGGTGGCTATATGGCGTACTTCGGCTTCTACATACCCCAGGTCGCCAGAGAAGTAGGCCGCCAGCGCGATAACCATATCTAACTCTTGGGCCCCGCTTTGGAGGGCGAGAATCGCTTCTTGAGCTTTTACTTCTGTGAGGTGCATCCCATGGGGGAAGCCCACTACGGTAGCCACTTTTACGAGAGTTCCATCGGTATACTGGACGGCATCAGAGACATAGTAAGGGGGGACGCATACCGCTACATACCCGCGTTCTATGGCAGTAGTGCAAAGGGTGTGGATTTCCTCCCGGCGGCACCCTGGCCGCAGGAGCGTGTAGTCTATATAAGGAGCGAGCGAACGGCTCGTCATAAGGTCACGAATGTAAAGGGATCGCTTGCCACATGGCTTCGCACAGGGCGGGGAGGTCATAGTGAGGAGACCAACCCCAATCCCGCCGGGCAGACGAGTCATCTATGCTTTCTGGCCAGCTCTCTGCCAGCTTCTGTCGAAAGTCTGGGGCATATACACACCGAAAAGAAGGTATTTTTTTGCGGATTTCGGCTTCCAGCTCGGCTGGAGAAAAGCTCATCCCGTGGATATTATAAGCGCCACGTACGGTGAGTTTTTCGGCAGGGGCTTCCATAAGCAAAAGAACAGCTCGGATAGCGTCTGCTATGTACAACATGGGAAGACGGGTATCTGCATCAAGGTAGCATGTGTAAGTGCCTTTTTGTACAGCCTCATAAAACATAAGCACGGCGAAGTCGGTGGTTCCGCCGCTGGGCAGGTGCCCCGGACCTACTATGCCCGGGAAGCGCAAACTGCGTACGTCTAAGTGATGCTTGTGCCAGAAGTACTCGGCCAAGCGTTCGCCGGCGAGCTTAGCTATTCCGTACAAGCCGATGGGGTCCATGTGGGGATATTGGGGGGTATTGTGGCGGGGGGTGTGCGGACCGAAGGCGGCGATAGAACTGGGCCAAAAGACCCGCTTTACCCCTGCTTCTACGCACAGCTCAAAAAGCTGCCAAGTGGCCGTAAAGTTGATTTGCCATCCCTGATGGGGCTTTTCTTCAGAACGGCCAGAAAGTAGCGCCGCTAAATGATACACTTCCTCCGGGCGCCACTCCCGGAGAAGCTGCCGTACCGCTTGTGTATCGGTAACATCTAAGACAGCCGTTTGGGTGGGATAATCCAACGATTTTATATCGGTGGCCAGCACTTCATCGCCTCGGCGCAGCAAAGCGGGTACTAAGGCCTGTCCGATTTGACCACCCGCTCCGGTAAGCAGGACACGCATACCCTTAGAAGCGAAAGCCTAAGGTGGTAACTACCCGATGCGTACGGTTTTGAATAACCACTACGGGCGCAGGTGCATAAGCGGGATCCCTCAGGCTATAAGGGAGGTATTTCTGCGCGCTCATGGCATAGATATAGGCTACATCTACGAAAAACTTTCCTATGGCATACCCACCCCCTAAGGAAATAAACTGCCTTTGCATATTTAGGCTGGTGAGGTTGGAAGGGTTAACATAGTCGGTGTAATACAGACGCCCGTCGCTATTGCGTACAGGACTGTAATAGGCATACCCGCCTCGGAGGCTAAGCCCTTCTATGAGGCGCCATTCCACCCCTGCACGGAGGTTATAAGCTGTACTGAACTGTTGCCCGATCACTTCGTTTTCCCGGTCGTAGCTGTAATCGCTGGAGGAAAAAGTGGCTGTGCGATAGTCTAAAAAGTCCCCTTCTATGCTGATGGCGCCTTTTTTCCCGATAAGAAAGGCTATGCCTCCAGAGACTCGGTAAGGATAGCTGAAGCGATAGACATATTGAAAAGGCTCGTTATAGGTGGTTGTGTTAGAACGGCCGTCATCCAGGACAAACTCCATATCCGCGTTGTATTCGTCGGTGATGCGGATGCGCGAGCCCGTGGTGAAACTCATGCCAAAACGGAAAAAGTCCACCGGCGCCACCAATACCCCTACGGCTAACCCTACGCCTGTCCCCGTAGAAGTGTATTTCTCTCGGAAGGTGACCATATCTGCGGGGGTAGTACCGGTATTTCCATCGTAGCGGTTTTCGGTGTCTATTTCTCGGATACGGTAGGTTTTGGTGTAGTTTAGGCTGCGGATGAGGAGGGAAGCGCCCAAAAATACGGTGTTTTGGTAAGCCATACCCAGCCCGATGCCCCAGGTATTGAGTCGCCCGCTTTCTTGGGCGGAGAGCTCTTGGTAGATATTGCCGGCGGAAAAAACCCCTTGATAGCGGTAAGGGTTCGTGCCGATAGGGTCTATCACCCCTCGATAGCCCCAGGGCGCGCCTAAGTCAAAGTAGTTTTGGTAAGCCAGCGCTGGCGTGCCGGAGAGCATAGAGTCGGGTATGCCTTCGGCGGCTTCTGCGATTGCTTGCGTAAAGGAGTTTCGCGCGTTGAAGCCGGTGGCTTTGCTATTTTGATAAAAATACCCTTCTTGGGTATAGCCAAAGCCCACGGTCCATTGGGTGATAGTTTTGCCCCCTTTTCCCGAGAAAATAGCGGCAAACTGGCTCAGGTTTAGGTGGGTGCGGCTATCGGCGGTAGTCCCCAAGTAGCTGGTGGAGGTGGTAGGAATAGAAAGCGTAGGAGAGAGCCATAGCCCCCCGCGGACAAAAATCCCTAACCCCGCGGGATTATGGGTGAGGTTAGCGGGGTCACCCCCCAGGGCTAAAAAGGCCCCTCCCATACCCAGTGCCCGAGCCGAACCCTGTGGGAGCATCTGCGCCCACCGCTCTGCATCTAAATCATTCTGTGCCCAAAGAAGGGCTACACTGAGCCCCAAGCCCACTCTCAGCATACCCTCAAAGGTAACCGCTTTTTGTCGTACCTTTCCCCTGTGCGTAAAGTGAGCCGACTTACTTTGCTGCTCCTTCTTCTCGGTAGTATCACCCTGTATTGGCAGGACCCTTTATACAAACTGGGGCGAAACATAGAGATTTTTGGCCGTGTATTGCAAGAGCTTACCCTCAACTATGTAGATTCGCCGGATTTAGACAAGCTGACCACTCGAGCGGTAGATGCCATGCTCGCCGAGCTGGATCCTTATACGAACTTTTATAGCGCTGCGGAGGTAACCCAAGCCCAATTAGAACAAAGCGGCCAATATGCGGGGGTAGGCCTGGTGCTACTACCCTTAGAAGGTAAAGTAGTATGCCGTCGGATACTTCCCGGCAGTCCCGCAGAAAAAGCCGGCATTCAACCGGGCGACCTCCTTGTAGAAATAGCGGGCCGGCCCGCCCCTCAGCTGACCTTAGAACAGATACAACAACTCTTGCGCGGGGCTCCTAAAACGACCGTGCAAGTCAAAATCCTCCATCCTACCACCCGCACCACCCAAGAGATTACCCTCACCCGTACCGAACTGGAAATGGAAGCTGTCCCTTACGCCGCGGTGCTCCCTGGCCAAGTGGGTTATATTGTACTTACCCAGTTTAGCCGGGACTGCGCGCAGGCCCTCCGCCAGCGCCTCATCCAGCTCAAGAGCCAAACGCCCCTCAAAGGCCTGATTATAGACCTGCGCGGTAACCCCGGCGGCCTCATGAACGAAGCCTTGGATATTCTTAACTTCTTTCTCCCCAAAGGCGAGCTTCTCTTAGAAACACGAGGCCGCATGCCGGAAACCAATCAAAAATACTATGCCCAAATGCACCCTTTTGAACCTACTTTGCCCATAGTCGTGCTCATAGATGAACGCAGCGCCAGTGCTTCTGAGATTGTGGCAGGGACTTTACAAGACTTAGACCGAGCTGTGGTGATGGGCCGACGGTCTTTTGGAAAAGGGCTTGTACAGGTAGTACGACCCCTGGTAGAAAATACCCAGATGAAAATCACTGTCTCTCGGTATTACACCCCCAGTGGGCGGTGCATCCAACTTACGCAGCCGGGCGGGGCACCGCGGACCTTCCGCACCCGAAACGGTCGCCTCGTCCGAGAAGGCAGCGGTATCACCCCAGATATAGAGTATCCCGCTGCCTTACCTATAGAGGTAACAGAGCGTGTGGAACCGTACTTCTTTTACTTTTTGGCGCAACAGCGCGATAAAATCCCGCGAGACTCCGTGAGCTTGACCATAGAGCTCCCCTCAGTAAATATGGTGGAGGGGCTTATAGACTCTTTGCGCAACTATCCCGCTGCTTATGCCCAGACTGCCGAGAAGCGGTTGCTGGAAATCAAAAATGAGGTGGGTTCTGTCCCCGAGGTAAAAGCTAAGGTAGAGGAGACGCTTAGCGCCTTTGCGGAGTATCGGCTGGGTGAGCTGCGCCGGCAAAGAGAGGCCTTGCGTGTGCTTGTAGGGCAGCTAAGAGCCTATCATGGGCGAGGACTGACAGGAGAGTATGACTTTATTGCGGCGAGGGACCCTCTGGTGCAGGAGGCACGTCAGGTGCTTTTAGACCCGATGCGGTATGAAAAGGTCCTTCGCCCGTAAGGATACGCGCCGCTTCATATAAAACGATCCCGCCTGCTACAGCTACATTCAAGCTGTGCTTTGTGCCAAACTGCGGGATTTCTATGGCTTCGTGGCATACGGCGAGTACTGCTTCGCTTATGCCAGAGAGTTCGTTGCCTAAAATGAGGACAAGGGGTTTTTGGGGCCAGCGGTACTGCCAGAGGGAATGGCTTTGGTCCGTATGTTCCACAGCCAAGAGATACCACCCTTCTTTTTTGAGCTGGAGCAAGAGGGGCGGTAGGACAGGTACTTTTTCCCAAGCTACGCTGTCTTCGGCCCCTAAGGCACTGCGGTGTATTTCGGGATGCGGCGGAGCCGGGGTAAAGCCCCCCAAATAGACCTTTTCTACCCGGAAAGCGTCGGCACTGCGTAGCAGACTCCCCACATTATACCGGCTGCGTACCTCGTCTAAGGCCAGCCGCAGCGGAAGCTTAGGCGCGGTCCGGTAGGCTTCTACGGATAAGCGGCCCAGCTCTTCTACCTGGAGTTTGCGCATCCTACCTTACGTAAGCAAACGGTGTCTCTCGCACAAGGACTGGGACAGTACCGCACGAAGGGCCAAGGCATCCCCGTACTTGCCCCTATACGAACCTTCTCCGCTAAGAGCGCACAATCTACATAGAGGCAGGCGCAGCGCCGCAGGAGTACCGGCCAATAGCTATCCCTTCCCACAAAAGCTAAATCTACTCGTTTCCCAGATAGCGCGTACACCCTGCTCCCCCCTGCTATACAAGTATGGGGTGGCAACGTATCATAGGCATTCACCACGGCCTGAATATAGCTATAAGGCAGATGCTCCGCGGCGGTACGCTGGCGGGCATGCCTATATGTGTTACATCCTTGCCATACCAGCAAAGCTATACCCAACCCCAAGTGTAGATACCCCGGGAGCACCCGCAAAAGGTATTCCCAGCTTAGCCAGCATATAGGCAAGAGCATGGGCCAGAAATGACGCATATCTACAATCCCTACTCTGCCGGCAAGCATGCTAACTGCGTATAACACCAGCTGAGCGAAACCGGAAATCCCCAGGAAGAGTTTCACTTCATAGGGGAGGGTAGAAGGGGGACGAGGGGAGTTAGCAGATAGCGCCCTCAGGAGTAGGGCTAATGCAGCTCCTGCCCCGGCGTAATAGACGATACCCATTTGGGGGAGTAGCTGGACAAAAAGATCTGGGGGGACCGGCATCTCCCGCATCGTAAGTCCCCCCTCGCCAGTAGGGTCGTGGTAGCTATTCCATGTGAAATAGGCCACCGCAAAAAGCCCTTGCCCCACAGCCGTTCCTATCCAGAGTATCCCGTCCGTGTAGCGTTGCCGGAGGAGTAACCATAGCCCGGTAAGGCCCGCAGCTGCCCCCACAGCTATCCCCGCATAGCGAACCAAAAAAAGGACCCAGAGAAGGAGGGCTATCCCTACAATAGCACCATAGCGATGTCGGGATAGAGCCTTGGGCGTGGTGAAAAAAATCTTAGCGATACCTATAAGCAGTGTGAAAAAGAACATGAAAGGATTTTCAGACAGGACAAAGCCGACAGTCCAAGTCATATTAGGCGGCCAAACGATAAGAAAAAGGATTTCAGCTATGGGTTTGGCTATCCAAAGCAGCAGGAGGTAGGTTCCGATGTAGCAGAAGAGGTTAAGCCAGCGACTATTATGAAAAGGCTCTGTGCCGGTTATTGTGCTGGTGACAGCTATGAGGGCTGGGTAGCCTAAGGGCCATTCGCCTATCCAGCGATAGGGTTGCGGTTCCAGGAGAGGGGTAGAGCGCAAGGCTTCTCCTTGGCGGAGGCTATGAGCCATGGCGAGGTACTCCAGTCCATCAAATCGTACTCGCCTCAACCCGTAGGCGTCTCTTAGGGCCAAGGTATCCCATGTAACTATGCCTATTTGCGCGAGGACTATGGCCCGCAAGGCCCAGTGAAGGCCTTTAGGCATAGCCTACATGGAGATAGAGCCTTTTCTAAATTCGGTTTCGCCTATGCGGACGTTTACTACGGCGGGCTTGCCGGAGGCGCGAGCCGCTGCTAAGGCGGCGGGTAGGTCGGCAGTATCTTCTACATAAGCCCCCCAGCCGCCTAAGGCTTCTACCATTTTATCGTAACGGGTGGGGAGAAGCTCCGTAGCGATAGCCCGCCCATAGAAGGGGATTTGGGCGCGCTTAATTTGGGTCCAGGCGGCATCATTCCCGATAACCCCCACAAAAGGCAGGTTGAAGCGCACGGCTGTATCGTATTCCATGCCATTCAGGCCGAAGGCCCCATCCCCGAAGATGACCCATACATCACTTTCGGGATAGAGGAGCTTAGCCGCTATGGCATAAGGCGCACCAGCGCCTAAGGTGCCTAACGGTCCCGCATCTAACCACCGACCCAGCCCTCTCGGACGCACCGTATAAGCGGCACTGCCCACAATATCCCCCCCATCGCCGATGACGATGCTTTCGGGGCTGAGCTGCTTATTCACTTCTATGCACAAGCGGAGGGGATTGACCGGGCGGGTGGAATGTGCAGCTTCTGCGGCGATTTGGGCTTCTCGGCGCTGCTCCTCCGCGAGAAGCGTTTCCTTCCAGGTAGCCCATGCGTGGGATGGGGGCGAGAAGCGCTGACTGACCTTGTACAAAAGGTCACCGGGGTCACCGTACGCACTGACTTGACCTATGCGATTGCGCTGGAGTTCTTTGAGGTCCCGATCTATGCGGATGAGAGCGGCATTTTCGGCGATACTGGTACCGTAGTTCAGCCGGAAGTCCAGCGGTACTCCTGCCAGGATGACCACATCGGCCTGTGCCAGAGCGAGTTTCCGCGAGTGCAAGAAAAGAAGGGGATGGTCTGCGCCCAAGGTGCCGCGGGCCATGCCGTTGGTATATACGGGGATAGAGAGCGCCTCTATTATTTCCCGAATCCGCGTAGCGTGGGGTGAGAAAAGGATTTGACTGCCCAGCAGAAGCACGGGCCGTTCTGCCTGGGAAAGAAACGCTACAGCCGCCTGAATGTGCTCTTCTGACACGGTGAGGGGGGATATATTCGCCTCTATGTCAAACGAGGGTTCTTCGGCTCGGTCAAAGAGGATATCCATCGGGCACTCTAAGAAAACCGGCCCCATTACGCCCGAAGTGGCGGCGTTGAAGGCGCGCTGCACATAGTCAGGAATGTCTTTAGGGGAGGGCACGCGTACAGCCCATTTGGTTATTGGGGCCAGTACGGCTACGTGGTCCATTTCTTGGAGAGCCCCCATGCCGAGGGTAGGTTGAGCGGCTTGGCCGCCAATCACAATCATAGGCGTCTGCGAACGCCAGGCATTGGCTACAGCGGTGACGACATTCATCACGCCGGGGCCGGCGGTGACAGCACATACCCCTATTTTGCGGGTGAGACGGGCTGCGGCTTCGGCGGCAAACCCCGCGGCTTGCTCATGCCGAAAGTCTATTACCGGCACGCCGATATCGGCACACCCTTCGTAAATCTCCATGATATGGCCGCCTGAGAGGGTAAAAAGGTGGGTCATGCCCGCATCGCGTAAAAGCCGAGCCAAAAGCCGGCCCCCTGTCGTACTCATCGGGACAAAGGTAAAAGAGAGAAGCCCTTCGGCTTTGATTTTACTTAGGAGGCAGTGCTTTGGGGCGAGAGCAAAATATTTTCCCTAAGCATACTGTATCTTGCCGGCACTTCTCGTTGCAATAGAATATAAACACCCAAGGCGTTCCACCTGAGCCTTCTACACGAAATCTCTCTAAGTCCAGTCCGCAGTCTATATATAGGCAGGTACATTGCCGTAGGAGGACAGGCCAGTAGGAGGCTTCTCCGGCCAGCGTAAGGTCTTTGCGCTGGCCAAAGATTGCGTAGGCGGTACTGCCGCCCACCACGCATGCGTGCGGGGGCAGGGTATCGTAAGCTGCGGGCAAGGCTTTTAGGTAAGCATAGGGGAGGAACTTATGGGTAGTGGTGGCCTGGGTCGCCTGGTAGGTATTCCGGGCCTGCCAGAGGACTATGCCTATGCATAGACCGAAGTAAGCCGAGGAGGGAATCCTACGCAAGAGATATTCCCAGAGGAGCCATTCTACGGGCAGTAGGATAGGCCAGAAGTGCCGTATATCTGGCGTGCCTATGCGGCCTGCCAGCAGACTGACCGCATAAACACCCGCTTGCGTAAGGGTTGAAAGTACCATAAAGAGCTGCACTTCCGGGGGGAAGATAGCCTGAGCCGATGACGTGGGATTACCCCAGCGCCTCATAATGAAAAAAAGCATAAGCACTGCCAAGAAATATTGGAAGGTACGGGCATCTCTAAACAGATAAGCCCAAAAATCGGCCGGTGGAGGCATCTCACGCAAGGCAAGTCCGCCCTTTCCAGTAGGATCGTTTAGGCTATTCCACCAAAAGTACCCTACCGCAAAGCCTACCTGAATAAAAGCCGCGGTTCCCCATACTATCCCGTCAGTCCACCTGCGCTGGTATAAAAACTTTATGCTCATCAAGCCTACGGCTATACCTATGGCGATGCCGATATACCGCATCAGAAACAGACTCAGAAGCAGAAGGGCACCGAAGAGGGCTTTTACAGGTTTGTTTTTGTCCGATTGGAAGTAGCTTGAAAATAAGCCGATAAAGGCAAATAGGAGGAAGCCGAAGGCATTTTCGGATAAGATGAAGCTCACCATCCAAGTGGCGTTAGGCGGCCATAGCGTGAGGAATAATCCTTCTGCGTGGGTGGGCGAGGCGCGCCGAAGGAGGAGATAGGAACCCACATACAAGAGGAGGTTCAGCCAGCGACTTACATAGAAGGGGGCTATACCGGTAAGCTTGTGTGCCAGGGCTATTAGCGCGGGATAACCCAGCGGCCATTCGCCTATCCAGCGATAGGGTTGCGGTTCCGTAGTAGAAGGGGTGCGCAGCGCTTCTCCCCGCAACAGCCCATGCGTCATGGTGAGGTATTCCAAGCCGTCCAGCTGGGTACGGTGCAGCCCATATCTATCCATGAGACCTACGGAGTCCCATGCCACCATAGCTATCTGAAAAACCACTACCAAGCGGGAAAGCCTTTGGATAGAGGGAGGCATTTTGCGCATAAAAGTAAGAAGGAAGATAGAATAGCGGCTATGCGCAGACTGACAAAATGTAGTGGGCTCTGCGGATAGGAGAAAGAAAAAAGAGCGGATACTTTGTACCTTTGGCATGCTGCTTTTCTCTGATGAAGTCTGCTGCAGCCATACTCTGCGGCCTCGCTTCCCTCTGGGCCCAGTCCGTAGAAATACGGCGGGATAGCTTTGGTACGCCTTATATCTTCGGAAAGACTGACGCGGACTGTGCATACGGTTTGGCCTGGGCGCATGCCGAGGACGACTTCCTCCGCTTGCAGTACATGGTAGCGTTAGGGAAGGGCCGGTTGGGTCGCCTGATAGGCAAAGCCGGTGCCGCGATGGATTACTTTGCTCATTTTACAGGTACTTTTGTGCTAAGCCCCCTGCAGTATGACAGCCTTTCTCCCCAGATCCGAAATATTTTAGAGGCTTATGCGGAAGGGCTAAATGCTTTTGCCCAGGCCTATCCTGAGGCTGTGCTGGATAAAAAACTCTTTCCAGTTCGAGGCGAGGACCTTATGCGGGGTTATATGATAGTACTTGCGGGCATGATTGGCACAGGGCAGGCGCTTCAGCATACGCTGGCTGGGCATCCAGAGCGATACGAGTTTCGGGTAAATGCGGGTTCTAACGCTATCGCACTCAGCTCCCGCAAAACTGCAGATGGAAATACCTACCTCCTTATCAATCCCCACGTGCCCATAGAAGGGGTCATGCGCTGGTACGAGGCTTTTATCCACAGTGAAGAGGGCTGGCATGTCTTAGGCGGCTTTTTTCCGGGCATGGTCTCCCCCGGTCTGGGTACAACCCCCTACTTAGGCTGGGGGGTCACCTTTAACTGGCCGGATTTTGTAGATATTTATCGCCTCACCCTACACCCCAAGAATCCCCGTCTGTACCGCATAGATGGGCGCTGGGACACGCTGCGGGCGCGGAAGGTGCGCTTAGAGGTGCGGCTCATGCGCAATCCCCATGCTTTTGCGCAGGGGTGGCCTGTGCTACGCCCGCCTCACCCTAAGGGGCCTGTCATTCGCATTCGTAAAACCATAGAGACCAGTGCTTTTGGCCCTGTCGTGCGTACCAAAACCGGCGTCTATGCCTTGCGCTTCCCCATAGAAAAGCTCTACCGGGCCCCACAGCAGTGGTACCACATGAGTAAAGCCCGAAACTTCTCGGAGTTTTACGCGGCCCTATGCCTTCAGGGCATACCCCACTTCAATATCGTATATGCCGACCGTAGCGACACGATTTTCTACCTTTTCAACGCCGCCCTTCCGGAGCGGGGGCCGGGATATGACTGGCAAAGGGTTTTACCCGGAGATAGCTCGGCCCTCCTTTGGAAACGCTACCTCTCCATAGCAGAACTTCCGCAGGTGCTTGCCCCTCGCTGCGGGTATGTGTTTAGTGTCAATAATAGCCCTTTTGCGACCACCTGCCCCGAAGAGGCGCCAAACCCCGAAGCTTTCCCGCCTTATCACGGCTGGCAGTGGAACCGCCACAATAACCGAGAACATCGTTTCTATGAGCTTATTCGCGCCCAAGAGCGAGTCTCGTGGGAGGCTTTCCGGGCTATCAAGTACGACCGACAGTATCCTAAGGAGGGGCCTATCCGTTCTTTATGGCTGGCCTTTGCTTCCTTGCCCGATACTTCCTATACCCTTTTAGAAGAAGCGCTGCGCCTGGTGCGTTCCTGGGATTTTTCCGGCCTAAGCGATAGCCGTGCAGCAGCCTTACTTACCTTAGCGGCGTCGTATGCCCTCAAAAAGGCTAACCTTCCTGCTTACAACTGGCTGGAAGAAGGACAAATCGCTTTGCCGCCTTCTCTCTGTTGGGAGGCTCTGGCCTACGCTGCCCGTCAGCTTAAGCGTTTTTACGATAGGATAGACCCCCCGCTTGCCGCCGTACAGGCGATAGAGGTCAAAAGTAAACGGCATGCGTTGGATGGCTTACCGGAGCAGCTGGCCCCTACCTACGCCGAATGGGATGAGAAAAAAGGCTTTTTGCGCGTGCTGGCTGGGGATACTTACATTCAGTTTGTGCGTTTCTCCCGAGAGACCCCCTACCCCTACATAGAATCCGTGCTGCCCTTAGGGGTGTCGGGCGACCCTACCAGCCCGCACTACGACGACCAACTACCCTTATACCGAACGCGCCGCTGTAAGCCCATGTCCTTAGACCCGGCCTATAACCGACAATACCCCTTAGTGCGGACGCTGCAACGGCCGTAGTATTTCTTTTACGGCGTACCTTCGCTGGGTGGAACGGTTTCAAGTCGTCGTAATCGGGAGTGGGCCCGGCGGCTATGTAGCCGCTATCCGAGCTGCCCAGCTGGGTTTCTCCGTGGCCCTCGTAGAACGCTATCCCTCCTTAGGGGGGACCTGCCTCAACGTTGGCTGCATTCCCTCAAAAGCGCTCTTAGACTCTTCTGAAAAGTATTACGAAGCGGCTAAACATTTGGCAGACCATGGCATACAAATCCCCTCAGTATCCGTAGATTGGTCTAAAATGCTGGCTCGCAAAGCTCAAGTTGTCAAACAAACCGTAGGGGGTATAGAGTTTCTTATGAAGAAAAACAAGATTGCGGTATATCATGGGCATGGTCGTTTGCGTTCGGCTAATGAAATAGCTGTAGAAGGTGGTCCTGTGCTGTATGGAGAGCATATTATTATTGCTACGGGTTCCAAGCCCAGCCCGCTACCGGGGGTGCCGATTGATAAAAAACGGGTGATTACTTCTACGGAGGCGCTGAGCCTGTCTGAGATACCCGGGCGTCTGGTGATTATTGGCGGCGGGGTGATTGGGGTAGAAATGGCGTCTATCTTCGGGCGGTTGGGAAGTGCGGTCACGATTGTGGAGTTTTTGGATAGGCTCTTGCCTGGCATGGACGCCGAAGCCGCCGAAGAGGTGCGGCGCATGCTTACCACCGATTACGGGGCGAAGATACTCTTAGGCCATGCAGCGCAAGGCGTGGAGATGCGCGGAGAGATCGTAAAAGTACAAGTAGCTCCCCGTCAAGGTGGCTCTGTCCAGGAAATAGAAGCGGACTATGTCCTCGTCGCAGTAGGACGGCGTCCTTACACAGAAGGGTTAGAGTTAGAAAAAGCGGGCCTTAGCGTGGATGAGCGTGGCCGCATCCCCGTAAATGAACATCTCCAGACGGCCGTACCGCATATCTATGCGATCGGGGATGTGATACGAGGCCCTATGCTGGCCCATAAAGCCTCAGAAGATGGGATATATGTGGCGGAACGCTTGGCCGGTAGGAGGCCCCACTTAGATTACAGGCAAATTCCCGGCGTAGTCTATATCTGGCCTGAGGTAGCGGGCGTAGGCTACACAGAGGAGGAGCTTAAGCAGGAAGGGCGTCCTTATCGGGTGGGGAAGTTTCCGTATCGGGCTTCGGGACGGGCGCGGGCTGCCCATGAGACACGCGGCTTTGTCAAGATTATCGCTGATGCCAAGACCGATATGCTCTTAGGTATGCATGTAGTGGGGCCTCGGGCGGCTGACCTTATCGCTGTCGGAGTAGCGGGATTAGCGTACGGCGCCTCCGCAGAAGATATATTCCGCCTACCTTTGGCGCACCCCACTTTTAGCGAAGCGCTAAAAGAAGCGGCCCTGGCCGCCAGCGAAGGTGCGCCTATCCACCTCTAAAACCCCACGGCAAAACTGACTACCCGCCACCGTTTGGCGGCTTTTTGGAGCTCGCGCGCAGGCGGCAAGGGTGGGGTAGGGAGCTTAGGTAGGCCCCATACGCACGCCCACCACGCGCTCAAGAGCAGACCTTCTTGGCTGTAAGCCCACACCAAAAAGGCAGTATTGGCCTCAGAACCTACCTTGAAAGGCCTACTCAGAAAATCGGAGGCTGCTTGTTGGGTGGCCACAGGTAGACTGGTTTCTATCCATAGTTCTGCTCCTTCGGGGAGGGGTACCCACTCAGCCCGGCAGGCAAGTTGCTTCTGGTCGCATAGGTATTTAAGCAGGGCTTGCCCATGGGCCCAGAGGGCAATAAAAGCCGCCGGCGTAGGTGGCGCTTCAAGCTTCCAGCGTACATATACTACGCCGATGCCTTGGCGCGAGGGTGCTTGTAGCGGTGAAGGCTCCGTAGGGGGTACGTAAGGCCACGGAGGGGCCGCTTCGCCTGTAAGCTGGCGGGCTGCCCGCAGAAGCAAGCTGGGCACTTTGCCTCTAAATACGCACCTGTTCTGCCCTTCGCGCCAGTACCGAAAAAATGCTTGACTGAGAGCCAGAGCCGTTAGGGTCGGCTGAGCCGTATCTTCATATACCCACTGGTAGGCCCAGCTCGGGCTTAGGGAGTCCAGGGGAGGGCCCCCTGAAAGGCCCTTATACTGCTGAAGCCGCTGGGGGAATCGTTGCATGGCTCCCAGAAGCGTGCTGAAAAAGGTATATACCCCTTCTGGCGTGCCTAAACCGTCTATGCAAAACCACGGCCCTTGCCGATTAAGCCTATACTTTATGCTGTGGATGTAGGCTACCTCCTCCAAAAGGCTATCCGAAAAAAGAAAGGTAGCTACGGCTCGCGCCAAGGCCTCCCCTTTCCCCTCCTGGAGGGGATGGTAAAGCTTCCAAAACACCAGCGAACCTTCCTGAGGAAAGACGCATACCTCTTGGCTCCAAAGCAGGGATAGCAATAAGGCTATTGCGTGCTTTTGCATCGCAGGCGCAGGGCTTTTTCGGGATAGTCGGCCGGCGCTTTTTGAAGTACTACTTGTAAAGTTTGTGCGGGGATGCCGTACCCACTAATGAGCTTTTTACGGAGGGCATGGGCTTCTTTGAGGCGTTGGTCTCGGGCTTTTCGGCGGTGGTAGTAAGCGATAAGGTCACAGTGCATATCGGGGGCGCAGGCGCGATACAGCTGGAGGGCAGTGCCCCATTCCGAGAGAGGCGGCGAACCCTTGCCATGCCAAAAGAGGTCCGGCGCTATGCAAGGCGCTTGCGCTGTGTCAAGGGGCACGACCGGCGCAAATGCTAAGGTATCCGCCTCAACATCAGCATTAGTGAGCCATATCCCCCGGGCCTGAAAAGGCCAGCCTTGCTCCCATACACGCAAAGGCAGGGTATCCGGCAGTAGCACCGTGTCTTCGCGCAAGGTAGAAGCAATCCATACATCGGGCGCTGTTTCCGGGAAGGACAAAAGGCGTGTGCGGGCGAGCACGTAAGCGGTTTGCCAGGCGGAGAGTTCCAGGGTATCCTTGGGTTTTAGGTAGGAGAGGTGGCGTAGGAAGCGATAGCTTTTCCCATCCAGACGGGCTTGTAAAAAATATTCCCTATTGCTGAGGAAGTAGCCGGCCTTTCGGAGGGGGGGCGCTTCTCTTTCCCACCGGGTAAAGAACGCCTGCAAGAAGGCCACTTTTTCGCCCCAGCTTGGAGGCGTGGTTATAAGAAGCGCCACGTAGGCTGGATAAGCCCAGAGGTTCTCCTCGGTGGTGTCTGGGGGGAGATAGGAAGGGGGGGAAGGCAGAGGCATGGTATCGCTCATAGGATAGCTCGGGCGAATTTTTTTTCGCTGGAGCTGCATTTTTTCGCGTAGGGAGAGCTTCCCGCCGACGAGGATACGGAAAGAGTCAGGTCGTAGATAGCGTTGTACATACAGGGCAGTTTCTTCATAAGAGAAAGCGGCAGGCCTTAGGGACCTTCCCCGGAGGCGCCACAGAAGTTCCCGTTCTAAGGAGAACCCCCGCCACTGGCGCAGGTAGTTTCGTTTGTGCCATTCCCATACGAGCGGCTGGCCTATGGGCAGGTGGCTCAGGGCGGTATAAAACCATTCTACCGCAGAAAGGAGGTTTTCGCGGGGAACCACCCCATGTACAGCGGCGCCTTCTGGCCCACTCCATGCCTGTACACTAAGGCCTATGGCTTCGGCCCAGTTTCGTAGGTGCCGGGCGGGCTCTCCGGGATAGGCTTTGGCCGTAGCCATATCTGCGATGAAGTACCCTATCTCCTCTTGGTGGGAGGCATGGGGCCACGCTACAGCTATCCAGACTAAGGGGCGTTTGCCCCCCAGCTCTGGTAAGAAGACCCATGTAGGCTGCCCAGCTCGTAAGCTACTTTCCTGGGCCCACAGCAGCATCAGGCATCCAAATGTATAGGGTGCCATGCCATTTTAAGGGAAAAGCTCCGATTATACCCCCGCTCAAAAAAGGCTTCTACTTCGCTCGTGATAGCGGGGAGATGCTTACCCGCATGAGCTTCTGAGGTATCTACATGGATTTCTATACGGTCTTCGGTGTATTTTACAGAGACATGCTGGGGGGCATGCCGGAGGTACTTAGAGAGTTGGTCGGCTAAGCGTAGGATGGGGGCTAAGTAGCCGATGATTTTTTTCTGGGAGCGAGGCAAGGCGTTATAATGAAAGTGTTCTGAGGAGGGAAGCCCCTTTCGGTGATAACGTACCAGATTGGCCATAATCAGAAGTTCTTCTGGGGTGAAGCCGGGCATGGGACTGTTGAGAAGGATATAGAGTCCGTGCTTGTGGTGGCCACTGGGATTGATGAAGTGACCGATGTCGTGTAGGTAAGCGGCGTAGGCCAGCCATTCTTTTTCTGGGCTTCCGAGGTGATGGAGGGGGCGCAGCAGGTCAAAGAGCTTTTCGGCCCACGCGCGCACCTGCAGCGCATGAGCGGTTTGGATCTGGTATTTGTCGCCGAGGCTACGTATGGTACGTTCGCGGAGGGGACCTTCGGTAAGTGCGCCAATATCAAAAGTTTTTTCGGCGTAGTCATAGATAATCCCCTCTCGGAGGGAATGGTCACTCACGATAATCCGTTGGATAGGAAGTGCCTGCAGAATTCGTTCTACTATGAGAGCGCCGTAGGGCATGAGCGGAGCTCTTTCGGCCTGCATACCTTTGAGGCGGAGCCGTTCAGCGAGAGGTAGGCTAAGCAGCTTTTGGTAGATGGGATAAAAGAACATAGGGCTAAAAGTATAGCCATGTATGGTCTGTGCAGCCGCATGGTCGCCGGCGTGATGGGCGATAAGCCGTCCTAAGGTCTTGAAGGTGCCTGAGCTGCCAATAAGGGTAGTGACCCTGGGGGTAGGGACGGCGGCCAGCAACGGCCCAAGCATACCTTGAATATGCTGCTGAAGGGCTGAAATTGTCGCAGTGTCCAACGGATCAGCCTCTGAACCAAAAAGCTTCTGGAGGGTCGTCACGCCTAAGGGCAGGCTGAGGAGGTAGAGGATCTCGCCTTTCTCGCCGAAGATAAACTCTACCGAACCACCTCCGATATCCATTACCAGATAGGGGTCTTCCGGGAGGGGTAGGCCATGCTTCACACCTTCATGGATGAGACGAGCCTCCTCTGCGCCAGAAAGTATCCGTATGTCTATGCCCAGCTCATGGCGAGCCGCTTCTATGAGAAGGGAAGCATTCTGTGCCCGCCGAAAAGCCTCTGTACCACAGGCCAAAATCGGGGAAGCCCCCATCTCCTTACATACCTCCGCAAACTGTCGCAAGACAGCCAAAGCTTTTTCTACGCCTTCTTCGGAAAAAACCGGGGGATCTCCTTCCAAGCTTCGCCCTAAGAAAACAAACTCACGCATGCGCCGCTCTATCCGTACTTCTTTCCGCTCCAAGTCTATCCGGGCGACAACTACATGGAAGGAGTTTGTGCCTAAGTCTAACGCGGCAATACGCTTATCCATGGGCTTTTTCCAGTAAGCTGCGAAGGTAAGAGAGCGCCTCCGGCTGCGAAGCAAAATCCAGCATATCTGTGAGTTTCTCTATGATTTTTTGCTCATTGGCAGAAATAAGTTGAACAGCCCCCTCTCCTAACGCTTCTGAACGGCGCAGGCGTAAAAGGAGATTCTGTACAATATCTCCTGTACTGGCAGCCGCCGTAGCAAAAAGGAACTCTGCTTGTTCCCGATACAAAATAGGGTTGCTTTGTAAAAAGCTCTTAAGGGCTTCTATAAACCTATCTCGCCAAAAGTCCATATCTATCGCTAAATAGCGCAGCTCGGCCCGCCAGTCTAAGCTCTCTATGGGAATATGTTCCTGCTGACAGAGAAAAGCGACGATTTCATATAGTCGTTGCATTTCAGAAGTATCTGTAAAACCATCCGCTTGGGCTACCATCACGGAGGGAAAGACACGCAGGAGGATGCCAAAAGCTTTTTTATCCAGGCGACGGCGCCTCTCTCGCTGATAATCTTCCCAGAGGGCTTCTATGATATCTTTTTCTTGCATAACTCAGTCTAACTTCAATACAGCCATGAAGGCTTCTTGGGGTACCTCTACGGAGCCTAACTGGCGCATGCGTTTTTTGCCTTCTTTTTGCCGCTCTAAGAGTTTGCGCTTTCGGGTGATATCCCCGCCGTAGCATTTGGCCGTAACGTCTTTACGGAGGGCTTTGAGGGTTTCTCGGGCGATTATACGGCCATAAATAGCCGCTTGGATAGCTATTTCAAACTGCTGGCGAGGGATAAGTTCTTTAAGTTTTTGGCAAAGGCGCCGCCCCCAGTCATACGCTTTGTCCCGATGAATAATGCAGCTTAGGGCATCTATGCGTTCGCCATTCAGAAGGATGTCCATGCGCACGAGGTCGCTCGGCCGATACCCTATTAGTTCGTAATCCAGCGATGCATACCCCCGCGAGAGCGACTTAAGCCGGTCATAAAAGTCAAATATAACCTCGGCAAGGGGCATTTCAAAAATAAGTTCTACGCGCGTGGGGGAAAGGTAAGTCTGATTCTTAAAGACGCCGCGCCGGCTGATGCACAGCTCCATAAGCGACCCAATAAACGCGGCATCGGTGATTATCTGGACGCGTACAAAGGGTTCTTCTAATCGGTTGATCTTTGCGGGGTCAGGAAAGTGGGCGGGATTAGTCACGACGAGCATTTCGCCGGTGTGGAGGTAGGCGTGATAGGGGACATTAGGTACGGTCGCCAGCACTTCCATTCCAAACTCGCGCGAGAGCCGCTCCTGTACAATCTCCATGTGTAGCATGCCCAGAAATCCCACGCGAAATCCAAAGCCCAGCGCCGCCGAGGTCTCCGGCTCAAACTGAATCGCCGCATCATTCAGCCGAAGCTTCTCTAAGGTCTCCCGTAGGTCTTCAAACTGGCTGGAGTCCACCGGGTAAAACCCCGCAAACACCATAGGCTTCATCTCCCGGAAGCCTTTTAGGGGCTCTTCAGCGGGATTGCGTGCATCGGTGATAGTGTCGCCTACCTTAATCTCTTGGATGTTTTTTATGCCCGCTATAACATAGCCTACGGAACCGCAAGGGATGCTTTCGCGGGGTTGTCGTTTGAGTTGGAAGATACCTACTTCTTCTACAGTGTATTCAGCGTCCGTGGCCATGAGGCGGATGCGTTGGCCGGGGCGGATTTCGCCTTCTTTTACCCGCACGTAGGCGATAGCGCCTCGGTACGGGTCAAACTGCGAGTCAAAAATGAGCGCACGCAAGGGCTTTTCTGTCCGGTCAGGAGGCGGAGGAATGCGCTCAATAATCGCTTGGAGGATTTCAGAGATGCCGATACCTTCTTTGGCGCTGGCATAGATGACTTCTTCGGGCTTACAGCCCAGCAGTTCTACTACTTGGTCGCGGATTTCGTCGGGGCGAGCCGCAGGAAGGTCTATTTTATTGAGGACGGGGATGATTTCTAAGTCTTGTTCTAAGGCCAAGTAGAGGTTGGCTAAGGTCTGGGCTTGGATGCCTTGGCTGGCATCTACAACCAGGAGGGCGCCTTCGCAGGCGGCGATAGCGCGCGAGACTTCATACGAGAAATCCACGTGCCCAGGGGTATCTATGAGGTTGAGGGTGTAACCTTGAAAATGCATTTGGACGGGGTGGCTTTTGATAGTGATACCTTTTTCGCGCTCTAAGTCCATGCTGTCCAGGACCTGGTCCATCATTTCACGCTGGGAGAGCGTTCCTGTGGCTTCTAAGAGTCGGTCGGCCAAGGTGCTTTTGCCGTGGTCTATGTGCGCAATAATGCAGAAGTTTCGGATATGGGCCGTACGCATGAGCTAAGCAAAGATACCACGCTCAGGCAGAAGATGTGACGGTAGGTGATTTGCGGCAGCAGAGCTGATGCACGAAAGTAACAGATAAAATGAAGAAGAACGGTAGAGCAAAGAGCATGTAGCGGGATTGTATAGAGCTTAGGGCCACGTAACTTGCCCAGGCTGCGTGGGCGGAAAGGCTAAATGTCGCTAAGAGGAGGTGCTTACGCCAGTAAATAAGATAATAGATTGAAGCGATGAACCCTATACCTAAAGAGAAAGTCCAAAGAAAGGCGGAAAGTATGTAAGTAATAGCGTAAATGGGCTCGCAGAGGGCTGCGCGGGCATAATAAAGTTGTTCCAAAGGATGAGATATGAAGAAATTAAGAGTAAGATATAGGTACCGAGTCCCATAATACAAGATAGGTTTTTCTGATTTTATGGTATTTCTCCAATCATTGAATACTTCTATTACTTTTCTGTGTTGCAACTTTTTATAGAAGTCTATTATTATTTTCTCTGTACTGTCATTGTATTTAGAGACATAAGCTCTTTTAGGTATATGATAAGAAGAGTGATAAAACCAGGTCCAATTATCTCCATAAGCGCTGCTAAACAAAAAAAGGCTTCCATACTCTACCTGCTCTTCACCACCATAGAAGGTATTACGACTTATCAGGGTAAGCTTCCCGTTTGATATTGTAAGAGCGACAGACTCTATTGTTATATATAAAAATGATATGAGCATAAACGAAAGTATGATTTTAGTCGTCATACTTTTGTATCTGTATGCCAGCTCTTTTATGAAAGAGGGCATAATAGAAGAATTGATAGGTGCATTTTGGAAATATTGACTTTGATATATTAGAGCTATTATCCAAATAGGATATAGTACTATGGAAAGAGGCCGCAAGAGATAACAGCCCAAAAGGAATAGACCGGCAAGTAGCGCATACTTTGGAGATCTATATAAAAAAGTTTTTGTTAGAAAATACGATGCGATTATCATAAGAGATGTATTTAAACTTTCTGTTCCTGTTAGATAATCATAACGTATAACAAACCAGAATAGTTGATATAATATATAAGATACATACATAGTTATTTGGCTTTTGGTTATGTAAAACACAATAATAGCAACAAGCAATGATGATAGTATGCTAAAAAGTATTTGGATAAGTATAAGTATGTCTTTTGAAGTTATATTATGTGTTTTCCAGTATTGACAATTTTTTGTTATAATACAGTTTTGACTATATGTATCATAGATTATAGCTGAAATTTTTGATAAAAGTCCATAAAGTGGTTTCCTATAAGAGCTCAACCAATAGATGATACACTCAACTCTATCTGTTAGTTTTTTCTTCTCGTGTAG
Source organism: Bacteroidia bacterium (assembly GCA_026003215.1). Classification (GTDB taxonomy): domain Bacteria; phylum Bacteroidota; class Bacteroidia; order SpSt-205; family SpSt-205; genus SpSt-205. Next base: position 1,085,914 of record BPGV01000001.1, on the reverse strand, counting down.
GCACTTAATCATTTCTACCCGTGGCGTAATATAGGTGGGAAAGTCAGGATTAATATAAGCCAAAAATGAGTTTGAATGTAAGATTAACGCGGCTGTGTCGGCGGTGTGAGTGCGTATTTGGCCAAGCTGAACAAGGTGGTCAGGCCACATTTGAATAAGCATACCTTTGGTTAGGGTATGTCTGTGAAAAAAGAAAAAACTTCTAATACATAGACCGATTAGGAGCAAAATAAAAATGTGCGTTAGCCATGCCCTACGACTCATATGGATAGCAAAGGTATAGCTCACTTAAAAACCGTATGTACGCGCCCTTTCCATCTGAAGTTAGGGTAGCAGCGGGCTAAAAAAGCTACTATTAGCGTGTAAAAAGGAAAAACCACCCCTACAAGAACCCACAACGGTACAGCAGGAGGGGGCGCTTTGGCATTCCGAAATCCTCGTAAGGCTATCCAGCTTTGTAAGAAAAAGAGCAGGGTCCACATCCCTAAGGTAAGCTGCGGCGCTATCCAAAGGCCCAGCGGTATTAGGCCCTGGCCTAAGCCTATAATAGCTAACGCTGCTCGGGTGTAGGGCATAGGATAGAGATGCCTTTTGGAAAGCCAGCGGCGCCGTTGCTGGAGAAAAGCCTGCCAGGTAGAGGCGGCTCGCGTTTCTACTGTGGCTTCGGTGAAGGCGAGAGCCTTAGGGCCATACCGCACGCATATCCGTTGGACCAGGAGGTCGTCGTCGCCACTGGGGTGCGCGTGGGCTTGCCCCCAGCCACCTACCGCTTCAAAAGCGGCTCGGCGATAGGCTAAAAGCGCACCATTAGCCGTAAGCGGGTAGCCCCGCTGCCAACTCCCCGCCGTAAGCTGGAGTACCCCCGCCATCTCTATGCGCTGTAGGACATTCAGGAAGGAGGCTTCAGGGCATAGGCGAATCCATCCCCCTGTTACTTGTACCGCCGCTTGCCCAAAGGGCGCTACGAGCTTACCCAAGGAGTCGGGCGGGTGGATAGTATCCGCATCCGTGGTAACGATGATATCAGCTTGGGTGTGCGCAATCCCATAAGCCAGAGCGGCTTTCTTCCCTTGTTGCGCAGGGGGGAGAGAGAGTACTCGGATATGCGGGTATTTTTGCGCATATTCGTGAGCGATAGCCAAGGTTTCGTCTTCGCTGTGGTCGTCTATGACCCAGATCTCGTCGGGGGGCCACTCTTGCCGAAGGAGCGAGTGGAGGCAGGCAGGCAGGTTGGCCGCTTCGTTTCGGCTGGGGATAAGGACAGCTATGGTAGGGCGTGGAGCGAAGGAAGGGTAAGGCTGGGGGCGCCAGCGACTGACCCAAACCAAAAACACCGCATAGGTTATCCACACAATCCCAAAAAGTCCCAGCACCCACACCACTACCGAAAGTACGGGGGTTTTCGGTTAATAGCGGATAAGTGACTATTCCCGGGGTAGAACAGCTCTCACCACGGCAAGGGCTGCGCATTTTATGGACCTTGCGCCGAGGGCCGGCAGGTCTGCCAGAAGCCCTACTGCAAGCACGGGCGGCCTTAGGCGATATCTTCCGGCTGCGCTTGGGACGCTTAGACCTCGTAGTGGTAGGACATCCTACTGCGCTCAGAGAAGCCCTTGTAGAAAAGCGCGCAGCTTTCTCATGGCGTGTGGAAGGGGAACCTATTGTGCGCCTGCTGCGTCAAGGCCTCTTGGTACAGGATGGGGCGTCCCACGCCTACGCCCGCCGCACAATGGAAAGAAGTAATCGCCGCAGACACTTCCTCCCGCGCCTCGCTGCTTTACGAAACCCCATAGAAAAGCTCACACACCAGTGGGTCTCGGGACGTACTTATGACATGCTGGTAGAGATGCGTCGTATAGCCCTCGTGCTCTTTGAAGCGGTGTATTTTTCGCATGACCCCACCCCCGAGCTACCTAAGTTATGGAAGCCGATATTGGCCCTCATAAAGTATATCGGCCCTGGGCCGTGGCTTTTGTGGGGAGCCAGTGAGCCGCCTCCTCAGGCCCTCAAGGTAATAGATGAGCACTTGTATAGCCTTATACGAGCTCGTAAAAAAGCACTCAATCCCCCAGATGACCTCCTGTCCCATCTCTTGGAAGCCTATTCCGATGCAGGTATCATCCGAGACCATTTGCTTACCATGCTCATAGCGGGTCATGATACCAGTACGGCAGCGCTGGCTTGGTCCTTATACGAGTTGGGGTGTCAGCCGGAGTGGCAGGAGCACCTGCGAAGTGAAATCCAAGGCTACTTCGGGGATACTTGTCCCACCCCCGAAGCCGTCTTAGAACTCCCCTTGCTGGATGCTTTTGTCCGTGAAGTGCTCCGCTTGTACCCCCCTATCCATGCAGGAAACCGCCGAGTAGTGGAACCCACAGACCTTCTGGGGTATCCGCTCCCCCCAGGGCAGCGGGTTTTGCTCAGTTACTATCTGGCACATACCCATCCAGCTTTTTGGGAGGAACCTCTGGCCTTTCGCCCAGAACGGTGGATGGCAGGCGAAAAAAACGAGAGTTTCGCTTATGTGCCTTTTAGTGGAGGGCCACGTATGTGTATAGGCGCGCCCTTCGCCCAAGTAGAACTCCGTTGGGTTCTCAGCCTGCTCCTCAGAAAGTACCGCTTTTTCCTCCGGGAGAAGCATGTACATCCCTACATGGGTGCTACCTTGGAACCCCGCCCCAGCCTGTACATGCAAATAGAACGCGTATGACCTACGGTGCTTTTTTAGCTATCTGGCTTTTGCCGGCCCTCTTGGCTGTAGCGGCATTAGTAGCTTCTAAACCTTTACCCTTACTTCCTCATTTTCATACAAGGAGCCTGAAATCGCTGTGGGTGTTTTTAGCTATAGTGGCCCTGCTTTACACTACGCCCTGGGATAACTATCTCGTGGCTAACCACATCTGGACTTACCCGCCGGAGCGGGTATGGGGTATTCGGCTGGGGTGGGTGCCGCTGGAGGAGTACCTCTTTTTTGTCTTGCAGACAACGCTAACGACTTTATGGTTAGAAGTGCCGGTCCGCTGGAAAGGGGCTAAATGGCTTAGCGCAAGGGGTAATCCTTCTGTATGGAGTGTGGTAGGGGTAGGCTTTATAATCCTGGGTCTGATAGCGTGGGGTATTTTCCTGTGGGGGGAATGGCCCCAGGGCACTTATTTTCTCCTTATTACCGGGTGGGCTTTGCCGGTGATAGGGGGGCAGCTCTTTTTAGCCCGTAAGTTCGTAGGCTATTTTAAGAGGTATGTCTTCGCAGGTATAGCGATGCCTACCCTTTACTTGTGGGCAGCAGATACCTGGGCTATTCGGGAGGGTATTTGGCATATTACGGAGGCTACTTCGCTGGGGGTGGCTTTGCCTGGGGGCCTCCCGATAGAGGAAGCCTTCTTTTTTGCTGTCACCAATGCCATGGTTGCGGTGGGGTGGCTTTTGGTGCGCATTTTTCCGCCACGGGCAGTATAGGCATTTTGTACCTTTGGGCCTAATGGCGAAGGTAGAGATGGAAGTGGCCGGGCTTAGCCAGCCTATTACGGAGTTTGGCTCTTCTCGGGCGTATGTACTTATCCTGCGTGAAAAAGAAGGTTCGCGCCGGCTACCTATCGTCATAGGGCAAGCAGAGGGCCTGGCTATCAATACAGAAATCCAAAATATTCGTCCACCTCGGCCGCTTACCCATGACCTTCTGCTCAATATACTTAGAGCTCTGGACGCTATCTTGACGGAAGTCACTATCTATAAACTCCAAGACGCCACCTTCTATGCGTATCTTTTATTAGAGACAGCTCAAGGGGTAATAGAGATAGATTGCCGGCCCAGTGATGGGGTAGCTTTAGCCCTTCGGGCGGGGGCGCCGATTTACTGCGAGGAAGAGGTACTACGGAAGGCGGCCCAGCCCGGCCCTGACGAAGAGGACGAAGAAGAAACCGAGGATAGCCCCGCCGAGGAAAGGCCAAGTCGGGGTGGCTCTGCCCCTGAGCGGATAAAGGAGCTTGAGCGCCTGCTGCAGGAAGCTTTGGCGCGGGAAGATTACGAAATGGCCGCCCGAATCCGCGATGAACTCCGGCGCCTCCAAGGCCGTAGCCAAGAAAGCGATAGCTGATGCACGCTCTCATAGGAATCCCCCTACTGCTATTGATAGCTTGGGTGGCCGCTGAAAGGCGGCGCCCCTTCATGTGGCGGGTAGTAATAGGAGCGCTCTTGCTTCAGGCGGTCTTTGGGTGGTTAGTCCTACGCTGGCCCCCGGCCCGAGAGGGTTTTGAGTTCCTTAGTCGACTTTTTGTGCGTGTCTTAGATTTCTCCCAGGAGGGGGCAAAGTTCCTTTTCGGGAATCTGGTTCGCCCGGAATACGCGGATACCTTTGGGTTTATTTTCGTTTTGCAGGTACTGCCTACGGTGGTATTTTTTTCAGCGCTAACGGCGGCGTTGTACCACTTAGGTGTGCTGCAACGGGTGGTGCAGGCGGTGGCTTGGGTAATGCGCCGTACGTTGGGCACTTCTGGACCGGAGAGCTTGTGTGTCGCTTCTAATATTTTTTTAGGTCAGACGGAGGCTCCGCTGCTTATTCGGCCGTTTTTGGGGGGGCTTTCTCGCTCCGAGCTCATGGCGGTGATGATAGGCGGCATGGCTACTTTGGCTGGTGGGGTGCTTGCGGCCTATGTCGGGTTTCTCGGCGGGAATGACCCTGTCGCCCGCCAGCAATATGCCCTCCATCTGATGAGCGCTTCGGTGATGAATGCCCCGGCGGCACTCCTGTTTGCCAAGCTTCTCGTGCCAGAGACCGACCCCACAGCCCTGCAAAAGGGCCTCCACCTTCCCCCTATCGGGCAAGCTACGAATATTTTGGAAGCCCTCGCTCAAGGCGCGGCCGATGGCTTGCGCTTAGCCGCCAATATCGCCGCGATGCTCCTGGCTTTTATCGCCGTATTAGCGCTCTTGAACGCCCTCCTGCTTAAGATAGGCTCCCTCTTGGCCCTCAATGAATGGATACAACGCACTTCGGGGGGGATTTACGCGGGGCTGTCCTTAGAATGGCTTTTGGGACAGGCCCTCCGTCCGATAGCGTGGCTTATCGGAGTGGAATGGCGAGAGACCTTGCCCGTAGGAGCCCTGATTGGACAAAAAATAGTCATCAATGAGTTTATAGCGTATGTAAAGCTCGCTCAAATGCCCTATCTTACTGAAAAGGCGCGCATTCTCTCAGTATATGCCTTGTGTGGTTTTGCAAACTTTAGCTCTATAGCCATACAGCTCGGGGGTATAGGGGCGCTGGCTCCAGAGCGGCGCGGTGAGCTGGCTCAACTTGGCCTGCGAGCGGTATTGGGGGGCAGCTTAGCTTCTCTCTTATCTGCTTGTTGGGCGAGTATTTTCATATAGAAGGAATGCGCTTACCTTTGCCCCCATGGCACGCAAGCCAGACAAGCGCGTATATGTGCGTTGGAATCGGACACGACGCAAGATTCAGAAGCGGCGGGTATGGGCTCCTATCAGTAGCCGCCAACACAATGCCCTCCAAGAAGCTAACATGAGACTTCTGCGGGAGCTGTCGCAGGCGTTTCAAGGGGCATGAACGCCCCGATTAGGTTGGGCATAGTGGGGTTGGGCCACATGGGGCGTCTCCATCTCCAAAAGGCCCAGGCTTCCCCGCTTGTCACGCTCACCGCATTGTTTGATACAGACTCGCAGCAGCTGGCTGATTTAAGCGCTGCGGGTCTGCCGGTGGTTGAGAGCTTCCCGGCGCTCTTGAGTCGGGTAGATGCCCTCATTATTGCTTCACCCACAGCCACACATGCCTATTATGCCGAAGCTGCCCTTCGGGCCCAAAAGCATGTATTTATAGAGAAACCGGCGGTGACTTCGCCTTACGAGTTAGAACGGCTCCTGCGCTTGGAAGAGGAATCCGGTGTAGTCACGATGGTAGGGCATTCGGAACGGTTCAATCCGGTGTTTTCTGCACTATATCCTCTGCGCGAGAAGCTTTGGCAATACACTTTTGAGCGCATAGCGCCTTGGACTCCCCGAGGCAGCGATGCTTCTGTACTCTTAGACCTGCTTATACACGATTTGGATCTCTTTTGGGCCTTCACAGAGGGGCGGATAGCCGATATGCGCGTGATAGCCTATCGGACTCGGACAGAGAAGCCAGATACTGTACAGCTATGGGTAGACTTAGTAGATGGCCGGGGGGCTAGTTTCTTGGTCAGCCGGGATGCGCCGCATAAACGCCGCAGGCTTAGCGCTCACGGTCCGAATCTATGGATAGAGGCCGACCTTCTTAGCCGCTCTGTACACGCATGGGAGGCAGGTATGGCTAAGGAAGTCTCCCTATCTACTGCGGGCGATGCCCTCGCCGCTGAACTGGAACACTTTTTGTCATGTATAGCTCGCGGTGATACCTCTTTCCTCTCGCTGGCACATGTGCAGTCGGTCATGGCCTGGGCTTGGCAAGCAGAAGCTTTGGCTGAGCATCGCTTGGTTTTTGCTGGCCAGTAGCTGCCGCCCTACCCACGCCCTCCCCCCAGCCTATCTACGCCTAAGTGCGCCCAGCGTGGTCATAGAAAACGATACCCTTCCCATAGAAGCGCCCATAGATGCGTGGGTTTATCCCGAGGGGAAGTACCTCACCCTTACAGAATCGGGCGGACGGGTGCCGATTGTACCTGCGCAGACACCGTATATACTACTGGCCGGAGGAGTGCGCGACGGAGGGGTCTCCGTTTCTCGCAAGGCTTACCCTTTTTGGCAGTTTGATACCCTGTGGGGGCCTTTCCCGCCTGAGCAAGAGACCTATCACAGGCCGGTGTATCGCTATTTCCCTGACACGCTCTTAGAGTATGTCTTTCGAGAAGACTTTGAATCGCCCCAGGTGGGCTTCCGCGTGGTGAATGCCGGCGAGCCTGGAGCCGTATCCCTCCAACGTAGCTTTACCCAGCCTCGTAGGGGATTCTGGTGTGGGGCCGCTTCGCTCCCCGCATATAGTGACTTTCGTATAGAAACCGCTACGGCTTTTCCTTTTCCGCAGCAAGAGATTTGGGCTGAATTATCCGTACGCGGCGATAGAAACTTAGGCGTCGGCCTTACCTGGGAAAATGCCCAAACCGGGGCCGTGTTTGGGCGTGAAATATACCTCCTTCTGCGGCCACCTGACCAAGGGTGGGGCACTTTTTATATCAACCTCACCCCTTGGCTGGCAGGCAAGGGCACTCTCTACCGTTATAGACTGTACCTTACCAGTGCGGGCGATACGATGGGTACTCATGCCCTTTACTTAGATGATGTGCGTATTCTCACTTGGAAGCAGTTATGAGGCGAGAGTTTTTGGGGATAGTGTTTTTTCTGACGGATTTCCTCCTGTCGTATGTAGGATGGGTACTCTTTTATTGGGTAAGGCGATTTTATTTGTATCCTACCGAAGGCTTGCCGGGCACGCTGTGGGAATATTTGTGGGCACCGATAATCGTAGCGTGTTATTGGGGAGGGGTGTATGGATTAGGGGGCAGCTATCGGGATCCCTTGCGTCAGTCTGTAATAAGCGAGATTTTTAATAGGGTATGGCTTACTATTTTAGGAAGTTTAGCGTTATTCTTTTTGGCTTTTTTGGATGACCCTATACCTAACTACAAGGTATATCGGATTACTTTGGCCTTGTATGTAGGGATGCAGGCGATTTTGAGTTGGGTGTCTTTAGGGATTATGCGGTATGGGCTAATAAAGCTTTTGCGTAAAAAGCTGTTTCGGTTTCCTACGGTGATTGTGGGGAGTGGGCCTGCTGCTGCGCGTACATGGGGTGACCTTAAAAAATATGGGCATGCGTTAGGCTATGATGTAGTGGGCTATGTGACTCCTGCACAAGAAGAGGAAAATGTGCTACTGGGTCAGGCCAAATGTTTAGGGGGGGTGGCAGAGTTAGAGCAGGTGTTGGTGCGGCGAGGCGTTCATCATGTGATAGTTGCTACGGAGTCTACAGACGATCAAACTTTACAGACGGTCTTAGCTCAGGTAAATGGCTTGCCTGTAGAAGTACATCTCTTACCAGCATTACGCGACGTATTAGGGGGAAGTGTGCGGGTGGGCAGTCCTATTGAAATCCCCTGGGTTACCATAGGACCTACGGCCCCTTCCCCTTGGTACGAAGTAGCCAAGCGGGGGATGGATGTGGTAGGTTCTCTGATGGCCTTAGTGGTGCTGGCCCCTGTAATGGCTATTTTGGCCATTTTAGTGCGCCTCTCTTCGCCGGGGCCTGTTATATTTCGGCAAGAACGCATCGGCAAAAATGGCCGTCCTTTTATCATATATAAGTTTCGCACCATGTATGTGGATGCGGAAAAAGAGGGGCCGGCTCTTAGCCGAGAAGGCGATCCTCGGATTACCCCTATTGGACGTTGGCTGCGAAAAACCCGACTGGATGAGCTCCCCCAGTTTTGGAACGTGCTCAAAGGAGACATGAGCTTGGTGGGGCCTCGTCCCGAGAGGGCGTATTACATAAACCAAATCGTCAAAAAGGCCTCCGAATACAAGCAGCTGCTCAAGGTCCGTCCAGGCATTACCAGCCTCGGCATGGTGAAATACGGGTATGCTTCCTCGGTGGAGGAAATGATAGAACGAATGCGGTATGATCTGATATACCTGGCGAATCGCTCGTTCCTGTTGGATATCAAGATTTTGCTTTATACCATCCTCCGGGTTCTTCAAGCTCGTGGGAAGTGACGCTTTTCGTACCTTTGCCTCATGAAGAAAGAAGGGCACCCAGCATATCGTCTTGTCGTCTTCAAGGACCCCTCGGCAGACTTCGCCTTCCTCACCCGCTCCACGGCACGTACCAAAGAAACTATCCTCTGGGAGGACGGCAAAGAATATCCCTTAGTCAAGTTAGAGATTTCCAGTGCTTCCCACCCGTTCTTTACCGGTAAGCAAAAGTTTGTGGATACGGCCCGCCGGGTGGATAAGTTCATGGCCCGTTACGGGAAAAAGAAAAAATAACTAAGCCTTCGCTTCGCTTAAGGACCTTTTTTCTCGGCGTCGTGCCTCTATCCCCTTCTCGGAGCTGGTAGAGGGGGCAAATGACGGCATTTTAGCTGTACATGCCTCTACGGGTGCCATTTTGTATGCAAATCCCGCCATAGAGCGGCTTTTAGGGTGGGAGATATCGGCGATGCAAGGCCTGGATTTTCCCCGTCTTTGTGCCACAGAGTCTGTGGCCCGCAGTGCAGAGCTTATCGCGGATGCCTGGGAAAAAGGGGGGGCCGTCTCCACAGAGCTTGTTTTGCGTACCGCAGCCGGCGAAAAAATCCCCGTAGAAGTAAGTACCCGCGTAGTTGAAGTGGAAAAACAGCCTGCTATTATTCTCTATGTGCGAGACATCCGGGAGCGGCTTCGTCTCTTGCGTATTATTGAAGAGAAAAACCAACAGCTTATAGAAAGCATCCAGTATGCCCGGCGGCTTCAAGTAGCTGCTTTGCCTTCCCTTGTGCAGATGCAAGCTTTATTCCCACATAGTTTTCTTTTATACCTACCGCGCGATATTGTAAGTGGGGACTTTTACTGGATAGCGCAAAAAGGAAGCAAGCGCTTTTTAGCCGTGGGCGATTGTACAGGACATGGGGTGCCTGGGGCGATGATGGTGATGCTATCGCTGGCTTTTCTCAATCAAGCCTTATACGATGTGGCGGAGCCGACGCCAGGGCGGTTGCTTACGTACTTGCATCAGGGGTTGTGCAGTGTTTTTACGACAGAGGGGATCCGGGATGGGGCCGATGTGATTATGCTCATGCAAGAAGGAGAAAGCCTCACTTGGACCTCTGCTAATAGACCCCTCTGGTGGTTTGCGCGCGAGGAGGGCTTCCAAGAGCTAAAAGGCGACCGAGCTCCTTTAGGCGGCTCCACCGATAAGGACTATGTATGGAGCGATCGGGATATACCGCTACAATCAACGGCGCGTCTTTTTCTGGCCACCGATGGGTATGCCGACCAGTTTGGAGGACCTGAGCGGCGTAAGCTCACCACGGGGCGCTTTAAGCGACTCTTGGCCGAGACTGCTCTGCTCCCCTTGGCAGAGCAGGAAAAGGCCCTAAGAACCTTCTTTCATAGCTGGCAGGGCGAGATGGAACAAATAGATGATATTCTGGTGGTAGGGGTAGAAGTCGGTACTACTTAGGGACGCGCCAGAGCCATACCCCCGCTATCAAGCTAAATAGGATGTTAGGCAGCCATACGCCCAGCCAAGTCCAGCCTAAAGCCCCGGCAAAAGCACTCTTGGCTATTACCAGCAGAAAGACGTACACAAAAGCTAAAACCAACCCTAAGCCAATCTGCCAGGCCACGCCTCCCCGTCGCTTCCGAGAGGCCGAAGCAAACCCCAGCGCCGTCAAAATCACCGAAGCCAGCGGAATAGCTATCCGCTCGTGAATCTCAGCTTCCAGCAGCGCAGCAATATCCCCGCCCACATACCGCTGGCGCTTATATTCAGCCCATAGCTCAGGAAGCGACATAGTGCGTGTATAAAGCTCGGAACGGATAATATCCTCTGGGGTCAAAGGCAAGGTCGTATCTATCTGGGCGATAAAAGTAGGGTGGCCTTCTTCCGAGAAGCGCCATACCCGCAAGACTCTCCAGTATTTATGCGTGGGCTCCCACTGAACCTCCTCTGCTACCAACCGTTCGTGTAGTCGGCCGGGGGTGAGACGTTCTATATGGGCGCCAAAGCCTACTTTGTCAAATCTATCAAATGCTCGCACAAAAAAATACGACTCTGGGGTGAGTTTGATATGCACTTGGCGCATGTCAAAGTAACGGCGATTCTTGATGTACTTGTATTCAAACTCTTCTATGCGTCGTACATTCTTAGGAGTAATGTAAAACTGGAGGCTTAGACTTACCAAAGAAAACAGGCCTGCCAAGAGAAGATAAGGCCTAAGGATGCGCCAGAAGCTTATTCCCCCTGCCAAGAGGGCTACGATCTCGGAGCGTTGAGCCAACTGACCCGTAAAAAAAAGCACCGATAAAAAGATGACCAAAGGGGAGAGTAGATTCGCATAAAAAGGGATAAAGTGCTGATAGTATTGTACTAAGGCTTGAAGAGGAACTTCTTTTTCTACGAAGTCGTCTATTTTTTCGGCAATATCAATCACTACGAGGATAATCACAAGCAGGCTTAGGCTACCGAGGAAGGAGATGAGAAAAGTACGCCAGAGATATCTGTCTACCTTTTTCATGAGGATTGGGCGAGGGTACGCAGCTCTTGCAGCTTGAAGAGGGCTTCAATAGGGGTGAGGGTGTTGGGGTTTATTTCCAAGAGTTTTTTACGGAGGAGGTTTTCGGTGTCGGGCGTGAGGGAGAAGAGGGTGGGTTCGCTGGTGGTGGGGAGTAGGGGTTCGTGTTTTTCCAGGTGTTTGAGGAGGGTACGGGCGCGTTCCAGGAGGGTGGGGGGTAGGCCGGCCATTTCGGCTACGGCGATGCCGAAGCTTCGGCGCATGGCCCCCGGCCGTACTTGGTGTAAGAAAATAAGTTTTTCTCCCCGCTGCTCTACCGCTAAGTGGTAGTTTTTGAGGCGGGGGAGGGCTTTTTCCAGCTCCGTAAGCTCATGGTAATGCGTCGCAAAGAGGGTCCATGGCCGGCTGTGGGAGGCATTATGTAGGTGCTCTACCACCGCCCAGGCTATCGCTAACCCGTCGTAGGTGCTGGTGCCTCGGCCAATCTCATCTAAGATAACGAAGCTATTGGGGGTGGCTTCGTGGAGGATGCGGGCGGTTTCTTGCATCTCTACTAAAAAGGTGCTTTGCCCTGCGGCAATATTGTCAGATGCGCCTATACGGGTAAAGATTTGGTCTACGGGGTGGATGAGCGCCGACTCGGCGGGAACAAAGCTCCCAATCTGGGCCAGTAGCAGGATCAGCGCATTTTGTCGCATGTAGGCTGACTTTCCGGCCATATTAGGCCCAGTAAGGAGGAGGAGGCGGGTGTCTGGGGTAAGGTGGAGGTCATTTGGCTGGTAGGGCTGATGCGGCGGTAGGAAGCGTTCAATCACCGGATGGCGTCCCTGTTTTATGTGTATTTCGGGCTTATCGGCAAACTGGGGACGGACATACCCATACAAGCGGGCTGCGCGTGCCAAAGCCAAATGCACATCTACCTCTGCGGTCCAGTGGGCCAAGGCCTGCAAGGCAGGAATATGCGGCCGTAGTTTTCCTAAGAGGGTTTCGTAGAGCTGTTTTTCTTCTTCGGCTACGATTTCTTCGGCGGAAGCTATTTCGGCGGAGAGGGCGTCCAGTTCATCGCTGCTGTAGCGTGCGGCGCCCTGGGCAAGCTGTTGGCGCAGCCGGTATTCGGGGGGGACTTTGGCGATGTTTGCCGCGGTGATGTGAAAGACATAGCCGAGTTGTTTGTTTTCTTGGATTTTGAGCGAAGGGATACCTAAGCGGGTGCGTTCCTTTTCTTCCAGTTTGTCCAGTTCTTCACGGGCGTGCAGGAGGAGGTAGCGGGCGCGGTCTAACCGTTCGTTTACCCCTTCGCGGATGACATAGCCTTCGCCCGGTTTTTCGCCGGTGTAGGGTGGGGTAGGGGAAAGAAGCAGGTATCTTTCTATGGTAGCCAGGGCTTCAGCGATGGCGGGGAGGGTTTCGGGGCGTTTATCATACGTGGGGGGGAGTGCTTCTACGAGCTCCAGGGCGGCTTTTAGGCTGAAGTACAAGGTAGCCAGCTCGCGGGGTGTGGCTTTACGGGCGCTGAGGCGCGCTATGCGCCGTTCCATATCCCCGATCTTGCGGAGCGTCTCTATCCACTCGGGGTGGGCTTCAGGCTGCTGATAGAGGGCCTCTACTCGGTCTAAGCGCCGCTCTATGAGGTCGCGGCGGCGTAAGGGTAGGGTGAGGCGATTACGCAAAAAGCGAGTACCGGCGGGCGTGGCCGTAAGCCGAAGGATTTGAAAGAGACTTTTCCCCTCTGGGTGCAGAGGCTCTATTATTTCTAAGTGGCGCAGGGTGGCGGGGGAGAGTAGAAAGGTATCTCCTACGGGCAGTGCATAGGGGAAGCTCAGGTGGGGAAGGCCTATTTGTTTGAGGGTACGTAAGTAGGCATACAAGGCAGCTAAGGTGGCGGCTTGGGGGGTGCGTTGGTGCAGGATAGAGCCGGGGGGAGGTTCGTAGCCACATATTTCCCGGAAGAGGGTAGGGAGCATTTCGGGGTCAAAGTACCAGCTGGGGAGGCTTTCTTTGCGGGCGGTAGGGGGGGCTAAGGTATCCCAAAGGCTCTCCTGCTGCTCATACAATAGCGCCTCTACTGGGCGAAAGGCCGCCAAAAGGGATTCTATCTCGTGAAGCGGGCCTGCATGGTAAAATATCTTCCCGCTATAAGTGATGTCGGCCAGTACGAGGGTGGCTTCAGTAGCTGTGTAGGCCCAAAATACCGCCACATATGCCGCCCGCTCTTCTTCCTCTCCTGCCCAAAAGACACCGGGCGTAGCTACCTCCGTGATCTCCCGTCGAACCAGTTTTTTGGCTTTTTTGGGGTCCTCTACTTGGTTGCAGATGGCGACGCGGTAGCCGGCTTCTAACAGCTTGGGCAGGTAGGTATCCAGAGCTCGTATAGGGAAGCCCGCTAAGGGTACTTCTTCCGCTCGACCATTATTTCGGCGAGTAAGCGTAAGCCCTAAGACCGAAGAAAGAATATGGGCATCTTCTTCAAAAGTTTCGTAAAAGTCCCCTATCTGGAAAAGGAGGATAGCCCCGGGTTCTTTAGCTTTGAGGGCTCGGTACTGCTCCATCAGCGCTGTCGTATCAGACATAGGGCATTTCTTGAAGGAGGGCTTCCATCAGGCGTTTCACTTGTTGGGCTTCGCTCTGGAGCTGGAACCAGCGCTCCCGCGGCCGCGAACTTAACTCTTCGTAGGCTAACCGAGGAAAGTACAGCGCAGAGTGGAGGCTAAACTTAGGGATGCGAGTCAGGCGCGTAGGCAGGTTGAGAATGGGATTTTTCATGAGTGGCCGCACGTAAGAGGGTTGCCACCGCGCTACCCACCGCAGCATCCAGCTCGGGATATAAAAATCCTTGCCCCACTCCTCCGAACCCCGATGAACCGTCACCAAAATGGGGGCTTGGGCTGCCAGCGCCAGCTCTATGAACTTCGGCGAGCGAAAAGGCCGAATCTCATGCACATCGCCTACCACACAGTTATCTCCTTCAGGAAAGAGGGCTACGTCCGTGATAGGTCCTTCTTTGAAGGCGGTTATTACTTTGGCAAAGGTGGGCGGTTCTGTACTTTGGAAAACTGAACGTAGTATCCATCGGCTCAGTGTAACCTTATAAAGTCCTCTGTGAAATACGCCTAAGGCTTTTCGGTTTTTTCCCCCTTCCATGAGGGCTATTTTTAGAAGAGCCAAAATAGCGGGTATCCACCCGAGCGTGCCTGCGTGGCTAATTGCATGGACGACTTTGGGATGATTTTGGAGGATGGTACGCAGGGGGGGCTCGCTTTTGAAGACGATCTCTTCAAAAAGGAGGGGATAAGCCCACTGTACTCGCCGGTAAAGCGTAGGCAAAGGTAGAGCTACGCCTACAGTGCTCATGCGGGAAAGATACAAAAAAACACAGCGGGGATAGCGCCCCGCTGTGTAAGGAAAGTATTACAAAAGGTGTATTTATTCTTTTACAGCACCCGTGGAGAGTTGGCGTCCCACGCGTTCGTTAAGGCCATCGCGTAGCGCTACATAAGCATCAGCCCCGGGCTCTAAGGTAGCGGCTTGGTTGTAGGCTTGCCAAGCGTATCCGTACAGGCCATTTTGCTCGTAGAAAGCGCCTAAGAGGGCTTGACCGAGGGCCGAGTTAGGGTCTATGCCTCGGCGCAGGTTTTCTTCTTCTTTTTTGAGGGTGGCGGCTTTATCAGGGGCGAGAAGGCGGAAGCACGTATTGGAGGAATGGAGGCTGGCATGACGACGCGTGCTGATGCGCCAGTAGTAGCATGGGCCTGGCTTGAGTTTGTTGGCTATGGGGAGGTCTATGCTGGTTTGTTCGGCGGAGGCTTCAGCTTTATGGATGACTTGACCGCCTTCGTCCAAGACCTCGATAATGTAGCCTTCGGAGCCAGGCACGCGTTCCCACTGAAGCTGGATTTTGTCTGGGTAGAAAGCGGTCTGGGCCGGCGTGCGAGGAGTAGGAGCCATAGTAGAGCGGGTGACGGCGCCTAAGGTCCGGCCGGAGGCTCGCCCCGCTCCCGAAGCTATCGCCTGATTAACCACATAGCCGGTGTAGCGGGCTGTATAGGGGTTGTCGTCGGAGCTGTGGCGCTGCCCTATAAGTTCTGCGATGGGGTATACGCCCGGTTGGCGAAGTTCTCGGGTTTTGTTGCCTGGGAGGATCAGGGCAGCGTAAGACTGCGGCCCTAACTTGATTTTCTGCTGCTCGGACAGCTTCATACCGGCCGAAGCTTTGGTCCAAGTATTCCCTTGTTCTACTTGGACTTCTCCCTTGGTAGCCAAGAGCGTTACTTGTCCGTACAGGAATACACTCGTCCCCACCAAGAGGGACCCCAGGATTATGTGCGCGTATCGCATAAAATATTCCTTCACAAATATTGTGCCAATGTTAGGCGCGCGAAGAGCTACTTCCCAAGCTAACCTCTCCGGCCAGCAAGATACCCCAGATTAGGGGTTCTGCGGGAAACCACAAGCCTTTTATACCCAGCCACAAGGTGAGCTCTACGGTACCCCACAAAGCCCCTATTTGCGAAAGTCTCACCGCTATCCAGTGGAAGCGGTGAGGTAGCCCGATGCCTAAGACAGCCAGTAGTACATATATAATTCCCGTTGCGAGATAACTCCATGCTTCGGCAATAGGCTTATAAAAAGCCCGATGCACAAACATAGAGGCGATATTGGCGTGGATGACTACGCCATACATATCGGGGAAGGTCTGACGCAAGAAGCCGGGATTGAGGGGCGTGAAAAAGATGTCTTCTAAGCTTTGGCGGAGCGGGTCTGCTATCCCTAAGAGTACGGCTTTTCCGCGCAGCCACTGGAGGGGGAGGGAATCTCGGAGTACTTCCTCGCCGTTGAGGTAATAAAAGTGTTCTATGTTGCCGAGGTAACGTATGGGACCGGTGGCGGGTAAGTGGGGGAGTTCTACGTGTAAAGAAGGGGCTATGGCGAGGGCTGCTTGGAGCGCCAGGGCGTAGTGGGTATCTTGCCCGGCTACGGTATAGGCGAGGTATGTGCGGACAGTTTTAGGGGCGTAGGGTTCGTGTAGAAGGAGGTTGGCATAGGCTTGGGTGGCACAATGTGTGAAGCGAGAGGTACTAACCGCTTGGGGAGGTGCTTGGGGGAGCGGATAGGTCAGGTCTAAACTGCCGGCTAAACAGACGGTGGTGCGCGTGTGTGCTTGGCATAGGGCTTTTTCCCATAAGCTATCTCCTTCTGGGGAAAGGGGGTGAGGGAATACGGCATCTATGCCGATGAAGGCGGGCTGGGCTTCGCTAAGACGGTCTAAGAGGTAGGCCAATGCTTTTCGGTCCATACGGCCAATATCTACCACCACAATATGCGTGTCTGGGTCTTGAGGCGGGAGACGCCGATAGATGAGGTCGTGTATATCCCAGCCCCACTTATAGGGAGGGAAAAGGTGATGGAGGAGGGCCGCTCCCCCTACCACCAGGGCCGTATGAAAGACCCAACGTAGCACAGTACTGAATCTCATGTCAAAGCGCTTTTATAGCGACGAAGCACCTCCGCTATACCCCAATACAAACAATCGGCAATCAGTGCATGTCCAATAGAAACTTCGGCTAAGTTTGGGAGGTTTTGCTTGAGGAAGCGTAGATTTTTTAAGTTCAGGTCGTGGCCAGCGTGTAGGCGCAGGCCCAGCTGTGCGGCTTTTTGGGCTGCTAACCGGTAGGGCTCAATGGCTTCTTCGGGACTCTGGGAGAAGTGGTGGGCATAAGGGCCGGTGTAGAGTTCTACGCAGTCGGCCCCTATGTGAGCGGCGGCTTCCACCTGCACGGGGTCAGGATCAATAAAGAGGCTTACTCGGATAGAAAGCGCTCTGAGGGCGCCCACTACCTCCGAAAGGAAAACCTCATGCGTGGGGATATCCCAGCCCCTGTCGGAAGTGAGCGCCGAGGGGGGGTCGGGTACTAAGGTTACTTGTGCCGGGCACACTTGCTGGATAAGGGCCAAAAACTCACGAGAAGGGTAGCCTTCTACATTCAGCTCTATACCGAGGGCATCGCGTAGGGCCAGTACATCGGTACGGCGGATATGTCTTTCATCGGGCCGGGGATGCACGGTGATTCCCTCAGCCCCTAATTGCTCACAGGTTTGGGCAAAAGCTATCACATCGGGAATGTTTCCCCCGCGGGAGTTTCTCAGGAGCGCTACTTTATTGACATTTACACTGAGGCGGGTCATTCGGGGACATCTATAAAGTCAGGGGGGTAATCTATGACGGCCTTCCAGGGCAAACCTGCGGCAGGAAGCTTTTCTAAGAGCGGTTCAGGCGGGAGCTGTTCTACATTCCAGACGCCAGGTTTTTTCCATACGCCGGTCACTATCAGTTCCGCAGCGATAGCGGGGGGGACCCCCGCGGTGTAGGCTACTGCTTGCGAGCCGCAGTCTTGGTAGGCCCATTCATGACGGATGTTGGTGTAGAGGTAAGCGGTGCGGGGCTGACCTTGATAGAGGCCACGCAGTTGCACGCCGATAGAGACCCAGCCTTTGTAGTCAGGTGCGAGCGAAGCGGGATCCGGTAAGAGCTTTTGAAGAAACTTAATGGGTACGACCTTGCACCCTTCGTAGTCTATGGGGTCTATGCGGGTAAGGCCGGCGTTGACAAAGGCCCTGAGGTGCATAAGGTATTGTTCACTGAAGGTCATCCAGAAACGGGCCCTGCGAAGGGTGGGGAAATGCTTTGCCAGCGACTCCAGCTCCTCATGGAAGATGAGATAAGCTTTCCGGATCCCAATATCGGGGAAGCGTACATCTTGAGCGATAGAGAGGGGAGGTACTTCTATGAGTTGGCCGTTTTCGTAGTAGCGGCCTGTTTGCGTAATCTCCCGCAAGTTGATTTCTAAGTTGAAGTTTGTAGCGAAGGGGCGACCGTGGTTACCTGCGTTACAATCTACGATGTCTAAATAGTGTATTTCATCAAAAAAGTGGTTAGCGGCGTAAGCTACAAAAGCATTGGTGACTCCCGGGTCAAATCCAATCCCTAAGACGGCAGTGATACCCGCTTGGGTATAGCGGTCTTGATAAGCCCATTGGTATTTGTATTCGTAGAGGGGGAGGTCAGGGGGTTCATACGAAGCCGTATCCAGATAATCGGTGCCTGTCTCCAGGCAAGCATCCATGATAGGTAGGTCTTGGTAGGGCAAGGCCAAGTTGAGGACTAAGGCCGGTTTATGTTTCTGGATGAGGGCTATGAGTTCGGGGACGTTGTCGGCGTTTACGCCTTCGGGGATGATTCGGGCTTGGGGATAGCGTTCGGCTAAGGCTTGGCATTTAGCGAGGGTGCGGCTGGCCACGACAATCTCTGGGAAAAGGTCCGGTCGCCGGGCCAACTTACACACGGTAACTTGGGCTACAGCCCCAGCTCCGATAACCATCACCTTCGGCATGCGGCAAAAGTACGATAACTCTCAGCGAAAAGCGATTACGCAGGGGGGGGCTCCATTTCCGCGAGACAGGCTTCTATTTCTTGGAGGATTTCGCGCAGGAGTACGGGGTAATCGGGGTAGGGCGGATGAGCGGAGGGAGGGGCCGTATGCCCTTCAACGAAGGCGAGGAGTGCATCACCTCTTAGGCGGTATATGTAGGCGCCTTCACGGGCTCGGCGCAAAAGGGGTAGGGCTTCCGCGGGAATCCGAACGGTCTTGTGCGGGGGCAAGGTAAGGAAAAGTTTTACCCATCGGCGTGCCTGATGAATAGGCACATGTAAGAGCGCGGCTATTTCTTGCAAGGTATAGTAGCGTTTAGTGGAGGGCATGGAGCTGGCGGGCGAAAGCAGCTTGCCATTGCTGGCGTTCTTCTAAGGAGAAATGACCCCATAGATAAAGGAGCGGGTCAACCCGCTCGCCTCGGTGCCATACCTCATAGTGCAAAAAGGGCACGCGCGAAAAGAGTATGCGCCCTACGGTGCCAATAGGGGTGCCCGTACTTACCCACTGGCCTACTTGCACCTTAGGGCGTACAGGGAAATAGGCTGTCGAGAGGGATGAGGTGTGCTGGATGTAGATGGTGCTGGCATCGCTACCGGCAAGGGGTTCTATGCGGGTGATGAGGCCATCTGCGGTCGCCAGGACGGCTTCGCCCTCAGGTACGAGAAAATCCACACCTTGGTGCGGATAAGGGCTGCCTAAGATAGGATGTATCACGGGGCCATATCCAGCGCCGAGGGTTACAGAGGCGCAGGGGAGGGCTCTGGGCAGCTGAGATGAGCGTAACTCAGCGCTGTAGAGCAGGGGTTCGCTTTTGATAAGCTTATCCAAAACTTTTTCCATCCGCTGCAGATAGTTTTCCAGGGTGTCTTCGGATAGGGCTACAGCCGGCAAAGGCGGTGTGGCAGCCTCGCCTAAGGAGGAATCGGTTTGCGGAACAAGACTTTGATACATGTGACTTTCCGTCGTAGCCAGACTGTATATCAACTGATACAAGGTATCGCGTTGCTTGCTGAGTATCTCGAGGCGTTGGTGAAGGGCCGTATTTTCTTGTTGGGCCTTTTGCAGGGCCGGTGTAGGCCACCAATGCAATAGAAAATACGCTATGCTCAACGCTGTCATAACGATAAAAGCGCCTAAAAGTACGCCTCGCCCGATCTGAGAGAGCCGCCACGAAGAGATTTCCCGAAACTGGAGCTTATGGGGCAGGAACTTGTAACGGCGCCGACTCACAAAAAACTGTACCTTTGCCGTGCGGAAGGCACGACGCACTCCTTCCCAACTCCCCCAGGTCCGAAAGGAAGCAAGGGTCGGAAGCGAGGCGGGCGATGCCTCTCCGCATTTTTCATTTAAGCCAAGCGGTAGGACTGGGCGCTTTGGGCTTTCTTGAGCTGTTGGAGCTTTTCTATGCGCTTAGGGATAGGGGGATGGGTGCTAAACAGATTGGCCAGAAAGTCTCCTACCCCTGCGAAGGGGTTCGCAATAAAGAGGTGAGCGGTGGCGGTATTGGCGTGTTCCATGGGGAGGGCGTGGGTGAGCTGGTGGAGTTTGGCTAAGGCGCTAATGAGGCCGTCGGGGCTTCCCGTTAGTAGGGCGGCGGTACGGTCGGCTTCGTATTCGCGGGCGCGGGAGATAGCGAGCTGAATGAGGGTAGCCGCCAGTGCCGCTACTATCCCTATTACAATCACCAGTACCAGCCCTAAACCGTTATCTTCTTCGCGATCGCGGCTACTGCGGAAAAATACCGACCACCGCAGCATATCTACGAGCCAGGTGATAGCCCCTACGATAGTGGCTGCAATGGTCATGGTGAGCATATCTCGGTTTTTGATGTGAGCCAGCTCGTGGGCGAGAACGCCTTCTACTTCTTCGGGCGTCATACTCTGCAGGAGGCCGGCGGTGAAGGCTACAATCCCTTTAGAAGGGGAGGGACCGGTGGCGAAGGCATTCGGTTGAAGCTCGGGGATGAGGTAGAGTTTAGGCATGGGGAGGCCCGCCCGTTGGGTCAGACGGCGCGTCATGTCGTACAGCCATTTGTACTCCCTTTCAGGAAGCGGCTGCGCGCGGTACTGCCATAAAATCAACTTGTGCCCGAAGAAATACGCCACAAGGTTCATACCCGCAGCTACGATAAGCGCTATGGTCATCCCCGCCGGACCGCCAGCCAGCCGCCCGATGAAAACCAGTATAACGGTCAGACTGGCTAAAAGCAGGAAAGTCTTGACGCTATTCCAGGTCATATGACAAAGGTAAGCAACTTATAGGCCCGTGCGACAGCTTGACAGGCTTATAAGTTGGCCAAAGTCCAGGCCATGAGGGCCAGAAAAACAGCGGCGCGCTGCAGGCGTTCGGGCTCTAACTTTTCTACGTCATCGCCTGTTCCATGATAATCTTCATGCAGGCCACCGAAATAAAAAACGGCCGGTACGCCATAACGCGCAAACGCGTAGTGGTCGCTTCGGGTGAAAAGGCGCAGGGGATCTTTAGGATCATCGTACCGATAATCCAGCTGCCATTCGCAGCAGAGGGCATTTACGCGTTCTTGTATAGTGCGCAGGTGCGGGGTAGCTCGGTCGGAACCAATAGCATAGAGGTATCTTTCCCCTTTTTGATGCAAAGTATCGGTGCGGCCCAGCATGTCGGTATTGACTACGGCTACAATGGAGTCCAGCGGCAGTAGCGAGTCCCGCACAAACCGGAAAGCCCCCAAGAGGCCTTTTTCTTCGGCGGCGGTGTGGAAAAACACGATAGAGCGCTTGGGTGGGGGGAGTAGGCTCAGCAGCCGAGCCGCTTCTAAGAGGACAGCGGTGCCTGAGCCGTTATCGTCGGCGCCATTGAAGGGTTCCCCGCGACTGGTGGTACCGATATGGTCGTAGTGCGCACTGAGTACCACATACTGGGTAGGATGGAGGGTGCCCCGCCGCACAGCCAGGATATTCCAGGTCTCCACGGTATCAAATACCACTTCTGGGGAAGGGGGGGCGGCTTTTTTCTTCTTTGAAGGGGTAGCGGGAGGAGGGGGCGTAGGCCGACTGCGCCGCAAAGGAAAAGTGTGAATGTAGCCGTTGGGTAAGAGCGGGGGATGTCCAAACCGCTTATGTTGGTGGATAAGGTACATGGCGGCTATTTTTTCGTACGGGGAGCCGGCCTCGCGTCCTTGGAGCGGGTCACTCGCTAAAAAGCCTACATGGGCTAAGAGTTCTTTTTCGGAGACTTGGGCTTGTACCCACCGAAAAGTAGCCGTATCTAATACCAAGGGCTCGGCATACAAGCGGTCCAGCAGCAGCGTGTGGCTTTTCTGGGCCAGCAGGACGCTTATGAGGCAAAGGTACTTGGTCATACGTTCAAGAAGGGTTGATTTGGGCGATGCGTCGGGCGTGTCGGCCGCCTTCAAAAGGGGTGGTGAGGAAGGCTTCTACGGCGGCTTGGGCTTCTTCTGGCATGATGAAGCGGCCTGGCAAGCAGAGCACATTCGCATCGTTATGGGCGCGGGCCAGACGGGCAATCTCGCGATTCCACGCCAAGGCTGCCCGAATGTGGGGATAGCGGTTTGCGGTGATACATACGCCATTCCCCGAGCCGCATATCAAGATCCCGCGCTCCTCGGCCGGAAAAACCTGAGCAAACTTATGTACCCATAGGGGATAATCCGTAGATTCTTCCGAGAAAGGGCCTATATCTTCTACGGTATGGCCTTGGCTTTCCAGCCATGTGTGCAAGTGTGCCTTAAGGGGATACCCAGCATGGTCGCCGGCCATCCAGATCCGCATAGCCAAAGGTGGCATTTTTTCGGCGTATGGAAGCATTTGTACTTTTGGGCATGCCCAGGGCTTGTATTACGGGGTTAGGCAGGTATGTACCCCCCAAGGTGGTTAAAAATGACGACCTGCGGCAGTGGTTTGATACCAGCGATGAGTGGATTTATACGCGTTCGGGTATCCGGGAGCGGCGCTGGGTAGAGGAGCCGGCCAGCACCGCCGAGTTAGGCTACTATGCGGCGAGAGAGGCTTTGGCCCGTGCAGGGAAAAGCCCCCAGGATATAGACCTTATTATCTTCGCTACGCTGAGTCCGGATATGTACTTTCCCGGCTCGGGGGTGCTCCTCCAGCATAAACTGGGCTTAGAAACGACGCCCGCGCTGGATATTCGGCAGCAGTGCTCGGGCTTTGTGTATGGGCTGAGTATTGCTGACCAGTACATCCGCACGGGCATGTATAAGACCATTTTGCTGGTGGGAGCTGAGATACAATCCACCTGGATAGATTACCATCCAGAAGGGCGAACTGTAGGGGTGCTCTTTGGGGATGGGGCCGGTGCTGCTGTTATTGAGGCCACAGAGGAGCCTGGTCGGGGGATCCTTTCTACCCATTTGTACAGTCAGGGGGCTTATGCAATGGAGCTTTGTGTGGCGGAGCCGTCCTCGGCTACGCGGCGGCATGAGCTGCCGGGGAGCTATGGGATGCGCCCCTATATGAATGGCAAGGAAGTCTTCCGGCATGCGGTCCAGCGCATGGGCGAAGCGGTACAGGTGGCCCTTGCTACCCAAGGCTGGCAGCCTGAAGAGGTAGATTTATATGTGCTTCATCAAGCCAATATTCGTATAGTGCAGGCGGTAGCGGAGTTTTTTAGCCTTCCGATGGAGAAGTTTTATAATAACATCCACAAGTATGGCAATACCACGGCGGCAAGCATTCCTATTTGTCTGGCGGAGGCGTGGGCGGAGGGTCGCCTGAAGAAGGGGGATAAGGTGATTGTGGCGGCGTTTGGGTCAGGTTTTACGTGGGGGAGTGCGGCGCTGGTGTGGTGAGGGGGCGGCGGCGCCGCAGGCGCCGCCGCCCCCCAGCATCTTCCTCTGTCAGAGTGGATTATAGTGAATAAAAAGCACCCAATTGTTTCCATCACTGCCGTTGCATCCCAAGTCGGTATTCGCTGATGCGAGGCCTCCGCCGTTGGTGACGGTGAGACTTCGTACGCCACTTATGCGAGCAGTGCCGCCACAGTTTCCTGTGTCATCATTTACGATAAGGAGGGCTATACGAGCATTAGCTACGCCATTTAGGGTGTAACAATTTTTCACGTAGGCCCCTCCCTCATTGTAGCAATCTATGGTGAGGGTGCCTGATGTGATTTGGGCTCTTATGGTGCCTTCTTGGGTGAAGTCGCACGGTTGTACTACGGTAAATAAATACCCGTGGGTGGGATTGACGCGGATAATGTCGCCTGTGGTGTTTGTGCCGAGTGCCGAGTAGGTCTGGCTGCCGGGATGCGTTCCTGAGAGGTTATCGGCGCGTATTGTACCAGCGACATGCAGACGCTGAGCAGGGGTAGCAGTGCCAATCCCGACATTTGAAAGGATATAGCTTACATTAGTGCCTAAGCCTATTTGTGCCTGCGTAGTTCCATTTTGGTCTTTGAAACGAAAGCCCTCGTTACTATGAGCGCCTAAGGTGAGCCAGAAGTTTTCTGTGGCGATATATTTAGTTTGGTCACTGCTATTATCGGAAAAGAAAAGTCGGAAGGAGTTTTGAAGGCCTGCTATCCGAATCGGCCCATTGACGACGAGGCGCACATCCGGGGCGGCTGTTCCAATCCCTACGAAGCCGGCTTGGTTGATGACCACTTCACCGGGGGGGGAGGCGGTTCCGCCAGCAGGGTAGATGCGGAAGCGGGGGAGGCAACAGCCGGGGGTGCCCGAGGGAGGGTATTCCCATACTTCCCACGCATTAGGATTTACACCAAACCCTCCGCCTACGGCTGCGGTGTAAATGCGCCAGATATATTGGGTGCCGCCTGCTCCTCGGTTGACGAGTTCTATCCGAGCGTCTATGTTAGGGGTAGCATCATCTGGTGCTATGCCTTCGGAGCGTATCCCGCCCATAACATGAAGCCGCATTTGAGGGTTAGCGGTGCCGATACCCACATTTTGCCCGTAGGTAGCGCCTACAACCAGAAGCAAGCCAAGGAAAATCCTACTGGTTTTCATACCGCCGCTAAGATAAAAAAACTCTTAATCCCCAAAGACTATGCTTTTCCTGCTGCTCATGGTCTATGGGATAAAGAAAGATACCTCCCTGAGAGGGAAGAGGATTCCCCTTTGACCGGGGTGAAGGTTTGTCGGGAGGGGGAGCAAGCGGAGGCAACCGATTAGAGCTTCATAATAAAGGCTAAGCGAATAAACGCCGGTCTATTATCGATTGGAGCTCCGCTTCCTGTGGCGCCGGTGGCTCCTCCATGATTGTGGCTTCCCGCAGATCCCGTTTGAAAAGTATAAAGGGCAGGATTAGTACAACTGGGCCAGATGTTGTCATCTCCGCTGAAAACTCGCCCAGCTGCTCCTGCTGCTGGACAGTCGTCATCACCTTCATTATCCTGGCCATGAAACACGCCGTATATATCATGAGTGTGAGTGCCGTCAGCACTGATGGTGTGGGTATGAGGGGGAAGTTGTGCTATGGTGAGTGTGTAGGTGTGGGCTCCGCCCGTCGTGCCTACCTGAGCGGCGGTGTTGGTAGCCAATACAAAGCGGTCTGAGAGGTCAGGAGTGCCGTTATTACCATTGCACAAGGCCCCACCCCGTGAGAGGCCCTGTGCCTAAGCCCGTAGCATCAAAGTTCCATGGGCCAGAGTACATAATGATGCCTCCTGGGGGCACTTCATATCGCCAAATTGGCGGGGTAGTAGCGCCTTGGCTTACGAGCACCTGACCTGCCGTGCCGGGAATGCCACCAGGCATGAGGGCACCAGAGAACTGGACATTGCCATTTACATCAAGTCGTTGGGTGGGGGCTGTAGTCCCAATACCAATATTACCGGCAGGGGTTACTACCCACACCCCCCATCGGGTAGTTCCGGCTCCTGCATCATATACCCCCACTTCTAAACGATCTCCGCCCCCTGGATTGTGAAAATAATATTGGTGTCCATTTATCGCATCTTCTAACTGTATCCAATTTTGCCATCCGTTTCGGATAGTAAGGTGTCCTGCCGGGGTAGGTTGTCCAATCCCCACGTTGCCTGCTGCTGTAATAGATACCAGCTCAGCGTCTTCTGTGCCGGGTATGGCCGATGAGCTACTTCGGGAGATAGAGAGGCGGTCACGTCCTGTGGTAGGCCCAAAAATGGAGATGTGAGCTACCCCATCCCCTCTGAATTTTATTTCTCGGTTATCTATGATTACACTGCGTCCCACCCCAGCTGAACCTACCACATGGAGTTTGCCTACTGGGGCAGAGGTGCCGATACCCACATTTTGCCCGTAGGTAGCGCCTACAACCAGAAGCAAGCCAAGGAAAACTCTAACGGCTTTCATATCACCACTAAGGTAAAAAAACGCAATCGCAAACAAGAGTTGCAAGGGACCCTCTACCTTACCTTTGGCGAGTGATGCGATGTGCGATAGCGCTTACCGCCTTTCTCTGGGCGCAGACGCTTACCCCAGCCGAGGCCTTGCAGCGCCTTTTGTCGGCTTCTAAGCCAAAAGCGGAATGGTTCGCAGAAAGTTTCCTCAGAGAAGTGCCAATGGCGCAAATAGAAGGGCTTCTGCGTTCTTTTGCTCGGAGTTATGGGCGTTTTCAGGGGGTGCATGGCCAGAGGAACCCGTATTGGGTAGAATATGAGAAGGCTCTCTTGCCGGCATACGTACGCTTAGATAAGCAGGGGCGGTTTGTAGGGCTGCTTTTCCGGCCTGCCCAGGGGAAGTTTGCTTCGTGGGAAGCGGTGCGTGATACTTTGCAGAAGCGTCCCGAAGTCATAAGCGTGCTGGTCATGCGGGACAAGCAGGTGCTTTTGGCGATGCAGCCCGACACGCCCTTAGCGGTGGGTTCTACCTTCAAGGTGGCGGTGTTAGCGGCGCTGTTAGACCAAATCCAGGCGGGTAAGCGCCATTGGGACGAAGTGGTGCCCTTAGATAGCGCTTGGAAGAGCTTACCCTCTGGCCGGCTCCAGGACTGGCCTCCAGGGGCACCCCTAACCCTATACACTTTGGCGGCCCTTATGATTTCAGAGAGTGACAATACCGCTACGGATGCCCTTATTCAGCTGGTGGGGCGGCCTGCCATTGAGGCCTACACGGCGCGCAATCGGCCCTTCTTGACTACGCAGGAGTTTTTCAAGTTGTTGTTTGCGCCCCATGCCCGTGTGTATAAGGAGCGCTGGCCAAAGGCCTCCTTAGCCGAACGCCAGGCCTTCTTGGATAGCCTGGCAGGCATTCCCCTACGGGGCTTTTATGACACAGAGGCCGTGAGCAGCGAAATAGAAGCTGCAGACCTCCAAGCTACCTGGGTTTTTTCCCTGCGAGAACTGGACACCCTGATGCGCCGAGTAGAACGCTTGCCCTTGATGGGGATAGATCCGGGTTTGGCTTGGCCCGAAGAGTGGCGTTCTGTCGCTTATAAGGGGGGGAGTTATCCGGGGGTTCTCAATATGACCACGGTGGTCTATACCCAGAAGGGAGAGCGGTATTTCATCGGCATGACGTGGAACCACTTAGGCGGCATAGAGGAGGCGGCGTTCAGGGCGATATATGGGGGGCTGCTGCGTTTAGCGGTGGAAGGGCAGTAAGGCTTACTTACCTTTGAGGGATGGCGGAAATCTTTACTGTCCGATGCAAGGGGTGTGGCGCTTCGGTGGTGTATGAGCCGGGCACCGAGTCCCTCAAGTGTCCTTATTGCGGCGCCCAGGAAGAGATACCTGCCCAGTACGAGGGCATACAGGAGATAGACTTGGAGGAAGCTCTACGGGCAGCTCAGCCGGCGCGGGAGGCGCTCCCTGAGCATAAGGTGCTGTTTTGTGCCAGTTGTGGGGCGCAGATTGCGTATAGGGAAGCCCGAGCCAAGTGTGACTTCTGTGGGGCGGAAGCCGTAAGCGAAAAAGCCCTTACCGAACAGCCTGTACGACCCCAGGGGGTCCTCCCCTTTGCCCTCTCTCCCGAAGAGGCGCAGCAGGTTTTCCAAACGTGGCTCAAAAACCTATGGTTTGCGCCGAATGACCTGCGCCAGCGCAGCCGCATCCAAGAGCTGCGGGGGGTATACCTTCCGCTATGGACCTTTGATGCGCAGGTAGAGGCGCACTGGAGCGCCATTCCAGGCTATTATCGTACACGGACGGTGCAGTATTATGACAGCGCAGCCCGAGAATGGCGTACCCGCACCGAGACCTATGTAGAATGGGGCCTCCCCGTGAGCGGAGTCCATCGGGACTTTTATGATGATGTGCTCATCTCGGGCTTTCAGAGCTTACCCACCCGCTATATTGACGAGATAGGGGGCTTTGCTACTACCACTGACCTGCGGGCCTATGAACCGAGGTACTTTTTGGGGTGGGATGTAGCTCTCCCCGATAAGCCCCTCCCTGATGCTTGGCAAGAAGGGCATAAGCGCATACAAGACCTGACCGCTGAGGCCTGTAAGCGGGCTATACCCGGCGACACCTATCGGGACTTCCAGATGCGCATGCGGCTTTGGGACCTCACCACCAAGCTGGCGTACGTGCCTATTTATATTTTGGCGTACCGGTATGGCGGGAAGCCCTACCGCGTGGTCATCCATGGACGCACCGGGGTAGTAGCGGGGGACAGACCCATAAGCTGGATAAAGGTGACGCTCTTTGTAGTGGCGTTGGGGGCCATAGTAGGCCTCATAGCGTATTGGGCCTCAGGAGGGAAGAGCTGGTAACCAGCCTGACAAACTTTTGTTATATTTGGGTATGCGGAAGCTCTGGCGTGCCTTTGACCCGCGGGCTTCACAGGTGAAGCATCTCTCGGGGAGTAGCCGCTTCAACCTCCTTTTTATGCGGCGAACGAACTTTATTTCTCTATCGCTTTTCGTGGTGGGGATTTTGCTCAAGCTTTTGTGGGAGTGGCTCGCCGGCTAAAATGGCCGGGGCGATTTTTTGCATGTATTCATATGCGGCGTCGAAATCATTCGGAATAATGCCCTCTAAGATGGCTTCGCGGATAGCTTCTTTGATTTGGCCGACGAGCGGGCCGGGCCTGAGGTTGTAGGTTTGCATGATAAGCTCGCCGTCTATGGGGGGTTGAAAGCGGGCGAGGCGGTCCCGTTCTTTTACCTCGCGCACCCCGCTGCATCACTTGGTCAAAGTTTTTGAGGAAGCGGGCGCGGCGGGCGGCGTTGCGCGTGGTGACATCGCTGCGGCACAGGAGGATAAGGTCTTCTAAGTCTTCGCCGGCTTCTACAATCAGGCGGCGGATAGCGCTATCGGTCACGCCTTCCTGGGCCAGGGCGATGGGCCGGCCGTGCAGGCGTACGAGCTTTTGCACATACCGCATCCGTTCGTCTAAAGGGAGGTGAAGCCGCCGGAAAATCTCCTTGACCTTTTTGGCGCCGACTTCTTCGTGGAGGTGGAAGGTCCAGCCCGCTTTTTCGTCAAACTTTTTGGTGAGCGGTTTGCCGATGTCGTGGAGGAGGGCGGCCCAGAGCAGCCAGAGGGAGGCGTCTGGTCGCCCCTCCAGCAGCTGACGCAATACTTGGAGTGTGTGCTTGAAGTTGTCTTTATGGCTGTGGCCGCGTTGGGTTTCGGTGCCGGCCAGCGCGGCTACCTCGGGCAGAAACTGGTGCAGCAAACCCGTATCGTAGAGGATTTCTATGCCCCGCACGGGGTCGGGACTCAGGAGGATTTTGTGAAACTCTTCTACGATGCGTTCGGGGGAGACGATGGCGAGGCGATGGGCTTCTGTACGGATGCCTTCGTAGGTGGTGGGTTCGATGGTGAAGCCCAGGCGTACGGCGAATCGAACAGCCCGCAGCATGCGCAGGGGGTCATCGCTGAAAGTACGGGCTGGGTCTGTGGGCGTGCGGATAATCCCCTGCGCCAGGTCGCGTATGCCCCCAAAGGGGTCTATGAGCTGGCCTTTTTCGCTGGAGTGCAGGGCTACATACAGGGCGTTGATGGTGAAGTCCCTGCGCAGGAAGTCTTCTTCCAGGGTAGCGGGTGCTACTTCGGGGTTGCGGGAGTCGGGGTGATAACTTTCCTTGCGGGGGGCGACGACTTCTATTTCGTAGTCTTCCCACAGGACCACGGCTACGTAGAAGCGGCGGTACTCTGCGGCGACCTGTGTGCCGAGTTTTTCGGCCAGTCTTTCCGCAAAGAGGGAGGGATTACCCACGGTGATGACATCCAGGGCCTTGCCCGCCGTGCCTGTGAGAAGCCAATCGCGTACCCACCCCCCCACGATATAGGTTGGCTGGCCTAAGGCATCAGCTATGGCGGTGAGGGTAGCGAGTATAGGCTCCGTTTCCCACAGGGTGTGGGGGAGCTGGGTCATACGCTACACCATCTTTTCTGGGCGGACATGCTGGTCAAACGCCTCAGCCGTCAGGAAGCCCAGCTCTATCGCGGCTTCTTTGAGGGTTTTGTCTTCTTTATGGGCTTTTTGGGCGATTTTAGCGGCTTTTTCGTAACCAATAACTGGATTGAGCGCTGTAACTAACATTAGGCTTCGGTCTAAGTGGCGTTGGATAGTGGGGCGGTTGGGCTCTATGCCTACCACGCAGTTGTCGGTAAAAGAATGGCAGGCATCGGCCAGAAGGCGAATAGACTCAAGGATGTTGTGGATGATGAGGGGCTTGAAGACGTTGAGCTCCAGGTGGCCTTGGAAGGCGCCGCAGGTGATAGCGGTGTCGTTGCCAATCACTTGGCAGCAGACCATGGTCATGGCTTCGCTTTGGGTGGGGTTGACTTTGCCGGGCATGATGGAGGAGCCGGGTTCGTTTTCGGGGAGGTGGAGTTCGGCCAGGCCGGCGCGGGGCCCAGAACCCAAAAGCCGTATGTCGTTAGCGATTTTCATGAGGGCCACGGCGGTGCGTTTGAGCGCGCTGGAGAGGGCTACCAAAGCGTCATGCGCCGCCAAAGCGGCAAACTTATTGGGGGCGGTCACGAAAGGATACCCGGTAAGCTCGGCAATCTTTTGGGCGACTTTTTCGGCAAAACCGGCAGGGGCATTTAATCCTGTACCCACGGCCGTGCCCCCCAGCGCCAACTCTGCTACTTGGGGCAGAACTCGTTCTATGTCGCGGCGGCTGTCGGCTACCTGCTGGGCGTACCCGCTGAACTCTTGCCCTAAGCGCATAGGCACCGCATCCATGAGGTGGGTACGGCCGACCTTGATAATAGACCAAAAAGCTTCGGCTTTTTCACGCAGGGCTTTTTCCAGCTTTTCCAGGGCAGGAAGGAGCTTTTCTACGGTGGCGATATAAGCCGCAATATGCATCGCCGTAGGGAAGGTATCGTTAGACGATTGGGAGCGGTTGACGTCGTCATTGGGGTGGATGGGCTTTTTGCTGCCGAGGGGCTGTCCGCGTTTTTGGTTGGCGCGGTTCGCAATCACTTCATTTACATTCATGTTGGTTTGGGTGCCGGAGCCGGTTTGCCACACCACCAGCGGGAAGTGTTCATCCAGCGCCCCCGAGAGAATCTCGTCGCATACCTCCGCGATAAGCTGGGCTTTATCGGAAGGGAGAACTCTTAGCTCGGCATTGGTCAGGGCTGCGGCTTTTTTGACAATAGCGAAGGCATAGATAACCTCTTTGGGCATGCGATGCCCTCCAATCCGGAAGTTCTGGAGCGAACGCTGCGTCTGCGCGCCCCACAGCTTATCTTCGGGAACAGAGACTTCACCTAAGGTATCGTATTCTATGCGGTAGCCCATAGGGTAGCGAAGGTACGGCTTTCTGGGCTATTGGGTCAGGCCCGAGGCTTGCAAAAACGCTTGGAGATTCGGGGGGAGGGCATCAAAGCTGTGAAGCATTTCTTGTTTGGAGCCTTGCCATTCGGCATGGCCATTATAGAGAAAGAGTATTTTTTGGCCCATGTCCATGACACTTTTGAGGTCATGGGTGACGACGATGGTGGTGGTATGAAACTCCTCTGTAAGCTCTTGGATGAGAGCATCTATACGGCGGGCGGTGAGGGGGTCTAAGCCGGAGTTAGGTTCGTCGCAAAAAAGGTATTGGGGGTTGAGGGCAATAGCCCGAGCCAGGCCTACGCGGCGTTTCATGCCGCCGGAAAGCTCGGCCGGGTATTTTGTTTGTGTGCCAGCTAAGCCTACTCGTTCTAAGCAATAAGCTACCCGGTCTTGGATTTCTTTTTCGCTTTTCTGGGTGAATACTCGCAAGGGGAAAGCTACATTTTCTCCCACGGTCATGGAGTCAAAAAGCGCAGAGGATTGAAAAAGCATGCCGAGGTTTTGGAGGACGGCTCGCCGTTGTGGGGGTGCAGCCTGTAAAAAGTCTAAGTCTCCAAAGAAAACTCGGCCTTTTTCGGGGATGATGAGGCCTACGATGCATTTGAGGAGCACGGTTTTGCCGCAGCCGCTGGGGCCGATAATCATATTCACTCGGCCGGGCTCAAAGACAAACGAAATATCATGCAAGACCTGCGTCTGCCCAAACCATTTAGAGATATGTTCTATGCGCAGCAGGCTCATAAGAGGAGCTGGGCCAGCACATAATCGGCCACAAGTATCATTAGGCAGCTAATCACGACGGCTCGGGTACTGGCAGCCCCCACTTCTAAAGCTCCGCCTTTGACATAATAGCCTTGATAGGCCGATACCGTAGAGATGATAAAGCCGAAGGTGATCGCCTTGATGAGCATGAAAATAATCTGGAAATCTTCATAGAAGCTGCGGGCGCCAATGCCAAACTGGGTGGGATTTACTGCGCCGGTAAAAGCCCCCGCCACAATCCCCCCTGCATGGATAATCACACAAGCATAAATCACCAGCACCGGAAAAAATACCAACGCCCCAAAAAGTCGCGGTAAAATCAAATAGGTAGCCGAGTTGATGCCCATCACTTCCAGCGCGTCGATTTGTTCGCTTACGCGCATGGAGCCAATCTGGGAGGCGATATTGGAACCGATTCGACCGGCCAGCACCAGTGAAGTAATGGTAGGCGCCAGCTCTAAAATAGCGGAGGTGGAGACGATGGCGCCGATGGTAGATTTGGGGATGAAGGGCGAAATTATTTGGTAGGCGGTCTGGACGGTGGTTACAGCGCCTACAAAGAAAGAGATAATAGCCACGAGGAAGAGGCTATCGCGTCCGATTTGTATGGACTCGTGGGTCCAGAGGTTCCAATATAGGCGGAAGCGTAAAAAGCCGGTGAAGCTTCGCCGCAAGAGGAGGAGGTAGCGCCCGAAGTCCTCAAGCCCCCGAACTATCAGCTGGAGCATACCAAGCAGGGTCTGTAAGCGAAAGAGGCAAATAAACGGTAAAAGTGGTTTCGCCGGGGCGGCTCTGGACGGTAATCTGTCCGTGGTGCTTCTCTACAATCCGGCGACAGATATCCAGCCCCAGGCCGGTACCTTCGCCTTTGGGCTTAGTGGTAAAGAAGGGCTCAAAGATGCGGGGGAGGATATCGGGCGGTATCCCGGGCCCTGAGTCCGTAAAGTGGATGGCGATTTTATTGTCATGCTTCTCCACTCGGATGAAGATATGGCCTTGCCCTTGCATGGCTTGGATGGCGTTTTGAATAAAGTTTGTCCAGACTTGGGCGATCTCATCGGCGAAAAGGTATAAGGTCGGAAGGTCTGGAGGGAAGTCGGTGGAGACGGATACCCCTTGTTTGAGCTGGTTTTGGTAGAGGGTGAGGATGGTTTCTATGGACTCGTCTATGCGGGTGGGGGTAGGGCGTGTGTGGTCGGAAGTGTGGGCATAACTTTTGAGGGCAAAGACGGTTTTACGGGTGCGGTTGGCGGCTAAGACGATATTTTCCAGCTGGAGGCGGAGCTGGCCCATCAGGTAGAGGAGTTCTGGTCCCTCTGGATGCTGGAGGAGGGGTAGGATAGGGGAGAAGTCGTCGGTGAGGAGTCCGGCTTCGGTGAGGCGGCGGGCGATGGTGTCCGGCTCGGGTATGCCTGCCATTTCTAACTGAGCGGCATAGCGCTTGCGTAAGGCCCGCTCCTCTTTGGAAGTAAGTACGGGCCGTTCTTTGCGCCAGTTGTCGGTCAGGAGCCAGTTTAAAGCCGATTCTATGGCTTGGGGAGCTTGTTGGAGAAGGTGATGTAGGATTTGCCATAGTCGAGGCAACCCCTCCAAAAGGGTTTCGGCCGAGCCTTTGATAGCGCCTAAGGGGCTATTGATCTCGTGGGCTACACCAGCTACCAACTGCCCCAGTGCGGCCATCTTTTCGGAGAGGATGAGCTGCTGTTGGGTGGAGCTGAGCTCCTGTAACGCTTTTTCTAACGCTTGGGTGCGCTCTCGCACTCGCTCTTCGAGAGAGACATTCAGTTGGTGGAGTTCGGCTTGGGTTTCTTCCAGGCGGCGCAGGTTTTCTTCTAAGAGCTGGTTTTGTTCTTGAAGGGTCTGGAGGAGGCGGTGAATGCGCTGCTGTTGCAGTACGCTGCTCAGGATCATACCCAAGAGGGGGGCCTGGGTGTGTAGCCAGGCTTTTTCTTCTTCAGTCAGGTCGCGCCAGAGGAGAGTTTCGGTGACGGCCCAGGTGTGTCCTTGATAGGTCCACGGGAAAATCCACTGGAAGCGGGGCCGAAGCTCTACTATCCCTAAGCGGTGGGGAGGGACTTCGGAGAGGGCGTACTTGAAGGGCTTTTGGGTCTGGGCAGCTTCCCCTAAGAGGCCTTCACCCCAGAAGTATTTTTCAGAGGGAGTGTTTTCTAAAGCAAAGCCGGCGATGTACTCCAAGGTGCCCTCTGCAATATGTCCGTATAAGACGGCGGAGAGAAAGGGGATATGGCTGCGTAAGACGTGTAAGAAGCGCAGGCCCCATGCGGGCAGCGTGTCCTCGGGCTGCCAGGTGAGCTGTGTCAGCAGGAACGCTTCGCCTTTTAGCCCCGGCTGCACAGATAGAGGGTGAGGGCGGGCACTATCAGCCATGCCAGTCCTTTTATCAGAAAAAACAGGAAGAGGCCTATTCCCCCACGCTTGAGCCATTTTTTCCAGCGGCTTTGCGTCTGTGTAGGCGTATTCATAGGGAAGAGAGGGCTTTTTGGATTTCTACGATGAGGTGGTCGCGTTCCCAGGGCTTCCGCAAGAAAGCAAAGAGATTGGCGTACCGCTTGGCGCGGGTAATAGCTTCATCGTCGGCGTAAGCGGAGAGCATGATAAGTTTGATATCGGGATATTGTTCGGCTACGCGGATGAGGAAACTATCGCCTTTTTCGAGGGGCATGAGCCAGTCGCTAATCAGGAGGACAATCCGGCGCTGGGCGTCGCGGTATTCTTGGATAAGATCCCAGGCTTCTTCAGCGCTTTGGGCGGTCTCGTAATCGTACTTTTCGCCAAAGGCGGTGCGGGTCTGCACGAGGAGCGTATCCAGCACGATTTTTTCGTCATCTACAAAGAGGAGTACTGGTCGGCTCATGCTTCTAAGGCTTTCTGGATGAGGCCCATCAGCTCATCTTTATCCCAGGGTTTGGCGACAAAGGCGAGGATGTGGGCTTCTTTTTGGGCGCGTGCTATGGCTTCGGGGCTGGCTTGCCCAGAGAGCATGATGAGCTGCACGTCCGGGAAACGCTTATGCACCCGTACCAAAAACTCATCGCCTTTTATGCGGGGCATGAGCCAATCGCAAATAATCAAATCCACATTTTCGCCTTCGGCATACACCTCGTCTATAAACTCCTCTGCTTCCTCGGCGCTGGTGAAGGACTCATACAAGTAGCGATTGCCAAAGGTCTGGTAAAGCTGCCCCATGAGGGTGTTGAGCACGACTTTTTCGTCATCTACGCAGAGGATACGCTTCTTGGGCATTTCGGGCAAAGATAGGATACCTTAGCGAAGCCGTTCGCCGTATTGGAGGGCATAGTAGGATTGGTATTCGCCGGAGCGGACGGCATTTACCCAGGCTTGGTTTTGGAGGTACCAGTGGAGGGTTTTTCGGAGGCCTTCATGGAGGGAAACTTGGGGCTGCCACCCCAGCGCATGTAGTTCCGGCGAGGGTTCAATCGCATACCGAAAGTCATGGCCCGGCCGGTCTTTCACAAAAGTGATAAGCTGACGAGAGTCCCGTGCGCCAGTAAGCTCATCATAGAGGTCACACAGGAGGGTGACGATTTCCAGGTTCGGGCGGGGGCAGCGCGCCCCAATCAGGTAAGTGTGTCCCCGCTGGCCCTTCTCCGCTAAGAGGGCAATAGCCCGCACATGGTCTTCCACGTAGATCCAATCGCGCACATTTTGGCCGGTGCCATAGACGGGGATAGGTTTGCGCTCCATGAGATGGGTGATGGTGAGGGGAATAAGCTTTTCGGGGAACTGATAGGGGCCATAGTTATTGCCGCAGTTGCTGATGAGGTAGGGGATGCCATAGGTGTGGCCGTAGGCCCGCACGAAGTGGTCTGCTGCCGCCTTGGAAGCCGAATAGGGGCTTCGGGGATCATACGATGAGCCTTCTCGGAAAAAATCCTCGGGCGCTAAACTCCCATACACTTCATCGGTAGAGACCTGGTAAAAAAGCACGTCGGTGCGTCCTTTCCAGTGTTTCCGGGCCATTTCTAAGAGGGTGACAGTGCCCAGCACGTTGGTATGGACGAAGTCCAGGGGGGAGAGGATGCTCCGGTCTACGTGGCTTTCGGCGGCCAAGTGTAGGATCCTATCTGGGGGGTAAGCTTCCCAGGCTTTTTCAACGGCTGGACCGTCGGCGATATTGACCCGCAGGAAAGTATGATTAGGGGCGTCTTTTAGGTCGGCGAGGTTAGCGAGATTGCCGGCGTAAGTGAGGGCATCTATGGTAACAATGTGCCAGTTGGGTTGGGTGTGGACCAGGTGCCGCACGAGGTGACTCCCAATGAAGCCTGCCCCTCCTGTGACCCAGACGATAGGCATCAGGCAAAGGTAGCACTAAGCCAAGGCGGGCAAAGCGGTAAGGTCGGGCACCTCTTGGCCTTCTAAGGCGTAGCGCAAAAGGGCCGTAATATCCGAGAAGTAGTGGAGGGTAAGGCCTTCCAGCAGGTCTGGGTCTATCTCGGCCACGTCTTTGCGGTTAGCTTCGGGGAGGGCGACTTCGCGCAGGCCGGCCCGCAGCGCCGCTAAGAGCTTTTCCTTCACCCCGCCAATCGGTAGGATCTTGCCCCGCAGCGTAATCTCCCCCGTCATGGCGAGGTAAGGGCGGAGGGGCCGCCCCGTCACCAAGGAAGCTACCGCGGAGAGGAGCACCACCCCTGCAGAAGGGCCATCCTTAGGCACGGCCCCAGCAGGGATATGGACATGGACATCATGCGTTTTGAACCACTCCGGTGCCGCTAAGCGATGGGCCCGCACCAAGTGATAGGCCAAGGTGGCCGATTCTTTCATCACATCGCCCAGTTGCCCAGAGAGGGTGAGTTTCCCCTCACCGGGCATGGCCAGGGTTTCTATGTACAGGACATCGCCGCCGTAGGGCGTCCAGGCCAACCCTATTCCTACGCCAGGGCGGAGGTCTCTTTCGTATTCTTCTTTGTCGAAGCGGGGGGCACCCAAGATTTTGTCTAAGTCGTCGGGAGCTATGGAGACTTTGCTTTTTTTCTTTTCTACCAGTTG
Organism: Bacteroidia bacterium; assembly: GCA_026003215.1. Classification (GTDB taxonomy): domain Bacteria; phylum Bacteroidota; class Bacteroidia; order SpSt-205; family SpSt-205; genus SpSt-205. The sequence goes on along the minus strand of BPGV01000001.1, from coordinate 1,048,799 downwards.
GAGGGCGGTCCAGCGGGCTAAGGCCGAAAGTTCTCTTTGGAGCTGGCGCACGCCGGACTCGCGGGTATAGCGTTCTATTACATGGAGGAGCGCTGCATCGGCGATATGCCACTGGGGCGGCTTGAGGCCATGTTCTTGGGTGACTTTGGGGATGAGGTGCCGGCGGGCAATCTGAACCTTCTCCGGTACGCTATAGCCGGAGAGTTCTATGACTTCCATGCGGTCGCGCAAGGCCGGGTGGATAGTATCTAAGGTATTGGCCGTGGCGATGAAGAGCACCCGCGAGAGGTCGTACGGAATCTCCAAGTAATGGTCTTGGAAGGTGGTATTTTGTTCGGGGTCTAAGACTTCCAGGAGGGCATGAGCGGGGTCCCCTCGGAAGTCATGGCCAATCTTATCTATTTCGTCCAGGACAAAGACAGGATTGCTGGTGCCGGCTCGGCGTAAAAGTTGGAGGATGCGCCCGGGCATAGCGCCGATGTAGGTGCGCCGATGGCCTCGTATCTCTGCTTCATCATGCAGCCCCCCTAAGGACATGCGCACGTATTTACGGCCCAGGGCCTCGGCCACGGAGCGCGCCAAAGAAGTCTTGCCCACCCCTGGCGGCCCGTACAGACACAAAATGGGGCTTTTCATATCCCGCCGCAGCTTGAGGACCGCCAGGTATTCCAAGATGCGCTTTTTGACTTTGTCCATGTCGTAGTGGTCTCTATCCAAGATCCGGCGCGCTCGGTCTAAATCAAACTTATCTCGGCTGTACGTATGCCAAGGAAGGTCTAAAAGCCATTCAATATAGGCGGTGGCTACGCCATATTCTGGGGAGAAAGGGGGGATGCGTTCCAGGCGGGCCATCTCCCGTTCGAAGGCTTCCTTAGCTTCTTGGGGCCATTTTTTCTTTTTAGCGGCTTCTTGGTAGCGGGCCGTGTCGGATTGCTCGGGCGATTCGCCGAGTTCGTCTTGAATAGCTTTGATTTGCTGGCGGAGGATATAATCTCTTTGTTGCCTTTCTAAGGTAGAACGCACCCGATTGAGGATATCTTCGGTAACCTCTAATACATTGAGTTGGCTTTGGAGGTGGGCTAAGACTTTCTCTGCGCGCTTTTCTATCTCGTCTATTTCTAATAAGCTCTGCCTTTCTGGCAGGTCCATGGGGAGGTTGTTTGCCAGAAAGTTTGTCATGAAGTGGAGCCCTTGGATGTTTTGGATGAGGGTACGGGCTTCTTGGGGGCTATCGGGGAGGAGTTCTAAGGCTTTGAGGGCATTTTCGCGCAGCGCGAGTAAAAGGGCCTTTTGGTTGGTCTCGTCGGGCAGAGTCTCTGGCAGATAGACGAAGCGAGCTTTGAGAAAAGGTTCCTGCTGCGTAAACGCACTGAGCCGAATCCGATGCCGCCCTTGGATCATGAGAGCGATATGGCCTTCGGGTGTGGGATGGGCCCGGAGGATTTTAGCTAAGGTCGCTATGGCATATACATTTTCTGGATGTACTTCCTCTTCTTCTGGGTTTTTTTGCGCAGTGATGGCCAGATAAGGAAGCTTTTTTTCTTTAAGTTCTTCTAAGAGCTTGATAGAGCTGGGGCGCGCCACTGAGATAGGCAGGATAACCCCAGGAAAGAGCACGGTGTTACGCAGGGGCAGGACGGAAAGCTCCTCCAGTTCTACCAGGGGAAACTCCAACGCCCCCGGCGCACGCAAGGCATACGCCAAGCTGTCAGTATCCTCTAAGAAAGGACTATGCTCTTCTGCCATAGCGGGGACTCTATCGCAAATGTTGTGCCCAAAGTTAAGGTAAGAAAGCCGCTACCTTCGCGGGGTGCGGATAGGTATTTTTTTTGGGGGCGCTTCTCGGGAACGCGAGGTATCCTACGCCGGCGGACGCACAGTGTATGACCTATTAGATAGGCGTTATTTTCAACCTATACCGCTTTTCTTAGATGCTTTCCATCGGGTGGTTCGGTTAGAGCCGAGGTTTTTATACTACGGCATGATAACGGACTTCTTCCCGCCGCCTGACCAGGTGCCGCCGCAAGTGCGTTTCCCGATATATGCGGAGCAGCTGTGGTATCCCGAGCGTTCGGCTTACTTGCGAGCGCTCACGCAGCTGGGGCCTGTCCTTTCTTGGGAAAGCTTAGCCAAGGAAATAGATGTAGCCTTTTTGGTGCTGCATGGCTTAGGGGGGGAAGATGGCAGCATACAGGGGCTCTTAGAACAGCTGGGGATCCCGTACACGGGGGCGGGGATAGCGGCCAGTGCTTGGGGCATGGATAAGCTGGCGCAACGGGCTTGGCTTAAGGCCCATGGCTTCCCGGTACCGTCGTATGTGGCGATCCCGCGGGCGCGTCTGTGGGAGAGCCCTCATACTTTGGCGGAGGAGGTTGCTGATACCGTGGGCTTCCCCTGCGTCGTCAAACATCCCTTGCAAGGCTCTACCATAGGGGTGGGCCTTTGTCCCAGCCCCGAAGAGCTCCTTTCAGTACTGCAGCGGTGCGCTTTTACTTGGCCGGTACAGGCCTTAAAAGAAGTATCGCTGGCTGAGCTCTTGGACCTTTCGCAAGGGCTGGGTTTACCTATGCTGTACCGAGACAAGGAGGGCGTGCCCCGGCAGCTTATCACAGAGTGGGCGGAGCTGGAGTATTTCTTGGCCCACCTGCCTCAGCGGGGATGGGTAGAGGCCTGGGATGCCCCTGATTCCATACTCGTGGAGGCCTTCATCCCAGGCGAGGAGTTTTCGGTGATTGTGATAGAGCTGCCCAGCGGCGAACGAGTATCCCTACCCCCTACCCATATCCGGAAAGCTCAGGCCCTCTACGATTACCGCGCCAAGTACCTTTCGGGCGTTAGCTCTAAAAAGACTCCTTCCGAGTCTCTCCCCAACGAGGCTATTCAAATAGAGGCGGAACGGCTCGCTGCCCTGGCTGGCGTGGGAGTATATGCTCGGCTGGATGGGATTGTAGGGCCCGATGGAGCCGTGTATTTCAACGACCCCAATACCACCTCGGGGATGTTGCCGGCCTCTTTGCTTTTTCATCAAGCCGCCGAGGTAGGTTTTGCCCCCCATGATTTCCTAACCTTTTTGATTGAACGCTCCCTCCGACAGGCCCGAGGCGGACCTGTGAGTGGGTTTGTACGGCGACATAAGCTCATACTCCAAAGCGCGAAAGGCGAAACCCCTAAGGAGCGTAAGCGTATAGCGGTGGTTTTTGGCGGTAGTTCTACGGAAAGGCATATTTCCTTGGAGAGTGGCCGCAATGTCGTGCAAAAACTCTCAAGCAAGTATAGGTTTTTCCCGCTTTTCTTGGAGGCAGCAGGGGAGGAGTTGCGGTTATGGGAGCTGCCCCCGCGGTTGCTTTTCAAAGATAACGCGGATGATGTGCGGGCAGCGCTGTACCAGGAGGCGGTGCCTGAGGTGTCGGTACGGGCCCGTGAACGGCTTGCCTCTATACAGGCGCCTTATCACCTACGAGAGGCCTATGGGGCTATCCCATGGCAGTGGGAAGAGCTACCGCAGCGGGTGGATTTTGTCTTTTTAGCCCTCCACGGGCGCCCCGGCGAAGATGGCACGGTACAGGCGCGCTTAGAAGCGTTGGGCTTGCCCTATAATGGGAGCGGGCCAGCGGCGTGTGCCCTGGCTATGGATAAGGCTGCTACCCACGCGTACTTACGGGAGCGGAGCTTTCGGGTGCCCGCGCATTATCGGGCTACCCGTTCCGCTTGGCAGCAAGCGCCCGAAAAGCTCATAGCTGATATAGAAGCAGCCTTAGGTTCCTACCCCTACATAGGGAAGCCCGTGGATGAAGGGTGTAGTAGCGGCGTGCTGGTCTTGGCTGATAGGAGGGCCTTAGAGGGATATCTGCAAGCTATCTTTCGAGAAGAAGAGGCTTTGCCGGAAGTATTGCGGGAGCGCTTGGGCGTATCTGCGGAAGCGTTTTTTCCTCCTAAGGCAGAGGCACTTTTTGAGCAATATCTGCACGGTCCCGAGTGGATAGAGGTCACTGTAGGGGTCATCACCCATACCACGGCCGAGGGGGTTCGGTATGAGGCGTTTTTACCCAGCGAGACGGTCAAGGCTCAAGATATCCTCCGCTTAGAGGAGAAGTTTCTCGCGGGCGCTGGACAAAATATTACGCCGGCGCGCCTTTATCCGGCAGACCCCCAAGCGAACGCCGCTGCCTTAGCCGCTGTACAACGCACCGTGGAAGCCCTCGCCAAAGCGGTGGGCCTTCATGGCTATGCCCGCATAGATGGGTTTGTTCGGCTTTTAGGCGGGGGGGCGGTAGAGTTTTGGCCCTTAGAGATTAATGCGCTGCCGGGGCTGACGCCGGCCACAGTATTTTTTCATCAGGCATCGCTCGCCGGCTATACGCCGCTGGGGATCTTAGAGCATATTATCGCTGAGGGGGAGCGTCGTAGACAGGCTTCTACATGCGTAGCGTAGCGGTATTGCGGGAGCCGGGCGTAGGGGTGGTAACTCGGCTGTGGATTCCGCTCGCCCTCAACTGGCTGATGATGGCGGTGGAAGGCCCCCTCCTGGTAGGTCTTTTAGGACGTTTGCCCGAGCCTACCGCTAATCTCGCGGCGTTTAGTGTGGCCTTTGCTATCGCCATGTTTGTGGAAGCGCCGGTTATGATGCTCCTCAGTGCCGGCGCTGCCCTCACCCGCGATAAACTGAGTTATGAACGGCTGTGGCGCTTCGCCACAGCGATGAACTTGCTACTTACGGGCATTATAGTTTTTCTGGCGCTGCCGGGGGTGTTTCAAGTAGTCAACGGAAAGGTATGGAAGCTGCCGGCGGAAGTGGCTCAGCGGGTAGCAGGTGCCATAGGGCTACTTATTCCGTGGCCGGCGGCGATTGGCTATCGTCGGCTATGGCAAGGGGTGCTTATCCGGCAGGGTCGTTCTCGGCTGGTGGCATGGGGTACCGTCCTGCGCTTGGTCGGCGTGGGGGTGGGGGCTATCTTGGCGCTTCGGCTTTTCCCTTCTTGGCCGGGGGTATGGGTGGCCGCTACTGCGCTCTCTACAGGCGTGGTGACGGAGATGCTGGCGATTCGGTTATGGGCTGCCCCTTATCTCAAGCGGCTTGCCTTACCTACCGTAGCCCCCTACGCCTACCCGCAAATACTACGCTTTTACTTTCCCCTCCTCCTTACCTCGCTCCTCAATGTGGCCCTTACGCCCCTACTTACGACGCTTATGGCTCGAGGACAGCTCCCTATCCTGTCCTTGGCGGCTTATCCCGCCGTGACCCATACCGTGTTTCTTTTTAGCTGCATAGGTGTAGCTTATCAAGAAGTGGTCATAGTGCTCTTAGGCACGCGTGTAGAACGGTACCTTCTACCTGTTGCTCGGGGTATTGCTGTGGGTACTTCGGGGGCTTTGCTCATCACCGCTATTCCAGGAATTCATGAAATATGGCTGGGGCGGGTGTTTGCGCTTCCTCGGGAGGTACTGCCGCTTGCGCATGCGAGCCTCCTCATAGCTGCGCCTATGCCAGCTATCGTGGCGTATCTGGCCTATGCCAAAGGCGTCTTTATCTGGGCGCATCGTACCCGCCTCAACCTCCTCGCCGCAATAGTAGAGTTGGGCTCGGTGTTTAGCCTCATGAGCATAGGTATATGGGTCCTTAAGCTGGTAGGGGTGTATGTGGCTATTGGCGCCGTAGCCCTGGCGAGGGGGATCAGCCTTTTGGTGTTTCTACCGTATGCCCGTAGACTTATGCGGTCACAGGGGCGGGCCTTATGAGCTTACGGGGAGGCCGAGGGCTTGGCAATACAAGGCCCAGGCTTTTTCGGGCTCATGGGGTAAGAAAGCTTGCATCTGCCGGTGCAGGGTATCAGGGTTAGGGGGCGTTGCGGCTGAGACTAAGAGTTCTGCGTGGGCGGGACGATACGCCAGAAGGTGGCCTATATCTGCGGCGGTGAGGATGCGGCTTTCTCGTAGGTCTTGGGGTAGCTCTTCCCACGCCAAAACTTCGGTGGGATTGCGGGGCTGCTTCATCCAGAAGAGGTTTTCGGGCCGCACGCGCAGGTACCAAAAAGCCCCTAAGCGGGCGACTACATCCATTTTGCGGGGGTCAGGCAGACCCTTTGCATCCAAAATCTCCTCGGCCAAATGCAGCCGTACAATCTCTACAATCATGAGCTGTCCCGCCCCTGGGGTGTCGCCTAAGGAAAGTATCTGGCGGAGGCGGGCCTCCATCTGCACAGGGGTGCCGGCGATCCGGGGCGGACGCACTACCTCCGACGGAAGCGTCTCTAAGCCGGCCTTGGCTATTTCATTAATACCATGCTCGTATTCTCCGGTGGTGATATTCATGCGAGGGACGAGCGCGTAGGGCACAATATGAATCACGCACTCGGGCACTTCCAAGAGGTTTTTGTGGGTGTCTTTGGGCTGGCCGGTACGGCCGCTGGTGCTGGGCGAGAATACCGCTATCGGCGGTTTGCTACTGAAAATATTGAAGTAGCTAAACGGGGCCAAGTTCGGGCGGCCTTGGGCGTCTATGGTAGTGACCCAGGCGATAGGACGCGGGATAACGCTGCCTATCATGTAAGGGTGCCAGTCTTTGAGCGCGAAGCTGGCTGGGTCTAAGGTGCGGTATGTGCTCATAGGCGTTGGAGTTTCAGGGTGAGGATACGTTGAGGGGTAGCGTCTAAGACTTCCCAACGGAAGCCGTAGGCTTCCCACGCGGTGCCCTTAGCGGGGATACGGCCGAGATGAGCCAGCGCTAATCCCCCTAAGGTGACTGCTTGGTCGGTGGGCAGGCCTAAGCCGTACTTTTGGTTGAGGTAATCTATCTCGGCGCGGGCATCTACTTCATACACATCGGGCGCTGGCGTATGCGCTACCCATTCAGGTTCATCGTATTCGTCTTGGATCTCGCCGAAGACTTCTTCCACGAGGTCTTCGGTGGTTACAATACCGGCCATGCCGCCACGGGCATCTACCACCACAGCCAGCGAACGCCGCTGCTGTACCAGCTCCTCTAAAAGTCGGGTGGCGGGCATTGTCTCTGGAACAAAAGTCACGGGTTCTATGACTTCCTCCACGGTGCGCGGATTGTGAAGGAGCGAACGCACATAGACGTAGCCAATTACTTCGTCGGGGGTGTTTTTATAGATGAGGATGCGGGAGAGTTCGGTTTGGAGGAAGGTTTCGTAGAGTTCTTGGGTAGAAGCGGTGAGGGGGAGGGCGACGACTTCACGGCGCGGCACCATAAACTCGCGTACGGGCGTCTCGCTCAGAGCGAGGGTTTTGGTAAGCACTTCTTGGAAGGCAGGCTCGCTTTGGCGTAGGAAAGCGGCTACGCTTTCCCGGGTGAGCGGTTTCTGTAGGGCGCGTTCGGGGAGGCGTAAAAGGCGATATAAGCCCTGGGTAAATAGGTAGACGACTTCTACCAGTGGGGAGAGGAAGAGATAGAAAAGCCCTGTAAGGGGGACGACGGTCGGCAGGAGGGCCAGCTGCCACTGGCTGAAAAGCGCTTTGGGGAGGTATTCCCCGGCAATCAGGAGGATTAAGGTGCCGAAGAGGGTCTCTATCCAAAAGGAGGCAGTAGGGGTAAGCTGGAGACCTGTGAGACTGAGAAGATGGCTTAGGGTCGCAGAAAACCCAATCAGGGCCAGGTTATTGGCAAGGAGGAGGGTAATAAGCAAGCGACGTGGCTGTCTGAGGAAAAAAGAAGCGATTTTCCAGCGGCGGGGGTGCCGGCCGCGCCAGCTCTCCCAGTAGAGGGGGTTAGCGCTTACCCAGGCCATCTCACTGCCGGAGGCCCACGCACTCAAGAGGAGGGTCAAGCCTAAGAGAATCAGCCAGCTCATGACAGGGGGGATTGCACACGCCCTTGGGTGCGGCGCAAGCGATAAGTACGCCTCTGGGTGTGATATTCTAAGCCTTCTCCGCGGAGCATTTCCTTGGGGGTGCGTAAGCGTACCCAGCCGGGCGCCACCAAAAGGGCTTTTTCTCGGTCCCACCAGAGTAAATCCGTCTCTAAAAAAAGCCCTTCATGAGTGGAGACTTGGACAGCGTAGCGGGCGTAAAAGAGTCCCTTTTCTGGGAAGAAGTCGGCTTCCTGGCTAAAAAGGCGCTCGAGCGTGTCTCCCTCTGGCCCGATATGGGTAAGCCAAACGCCATGGCTCATGTGCCATACCAGGGTATCGCCGCGGCGCTCACGACTCACATGGGTGGCTCGCAAGTGGTAAAGGTGCTCAGAGGTATCCCGCCATACGGCTGTGTAAGCCGCAGCTTCGTAGAGGGGAAGGCGTTGGCGGGTCATAAGCCATTCTGGTGTGGGCGTGCGTCCCTCACCCTTAGAACGGCAGCTCAGGCTTAAGCATAAGCTCAGGCTGAGCCAACTCCACAGCTTCCTTAGGTAGGAGTACCTGTGGGTAGGAGGGAGACACCCGAAAAAGACTTCGGACATGACCGCTGTCCGGCGGATTTTAATGGAGACGCTTAGAGGCTTTTTCTTCTGCGGGTTTTTGGTCCTTGGCCGCTTTTTGGGGCGGGCCCGCCTCTAAGGGCAAAGAGACCCGGTTAGGCAGCTTATCCCCTTTTTCCATGGAGGGGGGCGCTTGGAGGACGCCCTCTCCCACATAACAACGCAACTCTAACTGGGATCCACTGTGTGCTTCTAACTTTCTGGTGCGGATCTCTCCACGTACCGTGGCTGTACTGGCTATCTCTACTAACTCTTCGGCAAAGACATCCCCTTGAAACAAGCCGCCAATCAGCACCTGAGAAGCATGTATAGTTCCTTTCACCTCGGCAGTAGAGGCAATAACCAGACGCCCTTCTACGCGTAAAGTTCCCTCAAAACGCCCTTCTATACGAAGGGCACCCGGCGTCCGAAACTCCCCTTTTACTTCACTCCCTTCGCCTAAAAGAGACAGGGCTTTTTCGTGGGGAATAGGCGAGGTGCCATTTTTTTTCCACATACTCACTCGGCAAATATAAAGCTTATCTGCCTAACTTTCTTGGACTAATCGTTGCATTGCCCCATGCACTGCGCCTAAGCCCACTTGAAAGGGGTCAGGCGTCAGACTGCGCCATTTCTCTTTGAACTTTTCTACCCACTGGAGGGGGGGAAGATGTGTGGGAGGATATTCATTCATGGTAGCTTGGAGGGTTTGGAACAGGGCATTTTTGGCGTTTCGGAGCGCTATCCATACTTGGGGCCCCATGTAGATCTGCTGGGCAGCGTTGTAGAGGTATTCGTCTTGGATGGATTGGAAGAGGGTTTGGATAAGGTCGGTCGTGCGAGAGAAAGTATGGGGGGCCAATCGGGGTAAGAGATTATTTGGGTCGTTTCGTTCTAAGAAAAGGGCGGCACGCTCTAAGGCTTGCAGGCGTAAAGGAAGTGTGGTCTGGAGTATCTGCTGCCTGAGGAGGCGTTCTCGTTCGGCTATCTCCCGTCGCCAGAAAAAGATAAGCACGGCACTTACGCTGAGAATGCCACTCAGGGCCACAATCAATAGGGAAAGCCACTGGGTCTCACTCATAGGGTGTCAAAAAAATCTAAGGCTTGGAAGGCGTACTTCTCCCAGAAGGGGAAGTCATGCCCGCCTATAGGGTCTAAATGGATTTGTACGGGGAGGGTAGGGTGGGCTTGGCGGAGGGTCTCGTACAAGCGCTGGGTATGTTGGTAGGGGACCACTTTGTCGGCTATGCCATGGGCGAGAAACAGTGGCGCTTGGAGGCGTGCGGCCAAGCGAAGGGGATTATCTACGGTATCCCATCTCTCGCTGTAGGGGCCATACCACCCGCGTAGGAGAGGGTCTCTCGGGTCTAAGTGCGGGTCAAAGTCGCCGGAAAGGGCGGCTCCTCCTTGGAAAAGGGTGCCCGTATGCGCTAAGAGCATGACTACCCCGCGTCCGCCTGTGGAGAGGCCCAAGAGAAAGTTGCCCTTAGGGAGGAGGAGCTGGCGGCGTTTCAGCTCAGGGAGCACGGTATCCAGCAAGGTACGCAGGGTAGGGTAGGCGCGCCAGTCTGGCCGAGTCTCTGGGAAAATAGCCGAAGCATAAATGCTCTTGCCCATGTCAAAGAGGAGGAGGCGATACCCTCGGCGCAAAGCTTCAGCGCAGACGCGGGACTGCTTGCACCACGCCTCTCGGCTATAGTTCCAGCCTGGCAGAAGTATCAGGGTCCGCGTGGGAGGTCCCTGCGGCTCGCGTACTTCTACAATGCAAGAACCTAAGGAAAGCACCTGAGCCATCCCTATGGTAGGCAGCAGAAAAGCTCCTGTACGAGGCCAGCTATGGAAGATACGGGCCAAGCCCACGTTCTTAGTTACGCAGGGGCTTACCGGTTTTGAGCATGTGTTGGATACGTTCCAAGGTGCGCCGTTCCCCACACAAGCTAAGGAAAGTCTCCCGTTCTAAATCCAAGAGGTACTGTTCGCTGACATATTGGGTGCCGGTGAGGTCGCCGCCTGCCAGGACGTAGGCCAGCTTACGGGTGATGAAGTAATCGTATTCGGTGATGAAGCCGCCTTGCCACATCTGGTAAATAGAAGCTTCTACGCCGCCGAGGGCGGTGCGGCCCAAAACGCGTATTTGGGTGCGGGGTTGTGGCGGCCGATACCCTTGTTCCGCTAAAAGGCGTACGTAGGCCTTGGCATCGTAAAGGAGTTTGTCGCGGTTGAGGGTGATGCGGGTTTGGTGGGGCTTCAGCAGGCCAAACTGGAGGGCTTCAAAGGCGGAGGTGGCCACCTTAGCGGTAGCGATTAAGGTCAGTATATCGCGGAAGTAGTTGAGTTCTACATCACCGTCCACGTAGCGTTCGGCGATGCGAGCGGCCATTTCTTTGGTGCCGGCGCCGGCGGGGATAAGGCCTACGCCTACTTCCACGAGGCCGATATAGGTTTCAGCGGCGGCTTGTACGCCATCGGCGTGTAAGGCCATTTCGCACCCCCCTCCCAAGGTAAGCCCATGGGGCGCCACTACGACCGGAATGGCGCTATGCCGTAAGCGCATCACCGTGCGTTGAAAAGCCCGCACCGCAAAGTCCAGCTCATCCCACTCCTGCTCCACCGCCAGCATGAAGATCATCGCCAGATTAGCGCCCGCCGAGAAGTTTTCCCCTTGATTGCCGATGATAAGCCCATCGTAGTGTTTCTCCGCAATATCTACGGCTTTGTTGATAGCATCCAGCACCTCCCCACCAATCGTATTCATCTTGGTGTGGAACTCTAAGCAGAGCACCCCATCCCCTACATCAAACAACGAAGCCCCGCTATTGTGCCAGATGACCTTTTCTTCGCGCAGGGTATCTAAGTAGATAAGGCGGTCTTGGCCGGGCACTTCTATATAGGTCTCATGGGTGGGGCTATACACGAAGCGGCGGCCATTCCGTATCTCATAGAACCGCGTATAGCCTTTCTCTACCATGCGATGCACCCAGGGTGCCGCAGAAAAGCCGTATTTCTGGATGGCATGCAGGCCTTCTTCCAGGCCTATGGCGTCCCATTTTTCAAAAGGACCCAGCTTCCACCCAAAACCTGCACGGATAGCGTCATCTATCGGATAGAGTTCATCGGATATCTCCGGTATCCTGTGTGAAACATAAGCAAAAATGGCTGCCATGTTTTCTTTTAGGATCTCCGCATACGGTTCCGTGCTCTTAGCTATTAGACGGAGGCGCTTTCGGAGGTCTTCTTCGTTTTTGAGCTGCTCCAGCAGGGCAGAACGCAATTTTTTCTGAGGTCGGTATTCTAAGGTGGCCAGGTCTAAGCTGTAAATCTCGCTGGTACCATTGAGGCGCATTTTTTGGTAGAAGCCTTTCCCGGCCTTTTCGCCTAAAAGTCCCCTTTGGAGCATTTTTTCCAAGTAGTCGGGGAGGCGGAAGGTTTCTCGGGCTTCGTCGTGAGGGCAGTTTTGGTAGAGGCCTTGGGCCACTTTGGCCAGGGTATCCAGCCCTACCACATCGGCGGTACGGAAGGTGGCCGACTTAGGGTGCCCGATGGCTGGCCCGGTGAGCTTGTCAATTTCTTCTACTGAGAGGCCATAGCGGGGGAGCGCATGTAAAAGATGCATGATAGCAAAAACCCCTATCCGATTGGCGATAAAGGCCGGCGTATCCTTACATAAAACGGTGCGCTTACCTAAGTGAATCTGCCCAAAATCCATGAGAAACTGGAGTACTTCTGGGTCGGTGTCGGGGCCGGGGATAATCTCCAAAAGGGGGAGATAGCGAGGCGGATTGAAAAAGTGGGTGCCCGCAAAATGCCGACGAAAATCTTCAGAGCGTCCTTCGGTCAAAAACCGCATGGGTATCCCCGAAGTGTTGCTGGTGATGAGGGTGGCGGGACGGCGGTATTTTTCTACTTCTTCATAGAGGGCGCGCTTTATGGAGAGGTCTTCTACGACTACTTCTATAATCCAGTCGGCTTCGGCAATCTTGGGAAGGTCATCGGAAAAGTTACCTAAGGAGACTCGGGTGGGGACTGTGCTATCGTAAGTAGGCGAAGGCGAGAGCCTGAGGGCCCGCTGGAAAAGTTCATGGACGAGGCGGTTACGCACCTGTGGTGAGTCTAAGGACAGACCTTGCGCGGCTTCTTCGGGTTTGAGTTCCTTAGGGGCTATGTCTAAGAGAAGTACAGGGAAGCCGGCCCCGGCAAAGTGTAACGCTATTTGAGAGCCCATTACGCCTGCGCCTAAGACGGCGACCTTACGGATACGCCGACGGACAGCTACCGTCGGCTGGGTGGCTACGGCGACACTCATCCCGGCGAAGATACAATATCATCCTGACTTAGTCGCCAGACAAAAGTCGTTGTACCCTCTGCTTTATTTCTAAGGCTCCTATTGCACACACATAAAGCTGAAGCCATTCTATGTCTAACTTATACCGAATATAAAGAGCATGATAAAATGCATAAGTAGCTGTAAAAATAGCACTGACAAGCAAAACGAATAATATAAGGCCTTTGTAGCGCCTGAATCCCAGAACAACACCGAGTAGGAAAAAAGTGTTGATGAGTATCACTGGTATTTTTCGTGCTATCCAAAAGGATAGGGAGTTATTTCCCCAGTATCTCCAAGGTATCCACCAATACATTAGGGCATTCATCATAGATTTTTCTAACATAATGGGCCCAATCTTTTCTTTTATGATTTTTTGGGTTAGTCGTTCAAATTCGGGGCCGCTGACGGCTTCTGCTACATGCAGGAGAGAATCCACATAGCATTCAAATTCTACCGACAAGGCGTACTTAAGAGAGGGGTTGTGGCTTGGCGTCCATGCAATAGGAAGGCTGCTTTGGCCTGCATATGTCTTGCTCCATGTGGGATAACCGAATACTAAATATCCTCTAAGAGCCCATAAGCCTACAGGTAAAAACCCTATTAGACCAATAGGCAACCAATATTTTCTTGGGACAATGAGCAAGATCGCTAATCCCATCGGCAGCAAAACAGGCGGTTTTTCTATCCAGCTCAGGCCCAGCCAGAGGCCTATGAAAACTACCCATGCCCAATTGGGATTTTCACGTAGCCGATAAAGGGTTATACCCCACAAAACACTCAAAAATATAAGTAGAGAAGTGTTTTCCAATACTTTGGGCGCATAAAGATAAGAAGGATGAATCGCAAAAAACAATGCTGCCCACTGAGCGACTCGGGGATAACCCATGTATTTGCCCAACTTGTACATGAGAAAAGGGACAAAGGCTAATAGGATATGTTGTATTAGAGCTACTGGCCAAAGATTTAGTGGATCAAATCCTATCCAGATGAAAAAGGCTAAAAATGAAGGGTAAAACGGTCCTTTGCAAGTCGTAGGGCCCCTATCGCCAAAACTGAAACCTTCGCCCCGAGCCAAGTGTACAGCAATATCTAAGTCTTCTAAGCCATGCGGAGGATCTGAAAAAAAAGCAAGAATTATCATCCTGACGAATATATGTAGAATAGCCACATATATAAAAAAAACTTCATGATTATTGGCGAATAATGTTCTCCAGCTTGATAGGTACAAAATATTAGTGCTTTTAGAAGGGCTATTGAGCATAAGGCAAAGTTATGAAGGTTGAGCTGAGAGGATCTCTCATAGCGAGGAGCCTAACCCCAAAGGGGAAATGCCGGGGGACTTACTTACATTTGCAGGAGTATGCGTTACCAGCTGCACAGTGGCACCGCTAAGGTCAGCGAAAGCTTTGTCAGTTATGTGGAAGATCGCATGGAACGTTTGCTGACAGATTTTTCCTTTGTCATAGCTACGGATATTTACTTGCAGGAGTTGGGCGATAAAAGTCCTACTCGTCAAGTCCGGCTGCGTTTCCAAGTGCCCGGCGAAACCCTCGTTGCCGAAGAAAAAGCCGATAACTTTCAAGAAGCGTTTGACAAAGCCCTCTTGGCCGCTCGTCGCCAGCTTACTCGGTATAAAGAAACTATCCGTTCATAACAGGGGCAAAGGTCGGGCCCCCATGAGCTGAAGGAGGAGTCCTTGTAGGAGTTGGGCTTCACTTTGGCGTGAAGGAAGTACGCCCTTGAGGCGCGCTTCCGTTTCCCGCAGGAGGGTCAGTGCCTCCCCACAAGCAGAGAGGGAGTAGTGCTTAAGGGCTTGCTCGTAGGGCTTGGCTTGGAAGGCAAAGCGAAGGCGTAAGCTTTTTTGGATAGCCTCAGCCCGAGCAGGCGTGCCTGAGAGGTGTAAAATAGATAGATTCTGGAAAAACTGCCGTAAATGCCATAAAATCTGCAGTAAGGGGAAGTTTCGCATATCTTCTGCAAAAAAAGCACCTATTTGTAGGATAGAAGAAGAGTTTTTCGCGGCGAGGGCCTCTATGAGCCGATAGATGCTGTATTGGGGATGAAGGCCTAAGGCTTCGCCTACCTCGGTGGGGGTAAGAGGAGCTTCGGGAGCAGAAAGCCGATACACTTTAAGGGTGCGTAGGGTCTCATACAAAAGGCGTAGGTCTGGGCCTAAGGTCTCTACCAAGAGCGCAGCTGCCTCTGGCGAAAGGACAAGGCTCTCAGCCTCAGCTGTCTGCAAGACCCAGTCTATGGCCTCACGCGGCTTAGGGGGAGAGAAGCTTTCTGTCTGTACATGGGATAGCTTGGGAAATGCAGGGGCTGACTCCTGGTTGAAATCTAAAATCAAGTAACCGTGTGGGGCAGGCTTCTCTACGTATTGGGTAAGGGTTTTGAGAAGTGTTTTGGATAGCGCCTCGGCCTCAAGAACCACAGAAACTTTGTGGGGGGCTAAGAAGGGTAGCTCATACAGTTGGGGAAAGGCGGCTTCGGTGAAGGCTTTCCCGCGCCATACCGTAAGCATAAAGTCAGTCGGCCCATCCCCTATGAGGGCTTCTACGAGGGCTTTCCGTCGCTGACTGCGCCGAAACTCGTCCTGTCCATAGAGGACCCACACAAAAGGCGGCGGCGGAACCTTCATACAGGTTGAGAAAATAGGGTCATTTGTAAGGCTTCTAAGAGGGCTAAAAGTACCTTCGGACCAGAAATATTAGAGATTTCTACAATAAGCTGGGAGTCGGCAGGAATAAACCGGAAAGTATGGGCTGGCCGTAAGCTCTCTAAGAAGCTAAGCAGGGGGGGGAGGGGCACTTCTTGAGCGAAGGCGAGGCGGGCTTTTTGCTTGCGAAGGGTGAGGTGGGAAAGACCTATTTTTTCGCCTGTCCAGCGTAGGCGCAGGGCATCTGCCAGGCCTAATACCGCTTCGGGCAGCGGGCCAAATCGGTCGGTCAGTTCGCGCAAGAGGGCTTGGAGCTCGTCTTCTGTGGCGACTGCGCTCATCCGCCGGTATATTTCCAATCGGGTGGAGGCATAGGGAACCCATTCTGCGGGAATGCGAGCCGGCCAATCACCCTCTACGGTGCACTGCAGGGTGATAGAAGGAGAGGCTTTGTCTGCAGGTAGGTCTATGCCTTCCTCTTCCCGAATCTGGGCGATGGCTTCTTCTAAGAGCTGCTGGTAGAGGTCGTAGCCAATATCGGCGATAAAGCCGCTTTGTTCTCGGCCAAAGAAGTCGCCCGCTCCGCGTATCTCTAAGTCCCGCATCGCGATCTGGAAGCCGCTTCCGAGGTCGCTAAACTCTTCTAAGGCTTCTAAGCGGCGCAGAGCGTCTGGACTCAGGTGGTACAGCCCAGGCACCAGCAGGTAACAGTAAGCTTGTCGTCCCCCCCGTCCTACGCGGCCCCGTAGCTGATGCAGGTCACTCAGCCCAAACCGATGCGCTTGATTCACAATAATCGTATTGGCGTTTGGAATATCCAGGCCCGACTCCACAAGGTTTGTGGTCACCAGCACAGCTATTTGCTGGTAGATGAAGCTGAGGAGGGTATCCTCTACTTGGCGGGCTGGCATCTGCGCATGGATGAAGGCGACTTCTGCTTCAGGGAGGAGCTGCCGTATCTTGTCTGTGAGGCGAGGCAGCTCGCTAATATTATTATGTACAAAGAAGGCTTGACCCCCACGGGCAAGCTCTTTCTCTAAGGCTTCCTTGACCAAGTCCCAGGAAAAAGGCCGTACCTTGGTCTGCACAGGGAGACGGTTAGGGGGTGGGGTAGTGATGAGCGAAATCTCTCGTATCCCACTTAGGGCCATCTGGAGGGTGCGGGGGATAGGTGTCGCACTCATCGATAAGGTATCTACGGTGGGGTACTTTTCGCGAAGTTTTTCTTTGGCCATAACGCCAAACTTGTGCTCCTCGTCAATAATCAGCAGCCCCAGGTCTTTGAACTGTACATCGTCGGAGAGAATGCGATGGGTGCCGATGAGGATATCTACTTCGCCGGTGGCGAGGCGGCGTAGGATCTCTTTTTGCTGTTTGGGGGTTTGGAGGCGGCTCAGGGCCTCCACCCGCACCGGAAAGTCCGCTAAGCGCGCTTGGATGGTGCGCAGGTGCTGCATTACTAAGACAGTCGTAGGCGCTAAAAAGGCCACTTGCTTGCCTTCTTGCACGGTTTTGAAGGCTGCACGCAGCGCCACCTCGGTCTTCCCAAAGCCTACATCCCCACACAAGAGCCTGTCCATCGGCGTGGGGCTCTCCATGTCTTTTTTGACCTCTTGGGACGCGGTAAGCTGGTCAGGGGTCTCCTCATAAGGAAAGCGCGACTCCATTTCGGCTTGGAGAAGGGTGTCGGGCCCGAAAGCATAGCCAGGCAAAAGCTTACGCCGAGCATATAACCGCACTAAGTCAATCGCTACCTCACGCAGCCGCTTGCGTACCCGTTCGGTGGTGCGTTGCCACTCGGTAGAACCCAAACGGCTAAGCTTAGGCGGAGTATCGGTGGGAGCTCGGTACCGTGCAATATCGCTTAGCTGAGGTATGGGCACATACAGAATCGCATCGTCAGCAAAAATAAGCTTGACGCCTTCTTGGGGTGGGTCCGTATGGGGGATAGGCACGAGGCCCCCGAAGCGCGCAATCCCATACTTTTTATGTACGACAATGTCCCCTACCCGCAGTTCGGATAGCTCACGCAAAACCAGGGCTTCACTGCGGCGGAAGCTGCGATGGACTGGCGGCGCATAGACCTTGCGGAAGATTTGATGGTCCGTATAGTGGGCCCGCCGGGTCTGGGGGTCATAGAAGCCAGCAGAAAGGCTGCCTACCTGAATGTCTATGGGATAGGGCACTTCAGCCGGGGCTAAGAGCCGTTCTAAGCGGAGTTTTTGGCGTTCATTTTCTGCAAAGAGGTAGAGCTTTTCTATGGGTAAGGTGCGTAGGTGTTCATACAGGAGATCTAAGTTATGCGGGAAGCTGGGTTGTGCGTGCGTAGGATAAGAAAACGTGGTAGCTGGCTCTACTGCGGCCTCATGTCCTAATTCGATCGCGCGCTTTGCTAAGGGGAGGAAGGCTTCCTCGGCAGGGGATTTGAGGCGCTTAAGCTGTGCCAGGCAGGCTTGCCCTTCTATTAATAGGATGGAGGCCTCTGCCGAGAAGAAATCCGCGACCCAGGCGGAGGGCTTAGGGGTAATAGCGGAGAGGGAAGGGAGGAGCCACGCGTGGGAGAGTTCGCCTTCGGAGAGTTGGGTTTCAGGGTTGAAGCGTTGGATACGCATGAGGGTATCGGCTTCCAGGCGGAGGCGGAGGGGATAAGGGTAGGCGTAGCTGAATACATCTATGACGGCGCCTCGCCAAGCAAACTGGCCCGGCTCGCCCACGGTATCCACTTCCAGGAAGTCGTAGGTGGTGAGGAGCTCTACGAGAAAAGCGCGGTCGACGGCGCTGCCGGAGCGTAAGGGCATGAGGTGGTTTTGCCATTCGGTGGGGGTCGGGAGGGGCTCAGCGAAGCTTTCCATGGGGGCAATCACCCAGAGGGCTTCTCCAGTAAGGAGGCGGGAGAGGGTGTAGGCTTTTTCTACTTCTCGGCTATTGCGTAGGGCGACGGTTCCCTCGCCTATGGCGGGGAGAAAGGCCACGCGTTCTTTATGGCCCAGTAGGCTAAGGTCTTGGAGGAGCGCCAGCGCCGCATCCGCATGCGGGGTGAGGATAAGTACAGGGCCGGCCTGTGTATCTAATAGCGTATGGAGGGCAAAAGCAGGGGCTGCCCCCCGCAGGTCTGTGATATGCAGGGGACGTGGCGATGCTAAAAGCATTTCCCGCGGTAGGTTTAGCCTATGCGCCATGGGTAAAGCAAAGGTACCCCTCTTCAGCGCTTAGAAGGTTCCGTAGATTTGGGGGGTGTGGAAAGTCGGTGTGGCCCGGGCCAATATCACCTACTTTGAGCCAGGGATTGGCCTCATGGGGTGGGGTAACTCTCGCCATGTAGCACATACCGTGGAATCTCAACTCTATGCCCGGGCCTTTTGTCTTCAGGCAGCTCAGAGCCCTCCCCACTTTTGGGTGGAAATAGACACTTGTTTTGTGTCGGTGGCTCTGTGGCAAGAGAGCTTCAGGCGATTGTCTGCCCATATACCTACCCTTGAGCCAGCGCATCTCATGATTACCGCTAATCACACCCACGCTGCGCCTGGCGGCTATTCGCACCACCTTTTGTATCACATCAACACGCCCGGGTTTCATGCAGGGGTTTTTACGCGTATTGTAGAGGGCATCGTGCAGGCCGCGCTGGAGGCGTATGCGTCTTTGGCTGAGACGAAAATCCGCTATGCCACAGGGGAGTTTCCCGTAGAGGTGCCGATTGCGTTCAATCGGGCCATAGAGGCTTACAAGAAAAACCCCATGGCTGCCACCGATAAGCCTGAGTTGGCCGTAGATAGGACCGCCTACCAGCTCACTTTCCTGCCTAAGGGCCATCTTATAAACTGGTTTGGTACCCACACCACCACTATCCAAGAGGAAAACCTCTGTATCTCTTCGGACCATAAGGGGTATGCGGCAGAGGTATGTGAGGAAAGCGGGATTGTGGCGGCGTTTGCGCAGACGACGGCGGGGGATGTAACGCCTAATCATTTTGCCTTTCCCGGGATTAAGGTGCGACGGGGACCGACGCCCAATCCTTTTGAGAATAGACGGTTGGTGGGGAAGTACCAAGCCGAAATGGCCCAGTCGCTGGCTAACCAGGCTGGGGAAGGGCTTCAGCCGGTACTGCGCAGCTGGTGGGCTTGGGTAAACTTCTCCGCCGCAGAGGTAGAAGAACCTTTTACCCGAGGGATGGGCCGTGGTCGCACCGGGCCGGGGGCAATCGGCCCGGCTTTTATTGGAGGCACGGCCGAGGGCGGCGGCATCCCCCCCGAATGGGTGCGCCTTATCGCGCTCCTGTGCCGCTTACGCGGTCTGATGGCCCCCCCTATCCACGGCAATAAACCCCTCCTCATAGAGAGCGTCTCTAAACGGATCTTTGGTACCCGCCGCTGGGAAACTCTCCCCCTACCGCCCATGGACCCCGCTATACGATACCTCCAGTGGATAGCCCGCCAAAAAGGTAAGTATGTACCTCTACCCCTCACCCCCCAAGTACTCCCTATCCAGGTGTGGCAGCTCGGTTCAGTGGCTATCGTGGCCCTCCCTATGGAACCCACCACGATGGCCGGGATCCTTATCCGAGAACGGCTTCGTCCGCTCTTGGCCCGGGAAGGAGTCCAGCATATTATCGTGCAAGGGTACAGCAACGGCTATGCCGGATATCTCACCACTTATTGGGAGTACCAATACCAGCGATACGAAGGGGGGCATACCCACTTTGGGAAATACACGCTTGCTGCCGTGGAAAAGGTTCTGGTTCAGCTGCTCAGTGGTACTTTAGTTCCGGCCGAGGCTCCCCCGTACCTTTCTATAGAACAAGCCCGCAAAGTGCTTTTTACGCATGAGGTGGCTCGTTCTGTGCGGTAGTATAACGCTTGTCTCGGCTCAGTACGTCTTGCACCAAAAGGTATATGGGGGCAGTATGGCCGATGTGATGGTAGAGGCTTTGGTGGATGGAGGGGGCTATTGGCTCTGCGGGCATACGCGCTCTCGAGATGGCCTTCTCAAACGGTCAGGATACGATGCTGACCTGTGGGTGGTGCGCATAGACAAAAGCGGCGAAATTTTATGGCACCAAACCTATGGCAGAAAAGGAGATGAGGAGCTTACCGATGCCCTCCTTTTGCCCGAAGGGGGGCTTCTCCTCGTGGGCTGGACGGACTCTCCTGAGCTTAGCCATGGTAAGAAGGACGCTTATATACTTTCCATAGACCCTTTGGGCAAGGTGCGTTGGCAGGCGGTGATTGGCGGAGAGGGAAACGACATGGCGCAAGGCGTGGGCCTTCATCCAGACGGGACCCTATGGATAGTAGGGCAGATCGGCTCGCGCGACTCGGTACTTCACCCTAAGCCGCTTGGCGGCATAGATGGATGGCTCCTTCGCCTCTCTCGGGACGGGAAGCTCCTAAGGCACGCGACCTTCGGCGGGAGCGAAAACGATTATCTGCGGCTGGTGATACCGCTTGCCGGCGATACCGTGTGGCTGGTAGGTGCCTCTACCTCCGCAGACGGTCAAGTGCAAAAGCCCCTGGGCAAAATGGACATCTGGCTCGTAGAAGTAGATAAAGAAGGCCGATACCGACGCAGTTGGAACATAGGCGGGGGCGATTTTGAGGAGCCTTACAGTTGGGCTCTTAGCCCAGAAGGCGAGGTTTGGGTCGCAGGTACCAGTTTCTCGCGGGGGGTAGCGGCGTATGGCCGAGCCGATGGCGTAATATGGCGCATTGAGGTGGAGGGTTCGGCGTATGCGGCTTGGAGTGGAGGGGGTACAGGCGACGAAGGCCTAAATGCCCTTTCGCTTACGCCGGAGGGGGACTGGCTTGTGGCAGGGATGACCAGCTCCAGAAATGGCCTTATTCCTCGGTTGGCCGGCTTGTATGATGCCTGGGCCCTGCGGTGGAATAGGCATACCGACAGCTTGGCCTTCTGCTACACTTTCGGCGGGAAGGACATGGATAGCTGGGTAGCACTTTTTCCCGTGGCAGAAAGCGTGTATGTGGGCTTTGGGACCACCGCTTCCCCCGGCGACCAACTTGGCGTCCGTACCTATGGAAGTGCCGATTTCTGGGCGGTATGGTGGCGCCCAGATACGGCCCCTACGCCTTTTTCTTCGCCCCAGGCCCCTACCACCCTGATAGGATATGTACGAACTGAGGGTAAAGCGGATTCTTTTCTGCTTTTTTTCCACACGGAACGAGGCCTCCTTATAGATAGTTTGGTAGGGGATAGTACAGGTTTTTTTCAGTGGGCGCTGCCCGACTCGGTAAAGGGGGAGATTCGGCTGAGCGTGCATGTGCCAGGGCATATTTGGAAGGAGGTGGCTGTGCGGCCACGCCCCGGCCGAGAGAATCGCGTAGATATTTATGTAGAGAAGCTGCGTCCTGGGCTCAAGTTCCCGCTTTTTTATGTGCATTTTGACAAGGGCAGTGCGAAGCTTTTACCTGAATCTTATGGACAGCTGGATGAGTTTGTGCGTTTTCTACGGGCTAACCCGCGGGTGCGGGTGGAGCTGGCAGGACATACGGATGGTACGAGCTTGCCGGAGTCGGAGATACAGCTTTCTCGGGCCAGGGCCTTGGCCGTGCGGGATTACTTGGTGGCTAAGGGGATAGCGCGTGAGCGTTTTAATATCGTGGGCTACGGGAAGGCTCGGCCTATCGCAGACAATGCTACGCCGGAAGGACAGCGCAAAAATCGCCGAGTAGAGTTTCGCCTTCTGGGATGGTAACCTGCTTTCGGGTTTGGAGGTATGGGTTTTTCTTTTGCTTATATTTGCCCCGAAACCTGCTTCGTATGTGGAGACAAGTTGGCTACTCTCTTCTCGGGCTGGGCTTAGCCCTGTTGTGGGCACAAGACCCGCAGTTTTCGCAGTTTTTTGCGAACCAGGTAATCCTCTCCCCCGCTTTTACGGGGATTACGGAGGGACCGCGGCTGGCGTTGGCCTACCGGATGCAATGGACGGCTATCCCTGGGTATTACCGCACCTTCGCAGCGGCGTATGACCAGCCTATTTTCTTTGGGCGAGTACGTAATGGCATAGGGTTGTCGTTCATGGCAGACCAAGCCGGTGAGGGGAACCTCACTAAGCTTAATGTGCTCCTTAACTACGCCTTGCATATAGAGCTCAATCGCAATAGCGCCTTGAGCCTGGGCCTTTCCGGGGGAATCATGCAAGCCAGTATAGATTTTTATCGCCTGCGCTTCCCGGACCAAATAGACCCTAACGCCGGCTTTGTCCTCCCCACCAACGAACGCAACTTCTTCCAAAATCGTATTCATGAAGATGTGAATGCAGGAGCGCTTTACTACAACAAGTACATTTATGTTGGGACTTCGGTGATGCATATTACGCAGCCGCAGCAGCGGTTTTATAATGTCTCGTTGGCTAATCCGGCTACAGCGCGCCTGCCTATTCGGGCGACCTTCTTTGCTGGGGCGCAAATCCCTATTGATAGAAATCGGGAAGGCCGCCAATCTATTGGGCCCGCGATTATGTATCGTATCCAACAGCCTTTCCAGCAGTTAGACTTGGGCTTCTATGTGAATCTGGACCCCATCGTGATAGGGGTGTGGTATAGAAACCAAGACGCTATCATCGGGTTGGTAGGCCTGCAAAAGGGAATGTTCCGGGTAGGGTATTCGTATGACTATACGATATCTACCCTCACTAACCGTATCTCTGCCGGCTCGCATGAGGTGTCGCTCGTCATGGAGTTTGACAAGGAACGGCGTTTTGGGATGAAACATAGACGAAACTACCCTTGTCCGAGATTCTAAAAAACCCTTACCTTTGCGCATGCCTATGGCTAAAAAATGGATACCTCTTGTAGGGGCAGCCGTAGTAGCTCTGGCCCTGGTGGCCTGTGGTGGCGGCGGCAACATAGAAGACCCCGGTTCCACCAGTCGTTTGACAGGACTCAAGTTTGCTCGTAAGAGCGGAGGCGAAGGCTTTTATGTGAAGCCTTATCGGGAGCTTCCGCCGGGGCCAGGATTGGTATTTGTTGAAGGGGGTACCTTCCACATGGGCGGGACGGAAAAAGACCTGGATTATGAACACAATGCCCGAGTGCGCCAAGTCACCGTGGCCAGCTTTTTCATGGACGAAACGGAGGTCCCTAATGTCGAATACAAGCAGTTCCTCTTTTACGTGCAGAAAGACTCGGGCGACCAAAAGGCCCAACTCCTGTATCCGGATACCAATGTATGGTTCCGTGAGATGGCCTACAATGATCCCTATGTGCGCTATTACTTCCAGCATGAGGGGTATCACATGTATCCGGTGGTAGGGGTAAACTGGCACCAAGCCCGGGAGTTTGCGGCCTGGCGTACCGCTATTGTAAATAAGCAGCTTACGGAAAGGGACCCCGAAGCTATTCTCTATCCCGACTACCGCTTGCCTACCGAAGCCGAATGGGAATATGCGGCTCGGGCCGGCTACGAACAAGAGCTTTACCCCTGGGAGGGCCGCAGCCTGCGAGATATGAAGGGACGCTTCCGGGTCAACTTCAAGCGCGGGCGAGGCGACTATGCCGGCCGCTCCAACAAAGGCGGTTCCCTCCTCTATGAAGGCCTAAATGATGCCTACATGATCCCTGCTCCAGTAAAGGCTTTTTACCCGAATGACTTCGGCCTGTACAATATGGCGGGTAATGTAGCTGAGTGGACTGAAGATACCTACCGAGTGCTCACCTACGAAGATGCGGAAGATCTCAATCCTCATCGGCGCCGCGGCGAAGTGCAGGTAGACCAGTTCCAATACGACGATACCTATGACCCTAAAACCAGCCTATTGTACAGTCCTAAGGCTTTAGCTGCCCAAGGCCAAGAAGGACAAGGCGGTGGGTCTTCATGGCCCGAACTGGGCGCAGACGCAGCTAAGGTATACCGGGGCGGCTCTTGGGCGGATGTGGCGTATTATGTGACCTGTGGGGCCCGCCGCTTCTTACACGCGGATTCCGCTTCCGCTACGGTCGGCTTCCGGTGTGCCATGGTACGCGTGGGGCGTCCTTTCTAAGGAGGTATTTAGTTTCGTTTCCTGATAGGCAAGGAGGGGCTCCACAGAGCCCCTCCTTTTTTGCCTTCTAAAACCTGTATGTTTGCCGTATGGAGGATAACGCTAAGCCTCTGCTCATAGAGACGAGTGTAGAGGAACGCATCGGGTACATTACCCTAAATCGTCCCGAGCGTCGTAATGCCCTGAGCTATGCTTTAGTAGCCCAGCTCAAGCAAGCCCTTACCCAATGGCAAGACTCTTCAGATATCCGGGTGGTCGTACTAAGGGCAAAGGGGCCGGTTTTCTGTTCGGGGGCAGATATAGAGTATTTGCACAAGCTCCAAGAGTATACCTTTCAAGAAAATCTCATGGACTCCATGCACCTCATGGATCTCTATCAGCTCATGTATCGTTATCCTAAGCCGCTTATTGCGCAGGTAGAAGGACCGGCTTTGGCGGGGGGGGCAGGTCTGGTCACTGTGTGCGACCTGGTGGTGGCTACCCCCCAAGCGGCTATTGGATATCCTGAGGCCCGCATAGGCTTCTTGCCGGCCATGGTAGCTTACTTCCTCCTGCGACGCGTGGGCGAGGGATGGGCCCGCCAGCTGCTCCTCACCGCTGAACCCTTCTCCGCAGAAAAAGCCCTCGCTATCGGCCTCTTCAACTGGGTGGTCCCTGAAGAAGAAATTACCTCGTTTGTGCGGGAGCTGGCCCTCAAGCTCGCCCGCCAAAACGCCCCTACCTCCATGGAGTTTATCCGGAAGCTGATTGCGGACCTACAAGACATGCCCCTGCAGGCAGGCTTGGAGTTTGCCGCTAAGATGAACGCTCATGCCCGTGCCACCGAAGACTTCCGCAGAGGTGTAGCGGCTTTCCTCCGCAAGGAAAAAATAGAATGGTAGCGGGACGCTTAGTCCTCTCCCCCTCCGAAGTAGAACGGACCCTCCACCGGATAGCCCTGGAAATCATAGAAAGACATTTTAGCGTCCCTTTGCCTCAGCTTTACCCGGTCAGCGAACGAGGGCTTTCTATTGCTGAAACCCTCCTTCGTTTCTTGGAAGAGGAAGGGCAACCCTGTGCTTTGGTCACCTCGCCTGCGACTTTCCGCGCAGGCGAGGCTTTCCTACTAATAGATGATGTGTTACACACTGGCCGTACACTCGCCCAGGCCCTTGTGCAGGTATGGGCTTTTTCGCCGCCGCGCGTAGAAGTAGCCGTATTGGTAGATAGAGGACATCGGCTTTTTCCCATAGTGCCAGACTATGTGGGACTGCGTTTAGCCACCACGCTCCATGAATATGTAGAAGTGCGCTGTACCCCCAAAGGCTGGGAAGTGTGGCTCACTTAGTCCCGGAAGTCCTCCTCCACTGGATATGGCGCAAGCGCTTGTATACCCCGCAAGCTCTGCGCACCGCAGAGGGCGAGCCAGTCCAAGTACTTTCCCCTGGTGAGCCTAACCCCGCCGAAGGGCCTGATTTTTTGGGCGCCCATATCCAGATAGGCGCCTTGCAGTGGTTTGGGCACATAGAGATAGACACCCATCCTGAAAAATGGTACGAACACAGGCACCACGAATCGCCCTCTTATCGGAATGTCGTCCTTCATGTGGTCTGGGATAATCGTTCTCATAAAGTGACAATTGACTGTGAGGGGCGCAACATTCCCATTGTAGTCCTGAGGCCGGCAGTGTCTGCAAGCTATGTGGAAAACCTTCGGCCGCAGCCAAGTCCGTTTCCTTGCGCGCCTATTGCGCGGCTGGCATCGGAAGCGTTGTGGATAGAGCTATATACACGCTGGGGAGAGAAGCGCCTCTTAGCTCGTCACGCTACCTATCGTACCCAAGAAGAGCTCTTTCAAGCCTTTTGGGAGGCCCTCGCTTATAGCTTTGGTGTGCCTCAAGGAGAACCTTTCCGAGCGGTCGCCCAAGCCTGTCCTCTCCCACGCTTTCAACGCTATGCGGAAACGCTGCTGGATAAAGAGGCGCTATTGTTAGGAATAGCCGGCTTATTAGAAGGAGTTTCGGCACCAGTAGATCCTTATGAGGAGGCTCTTTTGACCCGTTGGCACTACCTGCACAAAAAACACAGCTGGCCTATCCTCACCCTCCGCTGGAGATCCAGCCGGCCAGTTGCTTCGCCGTGGATACGTTTAGCAGCGTTTGCTACCCTCATGGACGCTTACCCGCGCCCTACTCTTTTGTTAGAAAATCTACCCTCAGGGTTGCCTTTGCCCAGTCCTTATTGGCAAACCCACTGGGCTTGGCAGAAAAAACTGCCTGTACCGCTAAGAAAATATCCTCCCCTCCTTTGGCACAATGTACGCATCAATGCCTTGTATCCCTTCGCTATTTTTTATTTCAAGGCTTCTGGCCAGATAGACCGTGCCCTATCGGTAATAGAAGGTTTTCAGAAACTGCCTCCGGAAAACAACCGTTTCGCTCGGATGTACGCGCAGTGGGCCTATCCTGCCCACAATGCCTGGCAGACCCAAGGGCAGTTACATCTATGGCGGGAGAGCTGCCAGCCTCAGCGATGCCTTCTTTGCCCTATTGGGCAGTACTTACGCCGCCTGTGAGGGCTCGTAGGTGCCAAATACCCTATCCCACAAGGTAGTGGTCACCCCGAAGCGCTTCTCCGGCGTCTTAAAGTGATGGAGATTGTGGTTTTGCCACAAGCCGCGGAGGAAAGAGAAAGGCGGATGCGGGTACTTATGAATGGCAAAATGTACGTACTCGTATAGAGCGTAACCTATCCCAAAGCCGGCATAGAAAGCCCATACCCATTTCCATCCCCAAAGGGCCCAAAAGAGAAGCCAAAAAACCACCGCTATCGGAATAGTAACAAAAGGAGAGGCCGTTACAAAACGTAAATCCCGAGGAATATCATGGTGTGCCCCATGCATAAAGTTATGCCACCGCTGGATAACGGGATGTTCTTCTACATAGTGGAGGACGCAGCGATGCAGAAGGTATTCCGTGAAAGTCCAGGTCAGAATACCCCCCAAAAGCAAAAGCCCAGCTTGCCAAAGGGGTAGCCCTTGCTTAAGGGTGGCATACGCAAACATTGCCATAGAAAGCCCTCCATAAAATCCCATCGCCAAGTAGGTATTGCTCTCCCGGTAGCGGCTAAGCCATTCCCATGGCTGTTTCCAGAAGACTTGAGGATAGGTAAAGCTGCCTTTTCTGGGTTTGCCTGCCATATCACAAATATAACGCTTTTTTGGGAGAGGCAAGGTACGATAGAAAGAGACTATGGGTACCTGTGGTGGACAAGCCACTACTACTTTCGTTGTAATATTGTGGCGGAATGTTTCGGTTTTTGGGTAGCTTTTTGCTCTTAGCGGTGGGGTGGGCTCAGGACCTGCGAAGTGCGCCTCGGTGTTCGGGCCCTGAGTGTGCGGAGCGCCTCCGAGTGGAAGAAAAGCGTCCTGCGCGCCGGGTACGCCACCGAGCAGAGGCTCGGGTGGACCGGTTTGGTCGGCCTAAAC
This sequence comes from Bacteroidia bacterium, assembly GCA_026003215.1. Lineage (GTDB taxonomy): Bacteria > Bacteroidota > Bacteroidia > SpSt-205 > SpSt-205 > SpSt-205. The sequence continues at coordinate 1,020,949 of BPGV01000001.1, read as the reverse complement.
CTTCGCGTCGGGCGGAACGCTTCCGCTTCCCGGTATATACGCCTCGGCACAAGCCTATGGACCGGTGGGAAGCTTTTAGGCCGTATGCCCCCACTGTACCTCACCCAAACCGAGCCGAACGCTTTCGCCTCTTTGCAGCGCCTAAGTCGCATCGTTCTATAAGCCGAGCGGAAGGGTTCCGACCTCGTACGGCGGACCCTTCCCATCGCCCAGCCCTGGTAGAGAAGTATCGTCCGCCTCTCTTTAGGCCTAAGCGTAGTACTCGTCAGACCGAAAAAGCCCGGCCGCCCTCCCCTGCTGTGGCGCATGTGCCGCCTAAAAGTGAGCGTATACGTGTTTCGGCCGAAGGACCACGACATCGCCTCCGCGCAGAGAAGTTTCTTTTGCCTCTGGCGCTTATCCCGCACTTCCCTCGGCGAGCCGAGAAGCAGCGATTCCTCACTTACAAGCCTTCTCATCAGCCTACGCCAGAAAAGCCGTTGTACAAGGAGCGTCCCATACGACATCGTGCCTCCTCGCGCGATGCTTGTAGTCCGCCGCCTATCCCTCATCATGCGTATGCCGAGGCCCTTGCCTGCACCCCCCCGAAGCTCCGTAAGAGAAACTTTGACCGGTATAGGTGTGCCTCTCCTGGCGTTTCACATCGTCCTAAACGCGCAGAGGGTATAGCTTGCCTGCCTCCTGCAATCAAGCACAGAAACTTTGATAGGTATTCTTGTGCGGAGCCTGTAGTACCTCATCGGCCTGCCCGCGCTGAAGCGGTAGCCTGTCGGCCGCCTGTCCTGCGTCATAGGAATTTTGACCGTTATACCTGTGCCACGCCTACTATCTCTCACCGCTCGCCTGCCGCTTATGACGTCCCCTGTGATGCCCAGAAAAAAGGAGTCATGACAGCCACCGAACGGCTGGCGCATGACTTACGCTACCTTTTCACCAACCACAAAAAGCACTGTGACCTGGTAAGCGCTTATAGTGGCTTTACCGTCGGGGAATGGATCAATACCCGCGACTATGGCCGTGTACCTGTAGCAGGCATTAAGATGGGGTGGCGTGTGTATGTTTTTGCACATTTCTACGATAGGAAAGGGTACCCGCTCAAAAAGCCTCGGTTAGAAAAGCGCAAGGTCTGGGCTGTGAAGCAGATAGAGGTATGGGTAGCTGAGCCGGCTTCTGATAAGGGTAAAAACCGGCGGTATATCAAGGGTTTGCCTGGGATAGAGGGATTTGGAGAGCTCGCGGGAATGGTGCTTGTGCGCAAAAGGCTTTCTGTAGAGGAAACCAAGGCTATCCAGATTGAGAAACTCATACGCAAGCGGCAGATTGCATGGCTGGTGCGGGCTTACCCTGAGGAACGTGTGCGCCTCCCCGAATGGCTCAAAAAGTATGCCGGTCCAAAGCCGGCGCACTTCTGGCCAGGGGTGGATTATCGCTTGCTGGAGATATGGTAGAAAACCACTCAGCCCACAACCCTAAAACGAATACATGCCATAAAAAAATAGCCCATTCGTCCTGCTCCTTTTCCAGAAGGGCATGATACAAGCGGATATTCTTGAGGTTGAGGGGAAGGCTTCTAAGAGGGCTACCCTCACTGTACAGGAAATAGCGGAGCTTTTCTGCCAAGGGCCCGCGTAACCATGTGGCCAGCGGTGGAGCGAACCCTTGTTTAGGCCGTTGCCATAGCGTAGGGGGAAGGTATCGTCGTAGGATTTGTCGTAGGAGGATTTTCCCTTGGCCTTGGCGTGTGCGTTGGGCTTTGGGTAACCGGCCAGCTAAGGCGACCAACTCCGGGTCTAAAAAGGGCTCCCGAGCCTCTAAGGCCCACGCCATCGTAGCCCGGTCTACCTTTTGCAACACATCCGCGGGTAAATACTGCGTAAGGTCTATGTACTGACGGCTTTTCACGGGTTCCCAATCAGTGCCCGCGCCATAGAACGCAGAGAAGGGCGAGGTAGAAAAATCTTCAACCAAAGAGGCCGCCAGTTTTTCGGGAAAAGCCTGAATAAGCTCCCCATAATGCTCCCCACGGAAGTATTTCAACTTAAGGAGTTTTGTCGGCAGATTGTGAAAGGCCTGTCGGGGATAGAGCTTGCTCAGGTGAGTGCCACTAAGCGGGAGTAGCCGCAGGAACTTTGCCCAAAAGCGAAGGCGGGCGATGGGTTGGGTCTGTCGTACATAGCCAGCAAAGAGCTCATCTCCCCCATCGGCAGAAAGTACCACTTTGACTTTTTCGCGGGTGAAGCGGGCTAAGGCATACACCGCCAAAGCCGAGGCATCGCCAAAAGGCTGCCCATATAAGCTGGGGAGCTTTTCTATGAGAGGCAGGAGGTCTTCGGCAGAGAGGTATAAGACATGGTGGGGTAGGCCCAAATACTGAGCGACTTGGGCGGCGTGTGGGGTCTCATCATAGGCTTTTTCTTGGAAGCCTAAGGTAAAAGCCGGCAGCGGTATGTCTAACTTTTGCCTAAGGAGGGTCGCCAGTAAAGTAGAATCTATGCCCCCACTTAGAAAAATACCCACGGGTACATCTGCCACTAAACGGCGTTGGAAGCTTTCTAATAAGGTAGATTCGGCTTCCTCTATGGGGACAGGTTGGGGGGCAGTAAAGAAAAGCTTTTCGGGTGCCCAATAGCGGAAAGGCTCGATAGCAGTACATGTTATGCGAAGGGCATGTCCAGGAGGTACTTGCTGAATGTCCTTATAGAAAGTATGCGGCTCTGGGAGGTATCCATACGCAAGGTAGTGGTGGAGGTGTGCGGGGGTAGATTCGGGGGAGGAAGGGAGCAAAGGGAGTAAAGCGCCGAGTTCCGAGGCAAATACTATTTCTTGGGGAGCGATGTGGTAAAAGAGCGGTTTCACTCCGAAGCGGTCACGCACGAGCCAGAGAGCTTCTCCATCCCAAAGCGCAAACGCCCACATGCCCCGCAGCTGCGGAAGAAGCTCTAAGCCCCAGGCGTGCCATCCCCACAGAAGCACCTCGGTATCGGTATCCGTAGTGAAAGGGTACCCCTGCGATTGAAGTTTCTGCTTTATCTGGATATAGTTGTAGATTTCTCCATTATAGGTAACCGTTAGCTGGCCACGACTCATGGGCTGTGCCCCGCGTGGCGAAAGGTCAATGATGGCTAAGCGCCTATGTACCAGCCCTATAGGTTTTGTGGAATCAAGCCATACGCCTGCGCCATCAGGTCCTCCATGGGCCTGCTGCTCTCCGATAAGCCAAAGCTTCCTTTCCAGGAGGGAGGGAGAAATGCCTTGCCCCTGGCGCATCCATACCCCTCCTATGCGGCACATGGCTTTTGGAAGTCTTTCAGGATAAGCTACTTACGGGGCAGCATATACCCACGCATCGGGTACCTCCGATTTGATTTTTCGAAGGAAGGCTTCCGCTTGTTGGCGATTAGTTGAGCTAAAAATACTTACACGAAACCACCCTGCCTTAGAAGGGTGGGGGAGATATTCTACGGTGTACCCTGGAAAGGCAGTGGCTTTGGCTTCTGCTTCACTACGAGAAGGGTAGGCGCCTACGATGACGTAGTACCGAGGCTGGGAGGAGGTCTTAACCTCCTTAGAGGGGGATTTAGGAGCTACTTCTGGTGGGGAGGAAGGCTTCGGAGAAGCGATAGGCGCTTGTGGGGCAGAGGGTTTCGCGGTAGATGGGGTTTGCGCAGGGGATGTTTCGGCTGGCGTAGGCTTTGCGGTGGAGGCCTCTTTGGAGGATTTGGGCGGTTCGGCTTTTGGGGCAGGAGTAGAGGCAGACTTAGTAGAAAGATTTATTTCTACGGGCTGGGGCGGCGTACGCTTGCGGGTGATTACATACGTTATGGCACCCATGACGACTATGACAGCTACGGTCCCGAGCACTATGGGGAGCCATCGCCGAGAGGACCGGGGCTGAGGGGGGACCGTGGGAGAGGGCGTCTCTATGGGCTGAGCGCGAGGGGAGGTCTCTATATGCTTTTTAGGCGCTTCAGAAAGCGCTGTGGGGCTTTGGGCAAGGGTAACCACAGGAGAGGCCCCTGCGCGTAGTGAAATCTCCGCCAAGTCCATCACAAAAGGTATAGGCGCCTCCTCATGAAGTTCTACTTTATACAAGCCGCCCATGCGTTTGAGCTTGCCCAGGCGCCATAGGTCCATCTCGGGAGCCGCTCGCAAATAGGCGGCTGTGAGCCTGCCTACTTCTCGTAATAAAGCTTCGGCTTCTTTTTCACTTAGGCTAAAGTAATCTCGTAAGAAGGCGATAGTTTCTGCCAAATATTTATGGCCAGGCTCGTATTTGAGGGCAGGGTGGGGAGGGGTGACTGTGCCGGATTTAGGGTCGACATGGGCGCGCTCTACATGCCAGGTAAAGGACCCTATGCCCGGCACGGAAAAGCGGGGCAGTTCGGCCGCTAAAAGCCCCATATAGAGCTGAAAATCTATCTGTGCCGCTGTACTCATACGCTATCCGATTTTAGTCCATATACCTATGCGCACGTCCAAGGGACGCTCACGGTATCCATACCAGCGGTAGAATCGCTGATTCAAGAGATTATTCATCTGGACAAAGAAACTCAAAAAGGGCCATAGACGCACATGAGCTTCCCACGAAATATCCACAAAGGGGGGCACTTGGAGCGAGTCGGTGAGGAAACGAGGTCCGAGTATCTGGGTGCTCAGGAAAAAGGCGATCTTGTTTTCCCACTGGTATCCGCCGCGCGCGGCGATCTCCCAAGGCGAGACGCTGTAATACACAACCTGGGTGGGAAGGTGCCATCTGCGGTAGGCAGCCTGAAGCTCGGCATAAGGTCCCGTAGCTTGGGGGGTGTAAGCAAGACTTAGAATGCCCCCTATGCTTTGAAAAGTAGATAGAGGAGCTATCCCAAAGCGAGCTCCCATAGGCTGGAAGCGGAGGAGGTTTTGGGCATATCGGTATTCTGCGGCTATACGATAGTCCCAGCCGGTGCCTTGACCGCGCAGGCCTGCTTCCGCAGTAAGCCATTCTCGGGTAAAAGGCAGCACCTTAGTATCTCGGTAGAGATAAGGATTAAGTTCTGAGGCGGCGTAATAAGTGAGTGGGCGAATATCGCCTTTGAGTTCGATATAAGGACACAAGCTTGGGGAAATACCTTGATATACAGCAAGCAGGTGAGGGGCGGCAAAAAATCTTAAGGTAGAGTCCTTAGCTAAAGCTGCCTGTAGGCCTCCTCGTATAAGCCACGCCCCCCAAGTATAGGTACCTATGGAAGTGCCTGAGAAAAGAAACCGCTTTCCTTCCAGGAAAGCCCGCAGATATGTAGTCCCTTGGCCTAAGTAAGGGAGCTTGTAGGAAGGACTTTGCCAAGAGATTTCGTTTTGCCATTCGGGCGTTCCTTGGCGAAAATCTAATCGACGGGTGTGTAAGGCGATTTGCCCCCACCTTGAACTCCAACCAGAGAGAGTCAGCTCTTGTCGCCAGTAATGCCCTTTTAGGGAGTCTTGTGCGGGGGTATTTTCAGAAAAACCATACCATTTTTCTGCGTAAGGCGCATAAAAGAAAAACTTTTCGAAACTACCTTTGTAGCGCGCTTCCCAACCGCTGGTGGAAGTAGTGTGGCCTATCCAGGCCTGGAGAGTAGAGTAGCCCCAGCGAGCGAAGGGTACATGGCCTTGTGGTGTAGAAAAGTGGGTAAAGGCGAGGCCGCCATCGCGCGCAAGATCGCGAGTGTGCGTCCACGTAGCCTCTACGAGCTGGGTCCAAAAGCGACCTATGCCATAGCGCAAGTGGAGGGGAGCCAGTTTCGTCCAGGAAGGACGCGTCGGCTGGAGGACAGCGGGTTGAAGGAGCGGATGAGCAGGGGCCTTTTCCCAGGGGAAGCTCAGCGCAGGCCAAGTGGGGGGCGATAGCGCAGGTATGGCAGGAAGGGGCCGTTGGGTAAGATCCAGGGTTTCTACCCGCTCATTTTCTATGACCATAGAATCGCGCAAGGGTTCCCATCCTTGCCCATATACCCACAAACTCTGCACAAGCAGGAGCCAGCCCAGGCGGTGCATTTGGGCAAAAGTAGGGCACAGATAGCATAAACGCCCTGACCTTGCGAGAAACAGGCTATTTGGTATTTCCCAAAAATCCGTACCTTTGCCTAAGCATGTGGTATTGCCTGTGTCTTTGGACACTTAGTCAAAAGGGCAGAGTGCGGGAGGTGAAAAAGTGGCATGATATTTGCCATCCAGAGAAGCATAGGCATGTAACTTCATTTTCAAAATACTATGAAAACGCTAGAAAGTTTTAGGCAGTTTTTTTCAGAGCAGCTCTCTAAGGAGCTGTCTGTAGCGGAAGCGGCCCGGAAAGGCACCATTTTTAGGGCTATTCTGGTATGGATTGGCGCTATTCCTGTGACTATATTGGCTATTTGGGCCAGTAGTTCCTTCATGGGGAAAGAGTATCTGGTGCCTCTCATTATTTTGAATGTACTGGTTTTCTTTTTTCTGGCGTATATGCTTTATCGGGAGGTACTCAGTAGCCGTAAGTTCTATAACCTTTTCAAGGGCCGCGTGATTGAGGGGATAGTCCGATATGTAGATGAACGGCTGCATTATATACCCCATCGCTATGTAAGCGCAAGTACTTTTGTGAAAAGTCGGCTATTTGGGAAGCCTGTGCATAAGTATGAGGGAGATGATTACTGTTTTATGAAGTTGGATAATGGGACTTTTTTAGAGTTTTCAGAAGTGCATGCTTTCACGCAAGTGAAAGCGGAGGGAAAGGCCCGCTATGAGCCTATATTTGAGGGGCTGTTTGCGCATGTACAGTTTGTGGAGCTGCGAGCGGGTGATTTGTATATCCTCCCGAAGGGGCTGTCTGACGCGGATCTCTACCAGCCTGGCCGTGTGCAAGCTTATCCCAGTGGAGATGCGACTTTTGATGAACATTTCGTCATATATGCGAGTTCTCAGGGGACTGTGCGGCGTTACTTAACGCCTGAGCTTATTCGGACGCTCAATGAGTTTCGGCAACGTCATGTAGAGCGGTTGCTTTACCTGGCCGGTCATGGGCATAATCTGTATTTAGGGCTTACGGCTCCTTCGCATCTGTTTGAGCCGGATGTGTGGCGATCGCTGGCCGATGTAAAGAGCTTAGAAGCGTTCTTTTTAGACCTGAGTGAGCTAATGGAGCTTTTGCGGGCAGCGGCTGATCTATCGGGCGAACCGACTAAGCCCGAGGCTCAACCGGCCTGACTCTCCATCTGGGCCAACTGACGCGTTCTGTCGGCCAGGCGCAAGGCCTCTAACAGCTCGGAGAGTTCGCCGTCTAATACCTGATCTAAGTTGTAGAGTGTGAGGCCGATGCGGTGGTCGGTCACCCGGTTCTGCGGGAAGTTATAGGTACGGATCTTAGCGCTACGGTCACCCGTAGAAATAAAGGAGCGGCGGAGGTTTTCCTCTGCCGCTCTTCTTTTTTGGAGTTCCAGCTCGTACAGGCGGGCTCGTAAAATGCGTAACGCCGTCTCGTAGTTCTTAATCTGCGAGCGTTCATTTTGGATAGCGACAGTAATCCCCGTCGGAATGTGCACCAACCGCACCGCCGAATAGGTAGTATTTACCGATTGGCCTCCATGTCCGGAGGAACAGTATGTATCTTTTCGGATGTCGCTTTCTTTGATTTCAATGTCTATTTCTTCGGGTTCAGGGAGGACAGCGACGCTGGCCGCGGAAGTGTGTATGCGCCCCTGGCTTTCTGTCTGTGGGATGCGTTGTACCCGGTGCACCCCCCCTTCGTATTTGAGCCAGCCATAAGCTCCTTCGCCGCGTACCTGCAGGATGATTTCTTTATACCCGCCGACATTACCTTCGGTAAAGTCGCTGATTTCCCACTTCCATCCGCGTTTTTCGCAATAGCGTTGATACATACGGGCTAAGTCGCCGGCAAAAAGAGCTGCTTCGTCCCCTCCTGTGCCGGCCCGTATCTCTACAATGACATTCTTGTCGTCATCTGGGTCCGGAGGGAGCAGGGCTACTTTGATATCTTCTTCTACTTGTTGTTTTTCGTGGGTGAGCCGTTCTACTTCCTCGGCGGCCAGCTCTCGCCACTCAGGGTCTCTGGTATTTTCTAACTCCGCTTTGGCATGATGTAGCGCTTCTTGCAAGCGTTGCCATCGCTCATACAGCTTCACAATTGGGGCTAAGTACTTATGCTCCCGCCCTAACTCCCGAAGTTGGACAGCATCCTCAATGCCTTGGCCGAGGAGTTTTTCCACTTCTTGAAACCGTTCCACTACTTGGTTGAGCCTTTCCCACATAGAGGCAAAGGTATTTATTCTGGAGAGTTTTGTTACTTAGAGCGTATGCGGTTGCCTATGTGGCTCACGACGATTCCTTGGCTCACGTACATAGGTTTGGGGCTGGAGGGATGGGCGTTTCTCGCGCAGTGGATAGATACGCCGTATAGGGCGTATGCGCTCTGGGCCGGTGCCATAGGAAGTAATCTGATTGGTCTGGACTTTCAGCGGTTTACAGGTCCTTTGCAATATGCCGCTGCTTTCATAGGGAATCTCTTTTTAGCCCTATCGCTACCGTATGCTTGGGAGCTACGGCTTCTTCTGGCGGTGCCGGCGGTACTCTTCTTTGCGGCAGCGCTTACCCTCCGGCAGCGATTCATGCATATTTTTACTTATACGCGCTACTTATGGGTGGAGCCCTTGCTTATTGGGGCGGGCATAAGCTTACTGGGCTTTTTAGGGTACTTTACGGGGCAGTGGCCGTGGCCTATGTTTTTAGTGGCTTTTCCCAGTATCGTTCTTTCGGCAGGGTATATTCAGGATGCTCCTTATATCGCAGCTGGAGCCCAAGGGGGCTATGTCCTAAAAGTAGGGGACCCCGTCCCAGACTTTACCCTGCCTAATGTACATGGTCGTCCTATTCAGCTCTCGCAGTTTTTCCCCCATAATCCTGTGCTGCTACTTTTTGTACGGGGCGACTGGTGTCCGGGGTGCCACATGATGCTTCGTACGTATGAGCGGTATAAAGACCGCTTCTACGCTAAAAATGTGGTCATCTTAGGCATAGGGCCAGACCCTCTCGGCGTCAATCAAGCCATGATACGGAAGCTCGGCGTCTCTTTTGAGATGTTATCTGACCCCGACTTTAGCGTCATACGCCGCTATGGGAATAGTTACCAAAACACTTTTTTACAAAAGACTATGGCCGGCTATGAGGCTGGTGTCCCCCTGCCTGCCGCTTACCTGATTGATAGGCATGGGATTGTGCGGTATATCTCCAGCGCGGAATATGTCGGGGAGTTTCTGGATCCGACGACTATCTTTCCTGTGCTTGAGGAGATAGAAGCGGGCGAACCGTTTTCTTTGGCATCGTGAGGGTCTTGCCGGCGTATCTCTGGCCGCCGCTTTCCTGGATAGAAGTAGCCAAGGAAAGCCGGGGGTTTGCGGTGGCTTATCCGCCTTTACTGCCTAAGGGGAGCTATTATGCGCGGTATTGGCTGCCGGAAGGCCACTGGCTAACGGTACCCCTTGTTCATGCCACGAAAAAGACCCCTTTTCAAGCCACCTGGCCGCCCGATAAGCCTTGGCGCCTCTACCACTGGAAAGTGCTCCTTACTTTGTATGGTAAAGCCCCCTTTTTCTATGAATGGAAGCCCTTCCTGGAATACCTCTACTTAGAGGCCCCCTTTACTACCTTATACGAGGTTACAAATACTGTCTTGCAGGAGCTCGCTCGCCTTTATGGCTGGAAGGCAACTTGGGTAAAGGACCTTATGCCTGAGCCGATGGTCTTTGCCAGGCAAGAGGCGTCTATCTTACCCCACCTCTTACGAGTGGGACTCTGAGCGCCGAGCGAACCGATGCCAATAATACACCCCTTCTGCGTAGTAAATAGAAGCATCCGCAATATCTAACGCGTAATCGGCTATCTTTTCTAAGGTTTTGACAATAATAGCGAGCTCTATCCAGGCGGTGGCTTGTTTTTCGGGGAGGGGGGGGGTTATAGCTTGAGTGATGACTTGCATACAAGCTTCGTAGGCTTCGTCTACGGCGTTGTCTTCGGAGTCTATCATTTTGGAGCGTTCGGTATCGCTGCGGAAGAAAGCCTCTAAGCAGATGATTAAGAGGCGATGGACGCTTTGGACAAGCTGAGGGAGGGGCATTTTTTGGAGGGCGTCGGAGGGGAGGATCGGCGCATATAAGGCCAAGCGTCGCCCTATGGTGGCAAGCCGCTCGCCAATCTCATCTACATAAAAGTGCATGCGCATGACCGCCAAGATGAAGCGCAGGTCGCTGGCTACGGGCTGATGCAAAGCCAGGATGCGTGCGCATCGGCGGTCTAATCGCATATCGCCTTCTAAGCTTTCCTCTCGGAGTCTTTCCAGCTGGTGGAGACGGGTCCATTCGCCGGCGGTTACGGCTTCTTCCAGAAGCGCGAGCTGTTGCTGGAGGTGCTGTACCACTTGATAGGCCCGACTGCGCACTTTGGCAATCTCGGTTTCAATCAGGCTCATAATAGATAAAGTTAGCCAAATCGTCCTGTAATATAGCGCAAAGTCTCGGGATGTGTAGGGTTGGTAAAGAAGTCTTTGGTGCGGCTGCACTCAATGAGCCGTCCCATGTGGAAGAATGCGGTGACATCGCTGATGCGTGCGGCTTGTTGCATATTGTGGGTTACAATCACAATCGTATAGGTCTGTCGGAGCTCATGGATAAGCTCTTCAATCTTGGCGGTGGAGATGGGGTCTAAAGCCGAGGTGGGTTCGTCCATGAGGAGGAGGGAGGGGCGCACTGCTAAGGCCCGGGCGATACATAAACGCTGCTGTTGGCCGCCCGAGAGGGCTAAGGCCGACTTTTTGAGGTTGTCTTTGACTTCATCCCAGAGGGCGGCTTGCCGCAGGGCCTGTTCTACGCGCTCCCGGATCTGGGACTCCTTGAGGCGGTTTTGCAGGCGCAAGCCATAGGCCACGTTTTCATAGATAGAGAAGGGGAACGGTGTAGGTTTTTGGAAGACCATGCCGACCCGTCGGCGCAGGTGCACAGGATCTACATGGGGCGCATAGATATCCTCTCCATCTATGAGGATTTTGCCTTCCATGCGGAAGCCTGGGATGAAGTCATTCATGCGATTTAGGAGACGCAGGAAGGTGGATTTACCGCAGCCGGAGGGGCCTATTAGCGCCAGTACTTGGTTACGCTCGAGCTGGAGGGAGACTTTGTAGAGGGCTTGGTGGTCTCCATACCAGACGGAGACGGCGTGGGCTTCTACTTTATACACGGTAAGACTTTTTTAGGCGATAGCGAAGGTAAGCGGCTATTCCCGTCAAGCATAAGGTGAGCAGTAGAAGCACCAAGGCTGTACCAAAGGCCATAGGGTAGGTAGCCTGGATATTGGTTCCGCTGGTGATGAGCACATACAGGTGGTAGGGTAGGGCCATGGTGGGTTCTAAGAGGCTATGCGGGTAGGTGGGGAGATAGTAAGCGGCCACCGTAAAGAGGATAGGGGCTGTCTCGCCTAAGACGCGGCCGCTCGCTAAGACCAGGCCGGTGAGGATACGGGGTAGCGCCATGGGCAGGGTGATTCGGAAAAAAGTCTGTATTTCTGATGCCCCAATACCTAAGCTGGCTTCCTTTAAGGCTCGGGGTACGGCGGCAAAGGCCTCCTGGGCATTGCGGATGAGCAAAGGGAGCGAAAGCAGGGCCAAGGTGAGCCCCCCAGCTAAAATAGAGGCTCCAAGGCCTAAAGCTGTCACAAAAAGGGCCAGCCCAAAAAGCCCATATACGACTGAAGGGATCCCTGCTAAGGTAGTAACCAAAAACTCTATGAGATTTTTGAAGCGGGAGGGCCGAGCAAACTCGCTGAGGTAAGCCCCGGCGGCTGTACTGATAAAGGCAGCGGTGAGGATAGCTACCGCCGTCAGCCAAAGGCTTCCTACCAAGGCAGGCGCGATACCGCCCTTTTGCATGCCCTCCCGCATAGGCGCTGTAAGAAACTCCCAACTTAGTACTTGCCCGCCCCGATACACCAAGAAGCCTATAATGCCTGCGAGGATAGCTATACTTCCCCAGCTGAGGAGGGCTACGGCGAGGGTAGCGATGTGTTCGCCCCACCGTTTAGGCGGAGCGTGTCTTGGGCTGGATAACATACGCTAAGGCATTCAGGCTTACGGTTATCAGGAAGAGGATGATCCCTAGGAAGAAAAGTACATGGTAATGGTAGCTGCCCACGGGGGCTTCGCCGAGTTCGGCGGCTAAGGTAGCGGGGAGCGTGCGCACCGGCATCAGGGGACTCCACGAGAGTAGAGGGGCATTCCCACTCACAATCAAGACCACCATCGTCTCCCCTAAAATGCGCCCTGCAGAAAGCAGGGTGGCTGTAAAGATAGAAGGCATAATATAGGGAAGCTTGAGCCGTAAAATGGTTTGCCACTGGGTAGCGCCCAAGCCATAACTGGACTCTATGAGAAGCGGCGGGATGGCTTGCAAGGCCTCTTCTACCAGGCTGGCCATGAGCGGGAGCGTCATCCATCCCAAGAGGATGCCGGCGGTAAGGGCCGTCTCCCCATCTTCTAAATGGAAAATCTTCTGTATCCACGGTACTAAGACCATAAGCCCCCAAAATCCTACTACCACAGAGGGAAGGCCGGCCAGCACTTCCCAGAGCATTTTTATGGCGTAATACAGCTTTTTAGGCAGAAACTCCACCACATACACGGCCATGGCTATGCCCAGGGGTACCACGACGAGAAGCCCTATGGCACTGACCCATAAGCTGCCTATAAGGAGAGACCACACCCCTACAGAAGGGATAGGTTCGTAGGTAGGGGACCAGCGGGCGGAGGCGAAGAGCGCTTTCCAGCCATTCCAGGGAACGTCGATAGGCTTGGTGCGGGCGGGTAGGAGTGAAGGCGGCAGCGCGAATAACACCCCCGGCAAGGTGGCTAAGGAGTCTAAGATGTGCTTGAAAAGTGGGGCGGGCGCGTGAGCAGAGACATATCTATCTAAGTTAGCCAGATAGACGGGTACGACGGGTGCTTCGGGGCCACCTAACGCCGTCCAAGTGGTTTCTCCTCTTACTAAGGCTTGGACGGCTTCTGGCGAGAGGTGGGGGAGGGGATTCTGGGGATGTACGGCATAGGTGACCCCTTCATAGGGACTTTTCCAGAGCGTAGGAAGGCCTTCTTGGAAAAGGAAAAGGGTCAGCCCCCCTAAGATGAGGATAGTCGTAGCAGCTGCAGCCTGGAAGGCCTTTTTCCCCCATCGGTCTCTCATGGGATATAGCCCACTTGGGTAACTAAGGCTTTACTGGTGTCAGAATGAATAAAACGGAGGAAGGGGGCCAGGGCGGGTGCGCGGGTTTGATCGTAGTAATAGTAGAGGGGGCGGGCAATAGGATAACGGGATAGTTCTTTGCGGCTGCGGGCGGGGTAGCAATAAGCGGTGTCGCCGTCTTGAGCTACGGCCAGGACTTTTACGCCGGGCCTCACGTAGGCGACCCCGATGTACCCAATCGCCCCGGGCGTTTGACTGACGGATTGGACCATCATGCCTGTCGCGGGGATAAAACGTACATCTGAGGCGAAGTCTTTGCCTCGTAATACATGTTCCCGGAAAAACTCGAAAGTGCCGGAGCTGGACTCGCGTGAATAAGGCAGGATAGGCAGGTCAGGGCCGCCTAACTCCTTCCAGTTTCGGATTTTGCCGGTGTAGATGTCGGCTATTTGGCTGCGGGTAAGCCGTTCAATTGGATTAGAAGGATGCACGCAGAGGGCCAGCACATCCCAGGCTACGGTGTCTTCTATGAGGGTTCTGCCTTTTTCTTGGAAGCGGAGCCGCTCAGATAGTTTGAGCGGGCGCGAGGACATGGCGATGTCGGTGTCTCCATTCAGGAGGGCGGCGATACCCACACCACTGCCCCCACCGGTTACGCTGATGAGGGGCGCTTTGTAATACATCATATAGGCTTCGGCAAAAGCTTGGCTGAGCGGGAGGACCGTATCGCTACCTTTGATACGCAGCAGTTCTCGTCGGCTACAGCTGAGAAGCAGAAGCGCTATGCCCCACCGCCACATTCTCTGTAAAGGAGCAGGCTTTGTGTAAAATCAGGGTTTAGGCAAAGGTGACGAGTTCAACGAGCACACCGCCGGTAGTGCGGGGATGAAAGAAAATGGCTTTTTTCCCCAGGGCGGCCGGCTGCGGGGTTTCGCTAAGGGGGGTGGCTCCCGCAGCCTTAAGCTTATCCACTGCAGGGCTTAGCTCTTCTACATAAAAGGCAATGTGGTGGAGGCCCGGCCCCTTTTTCTCTAAAAAGCGGGCGACAGCACTTTCGGGGGAAAGCGGTTCTAAAAGTTCAATCTTGGTCGGCCCTACCTGGAAAAAATACACTTTGACGCCCTGTTCGGGTACCTCTTCAGTGTGGAAAGGGGACTGTCCTAAGAGCTTTTCCCAAAGGGATACGCTCTCTTTATCTGGGATAGCTATGGCCACATGGTCTAAGGCTTCCATCGGGTCAAAGGTAGGAGAGAAGAAGTAGTACTTTTGGCCGCATGGGGCAGAAAAGCCTTCCTCGGCCAGTTCGCTTTACGCTCGTGGGGGTGTTTTTGGGGCTGTTTTTAGCGGCGTTGGACCAGACGGTGGTAGCTACGGCTTTGCCGGTCATTTTAGCGGAGCTGGGCGGGCAAGCTTGGTATGGGTGGGTAGGGGTCGCCTACCTGTTGGGCAGTACGATTGCGGCGCCTGTGGCCGGCCGATTGGTAGAGATTCTGCCGCGGCGGCCTATACTCTTAGGAGCGCTTTTTCTCTTTATGGTGGGGTCGCTGGCTTGTGGGGCGGCTTTTTCTTTTCTGTCCTTAATATTCTTTCGGTTTTTGCAAGGGATAGGGGGTGGAGCGCTATTTTCTTTGGCGTTCACGACGTTGGCGTGGTTTTTCCCGCCGAGGGAACGCAGCCGGTGGGCAGGGGTGGTAGGAGCACTTTTTGGGATAGCTTCTGCGATAGGCCCTGTGATAGGGGGGGTACCTTGCGCAGCATCTGTCTTGGCGGTGGGCCTTTTGGATGAATGTTCCGCTGCTACTGCTGGCTATGGGATTTGTATGGCGGTATTTACCCCTGCGGGCCTCGCCACAGGACGGTTCCTTGGATAAGCGGGGTATTCTGCTCCTGATAGGCTGGGCTATTCCCTTTTTGCTGGCGTTTTCCTTCTGGGGGCCTGAACGGCTGGGCGCGCCCGTGTGGGGTGGCGTTTTGCTTGCGGTGGCGCTTTTTTTCCTTTTCCTCTGGATACGCGTGGAAAAAGACCACCCCAGTCCCCTGTTTGCCCTATCCCTTATAGAAATACCTACTTTTCGCTATGCGGCTTTAGCGGGTTTCTTTTTTGGCCCGATATTTTTGGGCGGGGTAACTTTCTTTCCGCTGTATTTACAATCGGTACTCGGGTATCCGCCTGCTGAAAGTGGCCTGCTGCTTTTAGCTTTTACCGTAGGCGGGGTTGTGAGCACGGGGGCTGCGGGGGCGTGGGTGAGCCGGCACGGACGGTATAAGCCTTTGTTGGTAGGCTGTGCCATAGGCTTTGCTTTGCTTCTGGGGATAGCTGCGGTAGCTCTTCCAGTCCAAATGCCTTTGCTACTTTTACTGACTCTGATGGTGATGGGCGCAGGCTTTCTGGGGCCTTTTCAGGCGCTTATCAGTGTAGTTGGGCAAAATGATGTCCCTATCGCTCGGGTGGGGTCGGCTACGAGTGCCATACAGTTTATGCGGCAGATAGGCTCTACGGTAGGCTTGGCTTTTTTGAATATCTTATATGTAGCTGGGCAAACGTGGGGGCAAGGTCGTCTCCTGTATGGGGTACGCTGGGTTTTTGGAGGTATGGCCGGCTTAGGTATTTTGCTTGTGGGGGTGCTTTTGCTTCTCCCCGATGAGCGGCTGCGTTCGGAGCGCTCCTCCTAACTTTGCTCTACATGTGGGCCCTCTGGCGAAAGGAAACTTCAGCCCTCCTGCATTCCTTGATAGCTTACCTGATATGGGCTGTATTTCTGGTGGGTACCGGCTTATTTCTGTGGGTTTTTTCGGGCAGTGTGATACAGACGGGCGCTGCAGAGATGGATGTTTTTTTTAGCATAGCGCCATGGTTTTTACTTTTTTTAGCACCAGCGCTCACTATGCGGAGTTTTTCCGAGGAGTTTCGGGTGGGTACTTATGAGCTTTTAGCTACAGCGCCTATTTCTCCCTGGGAGATTCTGTGGGGGAAGTATCTGGCGGTAGCGGTAGTGCTGGCTTTTGCGCTGGTGCCGACGCTGGTATTTTATGGGTCTATTGCTTGGTTGGCGCAGCCTCGCGGGGCCGTGGATCATGGGGCTATCCAAGGGGCCTATGTCGGCCTATTTCTGATGGGATTGGCTTTGGTGGCTTTGGGCATATGGGCTTCTACCCTCACGATGCATACGATTATTGCGTTCTTGTTGGCCCTTTTTATGGGGTTTCTGTGGCTTATAGGATTTGAGTTTATTTCTGAGCTGCCGATTGGCAAGCCATTACAAGTGTTTTTTGCCCAGCTCAGTCTCATGGAACATTACCGCAGTATTAGCCGCGGGGTAGTAGATAGCCGGGATATTTTGTATTTCCTCGGCGTCATTCTTTTCGGACTGGGATTGGCTCGCTTGCAACTTAGCCAGAGGCACGCATGAGAGCCCTCCTACATTTTTTGGTACTTCTCGCTGCTGTAGTGCTGGTGTATCTGATAGGGCAGCGGTACTTCGTACGGATAGACCTCACGGCGGAGAAGCGTTATACGCTCTCCGAGGGGACCAAGGCGTTACTTAGGCGCTTGCCCCAGGCCGTGTATGTGACGGTGTACTTAGAGGGGGAGTTTCCCTATCCTATCCAGCGGTACAAGCGGGCGATAGAAACGCTCTTAGCGGAGATGCGGGCGGTAGCCCCGAAGCCCTTCAACTACACGTTTGTCAATCCCAGTAAAAGCCCCGAAGTCTTAAAGTCCTTCAAGATGCGGGGGGTGCAGCCTATCCCCATCAATGTGCGGGTATCTCAGACAGAGACCCGTCGGCAGTACATGTACCCTGTTGCGGTGGTGCAGTGTGGCTTCCAAGAGATATGGATAGACCTGGTAAAGGGCAATCTATACCCCACCGGCGAGATTAACCTTTTAGAAGCCGAGCAAGAAGTGGAGTATAAGATAGCGGCAGCCCTGCGCCAAATAGCCGTGTATGGAGAAAAACCTATCATAGGCATTCTTTCTGGCCATGGGGAATACCCCTTAGACCAGATGCCGCAGCTTCGGGCGGAACTGGAACGGTTTTATCGGGTGCTACCTGTGCGTGTAAAAGAAGGTCAGGCCCTTCCCCCGGCCAAGATGTTCTTGCCGGAAAGCCTCCGGCAAAAGCTGCAAGGGGATGGGTATGCGGCAATCCTCGTGATTGGACCCGATAGCGCTTTTAGGGAGCGGGAGAAGTACGAGCTTGAACAATACCTTTTGCGCGGGGGGCGCCTCCTCTGGCTGGTGGACTACCACCGCATAAACCTTACGGAAAGCTCAGCCCTCACCCAGCTCCGAGAGCTTAACTTGGATGATCTCTTTTTCCGCTGGGGCTGGCGGCCCGGCTATGATTTGGTGCAAGACTTTTCCTGCGGATTTATAGAGGTTATCCGCGGGTACTACAACGGTCCGTTATGGGGTGCAGAAAAGTGGCTGTATTATCCTGTCGTCTATATCTTCCCCCCGCATCCTATCACTCGTACGGTGGATGCGGTATTATATCGCTATGCGGGGAGTGTAGATACGCTTGCGCGGCCGGGCGTACAGCACACTATTTTGGCCCTAAGCTCTCCCCTAAGCCGTTCGGTGAAGGGGACGCAGCTCATTGATATAAACCTTACGCTGAAAAATCCGCCTTCTCCGGAAGCCTTTAAGGGAAAAGGTTTCCGGCCTATGGCTGTGCTGACTGAGGGAATATTTGAGTCGGTATTTCAAGATAGGGAGCCGCCGACCGATAGCTTTGCCCCGAAGCCGCCTACAGCGCGCTTTTTACCTCGTTCGGGCTTGCCCGGGAAGGCTATCTTGATTACCGACGGCGAACTGGCGCTCCCCGCCGAAGTGCAAGGCCGAAGCGCCGACTATGTGCCCTTAGATAACCTTACTTTCCTCCTCAATTGTGTAGATTATTTGGCGGGTGAAATCTCCCTGACCCAAGTGCGCAGTAGAAGTGTCCAAATCCGACGCCTGAACCCTGAAATTGTACGCGCCCATGCGACTTTTATCCAAGCGTTTAACTTAGGTATGCCCATAGTGCTTATGATACTTTTTGGCTTAGGATTGTATTTCTGGCGCAGAAATATTTATAAGCGACCGCTGATTACAAAAAAGTGAGCTTATGAATCGTAATCTACTTTTGACGGTGGGGTTATTTCTTGTGCTGGCGGGGGCGGCGGTGTTAGTGGTCGTAGGTCCTCGTCTTGTTGAGGCTCGGGAGCGGCGCGCGCGTACTTTTTCCTTCTCGGATACAGCCGCCTTAGTAGAAATCCGTCTGATAGAGAAGCATGCGGATACGGTTTTTCGCCAGATCCTCCTGCGTCGGCAAAAGGACGGAAGCTGGCTTATAGGAGACACCTTAGAAGTTTTTTCCCAGCCGCTCCAAACCCTCCTTCACACGCTGGTGGTGCAGACGCCCCGAGCCCCTGTGGCTACTACGGCGGTGCGGAATGTCCTCAAGTTTCTCAAGGAACACCGCGTGGAAGTCTTTTTGCGCTTTAAGGATGGACGCGAGGAGGTGTTTTATGTAGGGGGCCCTACGCCTGACCAGCGGGCTTCTTACATGCTTCGGCCGGGGAGTGACCAGCCGTACGAGGTGTTCGTTCCAGGGTTTGAAGGGTATGTAACTTCGCGCTACTATCCTGATATAAGCGTATGGCAACCTAATGTTCTTTTTGAAGTGCGTCCCGTAGATCTGCAAGCGATTCAGCTGGAATGGGTGGGGGAGCCGGCCCAGAGCTGGAAGCTGGAGCGTTCCCAGCCGGGGGCCCCTTGGCGCTTAGCCTCCGGCGAATCGACCGATTCCGCTCAAGTAGCCGAATACCTCCTCGCTTATACCGGAAAGTTTTATGCGGATGAGTGGGCCCCGCCGGACTCCCTTGTCGGTCTCTCCCCCTTAGCAGAGATGCGACTCTTCCTTTGGTCGGGGAAAACGTATCACCTTGTGGTGTATCCCCATGGTAGTAGTCCCCTGCATTACTACGTACGACTTTTGCATTCGCCGTATTTCACGCATATTATTGGGCGACACACGATGGATAGGCTGCTTTGGCGACGGGAGCAGTTTTTGGCCCGATTGGGATAAAATAAAGTTGCTTAGCTTTGTAGGGTATGGATTTTCGGCTTACGGAAGAGCAAGAGATGATTCGCCAGGCGGCGCGGGACTTTGCCCAAAGTGAGCTGCTGCCTGGGGTGATAGAACGCGATGAAACGCAGACCTTCCCCGACTCGCTGGTCAAGCGCATGGGGGAGCTGGGCTTTTTGGGGCTCATGGTGTCGCCGGAGTATGGCGGGGCGGGCATGGATACCCTCAGTTATGTACTCCTGATGGAAGAGCTCTCCAAAGTAGATGCCTCCGCCAGTGTGATGGTCTCTGTCCAAAACTCCCTCGTCAACTGGGGCATAGAAACCTATGGTACCGAAGAGCAAAAGCGTAAGTATCTCCCCTTGCTTGCCCGAGGTGAAGTAATAGGTTCATTTTGCCTATCGGAACCGGAAGCGGGGAGTGATGCTACCCAGCAGCGTACGCGTGCTGTGCGCAAAGGCGACTACTACCTCCTCAACGGTACGAAAAACTGGATTACGAATGCGGGTCGCGCGGGCTTGTATTTGGTGATAGCGCAGACTGACCCCCAAGCGGGCAGCCGAGGGATTAGCGCGTTTATCGTAGAGCGGGAATGGGAAGGGGTGGTTGTAGGAAAAAAAGAAAACAAGTTAGGCATTCGGGGGTCAGATACGCACACGATGATCTTTAATGATGTAAAGGTTCCCGTAGCAAATCGGATTGGAGAGGAGGGTTTCGGGTTCAAGTTTGCGATGAAGACGTTGGATGGGGGCCGGATAGGGATAGCGGCGCAGGCGCTGGGGATTGCCTCGGGGGCCTATGAGCTGGCCCTGCGGTATAGCCTGCAACGGCAAACCTTTGGCGTGCCCATAGCTAAGCATCAGGCGATAGCGTTTAAGCTGGCGCAGATGGCCACTCAGATAGATGCGGCGCGCCTCTTGTGCTTTCGGGCCGCCGAAGCGAAGGACCATGGGCGACCTTATGGCCTCTTAGCGTCCATGGCCAAGCTGTATGCCTCCCGTGCCGCTATGTGGGTCACGACGGAGGCTATTCAGATACATGGGGGGTACGGCTATGTGAAGGAATACCATGTAGAACGCCTCTTTCGGGATGCCAAGATTACCGAGATTTACGAAGGCACCAGCGAAGTGCAACGCATAGTGATTTCTCGGGCTTTGAGTAGGGGGGAAAAGCCGCTATTGACGGCGTGAGAGAGGGGCTCTCGCCAGGGGGCTACTTGCTTACAGGGCCCGGGTCCTATACGCATTTACTGGCGCAAGCCCTGAGGCACTGCAAAAGCCTTTATGCTGTAGCTCACTATTATCCGGAGTGGTCGTTAGAAAAGAGAGATGGGGCTCGGCGCTCTGTTTGGGGGTACTCTGGCTTGATATGGGGGCTGTGGGCCCTGTGGCGGCGCTTGCCCTTTATAGGAAGCTATGAAACGCCCCGACTGTGGCAGTATGCTTTGTATGATGCCCTGTGTGCGCGGCACTTTCCCCCAGAAGCGACCTTCCTGTGGGCATGGAGTGGCACCAGCTTATATACTATGCAAAAAGCCCGGGCCTTAGGGGTCCCTGTGTTCTTAGAGTTTCCCGCATCGCATCCTCGCGTGTGGAACGACATCGCGTATAAAGCCTACCAACTGCAGGGCTTAGGCAAAGGCAAGTATGCCCTTTTGCCCAAACAGTTGGTGCATCGCATGGAAAAAGAACTGGCTCTGGCGGATAAGGTGATAGTGCTCTCTTCTTTTGTACGGCGCCAAATGGAAGAAAGAGGCATTCCCCCTGAGAAAATAGAGGTACTCCCCTTAGGAGTGGAAGCCGACCTATTTAGGCCCGCTGCTAAGCTTCAGCGGAAGCCCTTTCGTTTTTTATATGTAGGCCGAGTGGATCCGCTTAAGGGAGTCCAATATTTGCTTGAAGCATGGAAAAGGGCGCGTTTTCCGCAAGCAGAGTTATGGATTGTAGGGCATGTGGTGGAAGAGATGAAACCCATCTTGGCTAAGTATGACGGTTTTTTTTGGTACATGGGCCATAGGCCGAGGGAAGCTTTGCCAGAACTCTATCAAGCGGCTACGGCGTTGGTGTTCCCTACGCTGTTAGATTCCTTTGGGTTAGTGATTTTGGAGGCGATGGCGTGTGGTCTGCCTGTTATTACGACTACCCATAGTGCTGGGCCAGACGTATTGGGGGAGGGCTGTATTCCCCCCGCTGATGTAGAGGCTTTACAAGTCGCCTTAGAGCGCATATACACGCATCCAGCGCCGCAGGAGGAGGGCCAGGCTCTGCGTAAGCGTGTGGAGGCAAACTACACGGTAGAACATTACTTTGCGCGGGTAGGCGCTTTCTTAGCCAAAAATGTCGCTCAAAATAGCCTATCTCCGCGGACGACCTGATGGCCATCCTATCCATAACGCTTATGCGCAGGCGATAGGGGCTACTTTTCACTTTATAGACGAGGCGAAACGGTATCATGACCAGGCGCTCCCTGCGTGGCAGCGGTATTACCGTTGGTGGGTCAATGCCTGGCGCTTCCCCTGGGAGGCTTATGATGGGTTACTGATAGAAGGGCCGCATATCTGGCCTCCCCTTATGGGGAAGCTCAAACGCAAACCCGTATGGAGCCTGATTGATGAACAAACACTATACTTTTTGTACGATGGATACTACAAACCTTCTACCCGAAAGGCATTGCTTTATGCGCTTCGTCATTATACGGGGTTTTTGGTGATAGGGGAGATGTTGGCTTCTCTGGCCAAGCAGCTCTTGGGAGCAGCCTGCCCGCCTGTATATGTAGGGTTCAACGGGGTAGAAGAAAAGCGGCTGGAGCGTTTAGCGGCGGTACAGCCGCAGTTGGAGCAGCCGATGATTGTGCTGGTCGCCCATGGGGAAGAGGGGTGGCGGGTGCATTACAAGGGATTAGATCTTTTTGTAGAGACGATTTGGCGGCTCCAGCGAGAGCTACCCACTGTGCAGGGCTTGATAGTTGGCCGGTGGAAGGAGTCCGTGCAAACGGCGCTTCTCAGCCGCTATCCCGGTGTACAGGTAGCATTCTTGGGGCCTGTCTCGGCCATAGAAGCGGTATTTGCCCAGGCCGGTTTGTATTTTCATCCGGCTCGGGGCGAAGCGTGGGGGATAGCGGTACAAGAAGCCATGGCTGCTGGCCTGCCGGCCCTCGTCTCCGAGTGGACCGGCGCCCAAGAGGTCGTCCGACAGGTCTGGCCAGAAGGGATTATTCCCCTCTCTGCCGAAAAGGCCGCTGAAAAAATCCTTTCCTATTTCGCCTTGCCCCTTTCTCAAAAGAAAGCCCTATCGGAAAAAGGACGCACCCTTATCCTTTCTTCCTATACACGCACCCACGCCGTTGAACGCTTCAAGCGCATTTTTGCCGAAGCTACGGCTCCTTTTTTATAAGAGTTAGTTTGCAATAGCCCCTTCTTCGTACCCAAAGAGTATCCTTATGCTACACGAACCTACCAGCTATAGCGCACCGTGAGGCTGGCCATGCGTCCCATAATCGGTCCCCATATCAGCGAAGCGTCAAAGTACGGCGAAAAGGGCGCTTCTGGAGCTAAAACGGGCCGGGCTTGCCGGAAGTTATTGAGATTTTCTACGGCGGCTTGGATTTCCCATTGGTCTATGCGGTGGGTGACTTGTAGGGTTAGTATAGCGTAGGGAGGGGTTTTGGGAGGTAGGCTATTGTAAGGGTAGGGCTTCTCAGCTGTGGAAGGGAGCCGTTGCGGGCCTATCCAGGAGAGGATGCCATCTACTTGCCAGCGGCGGGAAAGGGTCATCCAACTGAGCCAGGCTACCCATCTGTCCTTAGGCAGCAGGGGACGGAAGCGGTAGCTCCCTGCTAAGGGCCACCATACTTCTTGGTGCTTGTAGCTCAGTTGGAAGCGCAGCTGGTCGGGTATCTCATAAGTGACCTCCGCGTAGAGCGTTTGGTAAAGGGCGGCTTGCTGGGCAGAAAAAACCTTTATGGCCCACGAACGCTCTATATCCCAGAGGAGGGGGTTCTGGAGGTGGGCTCGTACGCCATCTACGGCCAAGCGGAGCAGGTGCCTCCCCACTGGAAAGCTTTGCTGCCAAAAGAAGCCGTAACTCCAAGCCTTTTCTACCGCGGGCCAGCCGGGGAAGGAAAGGGTCCATTGCCGGTTACTCAGGAGGAAGGGGAAGCTTTCGGCCAAGGGGTCGGGGACGCGCCAGCTGCGCCCGCCAGAGAGACGGATAGCGCCGGCCGTAGCGTACTGCCAGCGCAGATGCAGGCGCGGTACCGCTTGCCAGCCCCAATACGAATGCCAGTCTATGCGTCCCCCGACCACCGCCGAGAGGCGCGGCGAGGGCGTCCAGGTGAGTTCTGTAAAAGCCCCGCCTATGCCTTCGGGGCGTCGCCAGACCGTATCATACCCCTGCCAGGTAGAGAGACTCTCCGCATAATAGGCCGCTCGTGCCGTTATACCGCCTTGCCATATCAGACGGGTATCTCTAATCGGACGCCGGTAGATAAGTTGTATCCACGCCCAAGGCTGCTGCGCGGCATAGCGGTTGAAGCCGGCTTGCAGGGCCTCGTCCAAGTACCTTACTTGCGCAAGTAGGCTGAGGCCTTGCCCCTTAGGGAGAACCCAGCCTCGGCGCAGCGAGAGTTGGGCCATGCGGGTATCTGTGCGGGTGCCCCAAGCCTCTAAGCGGGCGATTTGGTCCGCCGTTTTGAAGTTCACCTGACCGCCCCAGCGAGAATCTACGAGCCCTTCCGCGTCTATTTCCACCATGTCGCCGCTACTGTCGCGGCGCAGCGCTTTGATAAGTCCATGGCCATGCCGGTAGAGGGGTATATCTAAGAAACCATCGCCATTATGGTCTTGGAGGAAGGCCGATTGAAAGGGGGTCCAGCCCAAGTGAGTCAGGCCGAGCAAGGTCCAGGCGTTTTTTTCTATCTGGTGGCGAGAGGAAAAAAGAAACTCCCCTGTGCTCCGAGCGAAAAGCTCTACGGTGTGGGGATAGGGGGCTGCATCGGCAGGGAGGTATTGGACTTGGATTTGGCCGGCTGGGCCGTCGTACCCACTGAGGACACTCCCGATACCTTTGGCTACGGATAAGGACTGTACCCATAGCGCAGGCAGGAACTGCGCCGCCCAGGGCCGATACAGTCCCGCAGAGAGGGGTTTATTCTCATACAAGAGGGGGCTATGCGCCGGTTCAAAGCCTAAGAGGCGGAGCTGTCGCAGGCCTAACGCGCCATCGCTTATTGCGGCATCCACCAAGGCTGTTCCTTCAAAGGCTTCGGAGAGGTTACAGCAAGGGGCTGCAGTGAGGGCTTGCCTGTTCCAGGTCTGGAGGGCTATGGGACTTTGGGGGGATAGGCCTATGCCCGGAGCTTGCCCTTCTATTTGTTGTGTGGGCAGGGTCACTCCCTGCGTAAGCGACCAGTGCAGGGTATCGGTAGGGGGGCCTGGGAGCCAGAGGCTATCAGGCCCGTAGCTATTCCGCAGGAGTGCAGGCCACCGAGGCGGGAAACCTATACGAAAATATCCGCTTGTATCGGTGACCGTCCCTATGGAAGTGCCTTCCCACCACACCGTGATGCCAGGGAGGCCCCTTTCCCCTTCCTGCAAGTGCCCTATCACTACTTGCGCCCATACTTGTCCTACCAGCAGACTAACCCTACGCACCCAGCAAAGGTACAACCTTTAAGAAAAGCGCATTTATGTCTTACCTTTGTGCCGAGATGCGTGTCCTACTATTTTTCGCCTGCACCTTTTGTATTAATCAGGGGGCAGCATGGTTATATGCCCAACCTTCTTTGGCTCGCCAGATTGAACGGCTCTACTATAAGGGGGATTATGCAAGCCTTGTCCAGAAAGCTGCAAAAGCGGAAAAGCTCAGCCCTCGTACGCTGCTCTATTGGGCCAGTGCGCATTACCGCTTAGGACAATCCTCCGAAGCCTATACGCTGTATGGAAAGGCCTTTGCGCAGCTTGACCCTACCCAGGCTGAAGCGCCTTTCTTGGCTGAGTATGGCCGTCTGTGTGTAGAACGGGGGGAAACCTCGCAGGCTATACAACTCTTTCAGATGGCCCTTCAAAAAACAACTGCGCCTGATTCGCAAGCCCTGCTAAATCTCTATCTGGCGCAAGCCCAGCAGCTCAAAAACTATGTCGAAGACCCGCCAAAGGACTTTCGATGGGTGGTGCATAATCTGCGCCCATACAATAGTGCTGCCGGGGATTATTCTCTTTTTATTCACAAGGGACGGGTGTATTTTATCTCTCGGCGTGACCCGGCGCGCGGCATAGACCCCAATGACCAGATCCCCTATGAAAGCTTATATGAAGCTACCCTGGCAGATAGCCTGCCCAAGCCAGTGCGATTTTTTGGGTCTAAGCATGAAGGTATAGCTGGATTTGTCGGGGATACGCTCGTTGTATACCGTTCCGCTCGGCGAAGAGGAGATTTTTATATTGCCTACCCTCAGGGAACAAGCTGGACCCAGCCCGTAAAATGGAAAGCCTTCCCCAATAGCCGCCGTGGCAGTGAAGACGCGCTATGTGTAGACCCTAAGACGGGCATGATTATTTTCAGTTCTGACCGTAAGGGGAGCAAAGGACTTAAGGACCTATGGATAACGCGGCGTTTGCCTGATGGTAAGTTTAGTGAACCGGAGAATATTTCTGAGCTAAACACCCCTGAGAATGAAGACGCTCCGTTTATTGTAGGAGATACCTTGTTTTTTGCGCATGATGGGCCCCGTAGCTTAGGCGGCTATGATATATTTTATAGCGTTCGTCAAGCGGATGGTCGCTGGGGGAAGCCTCAGCGCCTGCCCCAGCCTATAAACAGCCCTGCCCATGATAGCTACCTCTTTTTTGTGCATCCGGACTCGTTGTATCTTTCTTCTGGTCGGGTGGGCGGCTTAGGGAACATAGATCTGTACCTTATTGTCAAAGAACCCGTCCAGCCCCCTATAGCGCAGAGGGATACGCTGGTGGCGCCTCCTGCGCGCGGGTATACCCTGACTGGCCGAGTGTATGATACCCAGACCCAGCAACTTATGCTTGCGGTTGTTCGCTTGGTGCGGCTTTCTGCAGGGGATAGCGTGTGGCAAGGAGAGATTCAGGGGGCCTATCAGCGAGAAAAGCCCCCTGCTGGGCAATATCTCATCTACGCTTATGCTCCAGGGTATGCGCAATATGTCGCCCCACTGGTGGTACCCGACACGGGGGATATGCTGCACGATATTCCTATGATTCCCGAAACGGTGCTTAAGCGCATTCATTTGCCGCGCCTGCATTTCAACTTTGATAAATACAACTTGCGGACAGAAGCCCCGGCGGCCCTGGATACGGTAATACAATTTTTGCGTGAGTATCCTACTTTGTGCATAGAAGTAGCGGGCCATACCGATAGCATCGGTACTCGTGCGTATAACCAAGGCCTTTCCGAACGCCGAGCTCATACCGTGTATAAGTACCTGCAAGAGAAGGGGATTCCCGCTTATCGCCTCGTACCCAAAGGGTATAGTGAAGATAGACCCCTTGTACCTAATAGCACGCCTTACAATCGGTTCCTTAATCGTCGTGTAGAATTTACCCCGCTCACGGGGAAGCCGTCCTCACTGGAATAGTCCCTACTCGTCTAATAGGGTAGGATTTTGGATTAAGGAAATTTCCATACCTTTGCGGAGGATGAAAAGAGCGTTCTTTTGCGGAATTTTCCTATTCCTCTCGCTGGGGTGGAGCCAAAGCAAGCTGGCTTTTACTCGACGAGTAGAGCGCTGGAGTGAGCTGGGATTTTATGAAAAGATTATCGCCCGCTATGAGGAGGCTTCGCATCTCTTTTCACTCCGAGAACTACCGCTGGTAGCCGAAGCCTATTTGCAGGTAGGGCGGCTTCCAGAAGCCTATGCGCTGTACAAACAGGCCTCTTCTACGGGAACTGCTTTTTGGGACCCAAGACACCTCTTGGCTTATGCCCAGCTTTTACACCGTCGAGGAGAAACCGCACAGGCAGCCCATTATTACAAAAATTATGCAGAAAAGGCGACCGATCCAGAACTGGCTACGCTGGCGTTAGCACAAATAGCTAATTGTCAATCCTTATCTGCGGATAACCGCTATACTTTGGAAAAAGTCTCGGCGTTGACACCCTGGGCGCCCGTATATGCAGCTTGGTGGACAGGCACAGAACTTTATGCCGTTAGTAGGTCTTCTTCCCTTCAAGGTCCTCGCGATAGAATGGGAATGCCTTATGAGAAGATTGTACCGCACCTACCTGTGCGCTATAAATACCATCAAGCCGTGATAGGCTCTGTAGGCGATACGCTGCTTTTATACCTTTCTCGGGGGAAGGGTAATATTTATTATACGGTCATGGGACCCAAAGGGTGGACTAAGCCTCAGCGCTGGCGCAGAGTGCCTATACGCCCTCAGGGGCGGGTCAGTGTGGTGGTTGACCCCAAAACGCAGGATATTTACTTTACGCATGCCCCAGGCCCTAAACGAGGAACAGGGCGCGATATTTATAGATTCGTCTACCAAGGGGGTAAGTACGTGCCAAAAGCCGAGCGTCTCCCCAGTGCTATCAATACACCGTATGATGAAGATGCCCCTTTTATTATAGGGGATACCCTGTATTTTGCGTCTAATGGCTTGCAAAGTGCAGGGGGCTATGATGTATTTTATGCGGTGCGGATAGGTGAGCGGGAGTGGGGACCTCCCCAGCGCCTCCCGGCCCCTATAAACTCTTGTGCCGATGATATTTACTATTATCCCTTTTCTCCGGCTCATACGTATCTTTCATCTAATCGAGAAGGGACGATGCAGGTTTATCAAGTACGTTTTACCCTTCCTGCTCCGCCTGAGCCGCCTAAGGAAGTCGTGCAAGCCCCTGCTCCACCCCCTACCTCCGCTCCCCTGCCCGAACGAAAAGCCCTGATAGGTAGGCTTTTTGATAAGGCCACCAGAAAAGGATTGGACGGAGAGATTATTTTGGTAGACTCGGTTTCTCAAAAAGAGATGGCCGGCATTCGTACAGGAGAAAATGGCGAGTTTCGGCTGTATTGGCCCGAGGGGAGTGGAAAAACTTTCTATCTTTATGCCCAATCCCCTGGCTACATGACCTATGTACAGGTGGTCTCTCGGCCTCAAGCTACCGATACGACGACTCCGCTGGCCATAGGCCTTACCCCCATAGAAATGGAAGCCGTTTTCGCTCTGCGCAATATTTACTTTGACTTCAATAGCGACAAACTCAAGCCCGAATCTTTCCCTGAACTACACCGAATCAAAAGGCTTTTGGAGGAGAATCCCAATATTCGGATTCGTTTTTCGGGTCATACCGATAATATCGGTAGTGAGAGATATAATCAACAGCTCTCGGAGCGGCGAGCTCGAGCTGTGTATAAGTGGCTCAGGGAGCAGGGCATTCATCCTATTCAGATGGAATATGTAGGATACGGAAAGGCCCGTCCTATAGCTTCTAATGCGACAGAAGAAGGCCGTGCCCTCAATCGCCGCATAGAAATGGAAGTAGTGGGCATACGCCGAGCCAATGCTGGTACTGCGGCGGTAGATTAAGAATCGTTTCAGGGGCAGGACCAGGATATACCTTTGTAGGATGCAACGTTTCACATGGCGTATAGGTACCATAGCGGGTATTCCTATCTATATCCACTGGAGTTTTTGGCTCCTTATCGTATGGGTGGTTTTAGGGAGTTTCGGGGAAGCCGTATTTAGCTGGGCCTATCTTTTGGGGCGGCTTGTCCTTATTGCCGGGCTGGTAGTGAGTGTCATCCTCCATGAGTTAGGCCATGCGTTGGCGGCCAAGGCTTTTAATATCCCTACACGTGACATTACCATGTATCCTTTTGGGGGGGTAGCTTCCTTAGCCCGCATACCGGAAAAACCCTTGCAAGAGCTTGTGATAGCCCTCGCAGGACCTCTCGTAAACTTTCTTTTGATAGGTATCTTCTTCACTTTTCTTGCATTTACGGGCGTTTCGCCTTTGTTTTCCATAGAGTATCTGGCCTATACCGAAGGGAGTATATCGTCTCTGCATAGTTGGTTGTATCTCCTCTCAGCCATGAATGGGATTTTAGCGGTTTTTAACCTCTTACCTGCCTTTCCGATGGATGGCGGACGGGTGCTTCGGGCC
This sequence comes from Bacteroidia bacterium, assembly GCA_026003215.1. Classification (GTDB taxonomy): domain Bacteria; phylum Bacteroidota; class Bacteroidia; order SpSt-205; family SpSt-205; genus SpSt-205. The sequence continues at coordinate 991,519 of BPGV01000001.1, read as the reverse complement.
CTTTTGGCGCTGAGGTTCCCTTATGTACGGGCTACGCAAATCGCAGCGTTGGTGGGCCAAGCTTTTGCAATACTTTTCTTTCTTGTAGGTTTATATGGGAATCCTACCCTTATTCTCGTAGGTTTCTTTGTGTTTATCGCAGCCAGTCAGGAGAAGCGCCATGTGGAAGAACGTGCCGCTATGCATGGGTATACGGTAAAGGATGCCCTCATGCGAGAAGTGCCCACCTTGAAAGCTACCCAAACCCTTCGAGAAGCTGTGGAGGCTTTATTGGGTTCGCAAGTACGGTCTTTCTTGATTGTGGATCCCCTGCAAAATCTTGTAGGGAGCCTCTCCCGTGAGCAGATCATAGAAGCGTTGAATGAAGGCAGGGGGCCCGATACCCCCCTGACCCATGTGATGGATGAGGACCTCCTTACCGTATCCCCAGACCTGCCCCTCCATGAGGGTTTCCGTCTCCTGCAAGAGGAGCATAAGCCTTTTTTGGTGGTGAAGGAAGGGGATCGCCTTTTGGGTATCGTAGATGCGGAAAATGTCGCAGAGTTCCTCTTAGTAAGGCAGGCATTGGCCGAAGCCTTTTCTGAATAGACGGGGGCTTACTGCTCACTCATAGGCTGTGGAGAAAGGAGCGGGGAGGCATTTCTTTGTTACTTTGTAGTATGTCAGTACCAGTGCGGGCTACCGCGGTGAATACAGATTATTTTGGGATAGAGGAGTTTTTTACGCCCGAACAGCGGGCCATTAGAGAGGCCGTACGCCAGTGGGTAGACACGCGTGTGCGGCCTATCATTGATGATTATGCCCAGCGGGCCGAATGTCCTACCCACCTCATTCCCGAGATGGCTCAGCTCGGAGTTTTCGGTCCCTTTATCCCCGAGGAGTATGGAGGGGCAGGGCTGGATTATATCTCCTATGGGCTAATCATGCAGGAGATTGAAGCGGGCGACTCCGGGATTCGCTCTATGGCTTCGGTGCAGAGTTCGCTGGTGATGTACCCCATATGGAAGTTTGGGTCGGAGGCGCAACGCCGCAAGTACCTTCCCCGCCTCGCTCGAGGCGAACTTATGGGCTGCTTCGGCTTGACTGAGCCGGATCACGGCTCTAACCCCGCTGGCATGGAGAGCTACTTTTACGAAGAAGGCGATTATTATGTCGTGACCGGCCGCAAGATGTGGATTTCTAATGCGCCTTTTGCGGATATAGCGGTGGTGTGGGCCAAGGATCCGGAAGGTAAGATTCGGGGGCTTATTTTAGAACGGGGTATGGAAGGTTTTTCTACGCCGGAGATTCATCGCAAATGGTCTCTGCGTGCTTCCGCGACTGGGGAACTGGTTATGGATAAAGTGCGTGTCCCCAAAGAGAACCTCCTCCCTGGCGTAACGGGGCTCAAAGGCCCGCTCTCTTGCCTCAATAGTGCCCGGTATGGGATTGCTTGGGGGGCCATAGGGGCGGCTATTGACTGCTATCGGACAGCGGTGCAGTATAGCTTAGAGCGCATCCAGTTTGGGAAGCCCATCGGAGCTTTCCAGCTTACGCAGAAGAAGCTGGCCGAGATGCTGACCGAAATCACCAAGGCGCAGCTACTGGCCTTCCGGCTGGGCCAGCTCATGAACGAAGGCCGAGCTACCCCCCAACAAATCTCCATGGCTAAGCGCAATAATGTCGCTATGGCCCTGGAGATCGCCCGCACTGCCCGCCAAATCCTGGGCGGCATGGGGATCATGGGCGATTATCCTATCATGCGCCACATGATGAACCTCGAGTCCGTCATCACCTACGAAGGCACCCACGAAATCCACCTCCTGATTACAGGACAGGATATTACGGGGATATCGGCTTTTGTATAGCATGAATACCCAAGAAGCCACGCCTCAAGAAGCTTACCCCTTAGAAAATCTCGTTGAAGCCTTCCTCTTTGTGAATCCTGAGCCGCTGGCTCTCAAAGACCTGCACAAAGCGGTGGAGTATGTACGGGGAGAAACTATTTCGTTGGCTGAGGTAGAGCAGGCCATAGAGAAGCTTCGGCAGCGCTATCGCTCCACCAGCATAGAGCTTTTAGAGGTAGCTGGGGGCTATGCGCTTCGCACGAAGCCCGGCTATGGCGAGGCCTTGGCGCGTTTCTGGGGCTTACAACAACCCCTTAGGCTTTCCCGACCGCTCTTAGAGACCCTGGCTATCATTGCGTATCATCAGCCTACTACCCGTCCCTTTATCAATCATCTCCGCGGCGCCCAGAGCGACTACGCCGTAGAAAAGCTCTTGGAGCTGGAGCTTATTGAGCCAGCGGGACGAGCCGACCTCCCAGGTAAACCGCTCTTGTATCGTACCACAAAAAAGTTTTTAGAACTCCTGGGCCTTCGTTCCCTCGAGGAGCTGCCCCGACTAAGTGAAATAAGCCAAGAACTTTTACCGCAGCCAGCGGATGTAGAGCCACCCCAGCACGAGCCCGCACAAATGCCCGAAGTGGGAGATACCCCCCATCACCGGCTCCCAGAGGAAAAGCGCTAAGGAAATAACCCCAAACCCAATAGCCAGCCCTCGCGCAGGGATGGGGATGGGCAAAGGAAAAATAACTAACCGCTCACGTGGAAAAAGAAAAGCAAAAGCCGATAGAACGCCACTTACACTCGTAGAGGCCCCTAAAACCGGCATAGGAGACGGGTCCAAAAAAGCCAAGAGCAGTCCAGAGCCTATGCCCGTGAAAAGATAGAGCTTCAAGAAATCCCTGCTACCTAAGACGGCCTCTACGGCCACACCAAGGCTCCAGAGCGCCACCATATTGGCCAAAATGTGCCAGAAACTCTGGTGGGTAAAAAAATAGCTAAACACCTGCCACCATTCCAGGCCGAAGCCTTCTTTATGCACCGCTAAAAGAAGCGGAAGTTCAGGGAAGCGAAAGCTGGCAAGCCATACAAGCGCATTAATAATAATGATGTGGGGTAAGACGGAGTGACGCATCTGCGGCAAAGCTACGAGCGTCGGCCTTTTCTTTTTCGTTCTTCAGGAACGGAAGTCGTCTCTGGGGGGAGGTATCGAGGCAAGGCATACGGAGCGGAATAAATAGAATAGGTAAGCGTGCGGTTGAAGGGAAAGCTCAAAAAAAACTGCACCAAGGCTTTACCCGACCCTTTGGCCCGTTTGAAGTCTCTGTAAAGCTGGTAGTAGGCTTCGGCATAGACGAGCGAGTCTGCGACCCGCGTTAAGAGGGCTTCCATTTGGTCGGCTTGGAGTTCGTCGGGGGGGAGGGGGAGGGTAAGGAGGCTGTCCAAAGTCGCCTTAAGCCGGTTTTTTTCCTGCTTGAAATACTTTACGATGGTATCGCCATAATCTACCAGGCCTTTGAGCATAAGGGCAGGGCTTTCTAACACGGTGGGTAGTTCCTCTATTTGGGGGGCTGGGCTCACGATGGCCAAATACACAGGAAGGCCGTTGGTGCGCATGACGCGGTTTTCTATGCGCACTTCTTCGGCTTTGACGATATAGAGGTACCATTTGTCAAAGCCATGAATGAGAGGATGTCCTTTTGTATTTTGAGGGATAGGCCGCACAATCTTTACATTGAAGGCCCGATTCGTAGATATGCGACGGTTTGTCTTTGGGTCCGAAGTAAGGTCTCGCGCAATAGGTGAGTCAATCAATCGCAGGGGAGGAGGGGGCTTAGGGGATTCTAAGAGTGTGTCGTACATCCAAGGCACTTCTGATATAGGAGAAGTGCCTGTATCTTTTGGAGCTGAGGCAGGCGCGCTCAAGAAATCTTCCCAGAGTTCATCACCTATATCCAAAGAGTCGCCCTCTTGAGCGTAAGCATGAACCAAGAGTAAGCAGAGCAGGCTCCAGCGCACCTGCTTCAAAGGTACGAAGGGGATACCAGCTCTTTTCGGTAGCTTTGCTGCGTGAGTCAGATTCTGCAGCGGCCGATAGTAGAGGAGATGCGCAGCGCTTACATAGACTATGCCATGAGCGTGATTGTGGCGCGGGCGCTGCCAGATGCGCGTGATGGGCTCAAACCTGTCCAACGACGGGTATTGTATGGGATGTTGGAGCTCGGGCTTACCCCGGACAAACCCTTCAAGAAATCCGCCCGTATCGTCGGGGAAGTCTTAGGTAAGTATCATCCCCACGGGGATGCGGCCGTATATGATACCATGGTGCGGTTAGCGCAGCCCTGGTCTCTGCGTTATCCGCTCGTAGAGGGGCAGGGCAACTTCGGTTCTATGGACAACGACGCACCGGCCGCTATGCGCTATACGGAGGCCCGCTTGGCTCCCATCGCTTTGACCCTACTCGCTGATTTAGATAAGGATACCGTAGATTTTGCGCCAAACTTTGATGAGTCGCTCACAGAGCCTACGGTTTTACCGGCCCTTCTCCCGAATCTCTTACTGAATGGCGCCAGTGGGATAGCGGTAGGCATGGCTACCGAAATCCCCCCCCACAATCTCGGCGATACGGTACGAGCGCTGCTCCTTCTTTTAGCCGATCCTACAGTCGCTGATGAAGCCTTGATAGAAGCCATCCAAGGGCCCGATTTCCCTACCGGCGGCATCCTCTTGGGTAAAGAAGGGGTGCGTCAAATGTATCTCACGGGCCGCGGACGGCTCCGCTTGCGCGGCCGCGCCTATATAGATACTTTGCCTGGCGGAAAAAATGCTATCATCATCACCGAGATTCCGTACCGTGTCAGCAAAGCCGCCCTCGTCGAACAAATAGCCCATTTAGCGGAAAGCAAAAAAATAGAAGGTATCGCCGAGGTACGCGATGAGTCTGACCGCGAAGGCGTGCGTGTCGTAGTAGAGCTGCGCCGCGATGCCGTGCCTAAGGTGGTACTCAATAACCTCTACCTGCACAGCTCGCTGGAGATAGCTTATAACGCCTACTGCGTAGCGTTGTATAAGGGCCGCCCGAAAACCCTCACCCTGCGTGAGACGCTTTCGGCCTACTTAGAGCACAGGACGCAGGTCATCTTACGGCGTACTGCTTACGAGCTGGCCCAAGCCGAAAAACGCGCCCATATCTTAGAAGGGCTGCTCATCGCCTTAGACCACTTGGATGAAGTGATAGCGCTCATTCGGCGTTCCCAGACCCCCGAAGAAGCCCGCACCGGCCTCGTAACCACCTTTGGTCTGACTATGACGCAGGCACAAGCTATCCTGGACCTGCGTCTCCAACGGCTTACCGCGCTGGAACGCGAAAAAATCCAGCAAGAATACGCCGACCTTCAACAAAAAATCGCTTACTATAAAAAAGTACTGGCTGACCCCGAGGAACAAAAAGCTATTATCCGCTCCGAGCTCCAAAAGCTTGTAGAAACGTACGGCGATGAGCGACGAACACAAATCCTGCCGGAAGAAGGCGAGCTTACCATAGAGGATACTTTGCCCAATACCGAAGTCGCTGTGCTGATTTCCCATCAAGGGTATATCAAGCGTACAGACCTCAGTGCGTATCGGGCGCAAGGGCGTGGCGGCGTGGGGGTGCGGGCTATGGATCTCAAAGATGAAGATTTTATTCAAGATGTGCTGGTAGCGCGTCTGCATGACTACCTTTTGCTATTCACGGATAAGGGGTATTGCCACTGGCTGCGTGTCCATGAAATACCCGAGGCCCAGCGCGCCCAAAAAGGCCGCCACATCCAGAACCTCCTCTCCATCGGTCCAGAGGAACGGATAGTGGCTTATTTGAATGTTTCTTCGCTGCAAGATGAGGCTTTTGTGCAGCGGCACACGCTCCTCTTTGCGACGCGTTCGGGTGTGGTCAAGAAAACGCCGCTCAGAGAATACAGTCGCCCGCGTGCGAAGGGGATTATAGCGCTACATATACGGGAAGGGGATGCCCTTTTAGGGGCAGCGTTATTGGATGAAGACAAGGTGGCGGAGGCCATGTTGGTGAGTCGGGAAGGGCAGGCTATTCGTTTTCCTCATGCGGAGGTCAGGGCTATGGGCCGAGATGCTGCCGGCGTAATAGGGATGCGTTTAGAGGGAACGGATAGCCTGGTAGCGCTGGTGCCCGTAGTACATCCAGAGGGGTACCTTTTCGTTCTCTCGGAAAATGGTTATGGGAAAGCTACCCCCTTTGCCGAATATCGCGTGACCCACCGAGGGGGTCAAGGCATACGGACCTTCCGCATCACGGAAAAGACCGGGCCAGTCGTGGCCGCGCTCCCCCTGCTTACCTTGCAAGAAGAGCTCCTCATTGTCACGCAAGAGGGACAGAGTATCCGATTCTCGGCTAAGGAGCTCTCTACCTTAGGGCGGGATGCGCAGGGTACGCGCCTTATTCGCCCCCGCGAAGGCGATAAAGTCGTCTCCGTCTCTTTGGCTCAGGGCCAGGCCGAGCAAGCCTAAACCTTCCCAGAGCTATAAAAAGTAGGGATTGCCCTACCTTTGCCTTATGTCACTTCATATTGAAATGACCAAAGAAAAATGGCTTTCTTTGGGGAAGTGGATAGGGTTAGGCTTTTCCTTTCTTTGTGCGCAAGGGATAGATAAAAGTAGTTATCGGCTCAATCTTTTTTTGCGGTATGAGATGTATGCAGGGCAGTTTCCTCAGAGTTCTGCTTTTCCGAATAGCATGGCGGGGAGTATCATGAGTACAGGCTGGGGATTTGGCGGAGATTACCTTTACACTATAGGGAATGGGCTTCAGTTGGAGGCAGGGTTTGGCATGGAACTATGGAAAAAACTATATGCGCAGGCTGGGGAGGCGCTGAAAGGATTTACTTATATGGGGGGATGGAGCTCTCCACCAGTGCCTCATGATACCTACTACCATGGGACTATGGTGAAGCTGCGTTTAGGAGCTGCTTGGGCTTGGCATAAGAAAGCCGCTACTTCTCTGGGTGGGAGACTTCAATTGGGAAGTTATACCACATATTTTGGTTCTGCGTCTGGCTCGGTGCGGTATAGCGAATCGGCTTCTGGGGTGGGTGTTGGATACTATTTGCGGTGGGATATAGGGTGGCCTATTTATGCCCAAGAGCGTCGGATATTTTTACCCTCTGTATTTTTTATGCTGGATTATTTGCCGGCACGTCCTGTGGAGTTTAAGGATTTTATCTGGGTCGGAGTGACCCACCGTGTAGAACAACAGCTTTTTGGAGTGGCCGGGGGCCGGATAGGTGTGGCCTTTACCTTGTAAATAAAATAAACGGGGGTGGCCTTGGGCTGCCACCCCCAGTGTGTAGTGGTAGATAGAGGACCTTAGAAGCAATACTTGTTTGCCGCTATGAGCTTGGCGGCGATCTGGCGGCGTAAGGCCACGGTATCTACCTCTAAGGGCTTAGTGAAGCGTTTGAGCCCCATCAGGAGCACACGCCGTTCATCGCCTTCGGCGGCGTGGAGGATGGCGCGACGCCCCGCGGAGGCCACCCGTTCCTGAGCATCTACCAAGAAGGCCTGGGTCATAGCCAAGGCATCCGCTGCTGCGGCTTCGCCATTCTTTTGCGCCAGTTTCTCGGTGCGCAAGAGCATGGATTCTGCTACGTACGTATCTATAAGCATGTCCGCAATCGCCATAAGGACTTCTTGCTCTTCGGCGAGCTTTTGCATATACTTCTGGGCGGCATAGCCTGCTACCATAAGGATAGCTTTTTTGAGGTTGTCTATGGCTTTCTTTTCTGCGGCGAGGAAGGCCCCGTTGGTATCGCCAAACTCGGGTATGCTCATGAGTTCGCCTTGGACTTTCATGGCGGCGCTGAGGAGGTCCAGTTCGCCTTTCATAGCCTTGCGCAGGAGGTATTCTACGCTCAGCATGCGGTTGATTTCGTTGGTGCCCTCGTAGATGCGGTTGATGCGGCTATCGCGATAGGCGCGTTCTACGGGGTATTCGGCGGAGTAACCATAGCCCCCGTGAATTTGTACGGCTTCATCAACCACATAGTCCAGGGCTTCGGAGCCAAAGACTTTCAAGATAGCGCATTCAGCGGCGTATTCTTGTGCTGCGCCCAAGAGGGCTTTTTCATAAGGTTGTCCTTGGGACAGGAGGTATTTTTCGTAGGCTTGGATGTCGGCGGAAGCCCGGTAGGTAGCGGTTTCGCTGGCCCAGGTATAAATAGCCATGTCGGCGAGCTTATGTTGGATAGCGCCGAAGCTGGCTATGGGCCGGCCAAACTGATGCCGCTCGTTGGCGTACCGCACCGAGATATCTATTAGTCGCTTACAGGAGCCGGTGGTGGCCGCCGCTAACTTGATACGCCCGATATTAAGAATGTTGAAGGCAATCACATGGCCTTTGCCAATTTCCCCCAGTACATTGTCTGCGGGGACGGGGGTTTCGTTGAAAAAGACTTGGCGGGTAGAGGAGCCTTTGATTCCCATTTTCTTTTCCTCGGCACCGACCGAGACCCCAGGGAAGGAACGCTCTACTAAAAAGGCCGTAAACTGTTCGCCATTGACTTTGGCAAATACGGTAAAGAGGTCGGCAAAGCCGCCGTTGGTAATCCACATTTTTTGGCCGGTGAGGTGGTAAGTTTTGCCATCGGGGGAGGGGATAGCTTTGGTGCGGGCGCCCAAGGCGTCTGAACCGGAGCCGGGTTCGGTGAGGCAGTAAGCGGCGAAGAGCTCGCCGGTGACAATCTTAGGGAGGTACTTAGCTTTTTGTTCGGGGGTGCCGAAGTAGAGGATAGGGAGGGTTCCGATGCCGGTGTGGGCTAAGAGGGCTACGGCAAAGGAATGGGAAGGCCCCATTTTCTCGGTAAAGAGCATGCCCGTAAGGAAGTCCATCCCTAAGCCGCCGTACTCTTCAGGTACCGTCAAGCCGAGTAGGCCTAACTCTGCGGCCTTGCGTAGCAGCTCGGGCATGATCTGGGTGGGGTCTCCGTAGTCAATCTCATCTAAGCGGGGATAGATTTCCTTTTCTAAAAAGTCCTCGCAGAGCTGGGCCAGTTGGCGCTGTTCTTCGCTCCATTCTTCGGGGATGAATACCCGCTCGGCTGGGGTGGCTTGAGTCAAGAAGGCGCCACCGCGTGTCACTTCCGGTTGGGTGAGGGTTTGAGCCATACTCACAAAGGTAACAAAAACCTGTGTTCCCTGCATCGCAAAGATTTTTCCCATCTTCGCGGCATGGCCCAAGCGGTGGATATCTCCAACGGCATGATACTACGCCTGGAGAATGAGCTGTACGAAGTGGTAGAGTTTCTCCATGTCAAGCCCGGTAAAGGCAATCCGTATGTTTATACCCGCCTAAAGAATGTGGTGACCGGCCGCGTATTTGAACGAAACTTTCCCTCAAGTACTCGTATAGAGCCTGTCCGCGTAGAGCGTCGGCCCTGCCAGTACTTGTATAGCGATGGTTCGCAGTATTATTTCATGGAGGAGGAGACTTTTGAGCAGTTTGGGGCTTCGGCTGAGCAGGTGCGAGGCGTAGAGTTTTTGACCGAGAATCAGCGTTGTGAAGCGCTCTGGGATGCAGATACGGAAACCCTCCTTTTTGTAGAACTGCCCCAGTTTGTGGTGTTGGAAATCGTAGAAGCCGAAATGGCCGTCAAAGGGGATAGCGTGACAAATATTATGAAAAATGCGGTGCTTTCCTCGGGGGCGCGTATCAAGGTGCCGCTCTTTGTTGAGGTAGGTGATAAAGTCAAAGTGGATACCCGCAAAAAGGAATACATAGAACGCGTCAAAGCATAACGGCTATGGATATCAAGTCTATTTTAGAGCTGCTGCGGTTTGTCAGTAAGTCCGACCTCAGTGAAGTGATTGTAGAAGAAGGGGAGTTTCGGCTCACGATACGGCGGGGTGTGGGTGGAGCGCCGGTTGTGGTGTCGCCTACGCCTGTGTCGCCTATGCCTGCTGCACCGGTGTTGCCTGTGACGGTACCTACAGGGCCGCAACCCCCTTCCCCTCCGCAGGCCGAAGCGAAATCCCCAGAAGCTTCAGAACCTTCTGCACCGAAAAAAGCAGAATACATACGCTCGCCTATGGTGGGAACTTTTTATAGGCGGCCCAGCCCCGATAAAGATCCTTTCGTAAAGGTCGGGGACGTAATTGAAAAAGGCCAGGTGGTATGTATCATTGAGGCGATGAAGCTCTTTAACGAGATACAATCGGAGATTGCCGGGCGGATTGTGCGCATTTTGGTAGAGGACGGCCAGCCGGTAGAATATGACCAACCGCTTTTTGAGGTAGAGCCGCTACAGTGAGCTATGTTCAAGAAGATTCTCATAGCGAACCGAGGCGAGATAGCGCTGCGGATTATCCGCACGTGCAAGGAGCTGGGGATCCCAACGGTGGCGGTGTATTCTACGGCGGATAGGGAAAGCTTACATGTGCGTTTTGCCGATGAAGCGGTGTGTATTGGGCCGCCGGCCAGCAAAGACAGCTATCTTAATATTCCTGCCATCATGTCGGCAGTAGAGGTGACGGGGGCGGATGCTGTGCATCCCGGGTATGGGTTCCTTTCGGAGAATGAGAATTTTGCCAGTATCTGTGCAGAGTACGGGGTGAAGTTTATTGGTCCCTCGCCGGAGGCGATAGCGGCGATGGGGGATAAAGCCACCGCCAAAGCTACCGCTAAAAAAGCCGGCGTTCCCGTAGTACCGGGCTCTGAGGGCGTCTTGGAAAACCTCTCTCAGGCGCGCAAAGTTGCCCAGGAGATTGGCTATCCTGTACTTCTTAAGGCGACGGCTGGCGGCGGTGGCAAGGGCATGCGCGTCGTATGGAAACCCGAAGACCTGGAAGACGCTTGGAATATTGCCCGCGCCGAAGCTAAGGCCGCTTTCGGCAACGATGGCCTCTACATGGAGAAGTACATCCAAAATCCCCGCCACATTGAGATACAGGTAGTAGGGGATCAATATGGGAATGTCTCGCACCTGTCTGAGCGGGATTGTACCATACAGCGCCGCCACCAAAAGCTCATAGAGGAGGCCCCCAGCCCCGTGATTAGGCCTGAGCTGCGCGAGCAGCTCGGGGAAGCCGCCGTCCGCTTAGCCAAGTTCATCCGCTATGAGAGTGCCGGCACCGTGGAGTTTATTTTTGACCAGGATACCGGGGAGTTTTATTTCATGGAGATGAATACGCGCATTCAGGTGGAGCATCCCGTCACAGAAGAGATATTCTTTTTTGACCTTATCAAGGAGCAAATCAAGGTAGCGGCGGGGGTGCCTGTGTCCGGCCGGCATTACTTCCCCCAGAATCGCTGGGCTATGGAGGTGCGCATAAACGCCGAGGATCCTTATAATGACTTTCGTCCGAGCCCCGGCCGAGTAGAACATTTTCATAAGCCCGGGGGGCATGGCATACGGGTAGACACCCATGTGTATGCCGGTTATACTATTCCTCCCTATTACGACTCCATGATTGCTAAGCTTATAGTGGCGGACTTTTCGCGGGAAGAGGTTATCAATAAGATGCTACGCGCGTTAGATGAGTTTATCATTGAAGGGCCGGGGCTCAAAACGACGATACCTATCTTGAAGGAGATACTGCGGGATGAAAACTTCCGTCGGGGAAGCTACAATACGCGCTTTTTAGAGAACTGGCGCCGCTGAGGGGTCTGTCTCGGTGGGGCGTGTGAGCCGCTGGAAGACCTCTTCCAGCGGCAGTTGTCTTTTTTCTAAGCGGAGGAGGGGTACCTGCTGTTGGGTAGCGGCTTGGGAGATAAGACGGCGCAAGTCTATATCGGCGGGGCCTTGTACGGCCCATGCCAGAGGGCCTAAGGGGCTAAGCTGTACCGCTGGGGGGAGAAAGTCCCATTGCAAGGGTTTCTCCGTTTCTACGATAAGCTCCTGCTGGCCTAAGTGCTTTTCCAGCTCTGTGAGGGGAGCATCTAAGACGAGCTGGCCTTTATGTAGGATGAGCACGCGGTCGGCTATGGCTTGCACTTCGGCCAGGATGTGCGAGGAGAAGATGACGGTATGGGTTTGTCCCAGCGCTCGGATAAGCTGCCGAATCTCTATCACTTGGTTAGGGTCTAAGCCGCTGGTAGGTTCATCTAAGATGAGGAGGGGCGGGTCATGGAGGAGGGCAGCGGCCAGGCCTACGCGTTGTCTATAGCCCCGCGAGAGGGCTCCAATCGGCTTGTGGGCTTCTGGGGTGAGGCCTACGCGTTCAATCAGGTCCTCTACCCGCTGGCGGAGTGTGCGACCTCGTAGCCCATATAGTCGCCCGCGGAAAAGCAGGTATTCCCGTACATACAGGTCTAAGTACAAGGGGTTATGTTCGGGGAGGTAGCCAATATGCTGTTGGATACGGCGTAGATGTTGGGGCAGGGTCCAGGGGCCCAAGGTCACGTTGCCCGCGGTAGGCCGCAGGTACCCCGTGAGTATCTTAAAGGTGGTGGATTTGCCGGCGCCATTTGGGCCAAGGTACCCATAGACGCCGGCGCCTTCTAAGGTAAAAGAGACGCCTTGAAGGGCAAGCTGTTTCCCGTAAGCTTTGGTGAGGTTTTCTACTTTCAGGCGCATTACACCTGCAGAAGCAGCCGGATAGGGTCTTCTAAGAGTTCTTTGACGCGCACGAGGAAGCTTACGGCTTCCTTGCCATCGATCACGCGGTGGTCGTACGAGAGCGCCACATACATCATGGGCCGCACTACTACTTGCCCATTTACCACGACGGGGCGCTCTTGTATCTTGTGCATGCCCAGGATAGCTGTTTGCGGGGGGTTTAGGATGGGCGTAGAAAACAACGAGCCAAATACGCCGCCGTTGGTGATGGTGAAGGTACCCCCCTGCATCTCCTCTATGGCGATTTTGTTTTGACGGGCGCGTGCCGCTAAGTCTGCTATCATGCGCTCTATCTCGGCAAGTGAGAGTAGGTGGGCGTTACGCAGGACGGGCACGACCAGCCCTCTGTCGGTACTTACCGCGATGCTGATATCTACGTAGGAAAAATAGACCAGCTCATCTTCATGCAGTTGGCTATTGACTTCGGGAAACTCCAAGAGGGCTGTAGCACAGGCTTTGGTAAAGAAACTCATGAAGCCGAGGCTGATTCCGTGCTTTTCTTGGAAGGTTTCTTTGTAGGCTTTTCGGAGATCCATGATACGGCTCATATCCACCTCGTTGAAGGTGGTGAGCATAGCGGTTTGGTTTTTGGCGGCGAGGAGGCGTCGGGCGATGGTTTGGCGGATGGGTGTGAGCTTTTTACGGGTCTCGTGGCGGTCTGTGGTAGGGCCTACAAAGGAAGGAGTAGGCGTAATAGTTGGTTGCGGTGTATCGGTAGGAGGGGCGGTAGTAGCTTGGAGGGCGTCGGCTTTGGTGATGCGGCCGCCTGGGCCGGTGCCTGCCACCTGAGCCGGAGGTACCTCCTTTTCGGCCAGAAGGCGGGCAGCTGACGGGAGTATGACGGGTTCTTTTTGGGGTGGAGGAGACGCTGGGGTAGGCGTGGCGGAGTCAGGCGCTTTGTTTGTGGTAGGAGGGGTAGCGGCTTGGGGAGTATCCGAGGGTTGGGGCTTTTGCGCATCGGGATTGATGCGGGCTATCACTGTACCCACGGGGATTTGCTGGCCGGCTTCTACGAGGATCTCTAACTGGCCTGCGGCTTCGGCATATACTTCCAGCGCCGCTTTATCGGATTGGATCTCGGCTATTAGCTCATCTTTTTCTACCCAACTGCCGTTGGGCTTGTGCCACTTATCTAAGAGGACTTCGGTAATGGATTCACCGGGGCTGGGGACACGAATCTCTATCATACGCGTTCGGCTACGATATCTAAGGCGCGGCGCAAGATATAGTTTTGTTGGCGAAGGTGCTGGCTATACGAGCCGGTGGCGGGGCTTGAAGCTTCTCGGCGGGAAATGAGCTTAGGGAGCGGTAGTCCATGCTCGGTAAACTTACGCAGGATGAAGGTCCAATAGCCCATGTTTGCGGGTTCTTCTTGCACCCAGTAGAGCTCTTCTACGTGGGGGTGTTCCGCAAGGGCTTGACGGATCTCCTCTTCGGGGAAGGGGTACAGCTGTTCTATGCGGAGGATAGCGGTATCGTTTTTTTGGTGTTCGCGGCGGGCTTGGAGGAGGTCGTAGAAGATTTTACCCGTGCATAGGAGGAGGCGGCGGGCTTGGTCGGGGGAGACTTCGGGGTCGGGCAATACGGGGCGGAACCGACCCTCGGTGAGGTCGCTGAGGGTAGCTACGCATTCAGGATGACGCAGCAGGCTTTTAGGGGTGAAGATAATCAGTGGTCGGCGGGTGGAGCTGCGCAGTTGCCGGCGCAAGGCATGGAAGAGGTTTGCCGGATGGGTGAAGTTGCAGATGTACATGTTATTCTGTGCGGCTAAGATGAGGAAGCGTTCGGGGCGGGCGCTGGAATGTTCCGGTCCTTGGCCTTCGTAGCCATGGGGTAAGTAAAGGGTGATGCCATTGAGGCGGCCCCATTTGGATTTGGCGGCAGAAAGGTATTGGTCAATAATGATTTGGGCGCCGTTGGCAAAGTCGCCAAACTGCGCTTCCCATATCACGAGGGTGTGGGGCGAAGCCAGCGCATACCCATACTCAAATCCTAATACGGCATACTCGGAGAGCGGCGAGTTGTAGATGTAGAAGGGGGCTTGGCGATGCGAGAGGTGATTCAGGGGCACAAAAGTAGCTTCGGTTTCTTGATCCACGAGGACAGCATGACGGTGGGAAAAAGTCCCTCGTTCTACGTCTTGTCCGGTCAAGCGTATCGGGTTATTTTCCAGGAGGAGGGAGCCATAAGCGAGCATTTCTACGGTACCCCAATCCAATCCTGTACCTTTCTGCACAGCTTCCAAACGAGATTCATACACTTTTTTTACGGTAGGATGAGGTCGGAAGCCTTCGGGGAAGTGCATCACCTGCTGGGCGATAAACGATAGGATTTCTTTGCGAACGCGTGTTTCTGGGTCGGGTTCTACAGTGTAGTCGTCATAAAGCTGGATACCTTGCCAGGTACGGCGAGGTATGGTATCTATTTCTGGTTCTTCGGTGCGGGCTTTTTCTAACTGTTTTTCGTAGAAGTCATTACGGGTGCGTTCCATTTCTTTGACCTCGGCTTCGGTGATGAGGCCTTCTTGGATAAGCCGTTGGGCATAGACCTCAAAAGGGGCAGGACGTTGGACGATCTGTTTATACATAAGGGGCTGGGTGAAGCGGGGCTCATCCCCTTCATTGTGGCCGTGCTTTCGGTAGCCCACTACGTCTATAAAGACATCTCGGTTGAAGGCTTGGCGAAAGGCGATAGCTAAGCGGATAGCATGAACGATAGCTTCTGGGTCCTCTCCATTCACGTGGAATACCGGCGAAAGGGTCACTTTGGCTACATCGGTACAATAGTAGCTGGAGCGCGCTTGGCGTTCGCCGGTGGTGAAGCCTATTTGGTTATTCAGGACGATATGGATGGTGCCGCCTACTTCGTAGCCCGGCAGGAGCGACATCTGGAGGGTTTCATAGACGACACCTTGCCCGGCGATAGCGGCATCGCCATGGATAAGGGTGAGGACGATCTTATCATGGGTGCCCCCATAGAGGTGGTCCATTTTCGCGCGGGTAGCCCCAGTGGCGACTGGGTCCACAGCCTCTAAATGGGAAGGATTGGGTAACATGGAGAGATGGACCCGCTTGCCGGCAATCACGGGGTCACTGGAATAGCCCATGTGATACTTTACATCTCCATCAAAAGTGTCCGTAGCGATGCCTTTCCCTTCAAACTCGCCAAAAATGGTGTGGAAAGACTTCTGCAAGATATTGGCCAGGACATTCAGCCGGCCTCGGTGGGCCATCCCAAACACAAACTCTTCTATACCCAGCCCGGTCCCTTTTTCTACCAGTTCGTAGAGAGCAGGTATGATAGCTTCATTCCCCTCTAAGGAAAAGCGCTTTTGTCCTACAAACTTCCGGTGGAGGAAGCGTTCAAAGGTGGTGGCATTGCACAGCCATTGCAATATAGTTTTTCGCTCTTGAGGGGTGAAACTTGGTGCGTTAGCGGGTTTTTCTAACTTATCTTCAAACCAAGCTAAGATTTCCGGTATCCGAATGTACCGGTATTCTATGCCGAGGGTAGAGCAGTAGATCCGGCGTAGGTGGGCGATAATCTCGCGTAAGGGTGCTGGGCCTAAACCTACCTGTTTACCCGCTTGAAAGACAGTATCTAAGTCCTTTTCACTCAGGCCAAACTTAGAGAGCGCGAAAGCCTCGTCCAGTTTTTTTTCTTGGTCTTCGTAGGAGAGCAAAGGATTTATACGGGCGTAAAAGTGGCCTTCGTTCCGGTAGGCTGCGATTAGGAGGATCACCCCAAACTCTTTTTCAATTTGGGAAGGACCGGCGGCGGGCAGCCCATCTCGTCCTTCTAAGGCAGTAAAGTATCCTTCAAAAAACCGTTGCCAGTCCGGAGGGACACTGGTAGGGTCTTGCTGATACTGTCGCAGAAGGTCTTCTATGTAGGTAGGGTCGGCTCGGAAAAGGTATTCCGGCGTGGTCATAGGATTATTCGGTAGAGATGGCGTAATACGCTTTTTCTCCTTTACGATAGAGCCCTTCTATCAGAAGGCCGCCTTCTATGCCGTTGAGTACCTCTTCAGCTTCTTGGGGGGTAGAGACGGGGCGTCTATCTATGTGGGTGATGACGAAGCCTGGGCGCACGCCAGCTTCTTGGAGCGGTCCGGGTCGTACTTCTATCACTTTCAGCCCATGAGCAACACCCAACTCTTTTTTCTCGGCGGCGGTAATCGGACGCACTTGGGCGCCCAACTGTTTGAGGTAGCTATGCCCTGAAGCCGTGCTTTCCTCTGTTTCCTCTGAAGAACGTCCTTTGAGGCGAACAGTCACTTCTCTTCGTTCTTGCCCACGGTAATAGACCACCCGTACTCTATCACCTGGCCGGTGGCGGGCAATGATTTCTGTCAGTTCGGCTGGGCTGTGTATAGGCTTGCCTTCTATTTCTACGATGACATCGCCGGATCGGAGGCCGGCTTCTTCGGCAGCACTTCCACCATAGACATCCGCTATATAGGCCCCTTGTGAGACGGGGATTTCGACCTCCTTTTGCTTTTCGGGGGTGAGCGGTTCTATCATAACGCCGAGGAGCGCTCTCTGTACTTTTCCGTATTGGCGTAAGTCCTCTACGACTTTTTTGGCGATATTGGCGGGCACAGCAAAAGAATATCCCGCGAAAGTCCCCGTCATGGAGGCAATAGCGGTATTTATGCCTACGAGCTTGCCTTCAATATTCACTAAGGCGCCTCCGCTATTGCCGGGATTTACGGCGGCATCTGTCTGGATAAACGACTCTACGCGGAACTTTTCCTTCAAAAGACCTAAGGTGCGTCCCTTAGCGCTCACGATGCCCGCTGTGACCGTGGAAGTGAGGTTAAAAGGATTCCCTACGGCTAAGACCCAATCCCCTACCCGCAGTTGGTCGGAGTCGCCGAACTCTATGTAGGGTAACCCTTCCGCCTCTATCTTGAGGAGGGCTAAGTCAGTAGAGGGGTCAGTTCCCACCACGCTGGCCCGAAAGGAACGGTTATCGTAGAGGGTGACTTGGATTTGGGAGGCGTTTTCAATCACGTGGTTGCAAGTTACGATATAACCTTCGGGGCGGATGATCACGCCAGAGCCTGTGCCTTGGATGAAGCCCCCGTCCTCTTCTTCATCAGGCAGGAAAAAGCGATGAAAAGCCGGCATATCGGCGTTCCCCCGGGTGCGGATATGGACTACGGCCGGCATGGCTATTTGCGCAGCTACCGTGAAATCCACCGGAGGGTGAATGTCCCACTTAGCGGGTTGGATATAAGCCGGGGAAGGAGGGAGGGGAGAACCCGTGTCCTTTTTCCGTATGATCCACCAAGTCGTAAGACTGGCCACCACGGCCACAACTACATTGCCCAGAAGGGTGCGCATACAGGATTTGGAACAAAACTTCACCCAAAGGTACGCCATCTTAGCGAAAGAAAGCAGATTTTTGGGGGTGCTTAAGGCAGGATACTTTGTGGGGCTTGCCCTTGTAGCGGTGGGGCTTTCCTTTTCCCATAGCCTTATCAGCATAGGGGTAGGGGTATTGGGCTTTTTGGGGCTGCTTTTGCCCTTTACGGAGCGCTCCACCGGCTTCTCCTGGAAACCCCTCTGGGGGGAAGGCTCGGCTCTGCGTTGGATGAGCCTAAGCTTTGGGTTTCTCTACCTACTTCAGGCTCTGAGCTGGTTTTATACCGAGGATAAAGCACAGTGGTTTGTGGAAATGCGTATCAAAGTGCCTTTTCTTTTTCTGCTTCCGGTGGCAGTTTTTGCTTGGCAGTGCCTTTCTGTCGTTGGGCAAAAGGCTATACACCTGCTCTTTCAGCTGGCCTTAGCGATTGTGGGTATAGGTAGTTTATATCGGCTGTGGGTCAATCCCAGCTGGGCTTTGAGCAAAATCTACCATGGGGGCTACGTCCCCCTACTGGGAGGCCTGTCGCATATTTATTATGCGGGGTTAGTGGGGATGGCTCTGCTTTTCCTCCTGGCCCTACCTGTGTGGGGAGGAATCAAAGTACGTTTAGGCTTAGCGCTGATTCATCTGGGGGTTCTGCATGGGCTGGCCTTGCGTACAGGGCTTTTGGCGGTGTATGGGACCGCGCTTGTACTGCTGATATGGTGGGGCCTGAGAGACCGCCGACGCTGGATTTGGACCCTCACGGCGTTAGCGGGAATGGCGCTGGGGCTGCCCTTCCTTGTGTGTAAGGTGCCTACCTTACGCATGCGTTGGGTGAATATGCAGCGGGATTTAGCTACCTACAAGCCCGGAGGCTACATCACGCACAGCTCTATTAGCCGTCGCTTGGCTGCCTTAGAAGCTGCATGGCTCGCCTTTAAGAAAAGCCCCCTCTTCGGCGTGGGTATGGCGGATAACTTTGCCGCTATCTCTCAGGAGATTCCCAAGCTACCTTATAAGTGGGATAAAGAGACTTATATCCTGCCCCATAATCAGTTTGTAGAGTATGGGATGGGCTTGGGCGTGGTAGGGGTGGTTGTCTTTGGGCTTTTTTGGGGGGTGGCTTTTAGGCAGAAGCTGGGCTGGCTATGGACGGGATGGCTGGTGTATTGGCTGCTCCTCATGCAAGGGGAAGCCTTCTTGGAGCGGCAAGTGGGGGTGACAGCCTTTTTGTGGGGTACGGGCCTATTATGGGCTACACTAACGGCGCGCAAGTCGTAGCTTTGGCCCATGCGATGGGCTTCCCTTCTGCCAGAGGCTACCCAGTGGTTCTCCGTATGGCGTAAAGAACGGCTTCTGATTGCGCGTAGTCATCTGTGTGAGGGTTCTACCTATGTGATGGCGCTTCCGATATGCACGCGGAGAGGGGGCACCTCCGCTGAATGGGAAAAGTACCTCGGTCCGTACCCCCCTGATTTTGCGGTACTGTCCAGCCTGCGTCCTGATGCCCTCTTTACCATGCTTACGCTTTCAGTGCCTGATTTAGGGGCGGAAGAGCTTTTGGGACGCCTTCGGCAAGCGTTGGGATACCCGGTTCAGCTATTTTCCTTCCAGGCGTCTACGTGGGAGGAGTATATTCAGCGTGTCCCTCACATTGGAGAAGTGTTGGGTGTGGCTAACCAAGCTCGCCGCTGGGTTTCTGAGGTACTCCGCCGGAAAGACTTTCTCCAGCACAAGAGTCAAGTGCTTTCGGAGCGCCTGTCTGTGTCGCTGCTTATGCCGGGCGAGATACCCCATGGCATAGGTAGATGGGCTACCCAACTGGCCGAGTGGGCCGGCCTTCGCGTGGCTTTTGCTGAGGGGTTCCTGTCCTGGGAAAGGTTTTTAGAAGCCGACCCCGATGTGGTAGTCGTGACCTTTCCGGGCGCTTCGCTTTCGGCCGCCGGAGAAGCCCTCTCTCAGTGGGCTCGCCTGCCACAGGTGCAGCACCTCAAAGCTTTTAGGCAAAAGCGCCTCTATGCCTTCAAGGGCACCGCCGGTTTCTTTTTCCCCAGTCCATACCTTATCGCTGCGGCCGAAGCCCTCTACGAGCTGGCTTACACCCCGACTTATCGGTACAATCAACACTTAGGCACACTCTGGGCGCCTCTCCTATAAGCTATGCGCTATATCTTCATTACGGGTGGGGTAGTTTCTTCCTTAGGGAAGGGCATTTTCGCGGCTTCCCTTGGGAAGCTTCTCCAGGCACGCGGCTACCGCGTGACCCTCCAAAAGTTTGACCCCTATCTCAATGTAGACCCCGGCACCCTCAACCCCTACGAACACGGCGAAGTCTTCGTTACCCACGACGGTGCCGAAACCGACATGGACTTAGGCCACTACGAACGCTTCCTGAATATTCTCACCAGCCGGGACCACAACGTCACCACAGGTAAAATCTACCAGACCATCATAGAGCGCGAGCGTCGCGGGGAGTACCTCGGTAAAACCGTCCAGGTTATCCCCCACGTCACCGATGAAATCAAACGCCGCTTTACCCTCCTCAGCCAAAAAGAGCCGTACGATGTCATCATTACCGAACTGGGCGGTACCGTCGGCGATATTGAATCCCTTCCGTACATAGAAGCCGCCCGGCAACTGCATTACGAACTCGGGCCCCTCCGCGTGCTCTTTGTGCATCTTACCCTGCTGGTTTATCTGGAAGCTACCCAGGAGACTAAGACCAAGCCCACCCAGCATTCGGTAAAAGAGCTTCAACAAGCGGGGGTGCAACCGGATGTGCTGGTTTGCCGCACCAGCCGGCCTATCCCCAAGGAAATGCGGGCGAAAATTGCCCTCCACACCAACGTCCCTAAAAATGCGGTTATTCAGGCTTTAGATGTGCCGCTGATTTATCAGGTGCTTTTCCAGCTGCGGAAGGAAAAGCTGGATGAGGTTATTCTACGGCGGTTGAGGCTTCCTCTGCGGGGTGAGCCGGATCTTTCTCAGTGGGCTACCTTCGTAGAGCGGCTCCAAAATCCCCAAGCTACGGTGCGTATTGGCCTCGTAGGCAAGTACGTAGAGCTGCACGATGCCTACAAATCTATTCACGAAGCCCTAATGCACGCAGGCGGGTGGCAATCCGTGCGGGTGGAGGTAGAATGGATCCATTCGGCGGACCTTACCCCCGAAAATGCAGAACGGCGGCTATTAGGCTTGCAGGGTATCTTAGTCGCGCCCGGCTTCGGCGAACGCGGCATCGCCGGTAAAATCTTGGCCATCCAGTATGCCCGCACCCGGGGCGTTCCTTTCTTAGGGATATGTCTGGGGATGCAAATGGCGGTGGTGGAGTTTGCGCGGCATGTCTTAGGCTGGACAGAGGCCCATACCACGGAAATAGACCCTTCCACGCCTTACCCGGTGATAGACCTCATGCCTGAGCAACGTCATCTCCGAGACAAGGGCGGCACCATGCGCTTAGGCGCTTACCCCTGCGAGATACGCAAAGGCACCCTCGCCTGGAAAGTATATCAGGCGCCCCTTATTTACGAGCGCCATCGCCACCGCTACGAAGTCAACAACCAATACCGCTCTACCTTAGAAGAGGCTGGCCTGGTGGTAAGTGGGCGCTACCCGGAAAAAGACTTGGTTGAAATTGTGGAGCTGCGTGGGCACCCCTTCTTTATTGGGGTGCAGTTTCATCCGGAGTTTCAGAGCCGGGTAGAGGTGCCGCATCCGCTCTTCAAGGCTTTTGTGGAGGCGGCGGCTCGTCATACACCTGACTGAAAAAGACCTCTGGCCAGGGTAGATGCGCACAAGGATCCCAAAAATACTGGGTAAAGTTCTGTACTTGATCGTTTTTTACAGGTATGCCTTCTGATTCTAACCGCTCTTGCATAGCAGTGTGCGTAGGGAAGTGAAACTTTCCAGTGAGAAGGCCTGTCCGATTGACGACACGATGAGCTGGTACTGGAGGGAAGGCTTTGTGGCTAAGGTTCAAGGCATGGCCAACCAGGCGGGCTCCCCGAGTGAGGCCTAAATACTGGGCAATAGCCCCGTAGGTAGTTACTCGTCCTGGGGGGATAGCCCGTACTACCCACCATATCTTTTCTATTAAGGGGAGGGGGCGGCTACTGGGAGAGCTGCTTCCGTAAGTGTCGGAAGACTTGCCGCGAGACGGGCTCATAGAGTTCTTTTCCTCCTACTTGGACGGTGTCTCCCTCAGGTATGCGGCGATGGGAGTAGTGAGCCAGGCCGCCGGTACGCACACATACTGCGTGAAGCTTCGTGATAAACTCGGCAATAGCCATGAGATATGGCATAGGACCAAAGGGTCGCCCCAGATAGTCCATGTCTAAACCTGCAATGATTACCCGTTTGCCTTCGTCGGCCAGACGGTCCACCACGGTGACGATGCCTTTGTCAAAAAACTGGGCTTCATCTATACCTACTACTTGGGCGTCGGTGCTCAGCAGGTAAATAGCGTCAGAGTTAGGTACCGGTTGGGCTTCCAATAAGGTCTGGTCGTGTGACACGATAGCGGTGGGATGGTAACGGGTGTCATGGTCGGGCTTAAAGAGGCGGATGCGTTGCCCTGCAATCTGCGCCCGCCGGATGCGTCGCAGAAGCTCCTCTGTCTTGCCAGAAAACATCCCCCCACAGATAACCTCAATCCAGCCTGCCCCATCCGGAAAAAGCGGTTCCATGTCGGCAAAAATAGCCTATACCGCCGGGTAGGGTACCTTTGCTGTATGGAAAACGTATGGATTCTGGGCGCGGGCACGATGGGAAGAGGCATCGCCGAGGTTTTTGCTTCTCAAGGCTTTCTCGTTACCGTCATAGAGCCCCTTACAGAGGCGCGCACCCGGGCAGAAGCCTTTTTTGCCGAAAAGCGTCTCTCCGTAGAGATAGCGGGTGAAATGCCTTCGGATGCTTTGCCAGCTTATGTGATTGAGGCTGTGCCCGAAGATATAGCCCTTAAGAGAGCGGTACTAAGTCAGCTGACCGACCGCATAACAGCGCAAACTATCGTAGCTACCAATACTTCTGCGCTGAGTGTGCATGCACTCGCTCGGGAGCTACCGTATCGGGGGCAGTTTTTAGGGTGGCATTTTTTCAATCCTGCGCCGAGAATGCCCCTCGTGGAGGTAATACCCACTGCCTTTAGCAGAGAGGAGGTGGTACAAAAGAGCTTATGCGTGCTTAGCACAGTGGGGAAGACCCCGATTATGGCCCCCGATATGCCGGGCTTTATTGTGAATCGGGTGGCTCGCCCCTACTATGTGGAAGCGTTGCGGTTGGCTGAGCGAGGAGATATCCAGCCCGAGGGTATAGATAAGCTGATGGAGGGATTGGGTTTCCGGATGGGGCCTTTTCGGCTGATGGACTTTATTGGGATAGATGTAAATCATGCGGTTACGCAGGCGGTATGGCAAGGGCTGTGGCAGGTGCCACGCTTTCGTCCTTCTTGGCTTCAAACGCAAAAGGTAGCTGCGGGCCACACCGGCCGAAAAGCCGGAAAGGGCTTTTACGAGTATCCCTGAAAAGGGCGGCTTGCGTGAGGGCTAAAAGCCTTATTTTCGTCCCGATGAGCCGATTTGTATTTCTGCTTACGCTGGTGCTGGGCTGGGCTTGGGCCCAAAAAGTCACTATCAAAGGTAAAGTCACGGATGAAGCCACGCGTGAGCCCCTTATCGGGGCTAAGGTCGTGATAGGGGATGGGGAAACCGGCGCCCTCACCGACTTGGAAGGACGCTTCCAAGTGCAGGTGAATCGCGCCCCGACCGTCAAAATCCAAGTCACTTACGAGGGTTACGAAGAAAAATCTTACCTCGTGCGCATTCCGCCGGATAAGGAAGAGCTGGTGGTAGATATTCCACTCATGCCGAAAAACACCATGCTCCAAGAGGTGGTTGTCTCTGCTTCTCGGTATGAGCAGAGGATAGAGCAGGTGAGCGTCTCCATGGACTTTGTTCGGCCGCGCCAAATAGAAAACCTGGTCTCCAACGACCCCATCAAGGCACTGGAACAAACCCCAGGCGTTTCTACGAATAAAGACCAACCCAGCATCCGGGGTAGCAGTGGCTATACGTATGGGGCCGGGTCGCGGGTACTCTTGCTTTTAGATGGGCTACCCATGATGAGTCCCGACCGGCTGAGTACGCAGTTTGACCTTATCCCCGTGGATAATGTCAAGCAGATTGAAATCGTGAAGGGGGCATCTTCGGTGCTATATGGGACGGGAGCCCTGGGGGGGCTTATCAACGTTGTCTCAGAGGAGGTGAAGTTTGAACCGCGTACAGTGGTACGATTGCAGCATCAGATATATGATGCGCCTCGCGAGCCGGTAGGTGATTGGGATGGGCGCAGTTCGGCCTCGGTGTCCGCCGCGCATATCGTCCATGCACAGCGCATCAACACCTGGGAGGTTACCACGCTTTTAGACCTTATTAATGATACGGGCTTTCGTCGGGAAGGCTTCTCCAAGCGGGCCCGTACCTGGATATCCATCAAGCATAACGCTCCCTTTCTGGAAGGTTTGCAATATGGCGTCACTCTCCAAGCGAATATAGACTCCAGCGCCACTTATATTGCGTGGGATAGCTTCCCTACGCGGGCGTTAGACCCAGGTGAAGGCTTTCTTACCTATCAGCTTTTGCAGCGCTATATGGTGGATCCGTTTATTTCTTACCTCACCCCTAAGGGGCATAGACACTGGCTGCGGGGGCGTCATTATAAGACCGTCAATGACCTGAGTACCCCGCAATCAGGGGGAGCCACTTTGCATTACTACGATTATCAGTACATCCACAATCTCCAAAAGTGGGGTAAAGTAATCGTAGGGGCCAACTACACCGAAAACCGCGTCTATGCGAAAGAAGTCTTTGGCCGGGCGCGCGGGCGGCAAGCCGCAGCTTTTGCCCAGGCCGAAATAGATATATGGAAGTTTCACCTCAGTGCCGGTGTGCGCTATCAGTATGAAGACATAGAAGGGGATACCAGCTTGCAGATAAAAGCGGGCCGTGTGGTCAAGGGTGAGAATCCCCTCCCAGTGCGTATAGTTACGATTAGGGAGCCAATATTTCGGGGGGGGCTTACGTTTACGCCGTTTCAGGGTACTACGCTCAGGGCTTCTATTGGGCAGGGGCTGCGTAGCCCCTCAGTGGCCGAGCGCTTTACCACTACTGGGGCAGGGGGTATCACCGTCATTCCTAACCCCTTTGTAAAAGTAGAGCGCGGCTATAGCGCAGAGGTAGGCCTCCGCCAATACTTCAAGGTGGGCGAGTCTTTCAAGGGTTTCGTAGATGTGTCTGTCTTCCGGATGGATTTCCGAGATATGGTAGAGTTCCAAGTAAATATAGATGCTGTGCTGGCGGGCTACCCGGGCTTGCCTTTCTCCGCGATAAACCTCTCTCGTGCGTATATCCAAGGGGTAGAACCTATCTGGGGCTTTCGGTTTGAGAAAAGTAAATTCTTTGCGTCTTTTAGTGGAGGCGCTACGCTCATAGAGCCTATCAATCCGGATGGTGCGAGAGAACTGGATACAATGAATACCATCGCAGGCGCTTTTGCGGTGCTTAGTACCGCCCTAACGAATCCGCAGCCAGGAACCCCCCAATATGCCATGGGGCGCGACATCCCTTACACCCTCAAATACCGCAATAAGCAAATAGTTCGCTCTATTTTTGAGATAGGCTATGGCTCTGTGTCATTGACGACAAACTTTCGCTATTCCAGTCCAATTACAAATGTAGATAAGCTCTTTTTCTTGTTAGGGGCTCGGCCTAATCCCCAACCGCCACAACAGCTTGGGGGATTAGAAGAGTTTTTCCGAGCGTATGCGTCTAAGCCCTACACGGTATGGGACTTTATTGTAGCGTACGACACAGGTAAAGCGCGCTGGTCTTTCCATATCTTGAATGCCTTCAATCGCATTTATACCACCCTTCCGGGTACTTTGAATGAACAGCGGAGCTTTGCCGTACAATGTATTCTGCGCGTTCAATAGGTTTTCTTTACCTTTGACCTTGATATGCGTACCCTTAGGATAACCCTCGTAGGAATGGCCCTGATAGGGGGCCTGTATGCACAAGAAGGCGTAAAGTTTGGCCTCCGTGTGGCTCCGGGATTAGGCTTTTTTAGCGTAGACTCGTCTGGGCGTACGGTACGTAGTCTGGCCAGCTCGGGTGTATTCAACTTTGGCGGGGGCCTGATGCTGAGCTTCGGCTTCTCCGATAATGTGGCCTTTCTCTTAGGGGCAGGTATAGGCTCAGGGGGGGGGAAAATGGAGTTCAAGCCTGCCTACGGTATTCCTGGTAACACCAGCAGTGGGGCTGACACCCTCCTCCGGCTGGATAGCACCGGCCTCGCTTCTGCTACCACAGTCACTTATCGGGTGACTACTATCAACGTCCCTGTATGGATCAAGATGCGTACAAACCCGCTCGGTACCACGCCTATTCGGGCTAAAGCGCTCTTAGGTGGGCAAGTGGATGTGCGCGTGGGTTCCTCTACAAACTCTGATAGAGTAATCGTCTCTGCCGACTTTATTGACCAGGATCGCACGCGTACAGGGCAGCATTTCGGGACTTTCTTTGCGGTGGCTTCTGGGGGCGCTGGCGTAGATGTAGAAATAGAAGGCGTCGGCACCATAGATTTTACCGTCCTCTACAACCATGGCCTTATCAACTTTTTTGATAAGGACCTCAAATTTGACTATCAGAACATCAAAGACCTCCAGCCGTATAAAAACCTCAAAGGTCGTCTAAGTAACCTCCAGTTTAACCTGATTTTCTGGTTCTGAGCGGAGCAGCTCAGCGGTGTCCTTAGGGGGCTCTTCCATGCGTAGGAAGGGCCCCTTTTTGTATAAGCGTAGCGTACTTTTTGACTACTTTGCGGAGATGCGGTTTTGGCTATTAGGCTGCATGGGGTGGTTATGGGCCCAGGTGCTCAGGGGTACTGTAGTAGATGGCGCTACCGGTGAACCCCTCCCAGGTGCTACCGTGCGCATACAAGGTACGACCACTGGTGTCCTCACGGATGAGCAAGGCCAATTTTCCCTCATGGTGCGGGAACGGCTCCCGATTACCCTCATACTGACCTATGTAGGCTATGACACCACCAAAGTCATAGTCTCTGCCTTCAAGCCGCTCCGTATTGCCCTCGGCGAGAAAGAAGTCCTTCAACAAACCGTGGAGATCGTAGATATCCGCATAAGCCAGAAACAGCAAGAGTCCCCGCTCACCGTAGAAACCATGGACGCTATCGCTGTGCGTGAAAGTCCTTCACCCGATTTTTATGAAAACTTAGCCAATCTCAAAGGCGTAGATATTACTACAGCCAGTTTAGGCTTCAAGATTATCAATACGCGCGGCTTCAATAGCACACGGCCGGTCCGTACCCTGCAAATCGTAGATGGCATGGACAACCAAGCCCCCGGCCTCAACTTTTCCCTGGGCAACTTCGTAGGTGCCTCAGAACTGGATATCCAAACCGTGGAACTGGTGGTAGGCGCCCAATCGGCTTTGTACGGCCCTAACGCTTTCAACGGCGTTATCCTCATGCATCTAAAGGACCCTTTCCTGCATCCGGGCACCTCAGTGAGCTTCAAGGTAGGGAACCGTTCCCTCGTAGAGACCGCTTTCCGTTTTGCAGAGGTTATCGGTCCTGCTGAAAGGTGGGCCTTTAAAATCACAGGTTCTTTTATGAAAGCGCAGGATTGGCCCGCCGATAATGATGCCCCTACCACCCAATCGCTCGTAGGCAAAGACAATCCGGGCGGGTACGACGCCGTCAACCGCTATGGTGACGAAAATCCCGACCCCCGCTCCAATAACTTCAATAACTCTGCGTATAGCCAGTACTTTTTTCCAGGTTTAGGCATTTATCATCGTACAGGCTATTGGGAAAGAGAACTCGTGGATTATCAAGTCAAAAGTATAAAACTCTCCGGCGGCCTATACTATAAGATTACCCCAAACCTACGCGCCGAATATACCGCAAACTTCGGCACAGGTACCACCGTCTATCAAGGCGATAACCGATATAGCATACGAGATATCCTCTTTTTCCAGCATAAGGCCGAGCTCAAAGGCAAAAACTTTTATCTACGAGCCTACCACACTACCGAAGATGCCGGAAAATCGTATGATATCGTTTTTACAGCCCTTCTTTTGCAAAACTATGTCAAACCCTCCGTGCGTTGGTCGTTGGATTATCAAGCAGCTTTTTTGCCCTATAGCCAGCGGCTGCGACAGGATCCAGATTTCCCCAGCACTTTTATCAACAATCCAAACTTCTCGGAGCAATATCAGCGCATCTTAGAGAAATACCGGGATTCGCTCTATGTGTGGCACCAGATAGCGCGGGCTTTTGCCGATAGTCAGGGTAACCCCTTTTTCTGCGATACCTGCCGGACGCGCTTAGAGCCAGGGACGCCGGAGTTTAATGCGGTTTTTCGGCGTATCATTTCTAATCCGAGCTTTTTAGCGGGGGGGAGCCGCTTTGTGGATAATTCTTCGCTGGTGCACTTGCAGGGCGGGCACGAATGGAACCCTAATCCCCATCTCACCCTCCACTGGGGGGCCAACTATCGCCGATACTTGCCTAAGTCCTACGGTACCATCTTTGCCGATACTTTGATAGACCTCAACGACCCTACGAAAGGCTATCGGCGTATCACCCTTTATGAGTGGGGAGCTTTCGCGCACTTAGAGACTCGCTGGCTAAAAGAAGATCGCCTCAAAGTAGGCTTAGCGCTACGAGCCGATGTCCAGCAAAACTTCGTCCGAGAGCGAAATCTCCTAAACCGTTTCTCCTTAGAAAAAGTGCGCAATGCGCTCAAGTACAACTTTATTTACTCCCCTGCCCTCATGGCGACTTACGAGGTAAGGCGTTTCCATACGGTACGGCTGGCTTACACTTCTGCGCTGCGGTATCCCACCCTCCAAGACCAGTACCTCTATTACAATGTAGGCCGCGCCATCCTCAAAGGCAACTACCAAGGTATGGGGGATATTATCCCCTTGGAAAACCTGTATAACTTCACCGCGACAGGGGATACCACCTACCTCCGGCCGATTTATGTGCCGGGGGTGCGACCCGAGCGCCTCCGCACCATAGAAGTAGGCTATAAAGGCATATGGAAAAATCGCCTCTTTGTGGATGCCGGGTATTTTTTTAGCTGGTACTGGAACTTCCTCGGCTTCCGACTGGTCTCTACGATTCCGGACTTAGTGACAGGGCGTCCCGTCCAGATATACCGTCTCTCAGCAAATGCCTCCCAGATAGTTACCACTCAAGGCTTTTCTATCGGCATCTACTATTACTTTGCGAAAAAATACACCTTCTCGGGCAGTTATACTTGGGCTGTGCTCAATAAAGGCGGTGCTCAGATGAATGACATGGCGCGCTTTTTCAACCGCATGCTGGGTCGCCAGGTTTTCCGAGAAATCCCCCCGCATAATGACCCGATTATTCCAGCCTTCAATACCCCTCCCCATAAGTATAATATAGGCTTCAGTGCGCGGGATCTGATTGTGCCGATTGGGGGGCGGGATATCCGTTACTTGGGTTTTGCGGTCACATGGCGGTGGGTGCATGGGTTTTGGTTTGAAGGTTCACCGCAGTTTACGGGGTATGTGCCGGGATATGGGACCTTAGATGGACAACTCAGCTGGCGCCCCGCCGCCACCCCCGAGATCACCTACAAAGTCGGCGGTACCAATCTCTTAGGTCGCCGCTTCTTCCAAGCGTATGGCGCCCCCTATATCGGGCGCATGGTCTATGCCGGGGTGTGGATAGACATTTTGTGAAGCCCTAAAATCTTTATCTTAGCCCCGAGTATGGACTGCTCAGGTTTAGGCGTGGCTATGGCTACGCCCTTCAAGCAGGATGGCAGCTTAGATGAGCCTGCGCTAAGACGCTTGGCCCACTACATCGTAGAGAACGGGGCCGATTATCTGGTAGCCTTAGGCACCACCGGCGAAGCCGTCACACAGACCCTTCCCGAGCGCCTGCGGGTGATTGAAATCCTCTTTGAGGAGGTGGGGGAACGCGTCCCTATCGTTGTAGGGGCCGGCGGCTACGACACCCGCGCCGTTGCTGAAGAAATGCGCTTGTATGCCCACCACTTCCCCGTAAAAGCCTTTCTCTCCGTCACACCCTACTACAATAAGCCCCATGCCGAAGGCCTGTATGCCCATTATGCGTACTTAGCGGAACGCAGCCCTCGGCCTATCATCCTCTACAATGTGCCCGTGCGCACAGGGGTACATCTCCCCCCTACCATTGTGGTGCGCTTAGCGCAGGACTTTCCGGGCCAAATCCTCGCGCTCAAAGACGCCTCCTTAGACCTTATTCAAGGCATGGAGTTATATGGGCAAGTACCGCCCGGCTTTCAGCTCCTCTCCGGTGATGATGTGCTGGCTGCACCGGCTATCCTCATGGGATATGTGGGGCTTATTTCGGTCCTGGGGAACGCCCTCCCCCGAGCGATAAAACAGCTCGTAGAGGCTGCCCGACAAGGAGACCTCGCTACCACCCGGCACCTGGAAGTAAGCCTCCTCCCGCTCATGCGCTTGTGTTTCGCCGAAGGGAACCCTACCGGCATCAAGGGACTCTTGGCAGAAATGGGCCTTATTGAACCTTGGACCCGCCTCCCCCTCCTCTCCGCCTCGGAGGTTTTGCGCGCTCGTCTCGCAGACTCCCTTGCGAAACTCCGGCAAGCTTCTCCAGAGGTCCTGGTCTGAGGGGGGTATTTTGTTACACTTGCACCTATGCGGGCCATTATAGGATGGGGGGCCGTACTTGCCCTTGTAGGGCTGCTTAGCTGTAAAAAAGACAAACCTGCCCCTACGGCCTCAAACTGCGCGGGGGTAGATACCCTCCGCATTACTTATCAGGGGTATGTAGCGGATGTAATGCGTCAGCATTGCACCAGCTGCCATGGCGGCAGCAGTCCTTCAGCAAGCCTTGCCTTAGAGACCTATGCCCAAGTGCGCGCTTCGGCTGAAAGCGGCAGGTGGTATGAGGCCATGAGCCGCGGTCAAATGCCCCCCAGCGGTAAGTTAGACGAGTGCACCTTAGCTAAGCTCAACCGATGGATAGACCTCGGCTACCCCGAGCAGTAAAACTCCTAAGGCTTGCCCTCCTCAGCCCCCTAAGCCTACTATGGGCTCAGCCGCCTGAGGAGCCGCCCGAGCCGGTGCTGGCTACCTTCAAGGGCACGCGCTTGTATAACTTCCACACCACGGAAATCCCCGCGCCCAAGCATTTAGAGTTTCGGGTGGCGCACCGTTTCGGGGATCTGCGCCAGGGCTATGCGAACTTCTTCGGGATAGATGCGGGGGCTGACGTGCGGCTAAGCTTCGGCTACAGTGTGCTGCCTGGGTTGGAGCTGGGAATAGAACGCACCGGCATAGGCAAGTGGTGGGATGGCTACGCCAAGATTCGCCTTTTGCGCCAAACGGCCCCCAAGGGGATTCCTGTCAGTGTGACGTGGCTAAGCCAGGCCTTCCTCACCGAACAAAAAGACCCCTTGCGTTATACCACTTTCGTAAATAGGCTGGAATACCTACATCAGCTTTTGATTGCACGGAAGTTTTCCCGGCGCTTTTCCGCCCTAATTGGGCTACTCTGGCTTCACCAAAATATGGCGCTTACGGCACAGGCGCCTAATGATTGGTTTTGGGTCATGCCCATGGCGCGGTTCAAGGTCACTGCTCGGCTCACCTTGATTGCTGAAGGCGCTTTGCCCCTCCAAGAGATGGAAGAGGCCTTGCCTACCTACCAAATCCCCTGGAGTGCTGGCGTAGAAATAGAAACAGGCGGCCATGTCTTTCAGTTAGGCCTCACGAATGCGGCCGGCCTCAGCGAGAACCAAACCTTACTTACGACCTTCCCGATTCTGCGGGTGGGCTTCAACATCTCACGCATTTTTTCCTTCCAAGGAGGACCTGAGTATGTACCTAAGGAATAGACTTTGGGCTATAACGTTTGGGGCCTTAGCCTTTGGGCAGCGGTATGTGGCAGAGACGCTGAAAATCTCTTTCTATTCAGATGCTCCTCTGGAAAAAATATCAGCCGAAAACGCCAAGGGTTGTTACAGTCATGTGGATTTTGGGACGGACTCGGTGTATGTGCGGGTAAAGATACGGAGCTTTAGCTTCCCGAATAAACTTATGGAGGAGCACTTTAACGAGAACTACATGGAGAGCGAGAAGTATCCGTATGCGTATTTCTGGGGGAAGCTGGTGGCGCCGTTTCCGTATCAAGCGCCGGGTAC
Source organism: Bacteroidia bacterium (assembly GCA_026003215.1). GTDB lineage: Bacteria > Bacteroidota > Bacteroidia > SpSt-205 > SpSt-205 > SpSt-205. The sequence goes on along the minus strand of BPGV01000001.1, from coordinate 959,456 downwards.
TTATGCGGTGAGTGCGCGCGGTTTGTTGGAGATACATGGGGTGCGGCGGGAGGCCCTCATTAGTGGGGTGTACGAGGTGTTACCCGAGGGGCGACTTCGCCTTACAGGAAAGTTTTTCGTTCGGCCAGCGGACTATAAGATTGAAATACCGCGGCTCCTCTGGCAAAAAATCGCTGAGGAAGTACAGGTGCAGTTTGAAGGGGTGTATAAGCCTACCTAAGGGAGTTTGATCACAGGGAACTGTCTCTGGGTTTGGGTGGTAATGATTTGAAAGAAATAGATGCCGTGGGGTTGGTCTTCCAAGTTTCGCAGGAGGTGCTTCCCCCCTGGGGGCAAGGTGGTTTCTCCTAAAAGGCGACCCTCCGAAGTGTAAATTTTTATCAACACTTTCTCGGTTCCAGACCAGCATAACTGCACTGGACCGGAGGTAGGATTGGGAACTATCACAAAGGGAGAAAGAAAGGTAGAGATAGAGGTAGTAGAAGGTTCGGTTATGCGCAGTAGGTATACTATGTCCCTTGCAGTTCTTGAAGGGCAGCGATTGTTCCATACCCGCAGGACAATGGGATGCTCCCCTTGATCGGAAAAAGCGGGATTCCAGCATACTTGCAAGAGTGGGGTAGGGGTATTGTTCTGGGAGAGAGTAACAGTTCCTGGGGCCTCTAGAACTTCTATGAATAAGGTATTTTCAGGCGGCGGAAGGGCACTATCGCTAAGCTGAATGCTCAGGCAGTGCAGTTGGGTGTCAACCGGTAGAGTAAAAGTATAAGTAGCAGGAATATAGGGGTTATACAGGATAGAAGGGGCATTGTCCAACCCCGCATGCGCCTGCAACCGAGAAGTGACACTGCATGGGTGAAATACAAACAAGCCTACATGCGTACCTTCACTTATTTTGACCGCATTACGATACTCTTCTATTTTGAATGCTACCAGCGAACGAATAGGACTAGCGGGTATAAAGTTCCATAGCGTATTTATCCATATATACCCCGAAGTGGTGGTGAAAGGAATGTTTGGACTAAAACCTTGTGCATAGGGAACAGGAGAGAAATAGGAAAGAGAAGAGAGAGGGAGGTAGGTTGAAGGGCTTTGATCATATACCGGTGCCAGAGACAGCGATACTTGGTCACTATCTCTGTCATAAGCGTGGACCTCTATAAATGCCTCTTGGGCAAAACAACCAAGAAAAGGTAAAGGAGCGGTAGGAATAGGGGAGTTATTGCAAGGGGTAAGGGTGTTGTCTATGGTGGTATATAGGGTGAGACCACGGGAGGCGGGTAGGTCTATATTATCTATCCCACCACTAAGGCAGCAGTCTGTGTACCATACAATCCAATCATTTCCACAGCCATTAGGCAGTTGGATCTCTACGGAAAATCGCCAAACTTCTATGCGCATACAAGGGATCCTAATAGAAGAAGTCTGACAAGGAATGGCTGACGAAGAGCAGCACGTATTGAGGACCTGAGGATAGCCTGCCACTACTTGCATAGAGATACTACTTTGGGTGCTACATTGCGTAGATTGCCAGTAGAGGGTGGGCGGGATAGCTAAAGAGACCCCATCGCAATCGCGATATACAGTAAGCCATACCTTATAGCGAGTGTCTCCGCCTACATTTCCGAGGCATTCATAAGAAAGGTAGCCTCCCAAAAGATGAGAGGCCATTCCCATACTTATTATTCCCAAGGTATAAGTGAGGTGGCGTGACATGCCGCTAATTTAAGAGACATGGCTTATTTCACCAAGCGGTAGGGAGGGGTGAGGGGTTCATAAGCGTCGGTATGAGCTGTAAGCAGGTACAGGCCTTTGGGCAGGGCATCTATACTTTGGCCGTGGTCGTCTGCGTGTAAGGTACCACTGCCTGGCTCGAGCGTAAAGCGCGCTACGATAGCTCCGGCGGCGTTGTAGAGGGTAAGGTGGGCAGGCGTTGTGCCCGTATAGGTGTAGTGCAGTTTATCGGTAAAGGGGTTGGGCCATACGGTGAGGTGGAGAGATTCTGCCTGGAGGGTGAGATGGCCTTCGGCGAGCTTCTCGCCGGCGGCGCTCCAGCCGCTTACCAGGAAGGTCCACTCCGTGCGTGCAGGAAGGGTTGCCTTGGATAGGCGCAGGGTTGTGTGAGGGCTCTGGGTAAGGACTTGTACCCGACCTGCGTCATATAAGCCTATAGTGTAATAGGCAGGTGTAGCACAAGCGCCTTCGCAGGTCCACCTAAGGTGTACGTCCTCGGGGGTAAGGGCGCCCTGGACATGGAGCTTGACAATAGGGAGGACACCACACCCCGAAGTGCAGTTGCTGTATACCTGCGCGCTACCCCAGTTTCCTGGATTATTTGTTGTGGCACCTGGCGCTTGGCAGACATACAGAAGGTTAGAGTTGGTAACGGTTCCATTCAGGGTGGCGGTGCCTGTAAAGCTAAGGGCTACGGGGGCGCTGCCAGTCACAGTGATGGCGCCATTGCCGTTATTGGTAAAGTTGGTGACAGAGAGGCAGGCGCCCTCCGAGAGGCAGGCTTGGGCTGTGCCGTTGAGCGTAAAGGACTGTGCTTGTACAAGGCCTTGATGGTTGATAAACTGGGTAGCGGCATTTACATTGATGCTGTTTTGAACAAGCAGTTGAGCTCCTGTGCCGATATTGTAGAAGGCGGCATTACTGCCGTTTAGGTTGAGGTGCGCGAGGTGCATGGTCCCGTAGTTGTAGATGTTGGTCTGGGCGTTTGCGTTCAGGCCGGAGGCGTTTAGGGTGCCGCCGGGCGCTACCCAGAGCGAAGAGCCGTTGTTACCCAGGTTGAGGTCCCCCGTGAGAGTGAGGGTACCACAGACGATGAGGGTAGCGTCTTTTCTAATGTCCAGGGAGGCAGGAGATACGGTTACTCCTGCTCTTATGCAGAAGGTACGGTTAGCGGGGATGACGACGTTTTTACCATTGTCGCTTGCATCTAAGTAGCCATCGCAGTTGTCACACGAAGGGGGAGGGGGGAAGTTAGTAGGACACTGTGCCCCTACGGTACCCAGCCAGAGAGAGAATAGGAGTACGACGGGGCGTCTCATATTGCAACATACGAAAAAAGAACTTTCAAAGTTGCAAGGGGTCACCAAGTAGCTTCCCAGCGGAGGTAGACGCGCCTACCCGGCATAGGGTAGCCTTGGAGGACCTGGTAGGGAGTATTGGTTAGATTTTCGGCGCCTATTTCTATGCGGTAGGAGGGGGTGGAATAACGGAGGGCGAGGCTGGGGAGGATATAAGGCGAGAGCACAGCAGAAGGCATAGCCGCTAAACTGCTGAGGCGCCAGCTCACATATTGGGCTTGGGCTATGAGGAGAAAAGGTTGCCTACCCCATGCCAGGCCCCCCGCAGCGGTATAAGGGGGCGTATAAGGGAGCTGGGTTCCCGAGGTAAAGGAATAATCTCGCGCCGCTAAGGCCGTCCCGCTTATCCAGGCGCGGAGGGAACGATGCTCGTAGGTGATACGGCCTTCAGCGCCTATGCTCTCTACGTAGCCGAGGCTGTAGGCCTGCCAGCGTACGGGCGAGAGCGGCAGGGTCACAATACGATGGCGAGTCTGCGCCCAGAAAATAGCCCCGTAGACCGTCCAAGGTCCTCGCTGTTTTTCATAAAAGAGTTGAGCTTGGAGCGACTCTTCTGGACGGAGGGTGGGATTACCATAGCCTATCCAATACCGCTCCCACAGGCTGGGGAAGCGCACGCCTCGCAGCACTTCTACCCCTATGCCATGCCATAGCGCTCGCAGGAGGCAGGAACCCTGAGGCGGGAAGCGGCTAAGCGCTGTCACGCGGCCCTCAGCTCGGAGGTAGCCTTTCGGCAGGGGATAGGTCAGCGTCTGAATAAAAGCTATTTCGCTTTGGTGGATGGTGGGGAAGGGCACAAACCCCACCGCCATCCGATTGCTGCGCACATAATCCCACGCTGCGTATAGAGAGGTGGCAAGCCGGAGGGGTGCAAGAGTGTAAGTTTTTTCTACCTGCCCTTGGAGTGTGTGGAGGTAGCTCCACGAGTGAAACTGCCAGGCATCTTGGTGGGATAGGCTTTCGTAGTGGTGTTGTAGGCGCACCGTAAAGGAAGGGGTAGCGTATTCGGCGCTGTGTAGAAGTTGGCTTTGAGTTAGGTATTCTGGGGGACCGGTAGGGGCGCCTATCACGACAGGAGGAGGAATCTCCTGCTCACTGTGGTAATACCAGCTCGTGAGGTGCAGGTGGTTTTTATGGTAGGTGTAGGTAGCTTGGAGGTAGCGGTAGGGAGCTTCTCGGCGGCCTTTTTCTGGCACGGAGAAGGGGTAAGCGTTGCGTGTGGAGAGGGCCGCGGCTTGGAGGAGGTGGTGAGGCCTTTCCAGGAGGGCTTCGGCAGCTATTTCTCCGAAGGCGGCTGCTTGCCAGGCCAGCATCGCTCGGCGGGTCATGGGCTTCCAGCGCAGGTGGAGGGTCCCTATGGCACCGGGTGAGGCGGAAAGGTCCCCTCCTGGGGAAAAAATCACTTCCTGCAGGCCAGAGAGGTAGAAAGGCGCCAAGTTGATAATCCCGAGGGTGGGTGCACGCAAGGGTAAGCCTTGCAAGGTGATAGCGCTAAGTGGGGCTCCCATGCCGCGGATGGAAAGGGTTTTGAGGCTGCCTTGTCCGCCGTAGTCGCGCAGGTAGACGCCTTCGGTCTGGGCTAAGAGGTGAATAAGATGGGGGCCGACGGCCGGCCAGCCTAAGGAGTCGCGTCGCCACCGTTTTTGGCGAAGGGGAGCTTCCCCTTCAATAAAGACTGGGGGAAGGGTAGGCTCCCTCCCCCCAGCCGTATCTATTTGGGCGGATAGCTCAGGCAGCCAAATAAGGAGCCAGCACCAGCGCCACAATGCCCGTGAGCTTGACGAGGATGTTCATGGAAGGGCCCGAGGTGTCTTTGAGGGGGTCACCTACGGTGTCGCCTGTAACAGCGGCTTTGTGGGGTTCGGACTTCTTATAGTAGGTTTGGCCGTCTATTTCCACACCTTTTTCGAAGGACTTTTTGGCGTTGTCCCAAGCGCCGCCGGCGTTGCTTTGGAAAAGGCCCAGGAGTACGCCGCTTACCGTGACGCCGGCCATGTATCCTCCCAGCACTTCTGCCCCGAAAGAGAGCCCAACGATGGCCGGAATAATCAGCGCCAGGGCTCCCGGCAGTATCATTTCACGCAGGGCGGCTTGGGTGGAGATAGCTACGCAGCGTTCGTATTCGGGTTCGGCTTGGCCTTCCATGAGGCCGGCGATCTCGCGGAACTGCCGCCGCACTTCCTTGACCATGTCCATAGCGGCCCGACCTACGGCAGAGATAGCCAAAGAAGAGAAGAGGAAAGGTACCATAGCCCCCACCAAGAGGCCGGCTAATACGGGCGCCTTGTAGATGTCTATACCTTGTATGCCTGCCACCCCTACATAGGCAGCGAAGAGCGCCAGGGCGGTGAGCGCCGCCGAAGCAATCGCGAAGCCCTTCCCCATCGCAGCGGTGGTGTTTCCGACAGCATCCAAGATATCGGTACGGCCCCGTACCTCTTCGGGGAGGCCGCTCATCTCGGCGATGCCGCCGGCGTTATCGGCAATAGGGCCGAAGGCATCTATGGTCAGCTGCATGGCGGTAGTACTCATCATGCCCGTAGCCGCGATAGCTACGCCATACAGGCCAGCTAAGGCATAGGCGCCTACAATCCCCGCGGCCATGATGAGGGCTGGCAGCGCCGTAGACTCCATGCCTACGGCTAACCCGCCCAGCACGTTGGTGGCATGGCCCGTAATAGAGCGCTGCACAATAGAACGGACGGGACGCTTGCCCATGCCCGTGTAGTATTCGGTAATCCAGCTCATGAGGGCCCCTACCACGAGGCCAATACCGATTGCGCCAAACACTTGTATGGGCGTCACTGTCTGGCCACGCAGCTCAGCAGGGGTGGGGAAGGTCCAGAGCACTAATCCATACGAGGCCAGTACGGTCAGGAGGATAGCACCCCAGTTGCCGAGGTTGAGGGCGTTTTGTACGGCGGTAGCATCAGCTCCCTCCCGCGTGCGCACAAAAAAAGTCGCTACCATAGAGAAGAAAAGCCCCGTCCCTGCCAAGAGGAGCGGAAGCACCACGGGGCCTAAGCCGCTTGCACTTTGTACCATTTCTGCACCCAGCACCATGGTCGCCAGGATAGTGGCGACGTAAGAGCCAAAGAGGTCGGCGCCCATACCCGCAATATCGCCTACATTATCGCCCACGTTATCAGCGATAACGGCGGGATTACGGGGGTCGTCTTCGGGGATGCCGGCTTCTACTTTGCCGACGAGGTCAGCCCCTACATCTGCGGCTTTGGTGTAGATGCCGCCCCCCACGCGGGCAAAAAGCGCTATGCTTTCCGCTCCCAACGAAAAGCCTGTCACTACTTCAATCACGCGGCGCAGCTCTGGACTGAGGGGATCGGCCCCCGCAAAAAGCCCATATAAGACCACAAATAGCCCCCCTAAGCCTAATACCGCCAAGGAGGCCACCCCTATGCCCATTACTGAGCCTCCATGAAAGGCAGTAGCAAAGGCCTGCGCTAAGGAAGTGCGAGCCGCTTGAGTGGTACGCACGTTCGCTCGGGTGGCTACATGCATGCCTATGTAGCCTGCCAGAGCGGAGGTGAAAGCCCCCACTAAAAAAGCTACGCCAATAAGCGGATGCGAGTCAGGAGTAAGCGTACCACTATACGCTAAAAGGATCGCAACGATAGCGGCGAAAATGGCCAGGATACGCCACTCAGCTTTCAGGAAGGCTAAAGCACCGCGCGCAATATAGCTGGAAATTTGCTGCATTTTGGCTTCGCCGGCGGGGCGGGAGAGCACCCAGCGAATGCGCCACAGGAGAAAAAGTACCCCAATCCCGCCTAAGGCTAAGGGGACCAGCAAACGGTAATCCATATCGGCCGCAAAGTTAGTCGGTTGCCTTGCGTTGGAGGGCGCTTTGTCGGCGGCTGTAAAGGAAATATACCATAAGTCCTATCACCGCCCATATCGCAAAGGCGCGGAGATTTTCCTTGCGGGCCTGACTCATCAGGAAGATGTTCACGGCTACGCCTCCAAGCGAGACAAGCGGCCAAAGTGGTGCTTTGTAAGGTCTCTCTAAGTCAGGCCGCTTTATCCGCAAGATAAATACAGAGAGGGATACGAGCGTGAAAGCTAAGAGGGTTCCCAAGCTGGTAAGCTCGGATACATTTACGATGGGAACGAAGGCGGCGGTCACAGAGATGATACCGCCGACGAGGAGGGTACTTCGGAAAGGGGTTTTGTAGGTAGGGTGGATGTAGCCGAAAAGGCTTTTAGGGAGGAGGCCGTCTTTGGCCATGGCTAAGAAGATGCGGGTCTGCCCGAGAAGCATCACCATCATCACGGAAATAAGACCCGCCACGGCTGCCAGGGTGATAATGTAGGTGGCCCAGCCCACGCCTGCGCCGGCAAAGGCAGAGGCTACAGGGGCCCTTTCGTCCAGCTCTTTATAAGGTACCATGCCCGTCAGCACTAAGGATACGGCGATGTAGAGAACGGTAGTAATCAAAAGGGAGGCGATGATGGCAAAAGGCACGTCCTTGCGGGGATTGATGGCTTCGCCGGCTTGGGTGGAGACGGCGTCAAAGCCGATATAGGCAAAAAATACAATCGTAGCTGCCGTAAATATACCTGCCCAGCCGTAATGTACATTTCCTGCCTCATCGGTTTCTGGGGCAGGGATGAAGGGGTGCCAGTTGTCGGGATTGAGGTAAAAGAGACCGGCTAAAATCACAAAAAGCACCGCCCCGACTTTGATAAAGACGATAATGTTGTTGGTGGAGGCGGTTTCTTTGATGCCGCGCAGGAGTATGCCTGTCACTACCCAGGAAATAAGGAAGCCGGGGAGGTTGACGGCAAAAGCGGGGGCCGCCTCCCCGAGTTCTTGGGCTTTTTTGGCGGCGGTGAAGGGGTCGTTCGTAAGCCAGTAAGGCAGGTGGAGGTTGAAGAGGTGTAGGAGCTTCTCCAAGTAGCCGCTCCAAGCTACAGCCACGGTGGTAGCGCCCATCATGTACTCTAAGATGAGATTCCAGCCGATGAACCAGGCCACGATCTCGCCTACGGTGGCGTAAGAGTACGCATAAGCGGAACCTTCTACGGGTACGATGCTGGAAAACTCGGCATACGCTAAGGCCGCCAAGAGACACGCAAAGCCCGCCAGCACAAAGGAGATAGCCAAGGCCGGGCCGGCGTAGAGTTTAGCGGCTACACCTGTAAGCGTGAAAATCCCGCCCCCAATAATCGCGCCGATGCCTAAGGAGACGAGGGACCACCGGCCTAAGGCGCGGCGGAGTCCTGTCTGTTCGGCTTCTTTTTGGTAGGCTTCTACGGGCTTGGTACGAAATAGACTTTGCCAGAAGTTGGATTGGGCCATGCGGCCAAAAATACGCAGGTGGGGGGATACGGACCGCTTTAGCTTTCAGGCAAATAGCGGCGGCGTGACTTCTTGCAGGCGTTTTCGGGCTAAGGCTACGTAAGCTTCGTTTATTTCTATGCCGATGAAGTGGCGTCCGCTGTGCAGGGCGGCTATGAGGGTGCTCCCGCTGCCGGCAAAAGGGTCCAGGACAACGGCTTGCGGAACAGTACTGAGCTCAATCAGGTATTGACACAGAGCGACCGGTTTAGCGGTGGGATGGTCGGTCGGCTCGCCGCGGGCCTTGGGAAGGAGGAAGTACTTATCCAGCACGGTCTCCGTCTCCTCCACTAAGAGGAGGTTTGCGGGGAACATCCCCTGGCCTACAGGTATGCGGGTCTGGAAAAGGCCCGTCTGGTAAGCGAGAAAGTTTTCTAATAGGGTACCCGTGTAGGGTTTTTGGGCCACAATGATAGGCTCATACACCGACTTGACTTGGGGGGTTTTCCAGCCATGGAGGCGGGTGTGGAGGGCTTGTTTGGCTTCGGCGGGGAGGGGAAGCCGCTCAATAAAGTGGTGGAGGCCCATGGCTTTGGGTTGGCTCTGGGTATATATCCACAAGAAGGTGTCGCGTATCCAGAAGCCGGCCTCTTCTACGGCCAAGGCTACCCGATGAAAGAGGCGTGGGCTGGCAAAGGTGAAAAAGAAACCGCCGGGCTTGAGGAGCCGGAAGAGCTGCTGGGCTATGGGTAGGTACCATTCGTACAGCCGCTTGCCTTGGGTAGGGTCGAAGCGCATGCCTGGGGGGAGGTGCTGCACCTGTTGGCGCTTGTAGGACTTAGGGGTGGCTTTTTCGGGGGTCCAACTGTCGTCCAGCTTATCTAAGAAGTAGGGCGGGTCGGTCACCACGGCATCTATGCTCTCGGCCGGGAGCTGGCCAAGGAACTCCCGTGCATCGGCATGATGCACCTGGTCTAAGTAAGGCCGAAGCGCTTCCATGGCTTAGGAAGAGAGGGGCATTCTTTCCAGCCATTCGTGGCGGTGGGGGCCAGTAGAGATAGCGCAGATGGGGACGCCGGTTTGCTCTTCTATGAAGGTAAGGAAGGCTTGGAAGGCAGGGTCGGAGAGGCTTTGCCAGCCCGGGAGGGTGGTATAAGTAGGGGCGTCATCGGTGCCGCCCGTGCGCACCTTGACTTCGGGGAGGCCGCATAGGACATCGGCTTTGGTGAGGGTGAGACGGGTCACGCCGTTGATTTGGATAGCGTAGCGAAGGGCGACCAGGTCCAGCCAGCCGCAGCGACGCAGTCGCCCCGTAGTGGAACCCTTTTCTTGACCTCGTTCTTGCAGCCAAGCGGCCAGCTCTCCGTGGATTTCGGTGGGGAAGGGCCCCTCACCTACGCGGGTGGTGTAGGCTTTTAGGACGCCGTATACTTCTCGGATAGCTTGCGCAGGCACACTAAGCCCAGCCAGGACTCCCGCCACCGTGGTATGGGAAGAGGTTACATAGGGGTAGGTTCCAGCGAAAATATCCAGCAGGGTACCTTGGGACCCTTCAGCGAGGACGGCCGGGAAGCGAGGAAGCCATTCCGACACGCGTACGCGCCGCAGCGTGCGCAGCAGTTCTATGCCCTCCCAGAAGGTGTCCGGTATGGGGAGGGGTTCTCGGTCGGGGAAACGCGCTTCGTGGTAGGCGGTCAGCCGCTGCACTTGCCGGCGGAAGTCCGGCGCTTCTATGGCATGCACGGGCAAGCCTCGGCGCGCATATCTATCTGCATACGCCGGGCCTATGCCCCGCCGAGTGGTGCCTATTTTTTCGCCTTCTTCGGAGACGCTTTCAAGCCAGCGGTGGACGGGGAGGATAAGGTGAGCCCGTTCGCCAATATAGAGGCGCTCTTCGGGGGCTAACCCTAAGGCGCGCAGGCCTTGGACTTCTCTTAAGAGCACCTCGGGGTCCAGGACCAATCCATCCCCCATCAGGCATAAAACCGCTGGATGAAAAATACCCGCCGGGATTTGGTGAAGGACGATTTTCTGACCGTTGTAGTAAAGGGTGTGCCCGGCGTTGGGCCCCCCTTGGAAGCGGGCTACTACAGGATAACGCCCGGCTAAGGCATCTACGATTTTGCCTTTTCCTTCGTCGCCCCATTGGAGCCCCAGGACGACATCTACCCGGAGCACTTTATTTCAGGCTTTCAAGGGCTTCTTCTACCTTTTCTTTGATAGTAAAAACGGTATCCAGGCGGGTAATATGGAGGAGGTTACGCACATTAGCAGGGACATTTGCGAGGATGAGGTCGCCGCCGGCAGAGCGGGTGCGCGAGAAAAGTGTAATCAGCGAGCCTAAGCCGGAACTATTGACATTTCGTACGGCGGAAAGGTCTAAAATAAACTTTTTTTGGCCAGCGTCTAAAAGTCGTAGGAGGTTTTCTTTGAACTGCTGTTGGGTGGAGTCGCCCATGAGGCTTCCCTCGAGACGAAATACAATAACATCCCCGTGGCTTTCCTGCGTATAAGTCATATTGAGGTCAGGATTGAAGCTCATTTTGTGGCAAAGGTAGGATTTTTGGTGCGGTTTGGGCAGTGCGTTTTGGTACAGTGGGCATAAATAATGAGTTCGTGGCGGGTGGGACGCATCTGGAAAAGCTGGGCTACCCCTTCTATGATAGGGCCAAGCTGGGGGTCGCAAAACTCGTGTATATCTCCGCAGTCTAAGCATAAGAGGTGGTCATGCTGCCGCCGGCCTAAGCTGCGTTCGTAGAGGGTAGGCCCTTCGCTGAAATGATAGCGTTTGACCAAGCCGCATTCCACTAAAAGGTCCAGCGTATTGTAGACGGTGGCTCGACTTATGCGGAGGCCCTTTTGGGTTAGGTGCCTGTGTAAAGTATCTGCATCAAAATGCGAAAGCTCTTCATAGATAGCTTGTAGGATGTGGCGTCTTTCTTCGGTGCGGCGGAGGCCCTTTTGAGAAAGATACGCTTCTAATATATCTTGGGCCTGTTGGGTCACTGCAGGAGGAGACACTGCACAAATATAAACAAGTTTTGGGGGAGTGCCTTTAGAGGTACGGGAAAGGGGGCGCGGCGAGGGGGGCCCGCGACACGAAGCCTTCTCCGAAAGGCACCCCGATGAAGTGGCCCATTTCGCGGGCGCGGGCCTCTAAGTGGGGAAAGAAGGTAGAGCGGGTGAGGTAAGAAGGGGGATCGGGGTCGTTGGGTTTGACAAAAAACTGGCTGGAGTAGGCGGCAATCAGCTCCAGTTTTTTCTCCCAAAAGGGGGTAATATCTACTACGAGGGAGGGGGTTTGCCAGCGGTCTTGGATAGCAAAGAGGAGTTTTTGGGGGCGGAAGGGGGGATACTCTGTAGAAATGCGACGCAGACCGCTCAGGAAAGCGGCTTTTTCTACCAGGCGTGCGGCTCGTCCGTGGTCCGGGTGGCGGTCATGTAGGGCATTCGTAAGCACGATATGCGGGCGGTATTGCCGTAAAAGGCGGATGAGTTCCCGTTGAGTGGCGGGGGTGTCTGCGAAGAAGCCATCTTCCCATCCGAGGCAGAGGCGGGCGAGGGGTCTCAGGATGCGGGCAGCCGCTTGCGCTTCTTTATAGCGGAGGGCGGCGTTGCCACGGGTGCCCAGTTGGCCGGCGGTAAGGTCTACCAGCACAATCTCAGCCCCTTCGGCTTGCCAGCGTAGGAGGGTGCCCCCACAGCTAAGCTCCGCATCATCGGGATGGGCCATTATGGCCATAACTATCCTACCCATGAGCGCACAAAGCTATCGTAGATTTGCCGAGTGCGCCAGCTGCTATGCTTTTTAGGGGGGCTTTTGTGGGCACAGGGGTATTATTTGCTGCGGGAGCGCCAGTTTTTTGTGGGGGGAGCGGGCGAGCAAATCCCCACGGTAGCGATCGTAGATGAAGGAGGTCAAGTGTTTATAGGGGGGTATGTCCTCCCCACGAAGGAGTCCCTCCCGGATGGGTGGATAGGGGCGATTAACTCGGCTGGGGAGGTGATTTGGCAGCTCACACCGGGGGGAATGGGGCCGGACCGGATAGAGGACCTGTATGTGCAAGATAGTGTGGTGTATTTCTGTGGGGCGAGCGGTTCTGCCCTCAGCCACCCGGAGGAACTCCCCGTGGAGCGTAGGGCCGACTTTTGGGTGGGGGCGGTAGAGAAGCATACCGGCCGCCTTCTTTGGCAGAAGCGCTGGGGCAGCCCCTACATAGATATGGCCCTGTCGATATGTACTACCCCTTATCGTACCTTGTTGGTGGCGGGCGTTTCGTGGGAGGAGCCTGCAGTAGGCATGCAAGCGGTGATTCAGGTCATCCAAGCGCAAACAGGGGAAGTGCTGCAAATGCGGCGTTGGGGTAAGGCCCCCAGCCTCCTGCGACGCATACGTCCGCTGCCGGGCACTTCCTACTATGCCTGCATAGGGGAAGAAAGCTATAAGCCTTTTGTGGCTGGGGTGGACTATTTGGGACAGGTGTATTGGCGTACGGTTTTCCAGTTTCATCGGTTTCCTTCTCAGCTTTTTGCGCTCTTGCCCACCAATGCTGGGCAGATTGTTGTAGGGGGGCGGTATGGGGACCGCTGGGGTGTAAGTATGCTGGATATGCAAGGGCGGGTCGTATGGGAAAAGGTTTGGGACCACAGCCCCCTCAAGGGGAAGGTCCTGGGCTTAGCGATGGGGGTAGACAGGACGATTTATGGGGTGGGGGTGCAATATGGGTATGAACTTTCTGTGGCGGAGCAGCGCGGCGGTGAGGATGTGTGGCTTGCAGCTCTTTCGCCAGAAGGCCGTCTCTTGTGGGAACGGGGCTTTGGCGGCCCTCAGGATGAGTATGGCATGGCTTTCTTATCCGTAGGCGGTAAAGAATGGCTTCTGATGGCAACCAAAGAAAATCGCTTCGGGGACTTACCCACAGGAAAAGATGCATGGGGCGTGAAACTCTGGGCTGTACCTTGTGACTCTTTGCCCCTGCGGGGGCGTACCGATGCAATCTCAGGTAAAGAAAAGGCTGGTCAGCCTATTCGTTTTTGGATAGAGGGGGCAGGCGGATTCCCCATAGAAAAGGTAGTTTGGGACTTGGGCAATGGCACTTTCATCGAAGAACAAGAAATAACCCACGTCTACGGCGAGCCCGGTTTCTATGTGGTGCAGCCTATCGTGAGTCTGCGCTACGGGTGCAAGGAGGTGTATTTGCCGCCGATAGCCTTGCGGATTACCCGCCCTTAGCGAAAATACGCCGAGTAAGCGTAGGCGCTAAATCTACCCGCAGCGAGATAAGATGGGAGTACAGCCCCTGCGAAAACCCCGTAAAGTTCGCTAAGGCGTAATCAATCGTGAAGTACCATACATGGATGCCTATACCTGCGGTAGGGTAGAAGGTGAGGTACGAACGGCCATCCCAGCGGCGCATTTTTTGGAAGTTAGTCAGGCCTATGCGGAGGGCTACCCATGAGCGGTAGCGCACTTCGGTACCGAGGCTAAGGTCAGCGCTAAGGGGACGACCGGGCAGAAGGGTATTTCGGGGGCCATCTGTGAAAATGACCATATCGGCTGTGGGCACCACCGAAAAGCGTTTTTCTGGCCACAAGTGCACAGCAGCGCCTATCCGAGCGCTGGGGCGGGTCCATTCAATAGAGTTTTGGGGGATAGCGTTGCCTGTCAGGAGAAAGGCTTCTTCAAAGGTTTCGGTATTGAAGGTCCAAGCGTTGAAGGTAGAGGTCGCATCATAGAGGGCGGCTCCCAAGCGCCAAGGTCCTTTTCGGTAGAGGAGCCCCATGTCCAGACCAAATCCCCACGCTGTAGCAAATGGTCCTAAGACCCGGTGTATGACCTTTACAGAACCGCCGATAGAGAGGGTGGTATCGCGCAGCGGTTGCGCATAGGAGAGATATAGAGCCATGTCGGCCACGGAAAACTTGGTGATGCGCGAAAAATCGTAGGAGGAACCATCATAAAAACGGAGGGTATTCGGGATGTCGTCAATCCCCAACCGTATAAAGCTTATGGCGAAGCGGCGATTTTCTTGGATAGGGAAGGCTAAGGCGCCATAGTCGTATTTGGCTACGCTGGCGAAGTATTCGCTATGCATGAGGGCCAGCTGGGGATACGAGGGCAGCGTGAGGAGGGCGGCGGGATTCCAATAAGCTGCGGTGACATCTTCGCTGCTGGCCACTTGGGCGTTGCCTAAGGCAGCAGCGCGCGCACCTACGCCAATCTTCAAAAACTCATTGCTGTACTTGACCTGTCCCCACAGGAGGTTTAGCCCTATTAGGCTATATAACGCACCCCAACGATACATATATCATCTATTTGTTCAATATCGCCTCGCCAGGCAGCGAGGGCATCTTCTATCCGCTGTTTTTGTAGGTGGGCGGGGAGGGTCCGTATCGTACTGAGTAGTTCGCGTAAGCGTCGGTTCATAAATTTGCATCTGCGGGGCGGAGTGTCGGGTTGTGTCTCCCAGCCAAACTGATCTACGATCCCATCGGTAAAAAGATAAAAACTGGTGTGGGCCTGGAGCGTGAGGGTATGACTTTCAAAGGGGATTTCTCGTTGGAGGATGTCTCCGCCGATGCTGCGGCGGGAGCCTTTGAGTTCTATGAACTCGCCGTCTTGGGTGAAAACGAAAAGGGGCCGCCGGGCGCCAGCAAAGCGTAGGGTATGCTTCTGGGAGTCGATCAGGCACAAGGCGATATCCATGCCATCTTTGATTTTTTCTTGGCTGAGGGTCTGGTGGAGGGTGAGAGCCAGCTCTTCATCCAGCCGCTGGAGGAGGAAGGCAGGGTCCTTAGGCCCTTCTTCTTGGGCGATGCGGTTGAGCAGTGTGGTCCCAATCATGCTCATGAAGGCCCCAGGCACGCCATGACCTGTACAATCAGCTACCGCCAGAAGGCTTTCATAAGGAGAAATCGGATGGAAATAGTAAAAGTCTCCACTTACCACATCTCGGGGTAAATAAAGCACAAAAGACTCTGGAAAACGCTCATAAAAAGGCGTGAGATCCGGTAGAATAGCCATTTGTATGCGGCGAGCATAGAGGATACTTTCTTCAATATCGCGTTTGGCTCGTTCTAAGGCTTCATTTTTTTCTTCTAAGAGAGCTTTTTGTTCTTCTATGAGGCGATTTCGAGCGGCGAGTTCGGCATTTATCTCTTTTTCGCGCTTATTGGCTTGGTATTGGATCCACAGGATTATGCCTGCAGCAATGAGGATAAGGGTGGCACTTATGATAATGACCCAGGTAATCTGACGCGCTTTTTCTGCGCGGAGCTTTTCTGCTTCTAACTCTCGTCGGCGGGCTTCGTTTTCTTTTTGGTGTTGGTATTCCAGCTCCATGCGGGTGAGGGCGCGGGCGTTTTCTTCGTTAGAAAGCCGTTTGGTGGCTTCCAGCAGCGGGCCGAAGAGCGCATAGGCTTTATCGTATTGGCGAAGCTGTCCGTAAATATAGATGAGCTTATCATATACTTCGGCGAGGGTACTATAAGCTTCTAAGGGTTCTAACAGTTGACGAGCTTTTTCGTACTCGTGGGCGGCTTGGGTGTAAGCGCTTTTTTTGAGTAGGATTTCTCCGCGCAAGAGAGAGACATTAGCGAGCATGTAAGGGTCACCGCTTTTTTGGGCATAACGTTGGGCTTCTTTTAGGTCGGTCAAGGCGGAGTCCAATAAGTTTTGGTCCAAGTCCATGCGGGCCAGGTTGAGATAAGTGTTGGCGGCGGAGTGCCAATCTTCGGCTTCTTCGGCGAGGATTTTGGATTCGTGCAGGAGGTTACGAGCATTGTCATATTGGCCCAGTTTAGCGTAGACTACGGCGAGATTGGCTGCTATTTTATGGGGTAGGGACCGGTCTCGAGCGACTAAAGCGTAGTTGGCGGCTTGGCTAAAGGCCTCCAAAGCTTTTTGCCACTCCTCTTGTTCGACGTAGATCTCACCGAGATTAGTCCAGATAAGGGGAATGAGCGTGGTATCGTTACGCTCCTCGGCCATGCGGCGGGCTTTAAGGAGGTGTTCCATGGCTTGGGGGTACAAAGCTTGCCGGGTATAGATTCCCGCTAAGTTCAGGAGAGTTTGTATAGCCAGTGCGGTATCTTTTTCACTTTCGGCTATGGCGAGGGCGTTTTGATAGAGGTCTTTAGCGCGAGTGAGGGCACCGACGGCTGAGAAGCCCTCGGCAGCTACCCAGTTGAGAAGCTCGGCCCACAGGCGAGGATGCGGAGCAAGGGCGGCTTGGGCTTCTAGCAAAAGGCTGTCCGCTTGACTCTGAAACGCTTTACTCTGGATAGCGGCTGTAATAGCAAATCCATAGGCATCTTTGATCCATTCAGGAATGCCCGAGCCTCGAGCAATAGCCAGTATTTCCTTTTGAATAGCTAAAGCCTCTTGGAGCTTGCCTTGCCGTATACGGATAAGGTAAAGGGTTTTTAGGGCGTTCCTTTCATACTCGCTCAGCTTGTACTGTCGGGCTAATTGAATAGCTTGCTGTATGTATTCTTCGGCGAGTTCATACAGCTGCAAGTGGAGATAAAACTCGGCTAAGTTGATGAGGCTCAGGCAGCGTAGGGGGATAGAAGAACTGGTCTGGGATAGTTCTAAGGCTTTTTCATAGTAGGCTTTGGCTTCTACTTGCGCTCCCTGGGTCTCGGCTAACAAGGCTTTTAGATTCAACATTTGTACTTTGAGGCCGGTATCTGCGGCGGTTTTAGAAAGGAGACTTTCGGCTTTGGCCAGGAGCCGCCCTGAACGGTCTTGGGCATTGAGGTAATAGAATGCTGCTGCTTGATAATACAGTGTCAGGGCTTGCTTTCGGGTATCTTTGACCCTCTGAGCCAGGGGAAAAGCCTTACGAGCATACTCCAGCGCGGTGCCGGGTTCAATGTTCAGGTAGAGCTTAGCTAATACGATGTAGGCTGTGAGCTGAGTAGTATCAGGAGTATTGCGGTCTTGCACGACTTTTTGGAGGGAGTCTATCTCCCGGGAGGTTTGCCCCTGCCCTATCGCTATGAGTAGGGCGGTCAGATACACCAGACGATGCACAGCTAAGCAAAGGTAAGGATTTGCCTTAGGCAGACTTATATAAGTCCGCCCCAAAAAGCCGTTCCAAAAATAGAGTTAGTTTTTGCACAGGCAGCCCCATGACAGTATAGAAGTCACCTATAATCTGCTCTATGCCTGCTACACCGATAAGGTCTTGTGCCCCATAACCACCAGCTTTATCCATGGATGAGCCTGTTTCTATGTAGACTTTTATAAGAGCGTCCGGTAGGGGCCGGAAGCGTACCCCGGTCTCCTCGTAAAAAGTCCAGAGGTGGCGGGTGGTGGCCACGGCGACGCCGGTATAGACGGTGTGCCAGCGGCCGGAAAGCCGCCGCAGAAACTGCTCCGCCTCCTCGGAGGTTTGGGGTTTCCCTAAGCGAGTGCCTTCCAGAATCACAAGTGTATCGGCGGCGATAGCTACTTCCTCCTGCAGGAGCGTAGGCAGGAGGGGGCTGACTTTTCTTGCGGCTAAGGCCATTGCTTGCTGGGCCGGGGAGAGGTGGTCTAAGCCGTCTTCGGGGACATGGGTAGGCCGTACTTCTACGGGCCAGGGGAGTAGGCTCAGCAGCGCCTTACGCCGCGGGGAGGCCGACGCTAACACTATCTTCATAGGCGAAACAAAGGCCACTGAGTACTTTGGGGAAAAAATAAGTGGCTTTGGCCGGGAGAGGGTTGCCCTGTTGGGCGGCTTGCCATACATACGCTATGTCTAAAGGAGGTAGCAAACAGGCCCAACCTTCCCCTCGGTGCGCGGCTTCTACCAGCGGGGCCGGCTCCCGAGAAAACTGCACGGGAAGTCCCTGGAGTACCCACTCATGGACCCAAGCGACAAGCGGCCTCTCCTGCAGGTAGCTCCAATAAGGGGGGCGGAGGCGAGCAGTCCAAGCTTTCCCTCCAGGCGCTACTATGCCTATGGCATGCTTAAGGCCTTGTACTTCAGCCCACAAGGGAACGCGTGCCGCGGTCGGGTGGAGGCTAAAGTGTTTTTCCATGCGTTTAGCCAAATCTATGTGCGGATGGGGGAGGAAGCGGTGGGTAGGAGCGATATACAGACTGGGGTCATCGGTGGGTGTGATGTACGCCAAGAAGTAAGGTAACTGTTGCCGCAGGATAGCTTGCCAGCGGTGGTGCCCATCGGCGATAAAAAAGGGGCCTTGAGGGAGGCTTTGGGCTATGTGCTCTTGGTGGCCTCGGTGGTGAATGGGGCTCCAGCGGTGCATGACGCCGTCGGAGCTGGCAGCAGAGAAACGCGGGCAGCTCAAGTACGCTTGAAGCAGCGGGCGTAGGTTTTCCCAGGCCCCAGCCGCTAATACATGGATGGGGGTAGTTTGAACAGGGAGCGCGGCAAGTGCTGTCTGGAGGCCCAGTATGCGTTCCGGTAGGACCGCTTCGTGGGGCAAGAGCGTCGTAGCGGTCGGAAGGGCAGCAATTATCCCTATGCGTTGGTGGGGGATGGCGCGCTCTCCGTATCGGTAAAAGGTCTGGCTATAAGCGTACATAACGGGCAGGGGTTCGGGGGTGAGTACGGATTCTTGGAGCCATTTTTGCCAGAGGTGGGGTAGGTCAGAAGGATGCGTAGGGAAAGCGATATGGATAGCTTGGAAAGGGTCTGCTCGGAGGGCTTGGAGTTCGGTGGGGGATAGGGCATCTATGACGGGGGCGACGCGCGGCTGTGTGCGGTATACCCACGCTCGGAAGGGTTGGATCATGGAGTAGGCGAGGGGGGCACAGGAGCAGTCTCCCTATGACCGATAAACTGAAGCTCGGGAAACTGGCGCAGCGGGAGGTACTTTTCCCAGGTTTGGCGGGCTTCATCGCCTAAGATGAGGTGCTTGGGGGCCCAGCCCATTTGTACGCAGGAGAGAAGCACGCGCGCAATATGCTTGGGGTCGCCGGGCTGTTGCCTATCCATTTGGGCATAACGCTCTGCCATGAGGGCATGCAGCTCGTAGTAGGGGCTCTGAGGGTCTACCTGGGCTAAGGAGGGGGCCTTTTCCAAGGAACTGCCCGCCCAGTCGGTACGATAGGGCCCCGGCGCCACGTTGCAGACGTAGATGTTCCAGGGGGCGACTTCTTGGGCTAAGGCTTCACTGAGCCCTGTGACCGCAAACTTGGTGGCGTTGTACAGGGTACTGCCTTTGAAGCCAAAATAGCCTGCAATAGACGAGATATTGAAAATGAACCCATGTTTTTTTTCCCGCATAGTGGGGAGGAAGGCTTGGGTGACCCAAATGACCCCAAGGAGATTAGTCTCTACTTGGCGGCGGATGGCCTCCTCGGGCAGCTCTTCTAAGGCGCCGACTAACCCATAGCCGGCGTTATTGACGAGGACGGTAGGCGAGCGGTTTTGGCTGGCGAGGATTTGGGCCAGCGCGAAGGCTTGCGTGCGCTCACGTACATCCAGGGGGGAAGGGAAGCACCGTTCAGGGTACGCTTTTTTGAGGTCGGAGAGGGTATCCGGCCGGCGGGCTGTGGGGATAACGACGTGTCCCGCTTCTAAGGCGACCTCAGCGATAGCTCGGCCGATCCCCCGACCGGCCCCAGTGATGAGCCATGTTTCCATACCGCAAAACTACGAGGGTCCGCGCAGAAGGAGGCTATCCTTTGTGCCGCAAGAGCAGGAGGGGTACCTGTTGGCTCAGCAGTTTATCTAATACTTTCCAGTCCAAGGCTTCATTGGCGGAGAGGGCTACGACATCCATAAGGAAGTCCTGGGTGGCGTGCAGGATGCCTTCTCCCAAATCCTTGTCTGCGTACAGCAAGCACTCTTCGGGCACGAAGTCGGGGTCTATGTGGTCTATGATATAGTCACACATGGCCAGCACATGCCTTTGGAAGCTTCGGTGGGTGGTGAAGGCGTAAGGCGTACTGATTTTAGCGCAGTAGAGGGTAGCCTTGAGGGTTTTGACCAGTTGAATGAGGGGATGAAGGAGGGGAAACTCTTCGGCAGAGAGCGCGCCTGCCCACAGGATGCGTTTAGGTGGGATAGTAAGAGGTGCAGGCAAGACAAGCATGGGAATAGGCGCGGTTTCCAAAATGTCCCACAGGGCCGTAGTCCCAAAGAACCGTTCCCACCGGCGGCGTTGCTTGAAGGTCACTACCAAGAGGGAAAAGGCTTCGCGTAAGAGGTATTGGGCTATCTCTTCCGCCGGGGAAGCCACATCCTGACTTTCTACCCAGAAATCTACTTGCAGATGGGCGGGGGCGCGTTCCTGTAGGAGGCTCGTGTAGGTGCGTAACTGCTTTTCTGATTCTTCTCGTAGGGTTTGGAACTGGTGGAGGAAGCTCTCGCCAGCTGTGGGAGAGAATCGCAGCCTTTCTGCAGTGATGGCATGATAGAGGCGCAGGTGGGCAGGCCCACTCATCCCCCGGAAAAGATGATGAAAGCTCAAAAGAATGTCCTCTTCATTAGAAGAATCCAGCGCCAATGGCGCCAGAACCTTAAGGGTATTTTCTCCAGTCGGGAACATCGCTAAGTCGTTTGGCATAGTAGCTCCAGATAAGCTTACCTTCTCGGAAGAGCAGCGAGGCCTGGAGTACAAGCGGGTCAGCCGTAGGTCTATCGTTGGTGAGGCCTCGTTTTGTGAGGGAGAGGAAGTGGAGGAGATTACGGGGGTGTAACTGGAGGAGAGGCTTCGCTCGGCCTACCTTAAAAAGGCGATACAACCGAAGCTCTGGGTCCGCAATATGCACGGCCCCCGGATAAAAGCGAGCAAAGAACGCTTTTCCTTCTTCTAAGGTGTTTGGGTGTATAAAAACAAGAAGAGGTTTGGGGCCCCTGTCCCACTTTTCAATGAAGGTTCGTGTATCTTGGACGAGTCCTTTGCAAAAGATGCACCCCAGGTGCCGCAGGAACTGTAACCATAGCAGGGGAGTACTTTTGAGGAGGTCGGGGAGGGTAGCGGCGGGAAGGTTCTCGCCCGTAAGCGGGTGGGTGTAAGTGGCGAGGGTCTTTTCTAAGGAAGCAGGTGACATGTGATGAGGCTGGTATCGTCTTCTAAGGGCAGGTCACCGCGGTGGGCATTGAGTAAGTTTTCCGTGTAGGCGAGGAGGGCCTCTGCGCTTTTCCCAGAGAAGTTTTGCAGGTGGCCTTTGAGGCTTTCCAGGCCGAGGGGGTGGCCTTGGGGGTTGAGCTGTTCTATCAGTCCATCCGTATAAGCCAAGAAAAGATCGCCAGAAGCGAGGGTTGCTTGGGCAGGGGGTAGAGAGGCTATCTCCGGCAAGCCCGGGATATCTATGCCGAGCATAGGGAGATTAGCGGGAAGCTCTTGGAGCACGCCGGGTTTTAGCACCAGCACGGGCGGGTGCCCCGCGTTGAAGTAGGAAAGGTGGGCTTGCCCAGTACTGTCTATTTCTATAAGCCCCAGAAAGAGGGTGACAAACCCATTATCTTCCTCGCCGTATAGTTGGAGGAGGCGACGGTGAAGCTGTGCCAGAAGGGTTGAGAGCGGAATATTGAGTTCGGCCAGGGAACGGATTTGGCCTTGGAGGTTAGACATGATGAGGGCGGCCGAGATGCCTTTGCCGGACACATCCCCGATATAGAAAAGGATTCGGTTTTCCCCCAAGCGGATAAAGTCAAAGAGGTCTCCCCCTACGCCTTTATGGGGGAGGTGGAAAGTAGCAATCTCTAAGCGGGGATGTACGGCGGGGTTGGCCGTGGAGAGGATACGGCGCTGGATGCGCGAAGCTAAAGAGAGCTCTTGTTCATAGGCTTGTTGCTGGAGCTTGAGGATTTCGGCTTGGTGCTGCTGGGCTTGGAAGAAAGCATTTTCCAGATAGACGGTGATGAGCATGCCGATGATTTCTAAGTAGAGGAGGTCACTGGCTTTTTCTTCTTCGGTGTCGGCGAAGCGGCCCAAGAGCCACCAGGCGCGCGGTTCCACTACGCGTACGCGAGCGGAGGGTCCTATGAAGCGTCCCAGTGGCATCACAATCTCCACGCCCATGTGGGCGAGGAAGCTCCCGGCTTTGGGAGCGCTTGTAGTGGTATAAGTGACCGCTTCGCGCAGCGCTTCTTGAGAGATGCTGGGGAAGTTGTGGAAGTAAGCCAGTTTAGGCGTATGATTGGGCGTGAAGGTATGGATGTAGGCGAGCCGCTCTACCCCGAAGCGGCTGCGCAAAATGGAAGCTACAGAGACCAGGAGCGCTGTGTCCCGGACATTTGGGGCTAATAGGCGGACGACCTCTTGGAGGGCTTCTACTTCGCCGCGCTTGATTTCCAGCTGGCGAATAAGCTCCTCTACCGAGAAGCCCTGGGGGATTTCAGAAAGAGTCGCGCCCATAGCCAGTAAGCGAATATACGGCAAATACCGTTCCGCTCAACAAGGTCCCGGCCAGGAGACCCTGCACGAGGCCCTGGGGGAGGGTAAGCCATTGAATAGACTCAAAGAGGAGGGTACCTAAGCTTACATTTTCGCCGGTGGGACCTAAGCCGACGAAGCTCAGACCAGCTTCTATAAGGGTAGCGGTGGCAAAGACTTGCAAAAACTGGGTGCGTACAATAGGCCAAAGGTTAGGGAGTACATGCCGCCGCAGGAGGCGCTTGTGTGGCAGGCCTAAGGCGCGTCCGGCTTCTACAAAAGCGAAGCGCCAAAGTTTCTGGGTCTCTATACGGATAAGGCGGGCTGTTTCTACCCAGGTGCTTAGCCCGATAGCGGTTATCAGGGTGAGCCAGTTTTTGCCACCGACGAAAGCCAGCAAGGCTGCCCACAGAAGGGCTGGCACCACCCATAGGGTTTGCACGCCTATTAGGAGCAGGCTATCCAAGATGCCTCGTTGGCTACCCGCCACGAGCCCTACGATTGTCCCCAAGCCCGTGCTCAGCATAGCTGCCCCCAGTGCTATACCGGTGGTCAGGCTCCATGCCCGCAAAAGCCGCACGGCTATGTCCCTACCTAAGGGGTCCGTACCTAACCACGCTTCTTTTGTTGGGGGGCACAAAAAACACTCTTGAGTCACGGGGAAGAAATAAGCGGTCATGCCCACGCCTACGCCGAGGAGGGCAATCCCCCATACCCATACACGCACAAGTGGAGGTGGCGGGAGTCGAACCCGCGTCCAGTCTAAGGTACCTGGAAAGGCCCTACATGCTTAGCCCCTGCGGCACCTTAGGAAGCGGGGAACCAGGGGCAGTTCCGCTCGCTTCCGCAGTCCCTTCCTGTCGGCGAAGGCCGGGACTGCCTCCGCCCAAGCCTGATATTACCGACGGGAGAAGTTCCGCCTCAGGCGGGGCTTCCCTTCCCCGCGCTGCCTATATTAGGCAGCGAGCGCGTAAGAAGTTTCGGCACTTCTTATATGGCTGCCCTTTTGCGAGGAGGACAGCGAACCCCGCATGCGCCTTCCCGTTCCCTTAGCTGTCAAATCCGGTCACCCCCAAGGTTTCACAAATATACAACTTCTATGCCAAAGGGCAGGCCGTTACCTTTGCTCCCTATCCGCGCGTATGGCTACTCAGCCCCCTCTGGCTAAGCGTCTGGCTCAGGGCACCTTATGGAGCTTCATTTCTACGGGAACCCAACTGGTGGTGGCGCTGGGGACAGCGCCTATTTTTTACCACACTTTGGGGGGAACCCTGTATGGTACCCTGATCCTAATAGGTACTGTTATCGCCTATGCGGAGCTGCTGGACTTAGGGATAACCTATACCTGTATCCGCCATACTTCTGCGGCACTGGCGACAGGCCATACGCGAGAGGCGTATGCTTTGGTGGGCACCGCATGGAGTATCCAGGGGATATTCGGGCTTATAGGTGCGGCAGGTGTATGGCTCGCGGCTGAGGGGCTTATGGTGGATTTCTTTCATACGCCCCTTCCTTATATCTCTCAGGCAGTGTGGGCGCTTAGGATAAGCGCCTTGTCTTTCTTTATCAACTTTTTGGGGGGAGTGCCGGCGACCGTAGCTACGTCACACGGGCGATTTGACATATATGGCAGGCTTTCTACGGTAAGCACCCTGCTCAAGGCCTTAGGCGGTGTAGGGGTCGCACTGGGGGGATATGGTCTTATCGGGGTCGTAAGCGTATATCTACTCGTAGATGGCTTAGTGTGCAGCACTAATATTTTTATTGCCTCTCGTTTCATGCCCTACCTTATGCACAGGATTTGGTTTAGCTGGAAGGCCTTCAAGAAAATATGGGGTTTTAGCTGGGCTGTCTTTTTGTCGGGCATGCTGACACGCATATTAGCTCAATGGGAGCGGATACTCATGGGGCGGTATGTAGGGGTGGCTGAAGTGCCCTATTTTAGTGTGCCTCATTCTTTGGCTTCGCGTTTTGTGCTGGTGCCGGGGGCTTTTGGGGGTACTTTGCTCTCGGAGCTAAGTACGCTGTACGCTCGCAGCGAAAGAGAACGCGCACGGGCCCTATTTAAACGCATTTTTCGCTATGTATGGCTGCTTCTTTTTCCTTTGACCCTCTTTTTGACGATGGGAGGTAAGCCGTTACTCTCGGTATGGATGGGACCGGCGTTTGCGGAAAAGACTACCTTTGTTTGGATATGGCTCATGTGGGGGGGACTTTTCCAGGCTTTCGGACAGTTAGGTAACTCGTGGGTACATGCGCAAGGAGCGCCTTATAAAGTGGCGCTTCTTTATGCCCTGCTTATGCTTGTGTATATGCCTATCGCTTACGGCATGGTAAAAGCGTGGGGTATGATAGGCTTAGCGCAAATGTGGGGCTTGAAAGGCATAGCAGAGGGAATAGGGCTTATAGGGTTAGCCGTAGGCTTTTCTATCGGGGAGATCCGAGAAGGGCTTGCGGCCTTGCAACGCCGAGGGGCTATGCTCGTACTTTTTTGGGCAGGGATGTGGGCTTGCCTGTACCTATGGGTTTTACGGGAGCTTCCGCTCCTCTGGCAAGTCATCCTTGGAAGCGGCCTTTTTTGGATAGGGATCTTAGCTATTATCTACAAACGAGGCCTTGATAGACAAGAAGTTGAAATGGCCTTGGACTCTTTGGGCTTGACCTTCCTCAAGAAGTACCTACCCTAAAAATAAAAAGCCCTGACCCTTGGGGTCAGGGCCTCAATCTGGTTAGGATTTGTTAGCGGATGGTTACATTCACAGGGTTTTGGTTATCTACTTGGACGGAGGCTACGCGGTCGCAGGCTTCGTTATTGTAGGGGTCGTAGTTGACTTTGACGGTATGATTTTGGGTAGAGAGCTGCCAGATACCTTTTACCGGCACACGGAAGATACACGAGCCTACGATCTTGATAGGGTCTAAAATCTGGGTAGTGAAGGGATTACCGCGCCGGGAGGTGCCTTGTCCGCTCCCCTCTATCAACCAGATGTCATCCCAGCGCTGCCAGGTATTTTGGCCGGCGGTTTGGCGCAAGGTACGCTTAGCACTCCACTGGATGGTGCCATTCGGGGTGATAACCTGATGATTTTGTACGGTGTCTCGTATAATACGTTCGCCTGCGCTATTTATGCCTTCGTTGAAGAGGATTTTTTGCACGATGTGCTGATTGTCGTTGACAAAGAAGCTGTCGGTGGTTATGTAGGCGCGGGCGCCTGCGGCGGGCCACTGGGGTCCGGAGAAGGTTACGAGGATTTTCCCGCGCCGGTAGACACCATCCCGACACAGGCAGTTGGTAGAACCGAAGTTTATGGTAAGGCGACGCTGGCTACTGTCGTAGGTCACGATGGCACACGCCGGCAGATAGGTGGAGTCCGTACCGGCTATGCGACGGTTACCTGCATTTTCTGCTTGGTTATCCACAGCATCCCCTACAAAGTTTTGCTCAGCTTCTACGCGGGCGTTGTCTTCTGCGGCTTCCTGAAAGGCGGTGGGGTCAAAAGTCTCTTTCTTTTTGCATCCCCCTAAGTACAAGAATGTTACCGCTCCGAGAAGGAGCGTTCCCAGGGTTAGACGATGGGTTTTCATACTAAGAAATAAGAGTAGGGGAGATGAGGGGAGGTTTAAGGCTTGGCGCTTACTTGGAGGTAGGGCGGTTCTGGACGAGCTCCCCCACCTGCCGTGCTAAGCCGGTCACTTCCACGGGTAGGATCCATTTAGTAGAGGTGGAGTGGCCAAGGTTTTTGAGGGTTTCCAAGTATTGGAGGAGGAGGGTATTTTGGTCCAGTTGGCGGGCGGCTTCGCTGATTTTTTGGAGGGCGAGGGCATAGCCTTCGGCTTCTAAGAGCTGGGCCTCTCGTTGGGCTTCGGCTTTGAGGATGAGGGATTCTTTGTGGGCTTCGGCTTCCAAAATGCGGGCGGTTTTTTCGCCTTCGGCGCGCAGGATTTGGGCTTGTTTGCTCCCTTCAGCTTCGGTGACCATGGCGCGGCGATTCCGTTCAGCAGCCATTTGTTTGGTCATGGACTCTTGAACTTCAGCGGGGGGCAGGATTTCTTTTATTTCTACGGCATTCACTTGGACGCCCCAACGATGGGTTACTTCGTCCAGTTTAATGCGCAGTTTTTGGTTTATCTCGTCGCGTTTGGAGAGCACATCGTCTAAGGCAATATCCCCAATCACCGCCCGCAAGGTCGTCGTTGCCAGCCCTTCCGTAGCTTGAAAGACATTTTGCACATTCACCACGGAGGCCAGCGGATCGACGATTTGCAGGTAGATTAGAAAGTCTATGGAGATGGGGGCATTATCTCGGGTGATACACGTTTGTTTGGGGATTTCCATAATGCGCTCACGCAGGTCTACGCGGATGGGGGTGTCAATGATGGGGATGACGATTACCAGGCCGGGTCCCTTAGCTTGGGGAAGGGCTCGGCCTAAGCGCAGCACCACTAACCGTTGGTATTCGGGCAGGACTTTGATGCTGGAAAGGAGGAGAAGGGCTAAAATGCCCAAGAGAATGTACAGTAGCATAGGACAAAGGTAGGCTTTTTAGCGCAGTCCCAATAGAGGGGGGAGTGTTTCGGCTAAGCCGCTTTCCTGATAGAGAGCGATCGGATGAGCTTGGGGATCCCATGGGATTTCCCCCAGCGGAGAAAAAGTTTCTCGGAAGTACGTTTCACTGACATCGCCTGTGGTCCCACATAAGATAATCCCGAGGAAGGGAAGTCCCCGTCGTTGGATAGCCTCTATGGAGAGCCAAGTATGGTTCATGGCGCCGAGGTAGGGGCGCACTACCAGCACCAGGGGGAGCTTCCAGGCGGCAAAAAGGTCTATCATAAAATACTTTGAGGTAATGGGCACAAAGAGGCCGCCGGCGCCTTCAATGATTATATGGCTTTGCGGAGGGGGGCTGCTGAGATAGGTCCAGTCTATGGAAATATTTTCGGCTTGGGCGGCCACAAGGGGGGCGGCAGGTAGCTGGAGGCGGTAGCGCTCGGGTAGGGTGGGCAGGCCATAGGCTTGCAAGCGTTCGCTGTCGGTGGGCGTGCCGGTTTGTACGGGTTTCCAATAGGTCCAGCCTAACCCTGCGGTAAGGGCGGCCGCCACTACGGTTTTTCCCGCATCGGTGTGAATGCCCGTCACAATCAGGCCTTGCATGCCCCAAAGGTATTTTGTCCGTATTTTCGCCGCATGGAAAAAGTCCTACTTCAGATAGAGGGGCAGACCCACGAACTGGATGTCATCGTCGGCACCGAAGGCGAAAAAGCCATAGACATCTCTAAGCTCCGTGATCGCACGGGCTACATTACCTTGGATGTGGGCTACAAAAACACTGGCGCCACTATCAGTGGCATTACCTTCATAGATGGGGAACAGGGAATCTTGCGCTATCGGGGGTATCCCATAGAGCAGCTGGCCGAGTTTTCTACTTATCTGGAGGTCGCCTATCTCTTGATTTACGGGGAGTTACCCACCCGTGCGCAGCTGGAAAACTTTGAAGCCCGAATCAAAGAACGCACCCTGATCCATGAAGACATCAAAAAGTTTTTTGATGGGTTCCCTTCTTCCGCGCACCCCATGGGAATCTTAGCTTCGGTGGTATGTTCGCTGTCGTCTTTTTATCCCGAGTCGTTGGATCCTTATGCACCTGATGAGGTGATAGAACGAAATATCATTCGGCTACTGGCCAAGGTTCCCACCCTGATAGCATGGATTTACAAAAAACGCAAGGGTCATCCGTACATTTATCCGCGGAATGAACGTGGCTATGTGGAAAACTTCCTGTATATGATGTTTGGCATGCCTACCTATGATTATGAGCCGGACCCGCATGTGGTAGATGCGTTGGATAAACTATTGATTTTGCATGCCGACCATGAGCAAAACTGCTCTACCAGTACGGTACGCGCGGTAGGTTCCTCGTTGGCCAATATTTACGCTTCAGTATCCGCGGGGATATGTGCTTTGTGGGGGCCGCTTCATGGAGGGGCTAACCAAGAGGTTATAGAAATGCTGGAAATGATAAAGGCAGATGGCGGTAATGTGCAAAAATGGGTAGATAAAGCCAAAGATAAAAACGATCCTTTCCGTCTCATGGGCTTTGGACACCGAGTGTATAAAAACTTTGACCCGCGAGCCAAGATTATCAAGCAAGCAGCAGACCAAGTCCTCAACGCTTTAGGCATCCATGATCCGGTGCTGGATATTGCCAAGAAACTGGAAGAAGTCGCGCTAAGTGACCCCTATTTTATAGAACGGCGGCTATATCCGAATGTGGATTTTTATTCGGGGATTATTTATCGGGCGATTGGGATACCGGTGGAGATGTTTACGGTGATGTTTGCGTTTGGGCGGCTCGCGGGGTGGCTGGCCCAATGGTGGGAGATGCGCAAAGCTGGGGAGCCGATTGTGCGGCCTCGGCAGATTTACACGGGGCCTGCGGTGCGTGAATATGTGCCGATAGCTAAGCGCGGGTGATTGCCCAGCTTTTCCGGCGCAAGCCGGTGGAGGAAGCCCCGGCCCCCCGGTTGCGTCGCGTGCTTTCGGTGGTAGATCTTACAGCGATAGGAGTGGCTGCAGTGATTGGGGCGGGTATCTTTAGCACCATAGGCGAGGCGGCCGCCATGGCCGGCAGCTCTGTCACCCTTGTATTTGTGATAGGGGCTATTGTGGCCGGCCTGTCGGCGCTTTCGTATGCGGAGATGGCTTCCAGCGTGCCGCTCTCGGGTAGCGCCTATACGTACACTTATGTGGTCTTTGGCGAAGTAATCGCCTGGATGGTAGGCTGGATGCTCGTGCTGGAGTATGCGGTGGGCAATATTGCCGTGGCTATCTCGTGGTCAGGTTACTTTCAGGCGCTTTTAGCCAGCTGGGGTGTGCCCTTGCCCTTGTATTGGGTCCAAGACCCGCTTTCTCTCTGGCGAGAAGCCCAGCAGTTTCTCGCTACGGGCGACCCTACTTTCCGCGCTGCCTACGAAGCGTGGCAAGCCGCGCCCCGACTCCTGGGCGTGCCGCTCATCCTGAACCTCCCCGCTTTGGGCATTACGGCGCTTGTTACGCTGATAGCGTATATCGGTATTCAAGAAAGCCGCCTTGCGAATAACCTCCTCGTGGCCCTCAAAATAGGCGCTGTGCTCCTCGTGATAGCTGTGGGGGCTTGGTTTGTAGATCCTGCGCGCTGGGAGGATTTTATGCCGAATGGTTTTGCCGGTATGATGCGGGGCGTGGGCGCGGTTTTCTTTGCCTATATTGGTTTTGATGCGTTATCTACCACGGCGGAGGAAGCGCGCAACCCCAAGCGAGACTTACCCCTGGCGATGTTTCTTTCTTTGGCGCTATGCACCCTTTTGTATGTAGGGGTGGCGTTGGTACTTACAGGCTTGGCGCCGTACAAGGAACTCTCGGTCCCCGACCCCTTGGCGTATGTGCTTGGGCACCTTCCCCTTAGCGAAGGGTGGCGACGCTTCCTCATGGGGGTAGTCGCCGTGAGTGCAGTAATTGCTATGGCCAGCGTACTACTGGTCTTTCAAATAGGGCAGCCTCGGATATGGTACGCTATGAGTCGGGATGGCTTGCTGCCTTCGGCTCTGGGGCGGGTGCATCCGCGCTTCCAGACGCCTCATATTGCTACCCTGCTTACAGGCTTAGCGGTGGCGATTCCGCTCTTTTTCTCTTCGCTGCATGCGGTGGTGGATATGACGAGCATGGGCACGCTCATGGCATTTGCTGTGGTGAGTGCTGGGGTGGCGTACCTCCATCATAAACCGCCCGTAGGGTATGCGCCTCGCTTTCGTGTCCCGAAGGTGCCCGGTCGGTGGCCTTTTCTCCTTATGGTACTTTTGGGCCTCTTTTGGGCGTATAGCTTGAACCCCAAAGGTTTTGTTGCATTGGGGGATTTATCGCAGGGGGGGCCGCTGTGGAAGTATCGTGTATTCCTCCTGCTGGTCGGGATTGTAGGTTTTTTCATTGTGCGGTATAATCTTTCCCTCCTACCCATGCTTGGGCTGCTGAGTGCCTTATACCTAA
Source organism: Bacteroidia bacterium (assembly GCA_026003215.1). GTDB lineage: Bacteria > Bacteroidota > Bacteroidia > SpSt-205 > SpSt-205 > SpSt-205. The sequence goes on along the minus strand of BPGV01000001.1, from coordinate 928,705 downwards.
TCGTGGAGCTGGATGTGGAAAATTGGATACGACTGGGGCTATGGACGGCGGTGGGATTGGGGTTGTATTTTGGGTATGGGTATGGGCATTCGGGGCTTAGGGCTGGCCGCGTCCGGTCTTTGGCAGGGGAGAAACCCGAGGGAAACGGTTCCACCCCCGAACAGGGGCACTCCACGCCCACATGAAGGGTATATCTGCCGGGCTGCCCGCCCGCGCTCGCACATAAAAGCCTCTACCTGTTGGGTCTTTTTGCACATATAAGCCCCTGCATGGCGCTAAGGGAGTAACCCATACTTGGATCTCGTCTATGCGGATATGGGGGAGGAGTTTGGATTCAATGGGGATGTAGGCTTGTCCGTCTTGCAGTTGGGCCTGGCCGAAGTCTTGAAAGACAAACTGCGGCGCTTCTGGAGCGGTGAGCAGCCGTACGCCTCCTGCGCCATCGTGAATGACGGTATTTACGGTACCTGTGCCCTGTACCTTGTAGGCATTTGTGCCGTCATAGGCAGCCACTCGAGAATAGGTTGTAGCTGCGTTATTGGTGAAGTACCCACCCATACGTGGCGTTTCGGTGGTAGAGCGTGCAACGCCCATTATCCCCCGGATAGTGCCTTGGGCCACAAAACCTGCCGGGTTTATGGTGGTAGGGAAGGTGTTCAGCGCGTTGCCTCGGGCGAAAAACCCTATCCCTCCAGTAGCCGTAGGACTATACACGCCTGCGATGCCAGGCCCCAGGTCGGCCGTGACCTCGCCGTACAGGCCTATCGTATCGGAACGGGCGGTAAGCGCCCGGGCGCCGGTAGCATCCGCAGAACGAATATTGACGGTGTTATTAGCTGGGGTAAGGTCAGCGGTGGTACCTATCCAAATACGACCATCGGTAAGGAGGCGCATGCGTTCGGTATTGTCGGTGCGGAAAACCAGGGGCTGATTATCCGTGGTGCCTAAAAAGTGGGTCGTGGCGTTAGTGCCCGCGTTGCCTATGAGGCGCCAATCGGTTTCATCCGGGCCAAAGGTTAAATCCCCACGCAGGAGGTGAGTGGGGTTGTTGGTTTTATCTACTTTTCCTAAGACGCCGGTGGGCGAGAAGGTACCTAAGCTCCCATACGGCGAAGATAGCGCCTCTACCCGCAATAGCCCTTTGTCTGTAGCCGAAATATCCGCTATATGCAAGCGGTGAGAAGGGGATGTCGTTCCTATCCCTACATTTTGCGCAAGCCCTATACTCACACAGGTAAGTAGCCAAGTACGCATAGGCGTGGGTTATTTTGCAGGGTCTTGGAGTTCGGCTGGGGTGTAGTAGGTCGTGACAGGCTGGAAGGGCGTAAAGAAGCGGGTGGGTTCTACGGCGGGGAGGCGCTCTTCGTGGAAGGGGCTGTCGGATGTCCCTTTTCGCCGCGCTTGGAAGAGGAAAGACACTTCTACGGGCTGGGTGAGGGGCTGAGCGGTCTCCACACGGAAGCCCTCGGCTGTGACCTCCCGGACGGTGAGCGTGATATCACCCCAGGGTTGTAGCCACACGGAGAACGGCGGGGCTATATGCTGGCGCAGGAGCGTATCCAGCGGAACCCATTGACTGGATTGGGTGAGGAGGAAACGGCCTTGGTCCCAAAAGAGCACCTCCGGCGCTTCGGGGGCAAATACGATGTAGCCCTGACCCGAGGCGGGGTCTACGACGGTGGAGGAGACAGTACCAGCGCCATATATTTTCCGTTGGTTGACGCCTTCGTAGCCAGCGACATACACCCACTGGTAGGTGCTGCTTCCGTCTCTTAAAGCGAAGGCGCCGCCTGCCCGAGTGCTGGCATCTGTGCCGGTATAGCTACCTACCACGCCAGCCACGGGTCCGGCCCCGTAGGCGCCTCCCCCGGTATTGGGTGGGGTGCCTAAGGTAGTCCCGCCCCCTATGCCGAAGGCCCCCCATCCATCTGAGGCTGTATTGATAGCACCCACGGCGGGGCCAGCGGAGTTATCTCCGACGGTGCCGCGGATAGCTGGGCGCTGTCCTCCAGTCACTTGGGCATGCACGGCTATCCAGCCAGAGGGGGCGTCTATGCTTACGCGGGCATTATTGAGGGTGGCGGTAGTCCAGCGGCCTATCCAGTGCTCACCCGTGCTGAGGATGCGCCAGCTGGTTTGGTTATTCACTATGAGGCGGAAGTCCTGGGCGTCAGTGGTTCCCACAAAGTGGGTGGTAGGGTCTGTGCCGCTATTGCCTAAGAGCTTCCAGTCTGTAGCGTCGCTTCCCCAGGTAGCATTGCCCCGCAAAAGGTGTTTGGGGTCTGAGGCGGCCGGGAAGCGTCCCAGCACACCTTGGGCATCGGTCTGGGCCAGCACCGTACCTGTACCAGAGAGGTTTTCTACCCGGAGGGTACCCGAACTCAAATGCAAACGATGAGTCGGCGTGGTGGTGCCGATGCCCACATTCGTGGATTGTCCCCACAAGAAGCAAGCCGCTATAATGAGTAGGGTACTGCGCATAGGTATCAAGGGTTTTCTTCGGGTGCAAGGGGCAGGCGCACGCCTACATGGCGAGAGGTGCGGATCTTATCGGGGGTATAGCTATCGTTGCGTCGGCCGACCGCCCACCAGTAAAACCGCGTATTACAGTCAGGTTGGGTGCTTCGTACGCGAAAGCCCTTACGGCTGCGCTCGGTTACATAGAGTCCGCAATCTTCATCCACTGCCTGCAGGAAGACATACAAGGGGTAGCGCTCATCCACATATAAGTTGAAGGCCAGAGCAGGGTCAAAAGCGATGTAGGCTTCTCCGTGCAGGAGTTGACCTTCCCCCCGGTCCAGGAAAAAGATTTCTGGAGCTTCTGGGCAGACTAAGGCGTAAAGCTGGCCATTTTTATCGGCTATAAGGGTAGAGGTGCCGGGGATAGTTCCGCTGCCTACGATGCGGCCGTAGATTTTGTAGAGGGTGCTCCCTATATAAGCGGCCACCAAGGAGCGCACTATGTCACCGTTCGTGGGGGCTTCAAAGCGGCCGGCGGCTCGGTCGCCGGTGGTGTTTTCAGCGTAGGCTACTATGCCGTAGTTTGGGCCTGTGCCGACGATACCGGGGCCCAGCTCCCAGTGGAGGAAATCTGTCACTCCCACCATACCGACTAACCCCACCCCGCGACAAGGGTTACAAGGGGAGCCGGTGTTGGTAGCTTGGGCCGCATAGCCTACTGCTCCTGCTCGGAAGCTTCCCCCTTGGGTAGCTACGCCCAGCACTACGGAAGTGCCATTGCTGGAGCTTTTCCAGCCGTAGACAGCGCGGTTTGTGCTCCCTCCTTGGACTTGGAGGACGGCGTTAGTGGAGAGGGGAATAGTGGTGCCGATGAGGATGCGCCCATCTACTTGGAGGCGTATGCGTTCGGTGTTGTTGGTACGGAGGCGGAGCTGCTGGGCGTCTGTGGTGCCAAGGGCATGAATAGTGGGATCTGTACTTGCGTTTCCCAGGAGATTCCAGTCGCCGGGGTCGGGCCCCCAGGTGCCATCCCCTCGGAAAAAGTCCCCCGCACTTCCCGAAAAAGGGACCCTTTCCGTCACGCCCGCTGCATCCAGTCCCACTAATGCGGCCCCTGTACCACTTATGCCCTCTACGCGAACCGCTCCCCCAGCTACATGAAGTCGTTCTGTGGGGGTAGCTGTACCTATACCCACGTTCTGCGCGTACAGCCCCAGCAAGCCTAAGAATGTTAAGGAACGCATCGGGTCGAAGGTACGACTTTTTACCTACTCATCCCGCAAGGGTACGAAGCGGAAGTAGCCTTTCTCGGCGCGGTGGATTTGGCCGTTTTCTTTGGTAAGGACGACCATGGTTTGGGTAGAGCCTGGACCTAAGGGGGCTACGAGACGCCCTCCTTCCGCAAGCTGCTCAACAAGGGCTGGCGGTATAACCGCTGCGCCAGCGGTAAGCAAGATACGATCAAATGGCGCGTACGTAGGCCAGCCCAAGCGCCCGTTCCCCCATCGCAAATGCGGACGGTACCCTAACCGAGCTAAGGTTTTTTTAGCTTGTTCGTAGAGGGCCTTTTCCAATTCTATGGAAAAGACCTCGGCGCCCAGCTCGCACAAGATAGCACACTGGTACCCCGACCCTGTGCCGATTTCCAGGACTTTTTGGCCGGGCTGTACCTGTAAGAGCTCGGTTTGATAAGCCACCGTATAGGGTTGGCTAATGGTTTGCCCGCAGGCAATGGGAAGGGCCCGGTCTTCGTAAGCGTGTTCAAGAAAAGTGGGGTCTACAAACAAATGGCGCGGCACGCGCCCCATAGCCGACAGTACCGCCCGGTCTTTTATGCCTTTTTTTTCTAAGCTTTCTATGAGCTTACGACGCAGCCCTTGGAAGCGAGGAGGATCCAGCTCTGGGGGTATCGGCATTTAGAAGCTTGTAGCCGTGAGGCGGGTCTTCTTGCTGCTTTTTTTACCTTGGAGTGTTTCAAAAAAATACAGGCCTGCTTGCATAGCTCGTACATTGGCCGGTCCTTTTTGTGCCTGCCAAAGCGTAGAGAGGTTATAGGTGGCAAAAACCCCTATCCCTTTATATCCTATGCGAGCCCCTACCCCATATTGGAAGGGTTCCGTGTGGAAAATACGATTTCCATAAAATATAGCACGGCTCAATCCCTCATTATCTCGGTATTTCCGCTTATGTTTGGCCGATAGGAGCGCCTCGCCATACCCAAATACAGCGAAGTTGAACTTCTTGTAGAGGATACCGATTTCGAGGGGGATGCGGAAGTAGCCCAGCTGAAGTTTGCTTTTAGCGCGTACGGATTCGGGCAGGCTGTCTATGGCATAACCTAAGCGGTTATCTGCTGTGCGAAAAAGGCTCACCGGTTCCTCAAAGCGGGTCTCGCGTATAGCCAAGCCAAACCCCAACCCTACATAAAAAGCCGACCCAATACGCAGGTGCGGGAGCCAGCTTAGGTTGATTTTGATAGAGCCGAGCCCTTCTACGGAGTTGCGCAAGGTATCGGGGATGCCTAAAAGTTGATTGTACGCTATCTCTTGGTAGCTTTGCCAACCCCACTTGGCCTTTTTAGGAGAGGGGGGAAGGGTATACACCTGGGCGTCCCCTTCTACTTGTAGGGTGTCTTCTTGTGCCCATAAAAAGGGTAAGAGGAGCCCTGCACACAGGACCATTTGTCCAAAGCGTTTCATAGGTCAAAGGTAAAGAAAAACTTACACTTCCCACCGCTTGGTATGGGCTTGACGGAGGGCGGAGAGGATGGCTGCTTTGTCAGAGGCTCGCACCAGGCTATTTCCTGCTACGAGTACATCGGCTTCAGGAACCCAAGCGGCGGTTTCGGGGGTTATGCCGCCATCTATTTCTATGAGCGCAGAAGCTTGAACCTCGGCGCGCAGAGCCGCTAAACGCCTGACCTTGTGAGCCACATAGGGGATAAACTGTTGACCGCCAAAACCCGGATTGACGCTCATGACGCAGACAAGGTCTATTTCGGGTAAAATATCCTGTAAAACCTCCACGGGGGTGGCGGGGTTTAGGGCAATACCGGCTTTCTTGCCCAACGCATGAATGCGCTGTACCAACCTGTCCGGATGCGGTGTAGCTTCCCAGTGGAAGGTCAGTATGTCTGCCCCCGCTTCTATAAACCGTTCTATGTATAGCTCGGGCGCTTGTATCATCAGGTGCACGTCGAGGGGCTTGTGGCTGTATTTTCGTATAGCTTCTAAAACAGGCAGGCCGAAGGAAATATTGGGCACGAAGGCGCCATCCATGATGTCGCAGTGGAGCCAGTCTATGTCTAAGCGTTCTAAGGCAGCGATTTCCTCGGCTAAGTGGCCGAAGTCAGCCGCCAAAAGCGAAGGGGCAATCAGCACGCGGCGCACGGTCAAAGTTCGGCAGTTTGGAGGACTGGCTCAGGGAAGCGCTCGGGGGCCAGGCCGAGCTTGTCTTTGAGGAGCCATTCTCCTGCACCTACGAAGGAAGCCCAATCCGTAAGAAGAAGGAGTAAAGCCGCTTCAGCGAGAGTACGAGAGGAGAAAGGGTGAAGTAGGCGTTTGCTTTTCAAATAGGGTCCGAAGCGTAGGGCTTTGCGGAGGGTGCGTAGAAAAGCCCCTATACTTATGCTGCCCAGGGCAGTAAGGGCTCCTACGGAAAGACCTCCCCAGCTTCCAGCCAATAGGCTAAGGAGGAGATACGAGCCATATATGCGTGCAAGGTTGCTGTACCATTCCATGGGGGCACCGGACAGGAGATTGTGTCGGCCGTAGAGTCGTACTTTAAGGAGGAGCGAAGCGAGGGTTTCGGCGGGCTCCCAGTAGGAGAGGGCTTCTGGACAGAAGTGCACGCGGGCCCCAGCCGCTTCCACCCGCTTGCGAAAGTCGCTATCCTCTCGTGCACGCCAAGGTCGGAAGCCTCCTACCTTTTCCCAGAAGGCCTTGTGCAGGGCGGTACAAGCCACTGGTGGGGCATACAGAGGACCCGTAGGCAAAACATGCGTGTAAGGCGGCGTTAGTACTAAAAAAGTGAGCGTAGAGATGCGCGTGAGCGGGCGGATTTCTAAATGACCTTGCACCAGGTCTGCTTCCTCCGCCAAGAGGGGCGAGGCAAGCTTAGCTAAGGTGCCTGGCGCTACCCACATACTGGCATCCCAAAAGGCTAATAGGTCGTAATGCGCATGGGCAGCGCCGATATTGCGGGCTTGGCCCGGGTAGGCCCTATCGACGCGTAGTCACCGTAGCGCCATAGGCGCGGGCAATCTTTCCCGTGTCATCCGTGGAGCCTGCATCTATTACGAGGATTTCGCCGGGCGGCGGGTCTTGGGTAGTAAGGCTTTCTAAGAGACGCCCTATGTTGCTGGCTTCATTACGGGCAGGGATGATCACGCTGACAGGAAGCATAGCTGGGTATAAAGGGCTTCGTAGTGGGGATTGATGGCCTGGTAGGAAAGATGGGCTTGGAGGTGCTTCCGTCCTGCTTGGCCTAACTTCTGACGGAGGGAAGGGTTTTCTGCCAGTGTGCGTAGCCCTTCGTACAGCGGCTCCACCTGGCCAATCGGTACGATCCAAGCGTGTTCTTGGGGTTTGAGCCATTCTTTTGCGCCGGAGACAGGTGTGATGACAAGCGCGCGTTCTTGCATAAGGGCTTCTACCATCACTTGCGGGAAGGCTTCCGAAAAAGTAGGATGCGCTATAATATCAGCGGCTCCCATAAGCGCATACACTTCCTCGCCTGTTTTCCAGCCTAAAAACAAACAGGCTGGCTGCTCCGCGGGGGAAAGTAAGCCCAGTTTTTGGGCCAACAAGCGCAAGTTTTCTGTGTCCGGCCCGCGCCCCACCAGCCAGAGTACGGCTTGTGGAAGGTCTTTACGCAGTCGGGCAAAAGCCTCCAAAAGTAGATGTTGCCCTTTCTGATAGCGGTGTGAAGCAAAGTTGGCTATAACAATATGAGAATCGGAGAGGGCATACCCCTTTCTAACACTTTCACGCAAGGATGCGGATAAAGGTTTATACTTTTCCGATTCAAACTCAAAGCCATAAGGAATAACATGTAGGGGAGGCAAGCGGGTGTGGGTTCTTTTTACAAATAGGGCCATAGTGTCGGTGGGTACTACCAAAGCTTGGGCTTGCTTGTATGTCCATTTTTCCAGGCGCTCAAGCACGGCTCTCTTAGGGCGAGGTAGCCGCTGGATATCTTCCGTATAGTGGCGATGTACCACCAGGTGGAAGTTGGGGTAGAGTTTTTTGGCCAGGGCCCCTACGAAGCCTTCCCAATAGTGGTGCGTGTGGAGGATGTGTGTTTGCCTTTTGCGCAGGAGGCGGCTAAGCTGCCAAGCCGCTCTAAGGTAGGCGGGATAGGCTTTATACCCGGGCACGGGGATGAGGTGGTGCGGGAGGCCTATTTCTGCGTACTGGGGCTCTTGGATATTGGCTTGGGGCTCCAAGGTAGCTACCTCTGGGGCGAAGCGGTCGCGGGGGAGGTGTCGGACAATCGTGTCTATAAAGTCATAGCGGTTGATGACGCGGGCTAGGTGCAATACTCGGATAAGAGCCACGGCGGCAAAAGTACGCTTTGGCGGGTGCCTTATATTTGCGGTGGCATGAAAGTCGGTGTGCTTCGGGAGCGGGTGCCGGGCGAGCAGCGGGTAGCTCTTCTCCCTGAGGGAGTGAAGCGGCTCCAAGAGCGGGGTTTTACGGTAGTAGTGGAGGCTGGAGCCGGGCTGGGGAGCTTCACCCCCGATAAAGCGTATGAAGAGGCGGGGGCTACCCTTCGCGCTACTGCGCAAGAGGTGCTGGCTGCGGTGGATATAGTCCTGACCCTCCATATGCCCTCGGAGGCTGAGCTGGCCCAGTGGCCGCAGCAGAAAGCGCTCGTAGGAATACTGCAAGCGTGGCGGTTTCCTCGTGCGGTGGAGGTGCTTGCGCAAAAGGGCTGGACCGTATATGCTTTAGAGCGCCTTCCACGCATCACCCGCGCCCAAAGCATGGATGTGCTCTCCTCTATGGCGGCTTTAGCGGGGTATAAGGCAGTGCTTCTGGCGGCCAACCATTTTGTGCGGGTTTTTCCTATGCTGACCACGGCGGCGGGTACCCTTACCCCGGCTCGGGTGCTGGTTATCGGGGCTGGGGTGGCGGGCCTCCAAGCTATTGCCACGGCGCGGCGCTTAGGAGCCCAAGTAGAAGGCTACGACATTCGTCCCGCCGCCAAGGAACAGGTGGAAAGCCTCGGCGCTAAGTTTCTTCCCCTGACGTTGGATGGGAGGGGGGAAGGGGCCGGCGGCTATGCCCGCGAGCTTACCCCTGAGGAACAGGCCCGCCAACGCGAGGCCTTAGCGGCGTATGTGGCTCGAGCCGATATCGTGATTACCACGGCGGCGGTGCCAGGGCGTCCTGCACCTAAGCTTATCACCGCTGACATGCGCAAAGCCATGAAACCCGGCTCCGTGATTGTGGATTTAGCCGCCGAAACCGGCGGAAACTGCGAGGAAACCCGTCCGGGCGAAACCCAGACTTTAGAGGGCGTCACCCTGATTGCCCCGCTCAATCTGCCCGCTACTTTGCCCGTCCATGCTTCTCAGATGCTGAGCCGAAACTTCACTGAGTTTCTGGGGCTTTTTGGTCGTAAGGCCGAGGCGCCTCGTCTCCACACCGAGGATGAGATCCTACGCGTCACTTGTATCCTCTGGCAAGGACAATCTACCCTACAACCCGCATAACTATGACAGAACTCCTTTTTGCTGTGTTTGTTTTTACGCTCTCTGCCTTTTTAGGGTTTGAGCTTATCAGTAAGGTACCTCCCACTTTGCATACGCCGCTTATGTCGGGCTCTAATGCGATTTCGGGTGTGACTTTGATCGGGGCTATTGTGATAGCGGGAGAAATGAGCACGCCTACCCTTGCAGTTTTGGGCACTGCGGCGGTGGTACTCGCTACGCTGAATGTAGTGGGGGGCTTTTGGGTAACGGATAGAATGCTGAGGATGTTCAAACGGCGATAAGATGGAAGGCTTCATTCAGGTAGCGTACCTCATAGCGTCGGTCTCTTTTATTGTGGCGATAAAACTGTTGGGTTCGCCGCGAACGGCCCGTGTAGGCAATCTTATTGGGGCGGTAGGGATGCTGATAGGGGGCGTAGCTACGCTGTTTTACAAGGGGATAGTTCGGTATGAGTGGATAGCCGTGGGGTTCTTGGTGGGGACGGTGATAGGGGCTTGGCTGGCGCTGACGGTCAAGATGACGGCGATGCCGCAAATGGTGGCGCTACTGAATGGTTTTGGGGGGGCTGCTTCGGCTTTGGTGGCTGCTGCCGAGGCCGGCAAAGCCTGGATAGAAAATACCCTTCCCCAAACTACACCCTTTGCACTGACGACTATCGCCCTAAGTGTGCTGATTGGCGCGGTGACTTTTTCGGGGAGCTTGGTAGCTTTTGCCAAGCTGCAAGAGCTTATCTCGGGGAGGCCTTTTCTTTTGCCGGCGCATCATTATCAGAGCCTACTGCTGCTTTTGGTGAGCATAGGCGCTACGGTGGGATTTGTTGGGGAAAGGGCCCTGTTGCCCTTATATGGAGTAGGGATAGCGGCTACGCTCTTGGGAGTGTGGATAACCCTTCCTATTGGCGGAGCAGATATGCCGGTGATAGTGTCTTTTCTTAATTCGCTTTCGGGGCTGGCGGCAGCTGCTACGGGTTTCGTGCTAAATAACTACCTCTTGATTATAGCAGGTACCTTAGTGGGGGCCTCGGGGCTTATCCTCACGCAAATCATGTCCAAGGCGATGAACCGCTCTCTGTGGAATGTGTTTTTTAGCGCGGTAGGGATGGGTGGACCCACGGGCACCGTAGGCGATCGCACTGTGCGTTCTACTACGGCCGAAGATGTGGCCCTGATGCTCGCTTATGCCAAGGAGGTGGTAATCGTACCCGGTTATGGGATGGCGGTAGCTCAGGCCCAGCATGCCGTCAAAAAGCTCATGGATGCCTTAGCGGAAAAGGGCGTGGAGGTGCGCTTTGCTATTCATCCCGTGGCAGGTCGTATGCCCGGCCACATGAATGTCCTTTTAGCGGAGGCCGATGTGCCGTATGAAAAGCTTTACGAAATGGAGCGCATCAATGCAGACTTTCCGCAGGTGGATGTGGTCTTGGTGATTGGCGCGAACGATGTGGTCAATCCCGCAGCCCGCAAAGATCCCCAGAGCCCCCTTTATGGCATGCCTATCTTAGATGTGGATAAGGCCAAGACGGTGGTCGTGCTCAAGCGCTCTATGAATCCGGGCTTTGCGGGGGTAGAAAACGAGCTGTTCTACCAGCCCAATACCTACATGCTCTTTGGGGATGCGCGGGCGAGCTTGGAGACGCTTACACAGGCCCTAAAAGAAGTATGAGAATCCAAACGCTACTGCTGTGGTTCTTGGTGGGGGAGGGGCTATGGTGGGTCAGTGGGTGCGACCCGTATCGGCGATTGGCTAAAAGCAAGAGTTTGGCGGATAGGGACTCGGCGGCTTTTGGGTACTTCCGCCGTAAGCAGTACGAGTCGGCCTCGCAGCTGATGGAAGAGCTGGTGGGCTTGTACCGAGGGAGCTTGCGCGGCGCTGAGGTCTTGTATCACCTGGCACTGGCGCGCATGCACCTCAAAGACTACTACGCGGCAGAAAGATACTTTGGCCAGCTGGTAGAAGAATATCCCCTCAGCCCTCGCGCCGAAGAAGCTCTTTTCATGCAAGCCCTCATGAACTATCGCCTTTCTAATGACTACGACTTCGACCAGCGGGAGACCAAAAAAGCGATTGACCAGCTCCAAGTGTACCTTACCCTCTATCCCCAGGGGAAGCATGTAGAAGAAGCGGAGAGCATGCTTCGGGAGCTGGAACGCAAGCTTGAGCTTAAGGCCTTTCATGCGGCGGAGGTATTTTATAAAATTGGGCGGTATCGGGCGGCTGCCGTATTGTATGGCGATTTTTTGACGTATGGTACGCAGGCGGATCTGCGGGAGGAAGCCGCGTATAAGCGAGCTATGGCGGCTTTCTTGATGGCCGAACATAGCGTGCAGGAGAAACAGCTTCCGCGTTTTCGCGAGGCAGAAGAGTTTTATCGTACCTTTGTACGGGAATATCCGTCCAGTCGGTTTCTGCCTTCTTTACAAAGCCAATATGAGCACACGCAGAGAGTATTACAAGTCCCTCGCTGAGGCGTTGGGCGTGCCGCATGAGATAGAGGCGGTTCCGATAGATAAGCTTTTGCGGCACTCGCCGCGGGGGAATATCTATGAGGTCGTAGTGGATATCAGTCGGCGTTCAGAACAAATTTTATCGGAGCTTACGGAGGAGCTGCGAGAGAAGCTACGGGAGTTAGATACGCAAGAGGATATTGCGCTGCGCGATGAGGAGGCGATGCGTGAGCTACAAGCCGAGATACGGCAATGGGTAGAGATTTACCGGGCGCTCCCTAAGCCTACCCTCATTGCCATCTGGGAGAAGCTTAAGAACGATCCGCCGGCACAATCGTCTGAATCGGCCTAAAACTTGGCGCATGTTCTTTTAGGGGTTACGGGCAGCATAGCGGCCTATAAGGCCCCGCTGCTGGTGCGTGCACTTCAGAAGGCGGGCCATGAGGTGACCGTGATACTAACCCGAGCGGCGGCGGAGTTTGTCGCTCCACTTACGCTTGAGGTGCTTACGCGGCGGCCTGTACTACGAGAGATATGGACTACGCCGGAGAGCGGCGCTTCGCCGGGGGAATGGACCCAGCACATCGCCTTAGCCAAACGTGCCGATGTGCTTTTGATAGCGCCGGCCACGGCCCATACGCTTGCGCGCTTGGCGCAGGGTTTCTGTGATGACCTCCTCTCCGCTATTTTTTTAGCCACGCGGAAGCCCGTCCTTATTGCCCCAGCCATGGAGACCGAAATGTACCGACACCCGGCCACCCAAGCGAACCTCGAGCGCTTGCGTAGGCTCCCCCATGTGACGATTATTCCGCCCGGGAAGGGCTTTTTAGCCAGCGGCAGCGAAGGGGTAGGCCGATTAGCTTCCCTCTATCGGATACGTTTGGCGGTAGAAAGCGCCGTAGCGGAGCCCCTCCTCAAGGGCAAAAAAGTCCTCCTTACGGCTGGGGCAACCCGAGAGCCCTGGGATGCGGTGCGCTTTCTCTCCAACGGTTCTACCGGTCAGATGGCCCGCGCCCTGGCCGAAGCCGCCTATATCTTAGGAGCCGAAACAGTGCATGTCCTCTCCGCTTACACAGAAGTACGTTTTCATAAAGGGCTTTTTCAAGTGACTTTTGCCCCTACGGCGCAGGCGCTATTTGAAGCTTTCCAGGCATATTATGCCGAATATGACTGGCTAATTTTTGCGGCGGCTGTAAGTGATTATACCTTTGCTGAAAGTTGGCCCGGTAAGCATAAAAAAACTTCCGAAGGGCTTTCTCTTGCTTTGGTGCCTACGCCCGATATTTTGGCTTGGGCAGGCGAGCATAAAAAACCGCATCAGCTCCTTATAGGTTTTGCGTTGGAGGAGGCGGGCCAAGAGGCTTTGGCCGAAGAAAAGCGCCGCAGAAAGAAAGCCGACTGGATAGCGTTCAATCCTATTACGCCGCGGACCGGCATGGGTTCGCCTACGAATGTGCTGGTGCTCTTAGGGCCGAGGGGGGAGCGTCGGGAGCTACCCTTGGCGCCTAAGGGGCAGCTCGCCCGCGAAATGCTTACTTTTATAGCGCATGCGAGTGCTGGTCAGCCTTAGCCTGCTCTGGGCGCAGGAACTCTTACCCGTGGTCAATATCCAGGCCCCGGGCATTCAGGGGATAGACCGGACCGTCCTGCAGCAGCTCCAACAGGATATTACGCAGTATCTGAGCACTAACCGCTTTTCTGAGGATGTTTTCGCCCCCAACGAGCGCATTAAGTGCCTTTTCAATATTGTGATTACAGCCCTGCCTAATCCCACGCGCTTTGAGGGGACGATGCAGGTGCAGGCTATTCGGCCCGTGTATGGGAGTACCTATGAGACGCTTACTTTCAACTTCAACGACCCGGACTTCAAAATAGACTATAATCCCACCCAAACGCTCCAGTTTTCCGAAAATACTTTTGTAAGCAACCTTACTGCCCTGCTGAACTTTTATGCGTACATGATTTTAGGTATGGATTATGACAGTTTTGGGCCGGAGGCGGGCCTGCCTTTTTTCCAGAAGGCGCAGCAAATGCTCAACTTGGCGGCAGCCAACACGGCTGAGCCCGGCTGGCAGCCGGCCGGCAACTTCCTTCGGTCCCGCTACTGGGTATTGGAAAACCTATTAAATACCAGCTACAAAAATTTTCATTCGTTCATTTATCGCTATCATCGGGAGGGATTGGACAAGATGCATAAAGATCCCGCGGCGGCCCGGGAAGTACTTCTGCAAGTTTTGCAGGATATGGTGAAGTTTAGCCAAGAAAATCCTAACAGTACGCTCATACGGCTTTTTGTAGATACGAAGGGGACGGAGCTTATGCAGATATTTCGTAAGTCGCTTCCCGAGCAGAAGCAGCGTTTCGTAGCGGCGATGAAGCTTTTAGATCCCAATAACCTGAGTGTGTATGAAAACCTTCTGCAGGAGGAAGGGCCTTGAGGCCGCCGCGCGTTTTTCTGATAGGGCTGCCGGGCGTAGGAAAGAGTACTTATGCCCGTAAATGGGCCACGCTTTTACGGGTGTCGTATGTAGATACAGATGAAGAGATTGTCCGGCGCACAGGACGCAGCATATCTGAGTGGTTTGCCGAGGGGGAAAGGACCTTCCGAAACATAGAAGCCCAAACCATAGATACGCTCTTACAGGAAGGGCACAGGGGGATATGGGCTATCGGCGGGGGGTATCCCGCTGCGCCAGGACGGGTAGAGTATTTGCGTCGGCACGGATATGTCGTATGGGTAGACTTGCCAGTGCCTTTGCTTATGGAACGGCTTGAGCGGGAGGCGGGGAGTCGTCCATTACTCCTACAGAGGCCTCCTCTTGCCTGGGTGCGGCTTTTTTTAGTGCGGCGGCATTACTATCGGGCAGCAGACCTACACTGGCCTGTGGAGCAATTGCCCGAGGCCACTTTGCTGGGATGGGTAGAACGCCGCTTGTTAGCCTCCTCTAACGAGAAGCCTTCTTAGGGGGGGATCCTTGGAGGAGGGTATGTTCCGGGCAAAGTGTGCGCCGCTCCTCCAGCGGAAGCGACTTTCGCAACAGGAGACAATAAGGCGGTTCATGTTGATAGTGCCCGCAAGTACGGCACATATATACTTCTTCTACCAAGCCAGTCTCCAAGTAGCGTTCTAAGAGAAGGTAGAGGGCAGAACGGATCTTCTGTTGTTCATCGGGGGTGAGTTTTTGGAGGGGTTCCTGCAAGGCAGTTAGGTGGAGGTTTTCGAGGAGTGTCTGGGCTTTGTCGGTGAGGTGTAAAATATCGCTACGGCGGTTATGGGGGTCTTCGTGGCGGGTGAGGAGGCCTTTTTTGACCAGAAGGCTGATAGCGATGCTGATGGTTGGCTTGCGCACACCAAAGTACTGGGCCATGTATGTGGCTCGTGCCCGATGGGGGAAGGTATGCACAAACCACAAGATTTGGCGCTGGAGCGGCGTCAGCTTGTTGGGGAAGGCTACATCCCATTCTATGGCTTTGAAGAGATGGGCGAGCCTTTCCACGGCTGCAGCTATTTGTTCTATGTGGGTCATTCCACGGCGAGAAAGTGATTTTTGACAAATCCTCGGGCAAACTCGGCTCCTGTGATAGCCTTGCGTCCTTCCAGTTGGACTTCTAAGAGGCGGAGGGGGGCCTCTTGACAGGCGACTAAGAGGTCGTTTCCTTCCTGCCAGAGGGTGCCGGGCGGGTGGTGGGTGTGCCGAGGCACTTTTTCAGCCCGGAGGATTTGGAGCCGCTTCCCTTGAAAGAGGGTCCAAGCTCGCGGCGAAGGGGCAAGCCCCCGAATGAAGTTATACACCTTTTCGGCGGGCTGGTTCCAAAAGATGCGGGTATTCTGGGCGGTGAGCTTAGGGGCATAGGGGGCGTTGGGTTTTTCGGGTTGGGGCTGGGGCGTAAGCGTACCTAAGGCCAAACCCTCCAGCGTTTCTAAGAGAAGGCTGGCCCCCATTTCTGCAAGGAACCGTTCTAACTGGCCGGCATCCCAAGTTTCTGGCAAAGGATACTTGCGCTGGAGGAGGATTTCCCCGGTGTCTACCCCGGCTTGTATGCGGAAGGTAGTGACGCCGGTATAGGTTTCTCCGCAGATGATGGTCCACGGGATAGGTGCGGGGCCTCGGTAGTCTGGCAAGAGCGAGGGATGAATGTTGATAGCCCCGAATGGTGGAATCTTCCAGATAACTTCTGGCAGGATGCGGTAGGCCACTACGACAAAAGCGTGGGCTTGTAAAGCCGCTAAGCGTTCGGGTAGATGCGGGTCTTTGGGGCTTTCTACTTCCCAAACGGGAAGGTTGAGGGCCTGTGCGGCCTGTTTGATAGGGGTAGGGGTGGGCTTGTGTCCTCGGCCAGCGGGCTTATCGGGGTTGGTTATTACAGTCATAATCTTATGTGGGGAGGCCACTAAGTGATGGAGTGTCGGTATCCCGAAGGCCCCATTACCCATAAAGACGAGACGCATCAGACCACAATATTGACGATTTTCCCGGGCACCACCACGACTCGTTTGATAGTTTTACCGTTGAGGTAGCGGGGTAGGCGCTCGTCTTGGCGTACGCGGGTTTCTATTTCTTCGGGGGAAGCCTCAGCGGGTAGCCGCAGATGAAACCGCAGCTTTCCATTCACCGAGATAGGATACTCGATTTCAGCTACGGCGAGGTACTTTTCTTCGGGCTGGGGCCAAGGGGCGGTGTATATAGGCTGTGTTTCCCCGAGACGTTCCCACAGTTCCGAGGCAATATGAGGTGCGAAAGGTTCCAAAATAACCAAGAAGGGACGCCATATCGCTTTCTTTCTACACGATAGCTGCTGCATTTCGTTGAGAAATATCATAAAGTGGGAGACGCAGGTATTGAGGCTGAGCCGTTCTATATCCTCTGTCACGCGTTTGAGGGTGGCATGGAGGAGGTGGAGCTCTTCAAAGGAGGGTTCTTCATCGGTAAAGAGCGCTTGGGTGGGTTCTACGGCGTCGATTCCGGTGAGGAAGCGCCACAGCCGCCGCACGAACTGGTAGGTGCCTTGTATGCCGCGGGGGTCCCAGGGCTTGGTTTGGGTAAGCGGTCCCAGAAACATCTCGTAGAGTCTGAAGGCATCGGCGCCGTAGCGTTCGCACAGCTCATCGGGGGTCACCACGTTGTGGAAGGATTTGGACATTTTTTCAATCAGGGGCTCCCCATGAAACGCGCCCTGGGGGTTAGGGAGGAAGGTAGCTTCGGCGTATTCGGGCATCCAGCGGCGGAAGCCTTCTATATCTATGCGGGTATCGTCGGTGAGGGAAATATCTACCCGTACAGGGAGGTAGTTCGCTTTTTCTTCGGGGGGGATTGTGTCGGCGGAGACAAAGACTGGAGCGTCCTTCCGCTTATAAATGAGCATGGAGCGGCCTAAGATCATGCCTTGATTGACGAGCTTGCGGAAGGGTTCCTTGACGGGGCTGATGCCGATATCATAGAGGAAGTGCGTCCAGAAGCGAGCGTAGAGGAGGTGGCCGACGGCGTGCTCGGCCCCGCCCACGTAAAGGTCTACGGGGAGCCAATAGTGGAGTTTCTCGGGGGTGGCCAAAGCCTTGTCGTTGTGGGGGTCAGCATAGCGGAGGAAATACCAGCTGGAGCCGGCCCAGCCGGGCATGGTGTCGGTTTCGCGGGTGCCGCCGCTGGGGTGGGCAATCCACTCCGTGAGGCGAGTTAAGGGGGAGCGTCCATCGCCGGTGGGTTCGTACTTGTCTATGGGGGGGAGGGCTACGGGGAGTTCTTCTTCGGGGAGGGGGTAAGGGAGGCCGTCCCACCATACAATCGGGAAGGGTTCACCCCAGTAGCGCTGGCGTGAAAACACCACGTCCCGCAGGCGATATTGCACGGTGGGGGCCCCATTTCCGTCTTCTGAGAGTTTTTGGCGGATGGTGCGGATAGCCTCGGGCACCGAGAGCCCCGTCAGGAAGTCGGAGTTTATAAGGCGTCCTTCTTTGGCTTCGTAGGGAGCCTCGTCGGCGGAGATGCCCGCTATGATAGAGCGTATAGGCAAGCTGAAGTGCTTGGCAAAGGCCCAGTCGCGCGCATCGTGAGCGGGCACCGCCATGATGGCCCCTGTGCCGTAGCCCATGAGCACGTAGTCGCTGATGTATATCGGCAGCTTCTCCTGGGTGTAGGGATGGCGCGCGTAACTGCCTAAAAATACCCCTGTGGGGGTGCCCCCGCCAATCAAGCGGTCGCGTTCGGTGCGGTTACGAGCCTGAGTCTGGTAAGCCTGTACTTCGCTTTGTTTGTCTGGGGCTGTGAGCTTCTCTACCAGCGGATGCTCTGGGGCTAATACCAAAAAAGTAGCACCCCAAAGGGTGTCTGGGCGAGTAGAAAAGACTCGAAGGGATACTTTTTCGCCTGTGGGGGCCTCTGCCATGAAATCTATGTAAGCGCCTTCGGAGCGGCCTATCCAGTGGGTTTGTTGCTCTTTGATGGCTTCGGGCCAATCCAGCTCTTGGAGCCCGTCTAAGAGCCGGTCGGCATAAGCCGTAATCCGCAAAAACCACTGGCGCATGGGCACGCGATAGACCGGATGGCCGCCACGCTCCGAAAGGCCGTCTTTGACTTCTTCATTGGCTAAGACAGTACCCAAGGCCGGGCACCAGTTGACTAAGGCCTCTTGGGGATAGGCTAAACGATAGTGAAGGAGGATTTCGTAGCGCTTACGCTCTGGCCAGCTGTTCCACTCCTCCGCGGTAAAGCGATCTTCGAAATCTGTAGCTGCTTCTGCGCGGAGGTTCCCTTCTTGAGCAAAAATGGCTTCCAACTCTGAGATGGGGCGAGCTTTTTGTGCTTTTTTGTCATACCAATGCGAAAAAAGCTGTAAGAATATCCACTGGGTCCATCGGTAGTATTTGGGGTCGCTGGTGCGTACGGCACGCGACCACGGGTAGCCTAATCCAATTCGTTTGAGCTGCTCGGTATAGCGCTGGATGTTTTTTTCGGTGGTGAGGGCGGGAGGTATGCCGGTGCGTAGGGCATACTGTTCGGCCGGCAGCCCAAAGGAATCAAAGCCCATGGGGTGAAGTACCGCATAGCCCTGGTGACGCTTGTAGCGAGCGATAATGTCGGTGGCTATGTACCCGAGGGGATGTCCTACATGTAGACCGGCTCCCGAGGGATAAGGGAACATGTCCAACACATAATACTTGGGCCGGGTGGGGTCTTCGCCCACTTCGTAGATACCTTCTTTTTCCCATCGGGCTTGCCACTTCTTATCCAGCGCAGCGAAGGACATGGGGGGCGAAAGTACAAACTCCCCGCCAACTTTGCTACCTTCTGGGTGCTTACGAGAAAGTACTCGTTCGTCTTCCCGTTTTTGTTGTACTTTGCTGGGTATGGATAGTATTGCGCCTCTACCGGGCCTTTCTCGTCAGGAAATAGCCTTGTGGGAAAAAGTCGCCGAGGGTCATCCCCTCTCCGACGAAGAGGCCCTTTTTCTGTATACCTGCGATAACTTGGGTTATTTAGCGGCTTTGGCTACGTTGGTGCGAGAAAGGCTTCACGGGAAAAAAGCCTACTACAACCGAAACTTCCACATAGAGCCGACAAATATTTGCGTTTACGAGTGTGCTTTTTGCTCTTTTGCGCGCAAGCCCGGCGAGCCTGGCGGCTGGGAATATACCCCCGAAGAAATAGAAGCGATAGCCCAGCGGTACGTAGGCACCGGCGTAACCGAAGTGCATATTGTGGGGGGGGTGCATCCCAAGCGAGGGATTGAATACTATGCGGATATTATCCGACGCATCAAGCGCATTTTGCCCGATATCCATGTAAAGGCTTTTACTGCAGTAGAGCTCAAAGTGATGTGTGCGCGCTCCCGCCTGAGTTATCGGGAGGGGCTTCTGGCGCTGAAAGACGCAGGCTTAGACTCTATCCCCGGCGGAGGCGCAGAGATTTTTCATCCCGACATACGCAAGCAAATCTGTGCTACCAAGGCTTCTACCGAAGAATGGTTAGAAATCCATCGCACAGCCCACGAGCTGGGCATTCCTTCTAATGCTACTATGCTCTATGGCCATATAGAGCGGTATGAGCACCGGGTGCATCACATGCGCCTCCTGCGCGAGCTGCAAGCCGAGACAGGCGGATTCAACTGCTTTATACCCCTCAAATACCGCCATGAAAATAACGCGCTCTCCCATATCGGCGAAGTATCTCTCATAGAAGACCTTAAAAACTACGCGGTGAGCCGGCTTTACCTGCACAATATTCCCCATCTAAAGGCTTATTGGCCGATGATTGGCCGGGTCGCGGCGCAGATGAGTTTGGCTTTTGGGGTAGATGATTTGGATGGCACAATAGACGATACCACCAAGATTTATAGCATGGCTGGAGGCGAGGAGCATCCGGCCATGAGTACGGAAGAGTTGGAGCATCTTATCCAATCGGCCGGCTATGAGCCGGTGGAACGCGACTCGCGGTATCGGCCGATAATGCGAGCCAGCGCTACGGCTTAGATGTGTCAGTTTCTTTTCTTTTTGCGTCACGGGGAAGTAGCTGAGCGGGAGAGGCTCCTGGGTCAGGGGGTAGATACAGGTTTATCGGAGGAGGGGTGGGCGCAGGCCAGGGCTTGGGCAGCGCGTTTGCGGGAGATTCCCTTTCAGGCGATTGTGACCAGTACGGCGCTGCGGGCCCGCCAGACCGCCGAACCCTTCCAGCGGCAGGGCATGCCTTGCCTCCAGCTGCCCCACTTCCATGAGATAGGCTGGGGCCAGTGGGAAGGCCTACCCTACAAGACAGCCGAGCCCTACATTCATGCACAACAGGAAGCTTGGGCCCAAGGGGATCTCAGCTATGCGGCCCCCGGCGGCGAAAGCTGGAACGACCTCCTACAGCGCGCCCAAGAGGGCCTGCGCTTGATTACGACACTCTATCCTACGGGTAACCTTCTGATTATCACGCATGGGCAGCTTTTGCGTACGCTTTTTTGTGCGCTTTTTGGGTATCCTCCCGCCGAGAGCCGTCGCTTTCATCACAAAAGGGGGCAGCTTTCTTGGCTTGTGCGCTTGCCGATAGGTGTTTTTTATCTGCGCGTTTTAGGGGCCGATGTCCATACTCCTTTTTGACTTTTTGAATGCGTATCCCTATCAGCGGCTTTTGGCGGAGGCAGGGTATAGGTTTGTCGTATTGGCGGAGCCGACAGCGGTGGTGAAAGCCTGGACGCGAGGGGGCGTAGCCGCCGCACTCCTGCCGGGGCCTGCAGCTGCTGAGGCTTCGGGCTACCTTATGCCTTGGGGCATAGGCAGTGCTGGACCTGTACAAAGCGTCTTATTGGTGAGCGGTTGTCCCCCTACGATGTGGCAAGTCATAGAGACTGACCCGCGTTCTCGGGCGTCGGTGGTTCTGCTGCGCTGGGCTATGTATAAGGGGCTTTTACCCACGCGGCCCCTTCTTTCTCGGGCCCTTACCCCGTACTCGGCTCGCTTGGTGATTGGGGATGAAGCGCTTCGGCTGCGCAAAGCTTTCCCTTATGTCATAGATGTAGGAGAGCTTTTGCAGAAGGGGGGCTATTCGCCGGTGGTGTATGCCGTATGGTGGGCCGCTTCGCCAAAGGTGCGCACGCGCCTACTGCGGCTATGGCACAAACGGTCCTTTCCCACGAGCTGGGTCCATGAAGCCGCTACCCGGTATGGCTTTCCCCCCGAAGCGGTGCTTGAGTACTGGCGGGGTCTGCGCTACTACCTCGGCCACAGAAGCGTAGCATGGTGGATGCGCCTCTACCGGTGCTTCGGGGATGGGGCTTCCCCTACCTTTGCTCCATGAAGGTCTCTCCTTCGGGCCGAGCTCAGCCGTACCTTCTCTTTGAGATTAGCTGGGAGGTAGCCCATAAAGTGGGAGGTATCCATACCGTGCTCACAGGCAAAGCGCCTCTTCTTCAGCAACAAGGAGGGCCCACTTACTTTTGCGTAGGGCCGTACCTTCCTCAGCGCGCCGATACTTGGGAAGAATCGCCCCCTCTCTTTTCTGAATGGCGTACCTACTTCTACCGAAAATATGGCTATACCATCCACGCCGGTTATTGGTACATAAGGGAAGCGCGCATCCCTACCCTCCTTGTAGATTTTTACCCGCTCATCTCCCAAAAGAATCAAATATTCGCCGAGTTGTGGGAACAGTACGGAGTAGACTCGCTTTTTGGAGAATGGGATTATATAGAGCCCGCTATTTTCGGCTATGCGGCTGGTCAGGTAGTGGTGAGTTTTCTGGACTTTTACTACGGCGCAGAGACGGAAGGCATAGCGCACTTTCATGAGTGGCTCACAGGCGCAGGGGTTTTGTACCTGCGGCACCATGCACCGAGGGTGGCGACGCTTTTTACGACGCATGCGACGGTAGCGGGGCGGGCCGCTGGGGGTGAGTTGATTCCTTTGGAAGAGCTCCCTGCGTGGCTGAAAAGCCGAGGCCTCACAGCGAAGCACTCTTTGGAACGGGCCGCTTGGCAAAATGCGGACGCCACCACCACCGTAAGCGAGGTTACCTCCCGAGAAGCCGCCCATTATCTGGGGCATCCCGCAGATATCCTTACCCCGAATGGCTGGGATCCGCCCCGAGATCTGCCTGTGCAGGCCGCCCGGGCGTGGCTTCGTCAGCTGCATGAAGCCTGGGGCCCCGAAGAAGAGCCTTTCTGGCTCATCCATGCTGGCCGTCCCGAGCTGGAAAATAAAGGCACGCGCCTCCTCCTGGAGGCCCTTCGCTTATATCGTCAGCATCCTTTTAGGGGGAAACGTCTGCAAGTGATTCTGGCTTTGCCCGCCGAAGCGGGGGCCCCTCTCCCTCTTGACTCTGCCTCCGTATGGGTAAGCCATGCTTTACCCGACTCAGACCCCTTACTCCAGCTTCTGCGTGCGTTGGACCTCCGGCCGGAAGAGCCGTTGCGTATCGCTTATCTCCCTGTGTATTTAGAAGGGCGGGATGGCCACTTGAATGTGCCCTATTATGCGCTGTTGGCAGCGATGGAGGCTTCGGCCTTCCCTTCGCGGTATGAGCCTTGGGGCTATACTCCCCAAGAAAGCCTGGGCTTAGGTGTGCCGACCTTAGCCTCGGTGCGCTCGGGTTTTGGGGCGTGGATGCAGGCCCACATGGCTCCGCTGCCGGAGTCCCTCACGCTCGTAGACCCCTCGGAAGCGACGGCAGTTAGATTCATCCACCGGTGGCTTCATCGTTTGTTGGGCTATACGCCGGTGGAGCGGGCTACGCTCGCTCAGCAAGCCTTGCGCCTCGGGGAAAAAACACGCTGGCATCACTTCCTGCCTTTTTACGGGCAAGCGTATGAACTGGCCCGACTCAAAGCCCACAACCGTCTCTGGCATCGACAGCCTTTGCCCCCTTCGGAGACACCTAAACCTTTTGTCTGGCATAGAGCCTTTTTCTCGCCCAACCTGCCGGAGGCCCTTCGGCCGCTTCGTACGCTCGCTTACAACCTCTGGTGGAGCTGGACGCCGGAGGTGCAACAGCTTTTTGCGGCCATAGACCCTGAGGGATGGGAAGCCCACGAAAACCCCGTTTGGCTGCTCAATCGTCTCTCGGCGGAGACTACCCAGCGCCTCCTTTCGGATGACAGCTTCCTCCAACGGCTACGACAGACCCTTCAGCGCTTCCAAGCATATATGGCCCAGTCCCCCCGCTCCGATGTGCCCCGAGTGGCTTACCTCTGCATGGAATACGGCCTGGCCAAGTGTTTGCCTTTTTACTCGGGCGGTTTAGGGGTATTGGCCGGCGACTATCTCAAAGAGGCCAGTGACCAAGGCTATCCCCTCATCGGGATGGGGCTTTTATATCGCAGAGGCTACTTTGTCCAGCGAATCAGTCCCGAAGGAGAACAAATAGCTGAGTGGGTGCCCGTACGCTTCACAGATCTCCCCTTAGAACCGGTGCGCCAAGCTGATGGCCGTTGGCTCCGCCTCCACTTAGAGATAGGCGAACTCTCCGTATATCTCAAAGTATGGCGTATCCACGTAGGACGCGTGCCCCTCTACCTCTTAGATGCAGACCTCGTCGAAAATCCCCCTGAAGTCCGTCTCCTCACGGAGCGTCTTTATCCCGGTGAGCCTGAGCTGCGCCTCAAACAAGAACTGTTATTAGGCTTTGGGGCCCAAGCCTTGATAGAGGCTTTGGCCCTACCCGTAGAGCTCTTCCACTACAACGAGGGGCATCCCGCCTTTCATATCGTGGCGCACCTGCGTAAGCTGTGCCAAGCAGGCTATCCTCTTACAGACGCCATAGAAGAAGTACGCGCACGGACGCTTTTCACGACACATACCCCTGTGCCAGCAGGGCATGATGCTTTTACCCCTGAACTTATGCGGCCTTACTTAGGTCCTATCGTCACACAGGAACTTCGTCTCGCTTGGGAATCTTTCCTCCAGTGGGGAGAAATGCCCACTGACCCCGGTAAGTTTTCGCTTACGGCCTTTGCCCTGCGTTTCAGCGCTCGTGCCAACGCTGTGAGCCAGCTCCATAAGCGGGTCTCTCAAAAAATGTTTGCTCCGTTGTATTCGGGCTACCTTCCCCCTGAGGTACCCATAGAAGGGGTCACAAACGGTGTGCATGTAGCTACCTGGCAAGCCCCCGAGTGGAGCCGCGCGAAGCGACTCTGGGAGACCCACCAGCTACTCAAAAAAAACCTTCTACTCTATCTACGGCGGCGTCTAAGTGGGCAACCTTGGCCGGTAGCGTATCTACGTGCCTTCCAAGAGTTTTTGGCTTCTACGGATGAGGATACTTTACTCCTGGGGTTTGCACGGCGTGTCGCTACATATAAGCGGCACACGCTTTTCTGGGCTTACGAAGGGTTAGGGGAGCTTTTAGATAAGGCTCCAGTGCGCCTCCTCATAGCCGGTAAGGCCCACCCCAACGATGAGGCCGGCAAAGCCGCTTTGCGTATGCTCTGGCAAAAAGCCTTAGAACCGCCCTATCGAGGACGGGTACTTTTTCTGACAGAGTACGAGATGCAGCTGGCGCGCCTCCTCGTGCAAGGGGTAGATGTGTGGCTCAATCTCCCTGTATTTGGACAGGAAGCCAGTGGCACCAGTGGTATGAAGGCCTGCCTCAATGGTGTGCTCCATGTGAGTGTGCCAGATGGATGGTGGGCGGAGGTGGCTCCTGAAGCTGCCGGCGGATGGGCCTTGCCGCTCTGCCAGTCCGATGACCCCTCTATCCGCGATACCTGGGAAGCTGTCCAGCTCACCTACCTCCTCCAAGAAGAAGTGCTCCCCAGTTATTTGCACCGTGACCCCGAAGGATTGCCTACCGAGTGGATAGCTCGCATGCAAAAAGCCCAAACTTTTGTGCAAGCGCATTTCTCCCTTGCTCGCATGCTGACCGAGTATAGCGAAAAACTCTACCTCCCCCTCTGGCAACGCTACCAGCGCCTCTCACCCGAAGTACGTAAAAAGCGCCAGGCCTTATTAGAAAAGATAGCCCAAAGCTGGCCTTCGCTAACGCTTCGAGAGGCCAAGCTTCCGCCTTTTGCAGAGCGTTCGTACCTTGCCGGAGCGCCTTTTAGCATAGAGGTAGAACTCATTGCCGATGACCTTCCCCCAGAAGCTCTGCAGGTAGAGGTGGTCTTTGAAAGGGCCGGCGAGCAGGTAGAGCGTTTCCCTCTCCAGCCCGTAGGAGGGTATCGCTACAAAGCTGAGGTTATCCTTCCTGAGCCTGGGGTCTATCATTATGCTTTGCGGGCCTATGCGTGGGACCCCTATACCGAAGAGCGCCTATGGTCTTGGGTAAAGCTGTGGTAAAAGCCTTCGGCCTTAGCCTCATTTCCGGGGCAGCTTTTGCTGCCCAAGTAGGATTTTTTCACCGTTTGTTAGGGGTAGCTTGGCAGGGGGCAGACTTAGGGCTCGTAGGCTTGGTGGGGACAGCGGTGTATTTTACGCTTCGGGCACCAGAAGGTGCAGCTAAGGGATTGAGTGCGCTTGTGTGTGCCAGCCTGGGCTTCTTTCTTTGGCAAAAGGGAAGCTTGCGGCTACCTTGGGCAGCCCTTATAGCTGCGGGGGTAGCGGCTGCTTACCCCTTCTATCTGCGTCCTGCTCCCTGGCTCAAGCCGCTCAGCATCAGCGGCGCTTGGCTTTTAGGCCTGTACGCTTTCACGGGTAAAACTGACCCCCTGCTGTATGGCATGCAAGGCCTCCTTTTGGCTTTGCTTACTTTACCATTTGACGTAAGTTCTATGGACACCGAAACGCTGCCTACCCTTCCTCGCGTGTATGGGCGTGCCTTTGCCGTGAAGCTTATGCGGGTGGGCCTTGGGGTGTATGCGGTGGTAGCTGGGGGCGCCCCTTTTCCTTTAAGAACGGTAGGGGGGGCTACTGCTGCCTTAGGGCTATTTATGAGCTATTGGCCTTTTTTCTTCAGTCAAACCGCTGTGATAGGGTATGACCTCCTCCTCATAGCCCAAGGAATAGTGGGGCTTATACTATGACACACCGGTGGATATGGCTGTATCTATTTTTAGGGATGAGTGGGCTGTATGCCCAGAACCTTACGCCGATTGCTACCCATCGTCCGACGCAAGGCATCGGTCCCGTCGTAGTAGAAGCTGGCGCCCTTCAAGTTGAAAGTGGCTTCCAGCCTATCTGGACGAGCCACTTCGCCCCAGAAATGGTAGTCCAAGCGCGTCTGGGTCTTACCCCCCAGTGGGAAGCCTTCGGTACCCTGGGTTTTTCACCCGCACTGACGACTCTGGCTCTCTCTGTCAAGCATCTCTCCTACCACACCGAGAAGCTCTTCTTAGGCTGGGCTGCCTGGGGGTACCTTCCCCTCCAAGGGGTCGCCGGCGGCGGGCAACTTTGGCTTTTAGGGGAGTATAGCATCACTCGGCGGGGTATCCTTACTCTGAACCTCGTGGGCAGTTATTTTTCCGCCTACCGGCAAGTCTTCAGTACCGTTTTCTATACCCATGCGGTAGGGAAGCGGGCCAGTGTCTGGGGTGAGGTGTTTCTGTATGCGCCTGCTTCAGTAGAGGTTAGGCAGCCCCGCTATGGGTGGGGAGCTGGGGGACAGCTCCGACTGGGCCCGACCCAGCGCACCGCCATAGACCTGGCTTTCAATCATAACTCCCCGTTTGCTTTCCAGCTTTTGATAGGCCTCAGTAGAAAAATGCCCTTTTTGCGCCGCTAAAGAAGTCTTCCCCGCTAACTACCCTGCGGAAAGCAAAGCTTTCCGAATATATGCTTAGGGGGGGGAAGGAAACGGAAATACAGCGTCTGTTTTTAGCGTATCCCCAGCGTCTGGTACAAGATAGCCTCCACTATTGGCGTCGTGGTGCGTTGAATCTCCTCAAGGAAAGGGGCGGCCATAAATCCTGTCCCTATCATTAGTCCTCCAAGGAACCACAGGGGGGCTACTTCCCTAAGGGCAAGGTCGGGGTAGTTTTTCTCTGAGGGCCCAAAGAGTACTTTCCGCAGCACCGGCAGGGTATAAGCCGCCGATACCACTACACTGAAGATAGCGGCAATGAACACCGCACGGCGTAGCATGTAAGAAACATAACTTCCTGTAAAGACAAGCAGTTCTCCAGGAAACTGGCTTAGTCCTGGCAGGCCTACCGAGGCCAGCGCTACTAAGACCCATAGGGCGGTGAGCTGAGGCATGCTTCGAGCGAGCCCGCCTAACCCAGCGATTTCATCGGTCTGTGTAGTACGTATTACGGTGCTGACGATGAGGAGATGCGCTGCGGCCAGGAGGCTATGATTAGTCATATACCATGCGGCGCCACTTACGCCGGGCGCGCTGGTTGCCGCCACGCCTAAGCCCACAAGACTCAAGTGCGATATGGTGCTGTAGCTTAGCCATGTGCGCAAGCTCTTTTGGAAGTAAGCCCCTAATCCTGCACCTAAAAGAGAAATTACAGCCAGGGCGCCCACATACGGGGCTACCTGAAAGTGCCCCTGCGGAAAGGCCCCCATGACTCGCAGCCACCCCATCCCTCCTAACTTGGTGAGGATGGCCGAGGATAGCACCACCACCGGCAAAGGCACATGCTTATACAGACTGAGCACCCACCCGTGCAGCGGGAAAAGGCCTATCTTCACCCAAAAGGCCAGGATAAAGCTCCCATATACCCATAGCTGCGTCTCTGGGGGGAGGGGATATTTGAGCCATTCTATAAGGTTTGTGGTGAAGGGTATCCCGTGCATACGGCTCATCTCACTGGCCCCATATAGGATGCCCGCCAGCATAGGTATAGACCCTACGAGCGTATAGAGCAAAAACTCTGCCGCTGTACGGCGGCTTTCTTCACCTGGCGGGGAAAGGCTGAGGATGAGGTAGTACATCGGGAAAAGCACCGCTTCAAAGCCTACATAAAAGGCTATCAGGTCATACGAAAAAATGGTCCATAAAGCAAACCCCTGCACCAGTAGGATAGCCGGAATCTGCAGACGAGCCTGGGAGAAGCGCCATTCGGACCAAAAACTCAAAATAAGTCCTACGATAGTGATAGCGTGAGCCAGCCATAGGCTGGTGCCGTCGGTAGCAAAGAATAGCGCAATATGATAACGGCTATTCCAGCCTTCGGGGGTCGGAAAGCCCCACCACGGCAGGGAAAAAGACAACGCATGGTAGGTATAGTTAACTTCTAAGAGGCCGTGTTGAAAGTATAGGGAGGTGAGCCATAAGCCTATGCTGGTTTGGAGCAGGGCCACGGTGCGCCATGTCCAACGGTGAGGCCATATACCTGCTATCAGGGCCCCAAGAAAAGGTATAGCTATCCACCAGGCAATCACCGCACAAAGGTACGCCTTAACGGGCGCTCCACCCTTCTGGGGTCTCGCCGCTGCGGTGGCCTATTAGGAGGGCTGCACACCCCTCCCCTGTGGGATAGTAGAGTTCTATAATGAGCAGCTGGGTATTGCTTAGTTCTAAATCCCAGTAGCTACGGTCTCCTTGCTGACGAGTATCTAACACCAACGCTCGATTAGCGTTATAGATACGCAGATGGGGAAAGGCCTGGGTGGTAGAACGCCCACAAGGAATAAGTCTGTACCGTAATCCCCTAAAGAAGGTGTAATAGATCTCTGTCGTCTCACCATTATACAACTCAGCTTTCCAATATCGTCCATCCCAGCTAAAGTCCTCCATGTACTTCTCCCGGCAGATGGGTACAATCTGCCGGCAAGTGCTTTGCGCCCATACTATGCCTGCTAATACTAGGTAATAGCCCAAAGGTTTCATACTTTCATGATAAAATGGCGTAAGGAGGTAAGACGCTCTTTTAGCCGTTTGATTTGTTCCGGCGTTAGGGAGGTTTTCTGTTGAAACTTCATCTGTATGACTCCTTTATTGACTTGCGTAGAAGGAACCGGGCTTCCCTCCCCAATAGGCAGGGCATTGAGCTCTTCCTGCATATCCTCTAACTGTGTCACAATCTGATGGGAAACGGGAGAAAGACTCGTGTCTGCACTGTAAAGCTTGATAAGTAGGGGAGTTAGGCCTTTTTGAAGTAAAATCATTTCTGCAAGAGGCTGATTGCTTGCATTTTTCTCTAATAGGGCGAGGATAATATGCAGACTTTCCGTCCACCCCCCCAAGATCATGTGGCGGAGCATAGGTTGCTGACCAGTCTCACTAAGGCGCGTTTGAACTTCACTATAATATTGGGTCAAAAGTTTCTGCATGCTATCCGGATTGTCTTGGAGCTTATCTAAGCTTTTTATCCGTTCTAAGGAGAAAATATCGCCTAATCCATAAAGCGTAGCGAGGCGATTAACGGCTGAGAGGTATTCATAGGCCTCCTGATAATGATTGGTGGCATGGGCGTAGGCCATGTCGGTGAGGTAGATACCTAAGTTGGCTGCGCCTTGGAGGCCGCTGTAGCGGCCAGCCAGGGTCGGGTCATGTAGCATATCTTTGTAAAAGGGCACCCGCTCTTGGCGCAGCCAAGTAGCCACTTGTACCGGGGAGGGCGCTGCATTCATATATACTTCCAGCTGTTCCCAGGGGAGAACATACACCGTGTCTGCGGCATGACGGTCTTCCCCCGTGTGTGTTTCGCCGGAGCGGCAGCTCCACAAAAATAACACACTAAGAACTGCTACCTTTCTGAAAAGCTTCTTTACATTCCTTGCTGCAAAAACCATATA
This sequence comes from Bacteroidia bacterium, assembly GCA_026003215.1. GTDB lineage: Bacteria > Bacteroidota > Bacteroidia > SpSt-205 > SpSt-205 > SpSt-205. Next base: position 898,992 of record BPGV01000001.1, on the reverse strand, counting down.
TCTTACCGTCATAATGCAAAGTATCTCTAATGGGGAACTTATGGAAGGACATTTCACATTCAGGGCAGTAAGGCACTGCTAAGCTTTCTACGGGGAAGGCAATAGCTCCGTTGGTCGGCTGCGTAGGGTCTGTGTGAGTAGAAGTAGGGCCTTTCTGACAAGCTATGGCTGCAAGGCCTAAGACGAACACAGGTAACAGACGCACAAAAGCAAAGGTAGCTATTTCAGGGCATCTAAAAGAGGCGCCAGTTTCTTTTGATGCGTGGGGGAAAGAAGCGCTTCTAAAAGGTAAGCCTGGTCCGCCGCCCGAAGGGTGAATCCCAGCGGAGGAATGCGTCCTTTTGGAGGGGTAAACGCCAAGGTATATTTTTCTATGGGGATAGGGTAAGCGTGGCTAAGGACTTCATAGGTGATTCGTGTAAAAAGCTGGCGTGCCCCTGCAAACGAAGCGTATAAGCCACTAATCCGTTGAAAGGTCTCGCTTAGCGCTGAAGTAGGCCTTTCTGTGCTGTGGTTAAGCCCTTCTGGGAGGTCGCGTATTTCAATCACAATCACTTTGGAGGCGTGGCGTGCGAGGGCTTCCCGCATCTCCCAGAGAAACTGTAGCGCTATCAGTTCGCCGTAGTTGTCTATGGCGCCGGCGTCTATAGCTTCCATGGGGGGCGTGGTGGGCAGGCTTACGGAGGGCAGGACAAACGGGAAGGAGGCGTTCATCCGGAGGGCCGTGCACAAGTAGAGGTTTTCTGCGTCAGGCACCAGCTGGCGCAGTTCTACGAGGAGACCGCGGCGGGTGAGCGGGCTACAAGGCTGGCTACTCACCAGAAGTAAGCGGGCTGAGGGCAGTAGCGCCGGGGTGATAAAAAGCAAAGGGCACTTACCTATCCTTTCTGGCTCCGCGTACGAGAAGAGGCTACGGTTGTAAAAAGCCCGAGCGTTTCGTACTAAGGCCTGCTCAAATGCATAGCCTCGCCCTTGGGGATAAGTAGTATGTGCGATACTGTCGTAAAAGGTGGGCGTTGGGCTGAGGAGGCCTACCAAGCCGGTGGAGAGGATAGGGTCTAAGGCATCCTGCGTGAGTTGAAAAGGTTCGTGTAGGTCCCAGCGGCGATGCGGGTAATAGAGCCCAAGCTCACGCCACAGCGCTGCCCCAATCAGCCCGCCGGACGCCCCCGAGATCCCAAAGGTGCGCTGCCAGAGCTTCCCGCCGCTCAGGCTATCAATCAGCTGCAAATTACTGAGGCTCCAAAAAGCCGAACGCCAGCCGCCCCCCGAGACTTGGATCCACACCAGCGGAGCTTTTTTTTCCTGTCGGTGGCTCCATCCTTCCAGACACTGTACTAAGGCAAGGGAGTCGGCTGTGTAGTCTGGTGTTGCGTCCTGCTGGAGCAGTCCCTTGTCTGAAAGGCCATACGCCGGGCTGGTGCCACGCAGCCAAGAGGACCGCAGTATCCCTATCCCAATAACCAAAAGCGCTATCAAGGCCCACCCGCCCCATTGCCGCACCCAAAAACTCACCGCCCCAATCAGCATGTACAAAATCGCCCACAGCACCAAAAAGGCCGCTCCCGCCGGTAAATACACTTCCACCTTTTGCTGCGCATAGCCCCAGCAAGCTATGCTTACCAGCAGCACTACTTCCAATAAAAAGGCGTTTCGGTGCTGCTGGAAGAGGAGCTTAGCTAAGGTTTTCCGGTCTAAGGTAATCCCCTGGGTGGTTTCTACAATCCACTTGGACCAAGCCAGATAGTAGCGTACGGTAGGAGGGGTGGCTTGAGCTTGCAGAACTTGATGATATACGGCTTGGGTGGAAAGTAGCCCGGCTTTCCGTAGCCCAAATATATCCTGGCCTGTAACCGATAAAAATACAAGGGCCACGCTGGTCACCCCTATGGTGCCTACCGCATGGCCAAAAAGCTGCCAGAGCAGATTGGGGTCTTCTACATGCTGCTGCGTGTAACGGTGGAGATAATAACCCCAAAAAAGCAACGGAAGTAGGCTATTATTGAGCGCATATTGAAAAAAAGGGTATCTTTCGCGCAAAAGAAACCCCGCATGGTGCCCATCTAATAAAAAAGTAGTCAAGTGATGCGCTATCACAAAGAGCGCAAATGCCACCCCCCACGCGAATGTCCTACCCCAGGTAGCTGGGGGGCCGTTGTTATAAAAGATATCCGGCACGCCTAAGCCTTGGCCGACTTGGCCTAAGGCGATAGCCCACAGCGTCAGCCAAAGTAAAGTAAGCAAAAAATGTCTACGTAGTTGAAAAAAAGGCAGTTGAAGTGGATAAAATCGGAAGAGATCGCTAAGACTTGCGAGGAGAAAGGCAATAACTCGCCGCATGCGTTAAGTACCCGTATGGCCAAATCCGCCTTCGCCGCGGGGGGTAGGGGAGAGCGTAGGGGTGGGAACCCATTCGACTTGTACTACCGGTGCTACGACGAGCTGCGCTATCCGCATGCCCGGGGTTACGGCAAAGGGTTCTCGGCCGAGGTTGATGAGGAGGACGCGGATTTCTCCCCGGTAGTCGGCGTCAATCGTGCCGGGGCTATTGAGGAGGGTGACGCCGTGGTGCAAGGCCAAGCCGCTGCGAGGGCGCACCTGGGCTTCGTAGCCTTCGGGCAGCTCAATATACAGCCCTGTGGGAATAGCTTGCCACTCCCCCGGCGCTAAGGTGATGGGTTCCGCAAGGGCCGCAAGCAGGTCCATTCCCGCTGCCCCCGGCGTCTGATAGGCCGGCAAAGGGAGGCCCGACTCATTTCGTACGCGCACGCGCAACCGCTGCATATACCCTATCTACCTCCTCTACCAAAGTGAAGTCCCTTTCTGTGATACCGCCTGCCTCGTGCGTGCTCCAGCTCAGGCGTACGCGGTTATAGACATTCCACATCTCGGGATGGTGGTTATGCCGCTCGGCCAAGAGCGCTACCTGACTCAGGAACCCCCACGCTTCCACGAAGTCTTCAAAGACGTATTCGCGCGTGAGGCTTCCCTGACGATACTCCCATTCTGGGAAGAAAGTGAGGCGCTGGCGCACCTCTTCCGGGGCATACGGGGTCATACGACAAAGGTACCACGCTGGGCAGCTAATAGCGTTTTTGGAGCCTTTCCATTGTACGGCGTTCTTCTCGGGCGCGGATAGCCTGCCGTTTGTCGTATTTGCGGCGCCCTTGGGCCAGAGCTATCTCCACCTTGGCCCACCCCTTTTCATTAAAGAAAAGCCGCAGCGGGATGAGGGTGAGTCCTTTTTGGGTCAGTCGTCCTTGGAGCCGTTTAAGCTCGTCTTTGTGGAGGAGGAGCTTGCGGGGGCGGCGTTCAGGCGTGCGGACGTACCCCGCTTGCTTATAGGGCGGAATGTACAAGTTGAGGAGGTACAGCTCGCCGTCTTTGAACGCGCAGAAGGCGTCTTGGAGCTGGCCTCCGCCTGCACGTAGAGATTTGACCTCGGGGCCTGCCAGCACGAGCCCCGCCGTATAGCGCTCTAAGATATCATAGTCGTGGAGGGCCTTACGGTTGCGAATCTCGGGAGCAGCCACCCTACGAATGTACAACCCCCCCTCCAAAAAAATCCTTGCTTATTTTTGGCTTTGTGTGTAAAGTGCTCGCTACCAGATTTTTTCTCTGGATGCAGGGGGCTATATGGGCGATAGGCCTCTTGACATATGCAAAAAAGCTTTACCTTTGCTTTTGCTATGCGATACCTACACCTAACTCTCGGAGCGGCTGTGCTTCTAAGCACAGGCTGGGCGCAGGCTCGGCGTAAGCCACTAAATGAACTACTCGTCAAGCCGACGCCTGAGAAAGTCGCTAAAATCCGAAACATGATGCAGCAGAAAGGGATCCAACACGTGCTCATCCCCCTATCTCCTGAGGAATTGTATGGCGTGGTGCCTTCTACTCCTTCCAGTAGCAGTCATCTGCGTACTACAAGTAATGTATTAGGGCTGACATGGCTCCGCCTCCATCAAGATGCCGATACGGTCCCCACGACCAATAATACCAATCCCTTTGTGGGCGGACAAGCAACGGCTGGCTTTGTGGTAGCCGGGGATACTCTCATTGGAAGTGGCGCCGCCAGTGACTTGAATCCGAATAATAGCAGTGCTTGTGACTATACGTTCTTTGACAGTTTGGGAGCGAAGGGCGCGTACTTAGGCGGGTATATATCAGATGGGAGCGGCGGCATACCGAATGGTGCATTCGTGTATCTGACAGGCTCTATTTTGGATAACTGGGCAACTGATGCCGATACGGCGTACTATCACGGCGGAGGAGCCGCCCAACGGTACTGGTTCGATTTTACGGGCTTGAATGACCTTTATATTCAAGGGGTAGGCGTATGGGTTTTAAAGAATAGATACCTCGGCGGAGGCACTGATGCGAATCGGTGTGTAATCCAAACCCCTACCTTCCCTGACTGGGATGGAAATAGCACACCTGAGGCAGTATTCTTCGTGGCGCGAGCAGATACAGCTACTTATGGGTCAAGCTTTGGGCTGGGTACTTATGTATCGAACATTCTGGCTTCTGATACTGTCCCGTACTCGGAGCTACGCTTGGGATCTCTCAACTCTGCCACGGGGCAGTGCGTGCAGCCGCAAATAGATCCTACTGATGCAGCCTCCCCCTATTTTGGCAAGTGGCATTATAGACTATTTGAGCGTCTGCATTATGTGAAGTTTTCTACACCTGTCCGTGTAGGTCCTAATCAGGTATTTGGAAGTAACTCTAATCCAGATAGCATGTATTACGTAGGGTTTCTGTGGGAAAGGCCTGAGGACCCGACGAGCCCTCCTACGGGTGGCTGGCTGGACACGCTCTTTACAGGTATAGGACCCTTTGGCTACCTCGCTTCAGGAGATTGCCTCCATGATACGCTGTACTATCTCAACTTAGGCCGTACGATGCGGGTATTTGGGGAGTACAATACGGCTGACGGCTCGTGGCAGGCCGTATATTTCCTGCCTGAACGCACGATGTGGAGCGACCGGGAAGGCTATCTGTTAGACTTTCCTATTTTCCCGATAATAGCTACTGGACTGCCTACTACTTCGGCTTCTAAGCCGGTGGTACACCATGGAGCTGAGAGCTTCTCCTTACCGTATCCCAATCCTGCGACGGACTGCGTGAAACTCACAGCGACGGTACCCGCAGCTACAAGCGTGGACTTTCTCGTGTATGATGTAAGCGGCCGCATGGTCCATGCTGCAGAACGCAAAGTGTCCGCTGGTACGCATGAGCTGAGCGTAGATGTGGGGCACCTGCAGGCCGGTTCGTATCTCTTAGTGGTGCGGACGGGCTTAGGCGGGATGGCCAGCTACTGGATCAACATCCTACGCTAAGCTCGACGTAGTCTCTACAAGGGGGTGGGTCTTTGCGGCCCGCCCCTTTCTTTTTTACCTTCGCTGCGCATGACGCGTTCTGCTTGGCTCGCCGTACTTGTAGCCACCCTTGGTTATTTTGTGGATATCTATGACCTCATCCTTTTCTCGGTGGTGCGGGAGGCCAGCCTGACCGACTTAGGGTACACGCCAGAGGAGCGGCTGCGCTATGGTGTGCTGCTGATTGACCTCCAGATGATAGGCATGCTGGTAGGGGGCCTCCTGTGGGGTATCTTAGCGGATCGGCGGGGACGCCTCTCCGTCCTTTTTGCTTCTATCCTCACCTACTCCATCGCCAACTTCGCTAATGGCCTCGTGGATACCATCTACGGGTATAGCCTGTGGCGGGTAATAGCGGGTATCGGCCTGGCAGGAGAGCTGGGCGCCGGCGTCACCCTCGTAGCCGAACTCATGCCCGCACACCTGCGCGGCTGGGGTACCACTATTATCGCTACCGTAGGCATCCTCGGCGCGGTGGTAGCCAGCCTCGTAGGAGAGTTTTTCCCCTGGCGCACGGCTTACTTCTTAGGGGGAGGGATGGGGATAGCCCTCCTCCTCTTGCGGATAGGTGTGGGCGAGTCCGGACTTTTTGCCCAACTGCGGGCCCAGGCGCATGTGCCTATGGGCGATTTCTTTCAGATTTTCCGAAAAAAAGACCGCTTCCTGCGCTATCTCTATGCTATCTTAGCTGGGGTGCCGATATGGTATGTCGTGGGCATACTCGTGACTTTTGCGCCGGACCTTTTCCGGGGGTACTGGCCTCTCCGAGCCCGTGAAAGCTTCGCAAGCGGTGATGTATGCCTATATCGGGCTTTCCGTGGGAGATTTAGGCGCAGGGGTACTCAGCCAGCTCCTCCGCAGCCGGAAAAAGCCTGTGCTCTTGTGGATAGCCATAGCCTTTACCCTGGCCGTGGTGTATAACCTCTGGCCTTTTTCTCATGCGGGGGCTATCTATCTCTTTTGTCTCTTCTTGGGGATGTTTTCGGGGTATTGGGCGGTGCTTATCACCAGCGCCGCCGAGCAGTTCGGCACCAACCTGCGCGCTACCGTCGCCACCAGCGTCCCTAACTGGATACGGGGTTCGCTGGTGCTGAGTACACTTTTGTGGCAGGGCTTCCAAGCTTTCCTGCCCTTGCGCACCAGTGCTTTGGTAACGGGGATTGTGCTCTATGGCATAGCGCTTTTCTCGGCGCTACAGCTTAGAGAGACGTTTGGGGCGTCGTTGGACTTTGTAGAGGAAGACTGAGGACGGTCTTGCCCAAGTGCCGCCGGATAAAAGGCCCTGTCGGATTGAAGTAGCCGTAGGTAAGGTGTGGGAAGCGCCTTTTTAGGTCATCAAGTAGGAAGCGCACACCGAGGGGACCCTCGAAAGCCTCCCGGTCAAATCCCATGCGTTCTATGTACCAGTCGGGGTCAATGTTGAAGTTGCGCCACTGGATCATATGCAGGCCGGTGTCTTGGATGAGCTGTTGGAGAGCGGCGTATTCCGCGGGCTGATCGGTAAAGCCCGGCAAGGTGAAGTAGTTGATAGAGACCCATTTGCCCAGCCGTACCAGGCGCTGCATGGACTCTTTGACCATGGCGAAGGAGTAGTTGCGGGGGCGATAGTAGCGCTCGTACCACTCAGGCTGGGCGCTATTGAGGCTGATGCGGAAGCTGTCTATGCCGGCCCGGGCGAGCCGTTCTATAACAGCGGGCCAAGCGCCGTTGGTGTTCAGGTTGAGGATGCCCTTGGCGGTTTTTTGGCGGATCAGTTGTACGGCTTTTTCTATGATGCGCCAGGCGAGGAGGGGTTCGCCTTCGCAGCCTTGGCCGAAGCTGACGATAGGAAGGGGCGCATGCTCTAAGTGGTAGATGGCTATTTCGGCGATTTCTTCGGGGGTAGGGAGGAAGGAGAGGCGTTCTTGGGCGCTGGGGATGGGGGACTCGTGGGGTTCTTGGAGGGAGATGCAGCCGATGCAGGCGGCGTTACAGGCGGGGGAGGTGGGGAGGGGGGCTTCCCAGCGGCCTAAGGCGAAGTTACGGGCAGCTGGACAGCAGTAGCGCTCTACGCAGTTATCCATGAGGTGCTGCACCAGACGGTTATGGGGGAAGCGTTTACGCAGGGTTTGTACCCCTCGGGCAATCGCTGGGGGGTGAAACTGGGAGGCATCTTGGCGGGGGAGAGGGTCAATCCGCACGGCCGGCACCCAGAAGCGGCCATCTTTCCAGCCTACAGCGGTGTAAGCATACAGGGGGAGCGTGGGGGCGCCGGGGTTTTTTCCGTAGGCACTCAAGGCGAGCTGGGTATGGGCTGGCGCCACGAAAGCCGCCACCGCCCACCCCTTAGGATACGGGCGGATGCGACCTTGCGGGTCTATCCCTATGGGTCGCCGTCCCGGCAAATGAAAAAGCGTACTTCCTTCTGGGAGGGGTATCCATCGGCCGTAGGCCTGCCAGGGGTAGTACCAAAACGCGCTGCGTCCCACGACTTGCCAATCCGGTGCATCGTAGAGCTGCCCTGCCTCGTCGGCCCACATTAGTTGCATTTCTACAAAGATATGACGCTTCGGTATTAGGTTTGCAGGAACTATCGTATGCGAGTTTTGGGGGTGATTCCGGCACGGTATCATTCGCAGCGCTTGCCCGGAAAGGTCCTTTTGCCGCTGCGCGGCAAGCCTATGGTGCAACATGTATATGAACGGGCTCAAACTGTGTTTGGTGAGCACTTGATTGTAGCCACCGATGACATGCGGGTCGTAGAAGCCGTGGAGGCTTTTGGCGGACAGGCTCTCATGACCCGTACTACGCACACCTCCGGGACAGAACGCATAGGCGAGGTGGCCGAACGGCTGATATATGACGCGTATGTGAATATTCAAGCGGATGAACCCTTTTTGGAAGCCGAGCAACTGCGTTTGCTTCTATCAGCCCTCGAGCGCCACCCACTGGTGACGCTCATGCATCGCATTCATCAGATGGAGGAGCTACTCTCGCCTTCGGTGGTCAAGGTCGTGACCGATAAAGAAGGGCGTGCGTTGTATTTTTCGCGTTCTTTGATACCCCATCCCAGAGAAGTTCCTCTTACGAGTGCGGAGGCTTTGGCGCGTTTTCGCTATTTTCGGCATGTGGGGCTGTATGGGTATCATCGGTCGGTGCTCATGGAGCTGGTAGCGCTCTCGTCGGCGCCGATTGAGGAGGCGGAGCAACTTGAGCAGCTGCGATGGCTCTACCACGGATATGCGATATGGGTTCGGGAGACTGCGCATCGGAGTGTCGCCATAGACACGCCGGAGGACTATGAGCTGGCTCAGAAACTGGCCGAGACGCTTCTGTGAGGGGAGCCTGCTCAGCCTGCTGCTGGGGGCGTGTATCTCTCGAGGCCCGGCGCCGAGGGGTCCTTCTGCCTCGGTGGGCCAACCCCCGCAAGCCACCCACGAAGACCTTTGGGAGACGGTTTTACAGCAAAAGGAAGCGTGGTACCAAGAACAAGTGCGTCGGATGGGGGGGCGGGTGTATCGGTTAGAGGTTACGGGGCGTTATCGCTATACCACTGAGCGGTATAAGGGGACAGCTTGGCTTTGGGCAGGCGGGGTGGTGGCAACGTGTCGGCATCTTTTTCCGGCGGCGCCTCGGCTGGAAGTGGAGCTTTGGGATGCTCAGGGGAGGTGTCACGCGGCCCATCTTATATGGCGGGACACGGTGGCCGATGTAGCGTTTTTACACAGCGCAGACTTGATAGGGGAGGGCCTTGGCCGGGCAACGGGCGCCCCCTTGCCCCGCATAGGAACGCCCATATGGACCCTGGGTGCGCCTTGGGGCCTGGCAGGTACCCTCCAAGAAGGATTCATTTCAGGCGAGGAACGGTACTTGGCTGGGGAGACCGGCGAAAAGCTCCCTTTCCTCCAGCTATCCCTACCGGCTCAGCCAGGCAGCTCCGGTAGCCCGGTCTTCAACAAACGAGGACAGGTCATCGGCATGGTCTCCGAAATTGCTTCGGCTTCCGGGCTCTATGAAGGCATAACCTTTGCCATACCCGTGCAAGTGTTGGAGCAAGTATGGGCGAGGTATTGTAGCTTTGCTGCGAAGTATGACACGACAGGAGCTTGTACGAGCCGTAAGTGAGCAAACCGGTCTGACGCGCACGGACGCGGCCGCAGCCGTAGAGGCTTTCATAGAGGTAATGAAAAAGGCCCTTTTACAAGGAGAAACAGTTACGCTACGCAACTTTGGCACTTTCCGTCTTAAATACCAGCGTCCGCGAAAAGGCCGTATTATCCGTACGGGGAAAGAGATACAGATTCCCGCCCGAGTGCGCCTAAGCTTCCAGCCGGCTCGCCACCTCTCTGAAAAAGTAGCGGGCAATCCTTCGCTTTTGAAGCGCTTTGCGAAAGAGTGAGTGGCTACGCTGGCTTTTTTGGGGGCTTACAGGGGTAGGTGCTGTCGTAGGGCTGGTGGGTTTAGGACGTAAGGGGCTCCCAAGAGAAGAGACCTTTTCCGAAGAAAGGCTTTCTGAAGCTTTCTGGAAAGCTGAGGCGGGACTTACGCCTTCCCCTACAGAGCGTGCGCAGGTGGAGCGCATCCTCAATCAGATAACCGACTCTTTGCCTCGGCTGTATGCTTTGGCAGTCACTTATACCCTCCTATATGCAGATAATCTTTCGGCGCCGCCCATGCTCTATGTGCAGCGGCTCCAGCAGCTGCGGGCAGACCCGTGGGTAGTAGCTTACTTAGGACGGTTAGCTTGGCATACCGGCCAAAAAGAAAAAGCTCGGGCCTACCTGCATGAGGCTATTCAGCGTGACAGTGCCTGTGGGCCCGCTTATCTGTTTTTGACTCAGGTCGTGCCTGAGTCAGCTTGTGTGTGGTTACAAGCGGCCTCTACGGCGGCCTTGCCCCCAGGGGCAGTGATTTACCAAAAGCACCTTAGGGAACAGTATCGGTGCCCGTAAGGGGTTCTATCTCGCCGCCCCAGTTTTCCTCTCGTAGGAGCTCCCCCTTAGACGAGTAATAGCGCCAACGCCCTACTTTTTGGCCTTGCTCATAAAAACCCTGTACCTTCACTATGCCGTTGGGGTAATATTCCCAGTATTCGCCTTCCAACAGACCTTCTACATAGGTAAGGCGCCGCTTAAGCACGCCATTAGGGTAATATTCTTCTTGGGGACCCTCTAAAAGGCTATCTCGGCTGATGGGAATCTTGATGAGGCTCTCAGAAGGAATGGGGGTTTCCTGTGAGAGCGGACCTGTCGTTTCCCAGGTAAGCTGAAATGAAGCTGTAAGCCTATCGGCCTGCGCTTCACTCAGAGAGAAAGTCGCTACTTGCCAAGGGGCCACTTCTTCTTGCCAGCGGGGGAGCTGGGCTGGTGTAAGCCAGAATTTTAGCCATTCGGAAGGATTGGGCTGTATATAGGTCAGAAACACTATGTGAGAGGTCGGCTGTGTGAAAGCTTTTAGGAAGTCGTTTTTTTCATATAAGGTTTGGCGAGCAAGATACGCGTCTATCCACTGGTAAAGGGGGGTAGGTTTTTGAGCGATGGCGAGCCATTCGCCTACCTGAGTGAAGTACGGGGCCTCCCAGCCGGTAAAAGCTTTACCTAAAAGCCATCGAAAAAGCCCCTTCACTTCTATATGGTACAAGGTATAACCCCGATAAGGGATGTGACGATTTTTGAGTATAGTACGCCTTATCAACTTTTTTTCAGCTTTTTCAAGGCTTCTGCGGAATGTTTCTGGATCTTTGAGGCGAAAAAGTAAGAAAGGCTCCCGAGCTTGGGCTAACGCTATTTCACCGGAGAGCGGCTCAAAGAAAAGGGATTCAAAAGACAGTCCCAGCCATTTTTCGGCGAGGGCGATTTCTTTTTCGTATAAGGGGCGGATATGCTTGCGGTAAAAAGTCGGAGGGTCTGTAAGGCGGAAAGTAAGGAGCAGCTGGGTAGTAGGTGGGCAGAGTTCAGCGATGCTGAGGCTGGTGGGCGAGACATAGGTCCATACTCCTTGGTGGAAGGTCCATGTCCCTTGGGCGGTGAGGCTCTCTTCGTCTAAGTAAAGGTGGAGGTCACACCACTCCAGCGAGTCTAAGAAGCCTAAGGCGGGATGCTGTAGAGCGGCTCGGAGGTCAGGCCCGCGCCAGCCTATAATCAACCACGGCAGGGTTTCCGGTGTATCCCAGGCCCAAGTAGGCGTGGCCATACCCTCTCCGCGAAGGAACCGGATAACCAGGGCGGGATTTTCGGCATATACTAAGATTGCTCCTGCGGGGGCTAAATAGCCGGTAGGGAGTTGCCAGAGCGGATACCCTTCTTTTTCTATGAGTTGGATGGGCCAGCGGTTGATCTCGGCCAGTTTTTGCATGGTGCCCCGCCAATCGCCTATTTTGGCTAAGAAAGGCGCTTCTATGAGATACAGGGGCCCTTCGGGGTACCAGCTGATGAGGATAGCGCGGCTTCCCAGCCACTCAAAAAGCTGGGGATACTGGCGTAGGAGCGAATCCCACGCTTGTCCTTCGGCTATGAGGTCGCTGAGGTGGGGACTTTTTCTGAGGATGTACCACAGGGGGCTGTGGCGGAAAGTTTTCCATGATTGGGCAAACGAAGGCACATATACTACGCCATAAAATCCCTGCGGTAGGTTTTGCCAGAGGGCCGGTTGGCGCGCAGGACGCGTAAAGTACCTATATCCCCATATCCCCCCCAGAATAAGGATGACCAGGGCCCCCCAAGCGACGAGACGACGCACCTTAGCCTAAAAGCGTTTCTACTCTTTCCCAGTTGAGGAGGTTCCAAACGGCGCTGAGGTACTCTACGCGACGATTTTGGTACTTGAGGTAGTAGGCATGTTCCCAGACATCTATGCCCAACACCGGCGTACCGCGTATCTCGGCGTAAGGCATGAGGGGATTGTCTTGGTTAGGGGTAGTGGTGATTTGGAGTTTCCCACTGGGAGTCTTGACCAGCCAGACCCAGCCGGAGCCAAAGAGCCGAGCAGCTGCGTCTAAAAACTGCCCCCGAAACGCGGCCCAACTGCCAAACTCCGCACTAATCCGTTTTTGCAGCGCCAGCGAAGGTTCTTGCGGCTTGGGGGTAAGGATAGGCCAGAAAAAGCTATGGTTCCAATGGCCCCCTCCATGGTTTCGAATAGTCGTACGGTGTGTTTGAGGGATTTTTTCCAGATTAGCCAGAAGCTCTTCTAAGGAGAGGCTTTGGAAGGCAGGGAGGTCAGCCAAGGCTTTGTTGAGGGTATTGACATAGGCGGCATGATGACCTTGGTGATGCACTTTCATGGTTTGGGTGTCTATGGCGGGTTCTAAGGCCTCATACGGATAAGGCAGGGCGGGTAGCTCATAAGGATAACTGCCGGTGAGGGTAGGCGCTGCTAAGAAAAACGGTTCTGTTTCTGGGGCTTTCCAGCGCCATGCCTTGAGCGCTATGGCGCCTAAGGCAGCTAAGAAGGTTCTGCGGTCCATACTGGACAAAAATACGCGCCTTAGAGCGTGGTCAGTAAATAGAGGTTGAGACCCGTTACGCAGAGGCTAATCCCATAAACCAAAGTGAGGGCTATGGGATGGGGACGTGCCTTAGGGAGCTTCCAGAGGAAGTACAACATCGGCAGGAGTACAAAAGGCAGTTGGAGGGAAAGGATGACTTGGGAGAGTACGAGGAGGTCACTGACGTAAGTTTCGCCCCATACCATCAGCGCTATCAAGGCAGGCAGGAGGCTCAGGGTGCGCAGAGCCAGGCTCCGCAGGGTAGGAGAGAGCCGCCGAGGTAGGAGATATTCTAATACGTATTGGCCGGTGAGGGTGCTGGTGAGTGTGGCGTTATGACCCGAGAGGAGGAGTGCTACGCCAAAAGCCACCATCGCCCCTGCGCCCAAGGAAGGTGCAAAGAGGCGATAGGCTTCCTCTATGCCCCAGCGCTGGGGAGGGGGGGTATCCCCTGTTAGAGAGGCAGCTACTATCAAAAGCGCTATGTTCACAAAGAATGCCAGCGACAAACTTAGGATGGTGTCCCTTTCCATGGTGCGCGTTTGGGTAGTTAGGTCCCCAGAAAACCGCTTTTGTATCCAAGCGCTATGAAGATATAGGTTATGGGGCATGATAGTGGCACCGATGAGCCCCAGCGCCAAATAAAGCGCTCCGGGCTGATGTAGGGTGGCTATGGAGGGGATAAATCCGCTCTGTACTGCTCCCCAAGAAGGACGCAATAGCCACAGCTCGTACCCAAAAATGCCCACAATCCCCAAGGTCAGTGCGCCTACCAGCATTTCCAGGGCGTGAGGACGACGCGCACTCCAGTAGAGGACAACCAGTACTTCTACGAAGGCCAGTACAGCCCCTATGGCCATGGGGAGACCTATCAAAAGCCTAAGGGCCAATGCAAAACCTAAAACCTCCGCCAGGTCGGTGGCTACTACCGCCATAAAAGCCGTAGCCGTGAGGAAATGCCCTACCTTCCGCCCCAAAAAACGATACCCCAGCCCTATTAGATCAGCTTTTCCATATAAGCCCAAACGTGCAGCTACAATCTGCAAAAGAATGGCTGCTACACTCGAAAAAAGGATAACCCAAGCCAAGCTATACCCATAGCCGCTACCCGCTTCAATACCTGTGGCCCAGTTGCCCGGGTCCATGTAGCCCACAGCTACGAGCAATCCTGGCCCTACCCACCGTCGCATGCCTACAAAGGTACGGGATTATTTTGCTTACAAAAAGTTTTTTGTATCAGGCAAAAACTGAGCGGGCAGCTCCGCTACCCGTCTAAGTAGGTGCCTATGGTCAAGACAAACTTACTGGTGGAGCCGGGGAGGGGATAGAAGCTGTATCGCAGGAAAAGCGGCTCGGCAAAGGTGAATGCCCCTACTTCTATGCTGAGGATGGGGCGTATTTGGGTGTCTCGAAGGGGAGTACCTCCTTTATCGCTCACACGGAGGGCATAGGCATCTATGCCGACGGCGGCTTGAGCGTAGTACCGGGTAGGGTCTGGCAGACCGAGGCGCCAAGCTACTCCGGCACTTCCTCCCCCAAAAATAGGGGGGAGAGCTCCCCCTATGATATAAGCTACCCGCCCTTCTCCCCAAGCCTGCACAGTATGGGAGACCCCCGAGCGTACTATCGCATAAGTTCCGCCGAGCACCGCCCCCGAAGCTAACACCGGTGGCACATACCCCCTGTGGAAGCGCAGCAACATAAACTCACTACCTAAATACACAGATACACTTCCCTGTGCGTATAGGCTTACCCCACTGATGAGGCTCAGCAAGTAGCGCATTTTCTGCAATATACGCAAAACCTTCTTTTTTAGTTCGCTCGCACTTGGTGATAAGCTAAGTACTGGGTATAGCCGTTTTCGCCCATGTAGCGGCGCATTTGGTCAGGGTCGGCCTTCAAAAGATCGGTTACCATCAAGATATCCAGTGCATCACTGAAGGAACGGTCAATATTGAAAGCCAAAATGCGGGCTCCCATGCGTAAGTAATGCTTGATGAGAATGGGGATTTTTATATGGCTGCCTTCCAGCTCTTCTATAATCTCTTGTACATCTTGGAGACTTTCTACGGAGATGGTGTAGTAGTGTTCGCGATACTTGGCGGGGGGCATATAAGGGGTTCGGCCGCGGATTTCCTCCATGAGGTGGGGTTCGCCGTATTTGTCTGCGAGGAAAGCTACCAATAGCGCCTTAGAAAGGTCGGGAAACTGCGCGCTTATGCTTACAGGTCCAAGCAAGAAGCGGTAGTGGGGGTATTGCAGGATATAGGCGCCAATGCCTCGCCATAAGAGATACAGCGGCGCATACGAACGCTGGTATTTGTCCAAGATAAAGGCGCGGCCCAGTTCCAGAGCAGGGTGGATTTCGGTAAAAAGCTTGCGTTTCATGTGGAAAAGCGAGTAGGTATACAGGCCACGCAGCCCCCGTGTGCGTAAAATTTCATCACATCGTCCAATACGGTAAGCCCCTGCTATGGAGTGATCTTGTTGATTGTATAAGATGAGGTGGTCGTACCACTGGTCGTAAGGGTCTAAGTCGCGGCTTTTGCCGGTGCCTTCGCCTACTTGGCGGAAGGTGATTTCCCGCAGTCGGCCGATTTCCTCCAGCAGTAGGGGCTGCTGGCTGCCTCGGAAAAAGTACACCTTCCACTCGCCCTGGGTAAGTAGGTGTTGGGACGCCGGCAGAGTCTCTAACTGCTTTTGGATGAGCTCGGGCGAAATAGGGGGGGCTATCGGCTCAGGGGTGGGAGGTGAGTCTACCCGCAGGGCCCGATGCCGACGCAGACGCAAGCGCTTATAACGGCTTTCTACGCTCTCGCCCAAAAGATACGTTTTACTGCGCAGGTAGGCGGTGATTTTTTCAGCGGTGCCTAAACTTTTTAGTTTTTCAAAGGGGATGAGCTTACCCATGCGGTAATGCACTTTCCGAGCATTCGGGCTGACAAACTCTCGGATGAGGAGACTGGTACGCAGACGCGGGTTAACCAAGCCCGCCAGATGGAAAAGTAAGCTATTGGTCCCATGGAAGTACAGCGGGAGCGCTGCGGCCCCGCTTTGTAGGATAAGCCGACCCACGAGGGGGTTCCAGTCGGGTTCTCGGATTTGTCCTGTGCGTAGGTTCAGGCTGGCTACTTCGCCTGAGGGAAAAATCCCCAGAAGCCCCCCTTCTTTGAGATATTGGATGGCCTGCTTGATAGGCTGGAGATTAAACTGCCGAGCGGCATTCCCCCCAAACGGGTCCACTAAAAGCAGGGTTTCCCGTACCTCCTCCACCCGTTCCAAAAAGAAGTTTGCGATAATACGAAAATCTTTTCGTATCTCGCTCAAAAAGCGTACCAAAAATATAGCTTCTATACCGCCGAAGGGATGGTTACATACGACGACCATGGGCCCAGTGTATTGGCGGAGGGACTCCAGCTCGGCCGGCGTGGGAAGGACATACTGCACGCCAATCAGCTCCAGCACTCGGTGGGCAAACTCGCCGGGGGTACGGCCGCTCTCCTCGCACAGCTCATAAAAGCGGTTGAGCTTTTCAATCCCTAAGGCCTTTTCCACCCATGGGCCCGTAAGGGTATAGATGACCCGCTGCCAAGGCGTCTGAAGGAGTTCTTTCAGCTCTACTAAGGGCCGCCTATACCGAACCATCTACCCAAAGGTACTACGCTCCCCTTGCATTTGCCTAAAGGGTTGTATATTTGTCTGGATATGCGGTACGTAGTATTGCTCACAGCGGTTTGGGGCGTTTCTCTTTATGCCCAGTGTACACAGTGTACACCCAATGCTAATCAAAGTCCGACCCCTTATGGGTTCAATCCGGCGATTTTGTATGTCCGTCCTGGGGTAGATACTTCGTTGGTGATCTATTTTACTTTCCCGGATACGGTACGCCAGGGAGGTTTTCTGCTTAGTCCCAACTATGCCATTTGGGTAGATAGCCTCAGGCTGGATAGTGGCCGGATTACCCAACAAAATGGTCAACCGTTTGCCTATAACACCACCGATCCCACTCAGGGGGCTATTCACTTTGACCAAATGCATCGCTACAAGCAGTACGATCCCACCGACCCAAATAGGAAAGCTAACTTTGTTGTATATCAAAACCCTGGGGGTACCCAAGGAGCTACATCACCGATAGGTTGTGCTCGTGTGTGTATTAAGGCGGGGGCGACTGAAGGGTCCGATACGCTCAGGGTAAAAGTACGTGCTTTTATTCCTGGCTTAGGGGATGGCCCCAATAAAGACACGACTAACCTTACGCCGCAGCTCTTGGGGCAAAATGCGTGGTTAGATACTGTCTTCAGATATGTAGTGGTGGTGACCAATAATCCTCCCGCCACAGGCATTGCCTCGGTGCTGCCTTCAGTAGCGAGCTTTACCATAGCGCCTAATCCCGCGTATGGAGAGGCGGCGGTGTCCTTCCGGTTGGTGCAGGCTACTACGCTCACCCTGCGGGTGATGACGGCCGACGGCCGGGAAGCGTATCGTCATAGCGCTACCTACGCTGCTGGGGAGTATCGCCACCTCTTGCGCCTGCCGGCAGGCTTATACACCGTCATAGCCGAGAGCGCGGAGGGGCGCCTCAGCCACAAGCTCGTCATAGTAGAGTAACCTACGCGGAGAGGAAGGTCGGTTTCTACCTGGGGGCTCACAGAGAGCCCCCGTTTTTTTATAGATGGTGTAGGACCTCTTGGAGTTGGGTTAAGAGCTGTCGGGCTTCTTGTCGGGCGAGTACGGCGTAGAGCTCCGCCGAAGCGGTGCTGCCTGTGATGGTGCCTAAGCGTTCGGGGAGGGTCAGCTTATACAAGAGGCCCTCTCCTACGGGTATAATGTCCAATCGGCTGCCCGGCCAAGCCCCTTGGAGCCTTTGCCATTCTTGGCTTTCGAGGGGGGTGGGGAGCGCCACAAGGTACTTGATGCGCCAGGCGCAGACCTGGAGCTGCTGGATGTGCAGGGGCGGCTCGGCCATACTCAGGCGGCCTGCATGCGTACGGTATCTGAGGCTTCTCCTCGTAGGCGGCTTTGGATAAACTCCCCGGTGTAGGTGCGCTTTTCTTGAAAGAGCTTTCGGTACAGCTGCCCATCAAAGGTCAAACGTTCTTTATGTATGCCCGCAGTATAAATCAGCGCCAGAACCCCGGCGAAGAGCCCCCGAGCGAAAGGCGAGTGGTCCAGCGTGTGGGATCGGAGGGCAGCAATGGCGGTGCTTTCGTACCAGTTTGTAAGGGTGACTTGGCAAGCTTGTGGGGAAGGGGTATGGGTGCACTGCACGAGGCCCCAGCCGATAGCGGGCAAGCAAGCCGCTATACCGTAGATCCAATCCTCCGGCGTATCCAAGTAGGGGCGAACCACCGCATCCCACTCGGCACTTTGCATAATGCCCCCTAAGGTGTTGAAGGCGCATACATGGCCGGACTCAATCAGCATGTCGAGCACGAGGAGGCGCGCTTCAGGGCCAATCAAGGCCTCCATGCGGGCGAGGTGCCTTTCAGAGATGAGGCTGTAATAGTTCCCTGGCAGGCGGGTCAGCACTACGCCAAACGCTTCTATGAGGCCGGTCTCAGGATCTGGGGTAAGGGGTAGGCCCAATACAGCGTCGCGTATCTGGGCCATGGGAACCCGCGTATTAGGGGGTTGGAAGAGGTCGCCTTCTTCGGGTTGCCCTTCTCCTACGGAGGGTTGGAGGGGCAAAGGCGTACTGAGCCGATAGAAGCGCCAGGCTACTTCGGGGTCGCCCTGGGTGAGGCAAGCGATCTGCTCGCTCCCGATACTCCCCAGCGGAAGGTCGTAAATCGCCTCTATGGCCCCCGCCAAGTAGCCCTGGGAGAAGTACGCTACCCCCCTTTTGCCCTTAGGCCGAGGGGGGAAGGTCGCCGCATACGTGTAGGCGTAATGCTCGTACGGCGTGCGTACCTCTCCGCCTTCTGCCGAGAGGTTTTGTAGGCTCACCTTGCCAAACCCGCAGGTGCTGTACACAGCTTCAACCCAGGCCTTGCGCTGCTCGGCGGTATGTACCCCTTGCTCGGCAAAAAGGCGCCGAAAAAGACTATGCCCAATCTCCTGGGCCGTCCATACCAGCACCTCTTCAACGGGATAAAGGCTCTCGGCGTCTTCAATACTGGTTTGCAAGAAGTGGTTGTAATAGTGGCAGTGCACCACATGCGGCTCACCGCCCAAGACTACTGAACCCCGACGCAGATTCGGTTGAAAAGCGACGGCTATCTGCTGAACCATAGCTTAGAAGAAGTTTGTAGGTATGGCGGTGCGAATAGTCTGAAGGATAGCGGCTGGTTCTATTCCGTACATGTCCTTGAGGGCCAGAAGGATAGCCTTAGCTACCGAGGCCGGCACGCGAGTTTGCGGCGAAGGCTGGAGGACCTCCGGAAGCGCTATTTTTTCCTTTTGAAGTAAAGTAATGGTGCGAATCATCGCCCGGTCCCACGCATAAGGGGAGATATTTTGTATAGTCCACTGCTTGATGGGCAAGAGGGGTATTTGGGGCGGTAAGGTATTCCAAAGGGCTTCGGAGGAGGGGTACGCGGGCTCCATAACGGCTGGCCCCGTAATCCCAGAGTCTCCTCTGGTAGGAGAAGAAGAAAAAGTTGGCTGCGTAGCAGACTTTTCTGCCCAAGGCAGGAGGGTACGCAACCAGTTGCGCCAGGTACTCATATTGGCACTAAGGTAACAGTATTTTGGGAAACATCGTTTCCCTACTCTTTTACAAAGCTGCGTACAAAGGGCCCTTGGTGGGTATAGAGCACCACGAAGTACAAGCCGGGGGAGAGCGAGTCTCCCCGCAAGAGAAGGGGATTTTTTTCTTGGGCGGAGACAATGCGTTTTTCTATGACCTGTCCCATGAGGTTGGTGAGGTAGAGTTCGGCAGGTTCGGGGAGGAGGGTAGGATCAATAAAGACGTTGAGTGTGCTGCGGGTGGGTGAGGGGCCTATGCGGAAGCGGTCGGAGGGGAGGGGATGGGTACGGATAAGCCCTGCAGCTCCTCCTGGGCGTAAGGTCAGCGAGGCAATCCCTTGGCCATTTGCATCCACAAGCGAGAGGCGTACAGAGTCATCGCCAAAGACCTCTATGCGTCCGTAGGCGTCGTTGAAGTTGCTATTGCCAAGGCCCTGTCCCCCAGCGTTCCATACGGAGAAGTTCTGGCTGAAGTTGGCTTGGGGGCAGATGGCGGGGAGGAGCTGGTCGGCGTTGGCCATGAGCCAGGCCAGCTGGGAGTTTTGCTGGCGAAGGTTCCCTGCCATAATCTCTGGAAAGCCGGCGTTGGTGCCATCATCCATGGCCGAAGTATGGGAATCGCTGGAAAGCCATATCACATTTTGAATGCCGTGGCGCTGACAAAAAGCCAAGATAGAATCTTGCTCAGGTGCATATCCTGCCCAAGTGTCTAATAAGCCGGCTAATAGCATAGCGCCGTCACCTAAGCCGGGCAGCCTACACTGTTGCAAGGTATAGTTGCCCGACAGAGCTTGGAGCACCTGGCGATAGCCTTTATTGAAAGCTACCCCTGTAATAACAAACTTCCAGGTGGCAGTGGAGGTGCGCAGGCCATCCAAAAGCCACTGCAGTTGTGCGCTCCCCAACATAGAGTGCGCAGGCGGATACACCACAAAGGCGGTATCGCCTCGCCACTGAAGCGCATTTAGACTCGGCGAACGGCTGGAACGATTATCGCACACAAAAATCTCCACATTGGCAAACCGAATGCGGTGATATATCCCTTGGGTGGTATCTACGAGTGGATAGTGGGGGAAAAGGCTGTCATACGCCGCAATGATATTGCGGCGGGCGTAGGGGACAAACCGAAACTCCCGTATCAACGTGTCACTGATATAGGGCATCGTAGAGCCAGAAGCATTGTCGGCTATGTAGTCGTGGTCATCATAGACATAATCCACGGCCGAAACTTGAAATACGCGCCGTATGTCTGAGCTGCTATACCGAGCCGTGTAAGCGGCTGCGATAGTATCCCACCACTGGGCGAAAGCGACACTATCCTGCGGTAGGCGCTCATAACGCAAATCGGGGTAGCCCCAGTCTCCGCATTGCAGAAAAAGCAGCGGGGTATCTTGGGCCATGACCCGGAAAATGGGTTCAGCTGTGGGGGGCGTGTAGCCAAATGCTTGGCAGGAGCCAAAGGCAAACTTCAGGTAGCCTTTGAAGGTGTCGGGCGGTAGGGTACGGAAGCTGCCTGTGAGGGTGTCTATACCGGGGCGATAGACGCGCCAGTAGTAGCGGGTGTAGGCTTGGAGGCCCGAAAAGTTAGCTCGGCCGAAGCCCGCTGTACCTAACGTGACCGTTTGCGTAGAGGCCCCTGCAAAAGAAGGCGTGGGGCTAAGCTCCACTTGTACGGAGGCGTTAGCGGGGCCAAGGATTTGTAGGCGAGCTGTGGTAGCGGTTACGCCTCCAACAAAGGCACTTTGTAAGCCTTGGGCCCAGACAAGCCCTATCCCTACTAAATAACGGTGCATGTGCCAAAGATAGGCTTTCTGTCTCAAAAAGCCTACCTTTTTTCTGCCCAATAGCCGCGGGCCTTTCTCTCTCGAAAGGTAAGTTCTACGCTGTGCAGGGCTATCTCTTTGTGTACCGTGGCTTTTTCGGTGTGGGCTTGGGCGAGCCTTTGCTCAGCGTATGCGACATACTCGGGCGAAATCTCTATGCCTACATAGTTTTTGTCTAAGAGTTTAGCGGCCACGAGCGTGGTGCCTGTCCCGCAAAAAGGGTCTATCACGGTGCCCGGCCTGTCTTCCAGGATAGCGTAGATGATACGAGTAGGTAGCTCAAGGGGAAAGACCGCCGGATGGTCCTTGTGGGCACGCTCGGGACGTATCTCCCATACCGAAGTGAGCTTGGCGTGTTGGGGCTTGAGTTCTGTGGGTTTGCCCTTGACCAGCCAGTAGATGCGCTCTTCTACCTGCCAAAAGCGCCACCCCCGGATATTGCCCGCAATACGCCTATGCCATATAATCTCTTGCCATACGGTCCACTTAGTTTTCAGGAGCCACTCTATGGGGTGGAACATTTTTCCGTTTTCGTAGCGCACTTTGTGGTTGTAAAAAAAGCTGCCTCCTTCTTTTGTAATGCGGTAGAGTTCGTTGAGCACTTGGATTTGCCAGGCTTGGTAGGCTTCTTCGGGCAGGACGTCGGTGGCTCCTTTATACACCACTTTGGGCACAAGCCAACCGCCATGCTTGTGTTTTTTATTGTACGGCGGCGAGGTAATGCCTAAGTCGATGCATTCGTCCGGCAGCTCGCTCAAAACTTGTAAAGCATCCCCGCAAATGACTTTGTCTAAGTAGGGCGTGAGGGCGAGTTCATTCATGGTACGCTACCGCCATAAAAATTCCTTCCTTGGGTTGGGGGGGGGAGGCACCTTATAGGATGCAGCCTTATAACTTTTTGGGGTTTCCCTTCCTGGCGATGCATGTGGTTATTGAAAATACGAAGCCCGTTGGTTCATCTGCCGTAGCCCCATGAGACAAAGGTACTATTTGGCGGAGTACGAAAGGCATTAAACTTGGAGTAGGTTTTTGTTCTCATATCTCAACCAGTCCCAGTCAAGCCGATGAGAAGCTGGTTCGTTTTGCTAAGTGTGTTATGGGTATATGCCCAGCCGCCGGGGGGCTTCCCGGGTCGGGAACGTCCTGGAGGTATGGGTCGCCCGGAAGAAGTACAAGCGCCCCGCTCCGAAGCGGCCCTCAAGGGGACCATACGGGGCATTTTACGGGATAGCCTCACCAAAGAACCCCTTCCGTATGTGAGCGTGTCCCTGTATCGTGGGGAGAAACTTATCACAGGGGCGCTCTCGGACGACAAGGGCGCTTTTACCCTCCAAGAGGTGCCGGTGGGCCGGTACCGCCTTCGCGTGCAACCCTTAGGATATGCTCCCACCGAAAAGATGGTAGAAACCACCCCCCTCCGCCCAGACCTCAACCTGGGCACCCTCTACCTTACCGAAACGGGGGTTCAGCTCCAAGCCGTAGAAATCCAAGCTGAACGCAGCCCGATTGAATACCAGCCCGAGAAAATCGTCTATACCCCTGATAAGGACGCTACCGTACAAGGCGGTGATGCTGTGGATGTGCTGCGTAAGGTTCCTGCCGTAAATGTAGATATGGACGGCAATGTCCAAGTGCGGGGGAGTGGAGCCGTGCGCATCTATGTGGATGGGAAGCCTTCGCTGCTCTTTGCAAACAATCCGGCCGATGCCCTGCGGGCCGTACCCGCCGACCAAATAGAACGCATAGAGCTGATTACCAATCCCTCGGCGCGCTACGAGGCCGAAGGCGCCGTCATCCTGAATATCGTACTGAAACGCAATCGCTTGGAGGGGCTCACCCTCAGCGCAAATGCGGGCATTACCAACCAGATGACCAACGCCAGCCTCACCGTCGGCGCTAAGATTGCTCGCTGGTCCCACACCCTCAACCTGGGCGGGCGCTACCGCTATGCAGGTACGGGCTTCTCCGACTTTTATCGCCTACAAGAAACCCCAAGCGGGCCGGTCATCTTGCGCCAAGAAGGCGATTTTTTGCCGCGACGCTTCGCTACAAATGTCTTTTATGGAGGGGACTTTGTCAAGAATGCCGAGCAAACCTTCTCTTGGGGGCTAACCTACCGAGACTTGCGCTTTGACCGGCAGAATGACCTGCGGGTGTCTTGGGAAGGAGGGCCCTGGAATGGCCTCGCTTATACCCGTTCGGCTCGTTATCCTATGACCGATTGGGGTCTGAATGCCAACCTGGACTACACTTATAAGCCTTCAGCTCGGCCCGGCGAAGAGCTTTTTCTGTCTATCCAAGGCGGCTACGGTCAGCGCACGCAGCGCTACACCTTGGACCAGCTGGCCAGCGTAGATACTTTCTTTTTGCGGGAGCGCAGCACCAACCAAGGCCCCTCGTGGGAAGGGCAGTTCCAAGCCGACTATACGCGACCCCTGGGCCAGCGCTGGAAACTCGAAACCGGCCTGCGCCTCAACCTACGAGGCTTAGGTACGGGCTTCGCCTACGAGCGGTATGACCGTACCACCGAGCTGTTTTATCTCCTTCCTGGGCGGAAAGACACCCTCACCTACACCCAGTGGGTTCCCGCAGCGTATGCTTCCCTCGCCTGGGCCAGAGACCGCTGGCTCCTCAAAGCGGGCCTTCGCTACGAATACACCTACAACGACGCGCTTTTCTTGGCGGGGACACTCCCCTTTACCCAACACTACCAGAACTTCTTCCCGAACCTCCTCGTCAGCTATAGCGTCAAAGGCTTGTATCCCATTCAGCTCAGCTACAGCCAGCGGATACGGCGCCCCTGGCTCCAAGAGCTAAATCCCTTTGTGGATGCCTCCGACCCTCGCAATATCCAGTACGGCAACCCTAACCTCGGCCCAGAACTTACCCATGCGGTGGAGCTTTCGGCTTTTCCCTTCATATCCCTTTTTGCGCGCTATACTACCCATGCCGTGCAAACCTACACCTTCGTGGATTCGGCGGGCATCACCCATACTACCTTTCTGAACGCAGGGCAGCAAGGCACCTACGGCGCTAACCTCTTTTTCCGCAGGAGCTTTTTCTCGGATAAACTCACCTTCCAAGCCAACGGCGAGCTGATGTGGGTAGATATACAGGCAGATATTGGCCAGCGGACCCTCCGCAATAGCGGCTGGCAGTACTCGGTGCGGGGTTCTATCCAGTGGCGGCCCGCCCCCTCCTGGTTCGTAGAACTGTCTGGCAACTACAACTCCCCACGCATCTCCCTCCAGGGCACCCGTCCGGTATTTATGTTCCAGGAGGCGGGGGTGCGCAAGACCTTTGCCGAAGGAAGGTGGTCAGTAGGCGCCATTGTGTATAATCCTTTCTACCAATACCTGCGCCTTACTACGAAGCTTTCCAGTCCGGGGTTTGTACAGGAGACGGTGACGGGGATACCTTTTCGGGTCTTTGGGGTACAAGTACGATACCAGCACACCAAAGCCGGGGAGAACTTCTGGCGGCGACGGCGTGGGCCAGCCGCCACCCCAGACGAAGAGTGGTAAACCTTACGGACCACTCGGCCCCTCCCACCATTCAAAAGAGGGAGTACGCCACCCTTCTATTACCTCTTCCAACGGCGGTGTAAAACAGGCATTTGGTAGGGGTATCCCTAACCCCAAAGCTATGGTTGGCGCTATGGCGGTGATGGGCACCCGTCGGTACACAGCCTTCGGGCGCAGGCCCCCTCCCCACCAAATCAGGGGGACATGCGTGTCGTAGCTCCATATGGAGCCGTGCGTCGTGCCGTGGGTGTAGCTCCCTTCTATCCAGCCCGGGGCATATACCGCCACCACATCGCCGCTGCGCTGCGCCGCAAACCCCGCTTGTATCATCTGGAAAGGATACGCACTGCCTCCCGGGCCAGTGAGTTCCTCGGCGGTATAGGCTGCGAGGATAAGCGGCCGCTCCAACAGCCACCCTTTGAGCGCGTGAGCTGCCCGGCTCTTTTCCGCCCGTGAGAGCCGCTCCGAGAGGTAAAAACTTTGGTTCAGAAAAGCGGCGATGGGCTGAGCGGTATCCGGCCACCCTAAAAGCTGCCGGAGGAAAGCTTGGGCTTCGGCTACGAGGGCCTTTTCGGGGTACCGACCGGCAGAACGTTTTTGTTCAGCCAGGACCTCGGGCGTGGGGGCAGCGCCATGGTCTGCGGTGAGAAAGAGCCATAGCTCCTCTTTCCGGAAGCGCCGCAGCAGGTACGCCAAAAAGTCTCCGAGTTGCCGGTCCAGCTCTGCATACAAGGCTTGGAGCTCGCAGCTCTCGGTGCCAAAGCGATGCCCCGCCAGGTCCGGCGTGGATAAGCTAATCGCCAAAAAGTCGGGATAGGGGCCTTTGCCGAGTTTCTCGCTTTCGATAGCGGCTTTGGCCAGGGCGAAGGTGAGCCAGGGGCCGGCCGTCGTCCAAAGCAGTTCTTCGTACGAGGCGGGCTGGTGGGGGAAGGTCCGGGTAGGCGGCTGCCCCATCGTCCCCTCGTAGGGGCTGTCGTCTACGCAGGCATAGCGCCCCGAGAGCTGCCAAGGCACCCGCAAGAGGCTATCCGGGTAGTGTCGGGCATTGAAGGCTTGTACCCACCCCGGTAGGGTATCGGTATAGTAGGAGCTGGTGACCCAGACGCCCTTCTTACTGTCAAACCACAGCGCTAAGGTGCCGCTGCGCCCCGCCGGCAAAATCGCTGAACGGTCTTTCAGCGCTATCCCAATCACCTTACTCTGGAAACCGCTCGCATACCGAAGCTCATCCGTCACTGTAGAGGCCCAGAGCACCCGAGGCGAACGCTGCCCCACGGGGCTGTCCGTGCCCACCGGCCGCACCGTCGTATCCGTGACGCAGTACCACACCTGACTTAGACGGCGTTCCCACCAGTCATTCGCTACTATCCCGTGATACGCCGGCGGGGTGCCCGTATAGATGGACGCATGCCCGGGTCCCGTATAGGTGGGGGAATAGGTGTAGTGGCAGTTCCAATACACGAGCCCTTCTTGGAGGAGGAGGCCGAAGCCCCGGCTCCGCTTAGCGACCATGCGGTGCAGGTAATCCGCCCGCATCTGGTCCACCACTATCCCTATGATGAGCTTGGGGCGGGTCTGGCCCCACAGCAGGGCCAGCAGGCATAGCCAACGCATCCCGCAAAAGTATCTTTTAGCGGTTAGGTGGGGGGCTATGCTTCCAGCGGTTGTGGGTCCAGAGCCAGTTATGGGGATGGCGGCGGAGGCTCTCTTCCAGCGCTTGTACATACATGCGGGTAAGCTCGCCTTCGGCGAGGCTGCGCGGGTCATCGGTTAGCACTTGCGGGTACGCTTCGTACCGGTGCCGCTCCACCTGCACAATCTCCACGAAAAGCACGCGGTAGTTGCCTAAGCGGGCGCTTCGTTCAAAGCCGCCATGCCAAGCCGTCTCCCGATTCAGAAAGGGAACCCAATACGCCCGTTCTAAGTCGCTGGGGCTCTGGTCCGCCATGAGGATAAGCGTATGCACAGCAGAACGCATCCGAGCCAAGCGCATCCCCATCCGTCCCAAAGGCAGCATCTCACTCCCATAGCGCCCCCGCAGGTCTAAGAAAAACTTATCTGCAGCGGGGTTATTCAAGGGTAGGTACACGCACAGGATAGGCGCCCGCGTGTCTTTGCGCACTATCCACCCGCCCCACTCCCAGTTGAACTGGTGGCCCATAGCTACAATCACCGACTGCCCCCGCGCATGCGCCTCATGGAAAAGTTCTAATTTCTTGATTTCGAAACGCTCCCGTACCGCTTCCCACCCGTGCGCATGCATAAAGCATACCTCCATCATCCAGTCGGCGAAGAGCTGGTAGAAGGCTTTTTCTATTTTGGTGCGTTCGGTGGGGGATTGGTCGGGGAAGGCTTGGGCGAGGTGCTGGGCTACGAGGGACCGCCGATAGCCCCAAGTGTGGTATAGGAGACGATACAACGCCGCAGCTACCCTATCCCGCTGCCGCCACGAGAACCGCCCAAATCCCTTCAGCACGCTATCCAATAGGCGGTAGAGGAGCCTATCCTGCCACCCCATCCCCACAAAGATGCCGTACTTTGGGACATGTGGGCCGAGATAGCGGAGGAGATAGCGGCCTGTCGGCTGTGTCCGCGTTTGGTAGCGCATCGGGAGGCTGTCGCGGCCAAGCCGCCCCCGCGCTTTGCGGGGTGGGCGTACTGGGCTAAGGGGGTGCCGGGCTTTGGGGACCCGCAGGCTCGCCTCTGGATAGTGGGCTTAGCCCCTGCCGCCCACGGCGCCAACCGCACCGGACGCATGTTTACCGGCGATAGCTCGGGCGATTGGCTCTATCGTGCCCTCTACGAGACCGGCTGGGCTAACCAGCCCCAGAGTACCCACCGAGGCGATGGCCTTACCCTCCGCGGCGTCTATATCTCGGCTGTGGTGCGCTGCGCCCCCCCAGCCAACCGTCCCCTCCCCTCAGAGATAGCGGCCTGCCGGCGTTTCCTCGAGGCGGAATGGGCTTTACTGCGTCCTTCCGTGCAGGTTATCGTTCCCTTAGGGCAGATAGCGTACGTGGCGGTGGCCCGCCTCCTGGGTGTAAAAGCCCCGCGCTTTGGCCATGGGATAAGCTGGACGGCCCAGGGCGTGCGGGTCTTAGCCTCGTATCACCCCAGCCAGCAGAACACCCGTACCGGCCGCCTGCACTGGGAGCAGTGGATAGCGGTATTTAGGCAGGCACGGGTATGGATAGGACCATAAAAAAGCGGCCCCGGGAGGCCGGGGCCGCTCCAGGCCTGGGGCTGTGTAGTAGTAGCTACGGCTGTATGAGGAGCTTGGAGGTAGCGCCGCTGCGGGTCTCGTGGAGGAGGTAGGTGCCGGCGGGGAGGGGCTCATGGAGGGTATGGGTGCCGGCGGGGAGGGTGTAGGTGCGCAGGCGCTGCCCCTGTGTGTTTAGCAGCTCGAAGGTCCCGCCCGTAGGCGTCTCTATGGTGAAGGCCCCTCGGGTGGGATTGGGATGCAGTACGAGGGTGGGGCTATGAGGGATAGCTATGGGGGTGGTCTGGTCTGTGGAGAGCTTGGCGACAAAGACATCGCCGCTTCCATTATGCGATGAGTCGTAGGCACTGGGAGTCGTGGGGAAGTTGGGGGAATATGTGGAGCCGGTGATGAAAGCGCTGCCGCTGCCCTCTACGGCGATGGCGTTGCCCCCATCCCCGTTACTACCGCCGAGGAAGGTGGAATAGACGAGGGCATCGCCATTAGGGGAGAGCTTGGTGACAAAGGCGTCCCAGGATCCACCATTATACGATGGGTCGTAGGCGCCGGAGGTGGTGGGGAAGTCGGTAGAGGCTGTCCAGCCAGTGATGTAAGTACAACCGCTGGCATCTACGGCGATGCCATAGCCCCAATCATTACTACTACCGCCGAGGAAGGTGGAATAGACGAGGGCATCGCCATTAGGGGAGAGCTTGGTGACAAAGGCATCGCCTCCACTAAATGATTGGTCGTAGGCGCCGGTGGTCGTGGGGAAATCGGTGGAGCTTGTCCCGCCGGTGATGTAAGCGCAGCCGCTGGCATCTATGGCGATGGCGCTACCCACATCATTACTACTTCCGCCGAGGAAGGTGGAATAGACAAGGGAACTGCCGGTGGGGGAGAGCTTGGTGACAAAGGCGTCCCAGGATCCACCATTAAGCGATGGGTCGTAGGCGCCGGGGGTGGTGGGGAAGTCGGAGGATTTTGTGATGCCGGTGATGTAAGCGCAGCTGCTGGCATCTATGGCGATGGCGTAGCCATCTTCGCGGTCATTTCCGCCGAGGAAGGTGGAATAGACGAGGGCATCGCCATTAGGGGAGAGCTTGGTGACAAAGACATCGCCGTATTGCCCATTATCATTATATGATTGGTCATAGGCGCCTGAGGTCGTGGGAAAGTCGGTGGAGACTGTCCGGCCGGTAATGTAAGCACTGCCGCTTGCATCTACGGCGATGTCGTAGCCATCTTCGCTGTCATTTCCGCCGAGGAAGGTGGAATAGACGAGGGTATCGCCATTAGGGGAGAGCTTGGTGACAAAGGCATCGCCTCCACTAAATGATTGGTCGTAGGCGCCGGTGGTCGTGGGGAAGTCGTTGGAGCCTGTGTCGCCGGTGATGTAAGCACTGCCGCTCCCATCTATGGCGATATCTGGGTAGAAGTTCCCATCGGAGCCACTTCCGCCGAGGAAGGTACTCCACACGAGCGGATCTATGATGAGAGGCTGGGTGGGGTCATAGGCGCCCACGGCGATGCGGTAGGTGCCTCCCTCCGCTACAAAGCGGCTCTCCACAGAGCGCTTGCCCTGATAGGCATAGAGCTTGGTCAGCACCGCCTCCCCAAACCGCGTGCGGAAAGCCAAGGTCTGCCCCTCCTTTACATACACGGCCTCGGCGCCCTCCATGGAGAAACGGATCTGACTGGGGTCAGCCCCCGGCTGGACGATGAAGTCAAACCGCGGCTGCCCGCCGTCAAAGTAGTACCGGAGGTCAAT
Source organism: Bacteroidia bacterium (assembly GCA_026003215.1). Taxonomy (GTDB): domain Bacteria; phylum Bacteroidota; class Bacteroidia; order SpSt-205; family SpSt-205; genus SpSt-205. The sequence goes on along the minus strand of BPGV01000001.1, from coordinate 869,145 downwards.
CCCGGGATAGACGCTCGAGAGGCGCACCTCAGCAAAGCGGGGCACGTTGACGGCGTGCCGACTGGGGTCGTTGCCGATGAAAGTAGTTGAAGTAGCCCGGGAGCTGGTGTAGGCCGGTGGGCTCAGCGTGGATGTTGGCGCCGAGGAGGCGCAGGCGCACCACATGGCCGTAGCGTACTTGGGGCTTGTGCGCTCGGCCGAGCTTGTCAGGCAGCGGTTCAGGGACTGGGAAGGCCTCAGGTACTTGGGGCTCTTTGTCTTTGAAGCGGAAGAAGTCCAGTACGAGGCCGTCTCGGGCGATCCAGCAGTCGATGCCGCCGAGGCGAGCGAGGAAGAGGGCGTCTGGGTGCCACTGGCCTCGGTTTTGGATGAAGGCGAGGGACTGCTGCGCGGCGAGGCTTTGGGCCTCAAGCCAAAGACCTCCGAGGAGGAGGGTACCTGCGAGTATTATGGGTCGTCGCATAGTAAGACGAAGGTAGAGAGAGTTTCCCACCCAAGGGAGATACTTTTTACCTTTGCGAGCCATGCGTAAGGTCCTCTGGTGGGTGCTCCTAACGTTTGTGGCGGGGGGGTTAGGGGGAGCGGTGGGGTATTGGGTAATGGGGCGGGGTGGGGGCTCTGCCTCTGCGCAAATGGTTTTGGTGCCGATGCGGGGGGTAGGGTGGCCGGGGGGGCCGGCTTCGTCGGAGTTTGTGGAGGCGGCACGCAAGGCCACGCCTTCCGTGGTGTTCATTCGGGCGTTTGGTGAAAGGGTCGCCGGCGATGAGTTCTGGAGCTTCTGGGGGCTATGGATGCCCCGCAGCCAGCCCGTCTACAGTGCGGGTTCGGGCGTGGTGTGGAGCAGCGACGGCTACATCGTGACCAACTTTCATGTGGTGCGGGACGCTAACCGCATTTTAGTGACCTTTCCCGACAAGCGCACCTTACCGGCGGAGCTGGTGGGGGCCGACGCCGGCGTAGATATAGCCCTTCTCAAGGTAAAAGCCACAGGCCTTCCGCCGCTCCCCTTAGCTAACTCCGACTCAGTGCAGATTGGCGAGTGGGTGCTCGCTATTGGCAATCCGTACAACCTCACCTACACGGTGACGGCGGGGATTATCAGCGCGCGGGGCCGTAACCTTAATCTTATGCAAGGGCCGCTCCCCTTGGAGTCGTTTTTGCAGACGGACGCCGCTATCAATCCCGGCAATAGCGGGGGGGCGTTGGTCAATCTCAAAGGGCAGCTCGTGGGCATCAATACGGCGATAGCCTCTCGTACGGGTTCGTATGTGGGGTATGGGTTTGCGATACCGGTCAATATTGTGCGGAAGGTGGTGGAGGACCTGAGGCAGTATGGGATGGTGCAGCGGGCGTTCTTAGATGTGGAGGTGTCGGATTTTACGGAGGAGCCGAATACGGGGCTTTCGGCGGAGGAGCTGGAGGGGTTGTATGTGGGACGAGTGATACCGGGCGGGGCTGCCGCTAAGGCCGGCCTCAAAGCAGGGGACCACCTCTTAGCCATAGACGGGATACCGGTGCAGACGCAAGCCGAACTCTTTGAGCGGCTGGCCCAGCATCGCCCCGGCGACAAGGTCAAGATTACCTACAAGCGCGCGGGCCGCATTTACGAGACCACCGCTACCCTCACGAACGAAGAAGGGGAGCCGGTGCTTCTGCGCCGTACCACCTACCATTCTGAAAAACTGGGCGCCGATATTGTGCCGCTCTCTGCGCGCGAGGCGCAAACCTTAGGGGTAGAACGGGGCTTCCGAGTACAGAACCTGCGGGGTGGAGGCCTGCTTAGCCGCTTGGGGCTCACGGAGGGCTTTGTCATCCTGAGCATCAATAACTATCTACCCGAGACGCCGCAGGAGCTGGAGGAGCTGCTGACGCGTGTGCGGGGACGTATCGTAATCCAGGGGGTGGATGCGCAGGGCCGTCAAAGCTATTTTTCGTTTGACTTTCGGTGAGGTGGCCCCCGGCGTTTGTGGAGCGGATGCGGGCACGGCTGGGGGCCGAGGCCGAAGCTTTTTTGGCAGCGCTAAGCCAGCCCTCACGTACGGCGCTGCGGCTTCACCCGGAAAAGGGGAGAGCGCTTTTTCCGGAAGCGGAGCGGGTGGTTTGGCATCCGCTGGGGCGGCTCCTGGCGGAGCGGCCGGACTTTGAACAGGAACCCTTTTGGCATGCGGGGGCCTACTATGTGCAGGAGGCTTCGGGGATGAGCCTGCGGGTGTTTGTGCCGGAGCGGCGGCCCCTGCGGGTGATAGACCTAAGTGCAGCCCCGGGCGGCAAAGCCACCCTCCTTTTAGGCGAGCTGGGCTGGGAAGGCGGCCTCCTGATTGCAAATGACCCGGACCCTCGCCGACGAACCGCGCTAAAAGAAAACTTAGCTCGCTGGGGCATCCCCGCTTACCTGGTTACGGGTAGGCATCCGGCTTGGTGGGCAGAGCGATTCCCGGGGCTTTTTGATGTGGTGGTGTTGGATGCGCCCTGTTCGGGAGAGGGGCTTTGGCGAAAGGACCCGCGTGCCGCCTGCCAGTGGCACCCCGACCTCAGTACGCGTATGGCTCGCCTTCAACGCAGCCTCCTCCACGCAGCTAAGGCCTTAGTGGCGCCGGGGGGGGTGCTCCTCTATTCTACCTGTACCTTCGCTCCTGCAGAAAATGAGGAGAATATCCTCGCCGTGATAGCGGCTGACCCCGCATGGGAGGCGGTACTTTGGCCGGGGGAGCTGCCTTCGGCGGTCGTCCCCACAGAAGGGCCAGCGGTGGGATATTACTTTTATCCGCATCGGGGACCGGGAGAAGGGTTTTTTGTGTCGGCGTGGCGTCGCCGAGAGGGGGCCTTGGCCAGGGCTAAGCGGAAAGTGCCCACAGGCGAGTTTCCTCGGGCGGGTAAGGTACCTATTCCCTTGCCCGAGGGGCTTATTGCCATAGAGCGCGGAGAAAGCCTACAGGGGCTTATGGAAGGGGCGGCGGCTTTGGTACCGGCTCCCCTTTGGAAGGAAGCTTGGGAGGCCCATCCTCTCTGGGAGCATAGTCGGCCCGCGCAGGCTGCAGCGCTTTTGAGCCGGCCTCTGGTAGGTTTTCCCGAGCGTGCCCTTCCCCGAGAAGCTTTTCCCGCTTATCTGGCTGGCCAGCCCTTCCCCGCTCAGGCCCCTTACGAACGCGTCACCATAGAGGGGGCCTCCGTAGGGTGGTTGTACAAGGGCCGGCCTTCCCTTCCTTTTACATGGAAGCGTTTCTTACGACACCGATGAATGGTAAAAACCTTCTCGGTAAGTAATCTTTACACCTGAGAGCTGTTCCAGTCCAAAAACCACATGCCGTAGATCTTCAAGCTCTTGGTCGTCATCTCCTTGATAAATGTACAAGTGAGTCTGACCGTTTTGTTGTAAAAACTCATATAAAAGCCGGTAGAGCTCGCGTTGGCTGGAAGAGTTGATGTATTGGAGTTCTATATGAACTTCTAAGGGAGTGGTGCGTAGCTTATCTATGTGTGCTGCAAAAAACTCTCGGATAGGCTGGAAAAACTCCACGCTGTCTTCTGGAAAACAAGCCCCGCGCAGCACGAAGAGGGACTTTTCTTCATCTACAAGCACTTCTGGGGTATGGATAGAAGAGGAGAGGTGGAAAGCCATCTTGGGCAAGGTTACGAAAAAGTGTGCGGAGGGGAGCGGGCAAAAGGACGTTTGTACTTGCAACATTTGTTGTATCTTTGTGGAGATGCAAGGGGCCTTGGGTCACTCTGGAATGAAACTTCTCCCTTACCTTTGTCGTTATATGAGTCGTATGCGGTGGATGAGCGCGGTGGGCCTGTTGGGGCTGGGGTGGGCGCAGATTGGCGCTGCAGCCAAGGCCCGTGCCGCCGAAATAGCCCTCGAACAAGCCCAGCAAGCCGCTGCTTTTGATTGGAGTGGCTTTCTCTGGAAGCTCGTCTGGATAGAAACTCTCCTAATAGTGTTTCTGGCCTTTCGGCTTATCCAGCTGGTGGTGCGCTACACGGGCTATGACCCCTTTGCGCGCTGGGACCGGGATAAAGTCAATATGCGCCTGTGGATGCTGGTAGGCTTAGGCGGGCTATTCTTTGCGGTGTGGGGTACCTTCAAATACGCCCCCCTCTACCTACCTGCCTCCGCCTCTGAACATGGCAAGCTCATAGATGGGTTGCGAGATGGAATCATCTCCTTTACTTACCCGGCGTTTATTCTGGTTCATCTTATGCTCTTTTACATGATTTGGCGCTATTATAATGGCAAGGTTCGACAGGCTGTATATGAGGAGACGCATCATGGGTTAGAGCGGGCTTCGCTTATTGCCATTTCTATTCCCGTAGTGGCCATAGCGATAGCGGGTATATACATATGGAGCTTGCCGGTGCATGGGCAGAAGCCGCAGGAGGGGCAAAAGACGCTGGAAATAGAGCTGGTGGCCGAACAGTTTCAGTGGCGGGTGCGGTATCCCGGGGCCGACTACAAACTGGGGCGCTATCATTATACGCTGATTGGCGGGGAGAATGTGCTCGGGTTAGACTTTACCGACCCTAAGGCGCAAGATGATATCCTGCCTGCAGCAAAGGAAATCCACCTCCCTGTGGGCGCGCTGGTGACTATCCATGTGCGTTCTAAGGATGTGCTGCACTCGCTGTTTTTGCCGCACTTCCGGACCCACATTTATGCGGTCCCGGGCCAGAAAAACCAAGTGATGTTGGTGCCCACCATTACGACTAAGGAGATGCGGCGCAAGCTGGGTAAGCCCGATTTTGACTTTGAGCTGGCGTGTAATCAGCTGTGCGGCGGCGCGCACTACAACATGCGCATGAAGGTTGTCGTGGAGACCTGGGAGGAGTATCAGCAGTGGCTCTCTACCCAAAAACCCGCGCATGCGCCGTCTGAGCAAGTAACCGAAATCCGAAAATCCTCTCAAACCTTATAGCCTATGGCCACGCATGAAATGACCGTAGCGGCGGTGGCTCATGCCGACGAACATGCGCATGACCACGGCCATCATAAAGAAACCTTCTGGACGAAGTACATTTTTAGCCAGGACCACAAAACGATCGCTAAGCAGTTTCTCATCACCGGCTTTGTAGCGGGGTTCATAGGGATATTGCTTTCGGCGATATTCCGTCTCCAGCTGGCTTTTCCGGATAAAAGCTTCCCGTTTTTAGAGACGATATTAGGGAAGTGGGCGCCGGAGGGCCGCTTAGACCCGAACTTTTACATGGCGCTGGTGACGATGCACGGCACTATCTTGGTCTTTTGGCTGCTGACGGGCGGCCTGAGTGGCACCTTTGCGAACCTCCTCATACCGCTACAGATTGGCGCCCGAGACATGGCGTCGCCGTTTTTAAATATGCTTTCTTTTCACTTTTTCTTCTGGGGGACGGTGGTGCTTTTTGCGTCGTTTTTTGTGGAGACGGGGCCAGCGGCGGCGGGCTGGACGGTATACCCTCCCCTCAGTGCGCTGCCTCAGGCCATGCCGGGTTCAGGCTTGGGTATGGTGTTGTGGATTATTGCGCTGGTGCTCTTTGTAGTCGGCGTGCTCATGGGTGGTCTTAACTATATCACCACTGTACTCAACATGCGCACAAAGGGCATGTCCCTCATGCGTATGCCGCTCGTGGTATGGGCGCTCTTTACGGTGGCGATACTGGGGCTTCTGAGCTTCCCGCCGGCCGTAGCCGCTTTCATCCTCCTACTTTTTGACCATAGCTTGGGGACAAGCTTCTACCTCTCTGACATTTATATTGCTGGCCAAGCGCTACCTCAACAAGGGGGAAATCCCCTCCTATATCTCCATCTCTTCTGGTTTTTAGGGCATCCCGAGGTGTATATTGTGCTCCTACCGGCGCTGGGTATCACCTCTGAGCTGATAAGCACGCATGCGCGCAAGCCTATCTTCGGGTACAAGGTGATGGTGTATTCCATTTTGGGGATTGCCTTTGTGTCTTTTATTGTATGGGCGCACCACATGTTTGTCTCGGGCATGAATCCCCTTTTAGGCTCTATCTTCACCGCTACTACGCTTCTCGTGGCTATTCCGTCTGCGATGAAAATCTTCAACTACATCTTTACCCTGTGGAAGGGACGGATACACCTTACGGTGCCGATGCTTTTTGCAATTGGGACGGTCTCGTTCTTTATCAGTGGAGGGCTTACTGGGTTTTTCTTGGGGGTAGCACCTCTGGATATCCCCTTGCATAATACCTACTTTGTAGTAGGGCACTTCCACCTCGTGATGGGCGTGTCGGCGGTATTTGCCATGTTTGGGGGTACGTATCACTGGTTCCCGCGGCTGTGGGGCCGCATGATGAATAACCGTTTAGGGTACATTCACTTCTGGCTTACCTTCATTGGGGCGAACTTGGTGTTTTTCCCGATGTATTACATGGGCTTTGGTGGGGTGCCTCGGCGTTACTATGCCTTCACGGAGTTTGATTTTACGAAGAGCTGGCAAGACCTGAATGTATTTATCACCATAGCGGCGCTTGTTACGATAGCGGGGCAGCTTTTGTTTGTGTATAACTTTTTCCACAGTATGTTTTGGGGTAAGCCGGCCCCGCGTAACCCGTGGAAAGCCACGACGCTGGAGTGGAGCTCCCCTGTCAAGCATATTCATGGGAACTGGCCAGGCAAACTGCCTGTGGTGTATCGGTGGCCGTATGATTATTCTAAGCCGGGCGCACCCGCCGACTTCATCCCGCAATATATCTCTGATGAGGACATCGCTCGGGGCGTGCGCTGGTGGGAAGATGACTTTGAGCCGCTCAGTGTGATTGATAGGGAGGAGCCTTCGGAGGGGGAAGCGGCGAAGGTCTCGCCCGAGCCTACGCCGGTGCCGGCCCTTTCGCCCAACCATAAGCCGGACGCTCCTACCGCATGACGGCCGAGCAGAGACATCTGCTCCGCTTCCGTCGGTTAGCGCTGGGGGTATTTGGGCTCTTTTTTCTGGTGATAGTGGCTGGGGTGACGGTGCGGGTTCTGGGGGCGGGGATGGGTTGTCCCGATTGGCCTACCTGCTATGGGCAGCTCATCCCCCCTACCCACGAATCGCAACTACCCCCAGATTATCGTGAGCGGTATGCCGTAGCCGGCCGGCTTGCTGAACCTTTTGACCCCCGCAAAACCTGGGCCGAATATCTCAACCGCATGGTTAGCGTGCTGGCTGGCATAGGCGTCGTGGCTATGGTAGGATACGCAGGGGTGTACCTTCGGGGACGGCCCGACATCCTCAGGTGGGTAATAGCTGTGCCCGCACTCCTACTTATACAAGCCTTGCTGGGGTGGCGGGTGGTGGCTACCTACTTGGCTCAACACATGATTACTATACATATGCTTTTTAGCGTACTGCTTACGATAGCGGTGCTTTTGGCGTGGGCGCGTAGTTTTTTGCTCCAGGAGAGACCCCTCTCAGCGGAATGGCGGGTATATGAGCTTTTAGGCTGGGGTAGTTGGATCCTTCTCTTAGGACAAGTGCTTTTGGGGGCTTCTGTGCGGGCGGTGGTCAGCCGTGAAGGTGTGGATTTACTCTCAGACCAAATCGTTTTCCTGATACATAGAAGTTTTTCGTGGTTTGTGCTGGGGGGATGGGCCTATTACCAGTGGCGAGTGTTCCGGGACCCTGTAAGGCAACCTTTCGCTCGGCGATGGGCTTTATGGACGCTTTTAGCGTTAGTCGTACAAGTTTTGTCGGGTGCAGCTATGGCTTATCTTTCTTTCTCTCCTGTCTTGCAAGTCCTTCACTTGGTAGTGGCTCTTTTTGCGCTAAATAGCGGTTTTATCTCGTTGTATTTTTTGAGACATACGCGGTATGACGGCGCTCCTCAGTCTATCCCTCAGCTTTCTGCATAGGATAGGGCTATACTGGCAGCTTACGAAGCCCAGGCTTAGCTTAGTCGTGGTTTTTTCGGCTATGATGGGGGCGCTGGTGGCGGGCTTGTCTGAGGGTATGTCTCTTTTATGGCTGGCGTTAGGTGGGTATGCGATTACCGGCGCTGCCAATGCCGCGAATCAAATCTGGGAGCGTGACTCTGATGCACTCATGGAACGCACCCGCAGCCGCCCTCTTCCAGCAGGCCTGCTCTCGCCTGTGGAGGGGGTAATAGTGGCGCTTACCCTCTTCGTTGTGGGGATAGGGATGCTATCGCTGGTTCGGTGGGAAGTAGCGCTCTTAGGCGGGGTGGCCTGGGCGTTGTATGTATTGGCCTATACCCCCCTCAAGAAACACGGTCCCATTGCTGTATTGGTAGGGGCATTTCCAGGGGCATTACCCCCAGTGATTGGCTACTGGGCTGTGCGCCCAGAGGTATCGCCTGTCTTAGTGGCGCTTTTTGTCCTTCAGTTTGTATGGCAGTTTCCGCATTTCTGGGTAATAGCGCTTTTAGCGCAGGGGGACTATGCTCGGGCTGGATTTCGTCTTTTACCTTTTTCCCCCGAAAAAGCACAAGCTAATCGCTTAGCCTTATGGCTTTCGGTATGGGCGCTGCCTGTGGCGGCTTTGGCGTTGTGGCCGTTCCTCCCCTGGCAAGTGGGCCTTTGGAGTTTTAGCATAGGTCTTCCGGTGGCTTTCCTCAGCGGGGGATGGGTATATGGTACCAACCCTAAAAATTTGCGATACCTTCTTTTAGCTCTTACGGCGTACCTTACTTTTCTTTATTTGGGTATATGGCTACTCTTATGACACAGGCTCCAGCCCGTCTCCACCCAAAAGAGTTTCTCCTGTGGCTCTACCTCGTGAGCATGGGGATGCTCTTTATGGGGTTTACGAGTGCCTACTTAGTTCAGCGTTTCCATGAGTTTTGGAAAACTTTTACTATACCGCCGATATTTTGGGCTAATACAGCTGTACTTCTCTCCAGTAGTATAGCTTATTATCGGGCGCAGCGGGGATTTGCCCTCGGGAACTACCGCCAGCTCCAAGTAGGGCTCATGATAACCTTCGGGTTAGGGGTAGTTTTTTTGCTTGGGCAACTAATAGGCTGGCAGATGCTCGTACGAGAAGGGCTATTTTTGACGGGTAACCACAAAGCTGTCAGTTATTTTTACGTTTTTACAGGGCTACATGCGGTGCATCTTGTGGCGGGGCTTGTAGCGGTGGGGTACTGGACTTTTCGGGCTATTCTGTACAAGGTGCGGCCGGAGGATAGACTGGGATTGCGCTTGACTGGGCTTTTCTGGCATGCCCTGGATGTATTGTGGGTGTATCTCGTCGTATTTTTGCAGCTAAATCAACTCCTATAACTATGGCAGCTGTAGCGACGCAAACGCAAGACCTCTCCTCACCGTGGAGTGGGGGCCGTTCGCCCTTTGGCAACGTCAGTTGGGGTAAGCTCATGATGTGGGTTTTTCTCTTGTCAGACGCTTTTACTTTTGGCTCTTTTCTCACAGCGTATGGCTTTATTCGCTTTAAAGCTCCAAACTGGCCTGACCCGGAACATGTATTTGATGCTGCGCCTATTTTAGGGCATGGATATCCGCTCGTGTTTGTGGGGCTGATGACCTTTATCTTGATTGTGAGTAGTGTGACTATGGTCCTCTCCGTAGAAGCAGGGCATCAGCGTGACCGAAAGAAAGCCGCTCTGTTTCTATTTCTCACTATTCTCGGCGGTCTGACCTTCTTAGGGTGTCAGGCATGGGAATGGACCCACCTCATCTTAGGGGGTACTACCCTCACGGGCAATCCTTTCGGGGCACCGCAGTTTGGCCAGTTTTTCTTCTTAATTACCGGCTTTCATGGCTCTCATGTAGCCAGTGGTGTAATCCTCAATCTCGTGGTACTTGTGCAGATTTTGCGCGGCGACTTTGACCGTATCAACAACTACAACCGCGTGGAAAATATCGGACTCTACTGGCACTTCGTAGATTTGGTGTGGGTTTTTGTATTTACCTTTTTCTACCTATTGTGACCTATGGCTGAGCATACGATACCTCAAAGGAGAGGCCTCTTGGGCCTTCTGCTGCCCTCAGGGCATAGCATCTGGGATAAAGTGTGGATTCCTTTTGTCATTCTTTTTGTAATCACGGTATTAGAGTTTGTGGTGGCATTTACCGTGCCCAAGGGGGGGCCTAAAACGTTGACTTTTGTGCTGATGACGATTGCTAAGGCGTTTTATATCACGGGGTACTTTATGCATATGCGCTATGAACGGGTGAGTTTGGCTCTCGTTATTATATCGCCGATGATACTTTTGATGGCTTTGCTGGTGGTGCTGTGGTATGAAGGGGTAAAGCTCTTTCAGTTGCTTTTTGGCTGATGCGCGGGGTGCGGGTTCTTGTGGTGCTACTGGTCTTTTTCTTCCCGCTACTCTTGTGGTGGTTTCTCAGCCAAGGGCGTAATCGCTATAAAACCCTACCTAAGTTGGGTCCCTATGAGGTGCGGGGTGTGGGCGATACGGTCTGGCATACCTTGCCTGCGTTTGGGCTCCTGACGCAGGATAGTGTGCCTTTTACGGAGGACTCGCTGCGGGGGTGGGTTCATGTGGCGGATTACTTTTTTACGCGCTGCCCTGGCATCTGCCCTCGGCTAAGTGAAGCTATGCGCGAGCTGCAAGACTACTTGCAGGGTAGCTCTGCGAAGGTGCGTTTGATATCCTATACTATAGATCCGGCCCACGATTCGCCTTCCGTTTTGCGCGAATATGCTACACGATATGGGGCAGACTTAAGTCGGTGGACTTTCGTCACCGGCCCCGAGACTACCCTCTATCGCCTCGCTATCAAGGGGTACCTCCTCCCCGTAGATAAGGCGCCCGACTCCACCCAGGGCGAACTCGGCTATGTACATAGCGACATGCTGGTGCTCGTGGACCCGGAGCTACGCATACGGGGATTTTATAGCGGCTTAGATAGCCTCCAGCGTAAAAAACTCCGCGAAGACCTCAATCTGTTGTTGTTAGAGTATGCGCCTAAGCCTTAGCGAAGGAGCCCTGCGCTCCCTAATATGGGGTATTTCTATAGTTATACCGCTGGTTGTGGTTATTCTTCTACAGCTGCCTCGGGTAGATATAGGTATAGACACGAGTTTTATTCCTCGGCTAAATGCCCTTATCAATAGTGCCGTGACGGGGCTTTTGACCGTAGGATATTTTCTTATTCGGAAGGGGCGAAGGCAGGAGCATCGCAAGGTCATGCTTACGGCTTTCGCACTTAGTGTGCTCTTTTTGGTCTCGTATGTGGTCTATCACCTCACGCATGAGGAAGTACGCTTCGGGGGTACAGGCTGGATTAAGGCGGTATATCTTTTTATCTTGATTACGCATATCGGGCTCAGTGTATTTGTGGTGCCTTTGGCGTTATTTACGTTGTACCCAGCGCTTTTGGGGCGCTATAGGCAGCATCGGCGCCTGGCGCGTTGGACTTTTCCCCTATGGCTTTATGTGTCGGTGACAGGGGTACTGGTGTATGTGTTTTTAGCGCCCTACTATCCTACTTGATATGGATTGGCGGAAGGTTGTACTGCTGGGGCTATTAGGCTTGCCTGTGTGGGGGGCGGCCCAGTGTGCCATGTGTCGTAAGAATGCTGAGGCGGCCGCGCCGGGCCTGGCCAAAGGCCTGCGGGTAGGTATTATTGTGCTGTTTGCGGCGCCGTATGTGGCTGCGGGTATCGTGGGCTGGCTCTGGTATAAACGCATGAAAGACCGTGAAGGGCTGGACGCTCGTATTGGAGACGGCGGGGCCGAGCTGTCAAGTGGGGCTCCTTAAGGAGGGAGAACCCGTAGGGGGGATCCGGTGGGATTGGTCTCTTCAGCATGCCGAGCGGCTGATTGGGCTTGTGCAGCAGGTTTTGGAGCAAGCGGGCCTTACGTGGCGAGAGATTGGGCAGGTTATCTATCATCAGGGGCCCGGTTCGCATACAGGGCTCCGTATAGGCCTGGCAGCGGCGAAGGCTTGGGCTTTGTCTTTGGGCTGGGCTGTCTATCCGGTGCCGCTTATGCGGGTCTTATGGCAAATAGCCCAAAGCGTAGCTGAACCCTCCCAGCTGGTTTTTACCTTTTGGGCGAGTCGGCCGGGGCAGTGGTATGGGCAGTTCTGGCGAGAAGGCACGCCGGAGGAGGAAGCTACCGTAGCGGAAGCCTCCCAGTGGCTGAAACGCCTTACCCCTGCTACGCTCTGCGTGGGGAATGTAGGCATCCCCACCCAGATAGGGGTATACGTGCGTGAAGTCTCGTGGCAGGAGGTGGCTCGGGCCGCAGAGGGCATAGCGCCCCTCACCGCGCCAGAAGAAATCGGGGCGCTCGTACCCTTATACTTTCGTCCTTTTGTGCCTACTACACGGCGGGCATGAGTAAGGTCTCGGTGCGGCGTCTCCTTCCCTCGGAGGAGTACTTGATTGAGCAGCTGCGAGTAGCCCCTGCCCAGGCAGAGTTTTTTCCTGGGGAGGCGGCGCGGGGGGTACCCCTCCAGCGGTGGGGCATATGGCAGCAAGAAGAGCTGATAGGCTTCATAGAGGTGGCGGGCACGCCGCCCGTCTTATGGATAAGTCGGATAGGGGTTCGGTGGGATAAGCAAGAGTTAGGCTATGGAAGAGCGGCGCTGGAGGCGCTAATAGCGCAGCTGAGTCGTTCTTATCGGGTGCAGGAGGTGCGGGCAGCCGTGCATCCGGAGAACCTTCCAGCGCAGCGGCTTTTCCTGCGGGTGGGCTTCCAGCGCTTGGAAGGCTCCCAGGCTATAGGCGAACTCCTCTTCAGCCTCCGATTGCACTAAGTCCAATAGCCCGACCGACCGAACATTTGGTAGAAAAGTTATACCTTTGGGGCAAACCTACACGCCTATGATACTGCGAGTAGACCGACTGCAAATTGAGCTGCCGATGCCCAGCGAGCCGGATCCGGCCGCAGCCGCAGCCGTGCAAGAACTTTTGGGCGGACGCTTTGGCGAAATGTCCACCCTCATGAACTACACCTACCAGTCCTTCAACCTCCGGGGCCGAGACAAGGTTCGTCCTTTTTATGCCCTGATTGCCAACATCGCCGCTGAGGAGTACGGACACATAGAGCTCGTCTCGGCGGTGATTAATGGCCTCTTGACTGGAGCCCCTGAAAAAGATGATCCCCGTGAGACACCGTTGAAAAACCTCAAAGACAGCGCTGGCCTACGTCATCACTACATCAATAGCGGCCTCGGTGCGCTGCCCGTAAATGCCCTCGGACAAGGATGGAACGGCGAGTATGTCTTCAACTCTGGGGACTTGATTTTGGACCTCTTGCACAACTTCTTTTTAGAAAATGGGGCCCGCATGGCTAAAATCCGGGTGTATGAAATGACGGACCACCCGATTGCTCGGCAAATGCTGGGGTACCTCTTTGTCCGTGGCGGTGTCCATGCCTTAGCTTATGCCAAAGCCTTAGAAGTACTGACGGGGGTAGATGTCAAAAAGATGCTGCCTATCCCGCGCATCCCTGACATTGAGTTTAAGGAGTCGCGGCCTTTCATTGAGCGAGGGTTCCATCGCCGCCTGTACCGCTTTAGCTTAGAGGACTTTAAGGAAATCACCGCGGTGTGGACGGGCGAGCACCCGGCGGATGGACAGCCGTTAGAGGTCATAGACGGACTTCCTGAGCACGCCGGCGGCCCAGCCAATCCCCCCGAAGAACCCGCCGTATTTGCGCCAGGATATAATATAGAAGAGCTCAAAGAAATAGCCGACTGGCTGATGAAAAAAGCCCGGTAAAATCCTCCCATCTGGGCCATAGAGGGGGTAGGCTAAGCCTATCCCCTTTTCTTTTTTTGAGTTTGTGGGATGAGAGGCGCTCTCTTTTAGACCAGGGTATCCCAGGGGGGACCGGGTTTTTTTGTGGGGTAATCCAAGGTATAGTGTAAGCCCCGGCTTTCTTTCCGGATGCTGGCGCATTTGACGATAAGGTAAGCCACGGCGATGAGGTTACGCAGTTCAAAGAGTTCTCGGGAGGGGTAGGTATGGGCGTAAAAAGCTTCGGTTTCCTCGTAGAGGAGGGCGATGCGGCGGCGGGCCCGCTCCAAACGAAAGTTTGACCGTACAATCCCTACATAGTTTCCCATGAGGGTGCGCAGCTCTTGGAGGTTATGGCTGATGAGTACGCGTTCTTCGGGATGGCGGCTGCCTCGGGGGGTCCCAATCGGGCACCTCTTTTTGCCCAGTGTAGGAAGCGAGCTTATCGCGGGTGTCCTGGGCAGCACGGCGGGCAAAGACCAGGGCCTCTAAGAGCGAGTTAGAGGCTAAGCGGTTAGCGCCGTGGAGGCCGGTATAGCTTACTTCGCCGATGGCATAGAGCCGTTGGATAGAAGTGCGGCCCTGCGGATCGGTATCTATGCCCCCCACCATGTAGTGGGCAGCAGGCGCCACGGGAAGGAGGTCTTGAGTGGGGTCTACCCCTTTTTTTAGACAATACTGGTAGATAGTGGGGAAGTTTTCGGGGAGGTTTTTTACTGGCCGAGCATCTAAGAAGACATAGGGCAGGCCGGCGATCTTGGACTCGGTGTCTATGGCACGGGCCACAATATCCCGAGGGGCCAGGTCTCCCCGCGGGTCATACTTATGCATGAAGGGCTTGTGGCGGAGGGGATCTACGAGGGTAGCGCCGGCGCCTCGCAGGGCTTCTGTGAGCAGGAAGGCCGGACGCTTATCGGGTTCGTATAAAGCGGTGGGGTGAAACTGGTAAAACTCCATATTGGCTATGCGGGCTTTTGCGCGCAGGGCCATCGCTACGCCATCACCGGTGGCGGTAGGGGGATTTGTGGTGACAGGATACACTTGGCCGGCGCCCCCAGCGGCTAACACCGTGACGCGAGAGAGGATAGTCCAGATTTTGCCCGTGGCTATTTCCAGGGCATAGACTCCATAGCAGGTGATGCCGGGGTAGCCCCTATTGACATATATGCCCAAGTGGTGCTGCGTAATCAGGTCCAGGGCAAAGACCCCCTCCCACACTTGGATACGGGGATGGGCTTGCACGGCGGCAATGAGCGCTTTACTGATGGCGGCACCGGTGGCATCTCGGCTATGCAATACGCGCGGGTGCGAATGTCCTCCCTCTCGGGCCAGGAGGAGCTGCCCCGTTTCATCTCGGTCAAACTCTACGCCGTATGCCATCAGCTCTCGGATAGCAGCGGGTGCTTCTTGGATGACGCTGCGCACCACCGCTTCTCGGCAGAGGCCGTCCCCTGCGGTGAGGGTGTCTTGGATATGAGCTTCAAAGCTGTCTTGGGAGGAGAAGACGCCGGCGATGCCGCCTTGGGCATAGGTGGTGTTGCTTTCTTGGATTTGGTCTTTGGTAAGGAGGAGGACCTCTCCGTACGCAGCGGCTTTGAGCGCAAAAAAAAGCCCGGCTACGCCGCTGCCGATGACTAAATAGTCGGTTTCTACCCGCACAAGGCAAATATAACTGCTACCTTTGCCGCATGTGGGTGATGAAGGTGGGGGGCGGCTGCCTTAGGGATGTGGAGGCGGTTCGCCAACTACCTATGGTCCTGCAAGCAGCCTATCCCGAGGCGCGGCGGCTTTTAGTGGTGTCTGCCTTTGGCAAAACCACTAACCGATTGGTTGCGTTAGCAGAGAGTGCGGCACGGGCTGACCTTTCGGCAGCGCATCGGGTCTTTGGCGAGATACAGGCTTTTCATCGCGAGATGGTAGAAGGGCTTTTCCCTTTCCCCACGGCCGAAGCCCTCTGGAAGCGGTTAGAAGAAAAGTATTGGCAGGGGCTCTGGCAGCGAGTACAAGCCTTGGCGCACTTGGGTGAAGCCGATGGCGCTGCTACCGATGCCATTCTCGTGTATGGAGAGCTTCTGAGTAGTGAGATTGTAGCCGCCTATCTCTCTGGACAAGGCTTTCCTCTGGAGTGGATAGATGCTCGGCGGCTCCTCGTCACAGATGGAGCTTATCCTGAGCCGGAGGTGCTGTTAGGTCCCAGTCAAGCGAATGTAGATGCGCAACTGGTGCCGCTTTTCCGTACGCATCGTTTGGTCATTACGCAAGGGTATATTGCATCGGACCTTCGCCGACGGAGTGTCACTTTGGGCCGAGAAGGTTCGGATTACTCGGCTGCACTCTTTGCTCAGCTGCTAAATGCCCAGGGAATGATTGCTTGGAAAGATGTAGGTCGCTTGTACTCTGCTGACCCACGGACCTATCCAGACGCCCAGCCCCTTCCTGAGCTAAGCTACGCTCAGGCTGCTGAAATGACCTACTATGGTGCCCAAGTCCTCCACCCACGCACCCTTAAGCCTTTGCGGGATGCCCGAATCCCCTTATACATTCTTTCCTACTTTGAGCCAGAGGCAGAAGGGTCGCTTATCGCGGAAAAGTGGGTAGACCCCCTTCCGCCTATCCGTGCCACCCGCAAAGGCCTTTTGTTGATAGAAGTGGAAAGCGTAGATTTATCTCCCCTGTCCTTAGGCGAGCTTTTACAAGGTTTAGAAGCCGAAGGGATAGAAGTATATTTTGCACAAGGAGGCCGGCGTACAGCGGCTCTGGCCGTGCAAGGTCCCCAAGATAGCTTAGAGCGGTGGCGAACCACCCTACCCGCGGGATGGGAAGTGCAGCTCCGTCAGCCTGTCACTTTAAGTACCGTGCTTTATCCTTCGGAAAACTTTCCCCTCCCTAATGGCGAAGCGCTCTACCTTCAGCGCCTGCCGGACCGTATTCACTGGCTCACGTATGAAATATAAAGCTTTCTGCTGGTGGAGTTGGGCGCTTTTGTTTGCGCAGGAAGCCCTCCCGTCTTTTCCGCCTACCGGTGTAAAATGGATTGCTCTCCCTACTTTTTTGGCAGCGGTGCGGGATAATGCGCTCACGGTGCGCCAGGCGGCTCTCTCGCTACGTACTACCCAATGGGAGGTGTATCAAGGATACGCCAACTTTCTGCCGAATATTTCGGCCAGTGCCAGTGCCACGCAAAACTATGGTACCACTTTTGACCCTTTCGCTTTCACTCGGGTGCAGCAAACTACCACGTTTAGTTCGGGGTCGGTGGGGGCCAGTTGGACACTTTTTGCGGGTTTAGCGAATCATTATCTTCTTCGGCAGGCGCAGGCCAATGCCGCCCTGGCGCAAGCCACCTACCGGCGCACGCAGACCGAGGTACTGGCCCAAGCTCTCATGCAGTTTATCCAGACGCTCAGCGACTCCTCCGCGCTGGTGCTGGCGCAGCAGCGGATAGAGCGTTTGCGCGACCAACTCGCGCGGGTAACCGCTCAGCTGGAAGTAGGCCAAGTGCTTTTGACGGATAGCCTTTCCTTAGCGGCACAGCTTGCCCGCGAGGAAGCTCAATACCTCAGCTTGTATGCCCGCCACCGAGAAAATAAACTTGCCCTCCTCCAGCTCATGGCTTGGGATGAGGTGCGGGTAGATTCGGTGGAGTTTACCCTCGGGATAACAGTAGAACCCCTCGGCCTCCTGACCGAAGCAGAAGCCCTCCAAAAGGCCTTAGCCTTTGCCCCGGAGCTGCAAGAAGCCCGCTGGCGAGAACTCCTCCAACAGTATGCCCTGCGTACAGCCCGAGCGGGGTATTGGCCTACCCTTTCCCTGAATGCTTCTATTCAAACGAACTACTCCTCAAACGCAGGCAATATTCGGTTTGATCCTGTGCTGGGTATAGTGCGAGAACCGCTACCTTTTGAGCGGCAGGTGCGCGAAAACTTCAATCAATCGGTGGGCTTTACTTTATCGGTGCCTATTTTTCGGCAGCTGAGGCAGCGTACGCAGGTAGTGCGGGCGGAGGCTAACCTGCAAAATGCGCAGCTTCAGACCCTTATCCAGCGGCAGCAGGTGGTGCGCCGTACCCAACAAGCCTATATGGCTTGGCAAAATGCGCTGGCCCAGGAACGGGCTTTGCAGCGCAGCTTAGAAGCGGCGGAGCGGGCCTTTCGGCAGACCCAAGCCCAGTACGAAGCCGGGCGTGTATCTTACTGGACCTTCCGAGAATCGCTCCAAGCCTACACACAAGCTCAAGCCGAAGCCGCTCAGGCCCATATGGAAGTACAGCTACGCACACTTCTCTTGGGAGCCTACATCGGTAAATACGCAGACTTATGAAACTCAGGAAGTGGATACTCTGGATCGGGCTTATTCTCCTGATAGGGATGCTTGGGGGCCGCTGGATTTGGGGTTCCCGCGATACGCTGGCTGTGGAGGTAGACACGGTACGACGGCATACGATTATCCCGTTTATCACGGAGTCGGCGGTGATACGGCCTGTGGTGGAGGTGCCGATTAGCCCAGATGTCTCGGGTGAGGTGGTGCGCATCTACGTGAAGGAAGGGGATACGGTACGAGCTGGGCAGGTGCTTTTTACGATTCGGCCGGATAACTATCAGACGGCGCTTATGCAGATGCAGGCGGCGTTGGAGGAAGCTAAGGCCCAATATGCGGCAGCGCAGGCGGCGTTGGCTCAGCAGCGAGCCAGTTTCTTACAGGACTCGCTGGCTTTTGTCCGGGCCCAGAAGCTGTATGAGAAGCAAGCTATTGCGGAGGCAGATTGGGATGCGGCGCGGATTCGGTATCAGGTGGCGCAAGCCCAGCTGCGCAGTGCAGAAAGTAATGTGCAGGCTG
Organism: Bacteroidia bacterium; assembly: GCA_026003215.1. Taxonomy (GTDB): domain Bacteria; phylum Bacteroidota; class Bacteroidia; order SpSt-205; family SpSt-205; genus SpSt-205. The sequence goes on along the minus strand of BPGV01000001.1, from coordinate 850,642 downwards.
CATACTACCGTATCCGCAGCACCGAAGCAAACCTACGCCGAGCCCAGATTGATTACCAACGGACGTCGGTATATGCGTCTATGGATGGGGTGGTCACGCGGCTCCTGGTGCGCACAGGCCAACGTGTAGTAGGTGTGGGCCAAATGGCCGGTACAGAAAGCGTGCGTATCGCTGACCTTAGCCGCTTCTTGGTAGAAGTGCAAATCACAGAAAGCGATGTCGTACGGCTTCATGTAGGAGATTCGGCGAGCGTGGAGGTTCAAGCTTATCCGGGCGTGTATTTCGTTGGACGCGTGCAAGAGATTGGATACAGTTCTGGCAAAGCCGCTACCCAGGACGCTTCGGCACTGGGCGGAGAACAAGTAAGCACTTACTTGGTGCGCATAGCCATAGATACGGCCCGATATGACCGAAAAAAATACCCGCTACGACCCGAGATGAGTGCAGTCGTACGCATATTCTATACTCGCCGCGACGCAGTGGTGGCGGTGCCCCTCCAAGCGGTAGCCGTTCGGGGCCAAAAGGAAGTCGTATATGAGGTAGAGGGGGGTTCTGTGGTGCGGGAGCGTCCAGTGAAAACAGGCGTAGCAGACGATCAGCAGATAGAAGTCACGGAAGGGCTTCAAGAAGGACGAGTTATAGTAGTAGGTCCGTATGATGTGTTACAGGAAAAGCTACGAGATAGTGTGCGGATAAAGCCCTTGCCTAAAAAAGAATGACCGTAGGGCTTATTGGAGCGGGGAGTTGGGGGTGTGCGTTGGCGGCGGTGCTTTTAGAGAAGGGCCATCGGGTGCGGTGGTGGGTGCATAAAGAAGAGATTGCGCAAAGTCTGATAGAACGGGGGATGCATCCGAGTGTGTTTCCCGAGTATGTTTTCCCCCCAGCACAGATAGCTTATGTGGGTACTCGGCTCAAAGAGGTTTGGCGGGGAGCGGAGGCGATAGTTTTAGCGCTACCTTCTCGGTATGTGCCTGAGGTGCTGGAGGAGGAGCCGTTGCCGGCGCGGCTATGGGTTTCCTGTACCAAGGGGCTTTTGCCGGGAGGCCTACTACGCCCCTCTCAATATCTCCGTGAAAAGGGTGTGCAGGCTGTGGTTATCCTGAGTGGTCCCAGTCATGCGGAGGAGGTTATCTTACGGAAGCCTACCTGGGTAGCGGTGGGCACGCCGGAACGGTCGCTTTACGAGAGGGGAGCCCAGCTTTTTAGTCAGCCATACTTTCATTTGCTTTGGAGCCGAGCCTGGGTATCCTTGGAGTGGGTGGGCGTCTTGAAAAACATTTATGCGATTGGGATGGGGGTCGTGAGCTTGTGGGGAGATAATGCCCGGGCGGCATTGGCGGCGGTGGCTTTGCGCGAAATGCAAGAAGTGCTCCAAATGCTTGTTCCCGAAGAAGAGCCGCCTTTTCTATCGCCGGGCTGGACAGGGGACTTTTTGGTGACCGCCTTTAGCCCGTATAGCCGGAATCAGCGTTTTGGTCAGCTGCTGGCCCAGGGGTATACGGCCTTGGCCGCGCTCCAGAAGCTGGGCATGGTAGCGGAGGGGTACTATGCCGCGCAAAGCTTGGCCAGTTGGGCGGAATACCGGCGTTTTCCTTTGCTGAGAGCCGTGGTTGAAGCAATCCAGAGCCAGTCTAATCCCTCCGAGGTACTACGGCAAGCCGTGGTGAACGTAATGGAAAGTTTTTCCGATATTTGATTATGCGGCTTCTCTTAATGCTGGGGCTTGCTTTGTTAGGGGAAATAGCCACCCCTGTGCCTGCAAAAGGACCTTCTGAGGTAGCGGTAGTGATGATGCGTCCGAGGGGCCCCACTACACCCAAAAAGGAGCCTTTTTGGGTGCGTATCAAGGAAAAAGCGCAGGGGCTCTTGATAGCTATGGTGTTATTGGTGGTTTTATTAGGGGTTCTGGTGGTGGTGTTGGTGGGGGGAGGGCCGGGGGTGCTGGTGCTTCTTTTGTTGGTGGGTTTATTGTTGCTTGTGGGATTATTAGCCGTTTTCTTGCGGCCGGGGCGTCGGGTAGGGTGGTGGCGCAAGCGGGGCATGGCGCCGCCACCACCGCCGGGCCCGCCCCCGGGTAGGCCGGTGGGGCCGCCCCCGGGCCGACCTGTAGGCCCTCCCCCCGGTAGACCCGCAGGCCCACCCCCTAAGGCTGGCCCAGCACCACGCTCCTCCTCCGGACAAACTACCTCTCCACCCCGCGGGAAAGGTCGCCCTAAATGAAAAACGCAAAACTCCTCTTACCTTTGTCCCGTATGACAAATCCGCGTTACCTTTTTCTCTGCGGGCTTTTTATGTTGCCGCTTTACGCTGCTGCTACCTCTTCCTCAGGTATCCCCCTTACAGAGGCACAGGTGGAGCGGGTGGCTTCTAAGCAAAAGACGGTCAAGAAGGGTTTCTGGCATCGCCTCAAAGCCAAAGCTGAAGCGGCCTGGCAGTCTCTCAAAGAACGGCTGCGTACAGCTACAGATGATTTAGTCCGGCTATTGATTATTGCTATTATCGTCGCGCTTATTATCAGTATCGTTGTATGGCTACTGCCGTGGCCGTTGGATGTGCTGATTATGGTGATAGCGCTGGTGGTGCTGCTTATCTTCTTGCTGCGGTATCTCGGCTGAGTAGAGGGACGATAGGCATAGCTCTCCTTCTGGCGTGGGCGTGTAAGTCCGAAAAACCCCGGTGGGCTGAGTCCCGAGCGGCGCAGTATATGCAGGAGTTTGTGGAGGAGTTATCGGTCTGGGCCCGTAGCCGCAAACCCGGCTTTATCCTCCTCCCACAAAATGGCCCCGAGTTAGCTTTTGAAGCTGCAGATCCTACCCAGCCTCTTCGTTGGAGCTACTTAAATGCCATAGATGGGTTTACGGCCGAAGAGGTTTTCTACGAGGCGGACACGGGAGATACTTTGCCTTCGCCGGCGCGTTTAGAGGTCCTGCGGCGGCTAAGGGCTTATAAACCTATTTTTTGCTCTGAGTATGTGCGCGACTCGGCGCGAATACCTGCTGCTTATGCGCGTATTTATCAAGAGGGGTTCATAGGCTTTGTGAGAAGTCCGAATAACTACTATTACCAGGAGCTGCCGGATACGGTACCGATGCTCAATGAAGATTCTATCCCTTCGCTGGGTGCAGCTCGAAACTTTTTATACCTGCTAAACCCAGATCTTTTCCCCTCTCGGGAAGCTTACATAACGGCTTTGGCCCAAAGTAAGTTTGATGTATTGGTAATAGATGCGCAGTATCAGGGTGCATGGCTCTCTGAGGAAGAGGTACGCCGTTTGCACTATAAACCCAGCGGCAAGCGTCGGTTGGTGTTAGCCTATATCAATATAGGGGCTGCGGAGCGGTGGCGCTTCTATTGGCAGCCTGGGTGGCGGTTGGGGAGTCCTTCTTGGCTTCGAAAGCCTTATCCAGGGTATCCGGATGAGTTTTATGTGGCGTACTGGGAGGAAGTCTGGAAGCAGATTCTCTTTAAGGGGGAAGGTTCGTATATGTCGCATATTTTGGCGGCGGGGTTTGATGGGGCTTTTCTGGATAATGTGGAGGCTTACTATTACTTGACGCACTGAGATTTTGTACCTTTGTGGCCCTGCACCCGTAGCTCAATTGGATAGAGCACCAGACTTCGGATCTGGCGGTTGGGGGTTCGAGTCCTCCCGGGTGCGCTATGCAAGTGTATGTCTTGCGGGGTGAGTCGCGAGTGCCCCAAAGAAGCGCGGAAGCGCGTCGTCTCCGCCGAGCCGGCAAAGTACCCTGCGCGCTCTATGGCAAAGGCCTCTCCGAAACCTTTTTCATCTCACAGACTGAAGCCCATAAGATTGTCTTTACCCCTCACGTATATCTTTTTACAATAGAGCTTCCCACGGGTGGGCATTCGGCGATTTTACGCGAGTATCAGCTTCATCCTGTGCATGATTATGTCATGCACTTGGACTTCATGGCGTGTGGGCCAGAGGATGAGGTGACGATAGCTTTACCGGTTAGGCTGGTTGGGATAGCCGAGGGGGTCCAGATGGGCGGAAAGTTGGTGCCTATGCTGCGTCGTCTGCGTGTGCGAGGGCAAGTAAAGGACTTACCCGATGCGCTTGAAATAGACATTTCAGCCCTCAAGCTCGGTAAAACGCTTACGGTAGGCCGGGTGAGCCTTCCTGGCTTGCAGATTGTGGCTTCCCCGGATACGGCTATTGCCCGAGTGGAGGTACCTCGGGCCCTGCGTGCTCAGCAAGGCTAAGGTGCGTCGCCTGCTCGGGCCGCTCCTCCTAATAGGGGGGGGCATAGGGGTGGGCGCATGGGTGGGGTGGCGCCTCTCTCAAACCCGAGAAGTTTCCCCTTCCCTTAAAGAGCATCAAACCCTACTTATAGAAAGGCTTACCACACTCGGGCAGCTTACTGTGCTGCGGTATGTCGTGCGTGATGTGGTACAGCGGGAATGGCGCTACGGTGTGCCCTTTACCAGCTCCGAGTTGCTCCTGGTGGTAGCTGGTGAAGCCGATATATGCATAGATTTTAGCCAGGTGCGCGTACAAGAAGCCCGCTGGGAGCGTAAAGCAGTCACCCTGCGTTTGCCTGTGCCATTCCTCTGTCAGGTGCGTATAGATCCTACACAATCTCGGGTATATGCGGCCGATTTTTCGGTGATTGAATGGTGGCAAGGTGGAGAGGCTGAGCGGGTTCGCGAAACCTTAGCCGCTGCCCAAGAAACCCTTCGCGTGCGCATCGCGACTTCTTTTCCCCGAGCGGCTGCTCAGGCCCAAGCCGAAAAGCTCCTCCGTTCCCTCTGTCAAGAGATGGGGTGGCAAGAGGTGCGTTTTGTCTATGGCGAGCGTTAGCGAGCCAGCTTATTGGCGTCAGCGCTACCAAGAGGGACAAACTGGCTGGGACCTTGGCCGCGTACCCCCGGCCCTTAGCTATGCTGTAGAAAAATCCCTTTTTCCGCCTCCGCCTGCTTCGCTGGTGGTACCTGGCTGTGGCTTCGGGCATGATGTGCTCTTCTTAGCTAAGCAAGGCTACCAGGTATGGGCCATAGACTTTGCCTCAGAGCCGCTAAATTTTTTAGCAATACAAGCCGAAAAGCATGGGCTAAAGAACCGCATACGCACTATTCAGGCAGATATTTTTAAGTTTTTCCCGCCAGCTGAGGTAGAAGGGGTGTGGGAATACACCTGCTACTGTGCTATAGAGCCTCAGCGTAGGGCGGCGTACTGGCAGCAGGTGGCCCGATGGCTCAACCCGGGTGGGCTTTTTGTGGGGTTGCTTTTTCCACTCAGCGGAGCGCCGTCGGAAGGTCCTCCTTTCTTAGTGGTGCGCGAGGAGGCTATTCTGCTGGCTCAGCAGGTCGGCTTATCCCTCGTCATGGAGGAGCCGAATCCGCCTTCGCATCCTGCCCGCGCTGGGCGAGAAATCCTTTGGGTTTTGCGCCAAACCTAACGGAGGTTTTTTTGTACCTTTCTGCTGTGAAGGAGGCGCTTGCCCACCTATGGGCTCATGCAGTGGCTCACGCCTATGCCCGAAAAGTAGGGCAGGAGGTCGCACACCAAAGGCGTATTTTACACCAGCTTCTTCAAAAAGGGAAAGCCACCGCTTTCGGTAGGGACCACCGGCTTTTTGAGGTACAAACGTATGAAGAGTTTCGGGCGGCGGTGCCGGTGTATTCGTACGAGCTTTTGTGGGAAAAGTACCTAAGGCGCGTGTGGGCCGGGGAGGCGGATGCCCTTTGGCCGGGGCGTCCCCGCTATTTTGCCAAAACTTCTGGCACTACGGCGGGCGCTAAATTCTTGCCGCTTACCCAAGAGAGCATACCTACGCATATCCGGGGGGCACGCGATACCCTTCTTCTGTACCTCTACCGGCGCAAAAAGGCCGCTTTCATCTCAGGTAAGTGGCTTTTCCTCTCGGGCAGCCCAGCCCTGGAAAAAACCCCTGCGGGCATTTGGTATGGCCGTTTGTCGGGGATTGTGCATCACTGGGTGCCTGCGTACCTTACCCGTAATCGCTTGCCTTCCTACGAGATAAACTGCATAGAAGAGTGGCCCGCTAAGGTAGAGGCTGTCATTACCGAAGCCGCCCAAACAGACTTGCGCCTGCTCTCGGGCATCCCGCCTTGGATAGAACAGATGCTGGAAGAAGTGGAGAAACGCTTCGCCCGAAAAGCTACCGAGTGCTGGCCGTACTTGCAGGTGTATGTGCATGGCGGCGTAGATTTTCGCTTGTATGAGCCGAGACTTCGGGAAAAGCTCCCGGGGGTAGATTTTATAGAGACCTTTCCGGCTTCTGAGGGGTTCTTTGCCTTTCAAGACACAGAGGACCCCGCAGAAGGTCTAAGGCTTCTGACCGATAATGGCATATTTTATGAGTTTATTCCTTTGGACGAGGTAGATAGGCCTCAACCTACCCGCCTGCCTTTATGGGAGGTGGAGGTGGGCCGGCCCTATGCGCTCCTCCTTACCACAAATGCGGGCTTGTGGGCGTATGCGATTGGGGATGTGGTAACCTTTACCTCGGTGCGGCCGTATCGCCTGCGTGTCACAGGTCGCGTCAAAAGCCACCTGAGCGCCTTCGGCGAGCATGTGATTGAATGGGAAGTAGAGACGGCTCTGCAGGCAGCTGTACAGGCTACAGGCGCTCGTATCCATGAATACACGGTGGGACCGTATTTTGGCCCAGGTATGCCTTGTCATGAGTGGCTCTTAGAAGTGATAGAACCTCCCGCCGATTGGGGCGTTTTCCTCAAGACCTTAGATGAAACGCTCCGACGACATAACCCCTACTATGACGACCTGCGTAAAGGAGGCATCTTGGCAGAACCGCGCCTGTATCGCCTCCCCGTAGGGACTGGGTACGCTTATATGCAAGTCCAAGGAAAGCTCGGCGGCCAAAATAAGTTCCCGCACCTCAAAAGCGACCGCAGCCTCATAGACGCGCTCCTTCCCGAAGCTGAACCCCTTCTCTTTCCCCTCTCCTCATGAAATACTGGCTGTGGTTCTCCTTGGCTTGGGCTGTGCCCCTTACCGACACGATTTGTGAGCCGCATATTTATACGGTACAGTTTTACCGGGGGGAGAATACGCTGAGTTTTCCTTTCTTAGGCCTTCGGGAGGACAACTACCTCACCTTAGAGTTTGACGAGGTAGCGGAGGAGGCCCCCAGTGATTTTTGGGTCCGTATCCAGCTGTGTTCTCGCACATGGGAACCCTCTTCTTTGCCGCTCACAGAATATTGGCCGGCGTTTGTGTCGGACCGTATCACGGAGTTTGTCCCTTCGTACAATACCCGAGTGGGATATGTGCATTATCGGTATCGTCTACGGAATGCCTTTCAACGAAGCGGCTTTTATGTAGTAGAGGTTTTTCGGGAGAATGACCCCAAGCGGTTAGTATTGCGGCGGCGCTTCTATGTGGTGGAAAATGTGGTCAAGGTGCAGCCCGACCTCTCCGGCCAGGTGGTGACGGGGCAGCGCCAGCGCTTCCAGACGATAGCTTTTTCGGTTTTCCCAGGGTCGTTAAACTCTACCCAAGCCTATCAAGAGTTTTTTTGTATGCTTTTGCAAAATGGTCGCTGGGATAATGCTCGTGCGGGGCTTAAGCCCACTTTTTTATATCCCGATCACTTGGAATATCGCTTTCAAGCGGGGTTAGATATGCCGGCGGGGGTAGAGTTTCGGGTGTTGGACTTGCGTTCTATTTTACGGCGCAGGAGCTTTCAGGTGGAAAGGACCTTTTGGACAGATAGCGGTATCGTGGTGCGTTTAGTGGCCGAACAGCCCCGAGCTGGGCTCGCTTACACCAGCCAGTTTGATTTGAATGGCCGCTTCTTTATTCAGATCCAGGATGCCCTCTTAGACACGGTGCGGTTATGGCAGGGGCGCGATGAGCTAAGCAGCGTACAAGCGGATTATTTCTGGGTAGAGTTTCGGCTCCAGGCCAGTACACCTTACGAAAAGCCCCTCTATGTAGTGGGTGATTTCATGGGGTGGCGGCCGGACCCTCGCTTCCAGCTCACCTATGATGAGCAAAGGGGAGAGTATCGCGGCCGTATCCTGCTCAAACAAGGGGTGTATGACTACCTTTATGCGGTGTGGGATGCCGAAAAAGGCTCCTTTGACCCAGAACCCGTAGAAGGGAGTTACTTTGAGGCAGAAAACCTGTATGCGGTGCTGGTGGGTTATCGCGGCTTTACCGACAGAGAAGACCGAGTAGTAGGCCATCGCTGGCTCAACTATTATGAACCTTAGTACGAGCGCTATGGCAGCGGTTCAGCTTATAGAATGTCCGCGGGATGCCTGGCAAGGGCTACCTACTTTCATCCCGACGGAAGTAAAGATTCGGTATTTATCGGCCCTTTTGCGTGTGGGTTTCTATACCATAGATGCAGGTTCGTTTGTATCGCCTAAGGCAGTTCCTCAGATGCAGGATACGGGAGAGGTTTTAGCAGCGCTTCCTTATAGGGATTATCCCCAGACGGGCATTTTGGTTATTATAGCTAATAGCAGGGGCTTAGAGGAGGCGGTGGCTCATCCTGCGGTACGCTACATAGGATATCCGCTGTCCTTATCTGAGACTTTTCAGCAGCAGAATACGCGGCAGTCGCGGGCCGAAGCCGAAGCTTTTATCCCAGAGATAGTGCAAGCCGCAAAGACGGCCGATAAGATCCCTGTGGTGTATCTCTCTATGGGCTTTGGCAATCCTTATGGGGAGACGTATCATCCGCAGGAGGTGATAGACACCGCTGGACGCCTGGTGGCGATGGGGGTAGAGATTATCTCTCTGGCCGATACGGTGGGGGTAGCCACGCCGGATGAGGTGTATACTACGCTATCTAAGGCTTTGGAGGCGGTGAAGGGGATTACTTGGGGGGTGCATTTACATGCGGATCCCAGCTCTGCTTGGGCTAAGGTAGAAGCGGCCTGGGAAGCGGGCTGCCGCCGCTTTGATAGTGCCTTAGGGGGCTATGGCGGTTGTCCCTTTGCTGGGGTTCCCCTCGTCTCTAACCTCCGTACAGAGACCGTCATAGCCTTCCTCCGAGAGAAGGGCGCCCTCCCTCCCCTCAATGAAATGGCCCTTTTAGAGGCCCAGGCGCTCCTCCCTCAAGCGTTTGTGTGAGTTTTTGTTGTACCTTTGACTTTCGTACATGCGGTGGATTGTGTGGGGTGTGGGGTGGCTGTGGGCTCAGCATATAGCCCTGACCGAAGTAGAAAAAGAGCTCACGCGCATGGGGCACTTCGTGCTACACCACGAAAGCACTGCGGAAAAAGACTCCGTCAATCAGCTTTTCCTCCAAAAGTGGATTAGCGTTTTATCTTACCCCGAGGCCTTTAGCTATCCGTTTGATTCGGTGGTGACGGTGTCAGATTTAGCACCGACGGATAGTGCTTTTCGTATTTTCACGTGGCAGGTGGTAGATTTTGCTAAGCAGACCCATAGATATTATGGTATCTTAGTTCGGCGTTGGCGCGAAAGTAAAAAATCGCCTTGGCAGGTAAAAGTTTTTGTGCTGAGGGAGGTACCCGAGGTACTGGACGAGGAGGATATGGAACGGCGCACGCTTACGCAGGACGAATGGGTCGGCGCGCTTTATTACCATCCTCGGTATAGTACGCATGGGGTTTTACAATATGAGGGGGAAGCTCGGGTACCGCGGGGGAAGCGCCTGGCGCGGGAGAAGATGCGCTATTATGTGCTCTTGGGGTGGAATGGCTACGATAGACGGCGTAACTTTAAAGTGGTAGAAACGGTCTTTTTTGATCCCAAGAAACCGGACAAAGTCTTTTTTGGGGCGCCTGTCATTTATGTGGGGCCTGTACCGAAGATGCGATTGATTTTGGAATATCCCGAGACTACGCCGCTTTCTCTTAATAAAGGGTGGTACGTGCGGCGGGTAGGGGCTAAGAAGCGCTATACGGCGATAATCTTTGACCATATTTCTACCAGCAATCGTCGGCGTACGCTACGGGAGGACCCGCGCCCTTTTTTTGGAGCGGATGGGACGTATGATGCATTAGAATACTGGAAAAAGCGTCGATTTGAGGGGCGTAAGGGGATATTGGTCTATCGGCGGAATGTGATTCCGTATGCGCCGGAGATAGAGCAGTACGATCCGAAGGAGATTTGGCGGCAGCGGGACGAAGCCCAGAAAAAGCTCAATCGCTATGGCCTTGCGCATTAGGCGATGGGGGGTATTAGCCTTTTTGGTGGGGGCATATGTATGGCTAAGTAGCGCTTTTCTCTTGTGGTGGCATACTCCCCCTTACCTTTCGGATTACCGAGAAGGAGATATTTGGCCTTATCCGGATCTATTTGCCCCTTTTGAGTTCAGAATATATAAGACTACGGAGGAGAGGGGGGAGGAAATAGACTCGCTTGTGCAGCACTTTAGTTTAGTTTTTCAGAAGGACACCCATATAGCTGTCGTGGTGCGGGAAAAAGCGGAACAGCTTGCTGGGCGGCTTCCGCCGGAGGTACGGCAAGCACTCTTAGTGGCGGTGGAGTATGTCTATAGGTATGGATACGTAGGGATCCGTTTAGAAGGTAAGCCGGGGGTCGCTGTGCTGCGGTATTCTCCCCAAGCTGAGCGGGAGGTAGCTCTTCAGGCCTTAGTAGATAGCTTCCGCCTCTGGCGTTGGGTAGAAGCGCAGGTTCCTTTGCGGGTGCAAGATACCCTCAAGCAACTGTTGCGGCAGCTTCTGCGCGTAGACTGCCTATACGATCCTGTGGCTTCTGAGGAGCGTTTGCGTCTGGCCTCGCAGGCGCTTTCTCCGTATAGCGGCACTGTACGGAAAGGAGAGCTGATTATCCGCAAGGGCGAGATCCTTACCAAAGACACGGAACAGAAACTCCGATCACTTCGTGTAGCTTACGAAAGAATACATCCCCTCCAAGGACGCCTTCTCAGTTACTTAGGGGCTTTGCTGCTTGTCGGGGTTATTACTTTCATCGCATTGCAATATCTATATATATCTCGTCGTTTCTCTCCCTCAGATGTACGCCCCATAGCCCTTTTGCTTACGGTATATTTGATATTTACAGGGACTTCTGCTCTTTTCTTACGTTTTGTCCAAAGTTGGAATCTCAGTTCGGGTTTGCCCTTACACCATTTAGTGCCTGTGGCTATGGGGCCGCTTTTATTGGCGATATTTTTTGACGATAGGGTTGGTTTTATTTCGGCTATTGCGTTGGGGGCTCAGCTTAGCCTCATCATGGAAGCGCCAGTGGAGTTTTTCTTTGTGCATGGTTTTAGTACGATGTTGGCGGTTTTTCGGCTGCGGGTGATGCAGCGCCGCTCGCATCTGTACTATGCGCTGGCACTTTTAGCTTTGGGGTATACGGTAAGTTATGTAGGATATCATCTCTTTTACCAGGGTACCTTTCAGGCTATTCCGTGGGAAGGGCTTCCTATTCTTTATCTAAATGCGCTGCTTTGTCTAATGGTCTATCCGCTCATTTATGGTATTGAAAAGGTTTTCAAGATGAGCTCAGACATTACTTTTTTAGAGTTGTTGAATACCAATCATCCTGTTTTGAAAGAACTTGCGCACAGGGCGCCAGGCACTTTTCAACACAGTTTGGCAGTGGCTTCTTTGGCTGAAGCCGCTGCTCAGGCTGTTGGAGCCCATCCCTTAAAGTGTCATGTTATGGCGCTTTTTCATGATATAGGTAAGTTAGAGGCGCCGCAGTATTTTATTGAAAATCTCGCGGTTATTTCTCAAGGAGGAGCTGAAAATCCTCATCATGCCTTGTCCCCCAGAGAAAGTGCGGCTATCATTCGGAGTCATGTGGAGTATGGGGTGTATTTAGCGCGACGCTATCGCCTGCCACAAGAGATTATAGCGGGTATACGTACCCATCATGGCACCACCTATATCCAGTATTTTTGGCAAAAACAAAAGCAAATAGCGCCCCACGAGGCCGAGCTATGGGAAGAGGAGTTTCGGTACCCAGGGCCGCTGCCTTCTACCAAGGAAGAAGCGATACTCATGTTAGCGGATACCTTGGAGGCCAGTACCCGCGCTATTTCTGACCTTACCCCTCAAAAACTGCGTGCCCATGTACGCCGAATGATCCAGCAGCGCATAGAAGAGGGACAATTAGAAGAAGCACCGCTTGCCTTTCCGCAGATAAAAGAGCTGGAAGAAGCTTTTTATCAGCAGCTTCTCTCCCTCCATCATGCCCGCATTCAATATACAGAAGTAGAAGCTGCTCCAGTATCAGCTTAGAGGGGGGGGATAAAGAGGGGGGTAGCTTCGGCTGCCCGTACTTTTCTTTCCAAAAAATGCTTCCAAAAATGGACTCCGTTCCAGAAGCAGAAGTGCTCGGCAAGCTCTTGGGGGGAAAGCCCTGTGTCTTGAAAGAGGGAATGTTCTTCTTCAAAAAAACATAATAAGCCTGGGTATAAAATGGTAGGATATTCCAGGGTTGTGGGCACAGCATCTATAGGATCTATAAATCCATCATAATCACTGCCGATGCATAAAGTAGAGAAGGCTTGCCGAGGCGGGATACCCGCTTGGATGAGGGTGGTGTAGATATAGCGTATTTGTTGGAAAAGGGGTTCTAAGGGGGGAAGTTCGCCGGCTCGCACGGCCTGTAAGAGTTTTTCGCCGGCCAGGACTCGCTCATCTAAGATGAGTCCAATTAGCCCTTGGCTACGGGCGATAGCGATAAGGTCTTCATCGTGGAGGTTGATATCCCAGGGGTTGAAGTTTTCACTTTGGAGGCGGTGGCGCGGGCGGTCGGTGCGCTGGGGGCGTTGCTGGAGGGCATGCCCAGAAGCCGCTACATGCGAAGCCACCACAGGCATCTGGTATTCTTGGGCAATCTCGTAGATCTGTGCCCGAGTCGTGTGGTCACAGTGCTTTACATCTATGAGGATATGTCGCTTATAGGCCTCTTCTACAAAAGTCACCCCGTATGCCGTAAGTCCTCGGTATCCTCCTACGGAACGCACACTCCGGTAGGGATTGGGTAGGATAGCCATAGGGCCGCGTAGCTCTACCGCTTTGGCCGGCGTGCCTAAATGGTTATACACCATGTGTAGGAGCGTAATTAAATGTACACCCTTACCGGCAGCCCAATCTAACCGTTCTCGTATGCTCTCCCGCGAAAGGGGCGTAAATCCATCATAGGAAAATCCCTTTATTGCAGGAAACTTATAATCTCTGTATTCAAATCCGAGCGCATGGGCTCCTTCAATCGCCAAAATAACGGCAATCTTATTTGGGTCTTGTAAGGCCGAGTCGATGTCTTGAGGCCTGCGTGCCAGTACAATCTCACCTGCTCCTGCAGGATTTTGGCGGTAAGCCATGAGGAGGTTGTATTCTTGTTGGAGGATAAAGAAGGGATCGCGCTGGAGCACTTGTCGCACGCGTTCTATCCGCATACGGAAGACCAAAGCATACGCAACGGGTCGGGTCGTCAGCGCAGAGATGAGATAGCGTTCTATGGGGTGCAGGGCTAAAGTAATCACCCGTGTGCCAGAGCGGAGAAGCTTTGTAAAGTCAGATTGAGTCACCTTCGGCGTACGGCGCACGCGTTCTTCGGGGGTAGCCTTGTCATAGTCCTCCCAAGGAGAGTCTACAGCGCTCAGCAGGTAAGGCTTAAGGGTGCTGTGCACATGGAGGTCGAAAAAAAGCGGGGTATTCATCGGTATTTTTGGAATAGCTGTTCTTGGGGATTGTTACTGAGGGATATTTCGCGGCCTTCCAGCCAGATTTTTTGGATGGTAGAAGTGGGCATATCTAAGAGGTCGCCTTCTGCGAGGAGGAGGGAGGCGAGGTACCCGGGCGCAATCCGTCCGAGGCGCCGAAGGCCCAGCCACTGGGCGGGCTTGTCGGTAAGGAGGCTGAGGGCTTCCTCGGGGGAGAGGCCATAGGCTGCGGCTGTGCCCGCATTATAGGAGAGGTTGCGCTGGTTCCAGAAGCTCTCATGGGCCAAAAGCACTGTCAGTCCGCTGTCCTGTAGCACCTTAGGGAGGGTGTAGGCGTAGCTAACGGGGGTATCTTCTGCGGGGGGGAGGCGGTGGGTGCGGGTAAGGATAACAGGTACAGCGGCCCTGCGCAAAGCAGAGGCTACCCTGGGGGCTTCGCTGCCGCCGGCTATGGCTGCTTTAAGCTTCCATTTCTGGGAGAGATGGAGGGCCGCCTCTATGTCCTCAGCGGCGTCTACATGCCAAATGACGGGATATTCGCCCCGCAGATAAGGGCACAAGGCACGCAGGCGTAAATCTTTTTCGCTGGAGTCGCCTCGGCACCAGCGAGCCGCTTTTTCCAGGTATTGGTCTAAGGCTTCCCAAGTTTTTTGGGCGCGTTCGGCGGCTTTCTTTTGGTCTTCGTAGGAGGCATAGAGCCAAGGGCGCAAAGAAGGCGGATACAAATGGAGGGCTGCTATGGGCTTTACCACGGCCTCCTCCCGGGTGCGTCCAAAAAGCCGCATTACGGCAGATTGCCCGGCTATTACGCCGCCTTGGGGCGCCGATTCGGCATAAAGTATACCGTTGGCCCGGAGCGTAGGCAGCACGCGGGAGTCTATATTGAAAGCCGTATAAGCGAGTACCTCCGGCGTGAAATCGCCTACTTCGGCATTGTCACGGGTGGCGCGTACCGCTTCTATTTCTACCAGGCCCACAGGGGTACTAAGCCCGATAAGGGCTGGATACAGGTGTTTCCCCCCAGCCTCTATTACCTGATAGCCCGGAAGAGCTGTAATTACCGGTCCTACCGCAGCGATGCTATCCCCTTGGATGAGCACATCTCCGCGTACGGGGAGCGTTCCATCCCCGCGGTGGATCCACGCCCCGCGGATAAGGATTTGTCCCCATAAAATCCATCCTATCCAGTTCATTTGTAGCCGAAGCTCACGCGCGCACCTACTTGCCAGCTAAAAGCCGGGGCAAAATCTTCTATAATCTCTGCTCGCGCCCGCACCGACCCAAATAGCTCAAAGTGAGGCAAAACATTAAACAAGCTGCCTATGCCGGCATACACATCAGGTACGATTACCGTTTTATTGGTGGTATTACCATTCCCGTCGGGTTGGGGTAAGTTATTATAGTAGTACGCTCGGGCCCCTAAGTCCAAGTAAGGGAGGAACCAATAAATCCCGCAGTCTCGGCTGAGCCACGTACCCAAAATGCCCTGATTCATACCGAGGCCGAGCACATAGCCTTCCTGCAAGCCTGAAACATAGGGGGCTTTGGAACGGCCCCAGCCGCCACTTAGCTCTACAAAAGTGTATTCGCTGTACCCAAGCGGCAAGCGAAAGGAAGCCCCTATCAAATGCGGTCCATAGGTGCCGCCAATCCCTACCCGGCCAAACCCTCCTATGCCTTTTTGGGCATAGGCCAGTAAGCTTATAGCCAATAAGCATGCGCCTCTACGCATGGGACAAATATAGGGCTTTTGGTGAGAGTGGGCTAAGTTCGCTGCATGCGGAGCCACACGGCTTACTTGTGGATGCATACGCCGCAGCGGCGAGCTATCGTGCACCTTACCCCACAGGTGCGGGAGGAAGTTAAAAAGTCCGGCATCCAAGAAGGCCTTTGCTTGGTTTCTTCTATGCATCTTACGGCTTCAGTGATTATCCAGGATAACGAAAGAGGCCTACATGAAGATATCTTTGAATGGCTGGAGAAGCTGGCGCCTCTGCGGCCTGACTATCGGCACCATCGCACCGGTGAGGATAATGGCGATGCCCATCTGAAAAACTTGCTGACCCACCTCCAGGTGCTTGTGCCCGTAACGAAAGGGGATTTAGACTTAGGGCCGTGGCAAGAGATTTTTTATATAGAGTTTGATGGGCAGCGCCGCAAAAGGGTGGTCATCAAGATCTTGGGTGAGTGAAGCTGCGGTAGGGGCCCTTCTGGCGTGGTTTGACCGGCAGGGGCGGGTCCTCCCTTGGCGAGAGACAGAAGACCCTTATCGCATTTGGGTTATAGAGACGCTTCTGCAGCAGACCCGCATAGCGCAGGCAGAAGCGCGTATAGTGCGTTTTTTGGCATGGTTTCCCTCGCTTCAGGCGTTAGCGCAGGCTCCTATAGAGTCGGTGCTGGAAGTATGGCAGGGCTTAGGCTATTATCAGCGCGCGCATAATCTCCATCGAGCTGCACAGCGGCTGCACGCCCAAGGCGGGTTTGAAGCCCTATGGACGAGGCCCGACCCCTTACAGGGGTTGCTTGCGCTTCCGGGTATAGGCCCCTACACGGCGCGGGCTATCTTGGCTTTCAGCGAAAAAGGGGCTTACCTGCCTGTGGATGGAAATCTTGTGCGAGTGCTTAGCCGCCTTTTTGCAGACCCTACCCCTGCTACCGATCGAGCCTATTATCAAGGGCAGGCGGATGGTTTACCCCTTGCATGGCGGCAGCGTAAGGTAGCCTTTGCGCTGATGGATTTGGCTACTCTCCTTTGTACACCTCGCCAACCCAAATGCCTTTTATGTCCCCTTTCTGCTTTTTGTGAGGGGCTGAGGCAGGGAGCCGTGATGCGGTTTCCTGTGCGGGCGGAACGTCCTCCTCGGCCTACGCGTCACTTCATTTTCAAGCTGTATGCCACGGCCGAGGGTGTATGGCTGGTACAGCGTCCTCCTAAGGGGCTATGGGGTGGGTTGTGGTGCTTGCCCATGGAAGAGCTACCGGCCCCTGCTGCGGAGAAGCCGACCTTTTGTCATACACTTACACATTTTCAGCTTATGGGCTATGTAGAACGGCTCCCCTCGCCGGCAGAGGGGAGCCGCCCTGTAGAGTGGTCTGTCTTGGGGCAGTATGGCTTGCCCGCGCCTATAAAGCGCCTACTCCTTCACGAAGCGGAAGCTTACCACCGCTCCCTGTGATTGTTGGAGAACCCCAATATAAACCCCTGATGCCCAGGATACGACCGATAGGGTATTGTTGCCAGGCTGTAGGAGGCCTTCCCACGCTTTCCGTCCTTGAAGGTCATAGACGGTGAGGATACCGCCGCCTTGGGGCTGCGGTAATTCTATATGGAGGACTTCATGCGCTGGGGTGGGGTAGAAGCGTACCTCAGCAGCACTTTCAGCAGAGAGCGCGGTAGAAGTGCCATTACTGGTATAGGTAGCCTCCCAGCCTGCCCGAGTAATAGAGCTGTCGGAGGTAAAGACCACGAGCATACTGCCGCCTGTGGAGGTGAGCGTAGGGGGCAAGGTAGTACCACTATAACTGCCTAAGAGGGGCGAGCTGGTAGTCGGGCCATCATACACCCGCACAAAGTCATAGTTCGCTTCTGTGGTGAAGCTGGTAAAAGACAACCTAACCCAAGTAGCTCCTGGGGGCTGGATGAGCCAGCGGCAGTCGGCTCTGTTTGTGTAATCGCTATTCCCGCTTCCGTCGGAGAAGCTCCCACTGGGCGCCGTAAGCTGTACTGTTCCTTGGCAGTACGGCTGGGCTATGGTGGTGTAGTTTAGCCCCCAGCCTGCCGCCGTGATACTCTGGTCAGAGGTAAAGTAAATGGTGGCCTCGGGAATAGACGTGGTCACCACCGAGGGCAGATTTGTACCCGAGAAGCGACGCACCATATAGGTGGAGTTTACCAAGGAGCCATCGTAAATGGTGACAAAGTCATACCCCTGCTCCGTGGCAAACTGCGTAAACTCTATGCGAATACCCGCTCCACTGCCGGGCTGGATGACCCATTTGCAGTCGGCGTTATCTTGGTAGTCGGAGGTGCCGCTTCCATCGGTTATGGTACCCGAAGCTTGGGTAAGCACTTGCGTCCCATAGCAGGGGAGGTTGAGCTGAGAGGTGTAAGAGGCAACAAAGCCATCCGCTACGCCACTGCCGTTTGAGATAAACCGTACCAGCATTACGCCTCCGCTGGAGGTGACGGAAGGAGGCAAGCTACTTCCGGAAAAGGCGCCCAAGCGTGGGGCCGAAGTAGTACTCCCATCATATACAATCACGGAGTCCCCAGAGAGCAGCTGGAAGCTTTGGAAAGAAAGGGTGATAGACAGGGCATTAGAAGGTTGAATAAGCCAGCGGCAGTCGGCGTTGTTTTGATAGTTACTTGTGCCACTGCCGTCGGAGAAAGTCCCTGAGGAAGCGGTAAGGGTTTGGGTGCCCGAGCAGCCGCCCCCTGGGGGAGAACAGCCTAAGGAACTGAGAAGGCTGTACCGATAGCCCCCCAGACTGAGCACGGCCCGCATGCGATTTTTCTGCCCTACGGTGAAAAGGTTCATGCAAGCGTCATCGGTGTAATCCATGTAGTTCATGAACATGTCACTGGTATTGCCACAAGTGGGATGGGGAAAAGTAGGACAGCTGTAGTTAGGGCCTTCTTGGGTAGGGGTGTCATTTACGAGGTCATCGCCGCACTGAGCATCGCCCCAAATATGACGAAGGTTGAGCCAGTGACCCACCTCGTGGGTAGCGGTGCGTCCTTGATCGTAAGGCGCTTGGGCCGATCCACCCCGCCCGAAGTACCGAAAGTCTATCACCACCCCATCGGTACTCGCTGGTCCGCTCCCAGGAAATTGCGCATATCCCAGAACGCCCCCGGAGAGCCGGCATACCCATATATTCAGGTATTGGTCTGTGGGCCAAGCGTCCTTCCCCCCTTGACTGCTAAACTTGACATCATCAGCATATGCGCTGAAAGAAGTTTTCGTGGTCTGGGTGCGGGTGATGCCGGTGGTGGGATTCCCTAAGGGATCTCGGGTAGCTAAACAAAACTGGATTTCGGCATCGGCTGCCACCCCCGCAAAAAGCGAAGGGGTATTGGTCGTATCTGCATTCAGCCGACGGAAGTCTTCATTGAGCACATCTATCTGGGATTGGACCTGAGCGTCCGTGATATTTTCGCTGGCGGTGCGATAGACAATATGCACGACTACCGGTATGGTAATCACATTATTGGTGCGTTGTCCGGGCATACGTGCAAGATTTTGCATGTATTGGCGAGTGTGCTCTTCCACCGCTTGCATACGGCTCAGGATGGAAGGGTCCTGCTGCATAAGGTATTGAAGGCGCTCTATCGTGCCGCAGCGATGCGTTTGGGCCCATATTAGGGCCCCTGCCAGGCATAAAAGATACTTCATACCCCAAAGGTAAAGAAAACACAGGGCAGTTGGAAAGATAAGCGTATATTTGGGGTATGCAGAAGTTCGTTTTCGCGCTTCTCGGCATTCTCTGGGCGCAGCGCGTGATAGGCTATGACTTATGGCTGGACAGTCTGAGCCTCCCTCAGCGGTGGTGGCGCTGGCGAGCCGGGGTGGTCATAGAGCCGCAAACCGCTTCTACGCTTTTCCTGGCTCTGCGCAACTATACCATAGACTCAATCCGCTGGGCAGGGCAGCCTGTCAGTTACTCGTATAATGATAGCCTCCTTTCCATTACGCTACCCGCTGGCATGGGAGCTCAAGAAACTCTCTGGGTATATTATCACGGCTCGGGTGTGCAGGACCCGGGGGGCTTCGGTGGATTGTACTGGGGAAGTGACTATGTCTTCAATATCGGGGTTTCATTATATATTTCTCCGCATAGCTTCGGGCGGGCCTGGCACCCCTGCGCAGATACTTTTGGCAACAAAGCGTATTATGCGTTTCATCTGCGGGTGCCCGATACCCTCACCGCCACAGCGAATGGCCTCTTAGACAGTGTGGTCGCAGAAGGTACCGGCTGGAAGCGTTGGCACTGGCGCTTGCAGTATCCTATTTCTGCGTATCTGGCAGGCATAGCCATCGGAAAGTACGTAGCCGCCCAAGACACTTTCATACGGGCCCCAGGAGATACACTCCCCATCCAATATTGGGTGCAGCGCTCAGATAGTGCAGGTACCTATACTACTTTTCAGCGCCTCAAGGCCCTTTTGCGCGACTGGGAGCAGAAGTTCGGTCCCTATCCCTATGAACGGGTAGGATATGTAGGTACGACTTTCTCTTCCGGAGCGATGGAACATGCTACCCATATTGTGTATCCGAACCTCATCATCGCAGGGACCAATCAATACGACTGGCTGTGGGCCCACGAGCTGGCTCACCAGTGGTTTGGTAACTCCGTCGCCGGCAGCTTGGAAAGTCAAATATTCCTCAAAGAAGGATTTGCTACCTTCAGCGAAGCGCTTTTCTATGAGTTGTTTTTCGGTAAAGCACGTTATTACTCGCACATCCAAGGGTTTTTAGAACGCTCGCTCCGGGCCCTCAAATGGGAAGAAGGGCTTTTTCCCCTCTCCAATATCCCGCCTGAACATACTTATGGGATAGCCACTTATCAAAAAGGCGCCACTGTGCTGAATACCCTTCGGCATCAGCTCGGCGATAGCCTATACTTCTTAGGCATGCGGGCCTATAATGCGCGCTATCGGCATAAGTTGGTGACCTTAGATAGCCTACAGCGGGTATTGGAGGATAGTACGGGCCTGAGCTTGCAAACCTTCTTTGATGATTGGCTGCGCAAGCCGGGGGATGTGCATTTTCGGGTAGATTCTTTTGGACGCGTAAATACCGATACCGTGTGGATTGCGTGGCGGATGAGCCTACGCGATAAGCCCAGCTATACGACGCCCACGCGCCTTACGGTGTATTTGCGGGGGAGTGCGCCGGGCGATACCCTTTATGTGCAGTTTTTCACTGACGGGACCTCGCAGGGCGTGGCGCGGGTGGCCTGTCCTTTCCAGCCGGTGGTGGCTGTGCTCCACCCGAATGGAGAAGTCTCCGATGCTTCCACCCATAGCGTGCGCTGGATAAAAACCACAGGCAATATCGGCTTCACCAATACCTACCTTACCTTACGGGCCATAGGTTTACTGGCGGGTGACTCCGTCTGGATACATGTAGGGCATCACTGGGTACCTCCCTATGATGGAGGAGCCTTGCCGCTCTCAGGCAGCCGATACCATTCCGTAGAGGGGGGGTGGGATGCTTCCCTCGCTTTGCGGGGAACCTTCACCTATAATGGTCGGGCGATAGGCACAGGTGCTTACTTGGATACGCTGTGGCTCAGCTTTTCCGAAGATTCCCTGGCCCTGTATTGGCGTCCTCATACCGGAGAAGCCTGGCGAGAATGGCCCTACTACCAAATCCAGCCAGGCACTTCCCCTACAGACCTTCAAGGGCGGATTGTGGCCGACTCGCTCCTCCCCGGCGAATATGCGCTCGGGAAAAAACAGGTTACGACAGACATAGCTTATCGGCCAGAGACGCCGGTTTCCTTGTGGCGCGTGTGGGCAGAGGAAGGGCTCTTACACATTCAAAACCACGCGCCTGTCCCTGGGCTGTATGGGGTGTATGATATTTTAGGCCGCCTGTATGGACGCGGCCAACTTGCCCCCTCAGAACACCTACGGCTACCCCTATCCGGGGGGGTGTATGTGGTCCAGACGCCGGAAGGTCCCAAGCGTGTGCTGATTTGGAAATAAGTTTATACCTTTGCCCCCGCTGTGAAGACAATCCCTGTGTATCGTACGCCCATGATCCCGCCAAAGGGCCAAGTGCGGGAATGGCTGCTGGTAGATGCGACGGATGTTCCCTTGGGGCGCCTGGCCAGCCAAGTGGCTAAGTTCTTGCGTGGCAAACATAAGCCCATGTTTGCTCCCCAATGGAGTCTCGGCGCCGCGGTGATAGTAATCAACGCCGAAAAAGTGCTTTTGACCGGTAAAAAGGCCCAGCAAAAAATCTATGTTCGGCATACAGGCTATCCAGGGGGGCAAAGGCATATACCGGTCTTTCGTCTTACGCCTGAAGAAGTGATACACCATGCTGTAAAAGGGATGCTTCCCAAGAACAAACTGGGTAGCCGCATGCTGAGAAATCTATTTGTGTATGTGGGGCCTTCGCATCCCCATCTCGCTCAGCAACCTAAACCTGTAAGTCTCGCCCTATGAATCCGCTCTTGAAAGAGTATATCCATACGATTGGTCGTCGGAAGACCGCCGTGGTGCGCTTGTACTTGCGTCCGGGTTCAGGCTCCTTCCAAGTGAATAGACGCGCATGGAAAGAGTACTTCCCCGAGGAGATATACCAGTTGGAGATACTTAAGCCGTTTGAAGTGCTACATCTTGCGCCGGAAAAGTATGACCTCATTGTGTATGCCGAAGGCGGAGGTATCAAAGGACAAGCAGAAGCCCTTCGCTTGGCTATGGCTCGGGCTTTAGTAACAGAAGATGAGACGCGGCGGCCCTTCTTGCGCAAGGCTGGCCTCCTGACGGTAGATTCTCGTCAGGTTGAGCGTAAGCACTACGGTCACAAGAAAGCCCGGAAGAGCTTCCAATTCTCTAAGCGATAATATGCTGATACCTTCGGTTGAGCAGCTTTTAGAAGCGCGGGTACATTTGGGGCACCTGCGCAGCCGCTGGAATCCCCGGATGCGGCCCTATATCTACGGCGAAAAAGACAAGATACACCTGATAGATATCCTCAAAACGCAGCGCCTCTTAGAAGAAGCCGCCAAAGCTGTACGGGAAATCGCTCGGCAAGGGCGCGCTATCTTATATGTAGGCACCAAGAAGCAAGCCCGGGAAATCCTCAAAGAAATGGCCCTTTCCGTGGGTATGCCGTATGTAACCGAGCGTTGGCTTGGCGGCATGCTCACCAACTACAAAACTATCCGCCGCTCTATCATGAAAATGGAGGCGATTGAACGCATGATGCGCGATGGTACCTTTGAAAAAATCTCTAAGCGGGAGCGCCTCCAGAAGTTGCGGGAAAAAGAAAAGCTGGAGCGATTTTTGGCTGGGATTGCCCGTATGCCGCACTTCCCGCCTGCAGCGGTGTATATCGTGGATATTGTAGAGGAGGAGATCGCGGTAGCAGAAGCCCAGCGCCTCAATATTCCCACCATTGCTATGGTGGATACCAACGCGGACCCTACTCAAGTGACCTTTCCTATTCCGGCCAATGACGACTCTACCCGTTCCATAGAGCTTATCACGGGGGTCATCACGGCTGCGATACGGGAGGGGTTGGATGCGGCGAAAGCCGAATCCCTTGCCAAAGAAGCCGAATAAGAAAGTTCGGCCGGCCCTCCCCTCGGGCTTTCGGGACTTCGGGCCGGCAGAGGTCTATCGCCGCCGTCGCCTCTTTAGCGTCCTCATAGAGCTATTTGAACGCTACGGCTACCAACCCTTAGAGACACCCGCGGTAGAACTCCTTTCCGTTTTATTAGGTAAGTACGGCGAGGAAGGCGATAAGCTGCTTTTCCGCATCCTAAACTCCGGCGACTTTTTAGCGGAAGCGCCCGAGGAAGCGCGTGCACATAGCCATACCCTTCTTCCGTACATTACAGAGAAGGCCCTGCGCTATGACCTGACGGTACCGATGGCTCGATGGGTGGCGCAGCACGCCGGCGAGCTGGTCTTCCCCTTCAAGCGCTATCAAATCCAACCGGTGTGGCGTGCAGATAGACCCCAGCGGGGCCGCTTCCGCGAGTTCTATCAGTGCGACATAGATATCGTGGGGGCAGAAGGGATTGTACCACTTTTGGAGATTGTAGCTATTATTCGGGAAGTCCTTCAAAAGCTGGGTCTTTCAGGGGCCGTATTGCATCTCAATCACCGTGCGCTCTTAGAAAAAGCTGCCCGAGAGGCTGGCTGGCCCGAGTCAGACTTTGCCGGGTTCTGTGGCCTTCTGGACAAGGCCGATAAGATAGGGTGGGAAGCCGTAGAAGAGGCTTTTACGGCACGGGGGGTTAGATTGCCGAGGTGGCTCCATCCTATAGAGGGCCTGCCGCCGTTCTCTGACTTGCCCGAGGTGGCCCAGGACGCAGAGACCCTACAAAATCTCCTGGATACCCCGGCGTTTGTGCCGGTGCGCTGGGACTCTACCTTGGCGCGGGGGTTAGAGTATTATACGGGCTATGTGTATGAGCTGCGTGTGCCTGGCAGCGGCGTAGGCAGCATCGGGGCAGGCGGGGCGTATGCAAGCCTCGTCCATGACTTTGGGGGGCCGGACTTGCCCGCGGTGGGCTTTTCGTTTGGGGTGGAACGCCTCCTCACTTTGTTAGAAAGCGCTCAAAATGGGCTCTCCATAGAGGCTATACAGCCCGTCTTGGTGGCGTGGGTAGATGCCTCCCCTGGGTATATTCAAGAGGTCGTTCAGCAGCTTCACCAAGCAGGACAGACGGCCTTTGCGTATCCTGCGCCTAAAAAGCTCTCCCGCCAAATAGAATATGCCCAGCGCCGAGGGCTCCCTTGGGTGGTGATTGTGGGCCGGGCCGAAGAAACTACCCGTACCGTCCAACGGAAAAACTTACTTTCGCACACGCAAGAAACCTTATCGCTCGATGCGCTGGCTAAAGCTGATTGGATGTAGTGCCCTCCTATGGGTGGGCTGCGAGCCGCGCCTGCCGGAGCTGGATGCCCTACGTGAGCAGCAAAAAGAACTGCGTAAACTCCTCAATGCCGAAGGCCCCCAAAGCACCGCTTTTATGACAGCTGCGCTAAACCTGGTGCGGGCAGAAGAAGCCTTCGCCGCTAAGTACCCTAACCACCCCGAGGTGCCTAACCTCCTCATAGAAGCCGCCGAGATATACGCCACTTACTTTGGGGATGTCCCTAAGGCGGTGCAGCTCTTGCGTAGCGTGGATTTACGCTTCCGCCAAAAGTCTGCTTATGCGCCCCGCGCGCTCTTTTACGAGGCCTTCCTGTATGAAAACATGCTCTCGGATACGGCTACGGCCCGGGAGCGCTATGAAGCCTTTCTGCGGTATTATCCTGACCACGAACTCGCGCAGGAAGCCCGCCTTTCTCTCCAAAACTTAGGCAAGCCGCCGGAGCAGCTTTTGCAGGAAATCCTTCAAAAGAAGGCGCCGCAGTAGAGTCCTTTTGCTGGGAAGCTAAGCGCAGCAGTTTTTCTGGGCGGGCTCGCCGCAAGGCTGTGCCTTGTTGGAGCTTCTTGACTTGGCTACGGGAGAGGGTAGTCCATTTTTCTCGGGGCCAGAAGGCATATGCTTGGGGACGAAAGGCCGGCTCACCTTGGGGCTTGGCAAAGCGATTCCAGGGGCACACCTGCTGACAAATATCACAGCCAAAGAGCCAGCCATGGGTGTAAGGACAGCCTTCTTCCAAGGTGTTAGCTTCTATGGTCCAATAAGCGATGCACCGGCGCGCATCCAGCACATAGGGCTCAAGGGCCCCCGTGGGACAAGCTTCTATACACCGATTACATCGGCCGCATAGGTCCTCCGTAAAAGGGCTATCCGGCACCAGGGACGCCGTAGTGAGTACCCCTCCGATAAAAGTATAGCTGCCTGCCTTCCGGCTAATAAGCAACGTGTTTTTTCCTATCCAGCCTAAGCCCGCCTGAACAGCCCACGCTTTTTCCAGAATCGGGGCGGTATCCACAAAAGGGCGGGCCTGCTCCCCTTGTCTGCGCAGATAATCGGCGATGATATCCAAGCGCCGATAGAGACTCGTGTGATAATCCTTACCCCAAGCATATTGGGCGATGGGTGAGACTGCAGCGCGGGTGTGGAAGTAGCTTTGCAGGACGAGAAGGATACTTCGGGCGCCGGGGAGCACATACGCCGGGTGTCGGCGAAGCTCAGGATTCTCGGCCAGGTAACGCATGTCTGCTTGGTTGCCCTGAGCTATCCACTGGAGATAGCGTTCGTATGCGCTCTGGATGAGCGGGGGAAGGGGTTCCGCTAACGGGGGTACGGCGGCTATGCCCCAAGCCTCAAATCCTAACCCTTCCGCTAAGGCGCGGACGGCGTGCGTGAGCGCTACCTTCATCCGAAGAGGGAAGGCGTCTGCGAAGGCGAACGGCCAAAGTGGGTATAGGCGCGGGCCAGGGCTTTACGTCCGCGGGGAGTGCGCTCTAAAAAGCCCTCCATGATGAGGTAGGGTTCATACACTTCTTCCAGGGTTTCGGCTTCTTCACCGATGGCGACGGCGAGGGTCTGGATTCCTGTGGGCCCTCCGCTAAAACGGTCTATAAGCGTGAGGAGAAGTTTTTTGTCTATTTCTTCTAAGCCGGCGGGGTCTATTTGGAGCGTTCGCAAGGCTTCTTCGGCGAAGGCCCCTGTAATGAGCGATACCCCTGCTACTTGAGCAAAGTCGCGGATGCGCCGTAGGAGCCGATTCGCGGTACGCGGGGTGCCGCGGCTGCGGCGCGCAATAGCCCAAGCCGCTTCCTCCTCTAAGGCGATTCCTAAAATCTTTCCGGAGCGTAAAGCGATCTGGGCCAGTTCGGCTTGGGAGTAGTATTCTACATGGATGGTTATGCCGAAGCGCGCCACTAAGGGCGAAGTAAGCAACCCGATGCGGGTGGTGGCCCCGACAAGCGTAAAAGGCTTGAGGCGCAGCTGGAGGGTCTTCGCGTGGGGACCGCTGTCTATTACAATATCCAATCGGTAGTCCTCCATTGCGGTGTAGAGGTATTCTTCAATGGCAGGGTGTAAGCGGTGGATTTCGTCTATAAAGAGCACATCTCCTGTCTCTAACTGGGTGAGAAGGCCCGCTAAGTCGGCTGGCCTTTGCAGGGCAGGGCCACTGGTGGGGAAAAGGCGCGTGCCCATTTCCTGGGCGATAATGTGGGCTAAGGTGGTTTTCCCCAGGCCGGGGGGGCCGTACAATAGGGTATGATCTAAGGCTTCTCGCCTTTCTCGGGCGGCTTGGAGGAAAATACGCAGGTTATGCAAAAAAGGCCGCTCCCCGACAAAGTCGGCTAACTTCTTGGGGCGTAGGTTTTTTTCCTCTGGGTCTATGGCCGGAGGCGAAGGCTTAGCGGCCTTCATGGGGTGAGATGCTTCACTAAGTGATAGACAGAACTGCCGCCTTTGCGCTGCCGGATGTCAATCCTATCTATGAGGCGCCGGATAAGATAAATCCCAAAGCCCCCGGGACGGAGGGTATCTGCCCGCAAGAGCTTAGGTTCCTGGGGGTAGCTGTGTAAATCATAAGGGGGGGCCGGGTCATAGAGATAAATATGCAGGTCTCGGCCTTGATACCGCAGCTCTAAACGGAGTTCTTTTTCGGGATTTTCTTTATTGCCGTGTAGAATGGAGTTAGCACAAAGTTCTTCGACGGCTACGGTAATCTGGTTTATTTTGATAGGGTCTGTGGTGACTTTTTGGATATGTGTTTGAACGAAATGACGAATGATAGGTAGATTTTCGGTAGTAGCGCCAAACTGTAGGCTGGTCTTAAGCATGATTGACCGGCAGGAGTTTAGTCAGGCCGAGTAGGTCTAAGATGTTATAGACTTCGGGTTGCACTTCCACGAGGGATAGGGTGATGCCTTTGGGAGAGAAGTTATCCATGCACATGAGCAAGATACCTGCGCCAGCGCTGGAGAGGTAGGTAAGTTCTTTACAGTGGAGGGTTATCTGGGTGAGATTGGGGGTACTTTGGACCAGCTGGGAGAGCCGCTCGTAGAGTTTAGGGGCTGTCAAGGCATCTAACTCCCCCTTCAAGGTCACGTGCAGGTGCTGGGAGTCGCCGTTAGGCAGCACTTCTATTTGCATGAAACAAAGATACGCATTCAACCGGTATACCGAATAACCAGTAAGGTGCCATCATCACCCAGCGAGGTATCGCCGACAAAGTGCCGGACGGCTTCTAAGATGCGCAGTGCCATCTCTTCTACGGGCAAAGCCGCATACCGCTGAAAGAGGCTAAACAAGGTTTCCGTGCTAAACATCTCGCCTTGGGCATTAGAGGCCTCGGTAAAGCCGTCGCTGAAAAGCATAAATAAGCTACCTGGCAGGAGTTTGCCGCGCTCGGGCACCAGGATGCGATTGATAATAGAAGAAGAGGCATTACCTAACACAATCCCCGAGGGACGGAGGATTTCTGCGGTCTGAGTAAAGGGGTTCCAATAAAAAACTTCGGGCGTACCTGCCCGTAAGAGCGTATACTCTTTGCGTTCTAAGTCAAAGCGCAGTAGCGTAGCGGCGATGAAGTTATTTTTGTAGAAAACCCTTTTTAGGGCGTCGTTGAGCTCTAAGAGGAGGGTTTCTGGGGGCAGTTGGCGGAGCCAGAGGGTATTGAGGGCGCCGCGGGCTTGTGCCATTTGATAGGCTGCGGCGATACCACTGCCAGCACAGTCCGATAGCCAAAAATCTACTATGTTTCCTTGGGGATATTCGTGTATTTGGTAGTAGTCTCCGCCAATAGTTTTGTCGTACTGTTCAAAGAGGATGTGGAAATCTACCTTGTTGAGGATAGGAGGGGGGGGAGGGAGTAAAGCTTCGCGGGTCTCTCGGAGAAAGTCGGCTTCTTTGCGCGCAGTCAGTAGCTGTTCTTGATAAGACCGCCTTTCTATGCTCTCTAAAAATAAGGCTGTTTGTTCTACTAAGGTAGAGAGCAGGGTAATGTCTTTTTCTTCAAAGCCATCGGGCTCGCGGCTTTCTATGGCTACGGAGAGGGTTCGGTAGAGGGCAGCGCCCTGCAAGAGGGATACAGGTCGTACCACTAAGAGTGCGGAATGATCCGGCAGGTCTTTTCGGCGCTTTTGCAGCGAAACCACCACTTCGGCTGAAGGGTCACCACCACTTTTGGCGTGCAATAGCGCTAAAAGCTCCTGGCCTATCGCCGAGTCGGTAGCATAGGAAGAGAAGCGCAGCGATTTTTCTAAGGGGGTACGCAGTTCTATGACGACGCCGCCGACTGCCGGTACTTGTAAAAAGGCTTGCTGCGCCGTCTGTAGCACTTCTTGCGTAGTGGTAGCGCGCTGCTGTTGCGCTAAAAAGTCGGTAAGCAGTTCTAAGGAGCCTTCTTCGGGCGCCGCTATGCGTGCCACACGAAGGAGCAGCGGTACAATGACCCACCCTCCGTGCAGAAAAATACCTGTGAGCAGTATCGGATATAGCACCTCATAGAGGGGGCCGACTTCGGGTAAGAGAAGCGAAGGGAATACTTCCCATCCGATAAATAGCGCTACAAATGCAGCGATAATGAGCAGGAGGTTTTCCCAAAGACTTTTTTGCGTGATGTCTTGCAGCCACTGGCTATAATACAATAGCGGAAATGTGCCTATCCACAGGACAGGGGTAAGGTAGGACGAAAAGGGAACCCTGCCTGCTTGTAGGAAAAGTATAAGGGCGGCCAACGCAAAAAAACCGATTAGGCTCCAGCGTTTCTGCGGCGTAGGACGAGTGGAGATCAGGTGGGAAGCTAAAATGAAATGTACAGCAGCCTGCAAAAGAATGCCCCCATCTAAGATGGCCGTAAGGAGGCTTATCAGCCTTTCAGCCGCAGGAGTCGTCGGAGCAGCCTCTGGCTTGAATAGTCCGAGGATTACCCCCCACAATAACACATGGGTAAGGCCCAATACCGCTACCAGCGCATTCCAGCGCAGGAACCGAGCGGGTAGCCTATACCGGCGTGGGATGAGTTCTTGTAGCCACAGATACCCTCCTGCCCATAACCCTAAGAAAGCACAAATGCCTAAAAAGCTGCTCGGGAAACGTGGAGAGAAATACCTTATCCACAGGTAGAGCAGTAAAAAGAAGACACTAAATGTGGTGATGAGTATGCCTTTACTGCGCAGGCCCTTCAACGGATGGAGTAGTTGGGGGCTTCTCGGATGATTTCTAAGCTGTGGGGGTGGCTTTCGGCTACGCTGGCGGCACTTATCCGGACGAAGCGAGCCTGACGTAGCTCTTCCAAGGTAGCTGCCCCACAATAGCCCATCCCTGCGCGTAGCCCGCCGACCAACTGATACAGCACCTCCGCGACGCTGCCCCGATAGGGCACGCGTCCTACCACGCCCTCCGGTACGAACTTCCCGCCTTTTCTGCGCTCTTGGGCATAGCGGTCCGCACTGCCGGCCTGCATCGCTTCTATAGAACCCATCCCCCGATAGACCTTAAACTTTCGGCCTTCGTATAGGAGGGTCTCGCCGGGGCTTTCTTCGGTCCCGGCTAAGAGGCTACCCAGCATGACAGCATCCGCACCGGCCGCCAACGCTTTGGTGATATCGCCACTATACCGAATCCCGCCATCTGCCACTAACCCCACGCCTGCGGGACGAGTGACCGCCGCCACCGCTAAGATGGCCGAGAGTTGCGGCATGCCTACCCCTGTCACTACCCGCGTGGTGCAAATGCTGCCCGGACCAATGCCCACCTTTACAATATCTGCGCCCGCTCGTATAAGGTCCTCCGCGGCTTCTGCTGTGGCGATATTGCCGGCCATAATCAGGAGACGGGGATACCGCTCCCGCAGCAGCGTGAGAGTCTCTATCACGCGTCGGCTGTGGCCGTGTGCCGTGTCTATGGTGAGGAGGTCCACCCCCGCTTGTACCAAGGCTTCGGCACGAGCGAGGGCCTCTTCCCCTACGCCCACAGCAGCTCCTACCCGCAGACGCCCCAGGTGGTCCTTACAGGCATTGGGATAAGTGCGCCGCCGTAAAATGTCCTTGTACGTAATAAGCCCTACCAGTCGTCCTTCTTTATCTACCAAGGGGAGTTTTTCAATGCGGTGTTTGCGCAGGAGGGCCTCAGCTTCCTCTAAGGAGGTGCCTTCGGGCGCTGTGACCAGCGGAGCAGGTGTCATATAAGCCGATACCGGCGTCTCGTCCGGCACCCCAAACCGAATATCCCGATTGGTCAAGATGCCTATCAGCTTGCGCTGTTTATCTACGATAGGAATCCCCCCTATGCGGTGCTCTGCCATCAGCTGAAAGGCTTCTTTAACGGGAGCTTCAGGCGGGAGGGTAATGGGATCCACAATCAGCCCGCTTTCGTAGCGCTTCACCCGGCGCACCTGCTCGGCTTGCTCGGCGATGGAGAGATTCTTATGGATGATCCCCAAGCCCCCTTCACTGGCCATGGCGATGGCCATCTGATACTCCGTCACCGTATCCATCGCCGCACTGAGAATAGGAATATTGAGGGTTAGCCCCGGCGCCAGCTGCGTGCGTACATCCGTCTCCTCGGGTAGCACTTCGGAATACGCCGGCACCAAAAGCACATCATCATACGTCAAAGCCAAAGGAATCTCCTCGCCCCGGGTAGCCATAGACAAAGGTACCAAAAACTACCCGATGCTTTAACGCTTTTAGGAAGAGCAGCAGAGTTCTACATGCCCTCTAACTTGGATACCTTGCTCGGCCATCGCAAGCCTCTTCGGTTGGGAAAGAGCTACCTTAGACTTGGCTACCCAATACCAGGTCTTTTTTATGCATTTCCGCAGATGGGGATTTGTTTTGAATAGGCTATCCAGCCAAGTTTTTTTCTTAAGAAGATTAGAGGCTTTACTCGTGGTAGCCGTATGCACCTCTACGGCTATGACACATGTTTTCCCGTTGCAGTGTAGAAATACCAAATAGTCCCAGCGGGGGGCATTAGGGTGGGATTTAGCAAGGCATTCGGCTAAGTCTAAGTCGTACGCTGACTACTTCTGTGGTTTTGGTATTTTTGTGCTTAGCTTTGCCCATGCTGTCAAGTTACCTACTTTTGTAGAAATGAAAAATCTACTTCGCGGGTTATGGCTGGCGCTGCGGCATGCTTGGCGTGGGTGGCGCCGAGATACACGGTATCCCATGAAGGAGGGGGCTTTTACCGCTTCGCCTCACGGCGCCGTAACGGTGCCTTATCCCCATGCCCAGCTACCTGTTCCCGAAAATGGCCACTATCGCCTCCACGTGGATATAGAAGACTGCATCGGGTGTGACCTATGTGCGCGCGTGTGTCCCGTCAGCTGTATCACCATAGAAAAAGAAAAGTCTCCCACGGTCTTAGGGTATACCCGTAGCGGTGCCCCGAAGCGCTTTCATTTGCCGCGGTTTGATATTGACCATGCGCTGTGCTGCTTCTGCGGGTTATGTACGGTGGTGTGTCCGACCGAATGCATCATCATGGAGCCGGTGTATGCTTACGCTACTGATAATAGAGCAGATTTGGTCCTTCGCTTTGGTGAGCGGGCTGGTGTATCTCCTCAGCCGGCGGAGCCTGGCGGGGGGGCTTAGTGGGGCGTTTATTGTGCTCTTAGGGCTGGGCCTGTGGTATGGCTGGCGGGGAGCGGCTTACCTGTGGGCAGCCCAGTGGACCGTCTATGCTGCGGGAATCCTCCTTTTGTGGGCCTGGGTAGCCTTAGATAATCCTATCGCTGCCATGCCTCGCTGGGATTGGCAAGGCGCCGTCGTCGCCTTAGCGCTCTTAGCTTGGCTTTTGGGCGAAGCCCTCGGGGCGCCTGTCCTGCTCTATCCCCTCCCTAAGGTCTTGCCTACCTTGGGAGACATAGGCCTGGTATTGGGGCGGGCGTGGGCGGTGCTCTTTGCGTGGCTGTCGGTGCTTTTGGCGGGAGTGGCCCTCCTGATTATTGTTTTATGGAAAGGTACCCATGCGTCCCAAAATCTATCTCACCCGAAAGTTTGACTTTGCGGCTTCTCATCGGGTGTATAACCCGGCCTGGGATGAGGAAAAAAACCGCGAGGTCTTCGGCAAATGCAGTAACCCCGCAGGCCACGGCCACAACTACGAGTTAGAAGTTACTGTCGCCGGTACCCCCGACCCTGAAACCGGCTACGTCATAGATATGACCTACCTCAAAAGCCTTATAGACGAAAAGGTCATCCAGCTCTTGGACCATAAAAACCTCAATGTGGATGTGCCTTTTTTGCAGGGGAAGATACCGTCTTCTGAAAATCTGATTGTAGCCCTCTGGCAGCAGATACAGGCCCTTTTACCGCCAGGGGTGGAATTGGTACGCTTGCGCCTCCAAGAAACCCCCAAAAATTGTTTTGAGTACTATGGAGAAACCTTACCTCCACACTAACGGCCACGGGGGCTGCGGAGAGACTGAAGCGCTTACTCTCTCTGCCGCCTCTCTATCGGAAAAAGAAGCCCAGATTGCCCACCATTTTGCGCAAATCATGGCTCTTTTGGGACTGGACCTCAACGACCCCAGCTTGCAAGGTACTCCCGCTCGCGTAGCTAAAATGTATGTACGAGAACTTTTTGTGGGTCTTTGTCCAGAAAATGCCCCAGAAATACGACTTTTTCCCAATACTTATGGCTATAATCAGATGGTGATTGAAAAGGAAATCCGTGTGCGTTCAGTGTGTGAGCATCACTTTGTGCCGATTATTGGGGTGGCGCATGTGGCGTATATTCCGCGTGAGTATGTGGTGGGTTTGTCTAAGCTCAATAGGGTAGTGGATTATTTTGCTCGGCGTCCGCAAGTGCAGGAACGCATGACTATCCAAATAGCGGACTTTTTAGCAGAAAAGCTGCAAACGTCGGATATTGCGGTGGTTATTGATGCGAAGCATTACTGTGTTTCTATGCGGGGTATCCAAGATGAAGCCAGTCGGACGCTGACCTATGCTTTTCGGGGGGCATTTCAAGAAAAGGAAGTACAAGATACCTTTTTACGTATGGTGGGATTGTAAGTGAGGGTGGCTTACTTTTGTAAGGCTTTTCTGAGCGTGGTTGCCAAGCTTTGGTGGGCGGGTTTTTGCCAACGATACTGGCGAAGGGGGATTCGTTCTTTACGGGCTTGTAGCCAATCAGGTAGGAGGGTATGTAGCCAAAAGTATTTTTCGGCTGGAAACTGGGTTAGGTGAGCTTCCCATGTCTGGGCGGCTTTGGCTAAGGCTTTTTCGCTGAGTCGTGTCTCGTAGAGGTAATAGGCCAGCTTCCGCAGGATAGGGACAGAGGCAAAAGACCCTTTTGTCTTCCGGAGATACCGCAGAAACTCCTTGTAGCAGTAGATAAGGAGCCGAGTATCTCGTTCTTCTGCGGCTAAAAGGAGGCTCAGCAGCGAAGCTTGCCATTTTTCTGAGAGTGTAGCGTTATTTTGTTGAGCTATTCTGTGGATAGCATGGATCCAGCGGGTTTTTCCCTCTATTAGCCATTTGAGTTGTAAAAAGAGTAGCGTATGACTAAGCGGACGAAAGTCCAAGGCCGACTCCAGCTGCTCGGCAAAAGGGAGTATAGTTTCAATCTCGGAGGGGTGCCCGTACCGTAGGAGTGTCAGCCATATACGTTCTGCATACACTGAGCGGTCAAAAGGAGAAAGCTTACTGGGGCTTAGCGCTGCAAGTATGGGTTCTATTTCTGTGGGGGGCGATTCCTGATAAATGTGGGCTAACCAACGGTTGAGGTGGAGGGAGACTTGGAGGGGTTCTGGGCAGGTTGGCTCCGGCTGATACCAGTGGAGGGCTGCGAGTATGTCGCCTTGCAGGAGCGACCAAGTGCCGCGCAGGTTTTTTTCCGCTACTCTTTGCAGGGGGCTCTCGGGTAGGGGCGACTGCCATCTTTTGAGCGTAGCGAGTCGCTCTAAGACCTGTCGGGCCGAAGGGGTGAAAGACCCTCCATGTTCATAAAAGAGGCGGCTCAAAAGGAGTTGGAGGCGGCTTCTTTGGGCGTTTTGCCATAGGGTTTGACAGAGCTTTTGTGCTTTACACAAGAGGGCGTCAGCCTTCTTAAGCTGGCCTTGCTCTACGCTCCACTGGGCTTCTTGGAAAAGCAGGTATAGGGGGTAATACCCCTGCTGGCGTGCTCGCATTAGGAGCGCCGAAGCTTCTGCATGCAAGCCTTTGGCGTAATACAGTTCGGCACCGACCTGGAGCCACAGGGGCGGCGGCACCTTGTAAGTCGGATAGTGGGTGTATTGCTTCTCGCAGGCTTTACGCCATAACCAGCGTTCTATGCGCTGGGCTAAGACTTTTTCGCTGGTAGAGAGGGGAGGAGGGGCTAAGGCTTCCCGCAGACGAAAAAGCAGCGAGCGACTTATAGGGGCAAGCTCACTTTGTGCCGCAGCATACAAATCGGCCCACTCCTCCCCAGAGAGCCGCCGCAGATACCGCCATAACCGTGACATCTGTTTGCCAAATATAAGGCTTTTGTGCATTCGGTGGAATGTAAGAGCCTAAATAGTTGTTTCTTGAGTCTCGTATATGTGAGCTCAGCCGGCGCGAAGGCCCTTTATTTTTGGTTTATGCAAGCTATCCTTTTTCTCGTGGGGGTTGTCTGGGCGCAGCTCGTACTTATAGATGGCACCAGTGCGGACGGTTCGTTTGAAACCCAAGATGCTTGCGGTAGTAGCTATGCAGCAGATGGATGGAGCGTAGTAAATGGCAGTCAGACGCACCGTTGGGCTGTAGGTACCCTCGCTGGTGCCCATCACGGTAATCGGGCCATATTTATTTCGGACCAGGCGGACTGTTCTGCTTATCAGTACGACATAGCTGGGGAGGATGTGGTGCATTTCTACCGCGATATCACGGTGCCGGCGGGGTATGCGTATGTGAAGGTCTCCTTTTATGCGCGCCTGCAGGGCGATCGGGTGGCGGCCTACCTGTATGACTACCTCGGTGTGTATTGGGCCCCTACTTCGGTGACGCCTACTCCAGGCACCCTGGTCAATAGCAGCTATCAGCAAGTGGGAGCCGCCCTCATCTCTAATGAATGGACCTATTTTGAAACGCACATCTGTGGGGTGGGACCGGGCACCTACCGGCTTATTTTTTCCTGGCGTACTACAAATACCAACCCTTCACCTGCTAATAGCGGAACCCAACCCCCCGCTGCCATAGACCGTATCCATGTGGTGGCGACCAATACCTTGCCCACTGTGGTAGATATTCCCGCTCTCCCGTATAGCGAAGGACGTACCTCCACTTGTGGCATGCTCAATGACTTTAGCGCTACCAATGTGGCTCCCTATTGCAATACTTCTAATGTCGGCTATAACATGTATCGTAATGGCGAAGATCGGGTATGGCGCTTCACCGCCTCAGCCACAGGCGAAATACGCATCCGTATATGGGGAACCAGTACCTATTCTCACTGGACCCTGTATGAAGGCGGCAATCCGCCAACCGGTTGTAGCGATGGTCTGAGCGGGGGCACCTGCATAGCGGAGGAGATATGGGGAGGAGGGGATAGGCTCTTATATGCTTGTGTGACCGCCGGCCAGACCTATTATCTGGTCTTCAACCAAACCCAAAGTACCATTACCGCCACTAACTGTGGTAAGTTTGATAGCCTGCTCATAGAACCTGTACAGGTGCCTATCTATGGGGCTACGGCCGTAACCACCCTTCCCTATAGCCATGGGCCAGGAAGTACCTGTGGCCAACGCGACCGCTTCAATCATGCAAACTCCGGCAGTTGTGGCATGACTACCTATAATACCGGTAACGACCTTATCTGGCAGTTTAGCCCGGCTACCTCAGGCAATGTGACTATCCAAATCACCAACAGTTCTACGTACACAGGGTGGGCGGTATATTGCGGAGGGGTTATTACCTGTGGAGACGGATTAGATGGCGCTACTTGCCTCAGTGGCGGTATCTTCTCTGGGGGCAATAGAAGTATGACGATATACGCCGTGGCAGGAATGACCTACTACCTCGTGGTGAATCATTATGGCCCCCCACACTGCGGTAATTTTGATAACCTTACTATCTCTGCGCCTGTGCCAGCCTCTCCGCCGGGTTCTTATCCATGCACCCCTTTGGCAACCCCTACGCTCTCTTTACAGGGGAAGGTACGCGCAGATGGGGCCCATGAGCTATCCTGGAAGCTTCCCCCGCAGATAGACTTGGCGACGGCAAACCTGTACTTGGCGGTGCAGCGCGCGGGTGAAGAGCCCCACGAAATAGCCCTTCCTGCTGCATTCACAGAGTACGTAATGACTGCGCCTGGGGGCCGTGTCGTAACCTATCGCTTACGCGTAGAGACAGGGCAGGCTACGTTGTATTCGCAGTGGATCACCTTGCATACGGATACAGATGTCCCATCGCTCCCCCAACTACAAGTCATAGCCTCGCCCGGCGCTAACCGGCTTATAGTACAGGTGGCGGGGATGCCCTCAGAGCCCCTAAGAGGAGAGCTTTATGACGCGCTCGGCCGATTATGCCGGCAGTATACTTTATCAATTTCTGATGGGCAAAGTGAGATAGAGTTGGGGTCACTACCGAGAGGCCTATATATTTTCCGTGTGTATGGCGGTGGTGCCGAAAGAGTAGTTAAGTTTCTATACCTTCCCTAAGGGCAGCTATCGGAGGCGAGGGTCGCTCCAGCGGGCCAGCAGTTCGCCGGCGGCATGTAGTACCACGAAAAGCAGCACAGAAAGCTGGGCTATCCCCATAATAAGCGGGAAGTCGCTGCTGAGCAAGGCGCTGAAAAGGAGCTTCCCAATCCCCGGCCAATCAAATAGCTCTTCTACAAAGAGAGCGCCTGTAAATAAGCTGGCCAGCCACTGGGTGAGACTGGTAGTGAGGGTGGGCAGAAGGGCCCGAAGTACATCAGAAAAAAGTACAGCTATGGGGGCTTTTCCTCGGGCAAAAGCCGCGCGTATATAGTCTGCTTGCCATATTTCACGGGCTTGGCTCTGGGTAAGCTGAAAAAGGTAAGCAGCCGGCCGTAGAGCAAGGGCTATGGCTGGCAGCACCAGCGCCTCCCACCGCGCGGTGAGCTTCTCTTGGAGGGGGTCGTAGTCCCATACATAGCCGCCCAAAGGCAGCTTAGTCCATGGCCCCAAGTACAAAGCAAATACCGCTAACAACCCTAAGCCTATCACGTAGCTGGGTAGCGAGAGTAAAACCAAAGACAATCCATGGAGGAAGCGTTGAGGCCGGTAAGCCTGCCATAAGCCAGCCGAGACTCCCAGTACTACCGCTAAGCCCATGGCCGTAACGCTAAGCAGCGCTGTGGCGGGGAAACGTTCCGCATAGAGGTGGGCGACCGGCCGGCCGTATTGGTAAGAGAGGCCCAGGGTCGGCCACTGCCAGCGTCCCGCCCGATAGGGTAGCCAATCAGCCCACGCATAGAGGTATTGCTGCCACAGGGGGGCATCTAAGTGGAGGCTCGCCCGTATCGCTTCTAAGGAAACTTTGTCCGAACGCTGACCTAAAAGCATCTGGGCCGGGTCACCCAGTACCCGCAGCAGGAAAAAAAGCAGCGTAAAGCTCAAAAAAAACAGGAGGAAGCTTTGGCCGAGAAGCCTCAGGAGGAAGCGGCCCATCGTCCAATCGCACTACCCGGCGGGAGCCTGCGCCACGGCCACTTCGCTCGGATAACCCCATCCTCTAAGTACAGGGCCCCCGCCGAGGAACGAAGGATAGCCTTCAAGACGGTCTGGTCCTGCGGGGCAAAGCACACCGGGAGGTTATGTTGCTTGGGCCAGCTCTCCCGCACCGACCGCGGCGAAGCGGTAATCCCTACGACCTTTATCCCTGCTGGAAGGCCCTCTACGGCCCGCCTGAACCGCTCTATCTCCGCTTCTCCTAAGGCCTCTAACCGAAGCGCCACCAATAC
The DNA here is from genome assembly GCA_026003215.1 of Bacteroidia bacterium. Classification (GTDB taxonomy): domain Bacteria; phylum Bacteroidota; class Bacteroidia; order SpSt-205; family SpSt-205; genus SpSt-205. Next base: position 812,504 of record BPGV01000001.1, on the reverse strand, counting down.
CAGTACCCTACCGCTTAGTTCCTCTACTTGGCAATCGGTGTATTGGGTAGAGACGTAGTCGGTAATCTCGGGCGTTCCCTTCGGGCCGGGTAGTAGGGCTTTTTTGAGATTTTTTCCTACTTTGTAGGGCAAAAAGTCCATCGCGGGGAGGTACAGGTAAAAATAGAGGGTCATACCTGCAATAAGGGCTGTGCTACCTATGGCCACAGGGGCCAAGAGCTTCTGGGGCAGCCACGGCCGAATCTCCTCTCGCTTAAGGAAGATATACCCGATAAATACCAGCAGAACGAGGTCCTTTATAAAAGACTGCCAGGGGGTAAACTTTATCGCATCGCCAAAGCAGCCGCAGTCAGAGACGGCTTTGGTCAGAGCCGAGTACGCTGTGAGGAAAGTAAAGAAAAGTATCATGAGGAGTAGGCTCCACGCAGTAACTCGCCGAGCAAAGCCTATCAGCAAGAAAATAGCTAAGGCCGTTTCAAATACGGCGATAGTCCCTGCCAGCGGCACACTCCACGGCCCGAAGATTTCATGAAAGGGTAGGCCGCTGTGCTTGTAAAAAACTTCAAAGTACTCGTCCAGCTTGTAAGCAAAGCCCCGAATGTCATTTACTTTTATTAGCCCTGAGAGGGTGAAGACTACCCCCACAAAAAGGCGAGAGAGTAGCAGGAAGTGATCCGGTTTAGCGCGCATAAGCCGTGCTGCGTTTTTCTCGGATTACGGTGACTTTGATTTGGCCGGGGTATTGCATAGTATTTTGTATCTCCTCGGCGACGGCCTGGGCGATTTTGTCGGTGAGGTCGTCGGAGACCTTCTCACTTTCTACGAGGATGCGCAGTTCTCGGCCGGCTTGGAGAGCGTAAGCTTGGATGACCCCCGGAAACTTTTTCGGCAGGTTTTCCAGTTCTTGGATGCGTTGGATATATTTTTCTACGGTTTCACGGCGAGCTCCCGGTCGTGCTCCGCTAATCGCATCGGCCACTTGAACAATCGGTGAGATAATGCTGGTCATTTCAATCTCATCGTGGTGGGCTCCGACGGCATTGAGCACCTCGGGGTGTTCTTTGTATCGTTTGAGGATTTCCATGCCTAAGAGGGCGTGGGGCAGTTCGGGGTTTTCATCGGAGACTTTTCCGATATCGTGGAGGAGGCCGGCGCGTTTGGCTAAGCGCACTTTTTCGGCGGGGAGGCCCAGTTCTGTAGTAATCAGGGCTGCTAACCGCGCCACTTCCTTCGAGTGGTGGAGGAGATTTTGCCCGAAGGAAAACCGAAAGCGCATTTTTCCCACGAGGTCTCGCACTTCGGGGGCTACCCCCCGGATGTCCAAGCTCATCAAGGTGCGGTGGCCGGTTTCGCGGATTTCTTGTTCTATTTCCTGTTCTACTTTTTTGGCGACTTCTTCAATGCGGGCGGGATGGACGCGTCCGTCGGCTAAGACCCGCTGAAGGGTGCGGCTGGCAATCTCCCGGCGGATAGGGTCATGGCAGGATATCACGATAGCGCCGGGCGTATCATCTACGATAATCTCCACGCCGGTGAGGCTTTCCAAGGTGCGGATGTTTCGGCCCTCTCGTCCGATGATGCGCCCTTTGTGCTCGTCACTTTCTAAGGGGAAGGTGGTGATGCTATGCTGGATAGCTTGTTCTACCCCGACTCGGGAGAGGGTGATAGCTATAATGCGTTGGGACTCCTCCACGGCCCGGATACGGGCTTCTTCCAGGATTTGCTGGACTTGGCTATGGGCCCGCACCTCTGCTTCATGCCGAAGGTTGTCCATGAGCTGTTGGACAGCTTCTTCTCGGGTCAGGCCGGCAATCTCTTCCAGGCGAGCGATGAGCTGCTTTTCTTTTTCAACTACGGCTTCTTCGCGCTGGAGGATTTCCCGCAAGCGCTGTTCTTGGCGCTGCTTTTGTTCCTCCAACCGTTCAAAGTCTTTTTGGAGGGCAGCCAGCTGCTGCTGGATTTGCTCTTGGCGGCGATTGAGGGTTTCTTCCAGCAGGAGTACCTGTTTTTTCTGCTCTTCTACTTCTTTGCTGCGGCTTTCGGCTTGGGTGAGGATTTCTCGGGCGCGGGCTTCGGCGGCGGCAATGTCTTGGGCGAGTTTTTCGCGTATGCGGCGTTCGGCTTCCTTTTCGGCTTGTTGGAGCCGTTTTTGGGCCTCATGCAGGTGGTGTTGGGCTTTGCGTTCCAAGCGTTGGGCGCGCTCTTGGGCTTCTTTTTCCAGGGCGAGGAGCCGCTGCTGGTGTTCGACTTCGGCTTTCTGGAGCTTAGCGCGATGCCGACGAAGGGCTGCATACAAAGCGAGGTACCCTAAGGCCCCGCCTATCACAAATCCGATTACCGTAGAGAGGACTACACCTGTCATAGCCGCTTAGGTTTGGGAAGGTAAGGGGGGAAGCAGGGCCTCTATCCGAGCACAGAAGGCCTCGTACCGCTGTAGCCGGTCGCTGAGCGCTTCTAAGAGGCTCAGGGTAGCCATCAGCCAATGAGTCAACTCGTCGGTCTCCGGCTGAAGGGTTTTATACCTACTGGCTTCCGCCTCGAGGGTCGCCAGTAGGCTCTCCAGCCGAGTTATCGTTTCGGGGGGCGCCTGTACGGTCAGCCGCCGCCCCAGTAAAATCCATGTCCGAGTCTCCTGTGCCATGCGATAGAGCCCTACTTACCTTTTGGTGCAGCTGCAGCAGGCGCGCTCGGGTGCGCTCCCACTGCGTCTGCCACGCCAAAAGTAGCCTTTTCTTTTCATTCTCGGCCTCTTCATAGGCTATCCGCAGCGCTCGTATCCGGGCTTCTAAGGTCTTTAGCCGCGCGTCAATCTCCTCCGCGGACGGTATAGACATGGTTATTTGGGTTGCTGTCTAAGGAAAGCCCAGCTGGATCTACCTCCACCCGCATCACGGGGGCCCGAGTATAAAAAACTTTGAGGAGAACACTTGGGTCTTTAGCCCAGCTTTCCGCCGGGAAGTACCACAACGATGCCGCTCCATCGGTATATTCCAGCTTCACCCAAAGGGGCCATACCATACCGCCGGCATTTCGGAAGCGTACGCGCACTTCATACACCCGCCCTTCCCGACGCAAGTACTTTTCTGCGGCCTTTTGGGCAGCTAAAAAAGTATCCCTTTGCATTTTGAGCCGGGCCGCATGCAGACGCGTATTGTCCTCTACGTACTTATCCCACAGGTAACGTTTCCCTTCTACATAAAACCGCCTGGGGAGGGTATCTCGGGCTAACCAGCGTAGATAACGTTGCACGGCTTGCGCCTCTTCCTGTAAAAGAATCTCTCTGAGGTCGCCGCTGGCCGAAACTCTTTTCTTGGCTTACGGTGTCTATGGCGATATCTACGGGGAGGGCTTCCATAAACCAGCCCCGCCAAAACCAGCCGAGTTCTTGGCCGATAGCGGCGCTCATGCTGCGGAAAAAGTCCCAGGGTTCGGGATGCTTGAAGGCCCATGCCTGCGCATACCGCTTGAAGGCCGTATCTACACGGATAGGGTCCAAGATGTATTCGCGCAACGCTTCTAAGCCTAAGGCCACCTTAAGGTAGGCGTTAGCGCCCATTTCGCGGATGCCCAACGGGTGAATCATGATGGCTTGGCTGCGCCCACTGGCTAAATAGTCGCGTACGCGTTTGCGCTCGGCCTCCGCTTCTTTCTCGCGGATCAGGGGCTCAAAGGTGGCCTTGGTGAGGTTCTCTAAGTAGGTATTGAGACCTTCGTCCAGCCACATCCAGCGCCGCTCATCGGAACATATTACCATGGGGAAGAAGTTATGCCCCACTTCGTGTATCACCAGGGAGATAAAGCCATGGCGAACCCATTCTTTGTAGGTGCCGTTTTTGTCTATCGGTTGCCGGCCGCAAAAGACTATCATGGGATATTCCATGCCGCCTACGGCTCCGTAGGTGACCGTCATGGTGGGGTAAGGAAAAGGCACCGTGTACCGGCTGTATTCGTGGAGGGTGTGTTCGGTGGCGGCTATAGCTAAGTACCGCCACAAGGGGGCTACATCAGGCGTATAGAATGCTTGTAGAAGGGTGGGGCCAGCAGCGCCGGAAACCTGAGTATAGCGAGCCTCCCAGATATATTGGGCACTGGCCGCAAAAGCAAAATCCCGCACATTTTCCGCTCGGAAGCGCCAGCTGAGGGTGTCCTTACCTACGGGTGCATAAGCCTCCTTTTCTGGAATGATGAAGGTAGTACTATCGGAGCGGATTTGCTTCCACCGCTCCAGTTGGGCCGGGGGGAGGCAGCTCTCGGGGTTGAGTAGGCGGCCTGTGGCCACCACGGTGTAGCCCTTAGGCATGCGCACCGTCACCTCATAATCGCCAAACTCCGTAGCAAACTCGCTGGGGCCATAGTACGGCATTTTTTCCCAGCCGCGCACATCATTCAGCAGCACAGGGCGCGGGTAGTATTGCGCCACTTGATAAATAGGACCTTTTTCGGTGAGGAAGTAGCCGCCGCGCCCTTCCACCGTAGCGTCGTTGAGCGTAAAGCTCCACTTTAAGAAAAGGGTCACCCTTTCCCCCGTACTTAGGCATCGGGGTAGGGTCACTTCCATAAGGGTCTCCTCTATGCGGTAAGGGAGTGGCCGTGTGGAGCTACCCTCCTCTATGGAGAGCGCTTCTATTTGAAAGTTAGTTTTTTGGTGGTTTTGGAGGATACGGGCGTAAAGTTCGCTGGAGGAGGTGCGCCCTCGGCGGGTATCCCGCTGAAAGTTTTCATAAATGAAGTTTCGGCTCAGGTGTCCATAACTCTCGCTGGTGAAGTACTGGGGTTCTACGGCCAGCCAGAGGTAGCAGATAGGGAAGGGGCCTTGATGGGTATAGGTGAGCCGGGCGACTCCGCGCAGGCGATGGGTAGCCGGGTCTATGGTGATTTCCATTTGATAGTCGGCCCGGTTTTGCCAGTAGGTGGGGGAAGGGGTCCCCAGCACTGTGCGCGAAGGAGGGGGCGGCGGCGCATACCCCTCCAGCGGTAAGAAGGGGTCATTCCAGTAGCTGGTCTGCGCCCAAACCAGGGCGCCTATGAGCGGTATCAGGGCAGCCATTGCCGAAACTCCTCTGCTTTTTGGGCCAGTCCTTCTTGTATGAGCGTCTCGGGGGGGAGGCCTTTTTTTTCGGCCAGTTTTTTCAGTTGGTGGGTCAGCTCCATGGAGCAAAACTTAGGCCCGCACATGGCACAAAAGTGCGCGAGCTTGGCGCCTTCGGCGGGGAGGGTCTCATCGTGGTAGGCTTGCGCGCGCTCTGGGTCTAACGCCAAGTGAAACTGGTCCCGCCACCGGAAAGCAAAGCGCGCCCGACTCAGGAGATAATCGCGCCACTGTGCGGCGGGGTGTCCCTTAGCTATGTCTGCTGCATGGGCCGCTATCCGATAGGCTATAATCCCCTCCCGTACATCGTCTTTGTTGGGCAGACCTAAGTGTTCCTTAGGGGTCACATAGCAGAGCATAGCCGTGCCAAACCACCCTATCATGGCGGCCCCAATCGCCGAAGCAATATGGTCATACCCGGGCGCTATATCCGTGACCAGGGGCCCTAAGGTATAAAAAGGCCGCTCGTAGCAATCTTCCAACTCTTTTTGCATGTTTTCCCAGATAAGCTGCATGGGAATATGGCCTGGGCCTTCAATCATGACTTGTACGTCGTATTCGTAGGCGATTTTAGCGAGCTCGCCTAAGGTTTTGAGTTCGGCGTATTGGGCTTCGTCGCTGGCGTCGGCGATGCTTCCTGGGCGTAGCCCATCGCCTAAGGAAATAGCTACATCGTACTGGCGGAGAATGTCGCAGATTTCCTCAAAGTGCGTGTAGAGGAAGTTTTCCTTATGATGGGCCAGGCACCACTGCGCTATGATAGAACCGCCCCGGGAGACAATACCCGTCACTCGGTCCAGGGTCTTAGGGATATACGCCAAGCGTAGGCCGGCATGGATGGTAAAATAATCTACGCCTTGTTCGGCTTGCTCAATCAAAGTTTCCCGGAAGATTTCCCAGGTAAGCTCCTCGGGACGGCCGCCTACTTTTTCTAACGCTTGGTAAATAGGTACGGTGCCGATAGGTACGGGACTATTGCGCAGGATCCATTCCCGCGTCTCGTGTATGTGGCGGCCCGTGGAGAGGTCCATCACAGTGTCAGCGCCCCAATAGGTGGCCCATACGGCTTTTTCTACTTCCTCGGCGATGGAGGAGGTTACGATAGAGTTGCCGATGTTGGCGTTGATTTTGGTGCGGAAGTTGCGGCCGATAATCATGGGTTCGGTTTCGGGGTGGTTGATGTTGGCGGGGAGGATGGCTCGGCCCGCAGCGATTTCCTGCCGAACAAACTCCGGGGTAATCTCCTCCGGGATTTGGGCGCCCCATCCTTGCCCTTTATGGAAGCGAGGGTGCGCCTTACCGGCTTGGCGATAGGCTTCTAAGCGTTGGTTTTCGCGGAGGGCTACGTATTCCATCTCTGGGGTGATGAGGCCGGCCTTGGCGTAGTAGAGCTGGGTGACGGTGCGGCCGGGTTTAGCCCGCAGGGGCAAGTGCTGGCGCGGAAAAGCTGTAGCCGGGGGATTTTCATACATCGCTCGGCCCAGCGCCGTGCTAAAGGCAGGCAAGCGTTCCACATCTTCGCGGGAGAGGATCCACGGCTCGCGCAGGCGCGGCAGCCCCTGGTAAATGTCTATCTCTACCGCTGGGTCGGTGTAAGGGCCACTGGTGTCGTACGCGTAGTAAGCCGGATAGTCTGGGTCTTGGAGGCTAATCTCCCGCATGCCCACTCGTAGAAAGGGATATAAGTGGCCCTGTACGTAGACTTTTCGGGAAGCAGGATAGCTAAGGCGCAGCGCAGCTTCCCTGGGCAAGGTGGCGACTTTAGACATGTGTCAAATATAGGGAGCGGAGGTGGTTCCACGCTTTACGCCAGAGAGGGGGAGACCATACTCGGGAAAAAAGAGCTTGTTCAGTGGCCACGCCTTTTTTACAGCCGAGGTTTTCTGGTAAGAAGTTGAAATAGGCTTCACAGGGCCAGTCTATATTTTTTTGCAGGAAGGTGCGAACTGCCGCAGTACGCTCTTTATCTTCGGGGGTAGGTTTAGGGCCATCGGCGCTGAGGAAGAGATACTTAGGCCGTACTTGCCGCAGAACTTCCCATACTTGCGCCAGGGTATCTGTGCGGTTATAGGCAAGTAGGAGGATAGGCGTATGCATCCGCACAAAAATAGAAGCGGGGCCTCAGAGAGGCCCCGCTTGAAGGTAAAGTTTTTTATCCTTACGGTCGTACTACCTTGATGGAAAGGGTAGCTCCTGCTGCGTTAGGAGTCACGCTTTCCACGCGTACTATCCCGTAAATGGACCCTTGGTTGAAGGCTATCAGGCGGCCTGCGGTGCATTCGGCGCGCTGATTCCCATTCCCTGAAAAGTCATTTACGTCCGTACCATTATTATAGGCTGCGGTAATGCCTGCCGCAGTGATATCACTAAAGGAGGTACCGGCCGGAGCGGAACGGAAGTTGGTGGTTTGGGTAGACGGATTGTCCCATTCTACGGCTGTGGTGTTGTAGATAGCGTCGCGCAGAATAGCGGGCGAGATAATGCTATGGCGCGCCGACGTGGAGGAGTAGTAGTACACAAATAAGATTTGGCTGGGGTTCGCATTCGCTTGGACTCGGGTTTGAACAGCGAACGCTCCTGTGCCGGGTTGATACCGAAGATGCGCCCCAGAGTCAGCATTTGTGAAGCTTTGATTTATGAGGGAGTCAATAATGACCGTAGGTTGTGAAGAAGTGTCTGCAAATGTAATCCTGAATGCCTTAGAAGCGCTCTTATCGTTTTTATCGCGCACGGAGAAGGTATACGTGTATGTCTGCCCAGCAGTTCCTGTAATATCAAGCGTAGTATCAAAAGTAAAGCTACTGCCATTCGGAGCGGGCCTATTGGCGAATACCGGTTGATTGCCTGCCCCTGCGTTGAAAGTAAACGAAAAGTCTTTGAGGTCAGCGTCGTCCTTTCCTGAGCCCTTCTGGAAAACAAGCTTGAAGCGTACGGTGTGGGTGCCAGGGGGGACGGTTTGGTCACCGGCGATGACACCTGTTTCGTTGGGGATAACGATGGAAGGGCCGTTTTGTTCTTTTTCCTTCTTGCAGGCCATGAAGGCGGCCATACTGAGGGCTGTAATCAGCCCCGTTCGGGTTATGATGCTTGCGTACCGCATATTGCCGGCAAAGGTAAGGCAAAATTTATGCCAATAGCCAATCTCATACAAGAGTTGGCATTAGGCCGGGCCAAAGGCGGCTTCAAAGGCGGCTAAGTACTTGGGAAAGTTTGCTCGTACGGAGTATTCGCTCTCCACAGTTTCTCGCCCGGCGCTGCCCAGGCGCTCGCGCTCTTCGGGGTGTTCTATCAGGTAGGAGAGTTTGTTTATCCAAGCTTCGGGGGTGTCAGCCCAGAGGCCATTTTGTCCGTCTTGGATGACCGTGGTATTCATGCCTACGGGCGAGACGACGGCGGGGATACCCAACGCCATATATTGGAGGGCTTTGAGGGCGCACTTGCCGCGACTCCAATCGTCTGCGGGTAGGGGCATCACGCCGATATCTATCTCTGAGAGGTCGGCGACCTCAGTTTCAGCTCGCCAGGGGAGCACCTCCGCCGGAAAGGGCGGCCGATACTGCGGTGCCCCAATAAACCGAAACCGTACCTTCTCTTTATAGCGCTGGTATAGGTGCTCAAGAACCCCTTCTATGGTGTGTAGGTGCTTGAGCGTGGTGAAGCTCCCGCTCCAGCCAATCACGACATGGGGCCTTTCGGGTTTAGGGCGAGGCTGGTAGAGGTCGGTGTCTATAGTGGTGGGGATGATGCGTACATCCGAGGCAAACTGTCGGGCATAGGCGGCCAGAAACGCATTACAGACGGTGACTACCCGGGCTTTCCGCAAGAGGACTTCGGTTTTTCGGGGATTTTTGAGCCAAGCAAAGGCGCGGTTAGCCTCGGAGGTGTCTAAAAGCCAGATAGCGTCGTCAAAGTCTAAGATATAAGGTCGTCCCGCAGTCCACAGCTTTTCTAAAAAAGGGGTACCCCACAGCGAAGCTTCCCGGTAAAGGAAGACCCCTGGGTAAGCCGTTCTTTTGCGGAGAGCGGCAAAGGCGGTAAGGGTTGCTTGGAGAAAGAGTGTACCTTTCCTTAGGGTACTGGCCTGGGGGGAGCGAAAAGCCTCATACCGGTACCGGTGTGGAGCAAAGAAAGAGACCCACGCTATGTCGTAGCCGGCGGCTTGGAGGAGGGGTAGGTACTGTTCTATACGAAAGCGCAAGCCGGGAACCGTGTCCGGAGGATATACGGTGAGAAGGGCAATCTTTTTAGGCATCTTCTTCTAACCAGACGGCGGGGAGTTTTTCGTAGATCTCTATGTCCTTGAAGGGGGCAGTTTTGCGGGCACCCACCTTTTTTACCCATTCAGCCATGCGGTGAAGGCCCTCAGCGAGCGGGGTAAGTTGGGTAGGTTGTATACCAAAGACCCGGTAGGCTTTTTGGTGGTCAGCATAGGCATGAAGTACCTCATTCCGCGGAGGTAAGTAGCGAATAGGCTGACGAATACCCATCGCTTCCATCACGGCTTCGGCAAGTTGATTGATAGAATAGGGTGTGTCCCCACCAATATTGAAAACTTCGTTGTAAGCCTCAGGAATATGTACACTTTTTGCGATGTAAGGGGCCACATCCCCAATATAAGAAAAAGCCCGTGTCTGGCTGCCATCGCCAAATACCGTAAGGGGTTTTCCCTGCAAAAGCTGGTTCATGAAAATACCAATCACATTTCGGTATCTATCGCCGATATTTTGTCTTTCTCCATAGACATTGTGGGGTCGGAAGATAATATAGTTCAGGCCAAAGAGCTCGTGGGCTGCTTTCAGGTCCAGTTCCACAGCATATTTAGCTATGCCGTAAGGATCTTCCGGCTGGGGCACTAAATCTTCATGCATGGGCAGTTGATTTTTGCCGTACACAGCGATTGAGGAAGTGAATACAAAGCACTTTACCTTGCGTAGGATGGAAAAATTTATAAGATATGTGCTGCCAATGAGGTTGTTAGTATAGTTAAAGCTGCGGATGAAGTGGCTTAGTCCTTCGGCGGCGTAGGCAGCCAAGTGAAACACAAAGTCAAAGGGGTATTGTTCAAAGAGGTTTTGAAGGAGGGGTTTATCTAAGATGCTTCCTTCTATGAAGGTAGCGCCTGGCGGAACATTATCGCGGTAGCCTCCGCTGAGGTCGTCCAATACCACGACGGTATGTCCCAAGCGTAGGAGCTCCTCGGCCACATGGCTTCCGATAAAGCCGGCTCCCCCTGTCACCAAAGAAATAGGCATGGGCGCAAACATACGCCATTTGATACCTTTGAGGAATGCGTTGGATTGCCTTTGCCTCGGCCCTCTGGGTAGCGGGTATAGCCTGTCAGCGCAAGCCTACGCCTGCGTGTAACCCGCCTTGCATCAATAGTGGTGTATGTGTGGCGGGCGTATGCCAGTGTCCGCTTCCGTTTGAAGGCTCCGATTGCAGCCAAGATGCGCGGGAGAAGTTTGTAGGGACCTGGGAAGGGCTGCGTCAGTGCGGCGATGTGCGGGGGGGTATGCGTTACTTCGCTTGGAAAGACTCGCTTACGGACCAAGTGTTCTTGGCCGGAAGCTTTGTGGCTGCTTATCAGGATACCTTGGCAGGACGCTTGGTAGAGCCGTATCGCATGCGTCTTTCTCAGCAGCTTCTGCGGGATACAGCGCTTGCTGTAGAAGGCTGGGCCGAACAGCGCTGGGATAGCCTTCTCCTCCAGCTTGCCGTCACCGCGGGCACCAGTCAAAGAGATACTTGCTTCTGGACCCTAAAACGTCGGTAGAAGGCAACTTTGGGTACATATTTGGCGTGTATGCCAAGATTTCATTGTATCTTTGCGCCTGATATGAAGCGCTTAGCTTATCTTTTAGGAACCGTAATTTTGGGGGGCGTTGTCCTGCTTGGGTGCAAGAAGGACCCTTGCAAGGATGTAACCTGTCAAAATGGAGGCACCTGTAATGACGGCAAATGCACCTGTTCCCTCCCATGGGAAGGTTCTAAATGCGAAGTAGATGCCCGGGAGAAGTTTGTCGGTTCTTGGAGTGGCACCGAAAACTGCGGCGGCTCCGTAGACAATGTGGCTTTTAGCATAAACAAATCCCAGGTAGAAGCCATAGCTATTGTGATAGACAATCAAATAAGAGGGAAGCTTACCAGTAGTACTACTTTTGAAGTGCCCTCTCAGCAGGTCACCAGTGGGGGGCAAGCTGTCACTATAAGTGGCAGTGGCAATCTCAATGGCAATACGCTTACACTGACGCTGACCTATACTGTGGGCGGCACTGCTGTTACTTGTACTTACACGATGAACCGGCAGTAAGGGGCTTGCCTTTATCCAAAACTTCGTACCTTTGCACCACATCGCGGGGTAGAGCAGTGGTAGCTCGTCGGGCTCATAACCCGAAGGTCGTGGGTTCGAATCCCACCCCCGCAACGCCGGCGGAAGGATAGCCCTTCCGCCTTTTTTACTGCCCGAATCCGCATTCGGGAAAGTACGTATCTTTGCCTCATGGAACCTATCCGTCCCAAAGTCCACGGACGCGCCCGCCTCTTCCAAAGCCCGATTTTAGAACTCCTTACGCTTTCCTCGCCCTATGTCATTTGGGGCATGTATATTCCGATTGTTTCAGGCCTCCTCTATTATAGTGTGGCGGGCTTGGGCCTGTCGGTACAAGCTGTGGCTGTGACTTTTTTTACGGCTGTGCTTACCTGGACATTGGCCGAGTACCTCCTTCATCGGTTTGTGTTTCACTGGGTGGATGAGCGGCCTTGGGTACAACGGTTCCATTATCTTGTGCATGGGGTCCATCATGAATATCCTTCCGACCCCCATCATCTTTTCATGCCGCCAGTCCCGAGCCTGATACTGGCTACGGCTTTTGGAGCGCTATTTTATCTCTTCTTGGGCAAGTACGGCTTTGCATTTCTGGCGGGATTTATCATTGGGTATCTGATGTATTCTACCACGCACTACCTGATGCATCGGGTGAAAAATCCCCCTACGAAGTTTCTTAGGAAGCTCTGGCGGCATCATCATCTGCACCACTTTAAGAGTCCGGACAGAGCCTTTGGGGTGTCTTCTCCGTTTTGGGATTGGGTATTTGGGACTCTGCCGGAAGAGCGGCCCCGTGTGGTGCAGCAGTAGGTTATCGGGTGGGGAGGAGTACCTCGTAGGTGTAGTCCAGCGTTTCTGTGGCGCCGGGGCGCAATAGGAGCTCCCACGTGAGGGTATAGCGCGGATTAGGGCCGCGTCGTTCGGGTAGAGGTACCGCCCGAGCAAAGCCTAACTTGTCTTGTAGCGGGATGCCGGTGATGGGCTTCTCCACGAGGAGGCGCACTTCCTTGGGCGAGCCGTTCTGGATACGCAGCGTACCTGAGAGCGTGACTTGGGTACCCGCGGCCGGGTCGCGCAGCTTTTCCCGACGCACTTCACTCTCTTGGAGGCGCAGTTGGAGGGTAGGGATAGGCGCCAAAAGAAAATAACCTGTCGTAGTAGGCGGTATGGCTGGAAGGGTGCCTTCGGCCATAGGGAGGCCCCCTTCATCCAAGAGCAGCGCTTGACCTAAGGGGATAGGCGTCTTTTCGGTATTTAGCAGTTGGAGGCTGCGTTCGGCGCCGCCCTTCCACTGCCCTATGGTGAGGGGGTCTAAGCTCTCTATCAGGTCTGGCAGCAACGCTCGGTATAGCTCTGTATAGGGGATTTCCGTTTGCAGGAGGAGGATATGGGTGCTACTGCCGGCGGTAATCTTTTGGAGGGGGAGATGCCAGCTCAGGGTGGTACTGTCGGTGTTTCGCTGGAGGAGGTAGAGTTCGACGGGGTAGGCCGTTTCAGGGAGGGGGGGGAGGCTTGTCCATGTAGTGAGTGCGACACGGGTGGGGCCGAGCAAGCGCAACGTATGATAGGCCTGCCAAGGAGGGAGGGTATCCCAGCCTGCCACTGCCACACGGGCAGCAGGCAAGGTGGTATCCGTTTCCAAAACTAAGCGCCAGGCCCCATGTACTTCCCGTCGGGTACCTCCTCCCTCTACGCGTACTCCTTGTAGCAGTTTGGTGGGTAGCCATACTTTTTCTCCTGTGGCCTTCCGCAAAAGAATGCCCTCAGGGAAAACCCCTTCTAACACGCCCACTGTTTCTTCCCACTCACTGCCCGCGAGGTAGCTTACCCATACAGAAGCACCGATATGCTGCCGCAAAAACCCTTCTAAGTGGGGGGGTAAGCTGAAAGGCGTACGCAGCAAGGTATCTGGATTTAGGCTCCATCGGTGTATCCGATATTCTGGCTGGACTAAGGGGCCTATGGGTGGGGTTTCCCCCGGTAGTTTAACCACAAGCTTGCGTTCGGGCAGGGGTACCACCGCCTCGCGTACCCAATACACGCGTCCATTAGCATACCATACCAAGCGGCTCAGCGGCAGGGAGACCTGTCCCCACAGAAGGCCCAGCGAAATCCATAGTTTTGCCATACACGCGCAAAAGTAATGTGGGGTGAAGTATGGGTTCGGCGGCGCGGCCTCTCCGCCCTGGTGTATAAGCTACCGACTGACCTCCCGCCGGTGGGTGGACGCGTGCTTGTGCCCTTAGGCCGACACAATACGCCATATATAGGCCTCCTTATGCGGGTCTCGGACACGGCCCCGCCTTACCCTGAAATCAAACCTATTATACAAGCCTTAGACGCCGAACCCCTGTACGATGCCGAAGCTTTAGGGTTTTTCCAGTGGATGGCCGAATACTACATGGCCACGCCGGGGGACTTGGCGCAGGTAGTCCTCCCCGGGCGCATAGGGGGTATTGCGGATTGGATAGTAAGCTGGAAAGAAGGCGCTATGGCCGCTTCGCCTAAAAAAGCTTTTCAGCAGCTCAGGGGACAAGAGCGCTTTTCTCTGCGTAAGGCCGCTCGCCTTCTTAATATCGCGCCTAAACGGCTCCTGAGTATTGTCCGCCGTTGGAGTCGGCAGGGCCTTGTGGCGATGGAAGCGGTAGTACGGCAGACGGTGCGTAGGCCCCCTTCCTTCATAGAAGTGGTGCCGTCGCTGCGCATGCCCGAAGCCTTCCACGCGGTCTGGGAAAAACTTCCCCCAGAGCTACAACCGCTCTTGTTAGAGCTGCTTCAACGCACCTTGCGGGGCGAACCGCTCTCGTATGCCCACCTCTTGCGGCGGGGAGGGTAAAAAACTCAAAATCCTTTTGAAAGAAGGATATGTCCGACGCGTGCCTACCCGTACCTACTACGAGCAGCTGTATGCGCGTCCTCTCCAACCTTATATCCTCACTCCTGCTCAGCAAGCCGCTTTTACCCAAGTGCAGCGCCACTGGGCCGAACATCCTACCCGACCTATCCTGCTGCATGGCGTGACTGCCAGCGGTAAGACCTTCGTTTATCTGGAATTGATGCGTCGCTTCCTGCAAGAGGGGAAGCAAGTTTTGTACCTTCTGCCGGAGATAGCCCTCACCAAGCAGACCTTAGATCGGCTTCGGGCCACCTTTGGCGAAGCCATGGAGCTCTACCATAGCGGCCTCTCGGAAGCCGAACGCATCCGCACCTGGAGAGCCGTACGCGAGGATGCGGTCGATGTCGTAGTAGGTACCCGTTCGGCGCTTTTTCTTCCCTTCCATCGGCTCGGCCTCATTATCGTAGATGAAGAGCACGATCCCTCCTTTGGCCAAGAAGGACGCGCCCCCCTCTATCAGGCACGTGATGCGGCCGTGTATTACGCTCACCTGCGTAAGATACCCATAGTCCTGGGCTCTGCCACCCCTTCCTTAGAGACCTACCGTAACGCCCTCCAGAGCAAATACGCCTACGTCTCCCTCCCTGAAAAAGCCTTACCTGCTGAGCCCCCCACAGCTTCACCTGGTAGATATGCGCATAGAGTTTCAGGAAAAGCTCAGCACAGGCGTTTTTTCTTCTGTCTTATACGAACTTTTACAACAAACCTTAGCCCGAGGCGAACAAGCTATCCTTTTTCGTAATCGGCGAGGGTATGCTCCTATGCTTTTGTGTCAAACTTGTGGTCACCGCTGGGAATGTCCCGACTGCGCTATTACGCTTACCTACCACAAAAAAAATCAGGTGCTGGTATGCCATTATTGTGGGAAGAAAGAGAAGGTACCTGCGCGCTGCCCGGTGTGTGGGGGGGATAAGCTCAGCTTCTCCGGTATCGGCACAGAACGGATAGAGGAGCAGCTGCAGCAGTTTTTGCCGGGGGCGCGGGTCCTTCGGCTGGATAGAGACACTACGGGTACGCATAGCCACGAGGCCATTATCGCCGCCTTTGAACGCGGCAAAGCCGACGTGTTAGTGGGTACCCAGATGGTCACCAAGGGCTTGGACTTTGAAAGGGTCACCTTAGTGGGGGTATTGTATGCAGATAGCCTGTTGGGGCGGGCCGACTTTCGGGCAGAAGAGCGCGCGTATCAGCTTTTAGTGCAGCTCATGGGGCGGGCTGGTCGCCGAGGCGCCAAAAGTCACCTCGTCATACAGACATTCAAGCCGGACACCTCGGTCTTTCATGAGCTTACCTGGTCCTACGATCATTTTGCCCAGCGCCTTTTACCCCTGCGCCAGCGCTATGGCTACCCACCCTTCACGCGGCTGATTGAAATAAACCTTTTCCACAAAGACCCCTTCCACGTAGAAGGGCAAGCCGAAGCTTGGGCCGCTTCCCTCAAAAAAATCCGTATAGGAGAGGTGCTCGGGCCCGTGTATGCCGACATTCCTCGGGTACGGGGGCGCTACCATATGAAGCTCCTTCTCAAACTGCCCTCCCCCCTATCCCTACAGCCAGGTGCGGAAAGCTCTGGTCCAGCTTGCCCAGCAAGAAGAAGCCCGTTGGGGGCACTTGGCCGCCCGAGTGCTCTTCCGCGTAGATCCTTAGCTTTCTCGCCGAAAAATCTCTATCCCCTCTTCCAATATCCGCTTGCGCAGCTCCTCAGAACTCAGGCTATCTGCGGACACCACCTCTACCTTATAAGGAATCGGCAGCTCTTCCAGTTCCAAGGCCAGCCTCCCTGCCTCCAACCAAGAGAGCCCTTCTACATAAATATCTATGTCCGCATACGGCGCAGGCTTACCCCATGCCCGGGAACCAAATAATAAAGCCCGCTGAACCTTAGGATGGGATTCCAGTACTTTTCTTAGCTGGCATAGAACCCCTTCAGAAATCTGCCCTTCTTTCTTGGAGTTTTTCATAGAGTTTGTGTAAGAGAGGGTAGGCTACGGTGCGAATCTGGTAAAAAGCTTCCTCTAAAAGCTTTTTGTCATATAAGTGGCTCAAGCGATTGCGCAGAGCGAGGAGGGTTAGCCACGCTTCTCCCTCTTCTAAGAGGCCGGCTTGCAGGGCGGTGCGCAGTACCTCCCGCGGAGAACCTAAGGGAAAAGCAAATCCCTGATACACCAAAAAATCCTTAAGGGTTTTCCATGCAAGCTCAAAAGTAAACTCAAATCGGTGACATATACCTTCTTTTTCCAAGTCGCTTGTTGGGGAGCGTTGTAGGGCTTCTTCTAAGCGTTTGAGTACCTTTTCAAAGTATTCTAAACGTACTTGCCATCCTTCCATTCAGGGAGGGGATTAGGTAAAGTTCATGCGTTGGACTTCGGAGAGGAGGCATAAGCCGCCTATCCTTTTAAGGAGGGGCGCCAGGCTTTCTACTACTTTTTGGGCTACTTCTTCGGAGCATACGGTAATGATGTAGCTATTTCGAAAAACGCCCGTAATCTCATCGGCAGGACGAACGCCCTGAGCGCCTTTGCCTATGACCTCCCGCAGGAGGGTATAGCCTGTCGCGCCGGCTCTCTCTAAAAGAGTCAGTACCTTCTCTACATGCACGCTGTCTATGATGATCTCTATTTTGTGGGCTTTTTCCATCATGGCCATAGTTTGTCTATGATTGTGTAATAGAGGGGGATACCTATGGCGATATTGAAGGGAAACGTAATCCCCAAGGACGGCGTGACATAAAAGCTGGGGTTTGCTTCGGGGATGGCGATTCGGATGGCAGCGGGTACAGCAATATAGGAGGCGCTGGCGCATAAAATCGCAAACATAAACGCATCACCTTTGGAAAGATGGAAAAGGTAAGCCAAAGCCACGCTCAGGCAAGCATTTATAAGGGGTATAAGTACCGCAAATAAAGTCAGAAAAATCCCTACTTTCTTGAGCTCTTTCAGGCGCCTGCCGGCTACCAATCCCATATCCAAGAGAAACAGCCCGAGCATCCCCTTAAAAAGGTCTCCAAAGAGCGGTTTCATAGCGAGCCAGCCTTTTTCTTGGGTTATTACGCCTATGCCCAAGGCACCTATAAGTAGATACACGGAGGGGTTGAGAAAGGACTCGCGCAGGGCTTCTTTCCACTCAATAGGGCCGTTGTTTTTGTCTCGCAGAGAGAGGGTAAGGAGCAAGAGGCTTATCACAATCGCGGGGCT